>NZ_PJNI01000001.1 GCF_002844555.1 Brumimicrobium salinarum
TATTTGGTGGTATTTAATGAAAAAAGCCTCTCGAATGAGAGGCTTTTAGTTGTCCCACTAGGGAGTTATGCTAACCTCTACACGATAGTAATATCAATACTTTCAATAACTTTCTAAAATCTGGTGACAAACTGGGTGACAAAATAAATAGTTCAATTTGACATCATTTAAAGAACGATTGAGATTATAAAGATACTCATTTTCATATTCATATAACAATAAATAGCACTAAATATTATGCTATTTAGAATAGTACTTTTTCCACCTCATCGTATTTTAAACCAAGGTATTCTGCGCACTCTTTTATTGAAACATATTGATGTGATTTTTTGAGGTAGTGATCCTTCATTTTTTTGATAAGCTCTCGAGAATATCGTTCAGACTTTCCAGTGATGATCATGACGTCTTTTGTATGTAGAACGATACGCTTCATTATTCTTGATGTTTTTTAGTCTTATTTGATTTTAGCCATACACTATCCATACACTATCCATACATGAGCTATGCTCTTGACATGGGGTTATTATGGGTGTTTTCTACCTCAATTACAAAATTATAGGAAAATAAAGGATATTAAAAAGGCAAAAACACGGCAAAACAGCACAAAGATTATTGAACGGAAGTAAACCCTTTTGAGTAGCCTACTTCTCCCCTAGTTTTGATGTATCGATTTCATGTCGCGACGAAATTTGAGGAATGCTGGGAAGGTCTCAGCAGGATATTGTCAAAACTAATATTAAGTAATCATGGCAAGACAAAAAGGAATAATCAAGCTTACGGGTAAGATTGGAGATTTATCTTTCTACAAGACGAAGGATGGTTATTTGGCACGTGAGAAAGGTGGTATTGATGGAGAGCGCATCAAAAAGGATCCTGCGTTTGCAAGAACACGAGAGAACGGAAGTGAGTTCGGGTTGGCTGCAACGTCAGGGAAGACTTTGAGAGATGCTTTCCGTCCACTCATGATGCGTGCTGCAGATAATCGAATTACTTCTAGATTGACACGATTGATGTCCCAGATTAGAAAACTGGATACCACGAGTGATCGTGGAAAGCGTTCAGTTGGTGTAGCGATTCAGAACCAGCCAGCAAAGGACATGTTGAAAGGATTTAACTTCAACGTTCGTTCAATGTTGAATGCGATTTTGTATCGTCCTTACACACTGGACACATCAAATGGAGAAATAGAAATTGTTGATTTGGTACCGATAAATCATATCGCAGCTCCGCCAAATTCTACACATGTTTCTTTTACAGCAGCATGGGGAAAAGTGAATTTTGCAGATGGTGTATCTGATTTATCTATCTCACCAGCAGTAAATCTACCCATAGATAGTACACAAACAACTGTTACCGCAACACCTCCTGCAGCACCAGGAGGAACAGGAACAGATGTGTTCATCTTACTTGTAGAGTTTTTCCAAGAAGTTAATGGTACACAATACAGCTTAAACGATGGAGGCTACAATGCTCTGAACATCGTGGACGTTGTTTAAAATCTATTGATCATGGAAAAGAGAAAGCAAGACAAGTTAGCATCCGCAGGAAAGCGATGCAAAAAGGAAACTCCTCCGTTTTTCAAGAAATTACGCACAGCAGGATTGGTATTGGCCGCAATCGGAACATCGATTGTTGCCGCACCAATTGCACTTCCCGCGATTGCTGTAACGATAGGTGGCTATGTGCTACTTGGCGGAACAGTAATCACAGCGGTAAGTCAAACTGCAGTGAGTGAAAATGAATGTGATCTGGAGGCACCTAAAAAAAAGTAGAATGTTTAATCGGTCTGCTTCAAAATTTAAAGCGGACCACAAAATTTAGAATTATGTCTGAAGAAAAGTGTTTAAATGAAGAAATGTTGGTAAACGTTTCAAAGAGACGACCAAAATTCAAAGCAGGAACAGAATTAGCAAATTCCGTGAATATGGTTGATGTTGATTCGAGTAAAGACGTAACCGAAGACTCAGAGATCATTAAGATTTCTATTCGGTTGACTGAGAAAACTTGCGTGGAAGTTTGCGATTAGTCGTTAGGTAAAATCAAAATTATGAGCCACCAAGCAGTAATGCCTGGTGGCTTTTTTAATTATAAAAATTAGAAATTATGGAATATACAAATGACAATACAACAATCATAGGAACGGTATCCGGAACGATATTGAGCGTCGTGGCTATGTTTGATGCTGGAGATATTATTAAGACGGTAATTATGGCTACCATTGGGGCTGTGGTTAGTTTTTTGGTGAGTAGAGGGTTGAAGTGGATTTGGGGGAGATGGAGGAAAACATGAGGTTATATCATCCATTATTTTAATAAGTAGTATATTGTGAAAGTATTAATAATAAAACTCAGTCAATAACACTTACATACACATGAAGCTTTTTGAATACTCCCTTTAAAAAGCATAAAGCGTAAGAAGCATTGCCTTTATTTTATAGCTAAAAATAAAATATGTCAAAAACCACAGAAACTAGATTAACATTAGCTGCTCTTATATATGGGGTTGAAATAGATTTAAAGAATTCTATAAAAAAGAATATAACTCCATATTTTGAAAACATAGCTTTCTTTAAAGATAAAGATTTAGAGAAGAGGGTTGTGGAGAGGTTTGAAAAAGATAATCCAGGTGTAGATTACCTTGAAAACATAGATGAAGTCATTGAGTTTTTAGACTTTCATGATACTTTTACAATACTCAACAAGAACAAGGAGTTTTTAAAAAAGGAAACAGCTAATTATTTAAAGTCAAATTTTAATAAACTTAATGATTTAACTCCCATTAGAAATAGAGTCATGCACACTCGTCCATTACTCGGTGGTGACTTTTCTTTTACTTATGATTTTGTTTCAACTTTAAAAAAGTCTGACCCAATTGAATGGTCTATAACAATAGATACTAGAGATAAAATAGAAAAGGATCCTTCCTACGTATTAACCTTAAAATTTCCAACAAATCATTTTGAAGAAGAGATTTCTAAAGTTAGTCATAACCTCCCAGTAGCTGATTTTGATGAAACAGGTTTTATTGGAAGAAGTCAAGATGTAGAAGCATTAACTAAACTTATTTTAACAAATAAGGTGGTGTCGGTTTTAGGAGATGGTGGTATTGGGAAAACTGCATTAGCTATAAAAGTAGCTTACGATATTGTTGATATGAATGAATCCTGTCCATTTGAATTAATAATTTGGACTTCAGCCAAAACAACAATGTTGACTTCAAAAGGTATTGAAGACATTTATACTACAATTACTGATTATTCGGGTTTAATTTCTGAAATTGGAGAAACTATAGGTGGTTCAAATAAACTTGAGGAAATTCTTGATTATTTAGATTACTTTAAAACATTGCTAATTATAGATAATCTAGAAACAATTCAGAGTGAAGAAGTTCGTAGTTTCATTCGAGAGGCACAGACAAAATGTAATATTTTAATAACTTCCCGTATAGGTTTAGGAGAGCTAGAGTACCCTCGAAAACTGAAAGGTCTTTCTGAAGCTGAGTCAGCTAAACTTATTCGAGAAATAGCAAGAATTCGAAACAGTGAAACACTTCTTAAGCTTCCCCAAAGTACATTGGTAGATATTTCTAGCAAGTTATATTTTAATCCATTGGCAATTAAATGGTTTGTCAGTACTGTTGAGACAGGAATCACACCTCATGAAGTAATCAATAATAAAGGAGACCTTTTGGATTTTTGTTTAACAAATGTTTACGAGAAGCTTTCTAAAGGAGCTATTTCGGTACTTAACACTATAAGGGCTGCCCGAAAGAAAATTACTAATGCTGAAATTATTTATCTTTCAGAATACGAGCCTCTGCAAGTTAGAAAACATCTTATTGAACTTTTTAAAACCACACTCATTTCTAGACAAATTGAGGATGGAAATAACTATGAAGAAGTAATTTACTTTATCTCTGATTTTGCAAAAGACTTTTTATCAAAGAAGTATCCAATAGACCATTCATATATTAAAGCAAATATTAAAAAATCTAAAGAGCTTAATGTCGGTATAAGACAAATAGATAAGGTTAAGAGATATAATATTTTTTCGTTGAATGCATTAGTTTACGACAATCAAAACCAAATGATTAGTGCAAAGTTTTTACAAGAAGCATTAATTTGTTCGAAAAAAGGAGATTTTGAACAAGCATTAAGTAAAGTTCATGAAGCGAAAAATATTGATCCAAATTATTTTGAGGTATATAGAGTCGGTGCTTTTATTAAAGCAACTCAAGGAGATTTATTGAGTGCAGAAGAAGATTATCAACTTGGATTAGAAATAGCCCCCGAAAATCCAAGGTTATTATATTATTATGCTCAGTTTCTCATGTTTAAACTTGAAGATATTGATGGAGCATTAGTATATGCTAAACAAGTTTATAAACAAAAGCCAAATCACCCTTACACTGCTTTCCTCATTGCACGTTGTTTTAATTATGCACAAGAATACAATAAAGCAATACAGGTAGTTAATGACTTGAAAGAAAACGTCGATCTTGATCCTAAAAATCTTAGAATAGCATATACTGAATTAATTTCTTACTATTCCGAAATAGGTAAAAGCTTATTAACAATCCAAACAGATATTGACAACGGGGTAAGTCACTTTAAGAAAGCATTTGAATTATTCGAACATTGTGCAGATGAGAAAATTGTTGATTACAAAATGGCAAAAAATTTTAGTGTTGGTATTTTAACTTTAATTAGATTTCTTCCTATTATAAAAACCGATGAATTAAATGAATTTTTAAAACTTATGATAGTGAATAATGATAAGTACATAAATTTGACAGTTGATTTAAAAGAGAAGATAATAAGATCATTTTGTGATAAATTCGAAGACAATTCTTTAAATGAATTAATAGATTTTAATTCTTCAGAGCAAAAGCTCGTAGGGAATATTATAAGGACTAATAATACCAAAGACAATTATGCATTTATTCAAGTAGATGAAGATTCGTACTTTGCTCACAGGTATGATTTTATTGATGTTGCTAATTGGAGCGACTGGAAAAAATTAAAAAATGGGCAACTTGTTTCTTTTGAAAAGGGAACAAATAATAAGGGGGAATGTGCTAAAGTAATAAAATTATATTAAGCTGTTTGGACAAAAGTGTTTTTAAAACAGCCCACCGAAGCGAGCTGCTGAGAGAAACAAATGAACCACAACGGGCCACAAAACACTCCGTTTGTGTTATTTGGCTTTCAGCTATCGCTAGGAGGTCAGTTTTTGACAAAATAGGTAAAGCCTGATATATTTACTTCTTTCGGTCCCTGGAGGAGTTTCAACAATCTTCCGTTTGAGTTTTTCCATTTCTGCAGGAATTTCTTTCCTGGGCATTGATTTAAGAATACTTTTAATGACTGCGGAATTTACGTGATACATGATATTTAAATTTATGTTCGGCAACCTCATCTGAAAAGGCTGCCGAACTGGTTAATAATTACGATTTGATTAATTGGTGAACGAGAACTTGTCTTAATTGCTTGAGTGTGTTCTGGATTCGCTTGTAGTTCTCTTCCTGCTGCTCCAATTGCAAAAGCGATGAAACTGTCTTCTTGATTGCTTCGGGTTTGTGAAAAGTGGCGCTGTGTGCTTCAGTGATTATTTTGATGAGGTCATTTTTCCGAATGAAGGGAATCACTGATCCTACTAAAGCAATTTTAAATCGTTTGCCTTGGTGTAAGGAATAAACAATCCAGTACAGACTTTCTTTTTCGTTTTCATTGTTGCACATCATCACAAAGCAATTCGGGCAAGGTTTTTTGAGTGGTTTTCCACTGTTTAATCCTTTGTTAAGGATAAAGAAGTGCGGGCCTTTATACACGCCTTCTGGGCGGTAAGTAATCAATTTGAAATTAGACATAATTTAGGTTTTAAAAATTAAGTCTTGTTCATCGTCGCTACGCTCCGCCATGAATTCCAAAAGAAAAAACCAAAGAAAACGACCAAAAAAGGCCGAAAAAAAAGGAAAAAAGAAAGCTCATTTTTTAGGGCTAAGTAGCAGCTTTGTCAAGGTTTTTGACAATAAAAAATTTGACTCCATGAGTGAACAAAGGAATGGATGGCAAATTTTAGAGTCAAGGAGATTTAAGTTGAAAAAAGATAACCAAAATTATTATTGCAAAACCCGAAGGGCTCGACCTTTATAAAGCTGTGCACAGCCCTATTTTTGCTTTTATTTTTTTATTTTTAATCCATAGGAAAAGCCTAGTCAATAAAACGTTGAATCGAAGGTATAACTGTAGAGATTGCTATAATGATAAAACGAAGGGAGAACTTTTGGTTCAAGTGTAGGTGTTTCAAAATTATAGCATAACACATAAGATTATGGTAAGCATGAGTGAGCCAAGAGAATAGTTATTGATAAAAGAAAACAGCTACTCTTGACTTCCTACCAACGTAGTTTAGCAAGAAAAGCTTTAAGTATTTGCTGCCTTTTTTCAGGCAGCTGATACCTCCTTGCAAAAATGTTAGTCAGTTCGAAGGAAGAAAGTTTTTCAAGTGTGCTTTTTGATTGTTTACTGGTTTAACTATGGTGAAAGGGAATATTTTCGATGCAAGGCAAAGAGTAATAGTGTATATGAAAAAAGCACTCTTGACTTCGAGAATATTAGATGGGACAGTAATTTTAAAAAAATACCTGCTGACCAAAGGGAGGCTGGTATTTCCATGCTAGATGCTATTCAACTGGATAATTATAGCCTGGAACTTTTAATATTGTTTTAACGATTTTGCAAAGTGTCTTATTTATGTAAATCTTCAAACCGGAGCAATTTTGGACACTATTCATTTAGAGCCAATGTATTTAACAATTGAACAGGAAATGGAGCCTTCAGCTATTCAATCAGACTAAGTACGGAGGGAATATGTTTTATTTTAGGATAAAGCTAGACACGGAGAACGCGAGCCGTCTGCGAGTGGAACGAAGGGGGGCGCAACAAGTGGCTGGGAAGCAGACAGGTTGCAACCTCTGTGCCTTAGCACACGAGGGGCGTTTCCAGTTTTTTGGATTCGAAGGGGTAATGTTTTACAAGGGTGGGTGTTTTTTTTGATGCAATGCAATGGAGACAAAAAAATAAGCTCACGCTTGACTTCTTTAATGTTAATTGGAACGTAGAGTTTAAGTGCTTGCTGACCTTTTTCGGGCAGCTAGCACCTCTTAGGGTTATGCCAAAAACTGGAACCGCCCCGAAGCCTGAGTGACGTAGCAGGCGAGCCAAACACGACGCTGCGGTGACACCCCATTTATAGGGAGAGGGAGAGGATGAGGAACGAGAACGCTACCTCACCTTTAAGGGGTTTGGGGTGGCAGAGTAGCAGCAACTGAAGGAGGAGACACCCACGTGAGAAAAATAAGTGGAATGTGGCGCGCGGAGTTTCCGAGCACGACACAATGGAACGGTAAAAACAAGCCCGTAGTGCAACGGAGCTTTGTATAGGCTTGTTTTTATATTTTTTGAGCAGGGAGGTGGTGATGACTGAAGACCTTATTTCCTGTTCCATACAAACGTCAGAGGGAACCAATTTATGCGAAGCAAGAACCAAAAAATTGTCAGCTGATGGTTGCGAAGAGGTCACTTTAGATTTAGGCAAATGTTTAGACGTGGGGCGTTGGAACGGAGAGGTGATTTATTAAGGAGTAATCTTTAAATTGAAAGAATTACGCCACGCCCCGTGGGAAACGGATAGCTTTTTGAACTGTTTTGCACAGGAACACACTATTACAAAGCGACCTTGGAATGCTCTTGTAATAGTGTTGTAGCCGTAGCAAAAACAGGAGAAAACTAGGAGTGGAGACGGATTAGGCGCATTTTAAAAGCTTGTAAGTTAGCAATATAAATAACAGGGTATTCTGTATATGTTGGCACAGGGTTATAAGACTAGAGAAGGGAGTGGCCTAAGAAATGTGGTATAGATTTAATATGCTATTGTTCATTTTGCGATGTAATAAGAACAACTTTGTCAAGCTTTCTACCCGTATTTATAATAATTGAATTATTATCGGAGGATGAATTTATAATGTCTTTCTTTTCAATTATTTCTATCCTATCCATTTCTGATCTTTTACCATTAATATAAGTCGAATCATTTATTTTTAACGAAATCCGTTCTAAATCTACATTCCGTTCTATTAGAGAGATGTTTTTGGTAAAAGCAATTGGGAATTTTTCACCAAACTCTTGAAGATACTTATCTTTAATAGCGCCTGTTAAATAATTGTCAGCAAAGGCTTGTAATGAAATTAAACCATCTACTTTTTCTCTAAATGTCGTGGTTAATGCACCGTAAAGCCCAGTGCGATCTTTTTGATCGATGTCTGGATATTCATCTATAAATCTTTTGGTACTTTTAAAGAAGTTTTTGCTTAAAAGGGCATCGTTTTCATTTGTAGATAACCCGAGAAAATGAGAGTAAAAATATTCTGTTAAATCCAATTTTTGCGAGGTATATTGATCATCATATATAAAAGGTGTAAAGTTAGAAGTCCCTATAAACAAACCTACTTTATAAAAATCTTTGGCAGGTGATAGAAACACATCTTTTATTACGTTTAGTTTTTTATTGGCAATGTTAAAAACTTCCTGTAACTCTGCTTTTATAATAAAAAACATTTTTTCACCTGATACTAATTTACAATCACCAATTAAACAAAAACCACCAGGTATCCTCCTCCTGAAATGTGATGTTGCAAGCTGGTCTGTTAATTCTT
The DNA here is from genome assembly GCF_002844555.1 of Brumimicrobium salinarum. Taxonomy (GTDB): domain Bacteria; phylum Bacteroidota; class Bacteroidia; order Flavobacteriales_D; family Crocinitomicaceae; genus Brumimicrobium; species Brumimicrobium salinarum. The sequence goes on from NZ_PJNI01000001.1 coordinate 8,716, forward strand.
TAGAAACTTCAATAAAATCATGTTTTTCTACAGGATAATTATCGTGTAATAAGGAATAGACACTATCTGTATTTTTATTTGAAAAGTTTAACTCAAAACATTTTTTATGATTTTGCATAGCTTTATGCAATCTATCTTTTAATACCTGACTATCATCACTGTTTAATCTTAGTATATTTTCATTAAATTCAGGATATGCATCTTGTGTTTCTGATTTAGGAAAGACCCTGTGACAAATTAGGTGATTAAATGATTTAATTTCTTTTTTAGTAATATTCATAATTCTTTATATTGATTTATGTCAAAGACATGCAGATTAGCATTATATTCTGAAACTTTGGGTTGAAATAACATCGTATTTTCAAGATGTGATAGAATAAGTAAATAATGATATGAAAGAAGTTTACTGGGATTTGAGTCTGTAAGTAGAACCCATTTACCATTCTTTGTAAACTCAGGGTATAAGTTCACTTTAATTATAGATTTATTATAGGCATCTGAATCTATATTTACTAAAATACCCCTGTCAAGAAAGAGAATGAAATTTGGCAAAGCGACATTGTCTTTTACGGAATCAGAAAGTGCTTTTAATAAGTTGTTTTTTTTAGAATGGATAAAAAACATAAATGAAAACAAAGGATTCAAATAATCATTTGACGATAGAGTATCATTTACAGTTAGTGCGTAATTATTTATAGCTAAAGTATTAGGAGACATTTTTTCACGAGATAATTGTTTTTTTAAATTTAATATGTTATTAGAAAAAGTATTAATTAAATCTGATTTATAAAAAGAGTTTTTGACTTCACCTACACAATAGATTGATTCATAAGGGAAAACTTCTGAACTATCACTTAGTTTAAAAAGGTTTTGTATGTGAGAAGCATCTGAGATAAGCAAATCAAATTGAGGAGAAACTTTTAATTGTTTATCTACAAAATGACCGTGAGAGACTTTATAATTATTACCTAGTTTTCTCGAGTAGAATTTCCTAAGTTCTATTTCAACCTCATCACCTGCTGATCGTATGTTTTTTTGGCCAATTCTAATTAAGTTTGATAATTTAGATGCTGTTTTTATTGCAATTACATCAGATTCTAAAAAATCCGCAATCGGTAATTTTGAAAATTCTTTAATTTCTATATTTTCTTTGCCATTTTGCATATAATTCAAAAATAAGATAATCTTATATAGATCTAGATTATTAATGGATTTATATTACTCATTCTTTAAACTTTAATCAGCTTTAATTGGCTGAACAATTGTATATCTAAATGTAATAAAACCATTTACAACTTCAAATTCATATAGATTTTTCAAAGATGGTTTTCTACCTATAAAAAACACCCAGGCTTCTCTGCCATGTTTTTTATTAATTCTATAGTCGTTTTTCGATAAGTTAGAAACAGTTTCTTTCTCTTTAAGTATTCTATTAATTTTATATTTTGAAATCTCTTCTTTATTGATTTTTAGAAAATAAGGGTTGATTTGTTTATTATTAGATGTTAGACTATTATTTCGTTCCCAATCTTCACATTCAAATAATTTAAGATATAGGTAATTCTCGTCACTTACTTCAGAATCAATAGAGTTTAAAGAAACCCTACCATAGAATATTTTATTATCAATATAAGCACCTGTGTTTTCACCATAGATTCTTTTAAAATGGAATTTATATGACATTTTAACTCCTAACAAGTCTAGCTCCACATCTCTATTGAATGGACAGCTTAAATAAAAGTCTACTATTTGGCTTATTGAAGTAACCCTTCGATTTGCATTTGCAACTTCAGCGAATTCACCATTTGAAATGGTCTTTTTTGCTGTTGAGTTTGAATCAGGAAGTAACTCTGAGGTTAATGTAAGAGTATCTTTTACTTTTGGTAATGAGAAGACTAGTTTAGATGGATAATCTAACTTTTCAAATTCTAAATCAGTTAATCTTCTTGTTTTACCAACTTCCAATAACTTCAAGTATTCACTATACGAGCAACTATCTGTATGTTCTTGATTACTGTGTTTTTTAAAGTATGGACGTTTCTTGTTTGTTTCTTGAAATGAACATGCTATAAGAGGAATGGCACATTTATCATCAACGCATACAAAATCAATGCTGCTAACATTATTAATAACTTTTAATTCATCCGCTTCAATTACTTCATTGGTTTTTTTGTTTTTTGCTTTATACATTTTTTTAGTATTATAAGGTTAGAATTGGTTACGTACTTTGCTTTTTTTATTCAACCACTCAGGCCATTTATAAAAGTCTCAACGAAGCCTATTATCTTGGATAGGATTTTGTCGCCTACTTTTCTGCGGTGTAGGACGCTGGGTTTTTCGCCTTGGATTAATGCGAGGACGTCGTCTCTTAATGGTTCTCTTTCGGCGTAGAGGTAGCGTTCTATTAACTTTTGAGTGGCTTCGGGTGAGAGGTTTTCTTCTTTGGTTAATTTGTTGAAGGCTTTCTTTTCTTCTTCGCCCCAGAATTTGTCGAATTCGGTTGGGATGTTTTCAGTTTCTTCAATATTTGGAAGGTTCTCTCTGATGAACTTTTCTATAAGTGTTCGTTTGCTTCTTAGGTTTGTTTCTCCTGCTATAAGGTCTACTATTTCTTTCTCTTTCCCTTCTTTCTCGCCTTCGTTTGTTTCTTTTAATTCTGCTAATAGCTTAAGAATGTAGGAAACGTTTATTTCATCTTTACGGATTAATTCTAATTCAAAATCTACATCGTCTAGAATTGATACTTTCTCTTTTTGGTTGTCTCCTTTTACTTTAAAGTGTAGGTCGAGGTATTTACTTTTATAGTCTTCAAAAGATTGTTCGGACATTGCTAGATCATTCCAGTTGAAGTCTGAAAAAGTTGAAATAGTATTCTTTAAGCGCATTAAAACTCTAAAAGCTTTGATGAACTTTAATTCGTCTTCTTCACTCACTAAATCATTAACGCTGTTGACTGTTGGAACGATTTTTAATAACTCTATATACGCAGTATTGAATTTTTGAACATAATCTTCATAGGGTTCCATTATTATTTCAGCAATAGCGTCTTTGTTACTGAATAAAGTAATCGCTTCGTCTGTTACTGGTTTTAAGTTTCTAAATACAACTATGTTACCTTGAGATTTTTGTTCGTTTAAGATTCTGTTTGTACGTGAATAAGCTTGAATTAAGCCGTGGTATTTCAAGTTTTTGTCAACATATAGTGTGTTTAGCGGTTTACTATCGAAACCAGTTAAAAACATATTTACCACTAGAAGAATGTCAATTTTACGCGCTTTTACTTTTTTTGAAATATCATTGTAATAATTGTAAAAAGAAGTGCTGTCTTTGGTTGAAAACTTTGTTCCAAACATAGTGTTGTAATCATCTATGTATTGATCAAGTTTTTCTCTTGTGTGGACTGTTAAGGAGTTTATATTAGAATCAATATCATCTCCAGAGTTTTCTTCCGGAATGAAACCGTTTGCATCTGCATCATCTTCATTTGCGACATAACTAAAGATTGTTGCTACTTTTAAATCGTGCTCACCAGCTTCTTTCTTTTTCTGAAATAGATCATAATACTTAATCAATGAAGCGACACTACTTGTACAGAACATTGCTGTAAACTGCTTATTGTGTGTTTTACGATTGTGATTTGCAATGATGTAATCAACAATTTTATTTAATCGACTTGGAGAATCCATCAATTCTTTCGTGTCGATATCTTCTACTTCAATGTCTATTTCTGTTGCTGATTCCTTTCTCTTATATTTTCCTACGTACTCAACTGCGAATTTTAAAACATTGCCATCTTTTATCGCATCCGTAATTACGTATTTATGCAATGCTTTGCCAAAAAGTTCTTGCGTTGTTCTTTTACCTAATTCATTTTTTATAGCATTTTCAGCTAAAATTGGTGTACCAGTAAACCCAAACATTTGTATGTTTCTAAAGAACGCTTTTATTCTGTTGTGGGTATCGCCAAATTGAGATCTGTGGCACTCATCAAAAATGAAAACAATTCTTTCGTCTTGTAGCTTTTCCATTTTGTTTAAATACCGTTTCTTGCTAATTGCAGTATTTAACTTTTGAATGGTTGTAACGATTAATTTTGTATCGTCTGAAAACTGTTTTACAAGAGCTTTTGTGTTGTCTGTTCCATCAATACTACCTTTGCTAAAACTGTTAAATTCTTTGGTTGTTTGGTAATCTAAATCTTTTCTATCCACAACGAAAACCACCTTTTTTACTTGTGGAAGGTTCATTATTATCTGACTTGCTTTAAATGAAGTTAGTGTTTTTCCTGAACCTGTTGTGTGCCAAATATAACCACCGTTTGTGCTGTTTTTGACTTTATCAACTATTGCTTCTACAGCATAGTATTGATATGGACGCAACACCATTAACACCTTATTAGTTTCATTCAAAACCACATACTTACATATCATTTTAGAAAGATGGCAAGGTTCTAAAAAATTCGTTGTAAAACCATTTAATATGTTTGTAAGTCTTTTATTATTTACATCGGACCAGTAGAATGTTTGCTTGAATGATTGGTGACGATTATTGGCATAATACTTTGTATTAACTCCATTACTAATCACAAAAATTTGAACGTATTGAAATAGGGCTGTATTTGCACCAAAGGAATGACGCTGATAGCGATTTATTTGGTTGAAAGCTTCTTTTAGTTCTAACCCTCTACGTTTCAATTCTATTTGTGCTAAAGGTAAACCATTCACCAATAAAGTTACATCATAACGGTTTTTATAACTACCTTCCATTGCCACTTGATGTGTAACTTGATATTCATTTTGGCACCAGTGATCTGTATTAATGAACTCAAAATATAGGTTGTCTCCGTTGTCTCGAATTATGTGCTGCTTTTCTCTTAGAGTTTTTGCTTTATCAAAAACAGAACCTTTACTTAAGATATTCATTACACGATCAAACTCACGTGGAGTAAACTTGATATTGTTGTGTTTCTCTAATTGAGTTTGAAGATTTTTTAAAAGTGTAGCTTCATCAGGGATGGAAACTTTAGAATAGCCTAATTGGTTTAATTGTTCTATTAATTGTTCTTCTAGTATTGCTTCTGGTTGTCGGCTCATAGTTAATTATTTTTTAATTCCTTTAAAGTTATTTAAGCTAGCAACTAAAGAGATGTTTCCACTTGCATTCTTTAAGTATTGCTCTTTTAATAATTTATCATCTACCCCCAAAAGCATTATCACTCTATACTGCAAAAGCATTTCAAGAGCATAGCTCGATAAAAAAAGAGTGAAATAATCTTCAAAATATTTATTATACCTTCCTTCGTGAGAAAGGTCATCTCTTGTGTTTTTTACCATTCTCATCCAGTCTTCAATAGGGATCTTGAAAACATTTTTATTAATATCTTGTAGTTCTTTTTTGAAGAAGTATATTCTGTCAATAAGGGTTGGGTTTTTCCAAAATGTTGTTTTTTCACTAAACCATCTTAAAAGCTCCTTATCCTTATCAAGTAATGTTTTTATTTTTTCTCTATTATCTAAAGTGGTTTTATCTATTAAAGGTATGTTTTTACCAATAAAGTTTTTATGAAAGCTTTCTAATGCAACACACATATTTAAGAAATGTTTCTGAGGGGAGAGAGCTGGAATTGCTTTCTTTTCTAGTAGTAAATCAATTACAGAATCAAGGTTTTTATTATCAAACCAACTCTTTATGATTTTTGGAAGGTAACTTCTAATCTCATGAAAAGAGAACTTAATTGAATGACTATAGTTATGAGACTCCCACTTCGAATCAATACCATAGATACGTTCAAAAGACCTGTTCAAACCAATAACTTTCACTCCTGGATCATCATTAGTTAAATAAACAATTAGTTTTTCAATTTTTTTCTTCCAAACATAAAAATCATATATGTTCAGCGGTTTATTGAAGCTTGCATATAGAAAAACATCTCGTTCGAAAGAAGTTTTGGTATAGGAAAAAGAATTTTTATAACCTACCTTGATTTCGAGATCAAAATACGCTGTTGAAACATTAAGAATAGTTTTGAATTCAGGGACTGTAAATGTAGATTTTTTATGCGTAATTCCTTCAATTCCCATAATCCAATGATTCAATGCAGAGCTGGTTAAAGTTATGGTTGATATAAAGCATTGTCTATTAAATGATAGCTTTTCTCCTTGAATTAATTTATGTACATTCAGTTTACAACCTTCGCCACCAAAGCCATGGGAGGATGCACCTATACTACAATCTATTAACGATACTGTACCGAGTTTATTAAATTCTCCATGTAGAACAGCCCAGTCTTCACTTACAGATCCTGGGTTTGGAATTTCAACAAAGATTTTATTTCCGTTAATATTTAGCCAAATGTTTTCAATTGACTTTTTTTCAATAGGAAAAAATAATTTACCAAAATATCTTTGAGTAGTTTCCATCACACAAACATTTTTTGTAGCAAGCCCTTTTTCCATTCTTTAGCTAGAGAAAGCTGTTGGTCTACAGCGGATATTTTTTTGTCTATAGTGGATAAGAAATCTGCTATTTTGTTTTGTTCGTTCTTACAAGGCAAAGGAATTTCAATTTGAGAGAAATTATCATAAAATAAGTATTGCCTCACGCCTCCCTCTTCATATCTAATAATGTCGGTATTAAATCTTTTAGTGTTTAAATAAACTAATAGAAATAAATCTTCAAGATCTTCATTGGTTTTGAAACATACATAAAGGGAACTAATTATCACCTTATTTAAATCATGACTATAACCGATTGAACCTACATTTATTCTAGCTGGATTATAAGCAAATGTTTTTTCATTAACGATCTTATACATGCTAATATCATATCCTCTATCATTACTATTTAAGCCTTCAAATTGTTCAGATTGAGGAAGGAATCCTTCTTGATTATTTATTGAATAAATTGGATAAGAAATTTTCTCTTTGTTTTTTTTCCCTACTTTGTATGTTAGGGATCCCAACTTTCTTTTCTGCCATTTTGGTGGTTCGACTAGCACACCAGCCTCATTTCGAATTTTAAACCTAATTTCTTGTTTAAATATTTTTTGGGTTACACCTTTTTTGTATTCTTCTAGTAATTCTTTCTTTTTTGAGAGGTTTGCTATTTTTTCATCAACTTTTGTAAGGAAGGATGCTATTTTTTGCTGTTCGGGGAGGGAAGGAATATCAATAATTATACTCTCGATTGTTTTTTTTGATAAACTAGGAACACCAGAAGCTGCATTATACTTGTACCAATTAATATTTTGAAATAGGCAATAAACGAATTTAGGGACACATTTTTTGAAATCACGTGTATAGAACAGAGTGTCAACTGTCCAAAAAGCACCATTATAGTAAAATGGTTTATCTATAGAACCTTTCCGACCAATAAAAACGGTCTCACCTGAATAGATAGCTTCATCAACACTTGTCATGTAACCACCACTCCCAAAAACTGGTATATCACCAGGATTTAAATGTTTATAGTCCTTTCCAGAACCTATTTTTAATATATCCCCCATTCTAACTTGAGGCCAATTATAGGAGAATTCTTTAAAACGTATTGATGGTTTTTGATTTTTAAGTTTCTTCATCTTAAAAAGGGCTTTTAATTCCTAGTTCATTACAAAACCCAGCTATTTCCTTATCAATAGCTTCCATTTCTTTATCAGTCAAAACTAATTCTTCCGCCACAGCATCAATATCAATTGGGTCTTCTTCTTCAAAAGTATCTACATAACGAGGAATGTTTAAATTATAATCGTTTTCTGCGACCTCATCTAATGAAGCAACATAACTGTATTTATCTATTTCAGTTCTCTCTTGATATGTAGAAATGATTTTATCAATATCTTTATCCCTAAGTTGATTTTGAGTTTTCACCTTTTCGTAATGTTCGCTGGCATCAATAAAAAGGATGTTATCCGGATTCTCTTTACATTTTTTAAACACCATGATACATGTAGGAATACTTGTGCCGTAGAAAATGTTTGCAGGTAAGCCAATAACAGCATCTAAATAATTGCGGTCTTCAATAAGGTATTGACGAATATGGCCTTCAGCACCACCTCTGAACAACGCCCCATGAGGTAAGACTATAGCCATAGTACCATTTTCAGCTAAATGATGAATCATGTGTTGAACAAAAGCGTAATCAGCTTTTGATTTAGGAGCGAGTTTACCGTATTGACTAAAACGATCATCACTTGTAAATAAAGCGTTCGCACTCCATTTTGCTGAAAAAGGAGGATTGGCCACAATTGCTTCAAAGCGTTCATCAATGTGTTGGGGATGTTCTAAAACATCATCTTGTTTTATATCGAACTTACGGTAATGAACATCGTGCAGGATCATGTTCATTCGTGCCAGGTTGTATGTTGTTCTGTTTAACTCTTGGCCATAGAAGTTATTTACTTGTTTAACCTCTTTAGCCACTCGTAACAAAAGTGATCCAGAACCACAAGTGGGGTCGTAAACTGACTTCAATCTTGTTTTACCTGTTGTTACCAGTTTTGCTAGAACAGAGCTAACCGCTTGTGGAGTATAGAATTCACCTGCTTTTTTTCCTGCACCTGATGCAAATTGACCAATCAGATATTCATAAGCATCACCAAGGATATCAGAATCAGTAGACTCTAATTCAAAATCAATTTTATCTAGATGTGAAAGCACCTTTGAAATCACTTCGTTTCGAGCTTCAGGAGTTTTTCCTAATTTGGTACTGTTAAGGTCCATATCTTCAAAAAGGTTATCAAAGTCCTCTTCGCTTTCTGTACCCATTGTACTTAACTGAATATTGGTTAAGATTTTCTGAAGGTCTTCAATAATAAAGTTAGATACGCCTTCTTCATCGCTATTACCTCGCTTAGCAATTTGGCTAAAGAGTTCTGATGGTTTTAGGAAATAGCCTAAAGTTTCAAGAGCTTCGTGACTAATTGCTTCTATGTATTCTTTTCCTTCTGGTGTTGATTCGTCAATTTCTTCAAACTTGAGTTTGTCGCCTCCTTCTTTTAACATCGTATTTGCATAGATGTCCATTTTCTCGGCAAGGTATTTATAGAAGATGAAGCCTAATATGTAGTCTCTAAATTCATCAGCGTCCATTTTACCGCGAAGGGTGTTGGCGATGTTCCAGAGTTGTTGTTCTAGTTGTTTTTTTTGATCTTCTGACATGGTTAATTTGTTTGGGGTGTGAAGATAAGAAAAAAAGGGAGTTGGTGGGATAGATTAGAAAGGAAGGTCATTGTCTAATGGAGAAACATCTGAATTTAAAACAAATTCTTTCCAAAATAGGATACCTTTTTTAGTGAATTTATAATAAATCTTCTGATTTTTTTCATCTAGGACTTCACGAATTATATCCGAGTGTTTGAATTTTTCGATTGTAATTGTATCCATATCGCGAGGTACATTTTCAAATTTACTTATTGCGGTACCAAGACTTTTAAAATGGTGAAATAGGTCTGACTTTTTAAATGACTCATATTCTTCTTTTGATAAATGTGTATTATCATTAGGTGATGAGTTGTCATAAGCTTTGATATTTAGCTCCTTTTGTAATGTGTTTATAGTTTCGTCTCTTTCTTCAATTTGTCTTGTTAAAACATCTATCTTTTTATTTAGGTTTGCAGTATCACGAAATCCAGCTCTTTCGTCTTCTAATTCACTTTCTTTTTTGGCTAATTGTTTCTTCGATTCGTAATCGAAAAGTTTTTGATTCAAAATATTATTCTTTCTGCCTTCAAGTGCTTTTTTTGACATCTTATCAAATAATAGCATGATGTATGGTAGGATTAAAACATAGAATAAAGCAAAAGCTAATGGTAGCCAAATATTTGTGAGATAAGTTGAATAACTCACTTCGACTTGGTTTATTTTTTCTTGTATTGGTTGGGAAGCAAAAAGTACTATAAATATTGGTTTCCAGTTAAAAACAATAAAGGATATTAAAAAAGCGCCTAGAATTGGGTTCTTAATTCTTTCTTTACTTGATTGCATGAATGAGTTAAATAGTTCTTTCATTAGATGTTGGTTTTAATTGGTTTCATTTCTTCTTATCATCACCTAGTGGCAAGGTAATCATTTTGATAAACACCTAGTGATTTTTATTTTATTTCATTCAAGTAATGATTAAATAGATCTCTTCTCCAATTAATTACAATTTCATAAACTTTAAACAGATCCCACTTCTTATCAAGAATTGTTAACCCTTCAAAAATCGGGGACTCTTCAATATCATCATTCACTATTAAATCAAATGCCTCAAGTATTCTCTGAGTACCACCATGTAGTTTTTTATCATCCTTATGTTTTATATAGTTAGCAAGACCAATAATCAATTCAGTATTAGTACGCGAAAAGCTCCCTGGTGTTGATCCAATTTTATAAAGAGAGGTTTTATCTTCTAAACTTTCGTACAAGTCTTTAATACTTCCATTAATGTAGTTTTGAAATGCAATAAATGCCATGCCAAAAACAGGTTCAGTATCTTCAAGAAGCCATAAGCCATCGTACCAATCTATCTTTCCTAATCTTGCTTTTAGAGTTTCAATCGAGTTGTTTAGGCCAGTGATTATTTGTTTTAAACTATCTGCGCGATAGTCTACATGACGCCAATGAGTTTGTGTTATTGTCATTTTATAAATGATTGGATTGTGTTTTAAGTTTAAACTAATTTGATTCTTTATGCAAAAATATTATCTTCGTATTGATTTAGGTGGTTAGGTTAGGTTGATTTTAAGAGGGAATAGAACGCTCGTTCATTCCCTCTTATGTTTTTTACGATGTTTCTTTTTTTCTTCATGGGTTAATTTAAACGCATTTAAGAAAGTGGAGTATTCGACTAAATCGCCTTCCGCAGATGTAATAAAGTAGAAGATGCCATTTGCCTTTTCAACACCGAGCGTTCCTAAACCTTCACAAATTTCAGCTATGTAATAGCCTTCTTTTAAATCTACAATGATTTCAGAGTAGGAAAAGTCGTAAAACTTATCTCCTACTATGTCTGCATATTCCTTACTAAATTCTGCCATTGTTAAACTGTATTTGTTTCAAGACAATGAATTTAATTAAATTCATTGTTATTTGTACTATATTAGCATCATGAAACTTTACAAACTACTACAAATTCAATCATTTTTCATTCTATTTTTTGGAATTGGGTTATCTACGGCACAAGTACCATCAGGGTATTATAGTACTGCTGAAGGTTTAACAGGAGAAGCGTTGAAATCTGCGCTAAACGATATAATAGATGATCATGTCAAGTTTTCTTACACAAGTTCAAATACAGATGTTTGGGATATATTAAAGGAAACGGATAAAGATACTATTGATCCGACGAAGGTTATTTTAATTTATACTGGATGGACTGTTGATGCTGAACAGGAATATAATGCTGGAAGTGGGTGGACACGTGAACATGTTTGGGCTAAATCACGAGGGAACTTTGGTACTTCACAAGGTGCTGGAACGGATGTTCATGCTTTAAGGCCTTGTGATGTTTCTGTGAATTCTGCTCGTAATAATCGATGGTTTGGGATTGGAGAATATGAATATATTGATGGTGATGGACCAACTGGATGTTATACAAGTACCTCATCTTGGGTTTGGGAACCACGTGATGAAGTTAAGGGGGATATTGCCAGGATGATGTTTTATATGGATACGCGATATGAAGGAGAGAATGGAGAATTGGATTTGCAATTGATTGATTCTATTCCGAGTGATAATAATACGAATGAGCCTATTCATGGTTTGTTTTCTGTTTTATGGCAATGGCATATTGAAGATCCTGTTGATGACTGGGAAAGGAATCGGAATGATGTTATTTATTCTTATCAGCAAAACCGTAATCCTTTTATTGATCATCCGGAGTTCGTGGAGATGATTTGGGGAACTTATGTTGGTGTTGAGGATTACGCTAAAGATGAACCTAAAGAATTGATAATGGTTCTTGATGTGCTGGGTAGAGAGGTTGAAATTGAGCGTGGTGTTTTGCAGTTTTATATTTATTCGGATGGGAGTGTGGAGAAGAGGGTGTTGAGGTAGGACTTACGAGATGGGATATAGCGGACTAGGATGGGGTATCACAAGGGCAGAGTTCTCATTCCTTAAGAAAATCATTTAGCTGTAATATTTTTTTATTTCATTAACTGGTCTTACAATTGCATCAGCTTGTTGTTTATGCATATATCTGCCAAAACTTTCAACTTGTTCAGTATAAATATTGTTTTTGTATTCCGTTATTGCTTCAGAGGTAATTAGAATATTGAAGTAATCAGCCCACATAGCTTTTACTTTATATTCAGGTAGTTCCGAAAGGGAAGAGCATCCTTCTACTGTACATCCAATCGCCCAACTTAAGAAGTTTAAGGAGTTGAAAATTCTTAAATAATTACCAAATGAGAACTCAATGTCCTCCTCTAATCCATGAAAAATTAAATGTCTATTAAAGCTATCTGTGACGTGGTTCGTTTTAGTATTCAAATAGAGATTGTTTTTAATGAATTTTTCAAATTGAATCATCCATAATTTAAAGTAATAACGGTGTTTTTTAAGTATTTCCTTTTCTTGATTAGAATCTAAATAGTTGTCCGTCTTAATTAGACTCATATTTCTTTTATGTAAGAAAGTTTTACTTAGTTCTACATATTCATCAGTCATCAAATTAACAGCTTTTAAAAGTTCTTTTATTTCAATCTCACCTTTTTTATGTTCACCTTTTTTATTGATAAGATATTTACGCAAAGTTCCTTCAATAACGGGTATAAGTATTGATATTGCCCCTTTGAAATCCTTTTGGAGACACATTACAATTGACTCCCTAATTGTCGGAACAAAATCTTTTAAAAAGGGTCTTGTCAAATAAACTCCTTCAATAAGATGAATTGTACCTCTAAGGTCAAAGAATTTTCGGGCAAAGAATGTTACCACATCTTCATTTAGGTTTTCAGAATTAGCTATTAAATTAGTTAGGACTTCTATATCCCCGCCTTGACTGTATGGATGAATAAAAACCCAATTGCTTCTTTGAAGATGTTGATTCACCTTATCTAGTTTTTCTACAGTATTTATTTGAGATTCAATTTTATTGAGCTCCTTTTGAAATAATCTTTTATTCACGATTGTATTTATTTTTCTCTTGTTGTGTAATAATTAGTCGGCTTTAATTCCTAAATACCATTTTTGCTTCGTAGAATTATCTGGCCTGCTATATAATTGCAAGGATTCTTAACTTCTTGAAATCCGTTCAAAGTTCAAACTTTTTCCTTTCGATTCTTCTTCTATATGGATAAGACTTAATGAGTGAGATACTACATTCCAAATTTAATCAATTTTCAGACTTTAGCTGTCATAACTCCATTAACATCTCTACCAACCCTTCCTGCGGTGCTACATCATCTTTCAAACTATTCACATTTGTATGAGACCAAAGACCAGGAGTATTCAAGCACATATTCTTACTTACGATTTCAAAAGCTTTAATTCCTTTCTTTCGGATGAGGTTTGGTAATCCTTCGCGGATATCGATGTTGTGTTTGTTGCCGAGATAGTGAAGGAGCTTTTTGAGCGACTGCAATTGTTTATTAGAGTACTTGTGATAGAATGAAAAGCCTTTGAATGGTTCAGCAAGTTCTTCGACTTGTTCGGGATCTACTTCTTGGCCAACGTAGGTGAAATAAGAATTTTTTCCTCTAGCAATTGGTTTGGGATTTCCATTTTGGTCTTTTTCGAAGTAGCCTTTTGTTAACCTACCGAAGCTGCAAAGTTCAACTCCTATGCTTTGACTATGGACAGGATTGTTGCCAATTCCTAAATGCCATGCCCAACAATTGTTGGGGATTGCTTGTAGTATTTTACCATCGTGTTTTGAGTTGTCGTTGTGGATTGATTGGCCGCCAATGACAAATTCGGTGGCTACTTTGTGTGGTCGTTCGCCCCAATGGTCTATTACACGATATGGGTTTTGCCAACCTCCTGTGTGGTGTAGGAATATTGATTTCTTTTCTGTGGGTTGGTTGTGGTAAGCGTAGTTTGGGAGGAAGTATTGTTCGTAAAGTGATTCTTCTTGATTTGGATTGTTGATCATTTCCCAACCGTCGTAGAGAAATGACCAGGTTATTGGGCCTACAATTCCGTCGGGTGTGATGTTTTGGGATTTCTGGAAGAATATAACGGATTGTTGGGTTTGTGGACCGAAGATTCCGTCTGGGAGGATGTTGAGGAGGAGTTGGAGTTGTTTTACTTCGGAACCTTTTGAATTAAGCTTTAATGTTTTCATGTTGTTGTTTTTAATAGGGCTACGAGATGAAATCTCGCAGCAGCTGAGTTTTAGAGTTTTCATAGAAAAATTATTTTATAATTTTTGGGCGATTTGCAAATCGCCCTTACGTACTTACTTTCTTTTGTCCTTGGTGGACGTAGGAAATGAGATGAGATTGAACATTTCACGGAGTCTGGAACGGACTCTTTTGCCATATAATTCTTCAAGTTCATCAGCATTGAGATTGGTAGTGGCGTGGGTAACAATTTGATAATTTGTTAGTAAATCGTAACGTTGAAGGAGTATTTCTCCGATTGTGTTGCATTCGTTACCGTAGAACTTACTGTTGCTTTCTACTCCCAAATCATCAATGAAAAGTGGGGTGTGTTTTTTTCCATATCGATTGATTATTTCAACTCCTTCACGCTGATATTCGAGGGCTATGTCTCGCGAAGATTTGATGTGGTAAAAATCTTCTTTGAAAAGAAATACGCGCAGCAAATTCATGATTGATGTTTTGCCTGATCCGATGGGGCCGATGAGTAAAACTCCTTTGTTGAGATCAATGTTGTATTTCTTGCATTGTCGTTCTTCATGAATCATGTAGATGATAAGACGATGAAAGGTAACGACATCGGAACGATGAATTTTAAATTGGTCTCCGTATTTTGATTTGCCCAGGTACTGGATGTAGCGAAGTGTTTTTTTAAAATCGAAGACACGTTGATTGTTAACTATTTTGTATGGTTTTTCCATGACTTATTTTTTTAAAGTGGGATATCGTAATCTTTGTTTTCGTTGACGTGTAAGCGTTGTTGTGCTGGGCTTCTGCTTTGTGCTTGATACTTTTCATCTCGAATAATCCAATTTCGTGCAGCAGCTTTCCACTTTTTCATGGGGGCTTTTCCAGCAACTTTCCAACCGTTGGATTCAAAATGATTGAAAAACATTTCAGCAACTTGGTAGGAAGATTTATTCTCGTGAAAAAATGTTTTTACTTCCTGGAGCTCTGGAGGGACAAATCTTTTTCGTTTGGTGGGTGATTGCAAATCACTCTTACTTGCTTTTTTGGATTTGGGTGAGTCGGATGATTGCAAATCATTTTTTTTGGGCGAATGCAATTCGTCCTCATGAAAAGAAGATTCATCATTTTGATTTTGGGATGGATGGGGGGAAGATTTTTTTTCTTCCCTTTTTTTTGTTTGAATAGGTTTGTAATGTTTATACTGTTTGTTTAGTTTAATACTGTTTATAGAAGGTACTAGAGCTTGTTCATTTTTGGAATGGTTCCTGTTCACAACCTGTTCTGGTACTTGTTCATTTTTGGAATGGTTGCTGTTCACAACCTGTTCGACACCTGTACCAAAAATGAACATATTGACTTTACTGCCTTTAAATGGATTGTAAGAAGGTAGGTACTCGAGATATTTCCATTTATGTAAATCGGTGATGCAACGATGATAAGTTGAATTGGATCCTATTTTAGATACTCTCATTACGTCAGTTCGAGTCACTGATATTGGGCTTTTAAATCGATTCATGTTCCAGAATTGAAACAAAGCAATGTACAAACTCACATGAGAGGGATTCAGTCGATCATCATCCGACATCTTATTCATTGCTTCTGTGAGTTGTTTTATATAGTTTACTTCTTTCATAACTATCCATATTGTTTGTTATCATCAATGATGTTGAGTATGTCTTCTTTGTTATAGAATATTACTCCACCTACTTTAGAATAGGGTATGATTCCTTTCGCACGCATATTCTGGAGTGTTCCAGGAGAAATGCCTAGCATACGTTGTACCTGATGCGACTTTAGAAGAACTGGATCATTAGATGATGTGTTTTGCGTTGATAATTCATCTTTTAATGATGCTAATGAGGAAAGGATCGTGTCTTTTAATTCTTGCAGATCCTCCTGGGTTACAATTGATATTTCCATAAGACTAATTTTAAAGATTCAGTACAAATAGAATTAAAAGAAATCGAGTTTTGCCCCTGCACCACCCTGCACAAATTTCAAGAACCTGTTGCATTTACTGGTGTTACAGAAGAAAAAAAAGATAAAATTTGTTTTTAATTGAATTATAGATTAATAAAAAACTATCTTTGCTGGAGCAGAAAAAAGAGATAATAGAATTGTAGCGAAAGCTATTTTTGGGTAACAAAATCACCAATTTTAAAACCCCCAAAAAAATAGACTGACGCTCATGCCAAAAGGCGTGGGCTAGAGTCTGTTTGGGGGTTGGGCTTTGGTGAGCCTTGTTACCGATGGATGTTTGGCTCACGCTTCTTTTTTATACCTCCATAACTACTTATTATGCATACAGATTTCTCAAAATACAATTTGGAAAAAGAGGAGGTTAACATGATTGAAGCTTTTATGTTGCTTTATGGATATTCCTCAATCAAATCATTCTTGGAAAAAGATTTGTCAGAGCTACAAAAGCATAAAGATTGGAATCTTGAAATAAAAAATATTTATCACAAAATGAAAGGATGTTAATTCCTCTACTTCAACTTTGAATTAATTAGGTTTAGCATATCAATTATTTTATCCCTTACATTTTCAAGAACTAAAGTATCTTTTGAATACAAATTATTTCTTGTTTGTGATATTGAAAACCTTTCCTTTATTGCTGTATTATAAGTTGCGCATATCCATCTTGCTAAATCTTGATAGTTTTTCGCTTTAATGACTTTTGAGTCATTCATTAACTTTATGAATACAGATAGTTCCATGGTATTTAATAGACTTTCGATCTTCATACTCTCGCTTTCTGAAATTACAGGAGATGCTTTTTTTATCTTTATTTTTTCGTCGATTAATTTTAGTTCTTGTTCAAACCATGTTTGTAAGACTTCTGAAATGTTTTTGGCTTCAGGATCGTAGGATATTTTTATTGCTTCAAAAGATTGATTAACATTTTTATTTAATTCTAATAATTGAAATCTTCTCTCTTGAAGGTTTAGAATGGAGTGTAAGTCCTTACGATACTCTGAAATTAAACAAGTTAAGAAATTATAGTTATTAAATCTATGTGAGATTAAAAGAGATACTATTTCTTCTTCGGAAAGTATACCATCTGGTGCGTTGGCTATATGATTGTGTATTCCGTTGATTAGCAAAATAAAATAATCAAACTCATGATATGTTAACCTGTTTGGATGGTCGATTTCAATAATCCTTCTGAACTGTTCATTTATAATTTTCTGCAGTTTGGGATTGATACTACTCCTATTAAACGAACGCTTTATTTTATTGATTTTAGTGTCAATATTATTTATATTGATTTTCTCTGAATAAAAAGGAATGGGGTGGTTTTTGTTAAAATGCTGGTTGTAATTTTCGAACAAGTAATCTAGCAACTTGATCATTGACTTATAGATGATTGCAAAGTGGTGATCATTTGTATATGATTTTTCAACTTTGTAATTAATGAACTTCGGATTAACGGTATGTATCAATAACAGTTCTTTAATATTGAGTAAGAGAGTTTCTTGTATTTTCTGAACTAATTTTCCGAATGTGCTTTCATCGTATTCAAAGTTTTTCAGTCTCAATCTACTCTTAATATTAAAGGAGTATTCCTCTAAGAGATTGTAATAATAACAGTATTTCAACCTATCGAATTTAATCTTTCTCCAAGATGTTTCAACACAAAACGAGTATGTGGTTAAGTTTGAATTTTTGCTTTTGGATGAGGTAAATACAACGTTTTTTAAATCAACATCGATGTTTTGTAAAATAGTATCAGGGAAGAGATCTTCAATCGAATCATTAAATGGTAAATCATTATGATAAATAAATTTACTTGCTAATGGATGAGCTGATGATATATTTTGCTTATCAACAACAACTGCTTTGTTGTCTTTGACTCTTGATTTGATTAGTTGTAAATCTTTTGGAGCACCAAGTTTTTCGGTTAAATATACAGTCAGTATTTTAGAATCATGATTTGATATATTTAAATGCAAAGGGTTAAGACTGCCGAAAATAATATCATCATAAATTTCAAGTAGTGAGTAAGATGCTTTCATAGGTTACAGTATCAATGTAGTTAATAATTTAGCATATTAAACGGTATATATTATGTGATATTTTAAAAATCACCTTGCCAATTAATGACAAGGTGATAGAAGAAAACAAAAAGCTAATTGTAAGTGTCTGGTTGTCAACATCATTTAAAGGTTTGATGTCAACTTAGTTTTATCAGAAGATTTACCGAATAGTTTGCTTTTTAAATCATTCATATCTTCAGAAACCTTGCTTTCCACCACTTTAGCGTAAATTTGTGTAGTACGAATAGAACTATGGCCAAGCATTGAACTTACCGTTTCTATGGGTACGCCATTGGATAAAGTGATAGTTGTTGCAAAAGTGTGGCGAGCAATGTGGGAAGTGATTTTCTTTTTAATACCGCATATATCAGCAATCTCTTTCAAATAACCATTATAGCGTTGGTTACTGTTAACCGGAAGTAGTCTGTTTTTGTTTATACAATAAGGATGTTCTCTGTACTTCTCTATAATTTCCATTGCTACAGGTAGCAATGGAACACTTTCTTTTACACCTGTTTTTTTACGATTCTTTTTTAACCATGATCCGCCATCTATTCCTTTGATAATTGCATCATATTCGAATTCGTAAATATCAGCATAAGCAAAACCAGTGTAGCAACAGAATATAAAAACATCACGTACTTCAGATAAACGAGGAATATTAATTTCTTTAAATCTAATGCGGTCAACTTCTTCTTGAGTTAAGATTTCTCTTTTCGGAGCGATGTAACTGCAACGGAAGTTTTTGAAAGGGTTTGATGAAATCCAGTCTAATCCAACTGACATGTTCAATATTTTTTTTACGTTCTTAATGTATTTATGAGCTGTATTAGTGTGAAGATTATCCTTTGTGAGTAGATAGTGTTCAAATTCTGTGGCAAAGCGCAAGCGAAGCTCAGACAATGGAATATCTTTTACTTTGTATTGGTGTTTCATGAAGTTCACGACTTTCTTCCTGGTGCTTACGTAACGTATATATGTTTTTTTGGCTACTTGATTAATCTTTAATTTCTCCTCCATTTTGGTATTGTGGTAATCGAAAGCATCGAGGATGGTTTTTTGAGCAGGCTTTTCATCGATGCCCAGGTATTTGTTTTTAAGTTCTAAAGCTGATGTTTTAACGTTTTGCGCTCTTAAATTGTAAAAGTTTGTTTCGATTGATGTTTGTACTCTATTTAAGAATGCATTAATTACATCTGCTTTTTTATTACTGGATTTCACCAACTTTCTATTGTTATCCCAGTCTACTTTTTTAATCCAGTAGTCGGTAAATATTTCGGTTTTTTTACCGTCTACATAAATTCGTACATAAATAGGGTGATTCCCCTCTTTCTGCCTTTGCAAGTTTAAGCGGTTTCTTAACCTTAATTTCTGCTTGTGATTCATAGTTATTTATTTTAAACATTTCCTAGTGACAAAAAACCGTTCTTTAAAGGTTCTTCGTTTTTGAATCTTAAAATGTCAAATGTTCTATATCAACTATAAAATCAATGCTTTACATCATTTCTGTCACCAAAGTTATAATTTAAATCTGGTGACAGCATAGGTGACAAAAAGTTTGTTATCTATTAGTTTTGTTTGTGTTTGTTGGATTTTAGATTGTGGTCGAAAGTGTTGGTTTTCGTGATATTTGGTGGTATTTAATGAAAAAAGACCTCCGGATGGAGGTCTTTTAGTTGTCCCACTAGGGCTCGAACCTAGACTCTTCTGTACCAAAAACAGACGTGTTGCCAGTTACACCATGGGACAAGATTTCAATACAACATTATTTGCGTTGCGGGTGCAAATATACAAACATTTTATCGAACAACAAGCTAGTTTTTAGGTAATTTTTTAATCATTTTTTTTATTGATTGAAATTAAGGCAGTTATCTAACTTCTATAATTTTTTTCAATTCCTTTCGTTGACAGTTTGATTATTATTAACTTCGTGCGATTCAAATTTACACTATGAACTATAAAAAGTTAGATATATCTCTAGGATGGTTGGCGTTTCTAATTGCGACAATTGTTTATTTTATTACAGCAGAAGATACAGCTTCCTTATGGGATTGTGGCGAGTATATTACGGCTGCATACAAATTAGAAGTTGGTCACCCTCCAGGTGCTCCATTTTTTATGTTAGTGGGAAGACTATTCTCCCTTTTTGCTGGCTCTGAAGCAGAGGTCGCTATGTGGATTAATAGAATGTCTGCACTATCTAGCTCCCTAACTATTCTCTTTTTATTTTGGACAATTACAAAATTAGGGAAGAAAATTGCCGAAAAAGATGGTCAGGCAATGACTAAAGGTCAGCAAATAGCAATATTGGGATCAGGTTTTGTTGGCGCTATGGCATATACCTTTACAGAATCTTTCTGGTTTTCAGCAGTAGAAGGTGAAGTTTATGCAATGTCATCACTATTTACTGCAGTTATTTTTTGGGCCGTTTTAAAATGGGATGAAGAAATGACGGCAATCAAACGTGGACTTTTAGACCCAGAAATTCATCCTTTACGTTGGATGGTTTTAATCATGTTTTTATTTGGTTTAGCGATTGGAGTTCACTTGTTAGGTTTATTAGTTCTTCCTGCAATTGCCTATGTGGTTGCACACCAAATCAAAGAGAAAAATAGTATAAAATTATTCATTATCACAGGACTAATTGGAGTTCTTATTTTAGGATTTATTCAAAATGGGATTATCCCTGGAACCATTGCACTCGCCTCGAAAGTTGAGATATTCTTTGTGAATGGTCTAGGATTACCTTTTGGACTTGGAGCAGCCTTCTTTTTTATTTTACTGGTGGGTCTTTTAGTTGGTGGATTGATTTACACCCGGAAACGCGGACATAAATTAGCAAATTCTGCCATTTTGGGTCTAGTTGTACTTTTTATTGGATATGGATCATTCGCAACAATTGTTATTCGTTCAAATGCAAATCCGCCATTAGATGAGAATAATCCAGAAAACTTAGTAACACTTCATGCGTTTCTTAAACGTGAACAATATGGATCGTGGCCTATACTATATGGAGAGTACTTTAATTCAAAAGCTGCTGACCAAAGAGAGTTTAAGGATAGGTCTCCAAATTATGATCGCAGATGGGTAGTTTCTACGAAACAGGGAAAGGACGTTATTTCATTTAAGGATAAAGAGGTCGCTCAAAATTATATTGTAAACAGTGGTCAAAATTATCAGCTTAACGAAAAATACTTTGTAACAAACGAAGACATACGAAAAAATCAAGTGGCTGTTTACACCCAAAATACATTTTTCCCAAGAATGTATGTCAAAGGTGACCCAAGAAGAGCTAGTGGATATCGAGACTGGTCGAATTATGATGCTTCTAGGCCTGTTACAGCAGCAAACCGAGGTGATGATGGAAGACCAATACCAACATTTGGTGAAAACATAACTTACTTTATCAACTATCAAATTAATTGGATGTATTGGAGGTATTTTATGTGGAATTTCTCTGGTAGACAAAATGATATTCAAGGTCATGGTGATGAAATGCGCGGGAATTGGATTTCCGGATTTAGCGTTGTTGATGACGCCAGATTAGGGGCACAAGGTGAAAATGCTCCACATTATACACAGACAAACCCGAGTAACGCAAAATTCTTTTACATTCCATTTATCCTAGGGTTAATTGGTATGTTCTTCCACTTTTTAAAAGCGCCAAAAGATGCGATTGTCGTTGGTGTGTTGTTTCTGTTTACAGGAATCGCAATTGTGGTGTATTTGAATCAAAAACCTTTCGAACCTCGTGAACGAGATTATGCGTATGCCGCTTCCTTTTATACCTTCGCCATTTGGATTGGATTGGGTGTTTATGGATTATATGAAGCCTTTAGATCCTTTGCGAAAGAAGATTACAAAAAGCTCGCTATCGGCTTCGGAAGCTTGTTGCTCCTATCAGTATTTGCTGATTTAGGTGCACGATCAGGTATGCCTGCCACAGTATCTATGCTAATAATTGGCGGAATTGGCGGAGGTGCAATGTTATTAATGACATTGTTGCGGAAAGCAAATATCCCAAAAGTTGGCGCTGCAAGCTTCTCTATTTTACTAGGATTAGCAGCTCCTATATTATTAGGAACGCAAGGTTGGGAAGGTCATGATAGAAGTGATCGATCACCAGCTCGTTCATTGGCATACAACTACCTAACAGGATGTAGTCCTAATGCAATATTGTATACGAATGGAGATAATGACACTTTCCCATTATGGTACCTACAAGAGGTGGAAGGAATTCGTACAGATGTGCGCGTAGCTAATCTCTCTTTGATGCAAACAGACTGGTATTCTAATCAAATGAAGATGCGTGCCTATGAATCAGACCCTTTACCTATAAAATTTAGAGAAGATCAAATTTTACAAGGTGCAGGAAGTACAGATTACGTTTTATTTATTGATTATGAAGTTTACAAAAGTAGTTTGTCTCCTGAAAAGGCAGATGAAATCATAATGAAAAAAATTGAAGGTAATCCTAAACAGTTTCAAAATGCATTAAGTCAGATTAGAAGAGGATTAGCGGCGACAATTCCATCGTTAAGACCAAAAAATGCTAGAGCTACAGAGGTGTTACAAAGAATGAAAGAAGAGTTAGAAACACCTATTGAAAATCCTGGCTATAAAGAATATCAAAAAATAGATTTGTTTATTCGTAAAATCTTTAGTGATGCAAATAATGGAAATATATCAGCAGATAAAAATTTATTAACCCAATTACAAGATGCTGCCATGTCATGGACGAAGCCATGGGATTATTTACCACTCGATTACGCCATGGAATTTGTTAGAGATGATAACAATATGTTCAAACAACCAGGTAGACGTGCGTTACGCTACTTCCCTGCTTCCGGATTTGTATTGCCAGTAAATGTTGAAAACGCAGTAAAAGCTGGAATCATTTCTGAAGAGTTTAAAGACCAAGCCATGACTGATATTAGATTTGACTTTAATAAAGGTGGTCAATTTAGGTCAGATGTTAATGGTTTACCTCGTCAAGAAGTAATGATGTTAGACATTCTTGCAAACTTTGATTGGAATAGAGGAATATTCTTCTCAAGTATAGTAGGTTCTGATGTATCAAAAGCACTTTACAATAGAGGTCTTTTAGCGAGTTTTGGACAAATCAACGGATTAGTTCCTTTAAATAGAAATGATTCGGATGATTTTTCAATTGTAAAAACACACGAAAACATTATCGAAAACTATGATTATGCTAATCTTGCAAGTGATGGTGTTTTGGTAGATTACTATACAAGACGTCATACAGACCAGTACCGAAACAACTTTATTGAATTGGCTTCTAAGTATTTGTTTAAATACAAAAATGCTTCAACAGGAGCAGATTCCTTAAGTGTACTCGATGGAAAAAACAAACAATATTATGCAGATAAAATCGAAGAGATTATTCAATTTTCATTAGAAAAACTGCCCATTGACAAGGTTTATGATTTTGGAGAACCTCGTGCTGTAGGTGCTCAATTGACACCTACTGATAGAGTTTATGTAGATGGTGCAGTCCCAGATATGATTCGTATTCTTTACGAAGTTGATAAAAATGAATTGGCAAATGAACTTGCAATCGAATACATGGCTCAGCTGGAAACGATGATGGATTATTTCAACAATAGCGATCCTTTGATTGCCTATAGAAATAAAAAAGACTTTATTTCCTTTGGTATGAATTTCTTAAAAACGTATGCTAATGTTTATGTTTCT
Source organism: Brumimicrobium salinarum (assembly GCF_002844555.1). Classification (GTDB taxonomy): domain Bacteria; phylum Bacteroidota; class Bacteroidia; order Flavobacteriales_D; family Crocinitomicaceae; genus Brumimicrobium; species Brumimicrobium salinarum. Next base: position 32,743 of record NZ_PJNI01000001.1, read on the forward strand.
GCTCCAGATACAGAAGCGGCCGCAATGAGTGATCAACTGTTTGAGAAAATGTCGAATCAAGTTGTCCCAGGTATCGTTGAAGGCCTGAAGAGAGTTAAAACATCTGATGGTAAAGTGAGATTTATGGAGAAAGAAGCATTAGATTTTGCTAAACTTTACAATGCAATGTTATCTGATAATGGTTTCCAAAGTGAAGACGCTGCAGACTAAACCAAGACTTTTTAAAATACCAATAGTAGCGGCGTGGATTTTTCCGCGCCGCTTGTGGTATGGAGCATCTCAAAATGTATATCTAAGCTTTGATGATGGACCGCACCCCGAAATTACACCTTGGCTTTTAGATGAATTAAAGCGAAATAACATAAAGGCAACTTTCTTTTGGCAAGGAAATCAAATTGAAAAACATCCAGAACTTCTACAACGTGCCAAAAATGAAGGTCATTCGGTGGGACATCATGGATATGAGCATAAATCTGGAAAATCGTTAAACTTCGACGCGTTTAAAATCAATTTTGATCAATCGAATCAGCTTGTAGATTCAAAATTATATCGACCTCCTTATGGTGATTTAAAGTCAAGTCAAGCGAGATACGCTGCAAAAAATGGTAAGATAGTAATGTGGAACTGGATGAGCTATGACTTTGATTCCACAGTTTCTATTGAACAGATTATTCAAAAAGCAAAAACGCAAATTAAAGGAGGTGATATTTTGGTTTTTCACGAGAATGAAAAAACAAACCATAGAATTAAAGAAATAATACCGGCAATAATTAAAGTTATTCGCGATAAAGAACTTAATTTTGCACGCATAGAAAAGAAACGATAATTATTATGAGCGACGAAAAGAAAACTTCATTAGAATCAATCGGTGAATTCAAGTTAATTGATGAACTAACTAAAGATTTTAAAACACATCATTCCTCTACAATATATGGCGTTGGAGACGACGCAGCAGTAATCCAAAGAGATGAGAACACCGTTTCTTTAGTCGCTACAGATGCACTTTTGGAAGGAATTCATTTCAATCTGATGTACACGCCATTGATGCATTTAGGTTATAAAGCAGTGATGGTGAATCTATCTGATATTTACGCCATGAATGGAACTGCGGAACAAATTACTGTTACCATTGCAGCTTCGAGTAGATTCCCAAAAGAAGCGCTTGAAGAACTTTACAAAGGCATTAAAAAAGCCTGTGATATTTACGAAGTTGATTTAATTGGTGGAGACACTACTTCTTCTGTATCAGGTTTAATGATTTCTGTAACTGCCATTGGTACTGCCAAAAAAGAAGACGTAGTTTATAGAAATACAGCCAAAGAAAACGAACTAATTGTTGTGACAGGAGATTTGGGAGCCGCTTATATGGGACTTCAAATCTTGGAAAGAGAAAAATCTGTCTATAAAGCAAATCCAAACATTCAACCAGATTTGGATGGATATGATTATCTTTTAGAAAGACAATTAAAACCAGAAGCACGAAAGGACGTAGTCAAATTCCTTAAAGAACTTGATGTTAAACCTACTTCAATGATTGACGTTTCTGATGGATTAGCCTCAGAATTGTTTCATTTATGTAAACAATCAAACGTAGGTGCTCAAATTTATGATGAAAAACTACCAATTGATACTGCAGTTTCAACAACAGCAATAGACTTTGAAATATCTCCAACAACTTGTGTGCTAAATGGAGGAGAAGATTATGAGTTGCTTTTCTCTATCAAACAAGAAGATTTCGACAAGATAAAAGGAAATCCGCACATGACAGTAATTGGGCATTTCACAGCCAAAGATTCAGGACTTTATTTAATCGATAAACAAGGTGCTGCTATTGAACTGAAAGCTCAGGGTTGGAACCATTTTAATGAAGGAAAAAACGCTTAATTGTTGTTTTCAACAATTCGGAATTTCACAATTCGTAATTCCTTCATTCGTAATTCGTAATTGAATTAGGGGAACATACCCAAAACGGTCAGCCTTATTTAGGGAAGCACACTGTAATAATTCATCATTCATATTTCATATTTCATAATTATTTCCGTAATTCGCAAAAACTAAAAGATGATAAACGTAGGAATATTTTGTGGTGGATATTCATCTGAATTTGAAATCTCCATTAAAAGTGCAAACATGATTTTAAATCATTTGCCAGAAACAGAATACAACGCTTTTTTAGTGCGTGTAAATGAACAAGGTTGGTTTGCAGATTACCAAGGAGAAACCGCAGAGGTCTCCCCTATTGACTTCAGTTTTACATTAAAAAATGGCGAAAAAATCACAATTGAATTGGCCCACGTTTATATTCACGGAGATCCAGGAGAAAATGGAAAGCTTCAGGCTTATTTCGAGATGAAAAAACTTCCTTTTGTCAATAGTAGTGCGCTTTCATCAGAGCTCTCCTTTGACAAATGGTTTTGTAATCAATTTTTGAGAGGCTTCGGAATCAAAGTGGCAGAATCTGAACTTTTGTTGAAAAACGAATCTTATGATGTGAAAGCAATTGGCGAAAAATTAGGATTTCCATTATTTGTAAAGCCAGCAGATTCAGGTTCCAGCTATGGAATTTCAAAAGTATATAAACTTGAAGATTTACCTAAAGCCATTGACGAAGCTTTTGCAGAAGGAAATACTGTTGTTTGTGAAGCCTTTTTGAAAGGAACAGAAATAACTTGTGGTGTTTACCGTAATGATAAAGGTGTTGTTCCTTTGCCGTGTACAGAAATTGTTTCAGAGTCAGATTTTTTCGATTATGATGCAAAATATCTAGGAAAATCTCAAGAAATCACACCTGCAAGAATAAGCGATGCATTAACCAAAGAAGCGCAAAACCTTACAGTAAGAATCTATCAATTACTTCAAATGCGTTCGTTAGGAAGAGTAGATTTTATGATTGTAGATAATGAACTGTATGTCATTGAAGTCAACACAACTCCAGGCTTTTCAGCTGAATCACTAGTTCCAAAAATGCTAGATTACGCTGGAATTTCTATTGGAGATTTCTGGAAAGAAATATATGAATTCGAAAGAAGGTAATTTCAGTATGGACGGTTTGGTGTAGGGACGGTTTGCAAACCGTCCCTACACTTACTTTACAAAAATCCTAATTCCAATTTCGCTTCTTCACTCATCATGGTTTGGTCCCATGGTGGATCGAAAACAATATTGACCTTTGCAGATTTCACCTCTTCCACAGATTCGATAACTTCTTTTACTTCATTGGGAAGTGACTCCGCAACAGGACAATTTGGAGAGGTCAATGTCATTTCAACATCTACCGTTTTATCTCCATTGATTTTCACTTCATATATAAGTCCAAGCTCATAAACATCAACGGGAATCTCTGGATCGTAAACCGTTTTTATAACATCTATGATTGAATCTTCTAATGTTGCCATTTCCTTTTTTTCACAAAGATAGATTATGTTTTATAGAAAAAAGGCAAAATCATCTTCTTTTTTAGAAAGAGTATAAATAAGAACAATATTAACTGCGTTCCTCAAAAATTTTACATTGACATAAGGACGCTCCAAAAGGGCAGGTATCGTGATCATAATCACAAAATTCTATACTGGTTATATTTGCATTTGAGCATGTATACTCATCCTCCAATGCATTGATTAAAAGCGTGTATTTTAAACGCGTTTGTACTTTTTCTGGAAAATCAAGAAAGAAATTATAATTTTCAATGAGGTTTGATAATTGTTGATAAATAAGATCGATTTGGGAATCTGTTAATTGCTCATGAGGTGGAAACACTATTTTTTCAAAGCCGATGATTTCGCATAAAGGAGCTACATTAAATCCGTCACAGAAATCTTCATCTTCAACAATATATAATTCTGCTTCACCCAAAATATCCAAATGACTTCGAACAGCGATTTGAGCTTCTTCAGCTTCCTTTAAATCTTCGACTAATTGTTCAATATAACGATTCATAAGTTAGTGTTTATACAAGCAAGATAGAGAAAAATCTATTATAAAGTTGCATGTTTTATTAAAAAAGAAGAATTTTATTATAGTTAGTCGATAAAAAACGCTAATTCATCAGTAATAAAACAAATTTAAACGGAAACAACAGCTGTGAACTTATTAATATAGACGCTCAATACCTAATTACAAAATGCTCTTTGGCTTGATGTGAGCGTTTCATTAGAATTCCTATCTTGAATAAATCAATAGAGAGTCGGTAGCTTGTGTCGTTAATCAATTGGTTCCAGCCTTCAAACATATCTTTTGACCAGCGTATGTCGTCTAAAACAATTATGGTTTCGTCATGAATATGTTCGGAAAGCAGTTCGAGTTGTGTGAATAATTGTTTTGAAGAATGATCACCATCGATAAAAACCAGATCAAAAACTAAATCTTTTTGTAATTGTTTCAAATAATCATTGAAAGCAGCATTGATAAAATGCACTTTGTGATGCTGTGAAGAAGGAAAATTCCTTCTTGTGAAATCGTAGGTTTTTGTGCAACCTTCAACCGTATAAACATCTACATCTTCTTGAGCAGCGGCCAACATATACGTTCCTAACCCCAAAGAAGTTCCTAATTCCAAAATATTTTTAGGTTGATAAAAAGCACTCAATTTAAAAAGTAATTTGGCATATTTTTTTGGACTCCCTGAAGTTTTAGCGATTTGCTGAATCTTTCGTTGTGATTTCAATTTTTTCGATCCTGCCCCAAGGTCGTTTACTTCAATAAGCTTTTTATTTGCCAATAAGTCCTTTCTCATTTTTTGAAACACCATAAACTCATAAGCAGGAAGTGCGGTATTTAAACATCGATCTCCAAATTCATACATAAAAGGCGAATGAACGCCATGTCTTCGTTTAGAAATCAAGCAATATTTTATATATTCACGAATTATTAACCACATATCCGCCTCGAATCTACAATAAAATATTTTATGTTAAATATTATAATGGAAAAAGATAACATTACAACATTAGTTGAAAAACACAAAGAAATGGTGTCTAAAGGACAACCTGAAATCAATCTAGTTAGTCCTTGCCGACTCAATGAAGGAATCATTCGACATGCTGAATTCGAAAAAAATCGATTTAAAAAGAAATTTGAAGAGCAACAGCAGTCTATTGAATTTTTCATTCCAGCGTCTGGCTCAGGATCAAGAATGTTTAAGTTCCTATATGAGTTTTTAGCCGATCCGAATGAAGCTTCGCGAAGTAAAACTGAAAGATTTTTAAATGCGATTGAATCTTTTGCATTTTTTGAACTACTTCCCTATGCTATCAAGAAAAAAGTAAGGGATTACGATATAAGTTTAGACGATTTTGTTTCCTACCTACTTAAGAACGAAGGATTAGGCTTAGGTTTAATTCCCAAAGGTTTAGTTCCGTTCCATCGTTCGAGAAGTTTCATTTTAAATGCGTTTCAAGAACAATTATTACAAGGTTTGCGGCTAAAAGAAGATCATGTAAACTTCCATTTTACAATTAACAAATCTCATGAAGAAGAAATTAATGCGTCTTTGAAGTCAATTCAACAACTTACAGGAAGAAAATGCGCAATAAAATGCACTGAACAGGATCCTTCGACGCATTCTATTGCCTTCGACAAAAAAATGAACACAATCACCGATGATAAAGGAGATTTATTGGTTCGTCCATCAGGTCATGGTGCTTTATTAAAAAATCTAAATACGCTTTCAAGTGATATTGTTTTTATAAAAAACATTGACAACATCCAGCATGAATCGCGAGCCGATGTATCAATCGACAACCTAAAATATTTAGGTGGAATGCTGTCGATTATCAAAAATGAATTAAAAGAAGCAATACAGGATAAAGATTCGCGAAATAAGTTAGCGGCTTTAAATCTACAATATCAATTTGCGCACCCTAAAACAGATTTCTCACAATTAAGCGAAGAAGCCATTAAAGAAATGATTTATCGACCAATCCGGATTTGTGGTATGGTTCGAAATGAAGGTCAGCCCGGAGGAGGTCCTTTTTGGGTAGAAGAAGAGGGACAATTATCTAAACAAATTGTGGAAAAATCACAAATTGGAAAAGATGAAAGCCAATACAGATTAATGGTTCAAAGCCAATATTTTAATCCGGTAATTATGGCTGTCTCAACTAAAGATATTGATGGCGTACAGCTTGATTTGAATCACTTTTCGGACCCAAAAAAATATTTCATTGTGGAAAAATCCTATAAAAACAAAGACATTCGATTTGTTGAACGTCCTGGTTTATGGAATGGAAGCATGGCAAAATGGTTAAGTATATTTGTGGAAGTACCTTCTGAAACATTCACACCTGTGAAAACTGTTTTAGATTTACTCGATCCTGCTCACCGTGAAATGTAATGATTTTTTGAAATCATAATTTGGTTTTCGTAATTTAGGAATCAAATTATGATAAAAAACCTCTATTATATAGTTTTGACGTGTTTGATTGTGCTGTTTTTAAGCGCGACGAATAAAAACAATAGTAGACAGCATCAGGGACCCGACAAGATTTCATTTGGTGTAAAAATTGGAATCTTACCAACTGGTGGACTTACACAGTACGCTATGGTTTTTTATAAAAAAGGAAAAAGAATTTCCATTCAAGAAGTTTCATTAACAAAGCTTGTAAAAATAGGGAAAGGGGAATGGCCGTTACCTAGAACAACAACGTTTCATGATTTCTTTGAAGAATTTAACTTGTATAACGACACCTTACCTGATGGTAGAATAATCGATTATGGCGCTGCTTTTGATTCCTTGTGGAAAATTAGGTTTAATGTTCATCCATTTGACCACAGTAAGGGAGAAGGATGGAGCCAAGGTGAAATTCGTCCTTCATTGAAACAACAAGCGTATATATACAACCGATATGGCGTGAGAGGTTATGATCAAGATTACTTTGCCGATACTAGTTTTTTCAAATTACTCAAAGACGTGATGAATCCCAAATGGATACAAGAATATAAATCACTTAATTGAATCTATTTTCAAGAAACGTTTTGACATTTGTGAAAAGCCATTAGAAGGATAAAAAAGAAAGAAAAACAACACCAAATATTCAATTGCAATTAGGACTGTTCCCCAAAAAGAAGAACCCAAAGCGTAAAAACCATAGGATAACATTATTAAAAAACTCCACATTATAACTCCTAAATTGGCACTAAAAACCGCTAATCCGAGTGGTAAAACAACATACCAAGGATGTACAGTTGTTGCAAAAAGTAAATAAATAACATAGCCCCACATCATGCGTTCCAACAAGATCTTTGGCGCATAGATAGGTTTATAAAAGGCAAGCCATAAAATAAGTACAAATGCCAACAGGGAAGTTATAGGCCCTACAATAAGTGTAGGATTGCCTTCTACAAATCCGTCAGCCAACCAGTTGAACACACTAAATACACTTCCATTAAATTCAAAATTCACGAAATACAACTCTATGCTTTGAAAGAAATTTAAAAATACAGAAGGCCACATGTATATGCTTAGTAAGATTACTGAAAGCACAAAAGTTGATAGGTAAAAATAAAGGGTGAATTTGAGTTTTGAAAAGCGCAAAACAAAAGGGAGTAGTATTAAAGGAGTTAATTTCACATTAATTGCAATTGACCAAAACAAGGCACTTTTAAACACATTCTTTTTGATTAGAAAATAAATTCCAATCACTAACCATGCAAGAACAACACCTTCGAAATGCAAATTACCGACAACCTCGATAATCAAAATCGGATTCAAGAATAAAAGCAAAGATAAGTGTTTGGGCAGCTGCAGTAAATGCAATAACTTAAGAAAATAGATTGCACCTAAAGCCATGGTGAATATCATTAAAACCCTCAAAATTATTAACGAAACAAAAAGATCATCACTTAAGAAAGTAGGGATAAGAAAATATACCTGATGAACAGTTGGATAAACCGTATAATTACCCTTTGATAAATCCGTTGTATGTGTATACAAAAAATTCAAATATTCTGAAGATATAAGGCTGGGTTGAAGCTCTACAAGTGCGTTTGGTGAATGTGCATACGGATGAATTCCCAATAGCGTGATCTCACCATCCCAAAGAAATCGATAAACATCAGGCGACAATGAAGGCAAAGAGAAAAGAGGAACGAGAAATAAAAGAAAAGCAATCATTTTCCACTGCTTTAGACTGAGCAAATAGCGGTGATACATACTTACTAAATAAGTAGAAAATGCAATCCCATAAGCAGAAATAAACAATCCAAAGTCATCTTGTTCTAACCCATAAGCAATAAACGCTATAGCTAATAAGTAGACAAGCAGCCCCAATCCTAACATCCAATATTCGCGGGATAATTTAAACATTGACATTGCTCGTTTTTGCAGGTACTATTTTCAACCATTTTGGCTTTACTTCAAATAAAGTATAAAAGAAAACTGTTCCATATCCTACGGTAAGCATTAAATGAAAAGGAACCATTCCCAAATCGCCATGAATTAATCTATTTACAGTAGTAAAGCCAAAAACAAGAAAAAGAATTCCTTCGCCAACGGTCAGTAAGGAGATTGACTTTTTATCGTATTTATTTTCTACCTTACCTTTATTTACAGACACATTAAACTTAGGAGTACGAACAAAAGAACTTTTAATTCCAAGGTACCCTTCAATAACAGCGACAGCATTATTCAAAGAAAGTCCCATTGAAACAGTTAAAAATTGAAGGAATCTCCAAATAAATAAGCCAAATGACTTTCCTTTTTCTTTCATCTTATCTTGAAAAGCATTCCAATAATAAAACATTAGAAACACAGTTGCCAAAATAAAAACACTTCCAAATTGAATAAAATAATTCAGTGAGGCATAGGTGTCTTTGATATAAAGAATTGGGATGCTCAACAAGCTCATTAATAAAATAAACACAAATACTGAAGAATTAAATAAGTGCGCCAAACCATGCACCCTATCTACCCAACGTATATTCTTGGTAGTTAGGATTTGTTTAAACATTTTTCGAAAACATTCCGCGCCACCTTTCATCCAGCGGTGTTGTTGACCTTTCAAAGCACTCATGGTTATGGGTAACTCCGCAGGAGCAACTACGTTTTCAAGGTATTTAAATTTCCAACCTTTTAATTGTGCACGGTAACTCAAATCTAGATCTTCTGTTAAAGTATCGTGTTCCCATCCACCTGCATCAGTAATGCATGTCTTCCGCCAAACACCACCCGTTCCATTAAAATTGATGTAATGTCCCGCAGAATTTCTACCTCCTTGTTCAATCACAAAATGTCCATTGAGTCCAAAAGCTTGTAATTCTGTAAGCAGCGAATAGTCCTTATTAATATGTCCCCAACGTGTTTGTACCACGCCAATATTTTCATCATTAAAATAAGGAATAGTTTGTTTCAAGAAATCAGGATTTGGTAGGAAATCCACATCAAAAATAGCAATAAACTCACCTTTTGCATCGGGTAAGGCATCTGCAAGAGCGCCAGCTTTAAACCCAACCCTATTGTTTCGGTGAATATGTTTAATATCTAATTCTTCATGTTTTAAAATCTCTGCAATTTTTTTGCTACCACATCTTTCGTTTCATCTGTAGAATCATCGAGCACCTGAATTTCCAATCTATCGCTTGGATAATCGATCTGAGCCACTTTATCAATAATCCGTTCAGCAACATAAAACTCATTATAAATGGGTATTTGAATGGTTACGTAAGGAGCTTTTTCTTGATTAAACTTTAGTTTTTGTGGTTTATTAGGGTCTAAATCCCTTGATTTGCTAGCGCGGTATTTAAAAGCTAAAATTAATTGTAATATACTATAGAACAAGATTAGTAAAAGGCAAACTCCGTATATAATAAGTACAATTTTAGCCATCAAAAAGGCAAAATCATCTGTTATTCCAAAAACATTTTTCCAATCAAAAAATTGAGCGTCTTTCTCTTCTGTTTTTGTTTTGACAATACTAAAAATCATGAATTAACTTTATACTTAAAAACAGTAAAAATGATTTTCACCCCTGCCATTACTGCCCCTTTTATTGTTCCACTTACTTTTGAAGTTCCTATCCGAACCCTATAATTTACGGGTACTTCACAAGACTTCATATTTTTTTGTGCTGCTTTTATTTGCATTTCTATTGTCCACCCATAAGTTTTATCTTGCATTTCTAAGGCCTGATAAGCACCAAAACGAATCGCCCTAAATGGTCCCAAATCAGTGTATTCAACTTTATAAAGTAATTTCAGCAATTTTGAAGACAGCCAATTACCAAAACGTTGTGGCAATGTCATTGAACCATTTTCTTTTACTCCCAAAGCGCGGGACCCAATGACGATATCCATATCTTGCTCATAAATAGGTGCTATTACGTCAGGTAATTGTTCTGGATAATCTGAATAATCTCCATCTAAAAAGACAATTGTTTCTACCTGTTTATTTGCAACATAAGCACAACCTTTCAAACATGCCCAGCCGTAGCCTTTCCTTGGTTCAAAAAGGGCAATTGCACCAGTTGATTCCACACGTTTTTGGGTTTCATCAGTAGAGCCATTATTAACAACAATAATATTTTTTCTGGGAACAAAGGGGATGTCAGCAATAACTTTTACGATCGATTCTTGTTCGTTAAAAGCTGGAATTACAACAAAAACCTTGGCATAGTCAATCACTAGTTTTGACATTATTTTTAATCATTTTACTCAATATGGTCAGGAATATATCCCATCAATAATGCTTTCTTTACTAATCCCGTTGCATTTGACACACCAAATTTAGTAAAAAGATTGGAACGATGATTCTCCACCGTTTTCTTCGAGATAAAAAGGGCTTCAGCAATTTCTTTGATTCGCTTTTCCTTTAAAGTTTCATTAAGTACCTCTTTTTCTCTTTGTGTTAAAAGAATAGTCTCTGTACTTTTCCCATCATTGCGTTGCTCGATATGACTTTGAAGCAATGGATCAATATAAATTTTGTCTTCTAAAACCGCATGAATAGCTTCAGCTATATACATAGTAGAACTTGATTTTCCAACAAAACCATGCGCACCATTTTGTAATAAAGCATTCACCACTCTTTCATCTTCTAATGAACTTACGATGACAATTTTTACCTTGGGCATGAGTTTAATAATCTGATCCAAGAATGTTCGTGAATCTTCATTTCCGAGTATTAGATCAAGCAATATAACATCAATTTTTCGCTTTCCGAGTACAGTAACAATTTCTTGATGATTGGATGCCAATAATATATCTGATTCAGGAAACTGTCTTGAAACGAAACTTCTAATTCCTTCAAGTAGCATTTGATGATCATCAACAATTAAAATGCTTAAGTTATCGTTATTCATTAGTTAAGTTTTAGATTAATAAATATCTGTGTGCCCTGATTTGGTGAAGAATCGATATCGAAAACCCCATTGATCAGTTCGATTCTTTTTTTAACTGAACCTAAACCAATAGAATTGTTGACAATTGAAGTGTCCATTCCTATACCATCATCCTCTATACTGATTACTAATTCATTATTATTTTTCATAATCTGAACAGTGATTTCTGTTGCTTGGGCATGTTTTAATGCATTTTGAACCAATTCTTGAATACTCCTGTAAAGTATAGTCTCCACTTTTGGTTTCAGTGGAAGCACCTGCTTTACGTTGGTGTAAAAGTGTAGGTTATTATTCACATTATTGTTATGAACCATATAAGTAACCGCCTCAACAAGTCCTTTTTCGCTTAGCATAAAAGGAGATAAATTATGTGATATCCGGCGGGTCATTTGATGTGCTTTATTTAACATTTCAAATGTCTTTTTTGAAATATCCTGATGCATCTCTAACTCGAGTTTTAAAGCTGTAAGTTCAGCAGCCAGACCATCATGTAGCATACTTGAAATTTTGCTTCTTTCTATCTCCTCCGTTTCGCTAACAGATTTCACCAACTCTACTTCTCTCCTATTCCTTTCCAAGCGTATTTTTTGGCGATTGTATATAAATAAAGAAACACCAGATAAAACAACAAGTACCAATGAGAAGCCGCCAACAATCAACAAATTTGTTCTTTGTTGAATTTTACTGTTTTGTTTTGCAATAGTTGCTTCTTGAGAAAGAATGGTGTTTTTATTGGTCAAGTACTCGAATTGAACTAACAAACTATCAATGTTCCTTTTGTTTTTTTCGTTTCGATCTATGGTTTTTAGGGAGTCAGCTTTATTTAAATAAGTATAAGCGCTTCTATGTTGATCTGTATTAGCATAAGCTACAGAAAGACCATCAGCAATAGCATGTTCCATTGAGCTGTTGTTAAAGTATTTCAGGTTTCTTTCAGCATTCTTACCGTAATTGAGTGCTATACTGTACTCCTTCAACTCATTATGAATATCCATAAGTAATATTTCACTCATAATTTGAAATTGCTTCAATCGATATTTTTCACTTATCGTTAAACTTTTGCGTACAAACGGTATCGCTTGATGCAGGTTTCCATTCAAAAAATTCCACTCGGCAGCAGAAAAATTGATTAAAACCTTTCCTTGTATATTATTTGTCGAATCGAGTAAACTGAGTCCTAAATCAATGTGTTGTTTTGCTTCTTTCATCAGGTCTAAGTTGTTTTCACAGATAATTAATATCCCTAGGAACCCTAAATAATTTGGATGGTCTTTTCGATTTTTAAACTTTGAAAAACATTTTTCACTATAATGATACGCTTGTTCATAATCACCTAAAGCCAAATAAATATTGGCAATATTGTTATAAATAGTATGTTCTCTTAATTCGTTATTTTGCTTTTGATAAGCGTTTACAGCTTTAAGAAAAGACCTTATTCCAATGTCATATTCTTTTCTCGAGGTGTGAATAGCACCTTTTAAATTATAAAATTTAGCATCACTATAATTAACCTCATAATTGTCTTCAATATTTTGATTGGTAATATTTAATGCTTTTTCAAGTTTTTGGGTGATGTAATAGTGGCGTGCAAGATAAAATTGTGCAAGATCTTTTGACTGCCTTGTAATAGCTACATCTTTCAAGAGTAAGTTATTCAGACTGTCCTCTGATTCAACTTTCGGATTATTAGTCAGTAATTGCGCAGCATTATTTATTATCTTAAGTGAGTCTTTTTCAAATGTAGTTTGTGTTATTCCTCTTGTGAAAAACGAGAAGATTACAACAAGTAGGATTAAAATTTTGATATTCATAAATACCTGTAGGACTATATAAAATGTGATTAGAACCTTTTCAAAGGACTAATTTACATTAAAAATAACAAAGCGCAACAGAATCTTGTTAAACAAGTTTCCATTGCGCTGTGCTTTTGTGTTTTAACTTCTGTTTTCTACAATTTAAAAGTCATTCCAATTATTCCGTACGAACCCGCACCATATCCTGCCTCAACAAATACGGCTGCCCCATCAGAGAAAAAGTACTTCGCTCCTAAGGTAGGCCCAATATAAAAATTTGTTGTGCTTGTTGTAATTGTTCGTGTTGGCTCTTGATCTCTGTGAGACCTCACCACACCACCAATCATTAAAGCAGCGTATAAATCTAATTGTTCAACTCCAGTTGCTAGACCCATATTTTCATTAATAAAATCCCAAATATGGAATGAAAAACGAGCTCCTAAACTCAGGTAACTGTATTTGTTATCCCATTGACCAGCTGCATTTTCCCATTTATAACCATTATGCGTGTAACCTACGAAAGCTCCACCACTAACTACATTTGAAAAGCCATATTCTAAATTAGCTCTCAAATTAGGAATCGAATAGTGATTATAACCCAAAGAATTATAATAATACTTATTCACTATTGAATAGCGAGGCAAACCAATTCCTAAATCGAGGTATAGCTTATTGGATTCGTAACCTTCTTGAGCATTCGCATTTGGTATAGAACCAAAGCACATGATCGAGATAAAGATTATTCCTAGTATTTTTTTCATTTTTGTTAAATTATTTATATTTCCTTAGAAGTAAAGATTATTAGCGATTAAGGAAGTAAACCTCCGCCTTCTTGGCAATCAGAATGCATATTCCCTCCGTTATCATTAAAGACTCCATTATTGTCTTTATTAAGGGCTTTTTTCGAACCATTTTTTATATAACAATTGTTCATTGCTAGTGCACCTCCTCTAATGTAAATCATTGCATCGTTGTTCCATGCACCACCACCATAATTAAACGTAGTGTAAGAAAATTCGTTTTCTGTTTTCATACTTTCTAAAACAATCGATTGCCAATAGCCTGGAATTCCTGAGGCTCCATAAACTCTAACACTATCTGTAACCGTACCGTCTAAAGAAAGCGATCCTTGATCACTAGCAATAATTCTGGTGTCTTGCCCCATAATTAAAGTTACCCCTGGACTAAAGCTTGTATGCCCTCCAGTTATTTCAAAAACATTTGCCAAATAATAAGGTAGGTTTAATTTAGGAACGTTTACACTATTTGAATAATTATCCCCATGTACTCGAATATCATTCATGTCATTATTAGAACCAAATGTAGTAGTATTATCTAGTGTCCCACTCTGCCCAAAGGTATGAAGAGAAATGGGTTGCTTTTCAAAAGCATCAAAGTAGTTATCTTTAAAATCTGGCAATTTACCTTCTCTATGACTCACAAAAAGGCCATATTCTTTCCCCATAGTAAAGGATGAATTTTGAACAGTTAAGTTAGCGCTTCCTTGTACAGTCACCATTCCTTGGGCGTTCCAAGCACCTCCTCCGTGAGCGATATTACAATGAATCAATTTATTGTTCGTTTCATTAGATTCATATTTAATATACTTCCAGTGGCCTTTCACATCATCTCCCCCTAAAATTTGTATCTTATCATTTGGAGTTCCTGTCGCATCTAATGAACCATTGCTCTCCACTAATATATATGCATCTTGCCTCATTTCTATACGAACTCCTGGCTCTATCACAACATCAGCTGCTATTCTCCAGTTATCATCAATATAATATTCAACAACATTTGGATCTGAAGAAATGTCCTCTATAACCAGATTAGAAGTTTCTTTTCCAGAAAGTCTAATCGGCAATTCTTGACCACCAGGCCCTGTTGTTCCTCCACCTGGATTATTCGGATCATTCGGGTTTACACCATTATAAACACAACTTCCGTCATCATTTTTTGCATTCTTGTCATAGTTATCAGCATTTTGATCTGTACAGCCTTCTCTTTTACAAGCCATCAAAACGATAACACTCAAAACTATCATCATTAATTTACTTACTTTCATAACGTATTTTTTTTTAATATTCATAACAAAACTAAATAAACACATTAACTAAAAAGTAAGGGTTTTCCCTAGTTTTAAAAAAAAGAAGAAAATTAACGCCTTAATGTTGGATGTTTGTCATGACCGATAATGATGGAATCATCATTTACTCTGCCTTCTTCTGGACCATTTTCAAGCTTTAGCACTCCTCGCGGACAAACGGAAGTACATACACCACAACCTACACAGGATGCACGCACTATGTTCTGACCTCTTTGCGCATACCATCTTACGTCAATTCCTTGTTCGCAATAAGTTGAGCAGTTTCCACAAGAAATACATTGTCCGCCATTGGTTGTAATTCTAAATCGGGACTTAAATCGTTGAATTATTCCCATATAACCTGCCATTGGACAACCAAATCGACACCAAACACGATTTCCTAGCAATGGATAGAATCCTACGCCCACAATTCCAGAAAAAATCGCACCGATGAAAAATCCATATCCTTGTTTAATGGTTCCGCTATTGATTCCAAAAGCTTGGGAATTGTTTCCAAAATAGCTGATCAACATTGAACCAACCATTACAACTGCAATCACAGCGCCTACTAACATGAAATTTCGTGATTTTCCCTTTCCAGCCAAATTTATTGGGTTGAGAACCTGTCGCTAAAATCAATTGATCATATTGAATGGGCGGAGTTTGCAATAAGTTTAATGTCTTATGCTCAAAATTTACCTCATCGACATAATCTTCTATCAAATCGATACGGTTTTTTTGCCAAAAATCATTCTCATACGGCTGAATATCTTCAAAACGCATGTGTCTCATGTAAACATACATGAGTGCCGTTCTAGAGAAGAAATACTTTGATTCGGAAGAGATGATCGTAATTCTTTTATCGGAGTTTTTGCGAATATGTCTTGCAGCAGTAACTCCAGCAATTCCATTTCCAATAATTACGACATGCTCCATAATTTCATTTTTTTGTAAGGCGGTGAAAATAACCTCTCTACAATAAAAGAATAATATTTGAGAAATTTAAATCGGAAATTGATTTAATTATAAAAGTTTTTGTTCTAAATGGAAAGTAGCACAGCAATAAATAAGGCAAGAATCAATGCGTAGTTATCTGATTTAAAAACTTGATTTAGAAGTGTTTTTAAATGTTCTGAAGATAAATCAAGCACCCCAAACTTACTGCTGATAGGTAAATCCATTTTTAAAGAAAACGTAATTTCCTTTATTTACCTGAACGCGAACAGTATTTCCATTCACTTCAAATGGAGCTCCGGATAAATTACTGATGATTTCCACTTCATTGTTATGAAAAACGGAAACACCACCATTCAAGTTTCGAAAAGCTACAATACCATCTCGCAGTTTATATTCTTGCGGGATATAATTTGCAACTTCGTATCTTTTTCCTTTATAATAGGCATAAAACACACCGTTTTCTCCCCACACAATTAGATCTCTAAAAATCTCATAGAAAGAAGCGTAGGTACTTAATTCTACAATTTCACCTCGAATAAGTGCTTTTAGGTTTTCATTTCTATCGAGATAAACAATTTGATCATAACCCGTTTTATAGCTTTGCACCATAGTTGGCTCAATATCCAGCACCTCATTTTGAAAGGCTACCGCAAAGGTTTGGTTAAAGGGATCATTAAAAGCAACTAAATTGGCCCCTGTTGCGTAAGCAATATGCTCATTAAACACGCCTATTTCAATAATTTTACCGCCTACAAAAGCATAATTAACATTTCCATTTCCAGTAAAGGCAACCGTATTACTTCCAATATATTGTGGAAGATGCACATCGGAAACACTATAATACAAATCATGTACCTCGCCTCTATAATAAACTTTTATAGCATTTTCTCTTCTATCCTCATAAACTATTAAGCTATCAGAAACTACATAACGTCCCGCAAATCGCGTTAAGGTTTGTTTTTCACCATTATCCCACATTGACAAAATAGGTCCAGCATTCCAAGCCAAGAGATTTATTCCTATTTTGTAATCATTAGCAAGTCCAGATAATTTTTCACTTTTTCTACCATCATAAACGTATAAATCACTTTTACTATCGATGTAAGCTATAATTTCTTCAGAATACTTATAATCTATCGGTTTTAAAAAGTCTAATTGCCTTGTTTGGCCTTCATGAAAGCTTTTAAAGTATTCTCTATTATCTATAAGAGGAAATACAGATTGACTATTCAGTTTCAACGATAGACAAAGCAGAAGAATGGAACTGATAATTAATTTCATTTCAAAAAAAGGATAAAAAAAGGGTGTCCATAGAACACCCTTTCATAAGATTTATTAATCAACTTTATTTATTTTCTTTTTGGGCAACTCTTTCTTTAGCTAATTCTACTGCTGCAAGAACATTAACGACCTTACCTGTAGCGCAAAGATTGTCAAACATTACTAATTCGTCCTTACCTGGTACTTTTTGATAAGTATCTCCAAAGTAATCTCCAGAGTCAAGAATAATCTGGCGAACCTCTTGCATAGTTAAAGAAGGGAAATATCCTTTCAACAAAGCAGCAGTACCGGCAACCATTGGTGAAGCCATTGAAGTACCTTGAATAGCTTTGTATTCATTTTCTGGCCAAGTGTTATAAATTTCAAAACCTGGTGCAAAGATATCTACTTCACATTTTCCGTAATTAGAAAATCTTGCTGCAAGTTCCTCATCATGAACACGTGTAGACGCACCAATTGTTAGCAAATGCGTAAAAGGTTGATCTTGGAATTCATACTTCACAGCTGGATAGTTATCATTCAATGCTAAATCTTGAGCAGAATTTCCAGCCGCATGAACAAATAGCACATCATTTTCCTGAGCATACATCATAGCATCATGAACTGCCTTTGGTAAGCTCGAATGCGACTTTCCAAAAGATCCATTAATTACTTTAGCTCCATTATCAACAGCGTAACGAATTGCCAAAGCAATATCTTTATCAAACTCATCTCCATCTGGAACGGCTCTTAAGGACATCAATTTTACATTATTTGCAACACCATCACCACCTAAATCATTTCCACGAACGGCAGCTACAATTCCACCAACATGTGTTCCATGTTCGGAATCTGGACCTTTCACATCATTATTTCCATAATCCGTATCATTCATATTGTAAACATCATCACCAATTAACGACCTATCATCGTAATCTGGGTTGTGGTGATGATCTAGCATACCTTGAATTTGCTCAATTTGTTCTTCTAGCGCTTCTTCAGTTAGCTCGCCAGCAATAATTTGAAGTCCTAATTGTTTCATTTGTTCTTGCTGAGCGCCTTCTGGCTTCCATTTCTTTAATGATTTCTCATCATACTCCTCAACGCCCATCATGTTAGCAATCATTTTAGGCAACATCGGAAGCATTTGGTCTTTTAGCTGCTTTACATTTTCAATGTAACCTTCATACTTCTTTCTATTATCTTCAACAATTTGTTTTGTTTCTAGATATAGTTCGTATTCTTCTTGATTTTCAGCCGTTACCTTAGACGAATCCATATCTTCGTACTTTGGTTTCAGCTGTGCATAAATTCTAGTAACATTCAAACGCGCTGGACCTTGATTCTCTCCATTAGCATTCCCCAAGAAATTCCATCCGTGAATATCATCGATATATCCATTTCCATCATCATCAATTCCATTACCCGGTATTTCTCCCTTGTTGGTCCAAATAACGCCTTGTAAGTCCTCGTGCTCAGTATCAATTCCAGAATCGATAATTGCCACAATAACTGTGTCAGGTGTTATTTTCTTTAACTTTTTGTAGGCTTTATCCGTGGACATTCCCGTTTTCTTGGAATTGTACCAATTCAAAACTTTCTTATCTACCTGAGCTGTTGCAGTTGAAAAATAAGCTCCAATCAGAGCAGGCATTATAAGTTTAAAAAACACTTTTCTCATACTTTATTTTTTACAATTTCTTATTCAACAATTGTTGATATTAATTAACTTTTTACGATATTTAATGATTAAACAACACATATCGCAAACTTTTTAGCTAAAAACATAAACAAATGGTGTTCCAAAAATACATAATATACTTAACACTTATATTGACTCCTTTTAATTTCTTTGCACAAAAGTTTGGTTTTGACCAATTATTAAGTCAAAAAGAAATGATTTCTGTTCCTTTTTCAATTCAAAACACAGAGAAAAACCAAGAAATATTAAAAAAAGATGGTATTACAATAAAACGCATTACCGAAAATTGGATTTTTATAACTACAAGCCCTCAATATATTTCTAAAAGATTCAACAATAAAAAATTTGAGTTTTACTTTGAATATGCACCACCTACCCTATTAGATGATTCTGTAAGAGCTATGTTTGATGTAAACCCTGTTCATTCAGGTCAACATCCATTAATGGATCAATACACAGGTAAAGACGTGATTATAGGTCTTGTAGACAATGGCTTAGACCACACACATCCAGACTTCACAGATGCAAACGGAAGAAACCGCGTAATTAGATATTGGGATCAATCCATTACAAACCCAACAAACGCACCACAACCATATAATTATGGTCAAATTTGGTATGCAGATGAAATTCAAAATGGGACCATCACGAGTAACGAAGAATCCTCTGGTCATGGAACATCAGTAACTGGAATTTGTGCTGGCAATGGACTAGCAAATGGGAGGAACAAAGGCATGGCTCCCGATGCAGATATCATTTTTGTAGAAACCAATTTTGATTTACCGAATTGGACATTAACTGTAGCAGATGCATGTGATTTTATATTTAATGTTGCAGACAGTTTAAATAAACCAGCGGTAATTAATCTAAGTATAGGTAGTTATTTGGGTAGTCATGATGGTAATGACCCCGCAGCAGAGTTAATGGAAATACTTGTTAACGAAAAAGAAGGACGCATTATTGTTGGAGCAGCAGGTAATTCTGGAGACAAACCACCTTATCATGCACAGCAAACACTAAACGCAAGTGACACCAATTTTATATGGTTTGAAAACAACCCTTCAGGATCTCTTGGTGCAAACACCGTTTTCTTTGATCTTTGGTCTGACATTTCAGAAGCAACATTTCATTATTCGTTTGGAGCAAATAAAAAAGGACCTAGTTTCGAGAACAGAGCAGAAACAACATATAGATTTGCTCAAGTAAACGTAGGCACAACGATATATGATACGCTAAGAAATAATTCTGGTGACCGTATTGCAACCCTAGAAATTTACACAGAATATGTTGGCAACAACTATCACATGCAAGGATTTTTTAGTCAGGTTGATTCTACAGATTATCGAATGCGGTTTAGCACAACAGGGGCAGGAAAATATGATTTATGGTCGGGAGAATGGGCAGGGCTCAATAAAATCGTTACAGAAATTCCATCCGTTGGGGTTTATCCACCAATTGCTCATTATGTAATGCCAGATAGTGCACAAAGTATTGTTTCTTCGTGGAATTGCTCCTCCGACATTCTTTCTGTTGCTAATACAAGAGGCAGATTAGGTTATATAGATTTTAATGGGGATCAATATTACCCTGGAACAGATATGACACCACCAGGAAAGATCGCCATTTCCTCTAGTCGAGGTCCCTCAAGAAAAGGAGTGATAAAGCCCGATATAAGCGCTGCGGGTCAAGTTACTCTTGGCAGTGCTCCAATGTATATGATTGGAAATTCCAGTTATAATACATTATTAGATGCTGGTGGCTACCACATGAGAAATGGTGGAACATCGATGGCTTCCCCTGTAATAGCCGGAATTGCAGCCTTGTACTTAGAACGTTGTCCCAAGGGAAATGTAACAGATTTTAAAAATGATTTATTTGGAACAGCAACCAGTGACAATTTTACTGGAATCACTCCAAATAACCGATATGGACATGGAAAAGTAAATGCATTTGATTTATTGGTGCATAAAAACGGAAATTTGAAAATTTTAGGAGATACAGCAATCTGTCAAATTCCAGTAGAATTAAACACCAACATTCCATTATCCAACCCGCTTTGGTCAAATGGTGGAACCACTCCTCAAACTATCGTTGCTCAACCCGATACAATTTCAGTAATAGGAAATGATGAACAAGGATGTAAGGTATACTCCGATACAGTAATTATCGCGCAAGGAAGTCCACTAGAGAATCCCACAATAAATATATTAGGAGAAACACTTATTGCCAGTAACGCACCCAACTATCAATGGTACCGTAATGACACGCCGATTCCAGGCGCAACGCAACAAACGTATGCTCCTACTCAAGGCGGATTTTACAGTGTTGCCATTCAAGGAGGTGATAATTGCAAAAGCTTTTCTAATGCGATAGACTGGACTTTAAACACAATTTCAAATGCTGTATCTGAAATTAAAATCTTCCCCAATCCAAGTCAGCACACATTAAATATATCCGCTCCTGGAAGAAACGTAAAAAATGTATCCATATACACAATAACAGGTCAGGAATTACTTCATAGCAGCATAAACAAAGATGACTTTGAGATTAACATAAGTCATTTCTCCAGCGGTCCATATTTAATAAAAATACAATTTTCAACCGATGCGAAAGTATTACGCTTTTTTAAACAATAGATAAGTCATTTTTGCGATTTTCTTTCTATTTTTGACACTCTTAAAAACAAATAAATTATATGGATTTATCAGGAATAATTTCGATTTCAGGAAAACCTGGCTTATTTAAAGTAGTAGCACAATCAAAAAACAACATAATTGTTGAGTCTTTGATAGACAACAAACGTGTACCTGCATATTCTACAGATAGAATTTCAGCATTGGAAGACATCAGTATTTATACCTATGAAGAAGATGTACCATTAAAAGAAGTGTACACAAACATTGCAAAAAAAGAAGACTGTGGTTTGGCTATTTCTCACAAAGAAAGTGCA
Organism: Brumimicrobium salinarum; assembly: GCF_002844555.1. GTDB lineage: Bacteria > Bacteroidota > Bacteroidia > Flavobacteriales_D > Crocinitomicaceae > Brumimicrobium > Brumimicrobium salinarum. Next base: position 54,821 of record NZ_PJNI01000001.1, read on the forward strand.
AAAAAGCTAACCGCATACCTTGAAGAAGTTCTTCCTGACTATGACGAGGATCGTGTATACACATCCGACATCAAAAAATTGTTTCAATGGTATAACATCCTTCACAAAGCAGGATTAATCACCTTGGAAGAAGAGAAAAAACAAGAAGAAAAGGGAAAGGAAAAAGCAAAGGAGGAAGAATCTCCAAAAGAATAACACAAAATCATTTATTCAATGTAGGGACTTTTGAAAACGCCCTACATTGAATATTTTAGGAATTCCCTTGACTTCAGTCAGATTCAGTAATTGAGGAATTCCCCATCATTCGACATAACAAAACCACCCTCACAGAAAAAAACATCACAATGAAAGTCACACGTCCAGAAAGAACATTTTTACCAGAGAATTTCAAAATCGATGAATGGAAAAGCTTAGAGCAATTTTTTATTGATTTAGAAAACCGTTCAATTGAAAGTAAAAAGGAATTCAAAAAGTGGATCAGTGATTTAAGTGAGTTGGAAGCTGTTGTTTCTGAAGACTTGGCGTGGCGTTATATTAAAATGACCATTGACACCAAGGACAAAGAAAGAGCGGATGCTTATGCGTTTTTTGTGAAAGAAATTCAACCAAATTTAGAGCCTTATTCCTTCCGATTAAATAAAAAACTGTCTGCTTCTCCTTTTAAATCTGAATTTCAAGACGAGGCATATAAAATCTATTTCAGAGGAATTGATACAGCAATTAAATTGTTCCGTGAGGAAAACATTCCTTTAAACATGGAATTGGCTGAGAAAAGTCAGATTCATGGAGCGGTAAGTGGTGCGCAATCTATTGAGCATGAAGGAGAGCAAATCACGATGCAAAAAGCGGCTTCTTTATTAAAAGAAAACGATGAAGCACTGCGTAAATCTACTTTCGAGAAAATGGCAGCGCGTAGAGCTGAAGACACCGAAAAACTCGATGATTTATTTACAGAACTCATTGAATTGCGTCATAAAGTAGCCACCAATGCTGGTTATGACAACTTCCGCGATTACATGTTTGACGAACTCGGTCGTTTCGATTATACCAAAGAAGATTGTTTTGACTTTCACCAGTCTGTAAAAGATGAAATTGTGCCTTTGGTCAAGAAATTCAGTCAAAAAAAGGCAGAATTGATGGGTAAAGAGAAATTAAAACCATGGGACAGTCAAGTTGATCCATTGGGAAGAAAACCTTTGAAACCATTTAAAAACGGCAAGGAATTATTAGAGAAAACAACCCTTATTTTTGATAAAATCGATCCTTACTTTGGTGATTGTTTAAAAACCATGGATGCGATGGGTTACCTAGATTTAGATTCAAAAGACGGGAAATCTCCAGGAGGTTACAACTATCCTTTGTATGAAATTGGTGTTCCGTTTATTTTCATGAATTCTGTTGGTTCACAAAGAGATTTGATCACCATGATTCACGAAGGAGGACATGCCATTCAATCGTTTTTAACAAGAGATTTAGAGTTGACTTCTTTTAAAAGTTTCCCCTCAGAAATTGCTGAATTGGCTTCAATGAGCATGGAAATGTTAACCATGGATTATTGGGATGAATTTTACGACAATCAAGAAGATTTGACCCGCGCAAAGATCGAGCAATTAGAAACCGTTTTGGAAGTACTTCCTTGGGTAGCAACAATTGATGAATTCCAACACTGGATTTATGAAAACCCTACGCATTCAAAAGAGGAACGAAAAGAAAAGTGGATTGCCCTACTGGATGAATACGGAACAGGAATTACGGACTGGACAGGTTACGAAGCTGTTCGTGAATACTCTTGGCAACGTCAATTGCATTTATTCGAAGTGCCTTTTTACTACATCGAATACGGAATGGCGCAATTGGGAGCATTGGCCGTTTGGAAAAACAGCAAAGACGATTTTAAAAAGACCATCTCAGCATATAAAAAAGCAATGGCTTTAGGATACACCAAATCAATTCCTGGCGTTTACGAAACGGCAAACATCACCTTTGACTTCTCAAAAAAGAACATCAAAGAATTGGCTGAATTTGTTGAAGAAGAGCTGAAGGACTTGGAGGATTAACAACGAAGATTAAAATTGAATTGAGAGCGCTTTTTGTTTTATCATTTTAATCGAAGGTAAGTGTTTATAAATGCTTGTTATCGGATAGCGACAAGGAGGTTTTTTTTGTGATTGGGCCTGTAACTGCTCTTACTTTAGAGGGTTAGAAGGGCGAAGTGCTTGAAATTAATGTTATATTTGGTAAAAAGATATAGGCGATATATGCGTAATACGTATAGCCAATTGTTATATATAATTGACATACTAATGAAATTTCACTTAATTATTTTCATATTATTTCTGACTACTTCTTGTTCAGATAACAAAGAGTTTAATGAGTCAAAAGAATACAATCCTATTAGTTTGATTTATAAAGAAGAACCGCTTCTAACACCAGGTCAAAAATTAGAGGATTTAAATTCTAGTCTTAGCTACAGATTAGACCCAATGAGTCGTCAAAATGGAGATTTTAAATATAAAAAAGATTTTCTTTCAACAGATGATTATTTCACAGTAGATTTAGACAATGGTGTAGTTAGTGGAATTGTCTTTTTTCATAGCGACAACTCCAATAATCGTATTACGGGTGTATCTGGTAATTGGACGTTTTCTACTAATAAAGATAGTTTATCACTTCAGTTAGCTATTGATAAATTTACAAATCATTTATTTCCTATACTTAACGGAAAGTTAGAATTAAAAAAGGATTGGAGTTTAGAAATTGAAAGAAATACTTATACAGAAATGTTCAAATTGAATAACCCAGAACATGATTATAGTTCTTGGTCACTATATTATAAAGCAATACCAAAATAGATATATATAACACAGCCTTTGTCGCCAGCCTGTAAAAACCTTCGATTTTTACATTCTTGTAAATCAAATGTTTGTATCTTCGATAAAACATTTAAAAACAGGCTGAACGCAAAGCCTCAACCGTTAGTGGCAATATTAAGACCGACAACAAATGAGAAATACAACATTTATATTAGCAATTTCCGTTGGACTACTTTTCGGTTGTAAATCTTCTGAGAATAAAAAAATAATAGCACAAAATAAGACTTGTTTTTGCGAAAATGATAGCTTGATAAATCATTATACTGTTGAGTGCGACACAATACTATTAAGTAATAAATCGAAACTTTATTGGCAGTTCAACTGTGACAGAATTTGGCTTACTCTTGACAACGTTAATGGCCAGAAAAAAATAATTGACTCGCTCCAAATTGAGTTATATCCATTAACTTATAGACTTGGTTATCATTTAATCAAGGAGTTTGACAATACTATTTTGTTTCGAAGTGGTTGCCCCGCGAATGGTCCTTGTGTTTACAACCTTATTGACAAATTCACAGGAGAAAAGATTAAAGAATTTGACCAACTCATTTGCATTGATACAGAAGACGACAATTATAATTTTGAATTCATTGTTTATTTATCAGATACAACTGACCACATAATTATTTACTATATTAACAATGAAAAACTACTCAAAATACCTTTTGCAGAAAACCTGACTTCTATGGCATACCCACAACAACAATTTGAAGAAATGACGTTAAAATACAATAATTTAGAGTTAACATACTGGACAAACGACAATACAAAAAAAACATTAAACATAAACCTGAAAGATGAAAAATACAGCCACTAACAGGCGTTTGGCTCAATGGCGGGTGACGTGGTTAATTGAACATTCTACCTCGCATCAGCTTTTGTGGTGTATTGACAGTTTTGCGCTCCGAAATCCGCCACTGCGCCAAGCGCCAAAACGTTAGCGGCAATGCGTGCATACAAACTACATTAAATACAGTTATTAACATCTTCAAAAAACTCAAATTATGAGACTTGTTTTTATTCTATTCCTTCTTACTGTAAGTTTATTAGCTTCCTGCACAGCAAAAAAAAAAGAGTTCTTCAATTTCGATTATTTACAAACCAAGTTGATTGATAATCATAATATCGATATTAGCAAAGCATTAGTAACGGCTCACAATTTATCTAATGAACAAATAGATTCAATAGAAACAGCTATTATGATACATAGCGACTATTCCTACGTGAAAAGTTTATTTTATGAAGACATAAACTCTCAAATTACCGGAACAGATATTAAGCTTGAACAGACATTAATTTATATTAGTGAATCATTCAATAAATCAACTTTAAAAAGTTTGTATGACAAAGGAGAACTAAAAGATAAGGACTACGAAGAAACTATAGAATATATTGATTTTATTAGGGATGGTCTTATTGAAAGTCCTTTTTTTAATGCAAGATTGTTTCAGGAAAACCTTGAATATATGCATTCTATAGGAGCTTTAACAGAAAGAGAATATAGTGAATTAATATTGACTAATTTCTTGGCATTTAATATTGATTTTTTGTTTGGATAACATCAATTTGAGAAAGGATTAAACGAATATGAGTCAATTAGAACATCATTTCCAGAACTACCTGATGATATATGCTGGTAATTGAGTAGACGGCTCCGCCAGCTAAGCTGACGGAGTGCGCCTGCAGACGCATCGGTGCAGACTTGCACCATTTAGATTAATTCCTTACTTTCGTAAGGTAAAGATGCCCATGCTGGGCACACACATTGGCTATACGTAATGCGGGCGAAAGTGCTGATATGAAAGTGATTACATTAAATAAACTAACTGCTAAACGGAAAGTGAAGTGCCTTGAAATCCCGCACTACCCATAGCCGAGACCGTTGTGGTGCATTAAAGCAATCCTAATTCATTAGCTGATTTTTCAGGTGGCATTCCATCTAAAGTATCTGTAAAGTAAGTATCTAATTTATCAGCATATTTTTCAGAACGTTTTAATTGCTTTCTAAATAACTTTGCAAGCTCTTTGCCCTCATCTGTAGTTATATGCTTTTTTAGTTTATCAAAATCTTTAAGTATAGTTGTCATAATAAAATAACGCACCACAACAATTAAGCATCAATGAGGTCTAGTAAGGCTGGAGTTCATTGTATTTGGTGTTGAACGCTACCTTTGGCGGTGGGTTCGAAGTCATAAAAAACCATAGAGATTCAATATCAAAAGGTGTGATTGTATTTCTAAAAACTTGCCTTTCTGTATTTATTAAAACCAAGAAATAGTACTTCTTCAAATGAAGCCTATTTGTCTGATATCAGTTATATTTGAGTGAAAGTAGGGTTTGTATGCAGACTCCTGTTACCTGCAATCATAGAAAACCGCGTATGTAACTAATATTACACGGTATATGAAAAAAACCCCATACTTTTGAGGTAAAACATTTTCAATAAATGAAAAAAATAATTCTTCTCTTAACTTCTAGTATTTTATTGTTCTCTAGTTGTAAGAGAAAGTCGGAGAACACAAGTAACGTATTAGGTGCTGAAGAAATACCAGAAATTCAGAGTATTAATACACTGCAAAAAAGCGAAGGTTTAAATCTGCTTAAAAACAATTGTTTTTCTTGTCATAATCCGAACTCTGAATCGCACGACAACATGCTTGCTCCGCCACTTGCAGGAATAAAACACAAGTACAAGCAACTGTACACGACTGAAGAGTTATTTATAGCCCAAATGTCTGATTTTGTAAACAATCCTACAAAAGAAAATTCAATAATGAAAGGACCTGTTAAAAGGTTTGGTTTAATGCCAAAAACACCTCTCAAAAAATCTGAAATTCAGGAAATTGTTAAATTTATTTACAAAACAGAACTTCCAAAACCAAAATGGTTTAAGGAACACTTTGAAGAAAAACATAATATAGAATGGGAAAAAAGATAATCTTTTTAGTGCTGTTTTTAGGTCATACTGTTGTGTACGCCCAAAAATTAGAAAACAACCTCAAAAAACATATAAAAATATTAGCTTCAGACTCTTTACAAGGAAGATTAACAGGTACTATTGGAGAAGAGATGGCGAGTGAATATATTCAAAACCAATTTAAAGAGCTGAACCTTTCTCCACTGCCTAATTTTAACTTTATTCATAACTTTTCTTTTACTTATAACTTAAATCCACATTCCAATCCTACAAATACAGATACTATTACCGGAAAAAACGTGGTTGCTTTTTTGGATAATGGTGCGACAAATACCTTTGTAATTGGCGGTCATTATGACCACTTAGGTCATAATGAATATAAGCTTTCTAGAGATACAAATTCCACAGGATTAATTCACAATGGAGCTGATGACAATGCTTCTGGGGTTTCAATGGTACTGGAACTCGCAAGAAATTATAGTCAAAATAATACAATAGAACCTGTTAATTTCATTTTTGCGTGTTTCTCAGGCGAAGAACTTGGATTGATGGGATCAAAAGAAATTTCTAAAATTATTAAACAAAAATATCCAAATACTAGTTTAATGGTCAATTTTGATATGGTTGGTAGAATGGATTCGAGTAATAATTTAAGCATTGGAGGTGTAGGAACTTCACCAAGTTTTGCTTCCGTTTTAAATAAAAACAAGCCTAAGGATATGAATACAAAATTAGATTCTAGTGGTGTTGGTCCGTCTGACCATAGTTCGTTTTATTACCAAGACATTCCTGTTTTATTTTTCTTTACTGGGTTACATAGCGATTATCATAAACCAACAGATGATACTGAAAAATCAATTTAAGTAAAATGGGGATGATTTTTTCCTATACAAAATCAGTAATTGATTCATTGGCTATAAATCCAAATTTAACTTTCACACCTACTAAATTAAAGAAAGAAACAAAAACACCTAGTTTCAAAGTTACTCTAGGAATTTTTCCAGATTATATAGACTATGGGGATGGTTTGCACATTCAGGATGTGATAGAAGGTAAGATTGCTCAAAAAAACGGTTTACAAAAAGGAGATATCATTACTAAAATAGGGAATGTTGAAATAACTGATATTTATACCTACATGGAAGCTTTATCAAAACTAAAAAAGAATAAAAAGTATAAAACAATTTACATAAGAAACGGTATTAGGAAAACCATAACAATAAAATTATAAGAACATGAAATTTATTAAGAACTACATTATTATCAGCTGTATTACATTGGTGTCATTGCCTTTATTTTCTCAAACAGCACCTTTCGAAATTAGTATCGAACCGATTAATATATCCGGCTTAGGTGGTATTCAATCCTATGCATATGGACAAGCAAATGGAAAGTGGCTTATCATTGGAGGAAGACTTGACGGACTTCATAGAAGACAACCATGGGCCTCATTTGACGTTGCCGGACACAACAATCAATTACTTGTTGTTGACCCGGTTTCACTTCAAAAATGGAGTGCACCATTAACATCATTACCTACTTCAATTCAAGAACAATTAAGTTCTACAAATATGGAGTTTTATCAGGAAGGAGACTATTTATATTGTATCGGTGGTTATGGATTTAGCCCAACAGAAAACGATCATACTACATTTGATAAACTAACAGCAATTAAGGTTTCTGATGTTGTGAATGGAATTATCAATAACACTACGATTTCTACTTTTTTTAGACAAATTACAGATACTCAATTTCAAGTTACCGGGGGTAGGTTAAAAAAATAAATAATACATATTTCCTGCTAGGTGGTCAAAAATTCATTGGAAAATACAATCCAATGGGCCCAAATAACGGACCAGGCTTTGTACAAGAATATACCAATGCTATTAGAAAATTTAATCTTCTTGATGATGGGACAAATATTACCATAACTCATTTACCTTCTCACTTGGATCCTACCAATTTACACCGCAGAGATTATAATGCTGAACAACAAATTTTACCAAATGGAAATGAAGGAATTACAATGTTTTCAGGTGTTTTTCAGCAAAATGTAGATTTACCGTTCTTAAATTCTGTAACTGTAGATGCTAATAACTACAATGTGAATAATACTTTTCAACAATACTACAACCATTATCATTGTCCGGTATTGCCAATATATTCAGAACAAGAAAATGAAATGCATTCTGTTTTCTTTGGAGGTATTGCTCAGTTCTATGATAATTCCGGAACTTTAGTTCAAGATGATAATGTACCTTTTGTAAACACTATTGCTAGAGTTACTAGAGATAATTCTGGTAATATGGCTGAGTATAAATTACCTGTAGAAATGCCCTCACTTCTTGGTGCAGGAGCAGAATTTATTCCTAATTTAAACTTTCCTCATTTTAATAATGAAGTTTTTAAATTAGATAGTGTTTCCACAGATAATGTTCTAATTGGTTATATTTATGGAGGAATAAGCAGTTCCCAACCTAATATATTCTTTATTAATGATGGAACACAAAGCAGTGCTACTAATCAGATTTTTAAGGTTTTAATAAAGAAATCTACAAATTTATCTGTTGATGATTTAAATGAATCAAGTATAAATGATTTAAATTTAAAAATATATCCTAATCCAAATGATGGTATATTAAAGGTTGCATTTAATTTAAAGGAAGTTGAAGATGTTAAATTAATTATTCACGATTTAAATGGTAAAATTATTGACAAAACGACATTAACTAATTTATCAATTGGTAGTAATTTATATGAAAAGGAGATTACCAAACTAATTAACGGTAGTGTGTATTTTATTTCTATAGAAACATCGAATACTAAAACAACGCACAAATTAGTAGTGAAAAGATAGAGCCTGCAGTTAATGTTGTGTACAGCAAATAGGACAATTCACGGTTTCCGAAAGTTTATTCCCTTTAACTAGCACCGCTATCCGTAAGCAACAGGATGCATTTTAAAAAAATAAGATAAAAACAAAACACAACGCTTTGGCTCAGTGGGAACTTGAAACTTCATCTGTATCTTTCTGTCCTACTTGCCGTATGCCCAACCGTTGTATACATCGGATGACAAATGACAGAAAGAATTATTTTATCGATAGTAGCCATAAGTATGCTCGTCTTAACACTTAAAAAAGTCGATAGACAAAATGCCTTACTTACAGCAGGTCTGACATTTGGTATTTTGATTACATGGATAGGTATCCCAATAGTTGTAACAATCGGACTGATAACTTATATGCTAACTGCTCTTTTAATTTCGTTAACTAATTTAAGAAAGAGGGGGCTTTCAAAACTTAATCAGATAACAATAGTTTTAGCCGGAATATGGGCTTTCGGATTAAATCTTATGGTGATAGTGCATTTTCCATATGCTTCAGAAGTCCGAATTAGCGTATTTATACCCATCATTTTATATTTAATCAGTCTTACACGTGGTATGGTTAAAAGAAAAGAGTTTGGGTATTTAACAATAATGAGTGTGGAATTCATACTAAGGTTAATTAGATTTTAAAAAAGACTTACTCATAACACAGCCTTTGCCGGTCAGCCAGTGCAACCCTTCGATTTTTACATTATTGAAAATAAAATGCTGGTTTCTTCGATAAAATATTTAAAAACAGGCTGATGTAAAAGCACAACACTACATACCCTCCTTCAAAGAAACTCACATTTACAAATACTCAAAAGCTACTTTTCTCTTGCCTCTAAAATTTCGTAGGCTTTTTGAATTTCTATAAATCTTTTCGCAGCAATTTCTTGATGTTCCTTTCCTTTGGTGGCAAAAACATCAGGATGATGCAATTTCACGAGGCGGCGGTAGGCTTTTTTTATTTCGTCCTTTGAGGCGTTTTCAGAAACCCCCATAATTCTATATGCAAGTTTTACAGTAGCAATTCTTGAACTTGGACTATCTGAAGATTTTGTCCTTTCTTGTTGCTGGGTATAGATCGCGATAATCCTGTCTAAATCCTCTGCCGAAAGTTTTAACAGTTCGTTTATCTCTTTTAATAATGCTATTTCCCGTTGGTTCATAGCACCGTCAACATTTGATAAGCCTGCTAGAAAATACATGATTTGCAAGCGCTGCTCACGTTGGGGTAATTTTCTTCGCAACCACTTGGAAACCGTACGTGGATGAATAGGCCGTTTTAAACTTGCGGTAAACGAACGTCCAAAATCATAATGTGAATGTGGGAAATGCCTAGCGAAATAACTATTCAAATAAAGTATTTTCTCTCTGTAAGATGAACTGTCTTTGCGAACCATGAGTGCTCCAAGGCTTATATACGCCTCCAATAAAGGGTCATGAGGAGGTTCTTGCTTTATTTGCTGTTCATTCATCATTAAATTATGATCCCATGCTCTATCATTTTTAATGTTATCCAACACCTGAATGAAAACAACAACTAGTACTAAAAATAAATAGAAAAAGATGGTCATCATAGGTTTGCCTGAATTAGTCTTGGTTTTTTTGCAGTATTTTTAATTAATCAATGGATTAAATGTGAAAATCACATCGTAAATCCGGCCTAAAATAGTTAAAATTGCTGTAATTACTATTCGTGATTGTCGAATGGTTTTTCATACTCTGTTCTAAATAGGCTGTAAATTAGGCGATATGAAATTTTATAAACTTGCATTTACTATTGAAATGTTATCTTTAGAAGCATGAACAACATTACTTTATACCTAATAATAGGAATTACATTTGGAGTCCTTCTTGGATACAGAAAGTTAAAAGCTTCTAAACAGGAGTTTCATAACTCAATAAAGCCATTAAACAACCCATCAAAAAAACCATTTCCAAGTCTTTGGAGAAGTATACTTCGAGATCGCGTCAAGTTCTATAATCGGCTTACAAGAGATGAAAAAACGGAATTCGAAAGAAAAGTCCACGTTTTCCTTTTGAATGTCAAAATTCAAGGAATGAATACTGAAGTATCGCATGAAGACAAAATACTAATTGCAGCAGGAGCAGTAATCCCTGTTTTTCGTTTTTCGAGATGGAATTATGCTAACCTCAAAGAAGTTCAGCTTTATCCAGATCAATTTCAGATTCCAGATTCTACCAGAATGGCGCATGGATTGGTAGGTTGGGGTTCTAATGAAGGAACAGTAATGTTATCCCGAAAGTCTATAAATGAAGGTTTTCATGATAATACAGATAATAAAAATGTTGTAATTCACGAATTCATTCATGTTCTTGATAAACAAGATGGTAAAATTGATGGAATTCTGGGTAACTCCATGAATGATATCGATTTAATGCCTTGGCTACACATTATCAACATTAAAATGAACGAAATTGATTTTGGAACCTCAACAATTCGAGACTACGGGGCAGCTAACAGGGCTGAGTTCTTAGCGGTTGTCAGTGAGTTCTTTTTTGAGAATCCGGAACGACTAAGAACAGAACATCCTGGATTGTACAATGCATTGGATTCATTTTACAGTGAGAAAAATTAAAGTTGAATAGCGATTCACTGCTTCAATATTTACTATTGGAGGGATAAAAAGCTATGTCGATTATCTCGTTTATTCACCATTAAAAAAACCCAAACTTTCCCTTTTCTCAAAGAATAATCCTATTTTTATTCTTTGAATCTAAAACAGAAAATGAAAGTAGAAGATATCGATAACATTACGCTCAAGTACTTAGACATTGATGATTATCAAGAGCTAAAGGACGTGATGATTGAGGCTTATCCTACAATGGGAACCTATTGGAAGGAAGGGCATATTGAAAAATTATTATCGATTTTTCCGGAAGGACAAGTGGTTGTCAAAATTAACGGAGAATTGGCTGGTTGTGCTTTATCTATTATTGTAGATTACGATAAATACGATGATGCGCACACCTACAGAGACATTACAGACAATGATACTTTCAATTCACACCAGCAAGATGGTGATGTTTTGTATGGGATTGATGTATTTATCAAGCCAGAATTTCGTGGATTAAGATTAGGAAGACGCTTGTACGATTATCGGAAAGAATTATGCGAAAAGTTAAACCTAAAGGGAATTGCTTTCGGCGGAAGAATACCCAACTATCACAAGTATCAAGATAAGTTAACTCCAAAAGAGTATATCGATAAAGTCAAAACGAAAGAAATCAATGATCCTGTATTGAATTTTCAAATTTCAAATGACTTTTATCCTACGCGAGTTTTAAAGAACTATTTAAAAGGCGATGTACATTCGAATGATTATGCCGTTTTATTAGAATGGAGAAACATTTATTATGAGAAAGCATCAAAAAAAGCTGCGTCAAAAAAACGTGTGGTTAGACTTGGATTAGTCCAATGGCAGATGCGTCCGTACAAGGACACGGAGACTTTCTTTGAACAATGTGAGTTCTTCATTAGCTCATTGTCGGGCTACCGTTCAGATTTTGCGTTATTCCCTGAGCTATTTAATGCTCCATTGATGGGAAATGACAATCACTTATCTGAAGCAGATGCTATTCGTTCGCTTGCAGAATACACAGAAAAAATCGTTGAAAAATTTTCTGGATATGCTATTTCGTATAACATCAATATAATTTCAGGAAGTATGCCTGAGATGATCGATGGGGTACTCTATAATGTTGGGTATTTATGTCGCCGAGATGGAACTGTAGAACGCTATGAAAAAATCCATATTACTCCAAACGAGGTGAAATATTGGGGAATGCAAGGAGGAAATAAAATTCAGGTTTTTGATACCGATTCTGGGAAAGTAGGAATACTTATTTGCTACGATTCAGAATTCCCAGAACTCAGTCGATTATTGGCCGATCAAGGAATGGAGATTTTATTCGTACCTTTCTTAACAGATACACAGAACGGATATTCACGGGTAAGACATTGTTCGCAAGCTAGAGCAATTGAAAATGAATGCTATGTAGCCATTGCTGGAAGTGTAGGGAATCTACCCAACGTTCACAACATGGACATTCAATACGCACAATCAATGGTGTTTACGCCTTGTGATTTTGCCTTTCCCACGAATGGTGTAAAAGCAGAAGCCACTCCAAACTCAGAAATGATTTTGATTGCAGATGTTGACTTAGATTTGTTGCGTGAACTAAATGAATTTGGAAGTGTTCGTAATTTGAAAGACCGAAGAACAGACTTATTTGAGTTAAAAAAGAAAGTAGCTAAATAGAATTTTAATAAATAAATCATGATTGAGTTTTTTGAAGACTATCAGTATGAAATAATTTACATTATCGTCACAATTATTTCTGTTGTTGCATTGCGATTTCTCACCAATTTTATTCAAAAAAGGGCCTTAAAAAGAAGTGTCGAAAAACTTCATTATCAAAGTGACGGAACCCTAAAAACCGTAAGGCGAATATTAAACACCTTGTGGTTAGTTTTGGGAATCATTGCTATTGCATTGCTCTTTGTTTCTCCTGAAGTCAACAAAACTTTAATCGACAACTCAAAATTCATAATTTACAGTGCAATTGTAACGATTTCCACCGTTGTTCTTGCTTCCACCACAAACAAATGGTTTAAGTGGAAAGTGAATAAAAAGAACGATGAACATGACGACCCCACAAGTTTAAAGTTTCTTCGATACATTGCTATTGGGGCTATTTACACGTCAGGAGTATTGCTGATTTTATTGGTACTGCCTGGTTTCAAAGGAGTAGCACAAACTGTTCTAGGAGGTGCAGGGGTAATTGCTGTCATTGCAGGGATCGCATCGCAAGAAGCATTGGGAAATATTGTAAGCGGGTTATTCATCGTATCTTTTAAGCCTTTCAGAATTGGTGACATTATTCAAATAGAAGGTGGAATGACTGGAACAGTTACCGATATAACCTTAAGACATACTGTAATTCAAAATTTTGAAAATCAAATGATAGTCGTTCCGAATTCAGTAATCAATAAAGAAAAACTGATCAACTACAAATCTGTAGATAAACGCATTTGTGAACGTTTAGAAATCGGTATTTCCTATGATAGTGATATCGATTTGGCCAGAAAAATCATGACTGAAGAAGCCGAAAAGCATCCTTTGCTTATCGAGAAGAGAACTTTAAAAGAGATTAAGGACAAGGTTCCTAAAGTTCCTGTTAAAGTCATACGTCTTGATTCATCAGCTGTAATTTTAAGATTGTATGCCTGGACCGCGAATCCAGACGATGGTTGGACCTTGCGTTATGATCTACTTGAAAGCATCAAAAAAAGATTTGATAAGGAAGGAGTTGAAATTCCTTTTCCACAGCAAACAGTTCATTTTAAAAAACCGTTATTTAAAGAAGAGTGAAGATTTTTAAGCTCACAGCCTTAATGTTAGTCGTTTTTTGTCTAAGCTCCTGTAAAGTAGGCCGTTTTTTCGTTTACAATGTAGCTGATATAAAAGACCATAAGATTTTTGCCAATCGAACCGTTGAGACAGGGGATTCAACCTTCTATTTCACGCAAGGTATTGAGAAAAAGCCAGATTCTGTTGTTTTTGATGGAGAGACCTTTGATTTTGATCAGTTCCTGAAAAAGCAAAAGTCTGTGGCTTTTATGATCATTCGAAATGACTCTCTATTGTATGAACGCTATTTCAGAACGTATGACCAAGAAGATATCATCCCCTCCTTTTCAGTGGCGAAATCTGTTACTTCTATTTTAATTGGAATTGCAATTGACGAAGGTTTGATTTTATCAGTAGACGAACCTGTCACCAAGTATATTCCAGAACTAAAGCCCAATGGATTCGACAAGGTAACAATCAAGCATTTACTTCAAATGACTTCAGGTTTAGATTATAATGAAGGTTATTTCAATCCATTTGGAAACGTTGCCACCTTTTACTACGGCACTAAATTGCGTCAAGAAATTCCTAAACTGAAATTAAAATACGAACCAGGAGAAAAATTTGAATACCTTAGTGGAAATACACAAATTTTAGGTTTGGTATTAGAAAGGGCTTTAAAAGACAAGACCATCTCTGAGTACCTCCAAGAAAAGATTTGGATTCCATTAGAAATGGAGTACGATGCCAGTTGGAGCATTGACCGAAAAAAAAATGGTATCGAAAAAACATTTTGTTGTTTGAATGCCAGAGCCAGAGACTTTGCTAAAATTGGTCGACTCTATTTGAACAAAGGAAATTGGAACGGAAAGCAAATTGTTTCTGAAAAATGGGTTGAGGAATCAACGAAAGTTGATCGCTCTGAAGGTAGTCCTCGCTACTATCAATACCAATGGTGGTTGCCCTCTGACCAAGGTGATTATATGGCCCAAGGAATTTTAGGGCAATACATTTATGTTCACCCAGAAAAGAACCTCATCATTGTTAGAATGGGTAAAAAAGAAGGAAAAGCAAGTTGGTGGAAAGTACTAACTGATTTAGGGAAGGCTTATTGAGGCAATATGAATACAATCAACTACGAGATGAAATCTCGCAGTAGCGTATTAAGGGAGTTTTATTACAATAGTATTTCTTTACACAATCGGTGCTTTATCCCGAATTATTCACCAATCTTAAAGTTTATGAATATTAACATCTGTAAGTCAGTATTTTAACTGTATTTCCTGTAAAATTTGAGAAAGCCATTTTTGGGTATTTGTGTATTTGTAAGATTTTGATTTAATTTTGATCTATTCGTCGTTACAAGCCCCGCGAAATATACATATATTACTTTAGGTCTTGTGCCTAGAATAGATTTAAAATTAAATGCATGAATAATCCGGGTTTATAAACGTAAATTTTTTTTTTGAATTAGAAATTTCATTTGCAAGGCGCTTTATTTTTTAAATCCAAGGAGTCCCGACTGTAACGTCGGGATGACTGATTTCATAAAATATAAGCAACGCAGGAAATGGATTTTATAATCAAAAACATCAGGATTTCTTTACGAATTGAGTAAGAATAACAATCTGTTGTCCATCCACACGTCCTTCAATATGGTTAGCATTGTTGTGGTCTAAAGAAATACGTCTAACCGCAGTCCCTCTTTTGGCCACCATACTCGAACCTTTCACAGGAAGGTCTTTAATGAGGACCACAGTATCACCAGCTTCTAGCACTACTCCGTTACTGTCTTTATGTACGATTTTATCTTCCTCTTCCTCATCGGCTCCTTCTTTTGCCCAAGCTAAGGTTTCGTCATCCAAGTACATCATATCGATGAGATCAGCAGGCCAACCTTCACCTCTCAGGCGATCTAGCATTCGCCAAGCCACTACTTTTACAGCTTCGACCTCGCTCCACATACTGTCGTTTAAACACCTCCAGTGATTGGGTTCCACTTTCGTTTCGTCTGTAATTTGCGTATGACAAGTTTCACAGATCAAAATTGAGTTTTCTTCGTTTTCTGAATCTTTTGGTGGAACTGTATAAACTTGTAATTCATTTTTAGCGGCACACAATTCACATTGATTATTACTTCTTGCTTGGAGTTTTTCTTGAATCATCTTAATGGGTGTTTTAAAAAGACAAAGATAATCTAATATTAGATATGAAAAAACACTGATTTTTAGAGTTAATCTAACAACCTCGTGATGGAATTCGACAAACTCATCCACCATTCTGGCAGCAGCATAGCTTATAAACACAGAAGTAATGGGTAATGATTAAGTTTTTAATGTTTAATGGATAATTCGAAATTCGTAATTGAATAATTCGAAATTATTTCAGTTAGTCGTTTTGTAATTTTATTAAGTAATTTACTTCCTATTCAACAATAACTTCACAGCGTAAACCGGCAAGAAACAAAGCGCAGCTGTTGTTCCTAACGCTCCACCAAAGCCGTCAAAATAAGGAGAAGTATGCAGATAGATAAAAGTAAATAGTAATCCCGAAACTCCAATTAAAATGTAAGAAGAAAGAATTTTATTTGAAGCCATTCCGATAAAAGCAGCACCATAAAAAATCACGGGAGCATCCTCGACGAAAGGAGCGGGCAGATAATTTTCAAGTAAAAAAATAGCAAGTGCAAAAATTAAAGAAGGTAATGCCGAACCGACTACAATTCCCATTTTGAAATTATTATTCAATATAAAAGCAATGACAGCACCCAATAAGCCTACGAAATATAAGGAAAACACCATCATCTCAACATAAACAATATTACGGTTGCCAAAACTCCTGAAAAAGCTACGGAACCAAGTTTTCCGCCGTAACCGATAAACAAGCCACGCGTATAAATATAAAACAAGCCAGAAATGGCACTGGCAATGAAGATATAATGCAACTCATCAAACAAAGAGGTACTGGCCATACCTACAAAAGTTCCGCAATAAACAGTCAAAGCAACAGACTTTAGTTGTTGGGAAGAAGAATTGAGATAAGGCAATAATCCTCCGACTAATCCAACAGTTGCAGAAGCCAAAACAGCGCCCCAACCCAAATAATTGTTGAGATAAAAAGTGAGTAAACTTCCTGCAACTAAAGTTGAAAACTCCAATAGATTCCCTGAAGAATTGAATTTTTCTTGGAAAATGCGGGAGTAGCTGAACAACAATAAACCAAGAATTAACAGAAATAAAAACGAAGAACCTCCAAAATGAGTAGCATCAGTTACACATCTTGCAATAAAGAAAACGTGCAATAAAAGAAATAATATATATCCAATGATGGAGGAGTTTTTAAACATAGACTGGCAAAGATAGTGGGATTCTTGTCATCCGGAACCTTGGAAAAATATTTATTTTTTAAAAGGGTAAGACATTAGGGAGTCACTCCTGCGTGAAGGATAGTAACGGCATCCTTTTTTGAAAAAAAAGATATAGTGGATAGCCTGACGCTGCTGTTTTTCAATCATTTATTTTAAAGAAAAACAGCAGGGACACGTCCAAAATACTAAAACACCACCAATAAAAATTAGTCATCGAAATTTTATTTAAATTTGATTGTAAGTTTTAACAAAACACAATCATGAAATACTTTTACATCGCATTTATCGGCTTGGCATTCCTCATTTCTTCTTGTGCTTCTTTTAACAAACAACTCTATTCTGGTGAAATCACAAGAGATCTCAACTCCAACTACAGCAATGATTCCATCCATTTCTACGTAGACTTGGCCGGAGACCATGTTCGAAACAAAAAGAAAAAAGACCTTAAACGCCAGCTAAAAACTTACAACATCAAACCCTTTAAAAACAATGTCATTGAGTATTTTGAAACCATCATCGATCCTTATTATGATGTATTCTTGTTTCAGTTTGCCAATGAAAAGGCGTATAACAAGTTCCTTGAATACAAGAATTTTGAGCATGTTGATTTCGATGAAAAAACGAAGAAAACCATAATAAAGGATTCCTCTCAATTTGTTTATGGAATCCAAGCATCTCAGACTGATGGTAGTTCTATTTTGCTTTTAAGCTATGTCCGAGCAAAAAATGTGGACGATTATCAGTTGATGTTGAAAGAGTATGAAGGAGTGGTTGGGAGTTTTAAGGTTGAAGAAGGAGAGTGAGAAAAAATTCCTTCGGAAAACAAGTAAAAATCAACGTGCGAAGACCTTCTTGTTTCAAATATGATAATCCACAGAAAAAAGATCCTTCGGAAAACAAAAAAACAAGGTTTTTATGTTTTCACCCCACTAACGATTTTTAAAAACCTCTAGATATGGACTACTTGCAGCGCTGCTATTGAAAGATTAATGCAAATGTTTATGTCTACTATGTTATCAAAAATTTAGAGTTTATATTTCCTCCCCCTTAATCCCTCCGTCAGCTAACGGAGGGAGCTGTCAATAACGTCCTACTTTTAATACAATTACAATGGCATATCCATTATTATGAATGTTTGATTTTTTACCGATAATAAAATCGTTACGTTTCCCCCTTCGGAGGGGGATGAAGGGGGAGGAATAGCAATGACGGTGTTTTAAACACACTATTTTAGCGTATCCTACAAAATAAAACTTAACCATTATTACATTTTTTTCATTTTTCATAAAAAATCAGATCCCAGAATGATATTCCCGAAAAGCTCAATGCAATGTATCAATTAAAACAATCTCTTTCAACCAAAAAACTTCACCCGTCAGCCGACGAATGAAGTTTTTTTCTTTATTTCCTTTTGAGAAGGCTTCTTCCCTCCTACTTCAAAAAGCTATACTTTTCAGCGTATTCTAACATCTGATCTTTAAAGCCTGATTCGTAGTCAACTTTGATGTTTGTAATGTTTCCGTCCTCGTCTTTTTCTCGAACGAGTACCGGATTTACAAAACCACTGTATGGTGGAATGTTTAAAGGCTTAACGCGCTCTAGCACCTCAGCATGAATCGCTTGGTCAATTTTTACTGCGTAAGTTTCAATTAAGTTCTTACCTGCCTCAAAATCTCCTTCAGATTTGATGCGTTGAATCTCTCTTAACAATTCTCCAAACAATCCTTGTAAAGCGACATAATCACGGATCTTGAAATAAGTCTTTCCATCCTCTTGGATTTTTTCAATTACATTGTCTGCTTTTCCTTTTTCATAAACCCATGCAGCAACCAATTGACGATTTCTCATGTGAGATTGTTCAATATTATTCCCTAATTTGATACGTTGCAATTGTGTCATTAAGCCGTTTCTGATATAAGCGTCGTATTCTGCTTTTCCAACTTCTAGGGTTTCCACTAAACCTAATTCAACCAATTTATCATTCATCAAAAAGTAAAGTGAGACTAAATCAGCACGCGCTTCTTCCAATGCACTTGCATAATTTTTTAGGGTTTCTTTAGGTGTTCCAACTCCAGGATTCAATTGACCACTCGCATGTCCCACTACCTCATGAAGAGAGGTGTGTAACTTAGAGCCTAAAGCACCGTATTTTTTCGCACGTTCTAATTCTTCATCGTCATAAGTAAACTCTTGTAGCATTGAACTACCAGAAGCGTTTTCATAAGCCTCAACAATGTTTCCTAAACTAACAGATTTTGAACCGTGTTCTGCTCTGATCCAATCAGCATTTGGAAGGTTCACTCCAATTGGTGTTGATGGTGACGCATCTCCAGCTTCTCCTACAACATTTACTACTTTATAAGTTACACCTTTAACGTTTTTCTTTTTATGCGCATCCATAATAGAAGAATTGTCTTCAAACCATTGAACATTATCCTCTAAAACTTTCATTTGTGCAGAAGCTTCGAAGTCCTTCATTTGAACGATGGTTTCGTAAGTTGCTCTGTATCCTTTGGCATCACCATATACTTCAATAAATCCATTGATGTAATCGATATCTCCTTCTGTGGCTTCAACCCAAGCAATACTGTATGCATCCCAATCTTTTAAATCGCCTGTGTGATAATATTTAATCAACAATTTTAACGCTTCTTTCTGTGCATCATTTTCTGCTACTTCCGTTGCTTTCTCTAACCAATAGGCTACTTTTTCAAGCGCAGCACCGTACATTCCTCCAATTTTCCATGGAATTTCTTTCAACTCTCCGTTTTCATCAAGTACCATTTTGGAGTTTAGCCCGTAAGAAATTGGTGTAGTATCGTTAGGATCCTTAATTTTCGCATAATATGCATCAACCATTTCCTCAGTTACGCCTTCTCCGTAAAAGTTATTTGCACTACCAGCAACAATTCCTTTTGAAGCGTCTAGGTTTACCGCTTTTGCATCAACATTCGGATCAAAAATAGCATTTAAAGCGTCCTCACTTATTTCAGCATCTGTTGCTTCTAAAAGCGACAAGAAATAATCTTGCTCAAATTGTGGTTCGAACTTATCTTTTGAATAATGGTGGTGAATTCCGTTAGCAAACCAAACTTGTTTTGTGTATTGCAAGAAGTTTTTCCAATCTTCAGAGCTATCTCCATCATGATTTGCCACAATGTGATCTAAAATGTTACGAATTTCTAAATTGTGCTTGTAATTTTGATCGTAAATAATATCTCTCCCGCTCAATCCAGCTTGAGTTAGATAATACGCCAACTTCTTTTGTTGTAATGTTAATTTATCAAATCCGTTGATTCTGTATCGCAACACGCGAATGTCAGCAAATCGGTCTGCTTCCCATTCAAAATCATTATTTTCTGTTGCTTCCGATTGAACCGTTTCGTCTTTACTTTTTTCTTCTTTTGTCTCACTTTCATTTTGTCCGCAAGAGAAAAGAATTCCCGCAGTAAGTGCCCCTACTATTATTTTCTTCATCTTATGTTGTTTATTTTGATTTCCGAAAATAAGGATTTTCTTTCAATTGACCGTTAAAACATATTTATCTAATAAAAGGCCTGACATCTTACCTCATGTAATTCATCAATTAGAGATATACACCTAACATAAACTTTTAAAATGTTTTATTGTTATTTAATAATCGGCACTAAAATGGAAAGCAACAATATTTGAATTGCCTAACATGAAAAAGACCATACAACTGGTGTTTCCGCATCAATTATTTGAGGAAAGTGAATTATTGCACAACAAGAATGAAATCATCTTGATTGAAGAGCATTTATTTTTTAAGCAATACAAATTTCACAAACAAAAAGTCGCTTTTCATAGGGCCACCATGAAAGGATATGCAGCTTATTTAACGGCTCAAAAAAAGAAGCGTTTGCTTTATTGACTTTATTGTTTAATCACTTTTTGAGTGCTTACAGTATTGGCCGCTGATGCTTTTACGATATAAGTTCCTTTTGCCAATGCAGACATATCAAGTGAAATGTTATTTGAACCACCTGATAAATGGTAGAAGAAACCACTGTAGACTTTGCCTGTTATTTCTGTTGTCATAGCTCCTGCGTTGGCATCCGTACCTATAGCAACCCTCATTTTTTCAGGATTGTTTTGGTCATTTCTATTGGCATATTCATAAGATATTTCATAATCACCAGCTTCTAATGACATAGCTTGCGTATAAAACCAAGCATTAGCAGCTTCAGTACTATTATAGGTATATGAAAGCACATTTCCTGTAAATCCATTATTGAAATAATATTCTACTGCCCAATCATTTCCTGCGCCAGCATTTTCTGTTGATGTACATACAGGAACAGTAATATCGTCATTTGCATCACCTGCATATCCATTCCCCATGTCATAAACACGTTCTATTGAACCATTAGAAGTATCAAAAGTTCCATCCTGATTCCAATCAATCTAAATTGCAATATTGTGGGTGTACGTACCGGAAGGACCTGTATAGAAATCAGCTGAAAATGAAAACGTTCCGCCTGAATTAATTTCAACAAATTTGGTTGTAAAATCACAATAACCATTCGGCGACATTCCTGAATTGTTGTTGGTGAGCGCAACAAGCGGATAAGTATGTTGTTATTTAAAATACTGATGGAAAGTATCATAGGATGCCAACAGATGTTTGATCACGTCATTAGCTTCCTCTTGATTTGTAGCAACTGCTAATTTTTTGGTTAGCTCTAAATGTGGATGTAACCATTTATGCAATTCATCATGGCTTTCCCCTTTCATGGTGCAACTCGAAATTAATTCTTTGTTTTGAGCTTCGATATTTTTGGCTAGCATTTCGTAATCTTCTCCTTGAGACTTTACGTATTCTTTTAAGTAATCCTCTCCTTTACGCACATAAGGTTCCATTTCTTCGTTGATTTCCCATTTTTCTCCTTCGTTTAAAGAAATTTCCTCTCCATTGTCATGGTGATGATCATGTTCATCTGCCGCTTGTTTTTCATTTTGATCCTGTTCCGCTGCATCCACCACTTGTTCTTGTTGCGCTTCAACTTTGTCGGTGTTTTCATTGCAACTAGCAAGTAAACCTAAAGTAAATATTCCTAATGTAATTACTGTATATTTCATAATAATTGATTTTTAACAGGTAAATATACATATAAAAGACTGATATCTCTTTTAATCTGATGGAAGTTTAATTGATTTTTATGTGGAAAAAACGTTCAAATGAATTATTCCATTATATTTGTCGTCGAAATGAACACAACAATTAAAAATAACTGGTGGTGCTTAGATGAAATATTCTAATGAAGCATGCTATAAATAATATTTACTAAAGATCTGCTTCTAGCAGGTCTTTTTTTTTGCAATAAACAATGTCAAAACAAGAACTTACATACAATATTTGGTGGTGGAACTTTAAAGATTATAAAATCTGAGAAGACGCTAATATATGTATCCAAAAAAACTATAAAGCTTGCTTCTCGCAAGCTTTTTTTTGCGCCAAAACGAAAAACAAACATGAAAAACCAAAACAATGAAATATAAAGTTTACACAAAACACAAAAAGAAATTAGCCGATTTATACACACCGGTTAATCTTTACAATAAGCTAAGGGATCATTTTCCGAATGCCTTGTTGCTTGAAAGTGCAGATTATCATGATCGTACCGATAGTAAAAGCTTTATCTGTCTCTCCCCATACGCAGGCTTTGAAGCAAAAGGAAAAGCTTACGAATACAAGCTACCTCATCAAGAAACAAAAAGCTTCGTTGCTGAAGAACATCAAAGCGTTTACACAGCTTTTCAAGATTTCATAGCTCATTTCGAAGCCACCACCACAGAATTGCCTTTTAACACCCAAGGACTTTGGGGGTTCTCTTCTTTTGAGGCGGTTCAATATATGGAAGACATCGAAATGAACTCCGCAACCCATGCAGTAAAAGATAATCCCAATTTAAAATATCAATTTTTCCGTTACGTATTGGTTTTTGATCATTTTAAAAACGAACTATACATTACACAAAACGAAACTGATGAAAAAAGCAATTTTAAAGAAGGTATTTCCTTTGTAGAGCAACTGATTGACATAAATAATCTACCTAATTTCTCATTCTCCACAGATGGCGATGAGACCTCAACGATAACAGATGCTGAGTATAAAACGATGGTTGAAAAAGGAATTCGCCATTGCCAATTAGGTGACACTTTTCAATTGGTGTTATCACGGGCATTTGAGCAAAAATACAAAGGAGATGATTTCAATTTGTACCGATGCCTAAGAAGCATTAATCCTTCACCTTACCTTTTTTACTTCGACTATGGGGATTTTAAAATTTTTGGTGCTTCTCCAGAATCACAATTACAAGTCCATAATGGCGAAGCTTCCATTAACCCAATTGCAGGTACAATTTTGCGAGGAGATTCACAAAGTGAAGATAAAAAGCGTGCTGAAGAACTCAAGAAAAACCCTAAAGAAATGGCAGAACATGTAATGTTAGTTGATCTAGCTAGAAACGATTTAAGCAAAAATGCAGCACAGGTAAAAGTTGAAAATTATGCTGAAATTCAGTTTTTCTCTCATGTAATTCACATGGTCAGTAAAGTAAAAGGAAAGTTATTACCTCATCAAAGCAGTATTCGAACTTTTGGGAACACCTTTCCTGCTGGAACTTTGTCTGGTGCGCCAAAATACGAAGCCCTATCATTAATTCAAAAATATGAAAAACATAAGCGTAATTTTTATGGTGGTGCAATTGGTTTTTTTGGTTTTGATGGCAGCGTTAATCATGCAATTATCATTCGATCGATTTTAAGTAAAAACAACACACTTGTTTACCAAGCAGGTGCCGGAATTGTTTCAGAAAGCACTCCTGAAGGAGAGTTACAAGAAGTAAATAATAAAATTAAGGCCATTAGAAAAGCCATTCAAAAAGCAAATGAGTTATGAAAATACTGGTTATTGATAATTACGACAGTTTTACCTACAACTTGGTATATATTTTAAGACAAGCCGCAAACGATGTAAGTGTATTTAGAAATGATAAAATTACCCCCGAAGCAGCACTGAACTATGATGCTGTTGTGCTTTCTCCAGGTCCAGGAACACCAGATAAGGCAGGAAACTTAATGGCTATTATTGAAAAGTGCGCAGGAAAAAAGCCAATACTTGGGGTTTGTTTAGGACATCAAGCTATTGCCACATTTTTAGGCGGCCAACTCCGTATATTACAAAATGTTTATCACGGTATTCAATCTGAAATAGAAATCATCGATTTTGAAACAAAACTCTTTAAAGGTTTATCAAACCCATTAAAGGTAGGTCGTTATCATTCATGGGATGTTGATTCAAACTATAAAGGTAACTACAAGGTCACGGCACAAACCGAAGAGGGAAACATTATGGGGTTGGAAAATACTGTCCTAGGGCTTTATGGCATCCAATTCCATCCAGAAAGTATTTTAACTCCAAAAGGGGAACAAATAATCAACAACTTTTTAAGCATTTGTAAGAACGATAAATCATGAAAAAAATTTTAGAAAAACTTTTCAAACAACAATACCTTTCAAGAACAGCGGCCAAAGCGATTCTTGGTGAAATCTCTGAAGGGAAGTACAATTCCTATGAAGTAAGTGCCTTTTTAACGGTTTTCAAAATGAGGAACATCACCGTTGAGGAATTAAAAGGATTTAGAGATTGTTTGCGCGAAAGATGTATTCAAATTGACTTGTCAGAATTTGATCCAATTGATTTATGCGGAACTGGTGGCGACGGAAAAGATACTTTTAACATCAGTACTTTAGCCTCTTTTGTTGTTGCAGGCGCAGGATATAAAGTGGCCAAACACGGGAATTATGGCGTCAGCTCTACATGTGGCTCATCCAACGTAATGGAGTACCTAGGTTATCAATTTACGAATGATAAAGATCAACTTAAACGGCAAATTGATAAAAGTGGAATTTGTTTCTTACATGCGCCACTCTTTCACCCTGCCATGAAAGAAGTCGCACCGATTAGAAAAAACATCGGGATTCCCACGTTTTTTAACATGCTCGGTCCTATGGTAAATCCGGCTATGCCACAAAAGCAATTGGTAGGCGTATTTTCCCTGCAACTTCAGCGGTATTACAAATACATATATGAAAATGAAGAGGTGAATTACCGCATTGTTCACGCTATGGATGGTTATGATGAAATCAGCCTAACAGGAAAAGCAAAAATCATTAGTCCAGGACAAGAACGGTTATTACTACCGACGGAAGTCACCTCAACAAAAATAACAGCCAAAGATTTACGCGGTGGAAAAGATGTAAAAACATCCGCTGAACTATTTGTAAAGATCTTAAACGGAGCAGGAACACTGGCGCAAAATAAGGCCGTGATTGCTAATGCGGCAATGGCCATCCAGTGTTTTCATAAAAATCAACCATTTAACGAAGCGCTCGCTATTGCAGAAGAGGCTTTACATAACAAATCTGCCTTACAATCATTCACTAAACTCATAACATCATGAATATACTCGAAAAAATTATCGCTGATAAAAGAAAATTAGTGCGACAACAACAAGAAATTAAAACCATTAAAAGTTTAACACAAAGTGTATTTTTTGAGACAACACCTGTTTCAATGAAAGCATATTTGACCCGAAAAGATAAAGCCGGCATCATAGCTGAGATTAAAAGGAAATCACCCAGCACAGGTTTGATTCATGCTCAAATAGATATTGAAAAACTAAGCATTTCATATATGCAAGCAGGAGCAGCGGCGCTTTCTGTGCTTACAGATACAAAGTATTTTGGTGGGAAAAACGCAGATTTAATAACCGCTCGCGAAAACAATTTCTGTCCGATTCTACGTAAAGACTTCATCATTGATGAATATCAAATTGTGGAAGCAAAAAGTATCGGAGCCGATTGTATTTTACTAATAGCTGCGTGTTTAACACCACAAGAATGTAGAAACCTAGCCGCTTTTGCCAAAACCTTACACCTCGAAGTGTTATTAGAAGTTACAACACAAGAAGAGATCGAAAAATACATAAATAAAAACATTGATATCATTGGAGTTAACAATAGAGATTTACGTGACTTTTCAACAGACATAAATAAAAGTATTGCATTATATGAAGCACTTCCTAAAGAACTCGTGAAAATTAGCGAAAGCGGAATAAAAACCGCAGAACAAATGCTGGAATTAAAAAATACAGGTTTTGATGGATTTCTTATCGGCGGGTATTTTATGCAACACGACGATCCTGCACAGGCCTGTAAGATTTTGATTGATGAATATAAAACTTTACTACATGAAGATTAAAGTTTGTGGAATGAAAAAACCGGAGAACATCGTTGGTATAGCAAACCTTCGACCCGATTTTATGGGGTTTATTTGTTACGAAAAATCTCCGAGATATATTGGTCATAACATTATAAAAAGCATCAACGCATTATCCTCAGAAATAAATAAAGTTGGCGTATTTGTGAATGCATCAATGGAAGAAATTAAAGACAAAAGTGCTGCCTTTGGTTTTGACTATATTCAATTGCATGGAAATGAAAGTGCATCATTTACAAAAAAACTCAACGAAAAAGGCTATAGCATCATTAAAGCTTTTCAAACTAGCGCAAACTTCGATTGGAGTTCATTAAAAACATATACACCTTTTGTTGACTATTTTCTTTTTGATACTCCAACAAAACAATATGGAGGTAGCGGTAAAAAATTCGATTGGGCAATTCTTAAAAACTACACAGAACAAACTCCTTTTTTCTTAAGTGGCGGAATTACAAACAATGACATTGATACAATAAAGAACCTAAGCTTTGAGCAATTAATCGGAATTGACATCAATAGTAAATATGAAACAGAGCCTGGATTAAAAAACATCGATTTAGTAAAACAAACCATTAAACAAATTAAAAAATGAAGCAAGATTATAATGTAGATGCAGCTGGGTTTTATGGCGTATTTGGAGGAGCATTTGTTCCCGAAATGCTATATCCCAACGTGGAAGAATTACAAAACTCATATTTAACCATTTTACAAGAAAAATCCTTTCAAAAAGAACTTCAGCAGCTTTTGGAAGATTATGTTGGCAGACCTACTCCACTTTATTTTGCCAAGCGACTTAGTGCACATTATGGCGCAAAAATATATCTCAAACGAGAAGACCTATGTCATACAGGCGCCCATAAAATCAATAATGCTTTAGGTCAAATTTTATTAGCTAAAAAACTAAATAAAACCAGAATTATTGCCGAAACAGGAGCAGGTCAACATGGAGTTGCTACCGCCACAGCATGTGCTTTAATGGGAATAGAATGTTGTATTTACATGGGAGCAAAAGATGTAGAAAGACAAGCTCCGAATGTTGCACGAATGAAAATGTTGGGTGCAACCATCATACCCGTTGAAAGCGGAAGTAAAACCTTGAAAGATGCTACAAATGAAGCAATTCGTGATTGGATTAACAACCCTGTTGATACACACTATATAATTGGATCTGTTGTTGGTCCCCATCCATATCCGGATATGGTGGCGCGATTTCAAGCAATAATCAGCAAGGAAATTAAAAATCAATTGAAAGGTGATCCTTCTCATGTAATTGCTTGCATTGGCGGCGGAAGTAATGCAATTGGAGCTTTTTATCATTATTTATCAAATAAAGCAGTACAACTCGTAGGCGTAGAAGCAGCTGGACAAGGAATTCACACCGCAAAAACTGCTGCAACCTTAACTTTGGGAACACAAGGAATTATTCATGCTTGTATGACCACTTTACTCCAAGATAAGGATGGACAAATCATTGAGCCACATAGCATTTCTGCAGGACTAGATTATCCAGGAATAGGTCCACAGCATGCACATTTACACCAAACTAAACGAGTAAATTACCACAGCGTAACTGACCAAGAAGCTTTAAACGCCGCATTGTTCCTATCCAAAAATGAAGGAATCATTCCTGCTTTAGAATCTGCCCACGCTTTGGCCTATCTCAACAAAATGGAAATTAAACCCACTGACAAGATCGTAATTAATCTGAGTGGACGAGGAGATAAAGATTTAGAAACACTTACAAAAAACCTATTGTAATGCAATTAAAAGAAATATTCAAAAACCGAAAAGAGCCAATACTTAATATCTATTTTACTGCAGGATATCCCGCATTAGAAAGTATGCCTATCATTTTAAACAGTTTAGAGCAAGCAGGAGTGGATATGGTAGAAATTGGAATGCCATACTCTGATCCGCTTAGTGATGGACCAACCATACAAAAAAGTAGTGCTATTGCGCTAAAAAACGGAATATCTACTTCAATAATTTTTGAGCAGCTCGCAAAATGTGAGTCAAAAATACCTAAAATAATGATGGGTTATTTTAATGCTGTACTTCAGTTTGGCGTAGAAAAATTTTGTGAAAAATGTCAGCAAAACAATATTCAAGGCGTTATTTTGCCTGACTTACCAATCCCTGTTTATCAAGAGCATTATCAAACAACCTTTGAAAAATATGGGATTGCGCCCATTTTCTTGGTAACTCCTGAAACTAGCGAAGAAAGAATTCGGTACATAGATGCATGTAGCACTGCTTTTATCTATGCGGTGAGTACTTCAAGCACGACAGGAGCGGGAACAGGAATTCAATCTGCAGCTGCATACTTACAAAAGCTTCAAACAATGCAATTAAACAATCCTATTTTGATTGGATTTAACATTGGAAGTAAGGCAGATTTTGACTTTGCTAGTCAATATGCAGCTGGGGGAATCATTGGCAGTGCTTTTATTAAGCAGTTAGAAAACTCCACGACACTAGAAAATGATATTCAAAAATTTATTAAAAACATTAGACCCAAAAACTAAAGGAATGATTATTCAATTAAAAAAAGAAATAACAGCTGATGAGAAACAGCACTTAGAACAACAATTAAATCAATTACATATTAACTTTTATCCTGTTGTTACACAAAGGGGAACTTATTTTATTTGCACACCAAAAGAAGCCTTTGATATTCGGAAGGTTGGACACCTGAATGGAATTCTTGATGTACATCGGGTAAAAGGCAAGCATAAAATGGTAAGCAACAAATGGAAAGTTAATAATACGGTTATCGATTGCGGAGACGATGTGTTAATTGGAGACGGTAAATTAACAGTTATGGCAGGGCCGTGTAGCATTGAAAGTGAAGCACAAATTAATGCCACAGTTGAATCCTTAAAACAAAATGGAGTTCGAATTATGAGAGGCGGTGTTTACAAGCCAAGAACAAGTCCATACAGTTTTAGAGGCTTAGGGATGGAAGGATTGAAAATGTTTTACAATGCGTGTCAACAAAACGGCATTAAAATTATAACCGAAGTAATGGAATCTGGTCAAATTGAGGAGATGATGCCTTATGTTGATATCTTTCAGGTCGGTGCTCGAAATGCTCAAAATTTCAATCTTTTAGAGGCTTTGGGAGAAGTAGATAAGCCCGTGATGTTAAAAAGAGGAATTAGTGGAACAATTGATGAACTCTTATATTCTGCTGAGTATGTTTTTAAAAGCGGAAATGAAAAACTTATACTTTGTGAGCGAGGCATTCGCACATTTGAAAATGCATACCGAAACACTTTAGATTTGAATGCTGTCCCAATTTTAAAAGAAAAATCACATTTGCCCGTTATTGTAGATCCCTCTCATGGCATAGGTATTCGGAAACACGTAGCCCAAATGGCATTAGCTTCAGCTGCTGTAGGTGCTGATGGATTGATTATTGAAACGCATAAAACACCTGAAAAGGCAGCAACGGATGGACAACAAACTTTATCTTTTAGGGAGTTTGAAGAATTGATGCAAAAATTAAAAGTTTTTGAAACAGCTTTTGCTTCCAGCTAAAAAGAAAGTATTTAACCTAGATTATTAACCCGGATTCCAAGACAGGGTCTTTTGTAACATAAAATAGCTAACTTCATCGACTAAGTCGGATTTTTTAGATTGAATTACACCTGACGCTGAAGGTGTCAAGTAATTATAGCCCCGTGTAAGCAAAGCGCAACGCGGGGCTATAAATATCGGTATAATTCTTTTTGGTGGCATTTTTGTCGCGTAGCAAAACAAGAATGATGACAAAAAAAATCGTGAATCAAAATATTATCTGTATTCAAAAGTAGCGGGGCTTTTGTGATATAAAATAGCCGATTTTAGTAACTTAGTCAATTTGTTAGATAGAATTATTCATGAACACGAAATCTCAGCGAAGCATCTCGTAAGGTCATTAATAATCTAGGGTTAAACTATTAGTCTGGAGTTGAAGATTTTTTCTTGATTCTCCGCCTTCTTACCACTAAGAATTTTAATGGATATCTTGCTTGATAGTCAACCTTTAAGTTAAAATCCTCAATCTGTAAGACTTTTATTGTAAAAAATGAAATATCAAAAGATATATATAAAGATTTCTCGTCATCCCAATAAATTGGGATTCTGTCGAAAAGACCGGTTTCAGGCTAAGACAAATGGAAAAAAGAAGAAAAGCAGAGCTTTTCTTCTTTTTTCCTAATTTGACCCCACACGACTGTCATTTCGATCATCCCAAAAATCAAAGATTTTGGGATGGAGAAATCTATAAAAATGTTACTGGTATAGTCGTGGGGAATCACTTTTTTTCTTGAGTGAAAAAGTATAACTCAATCCGAGTTGCGCATTTATATGATGAAACATCTTTGATTCTACTGGTACATTTTTTAACATTTCACGGTAATTGTCGCCATCATACCACTCTAAGTATTTATATTTCATTTTCCTTAGACTATAACCCATAGAAAAATTGAGGCGTACATCTTTGCTTAAACGAAAATCACAACCTAAAGAA
Organism: Brumimicrobium salinarum; assembly: GCF_002844555.1. Taxonomy (GTDB): domain Bacteria; phylum Bacteroidota; class Bacteroidia; order Flavobacteriales_D; family Crocinitomicaceae; genus Brumimicrobium; species Brumimicrobium salinarum. The sequence goes on from NZ_PJNI01000001.1 coordinate 86,044, forward strand.
ATAGTTCCTAATAAAGGGGTAGATTGATAGAAGTTTGAGTTGTATGAATTATAAGGATAAACAGTAAGGTATGTATAATAATTTATAATTCCATAATTCATTCTACCCAAATAACCATCCCTATAGTTTGTGGCTACTTCACTTAAAATGCTCAATCCTAAATAGGGACGAACTTTCTTTTGATTACTCAATAAATGATACGCAAAAGAACCGCCTATCATGTGACTTTTATATGCGAATTGAGTTTTACCAAGAGCCTTGTCTTCTGATGATATTATATTAGTCTTGTATCCATAAGTAGCGTAAAAGTAAAAATCACCTTTTGGTCTTTGAAAGTTTAATCCCAATTCTATTTTTGTAAGGTTGTATAGGTTTGAATAATTATCAAAAATTCGAGTGAAAGATCCATTGGAAAGCTGAGCACTCATCTTTGTTTCATTTTCTTGAGAAAAACTCAAAAGAGAACATAATACACTAAATATGAAAAGGGTTAAAGATTTCATTGCTTTATAATTTTAAAGGTTTGACTTTGTTTTTGTAACCTACCAATATACAACCCACTCGAAAGAATTTTAGTTATTCTTGTCTCTCCTTTCCCCACCTTATATTCTCCAATAATAGTTCCAGCAAAAGATTAAAGAATAAAAACATCATCTTGGATGCTTTTTATTGTAAAGGATTTTTCAAACGGATTGGAGTAAATGTTACTTTCTTCTTTTATATTTAAAAATTCTTGTGTAATTATTGTTGTTTCATTATACAAATTAACCTCGCTTACTGTTTCTCACAGGTATACCTATACAAGCGATGATCTGTAACAGTGAAGGACGGATCACTAGGGCTTGGAGAGTAAGTAGATGTTCCGCTTTGTGTTAGCGTAAACGAATTTTTTTTCCAATCTAAAGTATAAGTATCTGAGTCATCAAATTCATGGTATTTAATGGTTAGCTCATTTGGTGTGTTGGAATATCTGAAATCATATTTATAGGCATCGTAATCTTCTGCATGAATCATCCAACCCGATCCAGCCCTATTAAACTGCATCATGCCATAGTTTTCGTATACATCATTTTTTTCATTGGCAGGCCAGGTGGAAGTAACAATCTCTTCGTATTTAACAATGTCCCATTTTCCTCCGTTGTTCCATAAATTTCTTTCGATTTTCTTTTCTTTTTTACAGGCCGAAAATAAAAGTAAAGCAAATAGTAAAATTAATATATTTTTCATTTTGTACAAATTTAATTATTTATTATTGAAGGTAATAGGTCTTACTTTTTCTCGCAAATAAATTTCAATGAATAGGTAGTTGTTATTTGTATTGGGTTGTTGTTCTCATCATAATCCTCAAACTCTTGGACCTCTGAAAAACTCATTATCATTTTATCTTTTTCCCATTCTAGATTATAAGCTACTCCACCATGATCAGCATAAATAAGATAAATTGAGTGCTCTGAATTGTGGTAAGTAAATTCCTTATTAATGTATTCTTCATACAGAAGACCTTCTAAATAAATAGCTAACTCTGAAGAATAATTTGTATTTCCTGTTCCATCTTTCTCAAACTGAATAGTTCCTCCATTGTTGATTACGTATGAATCATTATACTCTGGAGTAGATGCTGAGGTGTATGACTCCTCAAATGATTTAATCTCCCATTCACCACCTTTTTCCACAGGTTTCTTTCAATTTTCTTTTCTTTTTTACATCCTGTCGCTACTAATGTAATAAGGAGGATGAAGAGTAGTTTTTTCATGGTTTTATATTTTAGTATTTTCTTTTGATTTCATTATTGAAAAAGTATAATTCAATCCGAGTTGCGCATTGATAAAATGAAACATTTTTGATTCCACTGGTACATTTTTTAACATTTCACGGTAATTGTCGCCATCATACCACTCTAAGTATTTATATTTCATTTTCCTTAGACTATAACCCATAGAAAAATTGAGGCGTACAACTTTACTTAAACGAAAATCACAACCTAAAGAAAGTGTGCCTAGAAAAGGGGTAGATTGATAGAAGTTTGAGATATTGAAAAGGTAAGAATTTGTCATAGAATTAAGAGGTTTATTTATTATATAAAAAGAATTTGGTGTCATAAAGCCATCTTTATAATTTGTGGCTAATTCACTTAAAATGCTCATTCCAAAATAGGGTCGGACCTTCCTTTGAATACTCAATAGATGATACTCGAAAGAGCCACCGAACATATGGCTTTTATAAGAAAAGACGGTTAAGCCTGCAGATTTCTGAGAAGATAGTAAAAGGTTGGTATTTAAGCCATATGTCACAAATAAATAAAAGTCACCCTTTGCTCTCTGAAAGTTTATGCCAAGATCTATTTTTGTTAGATTATAAAGATCGTGAGTATTTGTGAAAACGCGAGAGAAGGTACTATTTGAAAGCTGAGCACTCATCTTTGTTTCATTTTCTTGAGAAAAACTCAAAAGAGAACATAATACACTAAATATGAAAAGGGCTAAAGTTTTCATTGTTTGATTAGTTTAAAGGTTTTGTTTTGATTCATAAAAGTGATAATATACATTCCATCATTAAAAAAAGAGGAGTTAATTTTTGTAAGCCCTTCTTCTATATTGTAAATTCCTATAATTTTTCCTTCTACAGACTTTAAAACCATTTGGTCTTTTTGGGGGCTTTGAATTGATATGTAGTTTTGAAAAGGATTAGGGAAAACACTTAAAGGCTTTAAGTTGTCGTCTAATTGCAGGGTCTCTTCATTTGATAGACTGTCTAAACCCGTGTTGACTAAAGACTTGCTTACCTCGCAATCTTCCTTATACATTACAAACCAAGCAGCAGGTAAATCATTACTACCATTATGACTTACTGTTAATTCAGGGTATCTTAAGGTAATTCCCCAGTTCCCATTTTTTTATTAGTCTCAATACAATCACTTTTTAAATATCCATCTCCTGCTCGAAAAGCAGAATACCAATAAATACGATATTTAGTATGGGTTTTTAAATTGGTTACACGCAATTGCTCAGAATTCTTAACATAGTTCCATTCAGTATTTCTAGGGGTATTATACTTGGGATCCATGTTAATATTGCTACAAGGCGATCCTATTCCTCTTGTTTTGACATTATAAGTTCTATTATAAACATAACCTACAGCCATTTTTTTATTAGAAGAAATGTAATTCTGTTGTTCTACAGCATACTTCTTAAATATCCCATCATTTTCAGCTTTTCCCATCCCATGCTTCCAGCCTCCCCATGTATCACTCAAGGTATTAATTACATCCTCCCCATTCATGTGGTTTTTTACACGAATTGTGGTTTTCCACATATCGTAAATGTGAGGAGCCATGGTTACGTTATCATTTTCATGTGTGAACTTAAACGGGGTATATCCTGGCCAACTGTTATAACCAGCTATTCCAATAAAAGGTAATTTCATTTTGTCGACAGGAAGCATTGAGTAGTTAGCGCATTTCATAGTAGCAGTAATCTTAAATTAAAGATACTCTTTTTAATTAGATTTCAAAAGATTATATTGAAAAATCTGGTTTTGTTTGTTTCTTATTTTGGAGTTGTAGGTTTTTTCTTGAATGAAAAAGCATAGGTTAATCCTAATTGAACATCTAGCATATGTGAGTTTATGTTTTCATTTGGAATTGTTTTGAGTTTGTCATAAACATTATCATTTTCTTTCCATTCTGCATATTTCACCTTCATTATACGAAAGTCATAGCCCAGTGCAATATTTAAGTTTAAATTTTTAATTAGTTTAATATCGACTCCACCAAGAAAATTAATTACTAAAGGTGTAGAATAATAAAAATGAGAATAATAATAATCAACTGCTGGATCTTCTCCACCTGGGGTTGGATCGATATAGCTAAAGCTAGGTTCAACTTTTGGAAAATACTCATTAAATACGAGAAGTCCATTTTTATAATTAGAATAAACTTCAGATAAAACAGCGATTTTCAAAAATGGTCTTACTTTTTTGTTATGTTCTCGAAAAATATATTTTGATGAAGCACCTATCAAATGAATTCGTTGAAGTGATTTATAAGGTCTTATCTTATTTCCTTTTGAATCAAAATGTTCTGTTTTCTGATTTTCATAATCAATAGAAATACTGTCAAAAGGATAGGAATAGGTTACATTGGATGAGAATTGATATGCAAAAGATATAATAAAGTCTCCGTTTTTATTATTATTTAACTTCGTTCCTATATCAAAGTTAAAACCACCATAAACCTGAGCTGCCTTGTTACTTATTATCTCCTTTGAAAATGAACCTGAAACATCAACAATAATGGATGGTTTTTCTTGAGAAAAACTTAATATATATAGACTTACAAAAAACAAAGTGAGACGATTTTTCATTTTTTTATAATTTTAAAGGTTTGAGATTGGTTACGAAGAGTTCCAATATACATCCCATTTGAAAGGTTTGTTGAGATCTTAGTTTCTCTCTTTTTAAATATTATGTTTTCCGATTATTTTATAGTGTTGTGTTTATATTTTTTCTTTTTTCTTAAATGAAAAAGCGTAGCTTAAGCCTAACCTCGGATTTACATAAGAAAACATCATAGATTTTACTGGTGTACCTTTAAGTATTTCACGATAATCTTCATGATCTTCCCATTCTAAATATTTATATTTTAATTTTTGTAATGCTAATCCAACGGAAAGGTTGAGATGTAAATCCTTCATTAAACGAAAATCGCAACCAACCGAGAAACTTCCTAAAAATGGCATTGATTGGTAAAACCCCGAACTATTAAAAGAAGAAATATTATTACCAGCTGAAGTATGAATATGACTATCATTTGTTAAAAAACTATCTTCCCCTAAAAAACCTCCTTTATAATTTGTTGCTACCTCAGTAATTACAGATACACCAAAATAGGGTCTTACTTTTTTTTGATTTTTTAAGAAGTGATATTCAAATGCACCTCCTAAAAAGTGTCCTCTATATAAAAAACTAGTATTGAAACCATAAGTGAAATAAAGATATATATCACCGTTTTTTTTTTGAAAATCGGCTCCTAGTTCTAATGTTGTTGAGTTAATCAGCGAGCCGTGGTTTGAGAATAAATCCATATAAATAGTTTGTGAAACTTGCACAGTCAGTTTTGTTTCTTCGTTTTGAGAAAAGGCTAAGAATGGTGTAATCATGCAATAGCCTAGTATTTTCATTGATTTCATTGTTTTATTATCTTATGTGTGATATTTTGATCTATAAAAGTGATGAGAAATATTCCACTATTTAAATATGTAGTATTAATATTTGTAATACCTTGTTCATTATTGTAATTGCCTATAATTTTTCCTTCAATTGACTTTATGACCATTTGATCTTTTTGAGGACTTTGGGTTGATAAGTAATTACGAAATGGATTAGGATAGATATTTAAAAGCGTTAGATTTAATGTATAAATCAACTTCGTCTAACTTTAACAATGGATATTGATCCTCAAATACAAAATCAGGCCAATTCCTACCATCGACAATCACCTCTCTTGTGTGGGTTATACCATCCACTCCGTTAACGTAAAAAATATCTTGAGTCCCATTACTCAATCTTAAATCTCCATTTGCTTTCAGTAAAAAAACTGTTTTCTGAAAATTGGTTTGTGGGTTTAAAACGCCAGCATGTATTAATGAAGATGATGATGATGGAGTACCAAAATGATTAATGCTTAGCTTCCCGGCAAACCGGTTTTCCTGCCCAATCACTAAAGAGTGGGTTAAGGTTGACCCGTTAATAATCGTATTTCCTTTAACATGCAATCTTTCTTTTGGATTTTGTGTTCCTAGCCCCAAACGAACATTGCAGTTTTGAGAACCAGAAGTTACTATTTTTTTATTTCCATACACCCAAGAAGGAGTATAAGGCTCGGGACAAGCTATTTGCCCTAAACCTGGTCGAACAATTATCTGAGCGTGAAAAGTGTTACTTATATATAAAAATGCGAAAACCATAATAAGTTTACCGCTTAATCTCGCTAAACAATTTTTGTTTATAAAAATTGATGTGTGATGTGTGCATAATCAGTAGTAGTTAAAATTCTAGTTAAATATAGTTATTTAAAAATACTTATCAATTTTTTAACAACGTTTTTTTTCTAAACCGCCTTATTTGAGCTGCATCAAAGGCTCGAATTGAAGTAACAAAAACAGTCAGCAATACTTAGCCTGACTTATTTAATAGTCTAATCCAAAAATCTGGTAGCGAATGAAAATCATTATTTTAACTGTATTTTAAAAAAATTCAAGAACCTTATTTTGGAGACTTAGCCCGCTTTATTCACCAATCTTGATTCTTAAAAACACAATTTATTAATAATCAGATGTTTAAAAGTGCTCTATACGATTTCAAAGAAACCCAAATTTGGGTATCGATAATTTGGAAGATTCAAAATTAAATTAGCTGCGCTGAGACTTCGTGTTCATGGATAAAGCGGGTTAGGCTGATGAAAGATTTTTATTTATACGTCGTCACAAGCCATTTAAAATAACAATCAAATACAAACCTAGCTATTTAACGCATTAAAAAAACGAGTGAACAAAAATGCCCACTCGTTTTTAATTTTAGGGTTACCCATTTAAATCATAGTTTGTAATTGCCAATTTACGTCCCATCCAAATCCAACATTTTATATTGATAGTCAGAACCTTGGTTTCTTATTGTTAATTAGGATAAATCAAAATAGATCCTTCGCAAAATAAAAAATTGATTTTTTTATTTTCACATCAGGATGACAGACCTAATAGTGGTAGGAGGCAAAAATCAGGGGTTGGAAGTGATGGCGCAAGGCGCCATCACTTCCATACCCTGATTTTTGATTGCCCTCCCTTGAAACTGTCATCCTGAACCTTGGAAAATTTTTAATTTTCTAAGGGAAGAACCTATTCTAATCTATTCACTATCAAAGCCTTTTACAATAAATGGTAAATAGATTTAAACGAAATTGCTTATTGCGATTTAAATGGGTTACCCATTTAATTTATCTAAACCATTAATAACGTTAAACCTTCATTCCTTTAACAACTCTGTCTTTACGTTGGTTTTTCTTCCAGTTTTTAAGTTTTACCATAAGGTAAGCCGCAGAACTTCCACGTACTGCATAATACACTGAACCACCGTAATCTAATTCGCCTTTTCCGTTGTTCCATTGCGCAACAAGATAATAACGTCCATTCGAGATATTTCTTCTTTCTGCAAAACGTAAAACTCGTCCCCCGCCCAATTCAAAGCGAATTTGAACTGTTCCATCGTCTTCTAATTTTTCAAATACACATGGTCGATTAGCGGGAATAACAATTCGCTCAGATGTAGACCTTTCAGATTTTACTAACTCACCAGAACTTCCAGTGGTTGCCATTTGTTGCTGTTCATCACTACGCTCAAGAATAATGGTTTCTGAGGTATAAAACTGAACTTTTTTCATCTTTTCTGGAGTAAGATCAAAATCGGCTTTTATTTTTTTGTGTAAGGCACTTTGGTTGCACAACTGCCCATTAATATAATCGTTAATAAAGCAAATAATATTCTCATTGTATTTATTTTTACATATTAGACTACGAAAATAAGAACAAAAAATATTCCATAACAATTAATTGACTAATAAATTACAACCGCGCAAATCACTTTGATCAAATCTGCCTAAGATTTTAAACCTTTTTCCTGCTTCAACCCCAAGATCATCGGTGGAAATAAAAGAACAACTGTATAAATTTGCCAAGTCAATTACATTTACGCCTCCTGTTTTTTCATTTGCTAAAAAATGAAAGGGATCATTCACATCACGTATCATTATTTTCATCCAGTTGGGAGGTCTAAAAAACTCACTTCCATCCGTATATCCCTGAGAAAGAAGTTCTGTCATTCCATATTCTGAAAATATTTTAGATACATTTAAACCTTTTTTTAATTCTTCATGTAATTCTGAACGTATCATTTCTTTTCTACGGCCTTTCATCCCTCCTGTTTCAATAATCTTAACACCGGATAAATCGATATTTTTTTCTGCAAAATCCAATAACGCATAAGAAACACCAAACAATACGATTGTTTTGTCTTGCGTTTTTGCTTTCTGAATTGCCTCAATCAATGCTTTAGGATTGGATAAATAAAATCCAGATAAGGAATGCTGAGTGGCACGAATGAGAAAATCGACCATGTACACTAAGGAAGATTCACCTTGTTCGATGTAGTTGGGTAATAAAGCAAAAATAATTGCATTTTCTGGCGGAACAATTTGCTGTGAAAAAGTTGGTAAAAATGAACGTTCATAAAGTTCAGTACTTGGAATATGATGTTCGCTTCGTTTATTTAAGGTAGTTCCTGAGCTCTTAAACACTAAGTTTGTTTTCTTTCTATATTCATCTGAAAGAACGGTGTGGGTTTTAAAAAACGATATGGGTAAAAATGGAATTTCTTTATAATCTTTTGGATCAGTTCGATTTAGTAGATTACAAAACTCACGATAAACCCGTACATGCTTAAATTGATATTGAAATACTGATATAGCGGCTGTATTAAATTCTTCTTCTGACTGAATAGAAAATATAGAATCGATAAGCTGTTGTTCTTTTGCCAAAATATAATTTTAAAATACAAATAAAAAGTGCTTAAAAAGAATAAGAGCCTAGAACGGGAGTTCTAAGCTCTTATCACACTAATCAACCTAACCTACTACTACTGCCACAAAGATACACAAATTATCTGTATTGAAAATAAAAATTGAAGAAAAATTTAAAACCAAAAGTCAACCCACATAATAATGTAGGCATGCATAACACTTTATATTAAGGCAGGGTAAACACAAACATAACCCTTTATATTCAAAGCTTTCACATGATTAAATACTTTCAAATATTAAAGGTGAAAATCAAAAAATAACGCAGAATTCAAGGTTTAGCTTTCCAATATTTAGTGATTTTAAGACATAAAAAACATCAAATGTTAGATTAATTATCAAGCAATCGACTTAATGGACGTTGCGTCTTAAATCATGAATGAGTTTGTCGGCTCTTATTTCAAATTTAACGTCTTGAAATCGGGTTATCATTCGTAAAAAAATATAATTCTATGAGAATGTAGAATTGAATTGGTCAATTATCATTAAATTTATCGTTTATAATATAGATCGATGTCAAAAAAAGGAAAAAAGGAAAAACCACGTTTTAAGAAATCAGTATCTTCTATTTTGATAATTCTGTTGTGGATAATTGGTTTAATACCACTCTTTTTCATTCTTTATTTACGTTATGTGCAAACTGAAGATGAAGCTTTACCATCCGTGTCTATGTTAGAAAATCAAGAGGAATTATTGGCAACAACGATTTATGCAGATGATGGTGTAACATCAATAGGAAAGTATTGGAAGGTGAATCGAACAAGCGTACCTTATAATGAAATTTCTCCTCATGTTATTTCAGCTTTGATATCTACAGAAGACGAACGTTTTGAAAACCATTCAGGTATTGATGCCAAAGCAGTTGGTAGAGCGTTAGCAAACATGGGAGAAGCCGGAGGTGCATCTACTATAACGCAGCAGCTTGCAAAACTTATTTTCACTTTAAAGGAAAGGGCCGAACGTAAAAAAGCACAACAGGAAAATGCAGGTCCCACTGCTGAAGAGGTGCGTTTACAAGAAATGGGACGTATTGAACGTCGTTTATATGAAAAAGTTAAAGAGAACGTCATTGCATTGCGTTTAGAAAAAAGATACACCAAAAAAGAAATTCTAACCATGTATCTTAATCAATTTGACTTTTTGTACAACGCTGTTGGTATTTCAAGTGCTTCAAAAGTGTACTTTAATAAAAAAGCATCAGAACTAAGTCCAGAAGAAGCAGCTATATTGGTGGGAATGTGTAAAAACCCTGGTTTGTACAATCCGTATGGATTTACTGTCAAAAACTATGTTGACCGAATTGCCAGAAACAAAAACATTTCTAAAGATAAGGTAACCCAAGCGGAAATTGCTGCGGAAAGGGCGGAAGATTCTTTACGTGCAATCTCACGTAGAAACGTTGTACTATATAAATGGTATGAAAATTCAGCTAAAAACAATCCTGCGCTTACGAGTACAATTTCAAAAGCGGAATATGATAGTTTGAAACAATTACCAATCATTACCGATTATCAAACAGTTGACCACAAAGAAGGGCTCGCACCTTACTTTAGAGAATCTCTAAGGTCTACTATTTCAGAAATTTTGAAAGAAAAACTCCCAAATGGAAAATTAAAATATAGAAAACCTAATGATGAGCCTTATAGTATTTATGAAGATGGTCTGCGTATCTACACGACCATTAATACCGATATACAAAAACACGCTGAAAATGCGTTAAAGAAACACCTTGCGAAAAATCTTCAAGAACCTTTTACCAAAAACAATAAACGGACAGATAAATATCCTTTTGCCTACGACATCAAAGAAAGTGTTATAGAAAATTTGATGAATAGTGCTCGAAAACGATCTGAGCGGTATATCAAGGCAAAACTAAGAGATGTTTCAGAAGAAAAGATAATGAAAAGCTTCGAAAAGGAAGTCCCCATGAAAGTATTTTCTTGGAATGGTGAAATTGATACGGTGATGACACCCAATGATTCTATACGCTATTACAAAAATATCATGCGTGCTGGATTGGTATCTGTTGAGCCACAAACTGGTTTTATTAAAGCCTGGGTTGGAGGCCCGGATATTAATCATTTTGCTTATGATCATGTAGCACAAGGAAAACGACAAGTTGGTTCTACCATTAAACCCTTTATTTATTCTGCAGGAATGCAATTTGGTGTGATTACACCCTACGAAACTACACCAAACATTCCTTATTGCGTAGACGTTCAAACAGGAGCTCGACCAGAAGACATGACACAATGGTGTCCTTCAAATTCAGGAACAGATATGGAAGGAGAGCCTGTTACCTTCGAGGAAGGGCTTGCCAATTCCATGAATAATGTTACAGTAGCCGTAATGGCTAAAATGGGAGGCGTTGCTGGTCCAAGAGCGGTAGCAAAACTGATGCGTGATTTGAACATCAACGTTCGAGAAGAAGATGTTGTTCCTGCCATGTGTTTAGGTGTAATGGATTTATCGTTATTAGAAATGGTAGGTGCACAATCGGCGTTTGTCAATGCTGGAATATATACCAAACCTACTTCTATTATTCGTATTGAGGATAGAAACGGAAATGTTATTTATGAGCATGAACCAGAAGCTAAAGAAGCGATGTCTGAAGAATTGGCCTTTGCTACATTAAGTATGATGCGAAAAGTTGTTTTATCTGGAACAGGCGCAAGTCTTCGCGGTACTTGGAGAGGTGACTGGGGTGGAATTACCCAACCAACTGCTGGTAAAACAGGAACGACTCAAAACAACTCCGATGGTTGGTTTATGGGATTAACTCCTGATTTAGTTACGGGTGTTTGGGTAGGTGCTGAAGACATGGCTGTTCGTTTTCGTTCAATGAAATGGGGACAAGGAGCAAGAATGGCACTGCCTATTTATGGCTACATGATGCAAGAAGTGTATAAAGATCCGAATATTCACATTTCTACAGATGAATTTGAAGCACCTTATGGCTATGCAAATTCAATGTATAATTCAGAAAATAAAACCGAAACAAATGAAGATGACGAAGGTGGTCTTGATTTAGGTATTTAAATAAAAATGATATGAGAAAGACGGTAAAGAATGTAGAAGAAGCCTGTGAGGGGATTACCTCTGGCATGACTTTAATGCTAGGAGGGTTTGGGTTATGTGGAATTCCTGAAAACTCTATTGCAGAACTCGTTAAGAAAGAGGTTAAAGACCTAACATGCATTTCTAATAATGCCGGTGTCGATGACTTTGGATTGGGATTATTGTTGCAGAAAAAGCAAATTAAGAAAATGATCTCTTCGTATGTAGGTGAGAATGATGAATTTGAAAGACAAATGTTGTCTGGTGAATTAGAAGTTGATTTAATCCCACAAGGATCTTTGGCTGAGCGATGCAGAGCTGGAGGAGCTGGAATTCCAGCATTTTTCACACCTGCAGGCTATGGAACAGAGGTTGCCGAAGGCAAGGAAGTAAGGGAGTTTGATGGTAAACCTCATATTTTAGAATCGGCATTAACGGCAGATTTTGCAATTGTTAAGGCATGGAAAGGTGACACAGAAGGAAATTTGATTTATAAAGGAACTGCCAGAAACTTTAATCCGCTTATGGCTATGGCGGGTAAAATTACCATTGCGGAAGTCGAGGAAATTGTTCCTGCTGGTGAATTAGATCCAAACGAAATCCATACGCCAGGAATTTTTGTTCAAAGAATATTTCAAGGAGACAAATTCGAGAAAAGAATCGAACAATTAACCGTAAGAAAAAAGTAATACACAAAATATAACCTGCTTTCAAACGGGTAGAAATAAAATTAAGGGTGGAAGTGTGAAGAATTACCGATCGGATTCATGACTTTCACCCTTTTCATTTTCTCATCAGAATCATTCAGAAAACGCTACAAAACACCTATAGTAAAATTCAACTAAAAGTTTATACTCACACCAGGTCCAATTAAAAAGAAAAATTTCGATTCGTTTAAAAAGTACCCCATTCCAGCATAGAGAGGAAATGAAAAACGACGTCCCTTTTTTGTCGGATAAACAGAACCTAATAAAACAATCCCTAAATCTCTTTCTGCATCAGGGTTAAAATTAAATGCGTTTTTAGCTAAAAACCCTGCTCCTACTTTAAAAGGTCGCAACTTTTGTATTTCTCCCCTTTGGTAAAATGAAAATTGTGCCAACATAGAAAGTGAAATACCACTTAAACCAGGAAAACCTGGCTCTCCAACCTTTTTTATGATCAATCCTGCTGGAATAGATAAATCGACATCAAAAGCAATATATTTTGATTTAATAATTTCAACCCTACTGGTATATCCTTGTCCTCCGTAAATATTTTTTCTGTGTCTAATAATCAATTCAACTTTAGCCCAATTTTCAAGGCTATGCGTCTTATTCGAAAGAAAATCATTAACAGAAATAATTTCATTCATACAGCCAGTAGCGCTAGTATAAGAGAAGCTTCTTGGCGAGTTTTCACCCGGACAAATCACAATATCATCAATCACTTGCTTTTCTACCAATTTATTTTCACTGTCAGTAATCCTTACCTCGATTTCTAAAAATTGTTTCCCATACAACTCAAAAGCATCGTCTATTTTTTGATCATTAAACTGAATAATTACATCACCAATTGTACTTTCATGCAGTATAGGCTGTGTAGCTTCAGCGGCAATAACTGGCTTTCCTCCATAATCAATTTCAATAAAATCATGCTTCTTCGGTCGCTGATATTCAATAATATCTAACATTACGCCAGTTTTTTTATTTCCAGAGTAAATATTTACACTCTTTTTTCGAATGTCAATGGGTACTTTCAATAAATAGTGAGCAACGCTTTCGTTTTTTATTATACTATCGGTAGAAACATCAATGAGGTCTTCAAATTTAAAATTTGTTCGACTCAATCCTTCACCCTCTAAGCGAATTTCAACAGTTTCACCAGGGTAAATCTGTTTTGATTTTACCCAACTACCTCCTTGCCGTAAAATACTTACTTGATTAATCTTTGGTTCTGGTACGATATTAATATTGGTGATAAATTTAGGAATATCACCCTCTTTAATGTATAAATATCCAGAGGAAATTTTATGATAATTGTAAGGACGAAACAAACACAACACTTTGTCGTTGCTCAACCTTCTAACGGTATATAACTCTGCAATTAAAGGTCCTCCCGATTCATCAGTAGCTTCTAAGCGATACGTTTTATTGATTGCCAACATACGGTGATTATCAATCTGAAGTTCTACGCCCATAGGATTTTTTGCTTCCCATATAACTTCACGCTCATCAAATGTTAAAAATTTTAACCGCGATCCTTTTGCGTTAAAATTAAAGGTTTGTTGCTCTGTATTGTATTTTGGCCGCCCATTAACCATATTTGGGCGAAACAAATCAACCGAAAAGTCAATCACAATCGAACCCGTTACAGTAGGTAATATTGAAAGCCAAATTTTATCTTCACTTCGATGAATGCGATATTCGTATCCGTTTTTTTTCTTCCACAATGGATTGATAGCAATATTGTCGGAATTATTGGTTACTAATTCGAAACTTTTTTCATCACCTATATATAAATCTCCATCACCAGGATATATGGTAGCGTAAGTATTTGAATAAGGAAAAAGGGGAATCCCCAGAACCCCTTCATCTTTTTGTAATTGAAGATTTAGAAATTCTACTTGAGCAAGGTCTTTAAATTTTACCTTACAATGATAATATCCTTCTATGCGCAGTGTCAATGAATCAATAATCGTATATGCACTATTTTGTTTCAATTGCATTGCAGGGATTTTTCCGCCTACTTTTCTAGGAAAGATTCGAAACTCTACAACTGGAGCATTTTTTGAATATTCAAAAGGCAGTTTCCATTCATTTTCAACATAAACGCGATCTGTAATAAGTTGATAAAAATTTGTATCTATGCGCAATTCTACATTAGAGAAATGAGAAAATAAATTGTTTTGCGCTTTTGCTGTAAAAGTCATCCAACTAAAGACACCCACAAACATTAAAAAGCGTATAACTAACCTCGTATTATCAAACGAGACACGAAAGTGTTTTAATAAATGAAAAGTCATTTTCAAATTAATTTTTGACAAAGATAACCATCAAAAAGCACAATATCGATTTTGAAATCGATGTTGTTGAAATGAAAAGACAAACAATTACAAATAGTAAAACAAATCAACTAGTGGTCATGACAATGTACTTCGAATTGCGTTCCATTTACAATAGTTCCAGACTGTTCAATTTCCTCAAGTTCGTCACCACAATACTCACCAATTTCCACCTCTCCATTAGGTGAATCGTAATGACATTCGGCACATTTCTTACATGAAGTAAAAAATAAACTCGAAACTAAAACTGTACTTAAAACAATACTTTTTTTCATTTTTATTTATTTTAATTTATATTTAATACGGAAGAAAACATTGATTCCTGGCTGGGATAAGCCTAGGTTTTTTAATGCGGATAAATGATTGATATAATCTGTATTTAAAAGATTTCTCACCCCAGTTGAGAAATTTATTCGCTCATTTTTTCCTATTGTGAATTGAGTGGCCAAATTCAACAAATGATAATCCACTGCAGGCGTTTCAAGAACACCTACTCTATTTTGTGGCAGCTGATACGTATGTTCCAAAACAATGTTTTTAAAACGCACCAAATGGTCATTATTAATATCAAAACGAATTGTAGTACTTAAATTAGGTTGAGGAATTAAGCTTAAGGCCTGACCTTGATCATCCTCAGCTAAAGTGATTGAAAAATTTGAATAAATATGTAGTCTGTGAGCACGGTGTGGATGATAATGAAATCCAAACTCCCCGCCATATAAATGAGCGAGGTTCGCTTGTTCAAATTGAAAAACAGGAAAATCACCAGCTACATCAGGAGTTTGTTCAAGATAAATAAAATGCCTAATTCGATTATAATAAGGATTAAAAATAATCTCTAAGTGTTCCAAATGAATTTCGAGCGCTGCATCAAATTGAACTGCATATTCGGGTACCAAATTTTGATTTCCTCTTTCGTACCGCAATGAACCGTGATGTATTCCGTCGGCTTGGAGTTCAGCTAAATGTGGTGCACGATATCCGCTTGAAGCATTGAATCGCACGGATAAAAGCGCAGCATTACGTACAAATCCAGCTGAATAATTCACACCATCAAACTTCCTTTGCAACCCGTTGGTGTTGATATTTCCAACAAGTGCAGTATCCACATCATTGGCATCAAAAACCTGTAAATTTCTTTGATCGTATCGCAATCCACCTTGAAATCTCCATTTTCCTATTTGGTAATCAGCTAAAGCAAAGACACCATTATCAATACTATTTGCATCAGGAATTAAAAATGCCGAAGTAGGAAAACGATTTCTATTAATTTTCACCATTCCCTGAAAACCAGTTTTTAAGCCAATATTTTCTGTTATTTTATAATTCCACCTTAAATTATAAGTTGTATTATTTACATTTAGATGCGTAAAGGGAAAAGTTATTTTTTCATCAAATTCTTTTAAATCATTATTTGTGTTTCCTAATTCAAACATCAACTTAGACCGCTTGAGAAAAAGAGTTTGCTCAATAGATAAGAAATGATCCATGTTATATTGCGCTGGGATAATCCCATTTCTTGACCGCTCTTTTGAGATAAAATCAATACTGCTTGGATTTTCTTTATGTGTATGTCCTGGAATTCCTATACGCCGGAACCCAAATTGATACCGAATATTTAATTGGTAATTGTTGTGTCGATACCCTATATTCGATTTTAAATGAGTACCCCAAAATCTAGAATTTTTAATAAAATCACCTGTGGGCAATTGAAAATCTGAATGATTAATATAATTCGCATAAATATTTGCACGCCATTTTCCCTTGTGCACGCGATAACCAAGTTCACTTGTTGTACCCAAAGAATTAGATTCAAATTTTGTGGAGATATACAACTCTTCTTTCCCTTTTTGAATGTAGTTTTCGTCTAAAAAATGAATAACACCTCCCAAAGCATCTGCACCATAAAGCAAGGAAGAAGGTCCTTTCACAACCTCAACTTTTCCCAATCCTAATTCCGATGCAGCCAAACCATGGTCACTCCCCCATTGTTGATTCTCTATGCGTAAGCCATTATTATAAGTGACTACACGCATTCCCGACAATCCACGAATCACAGGTTTACTTATCCCCATTCCAACAGAGGAAGACTGTACACCTGGAATAATCGACAAGGACGCTCCCAATGTTGTAGCCCCAGTTTGAAATAATTTATCCTTATCGGCCACATAAACTCCCGTAATATTTTCACGCTGTATTTTTCCTTCTGTAGCCGTAATTTGCACCTCTTCCAAGGCCGTGTGCTTTGACTTTAATGTGATAAGCAACTCCTTTTCAGTATATAAATCTATCTCCTTTATTTTTATTTCATATCCAAAAGCGGTAACTTTTATTTTGAGATGTGCTTTTGGTAAATCCATAAATGAAAAATTTCCTAAGCTATCCGTATCCGTAAAAATATTTATATCAGGAAATCCAATTTTAGCAAACGGAACTGCTTGCTTAGTATCTTGATCAATTACTTTTCCTGTTACCTCTTGCGCTTGTCCATAGAAGGACAAAATGAAGTAAATAAAAATGGCTACTTTTGCTTTCATTGGTAAAAATATAGTGCAAATATAATCAAATGCAACAACATTGCATCTACGATATGGAAATTTTAAGAAATAAAAATTTACGGGTAACACCATTTCGAAAAGAAGTGCTTACTATTTTTTTAGAAAATGAACATGCTATTTCTATCCAAGACATTGAGGAGTCTTTGGTTGAGTTTGATCGTATCACACTTTACAGAACAATAAAAAGTTTCACCAACAAAGGCGTAATTCATGAAATTGTAATGCCTGGAGACATAAAAAAATTAGCACTATGCGATCGGGTATGTGATCATGACAGTGGTTTACACGAGCATAATCACATTCATTTTCAATGTCGGAAATGCGAAGAGATTTTTTGTGTTGAACCCCTCGATTTTCCCGAAATAAAAATACCTGGATTTACAATTGAAGAACAAGAGATTCAAGCGAAGGGTGTTTGTAATAAATGTGCTACAGTCTCACAATAAAGAGTCCATTTATATCGACTTCTATGTTTTTGTTTTAACTTTGTTCGCTTAATTATAATTTAATTTCATGTGGTTTAAGCTTTCCCAACTTATATTAAGAAATAGGATTGTTATTATTTCTATAATAGCGGCCTTAACAATCTTTTTTGGATACTTTGCTTTCACAAGCCTTGAGATGGACAACAAGTATGGGAACATGCTTCCAAAGAAATCACCTGCACAAGATGATTATCTTCAATTAAAAGAAATGTTTGGCGAAGACGGTGGAGCACTCGTTTTGGCTATAAAAACAGACAATTTATACACCGAGGAGAATTTCTTGATGTGGAAACAATTGGGAGATTCTATTGCAAAGCTTGATGGTATAAACTCTGTGTTATCAGAAGCAGATTTATTCACCATAAAAAACAATACGCAAAAAGGTAAATTTGAGGCTGATCCTGTTTTTATTGACGAGACCTTCGAAGAAAAATCAATTGACGAAATACGTGAGGAGATCCGACAAATACCGCTTTATGATGGTGTGTTGTATAATGATTCTACACACGTATCATTAATGATGATCAATATTGATGAGGCCTACCTAAGCGACCAAAATAAATCAGACGTTGTACTGGACGCAGAAGCTATTGCACTTGGATATGAGCATGCCTTTGGCAAAATGCACTTTGCTGGTTTACCACACATTCGCGTAGTTATGGGTAAACGGGTGGTAAGTGAAATGTACATTTTCATTGGACTGGCCATTTTTGTAACCTCTTTATTGCTTTACATCTTCTTTCGGTCCTTTAGGGTTGTTTTATTCTGTAACCTTGTGGTTTTTACAGCCGTAATATGGTCATTAGGAAGCATTGGATTAATGGGCTTTAAACTTTCCATTCTCATGGCACTAATTCCGCCATTGATGATTGTTATTGGAATTCCCAACTGCATCTTCTTACTCAACAAGTTTCATCAAGAAGTGAAAGATCACGGTAATAAGATTAAAGCGATTTCACGCGTTATCGCTAAAGTTGGAAATGCCACCTTCTTAACGAACCTTACAACAGCGTTAGGGTTTTCAACATTTATGTTTACCAATTCAGAAAAATTAATTGAATTTGGAACAACAGCGTCACTAAACATCTTATTTGTATTTGTCTTATCTATCTGTATAATTCCAATTCTCTTTTCGTTTTCTAAACACCCAAAATCAAGGCATTTAAAACATTTAGAAAAGAAGTTTTCCGTTTCGATTGTCAATAAGTTGGTTTATCTCACCACCACATACAGAAAGCGCATTTACATTGTAACAATTCTCGTTGTAGGAGTTGCTATTTTTGGCGCTACTAAAATGGAGGCCACTGGTAATTTAACCAGCGATTTACCAGATTCAGATCCAATTTTAAAAGATATTAATTTTATTCAAGACAACTTTCAAGGCGCTGTGCCATTCGAGATTTTAATTGATTATAAAAAAGACGGAAAAAAGTTTGATAAATCTACCTTAAAAAAGGTTGAAACCATTCAGCAGAACCTACTTGAGGATCCAGAGTTTAGTAAATCAATCTCCTTGGTTAACTTCATGAAATTAATCAACATGGCCTATTATGGTAACAATCCTGACATGTATAAATTAATTGAACGAAGAGATATGTTGCGTTTGAAAGGTTATGTTGAAGAATTTCAGGCTGACATGCAGGCAAAAAAGCATGTGCATGAATACCAAGATTCACTTCGTAAAGGGAGAACAAACTATGCAGATTCTTTACTTCTGAACAATCCAAAACTAGCTCAACGCGTTATGGATTTTGAAGTAGAAACAGACAGTTTAGATTCAGTTCCTGCGGATCCATACCCTTCTCAACAACAAATCGAAACATATTTATCTACGCAAAAGGAACATACACATATTTTAGAAACTTCTGAAAAAATGTATCCTGTTGCTGCGGTTGGCTTGTCATTAAAAGAGTTAATTGACACCACCAATACAACCTACAGATTAAGAATGCAAATCAGAGATTTAGGTTCTTATGAAATTGATGAAAAAATTAAGAAGGTCTCCAAAATGATGGATACAATTCTCAATCCCAACTATCAACAAGCAAAAGCTTATTTCAAGATGTTTGAGGAAGGGAATCCCCATTATGCTGATTCAATTTTCGAATTATCGAATACTTACCGAAATAACACCGCAGATCAAATCGCTGATGGAAATGACTCTTTATTATTTCAGTTTGATTTGGATCCAACATTATTAGAACAATACTATGAAAATGCCGAATTTAAAACTGCATTAAAACAGTCCATTGAAAATGAAAAAATGGACTATCTTGTTACAGGAACATCAGTTGTTGCAGCAGAAGGGACTCAATATCTGATAAAGAATTTATTAACCAGTCTGACTATTGCTGTATTCATTATCGCCATTTTAATGGCTTTCCTATTCCGTTCTTGGAGAATGGTCATCATTTCTTTAGTTCCTAACTTTATTCCTTTATTAGTTACCGCAGGAATTATGGGCTTTTTTACCATTCCTGTAAAACCTTCAACCATTTTAGTATTTAGTATTGCTTTTGGTATTTCTGTTGATGACACGATACATTTTTTAGCAAAATATCGTCAGGAATTGAAAGTGCGTAGTTACGATCAACGCGCATGTGTGATTAACGCACTATATGAAACCGGATTGAGTATGTTTTACACATCAATTGTACTCTTCTTTGGTTTTTCAATGTTTGCTTTTTCGCAATTTGGGGGAACAAAGGCTTTAGGACTTTTGGTTTCATTAACCATGCTAATTGCCATGCTCACTAACCTTACAGTCCTTCCTTCATTGTTGTTATCTTTAGAAAATCGTTTAGCTTCCAAAGCATTTAGAGAACCTTTCATCAACATTTATAATGCTGAGGTAGATATTGAATTATCAGAATTAGAAGTTGATCCTAGAACAAGAATTGATTATAATCCTAGTCACCCAAGAGAGGAGGAAGAAGAATAGCAGAAACTTTTTATCAAAAGCCAAATTTAACGCAATGCAACAAGTACAATCATATCAAGAAGTTATAGCGCATAATATCGCTCAATTAAAGCTTCCTGCAACCCCAGAAAATCTGTATGCACCATTGCGATACTTCCTTTCATTGGGCGGAAAAAGAACACGTCCGGCTTTAACCCTTTTGGGATGTAGTTTGTTTGGCACACCAGGAATAAAAGCTATAAATGCAGCCATCGCCGTTGAATTATTCCACAATTTCACTTTAATTCATGATGATATAATGGATGACGCTCCATTAAGAAGGGGAAAGCAAACCGTGCATGAAAAATGGAATAGAGACATTGCGATTCTTTCAGGGGACGTTCTATTTGTGGAAGCATACAGTTATTTGTCCAAAAATGAAGGTGATGTCTTACCCAAATTAATGACCGTTTTTAACACCACAGCCAAAGAGGTTTGCGAGGGCCAACAAATGGACATGGATTTTGAATCTTCGGATGTGATAACAATTTCAGATTACATCGAAATGATTCGCTTAAAGACCTCCGTATTATTGGGTGCAGCTTTAAAAATGGGGGCAATTGTAGCTCAAGAAGATAACGAGAACAACATACAAAACATATATGATTTTGGTGTAAACATTGGTTTAGCATTTCAATTGCATGACGATATTCTTGATGTTTATGCAGATCCTTCAAAATTCGGGAAACAAGTTGGTGGAGACATCTTGTCTAATAAAAAAACATTTTTATTGCTTAAAGCCTTTGAATTAGCAGATACTGCAACCGCAAATCAATTAAGTAATTTGCTTAAAAATGGCAGTGGAAAACAAAAGGTGGAAAATGTTACCGCCATTTACAATCAAATTGGTGTAAAAGAAGCCGCAGAACAGCAGAAACAAACATTTTATCGAAAAGCTTTAGCTAATATGGCTGCAATTGACATTTCTGATGAACACAAAAAACCGTTATTGTCCTTAGCAGAATATTTGATGTCAAGAGACCATTAATGGAAACACAAATTGCATATATAGATAATGAAGTAGCTTTACAGCACACAGTAAAGCATTTACTTCAACAGAAAAGTATTTACATTGACTTAGAATTTGATAAAAATCATTTCAGATATGGTTTTAATCTTTGTTTAATTCAAATTTATGATGGAGAAACATGTTTCTTAATCGATCCATTACCAGATTTAGATATTTCACCACTATTTGAGGTAATTAACCACAGAGAAATTGAGCTCGTTTGTTTTGCATTTAATGAAGATATGCGTCTTCTTCACCACATAGGTGCACAGCCTAAGAACATTTATGATTTATCTGTTGCCACAAGATTATTAAATGCTGAACCCCTTTCTTTAAATAATACCTTAGCGTTATTCCTTAATGATGAACGCTACATTGAGCATAAAAAAAGCCAGCAAAAAAGTAATTGGTTCCAACGTCCTTTATCTGATCAACAAAAGCATTATGCCGCCGAAGACGTGTTATACTTGCCACTTTTGGAGCAAAAACTAAAAAAAGAGCTACAAAAGATGCAGAAGTCCGAATGGATGGCAGAAGAAATGGAATTTTTCGAAAATTACGATTGGAAGAAAGGAGCGACAGCCAGCTTTTTGACACATAAAGATCGTAAGGAACTAACCATGCGTGAATGGATTCGATTTAAAGAACTCATGGTAAAACGAGAGCAATTAGCTGAATCAATTAATAGACCTACATACAAAGTAGTAGACAAAAACATAATGATTGAATTAGCAAAATCGCCTAAAAAAATAGAGAATTGGACAAATATTAAAAGGGTTCACCCTAAGTTCAGAACTCCACAAATACAAGCCCAGCTTCAAGCACAAATCACACAAGCGGAAAAGAAAATTAGAGAAGAAAATATACCCGAAAATCAACCCAGTAAGAAAAGACTTAGCCAAGCAGAAAAAGAAATTAAATCAGAACTTAGAAAAACAATTCAACGCAACAAGGATGCGTTTTTCCTTCCTATTAAAGAAGAGTTAAAAATATCAGAAGGAGAAAATTTGACCAATTATCTTTTGTCAAACCGCAGAATAACAGAAATTATTAGTGGTGATTTAAAGTTGCTTCCCTATCAACTAGATTTAGTAATAAATGCAGCTAAAAAACTGGGACTTTCAATACCGAAATTCCTCATATAAGCCGAAGCTAAATAAATAAAATCTCATAATAATGGCTTTAAAACCCAACCTTTTTCTATATCTTTACGTATATTAGCTAGATAACATTGGAATTATGAAATATTTAACTGGATTTACAATTGCGCTTACTGTCATTTTATTTACTTCTTGTGTTGAACATGAGGTTATTCCTGCGCCAGAACCAAAGGTAGACTTACCAGTCTCGTTTAGTGCTAATTTACAAGGAGCTCCTTACGAATTAATCAAAGATGTAGACGGATATTTCTGCGATGCAACACAAGCAAAGGAAATATTACCTACACCTCAACCTTCAAAAATAATATATTATTCATCTATCAAATCAGACCAAAAGCTAGATTTTGTAAAGATTGGTTTAGGTAAATTAAACTTTAATGCTGATGCAAACATAGATCCTGCATTAGATGCTTTTACAGCTTTTTTCAATAATAATACAAATCCAGACTTTAAAGCAAATGCTGATGGAGGAGTGGAAATTATTTATCGCGATAGTCAAGGCGGTGTTTGGATTAGTGATGAGAACTCAACTCTTCCACAAGACTTCACCTTCACTTCTTTGGTTCAAGAATCAGATGAAAATGGAGATTACATGAAGTTTACAGCAAATTTCAATGTTTCATTAGTTGATGATTTAATAACTCCTACTGATACAATTGTTTTTGAGAATGCTCTTTTTGAAGGCTATTTTAAAAGGTAGTTGTTGATTAACATTATAAGAAAGATGGTTATTCTCAAAGGATAACCATTTTTTTAAGCATAAAAGTCAATTGTTTTGAAAATATATGAATAGACCATTAAAAATTGCGATTGTAGGAGATTATAACTTTACGTTAAAATCTCATGATGCAACCAACCAATCTATAACGTATGCCGCAGATCATTTAGACGCTGTTTTTAATTACTATTGGATTCGATTGCATGAAATCGTAAATTTTAAACCCAATGATTTAAAGAATTTTGATGGGTTTTGGATTGCACCTGGTCCATTTGAAAATAGCTTCTTCTTAAACGGTGCAATTAGAGCACTATTAGAAAGTCAACTTCCGATCTTAATTACTGGAGAAGGATTTAAAATCTTTATTGAAACAATTGTGAAGATGTATAAACTGAATCCTGACCAAGAAAAAGTAGTCTCGAAAAACCTTTCCAGCACGAATACTTTTGAACAAATTAGAGTGATACCAGTTTCTGATAATTTACGCCAATTATATGAACATGAAGAGCGTATAGAATACACGGATTCAAAATTCTCAATATATCCGCAACACATTACAGCGCTGAAAAGTGGCATTATAGACATTGAAGCCATGAATCAATTTGAAGAACCAGAAATTATTAGTCTGAAAGCACAAGCATTTTGTGTAGCCTCGATTAGCTTACCACAAATGAGTCCGTATTCACCTCATCCTTTAATCTTCTCGTTTCTAAATTATATTCAGCAAACCGCGCAAGATAAAAGCAAATAATAGCCAAACAGCTATTAGTTTTCTTCAAAGTAACGCAACACTTCTGGTATTTCAATATTATCTTCAGCCTCGTTATTTTCCGCTTGAAAATAATGAAGAATTGCTTCTTTCATTAAATGTTGCTGCTGACGTTCATCCAAAGGTGGTAATTCCTTTATAAATTCAAAATGAGGCCAATTATCATCATCGCGTCCTATTGTTTTATAAAAACCATACGGTTCCAAAACGGTACACACTGCCACGTGCATTAACTCTGTTTTTTGCCGTTTATTAAATTTCTGATAGCCTTTCCCCAATTCCTGAACCCCAATGAGAAATAATATTGATTGTGTATCCAGTCCACCGCCAAAGGTTTTGTCTAGTTCGGCTACAAGCTCTTTAAATTTTATTTCAATTGCGTAATCCATATCTGTTGAGTTAAAATAGCAGAGGACGTATTGAAACATCCTCTGCTGATAAATGTGTTATGCAAACGCTTCTTCCTCTTCGGTATCGTAAGATGAAATTGCTGGACAAGAACACATCAAGTTTCTATCTCCAAATGCGTCATCTATACGTCGTACAGGTGCCCAAAACTTGTTACGAACCAAATATTCCAAAGGATATGCAGCTTCTTTTGGTGAATAATCATATTTCCAATCTTGATTAATCATACATTCAGCTGTATGCGGTGCATTTTTGAGTAAATTACTGTCTTGATCTGCATGTCCGTCTTCAATGTATTGAATTTCTTTTCGGATATTAATCATTGCCTCACAGAATCGATCCAATTCACCTGTGTCTTCAGATTCTGTTGGTTCTATCATCAATGTTCCCGCCACAGGGAAGGAAACAGTTGGAGAATGGAAGCCATAATCAATTAAACGTTTTGCAATATCGGCAACTTCAATTCCAGCTGTGCGCTTAAATTCACGACAGTCTAAAATCATTTCATGTCCTACCGTATTGTTTTCTCCAGAATATAAAATCGGGTAGTGCTTGCTCAATCTTGCTTTAATGTAGTTGGCATTTACAATGGCAATTTCCGTGGAATGTTTAAGTCCTTTTGTACCTAACATTTTGATGTAAGCATAAGAAATTAATAAGATTAAGGCACTTCCATAAGGCGCACCAGAAATAGCATGAATTGCTTTTTCTCCACCTACACCTTCAACTAATGGACTTCCAGGAATAAAAGGTGCTAAGTGTTTAGCTACACCGATTGGTCCCATTCCAGGTCCACCACCACCATGCGGAATTGCAAATGTTTTGTGCAAGTTCAAGTGACAAACATCTGCACCAATATTCCCTGGATTAGTTAATCCGACTTGTGCATTCATGTTAGCACCATCCATATAAACTTGTCCACCGTGATCATGAATAATCTGTGTGATTTCTTTAATTCCAGCTTCAAAAACACCATGTGTAGAAGGATACGTAACCATAATAGCTCCTAATTTATCGCTGTGTTTTTCTGCATTTTTACGCAAATCTTCAATGTCGATGTTTCCAGCTTCGTCACATTTAGTCACTACAACTTTAAATCCGGCCATCACTGCTGATGCTGGATTTGTACCATGTGCTGAAGAAGGGATTAAACAAATGTTTCTTTGCGAATCACCATTTGATTCATGGTAAGCTTTAATTGCCATTAATCCAGCGTACTCTCCTTGTGCACCTGAGTTAGGCTGCATTGACATTGCGTGGAAACCAGTAATTTCACATAAGTCTTTTTCAAGACCTTTGATCATTTCGTGGTAACCTGTCGCTTGGTTAACAGGAGCAAATGGGTGTAAATTTGAAAATTCTGGCCATGTAATTGGCATCAATTGCGCTGCGGCATTCAATTTCATTGTACAAGAACCTAAAGCAATCATGGAATGAACCAATGAAAGGTCTTTGTTCTCCAACCATTTCATGTAACGCATCATTTTTGTTTCCGAATGATATGAATTGAAGACTTCGTGTGTTAATATTGGATTTTTTCTCGCTAAATCTTGATTTACTTTAGCGCTAATAAACTCAACATCTATCTTCGTTTCTTTTGCTGCAAGACCTAATACAGAAACAAGGCCTTCAACCTCGGCATCATTTGTTCTTTCACCTACACTAATAGAAAACTGATTTTCGTTGATGTAACGCAAATTAATATGATGTTCTTCAGCAACAGTTTTTAACTGCTGACAAGTTAACCCTTCAGGAGTTTCTATCCACAAAGTGTCAAAATAGTCATCATGTAATACTTTATATCCCGCTTTCTCAATGGATTGGTGGATGGTTGCCGTTTGATTGTGAATATTTTGTGCAATATATTTCAATCCTTCTGGACCATGATAAACTGCATACATTCCTGCCATAACAGCCAACAAAGCCTGAGCTGTACAAATATTTGAAGTTGCCCTATCTCTTTTAATATGTTGTTCACGGGTCTGTAGTGCCATTCGGTAAGCTACATTACCATCTGCATCTTTAGAAACCCCGATAATTCTCCCAGGAATATGTCTTTTGTAACTCTCACGCGTTGCAAAATAAGCAGCATGTGGTCCACCGTATCCCATTGGAACACCAAATCGTTGTGTTGAGCCACAAACAACATCCACCCCCATTTTTCCAGGCGCTTCTAATAAAACCAACGACATAATATCGGCTGCCACAGCAACTTTTACATTTTGTTTAGTTGCTTTATCAACAAATCCTCTTAGGTCTTTCACACGACCATAAACATCTGGATATTGAACTAAAGCACCAAAAATGGTATCATCTGTTAAATCATAATTGGTTGGGTCTCCAAACACCAACTCAATTCCCAAGTGTTTTGCTCTCCCTTTGATTACATCAATGGTTTGCGGATAGGTAAATTCAGAAACGAAAAATTTGTTTTTACCAGCTTTAACATCCTTACGTGCTCTTGCGTTGAAGAACATAATCATTGCCTCTGCCGCTGCTGTAGATTCATCTAGCAAAGAAGCGTTGGCAATTTCTAAGCCTGTAAGGTCCATAATCATGGTTTGGAAGTTCAATAAAGCTTCCAATCTTCCTTGGGCAATTTCAGCTTGATAAGGCGTGTAAGCCGTGTACCAACCAGGGTTCTCTAAAATATTTCTTTGGATAACTGGCGGTACGTTTGTCTCACTGTATCCTAATCCAATATAAGATTTGAATACTTTATTTTTCACGGCCAAATCACCGATATGGTCTAAATACTGTTTTTCTGTTAGGGCAGTATCAATGTTTAATTCATTTTTTAATCGAATGTCTTTTGGAACCGTTAATTCCATCAATTCATCAATTGAATCTACTCCGATCTCTGCTAACATGGCCTTTTTCTCATCTTGAGAAGGACCAATGTGTCTTTTTGAAAATGCGTGCATGTAATACAGTTTATTTGAGACTGCAAATATAAGCTTTATAGTATGGAGAATAAAATAATTTGAATTAATAAGATAAGCTTTGATAAAAAGCTTACAATTATTTGATTTTGGAGAAGGAAGAAAAGGGAGTTTGATCAGGAACCCAATTTGTTGACATCCATTGGATTTTAAATATACCATCTTATCCTAACCGAAGTTATCAAATATTAAAATTTAACCCGCTTTATTAACAATATTTATTCCTTCAAGATCTTTCTTTCTCCCACCAATTGTCCATTCTCAGTAAATACCTTTACAAAGTAAACTCCTCTAGATAGAATACTTAAATCAAATGTTTGTCGCATAGATTTACCTGTTTTAGTTGCAATGGTTTTACCGCTAATATCAACCAATTGCATAATTACGCCTGATTCTATTGCATTTTTGTTTTGCATTAAAAGCCCGTTGGCATCTCTTAAATAAAAACCTTTTAAAACGGGTGTTTCAGAAAGATAACTTTTGATAGGCTCATCTTTTTTACAAGAAATAATTATCAGCAATAGTGTTAAAAATAGTGTTGCTTTCATCGTTTATTCTGTAATTATAATCGTTTTTGTTTTCGTGTCCGATCTCAACCCTTTACTTACTGTGAGGTCAATGATGTATTCTCCTGCGCTTTCATAAACATGAACAGGATTGTCATCATCACTAATTGACATATTGCCCAGATTCCAAGAATATTTTTTAGCATCTATTGATAAATTGTTGAAACTCACTTCTTCTCCAGCTTTTCGTTCAAGTCGCGTCCAAGAGAAGTCTGCTTCGGGTTTTGCTGAACAAGCAATTAAAAAAATAATCATGGTATAAAATATAGTTGTTCGTATACTATTTATTCTTTTGCTTTTTTTCATCCTAAAAATTTGATTAAATGGATAACACTTCATTTTGGATCTTTATCTAGAGTTTAATTGGGTCTATATTCACTACACCTAAAAAAGTACTTATCTTAGTTTTTTCTTTTTAATGTTGTTTTCATATTCAAAATAAAGAATATAGTTTTCCTTAGAGGATAAATCATACTGCTCCAAAATTTGATCTACAGGATACAAAATATCTTGTATACTCTTTGCCTTAATAAGAATAAAATTGGGTAAGTCTATCGGGTTTGCTTCAATTTTCCTTTTAGGTGAAACCTTAAAGCCAGTTTGATTTTTGACATCTACTCTGGCAAAGCCAGAGGTACAGAACCAAATATCTTGAGATGAAAAATTAGAAACACTAAAAACAATGGTATTTGTATCAATACCTTTATTAGCTTCTATGTCTACTTCTTGCGCTACATAGATTTTATTACCGTTGTCTTGGTTGGACTTAGTAATATTTAGTGGGTTCTGTGAGAAGGCACTAATACTTGATGTAAGAAATAATAAAACTATTAATCTTGTCTTTAATTTAATTACCATGTCAAATGCTTTAAGGTTAATAATTATTTCAATTCAGAAATTTCTTTTCTCAATAATTCTATCTCCATTTTTAATTCATCTGATTTTTCGTCTTGCTCAATTAAATAAAGCGTTAGCTCTTCAACTTTTTGCATTAAAAGCCCGTTGGCATCTCTTAAATAAAAACCTTTTAAAACGGGTGGTTCGGAAAGATAACTCTTGACGGATTCATCTTTTTTACATGATAGGGTTATCAGGAGTAGTGTTAAAAATAGTGTTACTTTCATAGAGTTTTAATTACATTATTTAAATCGGATTCAACAAAATCACCACTAGGATCTGTATATTTCAAAGGAATATTCAATTTTTACATTTTTTAGGCCAGTTTGGAACGGGAGGTTCTTCTTCAAATTGATTAACCAAATCCATAAAATCAGACTCTTCTAAGATTCTATAATACGTATTTAAATGGCTGTTATCAGGGTTGTTATCTTCAAAAACGACTAAATATGATCTACCTATCATTTTTGAATCTTCTTGACCTATACCATAGGCTCTTAGTTTGGCTGAGTAGCCTACTCCGTCAATATTATAATTATAAGTCACTCTCGTTGGAACATTAACAGAACTTTCAACTTTACCAATTGCATAGCCGTGTTGGCTTTCATAAATTTCGCAAATTCTGTTTTTTTCTTTTCTACAACTTATTAGAATAATTAGTAGAAGCATTAAAAGAATATTTTTTTCATCACTAATCTGTATATTTATTTGTACTGTCTGGTTTTGGGCTGAATTTTTTGAAATGGTAAATTTCATCTTTAGGCCTTACTTCAGTTTTTTCTCCTTTTTGATTTCTATAGCTTTTTGTTATGTGAAATGTTGTATCATTTAGTATTGTTCCTTCACGAACATAAGTTTTTAAAGGCCCACCTGAACTAGTGTACCATTTTTCAAATTTAAAAATATTTTCATCAACCCTATAAACTCCCCAGCAATATATAGTATTCTTTATATCACTATAAAATTCACCTGTTTTAAATTCCTCTTCACGGGTCTCTAAATATTCTTCTTTAATAGTTAAAGCGTGTAAAACAACTCCATTATTATACAAAAATAAAATTGCATAATGATTAGTGTTATCAACAGGATATTTATAATAAAAGTATCCTGATATCTTTAATTCATCGCCGAAATAATCCATTTTTTCCAATGATAGTTCATCATTTTTAAAAAGTGACTTTCCACAACCTATAAGAAGAAATATAAGTATTATAAATACGACTTTGTTCATAATTTTAAGTTTACCATAATGAGTTACCTGTTCCTGTTCCAATATTCCAATACCAACTTGATTTTTTGTTATGATCTTTTGCAAAATGAGGTAATTTCTTTCCTCCACTAAATAGTGCGAAAGCAATATCATGAGCAAAACGGTTTTGAATGGCATGCCTTATTTTTTCAGAGTTTCTGCCAAGTTTTAACCCTGCAAACCCAATGTACGCTACGCCAGAACGATATTCGTCTGGATCATCTCCATATTCATTTTTCAAATAAGTTAATTGACCATTTACGTATTGAGGATTTCTTTCTTCATCAGTAAGACCAGGATCACCAGTATACAAATTAAATCCTACATTAAGATTATATAAAGAAAATTTTCCAGCTGCTGTTCTATATCTATCACCACCATCAGCAGGTAATCCAAACATAAAATCATTTTCGTATTTAAAGTTGATTTTTGGCCCACCTATCGTTATTACATTCGTAGATTGATTATATTTTTTATCTTGAAAAGCATAATTTGTATTTGCTGATTTAATAGGTCCTATACCCACTTCAAAACCATATCTAAACTCCCACCCTTGGTAATTATTTTTATTATCGCTAAAGTGATATGAGATTCCTCCTTCAGCTCTTGCATGAATTAGGAGTTTTTGAGGTACTCCAAAAGAAGCATCAATTCCAATAGAAGTTCCATTTGAACTAGCATTAAAATTGACTTTAAATGCTATTGGAGAGACATATTTCCAAAATGCATATCCAAAATCAGTAAATGCAACTATATCTCCACTAGGATCCGTATATCGCAAAGGGTTATTCCAAACATAACTATATCGGTTATAGCTTTGTGAAAATATAGGATCTTGAACGTATTTGTCAGGACTTAACATTCTCCCTAAAATAGGATCATAAATACGACCATTCATATTGATTAATTCAAAATGCGGTAAGTGTTCATGTCCTGTATAGCCTCGCAACCATGTTGGGGTAGAAGTAAGATTACTGTAAGTCCAATTACTTGAATTTCGATTTCGTCCCCAAGCATCAAAGCTTTGTTCAAGAACAACATCTCCATTCTCGTTTGTTAAAGCTACAATACTTCCTAAATGATCCTTGTAGGTGAAATATGTTTCAGTTGTACTGTTTCCATTTTGTTCTTCTTTTACAACAATAGCCGTCATGCCGTCACTTGCATTGATGTAGTTTATATGTCGGGTAATGTTTCCATCTATTTCCTTTTCGTATAATCCAACGAAATATTTCTCCATTACAATTCCGTTTTGGTCGGAAAAGGAGGTTTTGCGCCTTTGTTCGTCAATGCCATAAAGGAATTGTAAGGAGTAGTCGCCTTTAAAATAGTAGTTTTGATATAATTGAGTAATAACATTCATATCATCGAAAATAACGAATTTAATTGAGAGATGAGCGTTTTTTTTGAATATCTAGATCCAATTTTTTCATTCTTTCAAAATCTTTCTTTCTCCCACCAGTTGTTCATTCTCAGTAAATACCTTTACAAAATAAATTCCATTTGATAAACTGTTTAAATCAAATGTATGGCGCAAGGATTTACCTGTTTTGGTTGAAATGATTTTTCCACCAATATCAACCAATTGCATAATTACACCTGATTCTATTGCAACCTTGTGTTCTTCACTAACAGTTTCTTGATCTAATAAAACCGACACTTCTGTTTTGTCGAAAGTGGGGTTCGGCTGTGCTTGTAAATCAATACCGCAGTTTACTAAATTTTCCATCGCTGTACTTTCAGTAAGGTCATTGGGTTGAATGATAAGACCACTACCTGTGCCTTCTCTTTTAATGCGATTACCAGCATCATCATAGGTGTAGGCTACTTCATTTTGAGCGAATAGTGTTCCGCTGAAAAGAATGCAAATTGGAATTATTGATAATTTCATCATTTCTGTTTTTTAAAAGTAAATATTAATTAAGGCCAATGCACCAGTGTTGAAATTAATGCCTCCTGGATTTCCAAAACGGATAGAGTTTTCGTCAGATTTGATGATGTTTGCTTGAACTTCAAGACCCACACTAAAACGATTGGAGAAAAAATACTCTCCACCGAAGTTTATCCCACCTATAAAATCAAAAATATTTTCTGGTTTATCTGGGGTAGGAAGACCTATTGGCTCTTCATTTTTAGTCGGAAAATCCATTATTGTAGCTGCTCTAATACCAAGGTAAGGTCTTAAGGCATTAACTTTTTCATTCAAATAAAAGCGAGGGGCCAAGCCAAACTGTGTTACCCAACCATAATTATCACTAAACTGTGCCCCAATGGAAGGAGCTAGAACTACATTTTCTCCCAACCAAATTGGAATTTGTATTCCTACCGAGGAACTTTGAATGGCTGCACTAATTCCGATTCTTGGAGATTTTTCTTCTGTTTCTTGTGCAAAAGAAAAGGCTGTAAATAAGCCTGCTAAACAAATAAGTGTTAATTTTTTCATTTCAGTTTATTTTAAAATTTTTGCTATTTAATTTTTATTCATTGATGATATTGTCGTATAAAATGTAATCTCCGTAATCAATATAAACCCTAAACACCCCAGGGTCTATGTTTTGAGGTAAATTAAATGCAGCTACGCCTCCAACATTAGTTGGTAAATCACTAAATTCTGGAATAAGCTCCGCTTCAAAGACAACTAGATTTTGATCTGGAACAATTGTATTTGGTAAACTCGAAATGTTTCCAATACTGCCATCAACAACCCCTCTAACTACAGTTATTTTGACTTTGTTTGAGGATTTGTTACCAAAAAAAATAGACAAGAAATTAGTAGGTGAATTTAGATATGAATTTAAAACAAAAGTTTGCTTTCCGCTCTCTGGATTTTCAGAATACTTAACGTTAGGTACACCTATTTTTTGCATTAAAACACCATTGCCGTCTCTAATATTAAACCCTTTTAAAACGGGTGGTTCAGAAAGATAACTCTTGATGGGTTCATCTTTTTTACATGATAAAAATATCAATAGTAGTGTTAATAATAGTGTTGCTTTCATCGTTTATTCTGTAATTATAATCGTTTTTGTTTTCGTGTCCGATCTCAACCCTTTACTTGCTGTGAGGTCAATGATGTGTTCTCCTGCGCTTTCATAAACATGAACAGGATTGTCATCATCACTAATTGACATGTTGCCCAGATTCCAAGAATATTTTTTAGCATCTATTGATAAATTGTTGAAACTAACTTCTTCTCCAGCTTTTGGTTCAAGTGGCGTCCAAGAGAAGTCTGCTTTGGGTTTTGCTGAACAAGCAACTAAAAAAATAATCATGGTATAAAATATAGTTGTTCGTAAACTATTTATTCTTTTGCTTTTTTTCATGGGTAAATAATTCAGATCTACTTTTAGTTTATTATTTAATCTAGTTATTTCAAGTCGTCATTATTGATTATTACAGTACATTTAACTTTTTTCTTATCATTTTCGATTAACCAATTATCTTCGTTTTTAAAATTTTTTACTGCTGTTTTAGTCGAATCAATTGTGATAACTTTTAAAGAGTCAAACTCTCTAGAACAACAATCGAAATGCTTTGCTTTGCCCCATTTACTTTTACTGTAAAGTGTAACCTTTTGACCGATATCCATAGTAAACGATGTGTCTTTATTTTGATCATGAAGAGCCTTAAATTCAACGACAACCTTTTCAGATGTATTGTTAAATACTTCTATACTCAAATCCAATATTGGGTCACATGATGTTAAAAGAAACAGACCCATAGTAACTATTAGGAAATGACATTTTTTTGCTTTGAAATTCATATGATTATTTTATTGATTGTTGTACAATTACTCTGAACAGGAACAATTCCAGTTAATTCAATTTCAATATTGACTGAATAATTTTGTGCTGAAGATGAATTTACAGAAGATGAATAAGTTGTTGTTTGACCTAAGACAGTTAAACTAAATCCTAGAATAGCGAAAATGCAGATTGTAATTAATTTCATTTTATAGTAGGTGGAATCTGTAATTAAATTGGTTTATTCTAGTTAGATTTTAAAAAAGTCGCAGAACCCTTTAACAAATTTTTTAAATCTCATCAAATATATTAATGTGATTTTAAATTCAAAAGAATCGGATAAATTTTAACATATTATGTTTTTAACTTGATGTTGCTTTATTAAATATCATTCTCAATTAATTCCAGTAATTTTACACCACACAATGAGAGCACTCCAATATCTAATATACAGCAACATCCTAGTCAGCTTTTCAGCTGGGCTGCTTGCATATTCTTGCGCCATTCAATTGGGTAATCCGCATGATATTGGAATTGGAATTACGGTATTTTTTGCCACGCTTTTCATTTATAATATTCAACGTATTTTAAGGTTGGGAGAAATCAAAGTTAAATCTTCAGATCGCCATCATTGGTTAGAAAATCATACCGTTTTTATAAAAATCCTTGCTGGAATCGGAATTATTGGTTCTGTACTCACTTATTTTTTGGTTTTGGGATGGAATATCGATTTTTGGTTCTTGGCTTTTAGTGCGATCATCGGTGTGCTTTATGCTATGAAAATCCATCCAAAGTCAATGGCGTTACGCGATATTCCTTATGCTAAGATTTATTTAATCGCTGCACAATGGGCGCTTGTTTCTGTGTATTGGCCTTATATGAGAATAGCGGATACAACAGATTTTCCTGTTGGTTTAGGACTCTCCATTTTCTTCTTTATTCTCGCTGCCACAGTTCCATTTGACATTCGAGACTTGGTTTACGACGGAAAACAGAAATCAACAATTCCACAAATCTTTGGGGTGAAAGGTGCGAAGATTATTGCACTTGTTTTTGCAGGATTAAGTGCGATGAGTTTGTATCTTTTCTTTCCAGAGGTTGTTCATTTATGGGTGTTTTATGGCTGTTATTTGGTTCTAGGAATGCTAATAGTTGGCAGTCGAACCAACCGACATGAAATGTACTATTCTGGAATTATTGATGGGTGGATAATTGCTTATGGATTGTTGATTTATTTCTTATAATGGTGCTATTTTTAGATTGATTTTGGCATCGTACGGTTCTCGATACACCTTCACTGCGTTGCGGCACTCGAACTGACGTACGATTAGACCTTTACTGCGTATGATGTTTAAATTGAGGTGCGAGTATGTTTTCATTACAGTACAGTACTAAAAGCATAACGCTAACTTCTTGGAACATTGTTTTGACAAAATCAACATTATTCTTTTATCACCGTCAAATATCCATAAATTGCTAAATGATCTGAATATCCTCCATAATAATTCGGGCCACCATAAGTTTTGGCAGGTGTTTTTTCTCCATTATCAAAGAAATGCATAAATTGATCATCATCTACTAAAAATGCGCGACTTTCTTTGATATGTAATCCTTTTTGCGGTGCAACTAAACTAGGTGAAACAATGAATTGGTCAAGCATTCCCCATTCACCACGGTAATTATAAGTTCCTAAACCATTCTCGTGCATGGGCAACATCAAATTAACAAAGTTGGTCGCATTAGAAGCTACATCTGCACCTAGCACCTCTCTGATTGAATTATTGGTAGGATAATCATTAAAATCACCCATGATAATAATTTTTGCTTCTTCGTTAGTTTTCCGAATTGAATCAGTTTTATACAACAAAGCTTTCGCAGCATTAATTCTTTTATATTCACTCGCTTTGGCACCACCTCTCCGTGAGGACCAATGGTTAACAAAAACATGTAAATCTAAGCTATCCTTCAATAAACCTTTAACATATAAAATGTCACGGGTTTTGTAATCGGGCTCTGAATCTATAGATAAGTCAATTGCTTCATCGTATTGAACCTTAAACCTTTCATGATCATAAGCTAATGCAACCTCAATCCCTCTAACATCGGGAGCATCGTAATGAACAACCCTGTATTTGGTTTCCGCCAATCGACCTGTTTTCATAAGGTCCAAAACAACAAAACGATTTTCAATTTCTGCCAATCCAATAAAAAGTGGATTATGCTCTGAGGGATGTGTGAGAACGGTAGATAACTTTTCTAATTTATCGTTATACCTTTCCGTATTCCATTTCTTTTCACTGTTTGGAAGGAATGATTCGTCTTTTTTATCCGTTTCATTAATGGTGTCAAATAAATTCTCAACGTTGTAAAACATGAAGGGTCTGCCCTCAAAAGACTTTAAAAGTTCGTGAGGATAGGCTAACTTTTCTGTTTTCGCATTTATTTCACCTTGCTTTTTTTCTCTTTTCTCACCGTTTCCACACGAGGTGAAAAACGCCAATGAAATCAAGGTCAAAATTGTGTATGTTTTAGTTGCTGTCATTTGTTTTCGCCTCCCCCTTTGTTAAAAGTCTACTTCATAATTTTCTTCGAAATTCTTTTTGGAACTCCATCCTTATGTAAATAAACATTAATTGTTTTTAGTTTAAAGTAATTTTCAGAAACATAAAGATATCCTTCAGGATAATTCCCTTTTCCCCAAGAGTTTTTCACCAAGAAATAACGCGTTCCATTAGCTTCCTCATACAACCCTGTAATGTGCATTCCATGATCGTCAGTAGTTGTTTTGTTATCATAACCTTCTTGACGCATTTCTGGAGTAACCGTTATTTCTTTAACAGGTGTTAAAAAAGCATCTGATTCTTTAGTTGCACCAGCATCAGAAAAGTTTTGGTTATCCTTGCCTCTAACTTTAATCGTATTTTCATCTTCAGGCACAATGGCAAGTCCTTTTCGGAAATCGAAACCTTTTTCTGAAACATCAGATGCCCAAGCCACAGTATATCCATTTTCTAAGGCAGAAATAGTTGCGTCCAACAATTCATCCATAGTAACATTATAACTTTTACCCCAAGCCCAATTGTCTTGAATCATTAATTGAACTTCTTCGTGCATTGGCAAATGAGTAAAAGAGGTCAAAGAAACATACTCATCCATGTCTAATTTCGTAGACTCTGCAAAAGAACGTGGTGTGTATTCTTTTCCTTCATAAGTAAATTTTGTAGGATCTTCACCAAAATATGCGTCCAGAATACCATTAAGACCATCCTTCCAATTTTTAGAAAGTTTTGCACTTTTTTTATTCTGCACATAATCAAGAATACCTCCCATATAACCATTTAATCCTTTAAATAATTCTTGATGATTATGCTTTTCTGTTCCATAATTTAAGCCAGTATAAACTTCATTTGGTACCATACCATACCTTTTAAAAACATAAGGTATATCGTGAAAAGCTCCACCTTGAGAAAAATTACTTTTCCCTCCCATTCTGATGTAATTTTCTGCTTTTCCCTCATAAGCCTTCCTAGCAACATACATTTGCGATAAAATCGGAGGGTTTTCAACTCCTTTTCGAATCATCTCTGACTCAAAGAAAGACAAAGCCGAAAAGCTCCAGCACGTTCCAGTATAACCTTGAGAAAGAACTGGGGTTGCGTCGTGTCTTGCGATTTCTGTAAATTGGTATTCAGAACCAGGAGCATTTGTGATTTTTTGCCCATGAGCAATTAATCCCACAGAAAAAGCTGTAAGCAACACTAATATTTTTTTCATGATTTTAATAATTTTAAAATTTTTATTTTTTAAGAACCCAAGAAGAGAAGTCTTTCTCCATCAATCGGTTACGCAACTCTTGCATTTGAGATGAACTTGATGCATCACCTGCAGAAACGCGATGTAAACCTCCTTTAACATCCACTTCGTAAGCATCAAATCCTTGTGCTTTTAGGGATTCAATGATTTCATTTGCATTAGTAGGATTACTGAAACAACCAACTATTGCATGGAATTGATTTCTTTTAAGAGTCGATTCTTTTCGGTTAGACTTTACTTTTTCAACATCTTTTGCGTCTGCTTTTTTTCGCCTTACGTTGATATAAAAATCATCATCTATCGGAAATGAAAAAACAGGTGTTGATGAGCTTAAATTTTCAGTAATCGTTTGAAAAGAATCTTGTGTCTGAATTGAGTCTATCCCTAAAGGAGTTGGATTCACTTCAGGAATATAACGTTCTTCAGCTGAAGTTTCAAATGGATTAAAATCAGTTGTATAAACAACACCTGATTGAAGCACGTCGGTTTTCATAGGAATCCAATAACTGTAAAAAAGAACAGGCACTAGAGCTGCAACAGCAGTATATTTTATAACCTTGCTAATTATTTTTCGCGTTGTAATTCCATTTGAGGAAGGATGAACGACTTCTTTTCCTGCAGGTATTGGAGCAACACCTTTTGATTCTGTTTTTTCAGCTTTTGGAAGAGGTGAAACCGTTTTTGTAACTGGCTTTTGCACTTCCCGTGTTGGAGCTTCTTCTGTAGCAGGCACTGTTTCAACAGATTCTACTACTTTTTTATCAGCATCATTTTCAGTCTCCTCAGCAACAAACTGAACCATTCCCATTCCGTAAGACGAAAGTAAGAGATTGAAAAAACGATCTTGTTCAAATGCAATTTTACCTGCATTATTAATATAGAGAAATCCTACATTATTGAATGAAACACGCTTTCCTGCATTGAGGTGCTCCTTCACTTTTTGTACTTCAACTCCGATTATTTTATTTGCTTCATCATAAGAAATAGACTGGCTATTAGCTAAATGATGGACTAATAATCCGTCATTATTGGTGAGGTTTTTATTGAAGTTTATTGCTTTTTTAGGCGGAGTAACCAACCCTTTTTCTATGTCGACATGTGCAGACACACTATTTGCAATAAATCCACCCAATGAAGGGATTACTACGCAATTATTGCGTAATAGTAATGTCCCGAGTATAGTATCCAAATGAGTCATATAAACAAAGATACGTATTTTAATATTTAAAGTTTCGGATAAGACCGTTAAAATTAACAGAAAAAAACAGTCTCCTGTTAATCAACTATGAATCTGATGCTTCACACCTTTAACTGCTTCAAAACAGCATCAACATCTTCAGGAGTATCAATATTAGGAGTTTCAATTTGGGTTTCCATCACACGAATTTTATAACCGTAAAACATCCATCTTAACTGCTCTAAACTTTCTGTTTTCTCCAATTTTGTTGGCGTTAATTTTACCAATTCCTTAAGCACAACAGATCTAAAACCGTACAAACCTATGTGCTTTAAAAAAGGATATTCTTCTGTATTTCTTTGATATGGAATTGCACTTCTAGAAAAATAAAGCGCATCAGACTGTTGGTCTAACACAATTTTTATCCGATTAGGATCTTGGATGTCACTTTCATTAATCTTTGGGGAACCCAATGTTGCAATTTGCACGTTTGGATCATCAAAAGCTTCAATCAAAACACGTAATTGTTCGACATTAACTAAAGGCTCGTCTCCTTGAATATTTACAACGATATCATATTCATCATATTCCTGAAGAACCTCTCCACAGCGATCTGTTCCACTGTCATGCGACTCATCGGTTAAAATAGCTTTTCCGTCAAAAGAGGCTACATGATTCGCAATACGATCATCATCGGTTGCAACAACCACCTCTTCAAAAAGACCAGATTGCATTACACCTTCCCAAACCCTTTGAACCATACTTTTTCCAGCTAAGTCAATCATTGGCTTGCCTGGAAAACGTGTTGAGGCATAACGAGCGGGGATAATGGCGAGTTTTTTCATCATAACATTTTCTATATGTGAAGTGAATATTCAAAAAGTATTAAGTTCAATATTAGAAAAAAACTTGAACATAAGTTTCGTTTTAAGATTAAAAAACTTAACTTAGAATTACCTAAATTAAAAAAATACAATTTTGAAAAACAACCATCTTAATCACCAAGTGGCATTAACCCGAATGAATGGCATTGGTTCTAAAAATGCCAAAATGTTAATCGCTTATTTGGGCTGTGAATCACGAGTTTTTGACAAAAACCTACGGCTTCAGACAGATATTCCTGGATTTGGCAAAGAACGCTATCGTGCGCTTGATAGGGAAAAAGCTTTACGAGAAGCTGCTCCAATTGTTGAGTTTGTCGAAAAAAACAATATAAATACAACTTTCTTTACGGAGAAAAGCTATCCTAGAAGATTAAAAGAATGCGCAGATAGTCCAATTCTACTGTATCACAAAGGAAATATTGATTTTAATGCTAAAAAGACAATTGCCATTGTAGGAACGCGCAACATGACAAGTTATGGAAAACAATTAATAAATGAATTAATTGCTAGTATTTCGCCTTACAATGTGCAAGTAATTTCTGGACTTGCTCTGGGCGTAGACGGATATACACACAAAAAATGTTTAGAACATGGTGTTCCAACAATTGGCGTTTTAGGACATGGACTAGACAGAATATACCCAAACTTACATCAGAAATTAGCAAAAAAATGCTAACGACAGATGGCTGTGGCCTCATTACCGAATTTCCTCACAATACGAAACCCGATCGAGAAAACTTCCCGCAACGCAATCGCATTGTAGCAGGAATGACAGATGCAACCATTGTTATTGAAAGTGGTGAAAAAGGAGGTTCTTTAATTACTGCCCATCTAGCCAATGACTACAGCAGAGATGTTTTTGCTTTTCCTGGGAATATTGACCGACCATTTTCGAAAGGTTGTAATCATTTGATTTCAAATAATAAAGCGCATTTAATCACCAGTGGAAAAGATTTAGTTCGTTTAATGGAATGGGAAAAAGAATCCAATGAGAAAAGTGTTCAAACCAATTTGTTTGAAGGGCTTGAGGGAGATGAGAAAACAATCGTTAAAACAATCAAAGAATTTGAAAAAATTTCTTTAGATGTACTTTCAGTTCGTATGAAAAAACCAGTTCACTTACTAAGTAGTTTACTACTCGGATTAGAATTAAAAGGCGTTGTTATGAGTTTACCAGGGAAAAAATATGCCTTGAGTAGACTTTAAATGCAAAAAAGCAATAAGAATTCTTATTGCTTTTTTGTGTTCATCAAATAACTAACAATTATAAACGAGCTTTAGCTATTAAGCAAACTCTTTATATGCTTGTTGTAAATTTTCAGAAATCATTTCTGCCGTAACACCCTCAATGTGGTGACGTTCTAAGAAATGAACAAGTTTACCATTTTTAAAAACAGCAATACATGGAGACGATGGTGGATAAGGCAAAAAATAATTTCTTGCTTGTTGTGTTGCTTCGCTATCTACACCAGCAAAAACAGTGGCCATTGCATCTGGTTTAATCTCTGAATTTTTTAAAGAGTCTTTTACACCCGGACGCATATTTCCAGCTGCACAACCGCATACGCTGTTTACAACCATTAATAAAGTTCCTTCTGTATTTTTAACTATATTATCTACTTCTTCAGGGGTTGTTAATTCTTGAAAGCCCACAGAAGTCAAATCTTCTTTCATCGGAGCTACTAATTCTGGAGGATACATAATTTTAAATTTTATGATTCATAATTAAGTACAAAGGTAAGAAGCAAAAATGGAAAAATTGAACTTTTAAATTTAATTCTTCAGATACTGAACATTATCACTTTTTAAAATGCTTTTTATAAAAACGCTGTATATCAACTTCTTTATCTAACGGAGCTTTACCCATTAAGTATTTAACGAATGCATCTGCGAAATACGGTGCCAACATATACCCCTTTGCACCTAGTCCATTAAAAATAAACAAGTCTTTATATTGAGGATGTTCTCCAAGCATAGGTCGTCGGTCGGCAGCTGTTGGTCTGATCCCTGCTTCGTGTCCAACAACTTCAATAATGGCTGTGCTTAAACCTTCATAACGCTCAAGTAACGCCTCTCTGGCTCCTTGTGTGGGTTCTGTGCTTTTTGTATCCCAAGCGTAGGTTGATCCGAGTTTAAAATCACCGTTTTTCGTAGGTAAGACAAAGCATTTACGATTCAGAATTTCATCTTCTCGAAAGTCGCTTGAGTTAATCGTTAACACTTCTCCTTTAGCATTTTTAAAGGGTAAATAGCCAAAGAACGGATTATCTTCTCCTTGAAATCCTTCAGCGAAAACAAGTTGTGTATAAGCTTTAGAATCATAGGTTTTATTCTCCACATCTAGTGCGGAATAATCGAAATTATCATATTGGAGACAATCTTTTTGTATAAAATACCTGTGATTTGCCTCCATAAAGGTTTTAGCATCAATATATCCAGGTGTAGAAATAAAAGCATTTCCAAAGTTGTCTTTTAAATAGTTAGGTGTAGTTTCAGAGCGTTCAATGGGGTTTACAAAATTGGCGTATTGCGGATTATTCAATCTTTCAATCCATAACGCTCTTTCATGTTCAGAAGCAAAAGCTCTACGCAACCGAATTGGAAATAAAAATTTTTCTTCGATTTTTTCTTCAACCTGCGCATAAAATTGATTCAAGAAAGGAATTAACTCATCAGCTTTCCAAGATTTAATCATTCTACGGAAAGTCATTGGATTAATCATTCCCGCAGCAACTTTAGAGCTGTGATTTTGATTGCAATCAATAATTTTAAAGTCAATGTTTTGCTGCTCGAGTGTATGCCCCAAGCAAATACCAGATAGTCCACCACCAACAATAAGTACGCTCAAAATAATAATTTTTTAAAGCTCAGGTTCATCAACTGAAACCAACCTAAGATTGTTGATTTCTCGATCTAATCTTTCCTTGAGTGGAACAATATGCTCCAAATAAAGTGGTTTCACTTCTTCTTTCATAGGTTCTGACTTTGGGAATTTTTCGGCCCTGTGATTAATTTGTCGACCATTTTTCCAAAAACGGTAACAAACGTGAGGTCCAGTAGCTGCACCTGTAGAACCCACATATCCAATCACATCACCTTGAGCAACACGCACACCGGGACGAATACCGTCTGCTATTTTACTCATGTGCAGATATTGTGTGTCGTATGTTTTATTATGTCTTATTTTCACATAAATTCCATTACCTCGACTTCGTGAGGCCTTAGAAATCGTTCCGTCTGCCGTAGCCAAGATTGGCGTTCCTGTTGGCGCCGCATAATCAGTTCCTAAATGGGGACGTCTTGTTTTGTAAATGGGATGCAAACGATTCATATTAAACGCTGAACTAATTCTAGAGAACTTCAATGGAGACATCAAAAACGGTCGTTTCATGTCATTTCCTAGTTCATCATAAAATCCAGAAACCTCACCAGTAGAATCGGTATAATTAAAAGCGTAAAGCCCTGTATTGGCATGTTCAAACCAAACATATTTTATTTTATCAACGGAGTAAGGCTGACCATCAATGCTTTTCTCATCATAGACAACAACAAATTTATCTCCAACTTGCAATTTAAAGAAATCAACACTCCAGGCATATACACCTTCTATGGCATCAGTTAAAGACGCTGCCATTCTGTAAGTTTCAAAGTTTTTACCCATCTCAGCAGAAAGGTTAGAATTTTTTTCAATAACTCCGCTCACCATTTTTTCTGTCGTTTCAATAGGTCGATATTCCTTTCGTATATCTACAGAATCGCTATTAAAATCAAATGATATATAAGAAAAGGCATCAGGTTGATAAATTAAGTGAGAAGGAATGTTGCTTGTATCACTTTTTGCTCGAAAAGTCATAAATGGTTTCCCTGCTAAAATATATTTCAATCCGATCAAACTATCCTTCATGCGTTCGGCAGTAGAATTAATTGTGTATTGATTAACTTCAAAAGCTGCGAATAGATCATTCCATGTCCACCCTTTTTGCACCGTATCATATTTGACCTCGTAATCCTCTAAATCGAAACCAAAAAACAATTCTTTTTCTACCACAACAGAATCTTTTACGGCTAAGGGTTCTGCTTCTACTTTTTTAGACTGACTGCAGCTGGAAAATATTATTGAAATTAAAATAAAAAATATAAATGCGTATACGTATCTCATAATGAGTTCTTTCTAAATATGGCGATCAACTTACATTTCTTCATTACACTTCACGACGAATTGAAATAAAGGATAAATCCGTCGCAAAATTAATGACTTTATGACTTTTAACGATGGATAATAGATAAAAGTTACAAATATTTTAATTTCAATGGCTTTGAAATATTAACTTTGTGCTTCAAATTTCAAGGCAATGAATATATTACTTTTGGGTTCAGGTGGAAGAGAGCATGCA
The DNA here is from genome assembly GCF_002844555.1 of Brumimicrobium salinarum. Taxonomy (GTDB): domain Bacteria; phylum Bacteroidota; class Bacteroidia; order Flavobacteriales_D; family Crocinitomicaceae; genus Brumimicrobium; species Brumimicrobium salinarum. The sequence continues at coordinate 130,498 of NZ_PJNI01000001.1, forward strand.
TTGGCATGGAAAATATCAAGGAGCAGTTCTTTAGAAGCCTTGTATATAGCACCAGGAAATGCAGGCACAAAACAGTTTGGCAAAAACATATCGATTGACCCAACTGACTTTGAAGCAGTGAAGAAAGAAGTAATCGACAATAAAATCAATATGGTGGTTGTAGGTCCTGAAGCACCACTTGTTAATGGAATAGCTGATTTTTTTGCTGAAGATGAACAACTCAAAAACGTTGCGGTTATAGGTCCCAACAAAGAAGCAGCGCAATTAGAGGGCAGTAAAGATTTCGCCAAAGCGTTTATGAATAAACACAATATTCCGACTGCGAAACATAAAACATTTACTAAAGCTACCATAAAGGAGGGTTTTGCTTTTTTAGACACTTTAAAACCACCTTATGTTTTAAAAGCAGATGGTTTAGCAGCTGGCAAAGGAGTTTTAATCTTATCAGATTTACATGAAGCCAAAAAAGAATTTTCTTCGATGCTTTTAGACAATAAATTTGGAGGTGCTGGTGCTCAGGTAGTTATTGAAGAATTCTTAAAAGGTGTAGAAATGTCAACTTTTGTAATTACAGATGGAGATGGATTTAAGGTTTTACCCGAAGCAAAAGACTACAAGCGCATTGGCGAAAAGGACACGGGATTAAACACTGGCGGAATGGGTGCTGTGTCTCCTGTTCCATTTGCAGAGGGTAAATTTTCGGACAAAGTTTACAATCAAATCATTGTTCCCACAATCAAAGGATTAAAAGCTGACAAAATAAAATACAAAGGATTCATTTTCATAGGAATAATTAACGTTAACGGTGAACCATACGTAATTGAGTACAATTGTCGTTTAGGTGATCCAGAAACGGAAGTTATTTTACCAAGATTGAGATCCGATTTAATTGATCTTTTTGAAGGAGTTGCAACCAACACATTATCAGAACGTGATGTTGAATTTGATCCAAGATCAGCGGCAACGGTTATGATGGTTTCAGGCGGATATCCTGAAAAGTATGAGAAAGGTAAAACGATCTATGGCTTAAATGCAGCAACCGAAAGCCTTATCTTTCATGCAGGAACAGCCTCCGATGGACCAGCAGTAAGAACTGCCGGCGGTCGAGTGCTTGCAGTTACCTCATTTGGAAAAGACATTGAAACCGCAGTTGAAAACACTTATGAAAGTATTTCAAATATTGAATTCGAAAATGCTTATTTTAGAAAAGATATTGGTAAGGATTTATTCAAATCTAATTAATTATTAATATTTTAGAGCTGATTGTATTTTATGGACCCCAATAGTTTAATTATTATTCTTGTTGCATTAGCAGCCTCCGCTTTTTTCTCAGGTATGGAGATTGCTTTTATTAGTGCCAACAAATTAAAAATTGAGCTCGATAATCAAAAAGGAATTCTTTCAGGTAAAATTCTTTCCAACTTCGTTAAACACGACAGTCGTTTTATTGCAACCATGCTTTTGGGAAATAATATTGCGCTTGTTGTTTATGGAATATGGATGGCGCAAATCATGGAGCCTTGGATTATTTCATTCATTGGGAATAACGAAGCATTAATTCTCATCATACAAACTTTGCTCTCTACATTACTCATCTTATTCACTGCTGAGTTCTTACCCAAAGCTACTTTTCAAATTAATCCCAACCGTGTTCTTCAATTTTTATCCTTTCCTCTATTCATCTTATATACCCTACTCTATCCGTTAACCATCTTCACTATGATCATCAGCAACGGTTTATTGCGTATTTTTGGTATGAATACAAAAAATGGCGAAGTTGTATTTTCAAAAATCGATCTAGATGATTATGTCAGAGACTTAAACGACAGAATGGAGGAAGAGGGAGAACTCGACAATGAGATGCAAATCCTTCAAAACGCGATTGGATTTTCAGAGGTAAAAGCGCGAGATTGTATGATTCCACGTACAGATATTGTGGCATTAGACATAGAAGAAACAATTGAAACTTTAAGAACAAGATTCATTGACACCGGATTATCAAAAATATTAATTTATCGAGATACAATAGATAATATAATCGGTTATGTTCATAGCTTTGAGTTATTCAAGAAGCCTACACGAATTAAAGAGATATTGATTCCGATTGCATTTGTTCCTGAAGCTGTTTTGGCCAAGGATTTATTGGAATTATTTGCAAAACAGCATGGAAATATTGCAGTTGTCGTTGATGAATACGGCGGAACATCAGGATTAATCACAATAGAAGATGTTGTAGAAGAGATATTTGGTGACATTGAAGACGAACATGATGTTGATGAATTATTAGAACAACAAATTGATGAGACCACTTATTTATTTTCTGCAAGACAAGATATCGATTACCTCAATGAAGTATATAATCTTGAATTAGAAGAGTCTTCCGAATACGAAACCTTGGGAGGATTAGTTTTACACTACTTAGAGTCAATTCCAGAGGAAGGAACAATTTTAGAATTAGAGAAATACAGCATGCGAATTGAGGCAGTTAGTGATCGAAGAATTGAAATTATTAGACTCAAGACTACTATAAATGATTAAGAATGTGTTTTTATGCTTGCTTATCCTTTCATAATTTGATACATAATATTATATTCGCAACCTTAAATTAAACAAAACAAATGGCTTTAATTGGAAAAATACGTGAAAAATCGTGGCTATTAATTGCAGTAATTGGTATTGCAATGCTAGCATTTATCATTGGTGACTTCAACTCTGGCGGTGGTGGACCACAAGAAGATGTTTACGGAATAGGAACTGTAAATGGTGAAAAAGTAGAAGAAAAAAAGTATGAAGAGTTTCTTAATAACGCAAGAAACAACATCATGCAATCTAAACAACAGCAAAATCCGAACGAACAACCAAAATATACGGAAGAAGACGAGAAAAATGCAAAACGTCAAGCATGGCAAACAATTGTAAATGCCAATTTGATGGACAAAGAATATGAAAGCATTGGACTTGTTGTAGATGAATATGAGGTAGATAATGTATTATATGGCAAGAATGGTTATTCTCCATCGTCTATTTCAATGCAATTTAAAGATTCTGTAACAGGAGAATTTGCACCAGACCAATTAGAAACTGCACTTTCTAACTTAATGAACTCTGATCGTCCGCAAGACATTCAGCAGTACAATGACATTATGGAATACGTACGACAAGTACGTTTAGAGGAAAAATACAATGCATTACTAACTGCTGGGGTTCATTCTACAACACTTGAAGGGAAACATGAGTATGAAGCTAATAAAACAGTTAAAAACGTCACTTATGTTTATCAGAACTTCACAAAAGTTCCCAACGATGCGATTGACGAGCCTACAGAAGAAGAACTGAAAAATTATTTCGAAGCGCATAAGAATGATGAGAAATACAAGCAAAAGGCAAGTAGAAAAATAGCGTACTTCTCAATACCTATTCAACCCAGTGGAGAGGATTCTTTAAAAGCAGTAGACCTTTTAACGAAAATCAAACCGAAGTTTGAATCAGCGAAAAATGATTCAATTTTTGTGATGCGTTTTAGCGACGTTAAACAATATGCTAATGATTCTACAATGATGGCGCGTCCGGTAGGAAGTAATAAACCAGGGCCAAAATATCCAAGAACAATAGCAGAAGAAGTGGAGTCAGCTGAAAAAGGAGACGTGATAGGTCCTTATGTTGCTCAAGATGGTGCTAAACTTTCGAAAGTAATAGGATTTGGAGAAGAAAAAACAGCTACGGTGCGTCATATTTTATTGAACGCTGGAACTCCAGAAGAATTTGATGCAGCTCAAAATAAGGCTGACAGTATTAAGAACGTTATTCTTTCCAAAAACAACTTTGAAGAGATGGTAACAGCGTTTAGTGAAGATCCAGGATCAGTTTCAAATGGTGGTCGATATGAGAAATTCACACCAGGAACAATGGTACCTGAATTTAATGATTTTTCATTTGAACGACCAATTGGCACATTAGGAACGGTAAAAACAAGTTACGGGATTCATATTGTTGAAGTTTTAGAACGTGAAAATACGAAAAGACCAATCCTAGCCAATATTGTAAAAGCAGTTGAAGCAACTAAATCAACGGCTGATCAAGTAAACAGTCAAGCTTCAAATTACATTTATCAAATTGATGATAGTTTACAAAACAAAACACTCAGTGAAAAAGTAGAGGCATTTAATAATTTTGCAGTTGCGGAAGGCTACACTGTTCGTTCTGCTGTTTCATCAGATGAAAATCCAGGCGTTAACGGATTTAATGAAATTGCTGAAGGTCGAATATTGCGTTTGGCTTATCAAGACGATATAGTAGCGGGACAGATTAGTTCTTCTCCAATTCGTGATCAAAATCGTATTATTGTTGCGATGGTTGCAGATGTAATTGAGGATGGTACGCCAAGGTTTGAAACAGTTAAGGATCAAATTCGAGCTGCTGTTAGAAAAGAAAAACAAGCTCAATATTTGATCGATCAAATGCTTGGCAAAGAGGATTTACAAGCGCTATCCAACGAGATGGGGGCTAAATTAGAAACGGAAGGATTAACATTCTCAGCAAGCAATGTTGCTGTAGGAAGGGAACCACAAATAATTGGTACAGCATTTTCTGGATTAGCAGATGGTGAAATGTCCGTTCCTGTGAAAGGATCAAATGGCGTATTTGTTTTACGAGTAGATCAAACAACGCCTGCAGAAGAAACAACTGATTTTTCAGCAGAAAGAGATCAACTTAAAAATCAATACAAATCATCTATACAAAGTCAATTTAGAAATGCTTTGAATAACTCAGCAGACGTGATTGACAATAGAAAACTTAGAAGATACGGGATTAGATAGTCTAATTTATTTTTCATAAAAACCGTTCAGACTTTATATCTGAACGGTTTTTTTATGAAAAATAAATAATTACGAATTGGATAATTATGAATTACGAATTGTTGGCTTAGTTGTAGTTTTTACCGTAAAATTAATACTAGAATTTTAACCTTGTAAGTTCGTATAAACAGAACTAAATCCGAATTATCAATTACGAGCTATAATTCGTAATTGAATAATTCATACTTAATCACTCTCCCACTAAAGAAACTTGCATTAAGCGCTTGATTTCCTCTGTATCTGAATAATTACCCAATAAATGCATAATCTTAGTTATTGCAGCTTCTGTAGTCATATCACCACCACTCACAACACCAATTTCTTTTAAGGCCGTACTATTGGCATATTTTCCTTGAGAAACACTACCAGAAGAACATTGCGTAATGTTAATGACAATTCCTCCTAAGTCAATATAAGACTTTAACATATTATAAAAGTCAGTATTATTGGGCACATTTCCAGCACCAAAAGATTCAATGACGACGGCTTTTACAAGGTTTATGTCAAACATACTTTTGTATACCTTAGTTGAAAAACCAGGAAAAATCTTCATTAAAGCCACCCGGTCATCCATATCGTAGTAAACTTTTAATCCATTTAATTTCGAATGATAAAATGCAGAAGAGTTATACTTTATGTCTACACCTGCAACAGCAAGGTTCAGATAGTTTGGAGATATAAATGCCTCAAATGCGTGTGCAGAGACTTTAGAAGTCCGATTGCCGCGATACAATGAATACTCGAAGTAAATTGCTACCTCTTGTATAACACTCTCGTTATGTTCATCTTTAGAAGCTGCAATTTCTATAGAAGTAATCAGATTTTCTTTTCCATCCGTACGGATTGTACCAATAGGTAACTGAGATCCTGTTAATATTACAGGCTTCTTTAATCCTTGTAGCATGAAACTTAACGCACTTGCCGTAAAAGCCATGGTGTCGGAACCATGTAAAACAACGAATCCATCAAAAGCGTCATAATTCTCTTTGACAACCTCAGCGATATCTTGCCAGATTTCAGGATTCATATCTGAAGAATCTATTGGCATCCCTAATGATACAACCTTTAAATCTGTATTTATTCGAGAAAGTTCTGGAATTTGGTCACTTAAATGATCGAAATCAAAAGCCATTAAAGCTCCAGTTTCAGGGTCTTCAATCATTCCTATTGTTCCTCCTGTATAAATTAATAATACCCTTGATTGTTTCATTTCCTAAGCATTAATTTTAAATACTTCCAAAGCATTTTGCGTTGTTATTCTTCCTATTTCTTTTTCGTCGACACTATAAATATCAGAAAGTTTTTTTGCAATTTGAGGAATGTATGCGCTCTCATTTCTTTTTCCCCTGAAAGGAGTTGGAGCTAAATACGGAGCGTCAGTTTCTAATACAATGTGCTTTAAATCTATATTTTGAATTGCCTTGTCAACTCCGCTATTTTTAAAAGTCACCACACCACCAATTCCCAATTTAAATCCTCCATAATTCAGGATGCGATTAGCTTGTTCTTCTGTACCAGTAAAACAATGAAAAACACCAAAAAGGTTATCGTCATTTTCTTGATCAAGCACCTCAAATATTTCATCAAAAGCATCTCTACAATGAATAACAATTGGCAATTTTTCTTCTTTTGCCCAATTTATATGCGCTCGAAAAGATTCAGTTTGTTCTTTCTGCAAACTTTTATCCCAATACAAATCAATTCCAATTTCCCCAATCGCAATATGGTGACCTTTCTTGAAATATGTTTTTATTTCTTCAAATTGTGATTCCCAATCTTTAATTACATCACAAGGATGAATTCCCATCATAGCATAGCATGTATCTGGATAATCAGCAACTAATTGTTCCATTTTTTTATGGAAGAAATATCAATATTTGGGAGAAAAAGTTTCTTTACACCATTGTCTATGGCGCGTTTTATCATTTCATCTCTGTCCTCATCAAATTGGTCTGCATAGAGGTGCGCGTGTGTATCGATATATGTCATTGTTTCTTAATTCTGTATCGTTTGTAAATTTTTATTCCAATCATGAGGGCTACCGCAACGGCAAAAAAGCCAACTGTTCCATAAATCCAATTGAGACTATTTTTCATGCTTACTAAGAAGACAATCGCTACCAAAGCCAAAGTTGCAACTTCGTTCCACAAGCGTAGTTTATTGGAATTCCATTTAAAAATATTCTTATTTAATCTGCTCATGATTCTCTGACAAACAAAGTGATAAACGAGTAATAGCACGACAAAAGTTAATTTGAGATGCATCCACGGCATTTTGAGTAAAGCAGGATTCACAATTAACATAGAAATTCCAAAGACCAGGGTAAGAATCATCGCTGGAGTTGTAATAATCCACCACAATTTTTTCTCCATAATCTTAAATTGTGCACTTAAAATATTCTTCTCTTCTTCGCTTTTATCTTGCGCCTCGGTATGATAAATGAACAAACGCACAATGTAAAATAATCCAGCAAACCAGCTGACCATAAAAATAATGTGCAATGCTTTTAATACTGTATAACTCATGACCAGCAAAGTTAAGGGATTCTTTATTATTTATACTAAAAGAAGCGGAATTCTCCTTGATGGGACTTAAAATGAAAGTCTGCGATGAATAATGTGGGGTATGCTTATCAATTTATCAAATGCTTGTATTAATTTTGTATAAAAAAGTAATGAAAGGAAAAACACCTTCAGCATCAAAGACCATCACCACAAAAATTGTTTTACCCAACGACACCAATCCACATGGAAACTTATTTGGAGGAGCACTTCTCGGTTGGATGGATGTCACCGCTGCTATTTGTGCGCAAAGACATAGCCGCAGAGTTGTTGTTACTGCATCAGTGAATAATGTATCCTTTGGGTCAGCCATTAAGGAATCTGATGTCGTTACTGTAGAGGCAAGTATTTCTCGTGCTTTTACAAGCTCAATGGAGATTTTTATCGATGTTTTTGTTGAAAATCAAGTTTCTGGTGAGCGCATTAAACACAGTGAAGCTATTTACACTTTTGTTGCAGTGGATCAAAATGGAGGAGCTATTTCGGTACCGCCTTTAATTCCAGAAACCGATGAAGAAAAAGAACGTTTCGAAGGTGCATTGAGAAGAAAACAATTGAGTTTAATCTTAGCTGGAAAAATGAATCCACAAGATGCTACCGAACTTAAGAAACTATTTTTACCCTAAGCAAAAATTACCAAAAAGAGGAAAGTGAAAAATCAGGATTCAGATTTATTTTTTCAAGAAAAACTCTTCCTTTGATGTGTCTCTGAGAGTGTTGTTTTAAATAAAAATAGCCCTTAAACATTTTGTGATTAGCTTGAATAAAAGCAAGGTTTTGATGAGATATAAACTGCTTTTTAAAAGCATCAACACTTGCTATTACCCCTCCTTTTTCATTTTTCATGTCCATTGGTGGCAATAATGCAATTTGAACCTCATTATCAGTAACTTTTATGTTTTTCAAATGATTTAAACTCGTTTTAAAACGTTTGAAACTGCTTATTTTCCAATAAATACCAATATCTGGAAGGCTATCTATCTTAACATTTTTCTTTTCTATTTGATTAAAGTTCTCATCAAAAACAGTCGTAATCGAGACGGACTTACGCGCTACTTTTCCACCCATTTGAAGACTTGCCACTCCTTCCCAACAACGTATAAAATCAGAGTTTAGAAAAGTACTTTTTACAAATAAATTCGCGATGCCTTGAGTTAAAAACTTATTATCATATTGGTTCCAAGTTTTAAGATTAATGTTCGTATAAGCCGTTAAATTATCAATGGATGATTCATGAATTGGTAGAGAATCTTTTTGAAGCTGTAAAGGGTGTTTTTTCACAGTTACCCAATCAAAATTAATCGCAAATCCACTTTGGTCGTATCCAAAATTAAAGGTAGCATAATCCGAAGTGTCCAGATAATCACCTCCCCTCATATTAATCACACCACAGTTTGATTTGTCAAGCTTGGATTTTATAACATCTTGAAGGGGTTGATCATTTGAAGTTGTATCAGACAGTAGACTTCCTGGCCAAGTTACAATAGCGTACCGGGTATATTTCTGTAAGCGATGTTGTCCGTCATTTGATTGATAAACATCATATTCATTTGATTTATTAGATTCAGCTCGGAAAAAAGTATTCAAAAACGTATTAAACTTCGAAGAGTCCACAATTTCAATATACAACTGACTTGTATTACTAATTGAAGTAGTAAAATAGCATTCTTGTAAATTTAATCCCGCACTACTTATAGCTTTTTTGGCTTGTCCGACAGCGAACCGATGCGCAAATTCAATATCACTTTTTTTGCTAAAATTGGAAAAGTCATTAAACAACTTAAGCAAATTAACATTAACAACCACATCAGCCGCCTTTACCTCATCAATAAGTGTAAAGGAGCTAGACTTGGAATTGTTCATTTTCAATTCAAGCAATAAAACAACTGAAAAAAATAAAAGAAAAAATGCTAATGCTATTTTAAGATAAAATCTCATTTTTGATCTAACTTATAAATCTCATTGATAAATTCGAGTAAAAAATACGCACCATTATCAAATTTATCATTTGTTTCAAAATCTAAACTAATAATCATTTCATTTTTCTTTATATCACTTACTTGAATCTCAGCTTTAGCCGTTTTATCCCCAAAATGTGAAATAATATCTATATCATCTTTTAAATCATAAAGCGATTGAACATCTTGATATATTTTAGTGAAATCCATATATCCATAAACCGATTTCGCCTCATTTGCATTTTTAATGACTGATTTTTTAAAACTGTTATTTTTAAAGCCATCTGGATTGTCCCTTACAACAGATTCGTCATTTGATATTAGAATCATACCTTCCTTTACGGCAATATAATAAGGAAATCCAATTCCATAAGGATCTTGTTTTATCACGTAATAGTCATTTTTATGAGACAGAACAGGGTCTTGAAACTTTGTAAATGCATTCAGGTATTTTTCCAACAAAAATGATTTCTCATTAGAAATAGCCATGGTCAACATAGGAATGCGATCCATGTAAGTGGTGTCTACTTCGGTATATTCAAAAGTTTCATTATCATATTCGTAAGAGATTTTAGATAATTCAACTTCTTTTATACCACCATAAGCAACCAACATTTGTGGTGGATACACAGAAGCCAAAACCTCCATATTGATAAACTCATCAACCGTTGCCCAAATGGCTGCACCGATTGCTTCGTCAGGATCATCAGATTTTTCTAACTTTGGTAAATAAACATCCTTAATAGCTTGATACGCATCAAAAGTGTTAAAATTATAGACAAAGAATCCTTGTGAATCTTTAGAAAGATAGTCTAATAAAATTGGATTTAATGTTTGATCATTTGCAGCCTGTAAAGCTTCTCCTAGGTGGTCAGAAGAACGAGAAACCCAATCGACCTCAATCCCTTCTTTTGTGAAATTGAGATAGGCATATTGTTTTAAATTTGCATATTCATTATATAAAAGATTCCCAAAAGGTTTGTGCCGAATTGAAGAAAAGTTATCTGGACTGTATATTGGATTAAAATAGAACTTGGCGTCTGCTACCGTTTTACTTACCTTTTTAAATACTTTATCATTAGATATTAAATTATTTTTGGTATTCGAAATTGATTGTAATTGTTTGTTTATAAAGTCCGCTTTCTCTACATTCATAAGTGAATCGACAACAAAATCAAATCGTTCCTTGCGTTTAAGGTATAATTGCTCTTCATCTGAGACAATTTCTGGCGAATCTGGTACTTCTTCAACAACCTCCATCTCTTCGGACTCTACAATAGTTTCCTCGTTAGGCTCTTCGAAATCAGGAATTGACTCTTTATACGGGCTATAATAATCATTAGACCAATATGGATTAGGAACCGTCCATCCATTTTTTTCATACAATCGTTCTGCTTGATATCTAAACTCATGGTGTTTCCAATTAACATCAGAAATTAAGCAAACATCATGAGCAATAATAATTGTTGTTCCTTCAGCTACAATAGGTTGATCATTGTTTAGCAATCTTTGTTCTTCTGCATTAAACAATTGTAGAAAATCGAGTTTATTCTTAATCGGAAGAACAACAGAAGTTGAAGAATAATTGTCATCAGCGATGCTATAGATAATGAGCTTTTTTTTATGATCAATTCCTAGTTGATTTAAATCGTTTACTTCAGCACTTCTTCCGTATAATTCCTTCAACATAGATTGCACAACTTCAAATCGATTTAACTCTTGTACAGGTACAGATTTACCGAATTTACCTAAGTCAATTTCAAAGACAGAGTAAACAGAGTCGGGAATATATTGACTTTGACCAAGGGCTATTCCAAAAATAAAAGTAAAACAAGTGGCTAATAATGTATTTTTCATGTAAACGTATTTAATTAAGTTTTTAACAAGAAGTTCTTTTAAGGATTGGTAAATATTTTATAATTCAACAATTCAGGATTTTTGATTATCTCTTGTGGATTAAGTTTAAGCATAACTGCTTTATTGTTTTTTGCAATTATTGCCTGACTTGAACTGACTTTTTGAACGGGTTTTTCAAATCGTTGAATAAACACAAATTTTCCTTCAGACAGTCGGCCATAGTCTTTGTCTTTCTGTAAATCGTTTTTCATACGATTGGTAATAAAAGAACCAAAAAACCGCGTATAAACATGGTCGTTATAAGTTAAGCGAATGTTCTCAATATTTTTAGAGGTTTGATTTTTATTAATCGATGCCCCTAAGGAAACTAAGCTATTTTTAAGATGGTTTAAAGATGCAAAATCACAGGAAAGGTTCACAATCCAATTTGTGGTATTCAAATCACCTTCAACATTGGTAATTCCCTGTTGAATAGATAATTCTTGAAGATACTCCTTGAATTTTTCTTTAAGTTGTGTTTTCGAAGGTACTTTTTTACCATCAATGGAGTCCAAAGCCATAATGGCATTAACTCGGGTGGTACTTGAGCTTAAATTGAGCGTGACTTTGTAAGTTCCAGATCCGTCGCTATTTATTTTTGTATCCTCGATCAATTCAATACATGATGAAAACGTCAATACAGCTACGACTACTATTAAAATCCGGATTAAATTCAATTTTAAATTTTTTTGATAAAAATAATACATATTCCTTTAATGACCAGCAAGATGCAAAAAAAAACATAATCCTGAATGCTAACTATGGATCAAGAGTTTTCAGAAACACATCGTTCCTTCGGGATTAATAGTCAGTATACAACTTGAGAAGTTATATTATCAGAAAATAATATTAATCACTACGTAAATTTTGAGACATACCTTTATCTATTGTTTAGATAAATTCAAATCAACATTTAATTTCATGTTAAAAGAATCGAACAAAAAGTTTTTTATTTTTTGGCTTTCTTTTGACTTTTAATATGTTGCTCAATCGCCATAGACATCGAAGGGATTTTTGGCTGTGGTGCGTGAATATCCAATCTTAAATTATTATCAACGATCGCTTTTGCTGTTGTGGGTCCAAAGGCAGCAATCAAGGTGTTATTTTGTTTAAAATCAGGGAAGTTTTTCAGTAAAGACTCTATTCCTGATGGAGAAAAGAACACCAAAACATCGTACTGAACACTTTCTAAGTCAGATAAATCTGAAGCAACAGTTCTGTAAAGCACAACCTTTTTATAGTTAATTTTTTCTTTGTCTAAGGCCTTTGGGATACTATCTCTAAGGATATCAGAACATGGCAATAAAAAAGTTTCTTTCTTATGCTTTTTTATTGAATCCATCAAATCGATAATGGTTTGTTTTCCAAAGAAAATCTTTCTTTTTCTGTACGTTACATACTTTTGCAAGTAGAAAGCTACCGCTTCAGAAATACAAAAATACTTCATTGAAGTAGGAACTTCAAACCTACATTCTTCAGCCATACGAAAATAATGGTCTGCCGCAGTTTTAGAGGTTAAAATAACAGCAGTATGCTCTGCATAATTTACTTTTTGGTCTCTAAACTCAGCCTTATCAACACCTTCTACATGAATAAAAGGTCTGAAATCAACTTGAAGGTCATAATTTTCAGCTAATGACAGATAAGGATTTTTATTATTTTCTGGTTCCGGCTGTGATACTAAAATTGTTCGAATACTCAAAATCTAGCAGTAATTTAGTTCCTAATTAACTCGAATTAATCAATGAAATTAGGGCTTAGCAGATGATACATAACAACTACTGGCCATATTTCCAAGCCGCAAAGATATAAAATTATATAATACCACACCACTTTATTTCGAATAGCAATAAGAATTCCTCTAAAAACCCTAATTATACTCAACAAAACGAAAATGAACAATATACTTTTGAATACAGTCTCCGAAAGGTTTGGATTAAGAATCCAAATAAGCAAAACAGGGATTAGCAACAAACCTATAACATGGGCAATATAATTAATGAGGAATATATTATTGTACAACCTTTTTAATTCACCACTGATCAATCCAGTAAAAAATAAAACAAAGAGTTGCAAAAAATAGTAAGCTATGGGTAATAGCATCAAAATAAAATGCTGATTTTCTTTATAAGATAAAATCATATAAACAGCAATTGCTGATGTTAGAAAGTAATTAAGCAACAACACCCAATTGGTTGTACCAAAAAAACGCAGCTCTTTTTTAGAAAATGGAACAGATGAAAAAGAATTAAAGAATGCCAGTCTGATATTATGAAAAGCATCTTCCTTCTGATATTTTAAAATTGCTAGAATAACCAAGGTGAATACCAACACATAAATAATCCAATTAGGAAACATTTCATTTCGAAAGATTAACTCGTATTCATTCATGGTATTGCTAACAATTTGCAAGATTTGTGATTATCCCGACTTAATAATGACTTTAAAATTACAAAAATATAATAACCAACGTTTCTATCAGAATATTTATCGATAAAGAGAAGATAATTCAGTAAATTTGGGGTCAAACAAAAAAATTAAATGAAAACAGACTTATATACACACCCAGATTATTATTCAATGGACGATTTACTGTCTGATGAACACAAATTAATACGCGATACAGCAAGAGATTGGGTTAAAAAAGAAGTTTCTCCAATAATCGATGAGCATTATGAAAAAGCAACTTTTCCAATGCACATTTTAAGTGGATTAGGAGAAATTGGCGCATTTGGTCCATACATTCCAGAGGAATATGGCGGGCCAGGATTAGATCAAATTTCCTATGGTTTAATCATGCAGGAATTAGAGCGTTGTGATAGTGGATTAAGATCTACAGCTTCAGTTCAAAGTTCGCTCGTAATGTATCCAATTTACAAGTACGGTTCTGAAGAGCAAAAACAAAAATACTTACCTAAATTAGCCACAGGAGAAATGATTGGGTGTTTTGGTTTAACAGAGCCAGATTATGGTTCTGACCCAGGAAATATGGTCTCTAATTTTAAAGATAAGGGCGATCATTACCTCTTGAATGGAGCGAAAATGTGGATATCTAATGCACCATTTGCAGATATTGCCGTTGTATGGGCAAAAAATGAAGAAGGAAGAATTCATGGATTAATCGTAGAGCGGGGAATGGAAGGTTTTTCAACACCTGAAATGCATGGTAAACTATCGTTACGTGCTTCTGCAACTGGAGAATTAATTTTCGATAATGTAAAAATTCCAAAAGAGAACCTACTCCCAGGAAGAAGCGGTCTTGGCGCTCCACTTTCATGCTTAGATTCTGCAAGATTTGGTATTGCTTGGGGGGCTTTGGGGGCTGCTATGGATTGTTATGATCAAGCATTACGTTATTCAAAAGAAAGAAAACAATTCAACGTTCCAATTGGTGCTTTTCAGTTAATGCAAAAAAAATTAGCAGAAATGATTACGGAAATTACAAAAGCGCAATTATTAACGCTTCGTTTAGGACAGCTCAGAAATGAAGGAAAAGCAACTTCTGCTCAAATTTCGATGGCCAAAAGAAATAATGTCGAGATTGCACTAAATATAGCTAGAGAAGCACGTCAAATGCACGGTGGAATGGGAATTACATCAGAATATTCTATGATGCGTCACATGGCTAATTTAGAATCTGTAGTTACCTATGAAGGTACACACGATATCCATTTATTGATAACAGGAATGGACGTTACAGGAATTCCAGCATTTACGCGTGAAATGCCTGAAAAAAAATAGACTTGGTAAGAAAACGCTAAAATCTTCGTTATGCTGCTTTATAACGATTGTGTATTAAAGCGTCAGATAATCATAAATTAAAAGAGTGAAACAATTGTTTTGCTCTTTTTCTTTTTGGTCAATTTTGAACAATTAATTCATATTTCTTTGCAATTAATCTAGGATAATATTATTTTTGCAATCGCTTTAACGCAATTTAATATTGAATTATAGAAAATGGTCCTATAACTCAGCTGGTTAGAGTATCTGACTCATAATCAGAAAGCCCCTGGTTCGAGTCCAGGTGGGACCACATTAAAAATGAAGCACTTACAGAAATGTAGGTGCTTTTTTGTTTAATACGCTGCCTAAATCAAGATCTTTGAAACCTTTTTCCATATTCAACTGTTCAAAATTATCTCCAATCCAGTAAAAAGAACGGTAAACATTGTCGAACTTTGTATAGAATGAATCAAATAATTAAAAAACATGCGTGTATTTATTTCTATTCTTGTCATAGCAATTGGATTAGGAGCTTGTGTTCCAGCTAAAAAGTATAATGACTTATTAGCAAAGGAGAAAAAATGTAGTGAAGAACTTAAAAAGTTTAAAACTTCCTCTTTAGACAATGAAGCGAAGCTAAAAACAGCACAAACACGCATGAACATAATGGAAAAAGACATTTCTCAATTAAAAGCAGACACTTCAGATTTAGGACATAAGTACCGTTCTTTACAATCAAAATACAAACAAGCCATTTCTATGGGTGCTGATTTTGAGAAAAAACTAGATGAGATAAAAGATAGCGATGCCAAACATTTGGCAAGAATGAGAGCAGATTTAGAAGCAAAAATAATAGAAACACAAAGAAAAGAAGATGCTTTGATGACCCTTGAAAAAGAGTTGAAAAAGAAGCAGTTACTTCTTGCCGAACGTGAACAAAGAGTTGCTGAACTTGAAGAAATTATACAACGGCAGGAAATGGCAGTAAAAGCTTTAGAAAGTAAAATTGCTCAAGCATTAAGAGGGTTTGAAGACAAAGGATTGAAAGTTGAAGAACGCAATGGGAAAATTTATGTAAGTTTAGAAGCTAAGTTATTATTTGCTTCAGGAAGCACCGTTGTGGAAGCTGAAGGAAGAAAAGCAATTATAGAATTAGCAAAAGCCATAGAAAACGAGAATGACCTAGAGATCATCGTAGAAGGACATACGGATACTGACCGACTGGCGAGTGCTTCACATCCAAAAAACAATTGGGAGTTATCTGTACTTCGTGCTACATCTGTTGTGTCAATTATGACAGAAAACTCAAGTGTAAACCCTGAAATTCTATCCGCTTCTGGTCGTTCAGAATTTCATCCTGTTGATCCTAGTGACAAAGCAAAAAACCGCAGAATAGAGGTGATTATTGCGCCGAGGTTAGATGCTTTATTTGAGTTGATTTCTAAATAGTGACTAGCCGGTAACATAGCAAATTTAAAAATGATTCTCAAAATTTATGTAATTTGTAAAAGTTGTCTGTTTCCTACCAATCACTAAGTAGTTTTTAATTTGAAAGTGTGAAAAGTAATTCAAAATTCAGGTTCAAAAAACCCACTTACTTCAACACAAACACAATAGCAATTATCTTTTTACTCACGCAAACCTCGCCTTGAGAAAGCGCGTGTTCCCATTTTGGCATTGATCTAATGGAGCGTTTGACTTCTTTATCAATTTCGGCATTCACTCCTTTGAGAATTCTGATATCAGTTAAGCTTCCATCTTTTTGTACCGTAAACCTAACATACATTTTGTGGGGTTTTCCACCTTCCTCAATTCTGGATTCTACTATGTTTTCCGCTATCCATTCCTCCATTGCTTCTTTTCCTCCAGGAAATTTAGCTTCTACATCTGGAAACTCAATCACCTTTGGAACGGGTGTAAGTTCGGGAAATTCTTGTTCGTATTCGGGTACTCTTGGCTCATCCCAAGGATAGCGTTGTCTGCTGTAGTTTATTTTCGCTCCGGATTTATTAAGAACCGCCAATTTGAGCGCATCCTGATTTGAATAATCGCTCAATCTATACATTAAATCATTACAATTCACTGCTTTCAAATTATTGAAATGAGCCAATTCACTCCAATTGAAACTTTCTATTTCTTCTTCAGTTAATCTTAACCGAATAGAGGTCAAGCTTTTGATTTCTCGCTTTTCAACCCAACCATTAAAATTTAAATCATTTCGAAGGGCCACTTTAATCAATTGCTTTTCTGTTAAATTGATGCGAGGATTATACTGGATTACACCATTCACTACTTTTTCTGTGAGTGTTAAGTTTTCATTTTCATCATAATAATAGATAAAGCCATTATAGAGTTCAAAATGTTTGAAATTTCCTTTTTCTACAACAGACATTCCATTTTGTAAATCTTTCGGCCTTTCAATCGAAGTGTTAACATCTAAAACATCTAGTTGAGCAACTTTATAAAGACTCCTAATTTCAGCGAGTTGCTTATTCTTGAAAATTAGTTTACTCCAATTTCCTTTTCTTCCTCCTATAATCTGGTTCTCTATCTCCTCAGAGTAATTGATGCTTGCACTCAACCCATTCCTTAATTCATAACTTTTAGATTTAAGGAATCCGTTTTCGTGGTAAAATATCCCAATTTCATCACCTTGCTGAATGCGCTTTTCTTTGTCCTTCAAATAAAAGTATCCTCGTATTCCCCCATAATCATGCAGGTAGACCATGTTCACGGTATCTCCCTTATCATAAATATAATTTTTCCAAGCAACAGCACGGAAATCACTTATTGATTCTTTTAAATTAGAAGGAATATGAATTGCTTCGGTTTCATTGGATTTCTGCGTAATCCACAATCCTGTTTTTCGGCCTTCAAGATCAATGAGGTTAATCTGATTTCCCTGTTTTTCATTTTTAGTAAGAACATTATCTCTTTTTCCATCAATAATCTGACTCGAAAACAGCAATCTTTTTCTTGAAGAATAATAGTTGACAAAACCATCTTTAAGTTGATAACCTTGAAATGTTCCTGTGTGCTCTGCGTATTGAGAATATCCAATTTGTGGAAAAAACTTGATTCGTGTGATTTCTCCATTGTCATAGTAAATAATCCTGCTATTGTTGATTGTGCTGTCTTTAATTGTTTTGGATAATAGCTGATTACATTGAAGAGAATCATATTCTTTAATGATGGACGCATTGAGAAAGACTTCTTTTTGGAGACATCCATTTTGAAAGTAATAACTCACATAAGGAACTTCGGTAGAAAAACGTTCTTTTCCAGACTTATATTTTCGGTTTCCATTGGGGTAATATTCTGTGAGAATTCCTTCATCATCCCACGTCTTTTTCAAATAACCCGACTGATCAAATTCCTCTTTAATAATTCCATTTCTTTTGTATTCTTTAAAACGAACTGTTCCATCTTCATAAAATCGGATTTTAACAGGAATTGAGTCTTCTGCTCCGTTCTTATAAATTGCTTGTCTCGATTGTTCCTTTTCGAGCTGAATTTTCAGATGTTCTTCACGCTTCCTTTTTGCTTTTTCTTCTTGAACTCTTTCCAACGCCTCTTCTTGACGACTAAGTTCAAGTGAATCTATAAATTGACCTTTCGTTGAAACCGAAAAATACTGCATATTCAAATTGGAGCCACTTCTATACTGCAAAGTGATAGAACGGTTAAACGGACCATGTCTTCTTGCCCATTTGGCATATAAATGAATCGTATCATTGGGCATAACCAATCTACTCGGCTCCATTCCATCCAAAAACCAATAAAGTGGATGATTTCGACTTCCTACTCTATGAATCAGAATAGAATCTGCGCTGTTATTTATTACATGAGCACGACATTTTTCGTAGCCATAGATCTTGCCAAAACTAATAGATTGGGCTGTATCACTCTTCAAGTAGAAATAGTAATCGACCCTATCTTTGGAGTATTCATATTGTCGATTTTCAGGCAGATCAACTTGTGCACAAAGAAAATTACTCATCAGTAATGTAAATAAGAGTTTAACTATTTTCATGTACTTTAAAAATAAAGAGAATGCTGGAAAGGTGGCACTAATTAACTATACATTAACGAAATAAGAAGCCTTTTTGAATAAAGTATGCTACCGCGAGATTTCACCTCGTGGACATACTTTATTTTACAAATCTCTTTTCTTCAAGGTGAAATAAGCTATCAAAAAGAATACCAGCATATAAGCCAAACAAAGTGCAAAGTTTATAGGAGTATCTAGGATATATGGAACATTTCCGCTACGTTCTTGTCCAGCTGCTATCATTTCTTTTAAAATTGGAAATGGCGTTAATTTTGAAAACGCGTTTAACGGCATAAATGCATAAATTAATTGAAACCCACCGTATGCCAGTATTAATCCAAGGATTGTTTCTGAGATAAAAGACAGGATAAAAATCGTAATTGAAACAGCTGTTTTTCTTAAAAGAACAGTGAGAAAAAAAGCAAAACTGAAATAGCATAAGGTTTGCAAAAAATAATAGGCAATGCTCTCAACACCCTCTAAAACAGTTGCATCTGAAGTAGTATTTACCAGACCAAAAATAAGCCCAGTTATAAACGTGTACAATGTTATGATCAATGAGAAAGAAAGCAACACCAAAAACTTACTAAATATAGCTTGTCGAATAGATAAACCGTCAATTACGTGCTGCCGAAATGTTTTATAATTGTATTCATTACTAATGACAATGACGGCTAAAACGCCCATCATTACGTTAAAATAACTCGAGGCGTAAACCGCAATTGGCCACACATCAGGGAATTGAAGCGCCGACCAATCTTTTGGTAAAAATGGTCCCATAAAATTGGTTATAAATGATGAGATGGCATAAATTGCAAGAGGTGAAATAACCGCATAAATAAGAAAAATAGCCCGTAAAGACTTTAATTTCCTCAGTTTCAAATATTCTATTCTAATTAGTTTTTTCATTGGTTAATGATTTCTAAGAATGTAGATTCTAAATTTTTCCTGTGCACCGCTAAAGCATTTAAATAAATTCCTTTTTCAGCAATCATTTGATTTACCTGCGCGGCAGATGTTTTTTCGTTTACACTGATTAAAATGCCATCGTCTTCTGATCGAACCAAATTAATGTCAGTTATTTCTGCTATGCAATCCAATAACTTTTGTGGATTATCAGCATTTATTTTTAAGATTTTCTCCTGAAGCATTAATTCATCTAAGGTACCTTCAGTAATTAAAGAACCATCTTTTAAAATAGCCACATGCGTACACATTTTTTCAATCTCATCTAAAATATGAGATGCGATAATAATGGTTTTACCTTCCTTTGCAATATTTAAAATTAATGATCTAATTTCAGCTATTCCTTGTGGATCTAAACCATTAGTAGGTTCATCGAGAACAAGAACTTCGGGATCGGCTAAAATTGCACTAGCGATAGCTAACCTCTGTTTCATTCCCAAAGAAAATGCTTTAAATTTGGTTTTTCTTCTCTCCCATAAATCAACACGTTCCAAAACTTTTTGAATGCGTACTGAAATATTTTTTAATGATTTTATTTCAGCAACGATTTTTAAATTATCAACTGCATTGAGGTAAGGATAGAAATTCGGAGTTTCTAATAAAGCTCCAATATTTTGACGATTTTCATCTAAAGATCCATTCTCAAACCAATTAAAATCACCGGCATCAGGTTTTATTACGCCAAGTAAGATTCCTAAAGTTGTTGTTTTACCACTTCCATTTGGCCCGAGAATACCATAAATTTGACCTTTTTGCACACTAATGTTCAAGTCTTTTAGCGCATGTGTGTTTTTATATGATTTTTTTAAACCGCTCGTTGATAAAATTTCATTCATGTAGCAAAATTTAGGTTAAAAATAAGCTAATTTATTTAACCCACTTTGTTAACCCGGATTATTCATGCATTTAATTTTAAATCTATTCTAGGCACAAGACCTAAAGTAATATATGTATATTTCGCGGGGCTTGTAACGACGAATAGATCAAAATTAAATCAAAATCTTACAAATACACAAATACCCAAAAATGGGTTTCTCAAATTTTACAGGAGATACAGTTAAAATACTGACTTACAGATGTTAATATTCTTAAACTTTAAGATTGGTGAATAATTCGGGTTAAGGAGACTATTTTTTGATCTTCAGTAGTGCTCAAAAGTTGCTGATCTTAAATTTGAAAATCAAGAGATTGCTTCATCAGTGAAAATCAGAATCCGAACGAATAATCATTCCATAAATTACTTCTTATTCCACCGTAAACAAAAAACTGATGCTTGAAATTGGCCGTATTTCCATTTTGAAACTCAACTCCTGGTCTTATGAACAACTCAATTCGCATTTTTTCAAAAACTTGGTAGTTTAATTCAGTTGAAAAATGAAAACGATTTAATTTACCATTTCCTCCAATTCTGTATCCGTACTCATAAGGCCGATCAGTATATGGTTGATAGATATCTGCACCAAAAGAAAGACTATCATTTGCGTCTTGGCCACCTTGTTGTACGAAAAAGAACTGTGGTTTCAAATGTAATTTGGGGGTGAATTCAAAGGCCATTTCAGTATACAACTCAACAAAATTTGCTCCTAAAGGATGAGCCAATGAACGCCCCTGATTACCATAATTTGTACTTAAATTAAGATGCGAATACGTAAATGGTCGAGCAAAATTTAACTCTATAAGCCATTTCATTTTTGTGTTTTGAAGACTGTTTTCACCTTTCACACCCAATTGACCACTGTATTTATTTGCCCACCATCTACTTCGAGTAATTAATTCACGAAACACAAAATCATCTATTGCAAATTGTCCATAGATCATAAATTTTGTAAACTCGTAACTTAAATTAAGCCCTAACAATAACCTGTCCTGCGATCCCAGGGCATACTCACTTGGTCGATAAAATAAAAACGGATTCAAATAAGTAACGTCATAACCGCGATTCATCAGCGTGTCTTTTGGAGCAAAAACAACCGATTCAAAAATACCAACTTGAAAACGTTTTGTGATTTTAAAATTAAAGAAATGCGTTGAAGCGAACTTTCGTTTCAATCCTTCATAGGGATTTTCTTTAAAGAATTGAAATAAATTACTCACCTCAATACGCCAAAACTGAGTTCTTAATTGAGCAAATGGATAAGGAGCTCCATAATCAGAAAGAAGTAATGACCTTTTTCCATGGCCTATAAAGTTTTGATCGATTCCCGCTTGAATATTCAAAAAAGTATAAGGTGTGTAGCTCAAGCGAATTTTAGGTTGTAATCCTATTTGAGATCCAGCATTATGATTATTCAAAAAAAACGTTTTATATACTTCGTGATATGAAGGTTGTGCAATTCCGCTTTCAAGATAATTCCCTGTTAATAGTATTCGTGCATAAAGTTGATCATTCCAATGTCCGGAGAAACCAAAACCTCCACCGCTAACAAATGAATATTGTTTGTTCTGCTCAGAAAGAAGTGCTCCTGCAACATGCACAACAGGAAAAAAATCTATTCCAAAAGTGTTTTTATTCTTAGAGGTAGATGTGTGTATAGGTAGTCCAAACAAAGGAGAGGACTTTAGGTTTGGTAAAATGGGATTAGACAAAGATAATGTATCATCAAAAAAGGTGTCTTCATTTAGTAAACCAACTGAAGCTGATCTAACATGGTTTTCTTGCGCATTGATCGCTGAAAAAAAACATATTATGGATATGTAAAACAATGTGCGCATTAAAAATCAAAGTATTGGTTATTAATCGCTGTACGCATTCCAATTGTTAGGGACCCGTTTGCTGTTGTTGGTGACAAATCTGTACTGCTTTCTCTATAATGTCCAGCTAAGAAAACTCTTAGTTGTGTAGCAGGGTTAACAACATATCCCAACTTAAAGTGTCCATTCAAAACACGTGTAAAATCATTGGGAGAAATAACTAGTTTTGATTCAAACAGCTGTGATTTATTCGTCATGGGTTGATGTGCATCGTAAAAAACGGCAGCAACTTCTGTAAAAAAACCCTTCCATTCGTAATTTAGTCTTATAACGACTTCCTTAAAGCCGTTACCTAAGGTGTGAGCTAGCGGTAAATTAAAATGTGTGTATGCCAAACGGGGATTGTTCGCTGCATATAAAGTTTTATTTGCATGATTATATTCAGCTTGAAAATGTAATTTTTTTACTCCAAAGACATTTGCATTGCGGTATCCCAATTGAAAACCAAAAGCTTTATTTTTAAAATCATCAGTTACTGTTTGCAGATAAACAAGATGTTTTGGGTGAAAGCGCCAACCGATATTAACTCCTAATAAGTTTTTTAAGTCGGATATTTCGCTCCCGTTTAAAGCAGTATTAATGCCAATTAATGGTTGATAAAAATAAGGATTTACGCGTTGACTAGATGTAGCTTCGTCCCTCAAATAGACAGTAGATTCAAAAACACCGATAGACAAAGTAGGTATGGGCTTATAGTTTAGGTAATGCACGCCAATTCCCTTTCTTTCATAAGGAGCTTCAATCAAGTTTGTGTGTACTTTACGAATTAAGTTAAGCTGTTTTCCACGCATCAATGTGTAAGATAGTTTAGGAGTAATTTTCCAATCGATAGAAAGATGCGTATAATTAAATGAATTATCAGATAACAATAAAGATCGATGTCCATACCCAAAAAACCTTGGCGCATTTCCGAATTGAAACGTTAACTTATCATTAGGAGTAAGTCGCACATAGCTGACCGAAGATGCGTAATCGAAACCATTAACTTTAAAAGGTTTTGTTCTTCCTCCACCAGGGATTACAGCATTCGTTTGCGTATAAACACCATTTTTGGGATAATACTCTCCGCGATCTGTAAAATAATCGGTTTGATAAGCTAAATACCTTCCTTGATTTTCGAAAAACGCAGTATAAAATGAAAATATATTTTGAATGTGTCCTTGCGCTTGAACGCCACGGGTATTTTGAAAGATGTAGTTAGCACCTTCATTTAGAACATCCTTTCCAATTGATAAATTCAATACGGGATCAACTGCTAACAAAAAATGTTTCCCTGTAGGTTGAATAAAATGTTCTTGAAACAGCTTCCGATAAATCCATGTTCGCGTGGTGTCTTTTTTGGGAAAATCAACTTGAGCTTCTGAATACGAAACAGGAAAAAAACCTTCTCCTAGCATGTCAGAATGAGCGGCTGATAATATAATTTGATCTTTAACATTACTAGATATCGGTAACAGAATTTCTTGACTAAAAATTGAGCTTTTAATCAACAAGATTGATATCAGAAGAAGTAAGTTAAATTTTTTCATTAATAAATGGATCTAATGACAAGTCAAGTATTTGATGAAAAGCGATAAAATGAGGGTTTTTCAGGTTGGCCTTATTGTATACCAAAGGAAGTCCCGTTTCAAGGTTTATTACCTGTCCTCCTAATGCTTCATAAATCGCTTGTCCAGCAGCAATATCCCATTCCATAGTTGGTGCAAATCGTGGATAAACATCTGCATTTTGATTAACTAATTCAAAAAACTTGAGGGCCGAACCCATGGCTTGCGCTACGACTTTACCCTTATTTTTTTCAATATGATCTACTAACTTTTGAAGATTTCCAGAATAATGACTTCTTGAAGAAATCATTCTCAACGGCTGATTGACAGTTTTAAATCGATTTAACGTTCTCCATTTTAAAGGGTTTAATGCATCTTCGTAAGTAGTTTGAAATGCTCCTATTTTTGTGATCCGATTATAATTTCTTTGTTTACAGGCGACGCAATTAAACCAAACACAGGCTGATTATTTTCAATCAGTGCAATATTAATAACAAATTCGCCATTTTTCTTTAAGAATTCTTTTGTACCGTCTAAAGGATCAACACACCAAGATTTTTCCCAATGTTGTCGAACATTAAAAGGTTTTTTCTCTAGTTCTTCGCCAGTAATAGGAATACCTGTTGTTGCGAGATGTTTTTGAATAATTTTTGAAGATTTAAAATCGGCAATGGTAACTGGACTTCCGTCTTCCTTATCAATTCGCTCAAAATCACCCGCATAAACATCCATAATAGCTGTTGAAGCTTCAAGTGCAGCTTGAATAACGATTTTATATTGATTGAAAAAATTATTCATTCATTAAATTTGAAACCAATGAACTAGCACCAATGCGCAGTGTGTTTGGATCAACAAAATCTTTTCCCAAATGTTTTTCAACGACTTCTAAATAAGCTAATGCGTCTTCATAGGTGCGAACACCACCACTTATTTTTAGTCCTACTTTTTGAGATGAAGGCAAATCAGCAATTACCTTAGCCATTGTTTCAACAGCCTCAATACTTGCACCAGGAAAATCTTTTCCCGTTGATGTTTTTATAAAATCTGCACCTCCTTCAATAGCTAATTCACTTGCTTTTTTAATTCTTTCGGCGGTTTTTAAATATCCCGTCTCTAAAATAACCTTCAAATTCCGTTTAGGCATCAGGCCTTTATAGGCTTGAACTTCTTCAACTACATGGGCATAGTTTCCACTATCGAAAGCGCCTAGATTAAGCACAATATCTACTTCATCAACACCTGCTTCTAGGGCGAGTTCACACTCATTAAGTCGGGTTGATAAAAAGCCTTGTGCATTTGGAAAGTTTCCAGCCACAACTGCAACATTAACTTTAGATTTTTCAAGTTTTTTAACGGCTAAGCTAGAGAAATTAGGAAACAAACATACAGCAGCTACAGGAAATCCCTTTTGCTCAAAGCTCAATGCTTGCTCTAAAAAGTCATTAATAGATGTTTCAGCATCAAAAGCATTTAAGGAGGTTAAATCTACTAAAGCGCAAACTTCTTTTTTTGTGTACATTTTAAGTGAATTATAAAGTTACAAAGTATAAAATTTCGATTAAAAAAAAAGCCTATCGAATGATAGACTTTCAATTATATTAAATGACTTATTGCAGAATAAAATTAATCGGTATTCTACATCTTGCTCTTACCGCTTCTCCTTTAGATTCAGCAGGTTTCCATTTTGGCATTGAACGAACAACACGTTTTGCTTCCAAATCAATTTCTTTCGACACACCTCTTAAAATCTTCACTTGTTCTATAGAGCCATCTTTATTCACAACAAATTCAATAAATACACGTCCGGCATCACCAAGCTCCATTGCTATTTCAGGATATTTAATGTTTTCTGCCAAGAACTTTTTCATTGCTGCGGTTCCACCTGGGAATCCTGCCTCAACATCTGGGTATTCAACAATCTCGGCAGGAGGTGCTGGAGCTTCAGGTTCATCAGGAATTTCTTCAGTTTCTACTTGTTGCTGTTCATCCTCATCTTTATTTTCTGCCAATTCTATCTCTTCACTTGGTTCTGGAGGTGTTTCTAATTGCTCTACCTCTGGCGGTTCATTTTCAACAATCTCTTCCTCTTCTTCAATGACCTCATTCTCCTCAGGAATATCTTTCACTTCCTGATCATCTTTTCCATCGTTTACAATCTCCACTTCGTTTTTGTACGAAAAGGAAAGCGTAATAAGACTTCCAACAATAAAGAAACCTAAGAAAAGAAGCGGCAAACGCATTCGTTCATTATCGTAATCTGGATTTTTTTTAACTGCCATAACTATAAATTTTATTCGATGTTCAAATATTTAAGCAAAAATCGTTCCTAAAATTCAATCTTATATTCTTGATAAATTAATTTGAATAAAACGATTCCAAAAATACAACCAATTCCATTAGCAATCAAGTCGAGGACTTCAAAATTTCTTGAAACAATGACAAATTCTTGAATTAATTCAACGATAAAACTAATGGAAAAGCTACCAAAAAGACTGATTTTTAAGGCATGATTTCGTAAAAAGTGAGAAATATTTTGTCTTCTTAAACCAATCGACCAAAACAAACTTTGCAATAAGTACATTACAAAATGGGCTAACTTATCCACACCTTCAAACTGAAACTCTCTCAAGTTTACGTTTGAACTCGGTACTAAACTAACCACTACTACAAAAGACGTCCAAACAAGACTGGGTAAAATAAATCTTAACACAAGTTTTTAACCTATCATCTCTTTATACGCCTCAGCACTCATCAGTTCATCAAGTGCATCTGTATCTGAAGTTTTTACTTTTATCATCCAACCTTCTCCGTACGGATCAGAGTTAACCAATTCTGGATTAGCCTCTAGCTCTTCGTTGAAAGTAACAACCTCTCCTGTAACAGGCATAAATAAATCAGAAACTGTTTTCACGGCTTCAATAGAACCAAAAACTTCTTCTTTTTCGAGTGTTTCTCCTTCTGTCTCTACTTCTACAAAAACAATATCACCAAGCTCACTTTGAGCAAAGTCTGTAACCCCAATTGTTACCACATCTCCTTCAACCAAACACCATTCATGGTCTTTCGTATACTTTAAATCCGCAGGTATATTCATTATAATTTATTTTTAAATCCAAATGTAAAATTTTTAAATCAAATTACTCGATTTTTTACAAATAAATTAGTGTTTTCAATGGTTTTGGGTAAAATGGATGATACATCACTTAGTCTATTCCCATCTAATGATTAGACATTAAAGCTTTTCGTGCCAAAAAACTATAAATTGTATAAGTCATTGATACAATTTTATATTTTTGCAGATATGGTGAATACTGACCAAATAAATACCCTCAAAACACGCACGAATAAATTATTCGAATATCTTTCTATTGACGAAAAGAAGAGGAAAATTCATGAAAATGAATTGAAAGCTCAAGATCCAACATTTTGGGACGACCCGAAGAAGGCTGAAATTGTTTTAAAACAAAACAGACAACTTAAATTTTGGGTAGAAGCTATTGCTACGCTTAATCAGCAGATAGAAGACCTAGAGGTTTTACTTGAGTTTTTTAACGAGGGCTCAGGCTCACAAGAAGAAATTGAATTGCTTCATACTGAAATCACAGAAAAGGTGGAAGAACTTGAATTAAAAAACATGCTTTCGGGCGAGGAAGATAATCTTAATGCTGTATTGCAGATTACCGCAGGAGCAGGAGGAACAGAAAGCTGTGATTGGGCAAGCATGTTGTTAAGAATGTATTTGATGTGGGGAGAGAAAAACGGCTACAAACTAAAGGAGCTTAACTACCAAGAAGGCGATGTTGCGGGTATAAAAACAGTAACCATTGAATTTGATGGTGATTTTGCGTTTGGTTATTTAAAGGGTGAAAATGGTGTTCATCGTTTGGTGCGTATTTCTCCTTTTGATTCAAACGCTAAACGACACACCTCTTTCGCTTCTGTTTATGTTTATCCCCTAGTAGATGATTCAATAGAAATTGAAATAAATCCAGCTGAAATTACTTTCGAAACATTTAGATCTGGTGGTAAAGGTGGACAAAATGTAAACAAAGTGGAAACCGCGGTTAGATTACGTCACGAACCTTCAGGAATCGTAATCGAAAATTCAGAATCTCGTTCACAATTAGGTAATAAAGAAAAAGCAATGCAATTGTTAAAATCTCAGTTATATGAATTAGAGTTGAGAAAAAGACAAGAAAAAAGAGCTGAAATTGAATCAGAAAAGAAGAATATAGAATGGGGCTCACAGATTAGAAATTACATTATGCACCCTTATAAATTAGTAAAAGATGTGCGCACCGGTCATGAATCTGGAAATGTAGATGACGTGATGGATGGTGATATCAATTCATTTTTAAAAGCGTATTTAATGGAATTTGGCGCTTAACTTACGAAAGAGTCAATTATATTTTGTATAATTAAAAAAACACAATAACATGTCTGAAGAAACGGAAAACAATCAAGCAACAAACAATCCAGAAGAAAAGAAGTCATCAGCAGGTATTTGGATTCTCATCACTGTTTTAGCCCTACTTGGCGCTGGTGTATTGGGGTGGATGTACTCTAAAGAATCGAGTGCATACGAAAGTTGCCAAACGACAAACGCACAACTCGAAAAAGAAATGAAATCCATGAATGAAGCATTAGGTGGATACATTGAAGGAGCAACTAATGATCTGAGAACAGATTTTCAGCAAATGCTAAAAACCTATGATCAATTGATTGAAAAAGATGCCTCGAAATCTGATAGTTTACAAGCCCAAAAAGACAGTATTAATGTACTTCTTGCTAAATTAAAAGACAATCGTAACCGGAGTTATTATGAAATTGGACAACTCAAAAAGAGAAATGAGCGTTTGCGTGAAATCATGAATCGATACCTTATAACGATTGATTCTTTAAACACTTTAAATGTTGATTTAACATCAAGACTTGATCAAAAAAGTTCAGAATTAGATCAAACTCAGAGTGAAAGAGATGAATTGAGAAAACAAAATGAACAAAATGCGGAGTTACTAACCAAGGGTGCAAAATTAAACGCCTTTAACTTTAAAAGTGAAGGTTTACGCTATGCAACATTCGGAGGAAATACCAAAAGCGTAAATAGAGCGGGAAGAACAGAAATTCTTTCCAGTACCTTTACCATTGGTGAAAATAAAATTGCGCGTCCGGGTAATAAAACAATTTACATGCAAATTACCGATCCAAACGGACAAGTAATATACAGGCGTCCAAATGATGTAACGCAGGTTGCAGGAAGCGAAATTTTATATACGGGTAAAAGAGAAATCAATTACCAAGGCCAATTGTTAGATATGACTATTGTTTACAATTTGGAAGGTAATGAAATTCCGAGTGGAAATTACATAGTGAAAATATTTGCAGACGGAGCATTAATAGGGAAAGACACTTTCACATTAAAATAAAAATGTGGAGTAAATTTAGTTATTTATCATATTTAGCATCATTGGCATTCTTGCTGATGATGCTTTTTCGTTTTAACCCATTAAATCTGTATAATTTTGATTTAATCTGTATATTAGGTCTGTATGCATTTGGACTCATTGGATTTGTATTTTCTATTCTATCCGTGTTTCTAGACAAGAGAAAAAGCAAAAAGAATCCATATCAAAGCTTTGTTGCTTATATGGGAATGATACTTGTTTTTACAGGTATAGTTTTTAGATTAATGCATTGGCCCTTCCAGCTCCTATTTCTTCTTGGTGGACTAGTATTAATTGTCATTTCATATTTTATCAAAAAGGAGAAGCCTAATTCAAAAAACGATCTACTCGATGATCAATTGATGGATGAGCAATGAGACATAATTAAAAAAGCCAAAATTTTTCACAAAATTGATTTCATATCAGAGCAGGCACTACGCTCAACCACATCATATTAACTAATAAACGCTATGTTTTAACACGATAATTTCTATTATCATCAGTTAAATGAATATTTTTGTATCAAAATAAATGTCATGAGGGTTTTAATAACAGTAATCATTCTAATTGCTGGGATTTTCACAGCTTACTATTTAACCAAAACATCGATGGAAAGGAGGAGGCTTCCTGTAATACAACCCAGAGATGTAAATTCCGAGATGATTAATCCCGAACTTGCTCATATTGGTATCGGTCATAGAATAGGAGATTTTGAATTTAAAAATCAAAATGGCGAGAAAGTCACCCTACAAGATGTCGAAGATAAAGTATTTGTGGCAGAATATTTCTTCACTACTTGTTTAACAATCTGTCCTGTAATGACAGAAGAAATGACGCGAGTTCAAAAGCGATTTAAAAACAATGATGAAGTGAAAATACTCAGTTTCACAGTTGATCCGGAGCATGATTCTGTTGAAGTGATGCGCGCGTATGCAAGTGAACATGGAGCGGTAGATGGTCAATGGCATTTTTTAACAGGAAAAAAAGAAAACTTGTATAAGCTTGCTCGGAATTCATTTTTCGTTTTAAAACCCGCTGAGGCCAGGAACTTAGGTGATGCTGGATCAGACTTCATCCATACCAATAACTTTGTTTTGGTTGATAAAGAATTGAGAATACGTGGCTATTACGATGGAACGAGTACAGAAGAAGTGGATATTCTAATGGACGATATTGATATCTTATTAAAAGAAAAATAGATGTAAAATCAATTACATCTATTCAAAATATTTGATAAGCTACTTAATTATTGCTGAGCTAAATCATTTTGTTCTTGTTGTGTTTTAATATCTCCATAAGCATCACAATTGGCTTTTGAGGAACCACATGAAGAAATTAGAGAAATAAAAAATACTGAGATGATAGCCGCTGGCACAATTCTTTTCATAGCTTTATTTAGTTTTTATTGTTGTTTGTTGGCGTAAATATATAGATTCTAATGAAAGATAAAGAATTATTTTATGTTGATTTAAAAAAATAAAAGAAATATTTGAATAAAAATCACGTTAATTCCTGTTAAATGATACGTCTATTAACACTTCTTGTACTTTTTTTGCCTTTTTATTTTTTTGGGCAAAAAAATCTATACTTGTCATTTAATGATCAAAAAATCAAATCTATTCAAAGAAAAATTAAGAAAACCTTTGAATCTAAACAAGAAATAGCCGAATATTTAAATAAAATAAGATATAAAGCCATCAAAAAAGGATATGTTTTAGCCTCGATAGATACTTTATATTATTCAAACGACACAGCTTATGTTCGCTTTTACTTGGGAGAGGTTTTTAAGAGAATTGAAATCAAAGTAAATAAAAACGACCAAAACATTGTTCGGGGAACACCTCGAATTAATGAACGATTTCTTTCCAAACTTCCATTTAAACCAAGAGAAGTGAAAGATGTACTATTACGACTGAATGAATACTTAAACGAAAATGGTTATCCTTTTTCTAAAGTCTATTTAAAAATCGACACCTTAAAAGAGCATGTTTCTTATGCCCAACTTCATATTGAAAAAGGTCCCTTTATAACCCTAAAAGAAATACATATCCGCGGTGAATCTAAAGTTAGAGAAAAGTATATATTCAATGCGCTATCAATTAAAGAGGGAGACCCTTATAATGAAAGTATTCTTAGCAATATCTCTTCGAAGATAGATCAAATTCAATTCGTAAAAGAAATCAAACCTCATGAGATTCTTTTCACTCCAGAAGGGGCAGACCTTTATTTATATCTAGAAAGTGTTCCTGTGAGTTTAATTAATGGAATTGTAGGATTGCAACCCAATCCAATAACAGAAAAAACTACTGTTACAGGAGATGTTCGATTGAAGCTATTAAATATCGTCAAAAGAGGTGAAGAATTAAAAATTAATTGGAAAAGTTTACAACCCAAGACACAGGAATTAAATTTAGGATTTAATTTTCCTTTTTTATTTAACACACCATTTGGAATTGATACTGAATTTGATTTATACAAACAAGATAGCACGTTTTTAACTACAAATTTACAATTGGGAATTCGGTATTTCTTGACAGGAGGAAGTTATTTAAAGGCTTTTTATACTGCAGAAAACTCAAATTTATTATCAGGAGCTAACAATTCTTTATCAAATAATTTTTCAACCGTGTCTAGCAATCGCTATGGACTTGGAATAGTACACAACAATTTAGATTACTTACCTAACCCAAGCAAAGGCCTAACTATTGATATGGATGCTTCAGTTGGTAATCGTAAAAGTCGACCAATTCAGTCTGATTCAACAACAAATGCAACAGTTTTCAAAGCAGAGTTTCATATTGCCTATTACGTTCCAATTACGCCAAGAAATGTGCTTAAATTGGCCAATACAACCCAATCATATTATGCACCAAGAATTTATGAGAACGAACTCTTCAGATTTGGAGGGCTAAAACATCAGAGGGGTTTTAATGAAGAAGTGCTTTTTGCAACAACCACTTCAACATTTACCTTAGAATATCGTTTTTTAGTAGATAAAAATTCTCATGCATTTGCATTTTTTGATCAATCCTTTTATGAGAATAATGCCAAGGACTATACTCAAGATCAACCTTTTGGATTTGGAGCAGGATTTAGTTTTGGTACCAATCTAGGCATTTTCTCTATCTCTTATGCCTTGGGAAAGCAATTTAACAATGATATTCAATTGAGAGATGGGAAAGTCCACTTTGGGTATATTGCCTATTTTTAAAATAAAACCATATAAATTTCATGAACTTAACTTGCGCTGCGAAAGGAGTTAACAAAAAGAAGCAAATTTAGTTATTAAAAATAAAAAACAGAGACAACAAGTTGTGTTCTCATTACCTCCGTTCATTAAATTTCAATTTATTGAATAATAATTCGTATAGTTTCTGTCATTTTCTGCGTTTGAAGTTTTACAAAGTAAACTCCTGGTTGTGCATTCAAATGAAAATCATTCAAGTAGTTATTGATTTTATCCTGATAAATTATCTTTCCATTAATCGAAACAATTGAGAGTTTTAATTCTTCATCTGTGTCATTTCCATCTATTGCAAGAGTGAAATTACCATTCGATGGATTGGGATAAACAATTGCTGAAAAATCAGTATTCTCAAATTCTACAACATCTGTCGTTCCATCACCAAATCCATTATTTGGGTCTCCTGTTCCATCACCAGGGTTAAAGATTGGGCTTGGTCTATTTGATCTTGATGAATTGTAATCCTGTGCTTTTCCAAAAGTAGCGGTACAACCACCAGCTGTTGGGATTACCTCAATAATATAATCTACTTCCGTTGCTCCTGCAGGCAAGATATCTGTATAAGTAGGAAAATCTGTAACTGCAATATTCCCATCTACAGTCTGCCATCCATCAACATCTGTACCTCTGTGCAAAGCATAAGTAAAGTAATCCAATCCTTCGTAATTATCCCACGACAAAATTTTCTCATCTTGACTTTGACCATCATTCATAACTAAGTGTATGGTTTTGTGCTTTCGGGATAATCTACTCTCACCTCCACATTCATTAACAGCAGAGATTAAATAAGACCATGAACGCGTTTCTGGTGAGGCAATGACATCATTAAAAACTGAAATATTATCAAAATCTACAGAGTCAACGAAATCATATTGATTAGTTGATGGGTTCTTCCGGTATATATTATAGAAATCTATATTGTCAGGATTATTAAAGTCTTTTTCCCAAACTACAAGGTTCGTATTTGTAGCTGTATCAACAGTTACAATACAAATTTCTGGGTTATAATCAAATTGGGTATTACCTACAGTAATTTCATATTCAGTTGCACATCCATTATCTTGATTTACTGTAAGTTCATATTCTCCTTTCGACAATCCGTTCAACATCATACCTGTATTTCCGTTCCCCCACTCAACACCTGTTATTGTCGAATTAGCAGCTGGATACATAGAAGTAATCTCTATTTCTCCATTATTTAAGCCACAGTCTGCATTTTTAACATTAAAGAATGCTTCAGGTGCGTCAGTTGGTCGTAAAAAATATTCTTGAGTTGCCTCACATCCTAAAATATCAGTAACTTTTAAACGGTATGAACCTGCTGATAAATTAAAAATTTCTGAAGACGTTTCTCCCGTACTCCATTCAAAAGTATAAGGAGCAGCTCCGTTTGTAGCATTGAAACCTTCGAATTTACCATCATTGCTATGACAATCAGAAGGAGTAACAGCATTGTAAAAATAAAAATCAAAAGGATTTGAAGGTTCGGCAACAGTAAAACTCTTTACTGATTGGCACCCATCATCCAAATCTGTTACTGTTACGGTATACTCACCAGCAGATAAGTCTGAAATGTTAGGGGTGTTTTTACCTGACAACCATATTGTTCTATAGTTGCCACTTCCTCCACTAATATCCAAATCTATGGAACCAGAAGCACCTCCTTTACATCTTACATTATTTATTGTGCCACTAATTGCTAAGCCTGTATTCTCAACAACAATTGTCTTATGGGCGCTGCAACCCTCCGTATTCAATGCATTAAATGTGTATTCACCTGGATATAAATTAGAAATATTTTCACTGACATTTCCATTGTTCCAATATCCTTGGTAACTTAAAGTAGATGATACTGAAACATCGATTGAACCATCGGTTTGTTCACATGAAGAATGATTAACATTATCAATAGTTATTGTCGGTGATTCGGTTAAATAAAGCGTTTCATTTGTTACATGTACACAACCATTTGTGTCAGTATAAAAATAATCAAAATTGATTGAAGTAAGATTAGCTCCATAATTTTCTTTCAACTGATAAACATTTAAAAAGTCTTCAGGGCCTATGTTTTCTTCGCTTGGATAAACAACAAATGTCCCCCCTTTTGGAGTTAAAAGATCACCTAATTTAAGTTGTGTTTCACTTTCACAAGCTGCGTTTTCAAGCAGATTAAAACTAGGAATCTCACCTATTTTTACTTCAAAGGTATACAATAAACTTCCTTGAAAATCATCAATAATACTTGCTTCTATTAAAGAAGTCCCCGTAAATCCATTAACAGGCTCTATCTTAATTATAGATTTTCCCACATCATTTATATAGGAATAGCTTTGTATTTCACTATTATTTACCGATAAATTGCCAATATAGACAGAATCACCTGGGGTGTTCGGCGTAAATATTATATTATCAACAGCTATCGATTGTCCATAAGAATTTGGACAAACTGTTACGATATCAAAGGATGCTACATCAATTTGTGCTTTGATATTCTCTGATATAATTGAAAATAAAACGAATAAAGTAAGAATTTTTTTCATGATAATTGTTTAAGTATGGTTTATCAATTGATAATTAAACTTTTACAAACCTACACAAAAGCAAGTTAAAAAATGAATAAAAGACAAAAAATATTGAACTTATGAATCATAATTGTGAAAATGATATCTATATTTACAACGCTATGAGAACATTCTATTATCTTATTCTATTTGCAGGTATTAGCTTATTTACCGACCACTGTTTTGGTCAAAGAATAAATGTTTTAGATAAATATCAAATATACAATTACAATAATGATGAGTTTAACTCTACCATACAAATTTGGGATGGAGAACAACTGAATAATGGTAGTTATGTATTTGGTAATGATAAAAAGCTACTTCACTTTGATGGAGAAGATTGGACGCACATTTCAAATCAATTAGAAGACACAATTCAAGAAGGATACAATAAAGTATTTTCAATTTTTAAATCTTCCGATGAGCAAATTTACATTGGTAAAAAAAGTATGTTTGGCAAGTTGATTTATGACAGTCTAGGACGAACTTTATTTCAACCTATTATTTCCGATTCCTCCTTATCTGATATTTGGTCGATTTATGAAACAAACAATAAAGAAATTGTTTTCACAACACTTAAAGACATCGTTGTTTACAACGCTGATCAACACACTTTTACTACACATAATTTATCTGAAAAACACGGTGATATTGATTTAGAAAATAGTGTTCAGGTTGGGAATGGGATGCTTATTACTTTCTCAAAAGTGATTGATGTGAATAAACGCAAAGAAAAGTTTGTTTATCATTTTGACTTTAACACGCTACAATTTCATCAATTAAACACCAAAATAGATGTACGCGCCAGCTATAATATTAACAATAAAATATTTGTTGTTGACTTTGAAGGTAGTGTTTTTAAGTACAATAAAAAAGAACAAAAGTTAATACATAAGAACACCTTATCATATCAGCAAAATGAAATCCGTGTCAATCAAATTTTATTAAAACAGGATATTTTATGGGTAGCTACCGAAAACCACGGAGTGATTACTTTCAATAAAAATGGAATAATGATTCGATCCATTTCTAGTCTTGATGGATTACAAGATAATAATGTTTTTAGAATGTTTTTTGACAATGCCGAAAACTTATGGTTAGCATTAGACAATGGAATTTCCGTAATTAATCTCAATACGCCTTTATCCTTTTATGCAAACGAGGACGGTATTGATGGAGCAGTGGAAACTTTTATAAACATGGGAGACAGTTTGTTTATGCTTGCTTCAAGATCTGGTGTGTTTATAAGTGAAAGAGAAAGAGAAAATATAATTTTTAAAAATACGAACACCATAGAAGAGGCAGCTTATGATATTAAACGCTTCCAAACAGATTACGGTGAAAGAATAGCAGTTGTAGGTTACAATGGTATTTATGATGTAACGGAATATGCTGAAAAAGCCAAGGTAATGGCTACAAGCATATATGGATGGGAATTAACCCCTTCACCTTTCAAAGCCAATCAATTATTTATAGGAGGTGAGAATTTTATTGGACGATTTACTTTTACCCCAGAACAAACTTGGAAATTCGAAAAAATAAAAGAAACGAGTGCCGATATTATCAAATTCGCCTTTCACAACAATCTACTCTATTTTAGTGTTAAAGGAGAAGGTATTTTTACCATCAACAAACAGGATAAAATAGAGAAAGTAAATTTAGCAGAAGGATTAAACATAAGTTCATCTCACTTTTACTTAGAAACACATCAAAGCAATGTCTATGCAGGCTATAACCAAGGTTTACTAAAATTAAACGAGAATAAACAGCAGTTTGAGGAGATTTTCCCTATTGGATTAGATGGTAAGAAGTTTGATCTCAATTTTCATCGTTTATATAGTCATCCTTCAACAAATGAATTAATTGCCGTTGTTTTTAACGAAACGCCAAACAACAATAGTAAACATGTAGGTTTTATCGAGAAATCAGACACAACCTACCGTTGGAGACCTTTAGCAATTAATGTACTTAAGAATGGAATCATATATGACATCAGTGCCAATGAAAAAAACATCTTTTTTGCACTTAATACAGGTTTTGCCTCACTAAACAGGTCAAATTTAGACAAAACGAACAAAAAATGGAACGTTTATATTTCCAAGATAGAGGTAAACAATACTCCACTGATTTATAATGCAAGTGAAAGTGATGCTCTACAACCTGTAAAACATGGTAGAAGTATACGATTTGAAGTTCGAGGTGATCGTTTTTTTGGAAACAATAAAATACAATATCGTTTTCGTTTAAAAGGAATTTCTGATCGTTGGTCCAACTATGAAAGTAACAGTTTTAAAATTTACGACCAACTGCCAGCCGGAACATATACATTAGAATTCCAAGGTATCAACCAGTATACAACAGAAAGTGAAATTGGGAGCTACACTTTTGTTATTTTACCCCCTTGGTATCTAACATGGTGGGCTTATTTACTTTATGTTATACTTTTTGTTTTAATTATTTACTTGGTTACAAAGGTGAGTATTTACCGTATAAAGCAAAAAAACAAGAGTTTAGAGAATATTGTTAATGAAAGAACAAAAGAAATTGCGGAAAAGAACAAAACACTAGAACATCAAAAAAATGAAATTTCAGAAATCAACTCTGACC
The DNA here is from genome assembly GCF_002844555.1 of Brumimicrobium salinarum. Classification (GTDB taxonomy): domain Bacteria; phylum Bacteroidota; class Bacteroidia; order Flavobacteriales_D; family Crocinitomicaceae; genus Brumimicrobium; species Brumimicrobium salinarum. Next base: position 168,663 of record NZ_PJNI01000001.1, read on the forward strand.
TACTAGGTAGTATTAACTATGCCAAAAGAATACAGAATACAATCCTACCTTCAAAAACCAACCTCGACAACATGTTTAAATCCTATTTCGTTCTCTATCTGCCTAAGGATATTGTTTCGGGAGATTTCTATTGGGCTCAAAAATTTGATGAGCAATTGATTTGGGCAGCTGTTGATTGCACTGGTCATGGTGTTCCTGGCGCATTCGTAAGTATTGTTGGAAATAATACACTTATTCGCGCTACTAAAGAGTTTGGATTAAGAAATCCTGCCAAAATTCTTGACAAACAAAGAGAGCTCGTTATAGAGGCTTTCAAAAATGAAGGTCACCAACACGTGAAAGACGGAATGGATTTGGCATTAGTTGCACTTAACCCAAAGACCTTACAACTAGAATATGCAGGTGCTAATAATCCGCTTGTCATTGTTAGAAATAAAGAGATCATCGAATTTAAAGCAGATAAACAACCTATCGGAGAATTTGTAAAAATGAAACCTTTTACCAATCAAACCATTCAACTTCAAACGGGAGATTGTATTTATCTATACTCGGATGGTTTTGTGGATCAATTTGGTGGAGATAAAAATAAAAAGTTCAAATCGAAACCATTCAAAAAACTACTTTGTGAAATATCTCACCTGCCCATGGAGCAGCAACATAAAGCATTAAAAGAAGCTTTAGACAATTGGCGTGGTGATCAAGCACAAGTAGATGATATCTGTATTTTTGGTGTGCGAATTTAATGCGTGCAAATAAAAAAATCCGTGAATAATCACGGATTTTTTTATTTTAAACTTCACTGATTTATTTTAATTCTATCATAACTGGACAATGATCAGATCCCATGATATCATTTAAAATTTCTGCAGATTTCACTTGATCTTTCAAAGTTTTACTAACCAAGAAATAATCGATTCTCCAGCCTACATTTCTCGAACGTGCCCCACCACGGTAACTCCACCAGGAATATTTCACCTCATCTGGGTTAAAATAACGAAACGTGTCGATAAATCCTGCATTGATAAAAGCATCCATGCCATCAATTTCCTTTTGAGTAAATCCAGCATGTTTATCATAATTTGCTTTTGGCCTAGCCAAATCTATCTCTCTATGAGCAACATTAAAATCACCACAAACAATTACAGGTTTTTTTGCTTCAAGTTCTTTAAGAAATTTCAAAAATGATGCGTCCCAAGTCGTTCTGTAATCTAATCGTTTTAATGCACTTCCTGAATTGGGAACATAGACAACGACTACAAAAAAATCTTTGTATTCTGCAGCAATTACTCGTCCCTCTTGATCGTGCTCTTCTACTCCAATATCATAAATTACATCTAAAGGTTTTTCTTTACTCAAAATAGCCGTTCCAGAATATCCTTTTTTCACTGCAGAATTAGCAATAATATGATAATCTGTAAAAGGCGTAAGTGCTTCTTTAACCTGATCGTCTTGTGCTTTTGTTTCTTGCAAACATAAAATATCAGGATTCAGTTCCTCCATATCTGTTTGGAAATCTTTTTTCATAATGGCGCGAATACCATTCACATTAAAAGAAACTAACTTCATCATTATCTTAGTTTTATTTACGTTATCAAGAAACTTCTAAAATCCTTGAACTCCGTTTACTGTTGTATATTTTAAAATATTCTTTTTATCAGGGTGAATTCTCGCAAAAGCAGATTGTACAGCAATCGTACCTTCATGAAAACCACATAAAATTAGTTTTAATTTTCCTTGATAGGTGTTTACATCACCAATAGCATAAATACCTGGAATGTTAGTAGAGTAGTCAGTTGTATCAACTTTTATTGCATTTTTTTCGATATCTAATCCCCAATCTGCAATTGGGCCCAATGATGGTTTCAAACCAAATAAAGGAATAAAATGATCTGTTTCAACAACTTCTTCACCTTCCTTTTTATGCTTGATAGTTACATTTTCCACTTTTCCTTCACCTCCTATACCTACAACCTCACGGTCAGTAAGCAATTTTATTTTTCCTGCTTCCGCTAAATCCATTACTTTTTGAACAGAGTCCAAATGACCACGGAAAGAGCTTCTTCTGTGCACTAAAGAAACAGATTTCGCAATTTCTTTCTCTACTAAAAAGATAGCCCAATCTAAGGCTGAATCACCTCCACCAGCGATCACGCAGTCTTTTCCGCGATAAAACTCTGGATCTTTTATAATATATTCAACACCTTTTCCTTCATAATTTGCAAGGTTTTCAATAGGTGGTTTCCTAGGTTCAAAAACACCAAGACCTCCTGCAATCATAACGATTGGAGCTTCATGTTGTGTTCCTTTATCTGTGGTAACGATAAATTTATCTTCAGCTACTTTATCGATCTTAACAGCTGCCTCACCTAAGGTAAACCCAGGCTTAAAGGGTGCTGCTTGTTCCATCAGGTTATCCACCAATTCTCCTGCTAACACAGAAGGAAATCCTGGAATATCATAAATTGGTTTTTTTGGATAAATTTCAGCACACTGTCCTCCCGGAATAGGCAATGAGTCTATCAAATGACATTTCAATTTTAGTAAACCTGCTTCGAAAATGGTAAAAAGTCCTACGGGACCCGCTCCAATTATTATTATATCCGTTTTAATCATATCTTTATTTGATCTTATTGTGTCACAAAATTAACTATTCTTTATGTAACAAAAAGGCACTTAGATTGTTTTCCTATAAAAGCAGGATAAAAGTCATGATTTAATAAGTGTTCATGCTTTTATTCAAAAATAGTTTGCATTACCGACATCGATTTTGGCGTTTTAAAACCATTAATATGGATTTTAAAATAATTTACCAGATGTTCAATTATTGTTGTACGATGTGTCTTATGAATGGTATATGCCAACACTTGTGTTTTTTTAAGGTTGAGTAGTATTTTGAGAATTTCTACAACCTCATCGTTGGCATAAAGGTGACTACTAGGTGTTCGATTAGAAATAACGCCATCTTGCAAATCAAATATCTGTCCGTTTTGATCTTCTACATTTATTCCAATCCCAATTTGATTGGCAAGTTTTAACAAGAACCAAATCGGGTAGTTGGTAAATTCATCTGACTCATCAATCCATTGTACTTCATGCTCAATAAAATGATACATGGATACGTCCTTATCACTATTTTGTAAAACTTGCGATAACACCTCTGTCATAAAAAATGCCAAACCACTTTTTAAAGGATGAAAAGGCAGACTTTTAGGAACAAAAAGCGCATTTACCTCGCTTACTTTTCCTAAATCACTATCTTTTCTTCTATAAGCTGAAATTTCGACAATACTTAATGCCTGCAATATATTTCCCTTTTTATGCTTTCGCTTTCCTCCTTGAAAAATATAGGCTTGAAATCCGCTTTCTAGGGTAAAGAACTGTAATATTAGACTGGTTTCGCTATAATTCAGCTTTTTTAATAAAATACCGCTTTCAACTGTTTTCATCGAGATTGATTAATCAGCACTACTTTTCCCACTTTTCTTCCTTTAAATTCGGGGTCATCAACGCTTGTCCAAATTAAGTAAACTCCAGTTGCAGCACGTTCACCTTCGAGTGTATTTCCATTCCAGGTAGCTGTTCCTCCGTTAGATTTTGTTCTATACACCAACTTCCCTGAAACGTCCGTTATCTTAACATCAGAATCATAGGCAATTCCTTGTATAGTTATTGGACCTAAGTAATCAGGTTGAACAGGATTTGGAAAAACTTTGACATTAGTATATTCAATATCACCTTGTGTTGCATCTGAACGATAAGAAATCATTCCATCTTCTGTGATAAAATACACTTCTCCATTCTCTTGGTCAATGGCTATGTCGAGAATTGTATTACTCAACAAAGGACTATTTTCGGCTGTAAAATTCCGTTCCACAGATAAACCGTCAGGTGATAATAAAAAGACACCGGAACTAGCTGTGCCAATCCATTTTCTATTTGCTCCATCAATTTGTATGGCAGTAATATGCGTAGTACCCAAAACAATTTCAACATATTCACCAAACTCAATTAAAAGTTTTTGAAAGTTATATTGACCAGCTGAAGCATCAAAAACACCGCTAGAATTATAAAGGACACGCATTCCTTCAGGTGTTCCGACCCAAATATTATTATCGAAATCTGCAGCGATGGCTTCTATAGTTGAAGATGGTAACGCACCAGAATTTGGTCCAGTTGTTAATATTTTAGAGCGATCATCTCCTGCATCTGATATGCTTTCACCATGATCAAATGCCACAACGCCTAAACCTTTAACACCCATCCACTTGGTTTCATTTCCATCGATTATTAATCGTTGGGTATATTTATTCTTCACCGAAGTACTCAGGTTGAAATCATACCAAACCCCTTCATTTGAGTAAACTTTTAAAGGTTTTTCTGCATTTGAATTGAGTACCCATAAATTACCTTGATCATCATATTGAATATCAGAAATGTTTGCCCATCCTACATTGCTTGTTTCCTCTATTAAACTATTAGAAAAAGAAAAAGTATCTGTAACTACATTGTTTTTTGTGATAACTAAAGGAATTGTAGAAAGCGTTCCAAAAGCTACTACCTCTGTATCTTTCGGATTAATACTTGTAGAAATAAAATCCCAAATATTTTTTCCTGCAATCATGTTTGAACCATTAACAGTTACCGAATTCCATTTCCCTTCAGAAAAAATCGCTCCACCATCTTGATTAAAAAGTGGTCCACCAAAACTCGTCAAACCACCATTAGCAATAGAAAGCTTCCCTTTTTCCCATGAAGCTCGAAAAGCAGAATTATATCTTGGGCCTTCAAAATTTATTTGTGTTGAACTAAAAGCATTGGGGGCTTTAATTAATCCCCAGCTACCATCAGCAATGTAATAGTTTCCATCATAGAATTCTACATTGCGAGGATTTGGAAAGCCACCACTTTGGTATTGATAAATATTTTCTTGGAGCGCAAGGTTTTCATCATAAACCAAAACAGATCCAGCGGTAGACAGTATTAATTTGTTTTTATCAGCGTTCACACCATTTATTTCAATTTCATCAAATTGGGCAACCGGAATATTGTTTTCGAGCGTAAAAAGGGTATCTAAACTGTAATTATCATCGTTGTAGCAAAAAGTTAAATGATTTTTAAAAGCCTCAATTTCCGTATAAGCACCACTTGCCGTATAATCTGGTACGCTTTGAATCTTCCTCCATTGATTTGCATCAGCTAAAAAATTATTATTTTCATTGCTCACATAAATTGCAGATGAAGTAAGGGCGTAAACACTATCTTGAAAAAAAGCAAGGTCGATAATATTTCGATCAGTCAAAGAAGGATTATAAGTATCTTTTACTTCTTTTTTGTTTAGGTTTACAACAACGATTCCAACGCCTGTTGAAACATAAGCAAAACCTTGTTTTACTACTATCCGATTAATTCTTTTTACTCCATTTATGGAAGATTGAAGAATTGCAGGTAGATTATAAATTGTATTGTTTTTAAGAAGGTCAATGTTTCCATTTTCATATCCAATAATAACATTTGAAGTATTTGGATCGTAGGCTATTGAAGAAGGCGACACGTCTGATAAGTAATTTGCAGCTGTCCAAATTGTTTGCTCTCCAGCTTCCATATCATATTCTAACAGTCCATTCTTAAGAATGGTATATATGGCATCTTTTCCTTTAACCACATCAATAGCGGTATTTGGGGAAATATGCATTCTCCATTGCTCCATACCCACTTGTGCAAAACCTACATATTGAAAAACAAAGGTGAGCAATAAATATCCAATTTTTTTCATACTGAATTGAAAACGCTATTTTTCTATTAATATTTGAAATTCTGCTTTAAATATAAGGAATTTCAATTGTGGGGATTCTGTTTTACAGAATGAATTTCAAATTTTACGACAATTTAATCTCCTATAGACTTGATGATTTTGATAAAGTGAAAGTAAATCTATTTCCTTTTAGTAACTTTATAGCATGAAATTTACAGACCTCAAATTAAACGAGCAATTATTAGAAGCAATTGGATACATGGGTTTCGAAAAAGCCACTCCAATTCAAGCTAAAGCCATTCCTGAAATCCTTCAAGGTAAAGACATTATTGGTTGCGCCCAAACAGGTACAGGGAAAACAGGAGCTTTCGTATTGCCGATCTTACATAAGATTGCAGAACAACCTACTGATAAAATAAACACATTAATCATTGTTCCAACGCGAGAATTAGCCGTTCAGATTGAGCAACAAATTCAAGGTTTGTCTTATTTTATTTCTGTGAGTTCGAAAGCCATTTATGGCGGAGGTGACGGTAAAGATTGGTCAGAACAAAAGGAAGCTTTGGTGAATGGTACAAATATTATTGTTGCTACTCCTGGAAAACTACTTTCTCATCTTAAAATGGGATATACTGATTTTTCATCTTTACAGCATTTAATTTTGGATGAAGCGGATCGTATGTTAGACATGGGATTTATTGATGATCTCACATTAATTTTCAAAAAACTTCCTAAAAAACGACAAAATTTAATGTTTAGTGCCACTATGGCCAAGGAAATAAGAAAGTTTGCAAGAACATTACTAACGGATCCAGTAGAGATTAACTTAGCACTTTCAAAACCAGCCAAAGGAGTTAAACAATCTGTTTATCTGTGTTTTGATGAGCAAAAAAACCCATTAATTAAATCACTTCTTCAAGAAAGAAAAAGTTATAAGAGAATTATAATATTTAGCTCCACCAAAGAAAAGGTTGGCACGATCGTTAAATACCTTAAGAAAAACAATTTTAAGGCAAGTGGGATTTCATCTAACCTTGCCCAAGAAGAAAGAGAGGAAGTTTTACGCGGATTTAAGTCAGGAAGAATTGCGCTTCTTGTTGCAACGGATGTGATGAGTCGAGGAATAGACATTAAAGAAATTAACATGGTTATTAATTACGATGTCCCTCGTGATGCTGAAGATTATGTACATCGTGTAGGAAGGACGGCTCGTGCCAATACCAAGGGAGAAGCTGTTTCTTTAATCAATCCCAAGGATATGTCTAAGCTTTCAAAAATCCAACGATTAATTGAAGCAAAAATTCCAATGTTGGATTTACCTGATGAACTTGGTGAGGGTCCAAAATGGAAAGAAAAATCACATAACCATAAAAAAAGTAAAAACTCAAAACATAGGAATTCTAAAAAAAGAAAATCAACCCCTAAAAAGAACCACTCCTCAAATTCAAAATCGAATAATAAACCTTCAAAGGATAAAAAGTAAAGATGAAAAAGATTGTTTTTATATTCTGCGCAGTACAGATTTTGGTTTCTTGTACAAATGAACGAAATCATAAAGAAGAAGTTAAGAAAGAATCAGAGAAAACGGTAAAAGAAACAGAAAACGGTAATTTAGATAGTTTGCCAAATGCTAAATGGAACGGTGAATACATGAAAATTGAAGATACAGACGAACCACCGAGAAGAAAACAAAGTTTAGGTTCAGAATACTTCAATATGGGTAAAGTTGATTTCAAAATTGGAGAATATCATTTGGATATTAAAATGTTCAAAAAGAAAAAGAATATATTAACTTTTACAACACAAAGTGTCACTGCTTTGATAAAAAGTGCTTTTAATGATCAAATCAAGCTCCACTTTGTAAAAGAAAATATCGTGAGTCAACCGAAAGGAAAGTTTATTGTAGACTCAAAACAACAAAAAAACAAGTCTGTATCAATGACTTTAAAAACAGGAAATAATCAATCATTTGTTTTAGAAGAAGGTGAAGGAGAAATTATAGAATTCTCACCGCGTTTAGGAACACTCAATGTAAAAATAAAAGGTGTTTTTATAGATAAAAATGGCGAAAAACATAAAGGTACAGGTAAAATTAATATGAATTTCGAAGGCGCTACAATGACAGCAATTTAGAATACTATTAGCCTTATTAATCATAAACGATCAATGCTACATAGAGAAGTACACAATTCATCACCTTGTCCGTCCCCTGACGAATTCATAATTCATCCTTCATAATTATCCAAGCTCCAATGAAAATCCTCCTCCATCAAAGGCATTTTCCTCCAATTAAGCCCCTCCCCATAAATCGTCCATCCAAAAACTTCAGATTTAATTTCTAGACTTTTATCATCTTCTGAATAGTTGTATTCTAATTCAATTTTCACTCCGTCGTAATCAGTTAAAATCAATTGGTTTTCTAAAACCTCTAGTTTATAATCTTCCATGGAATCGTCTGCGTATTGAAAGATGAAATAATGTTGTCGGTGAATAAAAAATCGTTTGATATCGAAGTTTTCTGGTAATCCTTTTGATTTAGAAATTGAGATTTCATACGCACCATGCAGAGGGTTTCTGGGGACAGTATCATCGTTGTAATTTCCAGATTGAATATAAGGAAAAAGTGATTCACTGAAGATAAACAAGACAACAATTCCTTTTATTGAAAACCGAATAACTTTAGAATAGATGAGGTTTTTATAGGTCAAATAAGGAAGCGAAGTGGATTTATTCATTACAAAAAACTGAATGATCTTTTTAATTGATGGAGCAAGCAATAACAGATTGATAAACAATAAAAAGAAAGAAAACAGTTTCACAGAAATATCGAATCCGAGATTAACAAAAAGCACATGAATCAACACTCCTGATAGAATAAAAAGCCCTAGGATTCTGGTTCGTTTAAAAAGCAACATCAAAGCGGGAATGACTTCCATTAATCCAATAAAAATATTGTAGAAATATGAAGAACCAATGGTGCTCCAATACAAAATGTCTTTGTCTAATTTTCCTAAAGGAGTAAAGAGCAAATTGGGTTCAGGAAGATAGAATTGTGCCTTAAAGACTTTATCAAACCCATATTTTAGCATAATCAAAGCGAGATAATAAACCAAAATCATTTTAAAAATGTTGAAGATTTTGTATTGGTGTTTCTTCCAAAATCCTGATAATTGAAGAATGCTAATAAGAAATATTGCAATTAAAAACAGTACCAAAATCAACAAATAAAAAGTTGTTGAATCAGAAGAGATTTCAGGATTTGTAATTTTAATCCACTCAAATGAATTTCCAATGCCTAAAAGCAAATCTTCGAATAGAAATTGAGTCATTTCAGCTTGAAAATTCCAGTTTCTAAACGTAAAAGGAATGAAAATCACACCTAAAACCCCAAATAGTAGGAAGTTTGAATATAAAAAAGACTTCGATTTGCTCATCTGTTTTTATTCTTCTTTAAATCCTATGAATTCTACTTCTTCTATGGGATTTGAGAAAAGTACGGGATATCCTATTCTTCCTCTTGAACGAATATAGTTTTCGGTATTTTTAGCGTTCAAGTACCTGTGATTATAAACTGTATCTGTTTTTCCTCTAAATTCTGAAGGTTTTAAATCTTTATAGCCAACGTGATAAGGATAACAAACTTTAGAAATCCTAGATTTAAAAATTGTTGTTGAATCATTTACAGCGATTACAGAATCTAAAACCATTAAATTCGTATTTCCTGGCAATCCGAAATTGGAATTTTTAATGTCAAATAAATTGTTTTTATAAGCTTTAGCAAATGACTTTTTAGATCCGCTGTGACTTTTATGGGCAATCAATTTAGTTTGAGAATGAGCAAGGAGTCCACAAAATAAGAAGGAAATTAAAATGTACTTTTTCATGATCAATAGTTTTTGTTTCACCACTGTACAAAGAGGATTGTAAAGGGTTCAAAAATTCAGTTACGAATTCACAATTACACATTAAAATTGTATTATTGGGTTACCAAGATAAGTCGTAATTATTTAAAAAGAGATTCCTCGTCGCCCCGAGTTCTCGGGACTCCATCGGAATGACAGGTGTTTGTTGGTTTTGGCGGGGTAAAATTTGCTCAAGCTTCGCTTGAGCAAATTTTACCCCGAATACCTCCTTATGAGCTGTCATTCCGATAGTTGTTAAAATCTAATATTTTAACAACTGAGGAATCTCTTCTTCCTTTTTTTGATAAAGTTTAACACTAGATAAAATTAATTCATACAGTTCTCGGCTGTAATTATTGAAAAAACACAACCATAAAACTAGGATTAACGACCTAGCTTGTAGCCCAGTTGTATTATACTTTTTTCTAGATGATAATAATTCCTACTGATATTTTCCAAAAGTGTAATTTGCTCCAAGGGCGGCGTAATGAAATAATGAAAAGGTGTACACTTCATCGTTGTCTGCTCCGCCTTCTAAAACACGATATCCTGCACGAAGCTCTAGTTTTTTACTCAGATCATATGTCACTGCAAGTAGCACATCTTCAGCACGACCTTGAGGCGCTGCTAAAGCATCTCCATCCAGTAAAATTCCGAACTTTTCTGTGGGTTTATAGCCAACTCTAAAATTGATAATGGGAACAAAACCAACGTTGTTCTTCACAGTGCTTTTATCTGTTGATTTCAATCCAATGTTTGCATCTCGAATTTTTGCTGTAAATCCTATTCCAACAATCCACTTCGGATTTTTAACGATGTCATAGCGGTAAGTTAAACGATAAGAATTGAATCTAAATTCACTTTCTAAAGGAATATTGGCAGCAAATACCTCTCCATTAAACTGAACTTCTCGATCTAAACTTCCTGTAGAATTAATCGTTAATGGTGCGTATAATAAAGAAATATTATGTCTATCAGCAATCGTATAAGTAGCGCTTAACCTAACGAAAGGTTGTGGCTTGGTTTCCAATTCCTCAGTGAGCGAAAAAAGCGTTCCTTGATCTCCCGCAATTCTCACATCGTTATATCCACTGAAAAGCACCCCAGTTTCAGCATCTAAACTCAATTGAGCTGTTAGAATTAAATTAAAACAGCAAAAAATAAAAATTAGAATAAATTTCATTGCATTATAATTTGATTACATCGTAAAAACAAAACACAATCACACTTAGTTTTATAAGCAACGGTAAATTATGTTAAACCATCGATAACAAAATTTTATTGAACCACAATTTTGGAATGCTTCCACTTGTTATTAATCAGCATTTTTACAAAATAAGTTCCTGATTCCACATTGATCTCATGGTTGTTCACTGCGTAATTACTTGAAGATTTTATCTTCTTTCCTTCAATAGAATAAATCTCTACCTCATCTATATTATGTGATGTATGAATTGTAAAATTTCCTGAATTTGGATTCGGAACTATATTTACTTCATGATTTTGGTTGTTATCCGATATTTTCAATAAAGTTTGACGGTCATATTGACTAAAAAACCTCCAGATCTCTTTACTCGCATCTATATCGTAATTGGTTTTATCTATGTCTGTAGAAGCTCCAGGCCATGAGTGACCTCCTTTAACAATCTTAAAATGTTCAATTGTTGCTCCATTTGATCCTCCAGAATAAAGATGCCTTTCAACCGTTGAACTATCACTAAGAACAATGTTTGGCATATAAAAAATCTGCGGTGAAGTATATGCGCCTACTTGACTAACCCAATGTCCGACAACATAATTTACAGATGCAAAGGTTGCGTTTCCACTATAAGGAACAAGAGTATCTTCGGTACCATGAATAAACATAGCAGGAGTAGGTTTATTTGGCAAACATGTATTCACATGTATATTCAACATTGTACCAGTTACTGAAGCAATTGCAGTAACTTTATTAGATAGATTACAACCTAAAAAAACACTCATAAAGCCTCCGTTACTCATTCCAGTGGCATAAACTCTATTTTCATTGATTTCATATTGGGCAGATAATTCATCGATTAAAACAGATAAAAAACCTATATCGTCTGGTCCATTTTGTTGGAAGTAATTCCATGTTCTTAAATTATTAACATCAAGAAGTCCGTTGGGAACGACCATTATAAAATTAGCTGTATCTGCTATATCACGAAATTCTCCGTAAGAAATCTGATGTGACATAGAGGAACCATACCCATGTAAATTTAAAACAAGTGGAACTTTTGATTGTCCTGTATAGGATTGTGGAACATAAACAATGTATGACCTTGTCTCACCATCATACTGCATAGTTTCAATAGTTTGCGTTCCAGTTTGTGCACAACTCAAATGCAAAGTGAAAAAGAAAAGAAGAGTAATAAAATATCTCATAAAAACTACATTTAGTTATAAATTTACAAAACATAAAGGACATACATGCAAAAACTAACATTATACGAAGATGTGTTTGATGCTTTGGAGAACGGTAAATTAACTACCATTCGAAAAGGACGTAGAGATATTACTTTGGGTAAATTGTTGTTTGAAAGCACGGTAGAAGGTCGACAAAAGATTGTGGATGTTGTGACTGTTTATTATTCGCGTTTAGAAAATGTCAATATTGAGGATTTGGAAAACGACGGCTTTAAAGACCACCATGATATGTGGAAGAAAATGCAACGGTTTTATCCTGACATCACTTTAGAAGACGAAGTTACAGTAATAAGGTTCAATCATTAACGCCAAAGAGACAGGGCAAACCTTTAAACACCCTGAAAATCAATCTGTAACACGTAACTCTTCGATTTTTAATTCTGTGTAATTTTCTGCTACGAATTCTTCTAATCGCTTAAAGAACAATAGAATTTCTTCTTTGCTGTTTTGTGCATTTATAGTCACGAATCTAATGAAGTCATCTTCTTGGAAAGTTCCGTAACTCACCATCAATTCCGCTTTTTCGTATAATTGCGTACACAATTCTTCAGCAGGTATATTTTTGTAATTAAAACATACAGAAATAGAATCTTCGAAACTATACAATTGATAATCTGGATGATTTCTTACGTAATCTCTTGCGGTATCGGCCAAATCGAATTGATGGTCAACGATTTTTTCTAGTCCCTTTGTACCCACACTTTTCCATAAAGTCCAGAACTTTAAAGCGTCATTTCTTCTGCCACATTGCAGCGAGGTTTTTCCTGGATTGAAATCATCTTCCTCTGTTTGGAAAAGATATTCTGCTTCGTTGGCAAATGAATCGCGCAGGTGTTTTTTGTCTTTAACTACAATTAGAGAACACGTTAAAGGCGTTCCAATCATTTTGTGTGCATTAAAGCTAAAAGAATCAACGTTTTCGAGTCCTTTGAGGTGATGCTTATATTTTCCGCTAAAGATTACAGAACCACAATAAGCACCGTCGACATGCATCCAGATCTTGTGCTTTTTAGCTACTTTCTGAATGGCTTGTACATTATCAAAAGCACCTAAAACCGTTGTTCCAGCAGTAGCGTTAATCAAAACAGGTTGATAACCATCAGCGATATCTTTTGCGATTGCTTTGTCTAATTCTTCGGGAATCATCTCCCCTACTTTATTGACAGGAATATAGCGAACATTATTTCGGCCAATTCCTGAAAAAGAAGCATTTTTTGGAATACTGTAATGAGATTCTATCGAAGTGTAAACCGTCATTTTATGTTGAATTCCTTCGTGCCTAACCTTACTATTTGCAGCATCCCTTGCCATCAACATAGACATAAAATTGGTCATTGAGCCACCTGTAGCGAAAGTTCCATCAGCATTTTCATCCCAACCGATGATTTCACAAACCTTGCGCAGAACTACTTTCTCTACTCCAACTTGAGCACCAGCAGCTTTAAAAGTGTACATGCTATTATTGAGCAAAACAGCCAATAATTCACCAAGCACAGCCTTTTCATTTCGTCCGCCATACAATTGATTAAAGAAACCATTTGTTGCAGTTCTAGGCGTTGCCATAACCAATTCTTTCAGTTTTTCAAGATGTGTATGGTCATCAATTCCATTTTCGACTAGCGATAAGTCAAGCTGATCAAACAATTGATCTGCCGGAATGTAATCTACTACAGGATTTACTTTTTCATCGGCTAATAACTTTGCGGCTAAAGTTTGAAAATCGGCTAATGCTTTTTCCATATTTTTGATGCTGTATCGAAGAACACATTTTAAAAGAATTAAAAAGTTCTATTCGAAATATATTGTCGTTTTAATGTTCTCTCAATTAGAAGCACAAAAATACGCTTTTTAGTTTAAACCAAAATGAATTACTACGTTTATGGTAGATTTATGCGCTTTGGCTTGTATGTTTTAAAAGAGGGAAAGTTTTTTTCAATTATTGACGTTTTTCAAATAAAGAGAGGCATGTTGTTTATTTAGAAATACGGTGTTCTATAAAATTCATTTTTTCGATCAGGTCTTTAAAATATGTAGGACTCCAAATGTTAAGTTGGTTCTCGTTCTCAATAAAACGGACGACATCTTCTTTAATTGAGGAAAAGGAAACCGCATCAATTTTTTCAATTAAGAGCTCTCTGATGTCTTCTGAAGTAATCGTGTTTTCTAACCAGTCGCCAGATTCTTTTGCACGACTACAGAAGTGATTTACATCTAGAGCAATTCCTTTCTTGATATACCATTCTAAATCGTACCAATCTCTTCCTTTCACTCTGTTCTTCCATTTACGATAAAGCAAAGCGTGCAGTTTTCCAGCAAAAAGACTGGGTCGGTCAAAACACTTTACATAAAAGGAAAATGGGCGAATTAGTAACTTCTCCTCGGTATGAAAGTCTAAAGGAGGGTTTCTGTCAATTTCAAACTTAATTTTCACCGATTTATTTGATTTTACTCCTGTTTGAGAAATAAGGTCTTCAAGAACAATCTCTTTTAATAAGGTTTCTGATTTTAAAAATGCAGAATCGATGGCTGTGTGATTTGTCTTTTTCTTTTCATTTATTGTTACCGTCATCCCCAAAGATTCAAATTCATCAATGATTGAATTAAAATAAGGTTCAAGTGAGAACTCAAGATCTGTTGTCAACAATGAAAAATCAAGGTCTTCTGAAAAACGTTCCAATCCATAAAAGATACGAAGAGCAGTTCCGCCATAGAAAGCAGCTTTTTCAAAGAAATTTGTACGTGACAATCCCGCCAATGCAATTTCCTGCATAATTTCTCTTAGCGCAGCCAATATCTCACCTTCATTTTTAGGACTATACTCCTCTATCCACTCTTTTATCATCATAATTCTCTAAGTGTTTTTATGAGCATTTCAAGACTTGCATTTTTGGGGGCATTCTCCAACCATGTTGAGATAAGATCTGTATTTAATGTTTGTAACATTTCCACATCAACTCTCAAGTCTTGCAATAAAAATGCCTTGACTTGCTTTCTACTTCTTAAATTAACTCCAGAAGTTAGAACAACCTTATCACAAATTGCTTTTTCTGGAGAAGCAATTAAAACCGTTTGTTTGTTATCGATTTCTAAGCTTTTTATACCATAAGAAAAATAAGGTGTAGGCAGTTTTTGGTAGCTAAATCTTCCAAAATGATTCTTATATGTTTTAGATAACTTTGTTGTAACAGAACTAGTTTCAACTACTCTTTCTGGAATAAAACCCCAGTAATTTAAGGCAGACTCCAAAGAAACATAACTAGGCCCTCTTAAATGGTTGGCAATTAAGAACGGATGCAAAGCATTAGCACTATAAATAGGGTTAACTGCATAAAGTCCTCTCCTCAATGAAAAAATTTCTCCTTTTTTTATTAATTCACTGATTTTATCCTTCGGACTTTTAAAATCTTTCAATAATTCTAAAATTAAATGCTTAGAAAAAGGAACATTACTCAACTCATTTAATTTCAACCTCAATTCCATTTGTCATATTTTAATACAATAATCGGAAAAAATCCGATTATCACCAAAATATTTTACATTTTATTCTTGCAGTATCACAAGATATATTTTAATATCTTTACCCGTTGATTATGAGGATAGGCGTTAACACACGGTTTTTATTGAAAAACAAAATGGAAGGTTTTGGGTGGTACACCTACGAAACCATGCTGAGAATTACCCAACAGCATCCGGAACATGAGTTTATTTTCTTTTTTGACCGGCCTTATGATGAAAAGTTTGTGTTTGCAGATAATGTTACGCCTGTTGTGGTCAACCCACCTGCACGTCATCCGATATTGCAGATCATTTGGTTTGATTACGCCATTCCGAGGGCCTTAAAAAAACATAAATGTGACGTTTTTGTGTCTACGGACGGTTATTTATCCTTAAAAACAGATTTGCCTCAGTTAACGGTGATGCACGACCTAAACTTTGAACATAATCCTCAAGATTTACCAAAAGTTGCGCTCAAGTTCTTAAAGAAACGCTTTCCCGTTTTTGCCAGAAAAGCAGATCGTTTATGTACTGTTTCAGAATTTTCTAAGGCTGATATCGTAAAAACTTATGGTATTTCTCCCGATAAAATCGATGTAACTTACAACGGCGTTTCTCCTGTTTTCAAAGTGATTGATGACAATGAAAAACAAAAAGTTCGGGAGCAATTTACCCAAGGCAAACCTTATATTGTCTTCGTTGGCGCTATTCATAAAAGAAAGAATGTTCAACGCTTAATAGCTGCTTACAAAGTTTTAAAAACACAAAACAAAATACCTCATCAATTATTAATTGTTGGCGAACCGATGTGGGACAGTCAGACAGTTGAAATTGATGAAGAATTAAAACCATACATCCATTTTACGGGACATGTTTCTTTAGATCATCTCGCTAACATTGTTGGAGCGGCGACATGTATGGCTTTTGTAAGTTATTTCGAAGGCTTTGGTATTCCATTGGTAGAAGCTATGCAGTCTGGCGTTCCTGTTTTAGCGGGAAACCTTACGTCTTTACCCGAAATTGGCGGCGATGCGGCTCTGTATTGCGATCCGTATTCTGTAGATTCAATACAAGAACAATTGAATTTGTTGTTGAGTGATGAAAATTTAAGAAAAGACTTGATTGTAAAAGGATTAGAAAGGGCTAAGGATTTTTCTTGGGATTATACCGCTAGGGACTTGTGGTTGGCGGTGGAGAGACTCTTTTAAATAATGATGAATTATGAACCACTGGCGTCCGATAAAAATTTTTCGATTATACTTCAGCCTTTATCTATTCTGTACTATGGCTTGTTTTGCGATTTTAAGGGCTTAGATTTGAGGAAAAGTATGTTCGTGGCGTTTGGGATTCCACAGCGAAAATGAGTTTTCAAGTGGAATTGCATTTCTTTGAAAAAATAACCGAAGCGCAGCGAGCTCATGACTTCCTTTGAAAAGAAATTTTGGAATAAATATAGCATGGAACTTAAGAAAATCTCATGTTGCGAAGCATTCGCCTTGGAATTCCAATGAGTTTTTTGTTTCGTTTTTTTATCAAGAAAAAAATGAAAAAGACATAGGAGATAGAGCGAAACTTTTGTTTTTGCGGTAAAGCCTTTTTAATCGGACGATAGTGAATTATGAACGATGAATTGTTGCGTGGAGTTTATCCCTTGACTCAGAGCTAAAAACTCTTGATAGTAGTCATTATGATAAGCATAAAAAAAGCGGTACTCCTTCTCGAAGTACCGCTTTTTCTAGTATAATTTATAAATAACTAAACATTTGTTTTCAATGTCCAATTCAGCTTTTTGTAGACCCAAACTTTGAATCTATAAAGCGTTAAGTACATTGCTGGAACAATTACAAGTGTTAGGAAGGTTGCGAATGTTAATCCGTAAATAATCGTCCATGCCATTGGCGAGAAGAACATATTGTTATCTCCACCGATGAAGATATTTGGATCGTAATTCGTAAGCAATCCTACAAAATCAATATTAAGACCTATTGCTAACGGAAGTAAACCAAGAACGGTTGTAATCGCGGTTAGCAATACCGGACGTAAACGTACTTTTCCACCTTGAATTGTCGCTTTTAACACTTCTTCGTCTGGTTCTAAATCCGTTTCTTCCAATTTCATTTCATCTCGTTTTTCTCTTCGGATTAAATTGGTATAGTCAATTAATACTATGGAGTTGTTTACCACAACACCAGCCAAGGAAATAATACCAATCATGGTCATCATAATCACGAAGGTTTGTCCGCTAATGGCTAATCCTAAGAATACTCCGATGAAAGAAAGTAATACCGAGAACAAAATAATTGCAGGTGTTGAATACGAGTTAAACTGCGTTACGATAATCAAAAGAATAAGGAAAACCGCAATTAAAAGGGCATTACTTAAGAATGCCATTTCTTCAGCTTGCTCATCTTGCTGACCCGTAAAGCTGTATTTCACTTCTTTCGGAAGATTATCTTCAGCAACATAATCCATCATCTTTTCTTTCAAGACTTGAACAACTTCGTTGGCGTTATATCCTTCCGTTACATCAGAAGAAATAATCACTTTTGAAGTTTGATCTTCTCGCACAACTCCAGTATAGGAAATATTCTCTTTTGGTTCTTTAATCACACTTCGAATCGGAATGTTAAGCAATTGACCTGTGTTGTTTCTAAACATTAGTTTTTGATCCAACAAAGCATCCAAATTATAACGAGAGTTTTGCTTAAAGCGAACCACCATATCGTAGTTTTCTTCATCTTTCGTATACGTAGCGACGTCTTCACCTAACAATGCTTTACGAATTGCCATTCCAACTTGGGTTGTAGAAGCATTTAGTTTTCTCACCTGCGTACGATCTACCTCAATTGGAATCTCAGGTCGTGTAGCTTCAACGTTCAGTTTTAACTCATCGACACCTTCTACACCCTCACGATCGAGGTATTGTTTTACCTCAGTGGCTACAATAATTAATTCTTTGTAATCTCCCTTCTTAGTATTGATTAATTCAATATTAATTGGTGAAGCTTGAGGTGGTCCCATCTCGTTTTTCTTGATAGAAATCTGAACATCAGCTGGTAAAATTCCTTTTAACTCATTCTGCAATTTCGTTAAAATATAACCTGTTGTATTGATAGAATCTCTGTATTGGAACTCCGTAAAGTCAATGGTGATTCTCGCCTTGTGTGGCGTATCTCCCATGTCCATTCCTTGTTCACTCGTTCCTTTTCCAACCTGAGCAATAATAGATTGAACAAGGTCTGATTTCTTAATGTTATTTGGATCAGAACCTTCAGTGTATGGACTTAAAATCTCATTGATTTTTTCTTCTACTAACAATGCTGATTTATTCGTTTCCAAAATATCTGTTCCAATTGGATGCGTAATAAATACGTTAGCGTATTTCGGCTGATTTGAAGGGAAGAACTCTACTTTTGGCTGGTTCAGTGCAAAAACAATCACAGAAACAATCAATAAAACGAATGTTCCAACAATAAATATAATTGGTCTTGAACCTTTTAAAGCAAAAGTTAAGAAATTCTCATACCATCTTTCCAAAACAGGTAATATTTTCTCTTGGAAAACTGCAGTTCCTGGGAAGAAAACAAAAGTATTGAGTAATGAAATTAAACCAATTAACATAACAACGTTTCCGAATGTCGTTAAATTGACCATTACCAAAGCAAAACCAACTCCAACAAAAATTAAACTATAAATTAAACTCTTCGTTTTTCTTGGCTTTCTTTCTTCAACCTTCATGTAGATTGCTGTTAACACAGGGTTGATAACTAAAGCCACGAAAAGAGAAGATCCCAATACAATCATCAAGGTAATTGGAAGATATTTCATGAACTCTCCAAAAATTCCGGGCCAAATTGCTAAAGGAACAAAGGCTGCTAAAGTTGTTGCAGTAGACGCAATAATTGGCCAAGCTACTTCACTTACTCCATAAATTGCCGCTTTAAACGGTGGATAGCCTTCTTCGTCCATTAAACGATAGATGTTTTCTACCACCACAATTCCGTTGTCGACCAACATTCCAAGTGCGAGTACCAAAGCAAAAAGAACAATGGTGTTTAGGGTTACGCCCATTACTTGAAGAATCATGAATGACATCAACATAGAAAGCGGAATAGCTACACCAACAAACATGGCGTTTCTCGCTCCTAAGAAGAACAGTAAAACAATAGTTACCAAAATCACCCCGAAAACGATAGAGTTCTCTAGGTTTGAAACCATGTCTCGTGTTTGGTCTGATTGGTCGTTGGTAATCGAAACGTTTACTCCTTTCGGAATTACATTGTCATCTTTTGCTTGTTGAACAAGCGCGTTAATTTTATCTGCCGCATCTAACAAGTTTTCTCCACCTTGTTTAATAATGTCAAGCATTACCACAGGCGCACCAAACTCACGAGCAAAAGAAGTTGTATCGCCATCACCAAAATATACGTCTGCAATGTCTTTCAACTTTACAGGCATATAATCTTGCTGCTTCACGATGATTTCTCCCAGCTCTTCGGCATCTTTAAATTCACCATCAATCATGATGGTTTTACGCATTCCATTCATCAAGATTTCACCTCCTGAAATGGTTGCATGTTCTGATGAAATTGCATTTTCAATATCGGTTAGAGACACCTGAACTGCTTCCGCCTTTAATCGATCAACATCAATACGCATTTCTTCTTCTTGAACTCCACGAATATTCACTTCGTTGATTTCAGAAAGGTCTTCCACCAAGTCTTTTAAGTCTTCGGCAATTTCTTTAAGCACCTTTGGACTTTTCCCACTCAGGTTAATGTTCATGATTGGGAAATCACTTGGGTTAATCTCAAAGATATTCGGTTCAACAGGAAGTTCGGGGAAGTCGGTTTCAGCTCTCGCTTGATCCACCGCGTCCTTTACCTTGTTTAGTCCATCGTTGACGTTTATTCCAAACTCAAATTTCACACGTACGGTAGTGTAACCATGTTGCGAATCAGAGTTGATCTCATCCACTTTTTTAATGGTCTTCACTTCCTTTTCAATTGCCTCTGCAATCTTCTCCGACATATATTTTGGAGAAGAACCGGGTTTTGCAATACCGATATAAATTTCGGGAATCTGTAACTCTGGAAAGTTTTCTTTAGGCATCGATTGGTAGGAGAACATTCCACCAATAAATAAGATTGCAATAATCAAGAAAACCGTTTTGGAGTTATTTACCGACCAATTCGATATTCCAAAAAGCTTTTTTTTATTTTTCTCTTCCATTGTTTTATTTTATCTCAATTCGAACACGATCTCCATCAGTGATTCCACGACCACCAGCAGAAACAACAATATCTCCTTCTTTTATCTCATCTTCCAACACATTGATTGCTGCTTTCCCTTGGTATTCACTAAGGATCTCAACCATCAATTGATGAGCGATATAATTTTCTCCTTCTTTCTTCAAAACAAAAAGATAGTCTTCGTTTTTCTGTGTTTTTAGCAATGCTGCTGCAGGAACGATAGTTGTGCTGTCTACAACCAAGTCAGTAATGTGCATTTCTGCCAACATATTTGGAAGCAAATCGTCGTTATCATTTATATCTGCCTTCACTCTAAAAGTTCTATTGGTAGGATTGATAAAACGACCCACCGAAGTGATTTCTAAATCGAAAGTATCTTTTAAAGTAGGAACATACACCTCAACCTTAGATCCTTCTTTTACAGTTCTGTAATAGTGTTCGGAAATATTTCCAGTTACTCGAACATCCTCATTGTTTACCAATCTTAAAATTGGAGATTGTGCACTTGCCATTTCTCCTTCGTGCGTAACAATTTCATCAATAGTTCCTGCGTAAGGCGCACGAACTATTGTTTTAGAAGATTGTGTTTTTAAAGTCTTCAATTGTGACTTTAAAGCTTTTGTCTGGTTTTTTGCTTGTTTCAATTCAAACTCAGTTCCTACTCCTCTTTCAAAAAGTTGTTCTTGTTTGTCTAAGTTGTATTCTGCAAATTCCAGTTGTGTTTCTAATTCTTTGATGTTACTTCTTAGAATCTCAGTATCAATTCTAGCCAGAATTTGTCCTTTAGAAACCATTTGACCTTCTTTTACAGGAATTGATTTAATTAAGCCATTCGCTTCGGCAATAATCATTGCTTGTTTATCTGTTTCAATATCACCTTGAACCACAACTTTATGCTTAAAAGTTCCTTCTTCCACTTTCATGGCTTCAACTAAAGGTAGCATTTTAACCTTTGCAGTATCCATGCTTTTAATTTGTTCATCGAGTTCTGCGAGTTGAACTTTAAGATCTGCTCTTTTGTTTTTCAACTTGTCCAATTTTGTATTTGAACTACAAGCAACTACTGTTGAAATTACGCCTAATACCAGTAGTGATTTAATATATTTTCTCATCGGTCTTTATTACTATTATTTTCTAATTAATTTATTGTATAACTTGTCTAATTCTAATTTAGTGTTAAACACTTCCATCATGGCATTCACATAGTTTGTTTGAGCCTGAACAAGTTGATTGTATTTTTGCGTTACAATGATGCTATTTTCTTTTCCAATTTCAGCTTTGATCATAGAATTATCATGGATTTTTCTTGCTAACTCAACATTCTTTTTTTGCAACTCAAGATTTGTTTGAGCACTTTTCAGATCATTCTTAATCTGTATTTCTTGTCCTGCTAAAGAACGATGATATTCTTGAACATTTAACTGATCTTGCTTAATGGCAATTTTAGCCTTCTGAATTTTAGCCCATCTTTCTCCTCCAGCAAAAATTGGAACAGTTAATTTCAATCCCCAAACCGTTTGATCGAACCATTTTCCTCCCGATCTAAAAAAGTCAAACTCGGATCTATAAGCATCGTATTGATGATTAAAAAATGCAGACAATTGAGGATAGTTTCCCATTTTCATGTTTTTCAAATCATATTCAGAAATTTTGACTTGCTTTCTAAGGATGTCTAATTGTAGATTATCTTCATAAGAACCAGACAGGTCAAGCTGTTTGTCTAGAAGCAAATCATCCAAATCTTCAGTTAAAGAAATTTCTTCATCTATCGGATAGGCCATTGACATTTTCAACATAATTAACGCGTTTTCATGCGCTGCTTGTGCTGCTACTAAATTGGCTTGTGCAGAAAGTAAGGAAAACTCTGTTTGATCTACTTCTTCTTTGGTAATCAACCCAACTTCATAAAGATCACGTTGCTTATTGATTAACTTTTCTGTCAAATTAACTAAAGTGTCAACAAAGTTTTTGTTTCTTTCACTAATCAATACCATCTGATAAGCTTGCGTTACGTTTGACAAAACTTCTTGCTCTGAACTTTTAATGTTTGTTGCCACAAATT
The DNA here is from genome assembly GCF_002844555.1 of Brumimicrobium salinarum. GTDB lineage: Bacteria > Bacteroidota > Bacteroidia > Flavobacteriales_D > Crocinitomicaceae > Brumimicrobium > Brumimicrobium salinarum. The sequence continues at coordinate 191,574 of NZ_PJNI01000001.1, forward strand.
CAGTGTAAAAATTAGCCACTTGCAAAGCAATAATGTAAGAACCATTAAAGATGAGCTGATTTGCAGAAACTCCTGCATCTGCACTAAACTCCTGACCAAAAGAAACTTCGATATCTTCTCCTGGCATTCCCATCAAAGCACCATCTAAAACTTGGGTTGGTAAATTAATGAGCTGTTGAAAGTTAACCTCTCCATTGATTTGAGGTAAACCCATTGCACGTGTTTCTACTACTTGTTTTTCGGCAGACTCTAAATCCAACTGTGCCCGTTGAACTTGCTCTGCATTTTCTAAAGCATAAGACTGCGCTTCAAAAAGTGAAAATTGCTGTGCTATTGATGAAACACTCACCAAGAGCACCGTTGTTAGCATTAATAATTTTAAACGATTCATTACTTTTCTTTATTTTTCATGTTTTTGTTCATTAACTCTCTCCCTTTATCATTGACAATGCCTCTTAACTGAAACAGAACAATTTGTTCTAAAAGTTCTCCATATTGATTATTTTCAACATCAAAAATATCACTATCGGTCATCATACTCACCATAGACAAGTAAATGCCCGACATTGTTTTAGGATCTAAATTAGAAATATACAAACCTTCTTTTTGTCCCCTAATGATATTTTCTGTAATTTGATTAGAAATAAAATCAAACCTATGTTGTCTTATGATAATCCAAGTCTCTGGATAGTACTTTTGTAAATCATAAAAAACGGATGTATGAATTTCTGTAAATAATCGCGTTGAGTATTCACTTATACTCATTAACGCATCAATTGCATTTTCTGATTTAAGTCTTCCAACTTCACAAGCTTTACGATTTTTTTCAATTAAAGTCTTTACAATACATTCTACCAATTCATTTTTATCTTTGAAATAATTGTAAATGGTTTTTTTGACATACCAAGAGATTTCGCAAGGTCATCCATTGGTACAGAACGAATTCCATGTCGCAAACAAACCAGTGCAGACTGTTCTATTATTTCTTCTCGCTTTTTATCCATTAGGCCGCAAAACTACAAATAAAAAAAACGAAGGAAACTATTTATACATTAAAAGTTTCCTGTTTTTAACAATAATTTAATTTACAAGACAATTAAATCCATGATTACTGACTCCAAACATTTTAAAAACAACTGTTTAAACTATCATTTAAAATTAAAAAAAGCTTCAATAAAAATATTTTATTTAGGAAACGTTATTCTATTTTAAAGGTTTAAAGTAGATTTGCTATCATGGCAATTCAAATATATACTGATGGTGCAGCAAAAGGAAATCCTGGTCCTGGTGGTTACGGTGCACTTCTAAGATTTAAAGGACAAGAAAAAGAACTTTCTGAAGGTTTTAGAAAAACAACCAATAACAGAATGGAGTTACTGGCTGTTATTGTTGCTTTAGAAGCGCTAAAATCTTCAAAACATCCGGTGACCATATATTCAGATTCGAAATATGTAGTAGATGCAGTTGACAAAGGATGGGTATTTAATTGGCAGAAAAAAGGGTTTAAAGACAAAAAGAACGTTGATTTATGGGAACGTTATTTGAAACTCCATAAAATCTACAAACCGAAATTTATATGGGTAAAAGGACATGCTGGTCATGCTGAAAATGAGCGGTGTGATCAATTGGCGGTAAAAGCTGCAGAAGGGACCGATCTTCAAATTGATGAAGGTTATGAAAATTTAAGCTAAAAAAGGCCTTCTAGTTTAAAAACACACCTTGACATTCATAAAAAACCAAGGGTAAACCCTAATTATAAGCCATTTAACACAAATAAAACTAATTTCATTAGGTTTTAAAAATAAATATAACATACTTTTATTAAAAACTTAATGTAATGAGAAAACTAATTCTATTTGCTATTTTTTCAAGTTTAACTATGTGTTTTGCATACACACAAGACACCTGCTTAGTAGATACTACCTATTTTTACGAATTTATACCTAACACATTAAACAAAAAGGTAAAAGCAAGATCTTTTAGAACATATAATTCCTCAAATGATTTAACAGAAAGTATTTACCAAAACTGGAATTCAGGCACAAATTCATGGGAGAATAATTATAAGACTAATGTATTGTACGCCGGTAATAATAAAACAGATGAAATTTCTTACATCTGGAGCTCTGGATCATGGGTGAAAAATAGAAAAACCCGTTATACCTTCGATGCAAATAATAACAGAACTGAAGAATTGAGGCAAGAATGGAACGCGAGTACAACAAGTTGGGAAAATATTGAAAAATACAACTACGATTATGATGCAAATAATAATAAAACAGAAAAAGCTTATTATTTCTGGGATTTAGGTTCTTGGGAAATTTCGTGGAAAACTAACTACTCTTATGATGCAAATAACAACCAAATCGAGGAAACATATTTTGAATTAAATACGAGCACAAATTCATTAGAAAAAAAGACAAAACACACTTTTTTATATGATGGAAATAACAATAAAGAAGAGGATTTAAAACAAATTTGGGATATGGGCACAAGCACATGGATTAACGATTCAAAAAAAAATACGTCTTACGATAGTAATAACAATCAAATAACGTACGTTCATAAATTGTGGAATGTACATTCTTGGAAAAAGAACTATAAAACTATCTCTTCTTATGATGCAATGAATAATCGAATTAAAATAGTTGGACAAAATTGGAATACAACTACAAACGTTTGGGAAGATAATGCGAGAAACAGTTTTTCCTACGATGGTAATAATAATCTAACCGAAAACCTCTACGAACAATGGAATGGAAGTTCGTGGATAAAGAAGAATAAATTCACGTATACATACGACGGAAATGACAATAATATAGAATACCGTAAGCAAGATTGGTCTTCTGGTCAATGGATTAATAATGTTTTGGAGATATATGAATACGACTCAAGTGGAAAGAAACTGGCGTATGATTTATATAACAACTGGAATAATACAGACCAATACTTTGAAAATCATAATCGTGAAGAGTATTTTTATGTTTGTAACGCAATAAGCGGACTAAAGAAAAAACACAGTAAAATTAATTTCAATATTTATCCTAATCCTACAAGTAAACACATCATTATTCAATCAGAAAACTTTGGCGCTTATAGTATTTATGAAGTTTCAGGAAAAAGGGTTAAATCATTTTCGATAAATAAAAGTAATCAACAAATTTCTATTGAGGCATTAAATCCAGGGATTTACCTCCTAATAGAAGAAGCGAGTGGAGCATCAAAGAAAATAATTATCCGATAATATTTTTGTAATGATTCAATATTAAGTGTAGAGTATTTAGTGTTTAACGGAGTGTTAATTGTTAATTGTCAATTCCCTAACCATTACTTTCTCCAATAAATAGTGTTTTACAAATCAAAATTATTTTCTTGACAAGATTCTGATGGAGTAAAACTCCGAAAGATCCTTTGATTTTCCACTAATCGAATATTATCTTTGGGAAACAAGCGGACAAGCAATTAATTAATCCTTATATTCCTGCCATGCAAAAAATGGAAATCAACATCAATGCAGATTTAGGAGAAATGGCCGGACAGGATGAAGCAATTATGCCTTATCTTTTTTCTTGCAATATTGCTACGGGTGGACACATCGGTGATGAGGAGTCGATGAGAAAAACAATAGAGTTGGCGAATGAGCATCGCGTAAAAATTGGTGCACACCCTTCTTATCCCGATACAAATAATTTTGGTAGAGTTCGTCCAGAAATCAGCGATTCAGCATTAAAAGAAAGTTTAAAAAAGCAGCTTTACAATTTCTATGAGTTAGCAGCAAAAATAGAAGTTGAAATTCATCACATTAAGCCACATGGTGCGCTTTATCATGATGTAGCAAATGATAAAAATAAAGCAGCATTATTTTTAACCATTTTGGATGAATTAGGATTAAAAACTTCAATTTATACGTTAAAAGATGGATTTTTGAACGAATTTGGTCAAAAAGAGCACAAAATCTATTTTGAAGCATTTATCGATAGAAGATACAAAGACGATTTGAATTTGGTAAACCGAAAAGAAAGTCACGCTTTGATTAACGAAGCTAAAAGAGTTTGGGAGCAATTAGAATCAATGTATTACCATGAAAAAGTAAAAGTTGAAACTGGAAATTTTGTTCCATTAAAAGCAGATACTTATTGTTTACATGGCGATCATCCCAATGCTTTGGAAATTCTTCAGTATATTTATCGTAAAGTGAATCAAAACAAATGAAAAACGCACCTGCCATATCGCAGTTTGGAGATCATGGGATTTTAATTCAGTTCCAAGGAGAAATACAATTGGAAACCAATCAAAAATTGGCGCAGTTAACACATCATTTATTGGTTAAATTTGCTCGTCACGTTGCTTCCTATTCGATAGCTTACATAGAAAGTGTTATTTATTTACATCCTGAAATTGCAGTAAAAAGCACCTTGGAAAATATTAAAGAGGAAGTGAACGAATTCCATTTGAAAAAAAACACTACATCTGAGCAAAGAGTTTTAACCATTCCTGTTTGTTATGAAACACTTTTTGCTTTAGATATTGAAGAATTGGCCAAACAGAAAAACATGAAAGTTTCAAAATTGATTGAACTTCACACCGCTCCTGTTTACCCCGTTTATTTCATAGGATTTGCACCTGGTTTTCCTTACATGAGTGGAATGAATAAAAAGCTAGCCCATCCCAGAAAAGCAAAACCCCGCGAACAAGTAGAAGCAGGATCTGTTGGGATTGCAGGTGAACAAACAGGAGTTTATCCCAACACCTCTCCTGGTGGTTGGAACATCATTGGCAGAAGTCCAATTCAGTTTTTTAATCTCAAAAAGGAATCGCCTTCCTTGTTAAGAGCTGGTGATTTAATTCAATTTAAAAGCATCACTAAAAAAGAATTTTCTCAAATAGAGAAACAAGTGAGAGAAGGCACTTATAAAGTTCAAAAAGCAATAAAAAATGATTGAAGTAATTGACGCAGGTGTGCATACAACTGTTCAGGATAGCGGTCGACTAAATCATCGCTATGAAGGCGTTCCAACAAGCGGAGCAATGGACCAACACGCATTTATTTTAGCCAATCATTTGTTGCAACATAAGGATTTAAAACCTGTTTTTGAATTCACAATTAACGGACCCACACTTTTTTTCTATGCCGAGACCTATATTGTACTCACAGGAGCTGAGTTTGAAGTCACGCTAAACGACAAAGAAATCACTCATGCAACTCCTATTTTTGTTCCTGCTGAAAGTACATTAAAAATTGATCATGTTAAAAAAGGAAACTATGGATATTTAGGTGTTTTAGAAGGTTTTTCTGCTCAAAGTATACTTGATAGTGCCAGTTTTCATCCGACATTAAATCCATCGGCGAAAATCAAAAAAGGTCAACAATTATTGTACATTAAAACTCGTTTTGAACCTACAGATTTTAATGCTCGGGTAATTCCAATTCACGATAAATTCAGCAGAACAAGATTAGATGTTCACCCTGGACCAGAGTTTCATTATTTGAGTGAAGAAGAACAGGAACTCATTCTACATCAAGATTATTTTGTGGCAGCCAATAGCAACAGAATGGCCATTCAACTAGAAAATGTTCCAAAAATTACGGCGAAAGAAATCATCACCGCACCTGTTCAGCCAGGAACTGTTCAACTTACACCATCAGGACAGCTCATCATCTTGATGCGAGATGCACAAACCACTGGAGGTTACGCCAGAATTCTACAACTTACAGATCATGCAATGAACAGTCTTTCACAATGTGAGATAGGCGAAAAGGGAGAAGTCACGTTTTATAAGATTTAGATTCATTTAATGATTAACGGGAGTTAAGTCTTAACTTTCAACTTTGTCCAAATTGAAGTTGTTTTTTTTTAAATATCTCCATGAATAAATGCTTATTCCGGATTCACTAGAGTCCAATAAAGATTTTAGAAAAAGTCAAAATCCTTTATTAATTCTGGGGTTTAGGCCTTTTTTTAAACAGAACCCCTCGATATTCATAAAAGGTAAGTTCGGAGTACTTGGGATTCCACAGCGAAAATGAGTTTTCAAGTGGAATTGCATTTCTTTGAAAAAGAAATATAGCATGGAACTTAAGAAAATCTCATGTTGCGAAGCATTCGCCTTGGAATTCCATTGATTTTTTTGTTTCGTTTTTTTATCAAGAAAAAAATGAAAAAGACAGAAGAGAGGTAGCTAAAGTTTTATTTTTGGAGAAAAGTATATTTAATCGGACGACAGTGATTCCGGATTAATAACTCATCAATAAACAGCATGCCTAACAGCGTTTACAATTAACCATTGATAATTAGCCATTAATTCATATCTTTGTGAACGCAAATTTTTATTAAAAAAATCGAGCTTTTGCTCACAAAAAATAATAGGTATGGCACCGATAAAATCAAACATCATTTACACGCTAACGGACGAAGCGCCAATGTTAGCAACTCACTCTTTATTGCCAATTATTCGTGCATTTGGTAGTCAAGCAGGAATTGAATTTGAAACCAGAGATATTTCCTTAGCGGGAAGGATTTTGGCTCAATTTCCAGAATTATTAAGCAAGGAGCAACAAGTATCCGATGATTTGGCGGAGCTAGGCGGATTGGTAAAGAAACCAGAAGCAAACATTATTAAGTTGCCAAACATTTCTGCATCTGTAACGCAGATCAAAAAAGCAATTAGCGAGCTTCAATCTCAAGGCTACCCTTTACCTGATTACCCAGAAGAACCAAAGAATGACGAAGAAAAGGCTATTAAGTCAAAATATGATGTTGCAAAAGGAAGTGCTGTAAACCCAGTTCTACGTGAAGGAAATTCAGATCGTCGTGCGCCAAGAGCAGTAAAAGAATACGCTAAGAAAAACCCACACAGAATGGGAGCTTGGAGTTCTGACTCTAAAACGCATGTTGCTACAATGTCACACGGAGATTTCATGTCTAATGAAAAATCGGTAACCATTGACGGAGCAACAAAGGTAAAAATAGAATTGGATGCCAACGGAAACAAAACCGTTTTAAAAGACGATTTAGCATTGCTTGATGGTGAAGTAATCGACGCTACAGTGATGAGTAAAAAAGCATTGATCTCTTTCTTAGATGAACAAGTTAAAGATGCAAAGTCAAAAGATGTTTTATTCTCATTACACATGAAAGCAACGATGATGAAGGTTTCAGACCCTATCATCTTTGGTCATGCTGTAGAGACTTACTTCAAACCTGTTTTTGACAAACATGCAGCAACTTTTGATCAACTTGGTGTTGATGTTACGAACGGATTAGGAGATTTATTGAGCCGTATCGAAACTTTACCAGCAGATGAAAAAGCAGCGATTCAAAAAGATGTTGAAGCGGCAATGGAAAATGGTCCAGACATCGCAATGGTAAATTCTGACAAAGGAATTACAAACTTACACGTACCAAGTGACGTAATTATTGATGCTTCTATGCCAGCAATGATTCGTACATCTGGACAAATGTGGAACAAAGAAGGGAATCAGCAAGATACAAAAGCGGTAATTCCAGACAGTTCTTACGCTAATGTTTTCCAAGCTACCATCGACTTCTGTAAAGAGCATGGAGCATTTGATCCAACTACAATGGGAAGTGTTTCAAACATCGGTTTGATGGCACAAAAAGCAGAAGAATATGGTTCTCACGACAAAACGTTTGAAATTCCAGCAAATGGAACAGTGCGTGTAATCGATGCAAATGGAAACACATTAATCGAACACGAAGTTGAAGAAGGTGATATTTGGAGAATGTGTCAAGCGAAAGATGCACCTATTAGAGACTGGGTAAAACTAGCAATCAACCGTGCAAAAGCGAGTGGGCTTCCAGCAGTATTTTGGTTAGACGAAAAACGTGCACACGATAGAGAGTTAATTAAAAAAGTAACGACTTATTTAAAAGACCACGACACTTCTGGACTTGATATTCAAATCATGTCTCCATTCGATGCAACGATGTTCTCATTGAAGCGTGTAAAAGAAGGAAAAGACACAATTTCAGTTACTGGAAACGTATTGCGTGATTATTTAACGGATTTATTCCCAATTTTAGAATTAGGAACAAGTGCTAAGATGTTATCTATCGTTCCATTGATGAACGGAGGTGGACTTTTCGAAACTGGAGCGGGTGGTTCTGCGCCAAAGCACGTTGAGCAATTGGTTGAAGAAAATCACTTACGTTGGGATTCATTAGGTGAGTTTTTAGCATTGGCTGTTTCTTTAGAACACTATGCTGAAGTTACAGAAAACCCTAAAGCCAAAGTTATGGCAGAAGCTTTAGACAATGCAACGGTTAAATTATTGATGTCAGGAAAATCTCCTTCTCGTAAAGTAAACGAATTAGACAACCGAGGAAGTCACTTCTATTTAGCAATGTATTGGTCACAAGAATTAGCAGCACAATCGGCAGATGCAGATTTAAAAGCGAAATTCGAACCAATCGCAGCGAAATTAACTGAGAACGAAGATAAAATCGTTAAAGAACTGAATGAAGTACAAGGAAAAGCAGCGCCAATTGGAGGATACTACAATGCTCCAGAGGAAAACATTAATAATGTAATGCGTCCGAGTGAAACATTGAATGCAGTGTTGAAGTTTTAGTCTTCGAGAGCCTCAGACTGCAAATTAAAATTGAAATCTCATAGTATTCAATTTGTAGATCATAGATTTTAAAGTATATTTTTAAACACTCCGTAGTTTAAGTTCTGCGGGGTGTTTTTTTGGGCACCAATTCCGTCTACAGCTTTTAGTTTATTTATGATTTTAAGCAAACAATATCTTTTTAATAGGCTTCTAAAGTCGCCTCTAAAAAGGTTTGTTTACAAATTAAAATCATTTCATAAAGCTATCCGCTTTCGCCGGGGTGCAAGAACATCACTGTTCCAGCAAACATTAAAATAAAGAAAGTGTAATTCCCACAGAAATAGGAGTTAAGTCTGCGCTACCATCTGCAGTGAAGAGTGGCGAGAAATAATAAGCTCCGTAAAAAGCCCAATTTCTAATTCCGATGCGCACAGTCGCTCCGTAACGTAAAGGATTTGAATCAGGAAAACCATAATTTTTTGTGGCGTATTTCTTTCCATCGATGCGTTCAATCTGCTTAGAAAAGGAGTTCAATTGATATCCAATTTTTCCGCCAATCATAAACTTAAAATGTTTGTGACCTTTGGTTCTGAACCTTAACTCTAAAGGAATTTCAATGTAATTTGCTCCAAATTTTGAGCCTTTAGGTTCACTTCCTGCAGGAAAATCTGCTACTAAAGTTGTTTTATTATCTAAATCTCGTGTGAATTGTAATTTCGATCTGTTACTGAAATGACTGTAGCCAATTCCCCAACCAAAGCTCATGGTGTTAGCTTTAGTTAAAATAACATCAAACATTAAAGAAGCATTTACGCCAATGGATTGCCATGGACTAGAAAAGTAATCTCGATCGCCGTAAAAATCATTGTATACAACATCCACCATCAAACGATCATACTTACGGAGCTTTTCTTCCTCATAAGGTTTTAAACCACTGTAAAACCACATAACACCAGGACGAAAACGTGAATATAACCCTTCCTCTTCTGACTCATACTGACCAAAGGTTATAAAGGAATACAACATTAAAAAAAACAGAAGAATTAATTTTTTCATTTACTTTTTCTTTTTTCCCGTATAAAATTTTCAAATTTCCATGCAGATTTAACAGCTTCTTCAATAGACTTTTGAGCTTTCCAATTTAATATTTTATTGGCTTTATCGGCATTTGCATAAATCTCTGGAATATCACCCGATCTGCGTTCTCCAATAGAATACGGAAGCTGCTGTCCTGTAACTTTTTCAAAAACCTGTATCATTTCTAAAACACTGGTTCCTTTACCTGTACCAATATTATATATTTCAGGGTTTTGTTTGGCTTCGTTTGCTTTACTTAATGCCGCAACATGTGCTTCAGCGAGATCTTCAACATGGATATAGTCACGAATACATGTACCGTCTTTTGTATCATAGTCATCGCCAAAAACGGTTAACTCCTCTCTTATTCCAAATGCTGTTTGCGTTATAAATGGCAATAAATTATTTGGTTTTCCATCAGGTTCTTCTCCTATTTTTCCACTTTCATGAGCACCTATCGGATTAAAATAACGCAAAATAGTTGCTTGCACAAAGGGAGCGCTTTCTACAAACTGCGCAATCATTTCTTCATTTACTTTTTTTGTAAATCCATAAGGTGAATTATAGGACACGGGACTTTTTTCCACTACTGGAATTGTTTTTGGATCACCGTAAACCGTGCAGCTAGATGAAAACACAAAATTTTCAACCTTATATTGTTGTACCAATTCCAAAACACTAATTAAACTCCCAAAGTTATTATCAAAATATTTCAAAGGTTTTTGGGTTGATTCTCCAACGGCCTTATCTGCGGCAAAATGAATGACACCCTCAATATGAAATTGCTCAAAAACTCCTTTTAACCTAAACTCATCCTGACAAGCAACAGAGAAATAGATAATTTCTTGTGCCGTAAGTTCTTCTAAACGAAAAATAACATCTTTATGTGCATTTCTAAAATCATCAATAATAATTGGCGTATATCCGTTATTAATAAGCGCCAAGACCGTGTGTGAACCTATGTAACCAGCTCCACCAGTGACAAGAATGTACCGATTTTTCGTATTCATAATCCAAAAATAGGGATTTGAAACGGATTTACACTTAATTTAAGAAGCAACTTCATCAAGTTGAACAATATGTATTTGATTATCAAAAGCTGTTTTATAGCCTAGTTCATAAACCATCGTATATCTTTCTCCAGAAGGTGCATTAAATAAATGCGTATGAAATTTCATATTATAACCATGCGCCTCTAGAATATTTTGCGGTATAGCTGAGCTTCTATAAATCTTAAATAAATCTTTTAAAATCATTCGGTTCTTGTGTAAAACCCGATTAATACTATTCTCAACATGATTTTCATTTCTATATGTTTCGTTGTGATGGTGATTTTTACAGGAAACAGAACAAAACTTTTTATTCCGACGACCTTCAAATTCAGTTTTACAGTTGGGGCAAACCTTGGTTTTCATATATTGTGTAATTTTGTGTTCTTCGTTAGTACGCAACTTTAAATAAAAAGTTACCTTAAAACGCTTTTAAAACGATATGAAAACGCCAAAATTCGATTTTAAAAAACACCAAAACTACCAAAAGAGCTGGAAAATGCTTGTGCGTTTCATCATTTATGGCGCAGTCATTTCTTTTTTGATGTACCTCATTTTTTTCACTGAAAAAGCGTCACCTGAACCAACAAACGACGCTTCAGAAAAATATTATGAAGTGGATATTATTGAACCACAATCGGAATAAGTCCACGTAATCCCATATCCACAACTGTATCTCCATCTAAAGGTTCATAAATGTCATTACCTGCCGCATCAGACCATTCAAAACTATTGTTCACACTAAATGAAAGGTCAATAATAATGTCTTCGGATTCATTTCCAGTAACGGTAAACGGAGTTTCAAAGCCACCTGTTACTAAACAGCTTCCCGTTGGAATAGGAGAAGATTGAGCTAAGGGATTCGGTACCGTTGTTCCTGGTGCTTGTCCTTGAACAACAGTTGCAGGATAAAAAGAACCAATCGCTGGAGTTTCCCAAGCCCAATATCCTTGTAATTTATTAGCGTTAACGTTCACCGTTTTGGTTTTCACTTTGTGTGAAGTGATGTAGGTGTTAAATCCAACAAATGAAGCAATCGTACCTTTCAAATCGTAACCATTCGCTCTAAAATCGACATCGTAATTTTGGTAAGTTACAGAAACACGCGCCCAATTATAGTTACCCGGTGTAATTTGACTTAAAGGTTTTGAGAAAACTGTTTCCCCGTGGGCTACTTTCTTTAATTTATCGAAAATTACTGCGTTGTCACCACCTTCAGTTGTTTCCGCTCCATGGTATATCACCTCACCGTCTCCAACTTGTGTATAGGCTGATGGTGCAAGTTCAATATAATGAGCTGAAATACTGTTAAAGTCGGGAGTTTGTGCTGCATGACCTGCAGGTATAGTTGCTGGATTACCAAACCCATCCAAACGTTCTTGGTTCGGATCCATTTTCATTCTAAAAATAAGTTTTGGACCTGAATTCTCTTCCGGAAGAGGTTCATTTTTATCTTTGTCACAAGAGACAACACCTCCAATAATAAGTGCGAAAATTAAATGTTTGTAGTTCATAGCAAATGTTTTAGCGTTTATAATTTAACGTTATAAAAATACACTTATTTTTGTAGTTGAAGATTTCTCGTTTATTAATATCAAAAACAGAGCAATGATTACACCTTATAATGACGAGTATTTTATGCGCAAAGCATTAGCAGAAGCAGAAAAAGCTTTCGAGCTAGACGAAGTACCAATTGGTGCAGTAATCGTTGCCAACGATACCATTATCGCGAAAGGTCATAACCTCACAGAGCAATTAAATGATGTAACGGCTCATGCAGAAATGCAAAGTATAACAGCTGCTGCAGAAAATCTAGGTGGAAAATATTTAAAGAAATGCACCCTTTATGTAACGATGGAACCCTGTGTAATGTGCGCGGGAGCGCTAAACTGGTCACAAATCAGCAAGGTAGTTTTCGGAGCAAGCGATGAACGTCGTGGAGCATTGCGTTATGAAGGCATTTTTCATCCTTCTACAGAAGTTGTAGGTGGAGTTTTAGGTGAAGAATGTGGAGAGTTGGTGAAACAATTTTTTAAAAGTAAGCGGTAAACTGACTTCCCTACCTATTCTTATACTCCCTTGCTCTTTCTCTGTCCTTCTCATTCGTCTCCACAGGCGGACAACGGTTCGGATCTTTTCTGAATAACCACACAAATTTCAGTCGGAGCATTGCTGGGTAATACTGGCTAGAAAACCAGTGGATTGCTGGTGTACCTCCGTTCCATTCATGAATTCCCAAAACGGGCAATTCTATACTAGGTACAAAATAAAATCCTTTGTCTACACGCGGTTTTATTCCTAATCCCAACGAATAATGCAATTGTCCCAATATATCTCCTTGGAATTTCTCATCCACAGGAACATGGTATCCGTCATAGGCCATATTCCCAACCATTAAGGCATAGTCTAAATTTACACCAAGGGCATTATCTAAAAAGAAATGAGGGTTAAACTGATAAACACTGTGCGCACTAAATCTTCCATATAAATAACCGTTGTAGAACTTTCCCTCACCGTTTAAGTTACCAATTAGTGTGTCTCTTTCATCATATACACGTGTTTCAGAGAGTTCTCTCCCACCAAAAACCTTAAACCCGATTCCCCAATCATAATAATGTAGCCATTTTTTAGGTTTTTTGGTAATGTGAACCATTCCAATTTCAGCAAAAATTCCAATTCTGCTTTTAGCTTCTCTTGAAAAACGAAGTAAAGTATCATTTCCAGGAACAGAGGAGTTAATTTTATATTCATGTTCTTCTGCGCCCATCTTGGTAAATGTGTATGTTGGACCGAAAGACAACTGAATTCCGTGTCGCAAATAATCTCCAGTTACCCATCGGTATAACGGTTTGTGCAGACGTTGATTTCCGTAAAACTGTTTCTTTTTATTTTTCGGTGTGTATTGACCGAAAACCGGAATATTTAATACGACAAACAAAAATAAAATTAGCTTCGTTGTTTTCATTCTACCAAAGATAATATTTTTTCAATGACTTTTGGCTCATCCCATACATCATGAATGTCCTCCATTTTCATCACTTCATCCATTATTTTTCGTTGTTTATTTCCAGCAGCTAATGCTTCAGAATATGGAATATGACTAAAGGTTACCTGAGAATATAACGGCATCCATTTGTTGGGATACATGTCGCTAAACTTTCGTTCAATTTTCTTTCTTAACAGGAAATCTTCATCTCCTGCTAAATCGCGCATTTCAATATAGTTATACAATGCCAAGTCTGCAATTGCATTTCCATCAGCTACACGCTTTTCGCTATAAGTTGCCAAAAAATCTTCAGGCTTTCCCTTATAGTTTTCCATCAAGTCCATTAAAATCGTACAATCTTCCATTCCTGCATTCAAACCTTGACCATAAAAAGGAACAACAGCATGAGAAGCATCTCCAAGCAATAAAACTTTGTCTTCAAAATTCCATGGGTTACAGCGAATAGTAACTAACGTAGAGGTTGGATTTTCAAAAAAGTCTTTGGTTAAATTGGGTAAATACGGAAGCGTATCTGGGAATGTTTTCTCAAAGAAATCAACCACCTTTTCTTCCGTATCTAAACTTTCAAAAGATGTTTCTCCTTTCATCGGAAAGAACAAAGTCACAGTAAAGCTTCCGTCAAGATTCGGCAATGCAATCAACATAAATTCACCACGTGGCCAAATGTGCAAGCAGTTTTTATCAAAACAATGCGTTCCATCCTCATTGGCTGGAAAGTGTAGCTCTTTATATCCGTGTGGTAAATATTCTTGCGCATAATTAAACATCGGTGTTTTCTGAAGGCTTCCCCTTACCGCCGAAAAAGCACCATCAGTTCCAAAAATTTGTTGGTAATTGTACTTTTCTAGTGAATTTGTTGAAGTATTTTTAAAATGGATTTCATTTTTGTCCAACTCAATTCCTTCACAGGCATGGTCAAATCGATAGCGTATATTTTTATAATCATCCGCTAAGTTCATGAGCTTTTGATTTAACTGACCTCGCGAAACTGAATAAATCGCTTCATCTTCTTTTCCATACGGTTGATACGTTAAGTTGCCTTCAATATCATGCATCTTTCTTCCATACATAGGAATCGCAATAGATTTTATTTCATCTGCAAAGCCAGCGAGTTCTAACGCTTTAAACCCCCGATTTGACAACGCTAGATTAATTGATCTTCCACCAATTGCTTTTGCTTTTCGCAAATCAGGACGACGTTCAAAAACATCCACATTCATTCCCTTCTTGGCCAATAAAACAGCTAATAAACTCCCTACAAGACCAGCTCCAACGACAGCTACATTTTTTTCTTCCATAAAATATTTTCAATTAATCAAATACCAGCAAGCAGCTGATTTAGTTTATTTCCTCCAATTTCTACTGTATGTATTATCAAAGAAAACGCTCTTTTTTCGTTTGGCATTTTTCTTTCTGTGAAAAATAACCATCATTCGCCACAAGACCAAGCCGAGAATTAAAACAGCAAAAACCTGAACAATGAGCTCCATATATTCTGCGTCATTGTTAAGCTGACCAGAAAATCGTTTTTGTATTAAGTCTTGAACTTTCATGTTGTAAAATTACAAAATATCAATTACTTATCAATCTTCACGATAAAAGGTTCAATACATGCTTGTTTTCTTAAAATTCACTACTTTTAAGCATTCAGATCATTATCCATGAAGAAAAGAATAGATAAATCTTTAGCGTTTCGCGAAAAAGAATTCAACTTGAGACCTTGGCAACTAAAGGTTCAGGAAGTTATTTATGGAACTTATACCAAAACGGGTAAAGCATTTGATATTATTCTATTAATTATAATTCTGCTTTCGGTAGTTGTTGTAATGCTGGAAAGTGTAAGCTATTTAAACTTAAAATACAGACTTACTTTCATTACTATAGAATGGATAGTAACCGGTTTATTTACCATCGAATACATCCTCAGAATTGTTAGTTTGAGAAAACCGCTTTCTTACATTTTCTCGTTCATGGGATTAGTTGATTTATTTTCGATTCTTCCTTCTTATTTGAGTTTAATGGTTGATGGAACGGCAGCATTAATGATCCTTAGATCAATTCGATTCTTACGAATATTCAGAATATTGCGACTTTCTCGGTATATGTTAGGTGCGGACATCTTGGGTGAAGCTTTAAAAAATAGTCGCCATAAGATTACTGTATTCCTGATATCAATGTTAACGATCGTAATTATTCTGGGGGGATTAATGTATGTCATTGAGCCTTCCGAGGCAGGATTTACGAGTATTCCAAGGTCGGTATATTGGGCAATTATAACAATTACAACTGTTGGATATGGCGATATTGCACCCGTGACTCCCTTAGGTCAGGCGGTCGCTTCCTTTATAATGTTATTTGGTTATGCGATAATAGCGGTTCCTACAGGAATAGTTTCCTCGGAATTCACGAACATTAAAAGTGAAGGAATGAAAGCTTTTGAGTGCCCAAATTGCGGTGAAAAAGACCATAAAAAAGCAGCAAAATTTTGTAGAAGTTGTGGATACGAGTTTAAGGATTAGACACTTTTTTAAATAAATCCTAAAAAAGAAACTTTACAATATTCAGTATAATTAAAGCATAAAAAAGAATATTAGGCAACCATTTATTCTTGACCTCTAAATATGCAAACGGTAAAACAAACGGCAGAATAGCAGCACCAATCGTAAAGTAAAAATAGGTATCAAAAAATAGTAAAATAACAACACTCAAGCTAGCGGAAAATAGAAGCGCTATAAAAGTTACAGCAATTATTCTTTTAAATCTAATGGAACTTTTTAATCGGCGTTCAAGTATTTTTTTGTTAGCCAAGATTGCCAACACAATAATTACAATATGTGGTAAGAGAATTAAAAATTCACCAAAACGAGAAAAATTAAGGGTTGAATCAAAGTCGAAGAATTCATCTATAAAATAAGGATTCACGAGCACTATCCACAAAAAGGGAAAAATAAGCGCAACTAATGGCAAAAGATATTCTCGAAAAACAAAAGGTCTAATCGTAAATAAACCAAACCAAATTACAAAAATAAACAAGAAATATACTGGTAAAAAAGTAGCAGCAATCCCCAAGAAAAGTCCGCTTAAAAAAGTATGGTTACGCGCATCGTCGTTTTGTCGAATGCTGAGCAACTGATTAAAAGCTAAAATGAAAAAAAGGTGTCCTAATAAATCTTCACCAAAACGTAAACTTATGGGAAAAAGAAAAACCAATAAAACATAAATTATACTTGGCAAATAATTGAATTTATCGTAGAACTCTAAACTATTAAAAACAAAATTCAATAAAATTGCATTAATACAAATAAAAACGATGGCTAACAACTTGGAATAAAATGGAGGTAAAGCATTAAAATCAAGGTTCCATAAATTCTCTTGACCAATAGCGAGCATATTAAATGCGGGAAAAAGTAATCCATCATCATGTGAAGCACTACAAAAACAGGTACAAGAATGAGTATAAAAGACTGGTTATTGGCAAAATACTTTATCATGTAATGGAATAGTTTTATAAATTACAAATGTATCGAATTGAGTAGATAAATATAGGGTTTTTGGCGTTTCAATTATAAAAATCTTATATTTGTAGCAATAATATAAATGTTATGACTTATACAGAAATAGTTGAAGCGACAGGTGACGGACTTTTATGGACGACAGAAATCTTGTTTGAAAATGTGGGAAACATTTTTAATTATGGTGTAATTGTATTAGGATTTGTAGGCTTATTTATTTGGCTTCGTTTACAAGCTAAATATAATAGAGAAGCAGCTAACAATCCTCAGAAATTCAAATAAACGCATACTAACAAACTGTAAACTAGCATCTATTCTAGTTTGTACGCGTTATTTGTTCAAGGACGTCCTCTACTTTTATAAGGTGAATATCTTCTAATTGTGGAGGTTTTTTTGTATCTGCTGTTAAAGCGATGCTATTTTTCCCAATTGGTGCCCATCTTCCTGGATGCATAGGCCTTAAATCTGTATATAAACCAATCGCCTTTATTCCCAAAACCGCTGCTATATGTAACGGACCCGTACTACAAGCCACTAAAGCATCACATTGAGATATGAAGGTAATAAATTCGCCTAGGCTACTTCTACCAGAAATATCTATAATACTATCATTATCAGGTAAAAACGAACGAAATTGTTTCCCTTCCTTTTCCGTACCAGAAAAATACACTGTATACTCTTTTGCAACTAATCTATGCGCCAATTCAATATAATTTTCTATTGGCCATTCAACTGCAGACCCCTGTGATTTTGTGTGCAGAATTATCTTTTTTTGAGGTCTTTCAAGACATTTTTTTAAAAATCCATTAAGAGACACCTTTGGTTTAAATTCAGTCATTAATTCCTTTATCTCATCTATACTCGGCAATTGATTGACTCCAGCATTCTCCAATAAAGAAAAGTTCAATTGAGCTTCATGCTTATCTGATTTTTTCCGTGTGAAATTAGGGCGAACATTACAAGTAGTAAGGTGATATAATCGATGGGAAGTTCCAATTCTGAAAGGGATTTTAGCCTTATTAGCTAGGCGAGCTAAATGTTTATTAGGGAAAACATGAATAAACACATCTACATCTCTCTCTGCTAAAAGCGTAGCTTGTTTTTCCATAGAAAAAGCTTCCCATTCATTCAACTCAACAATATGGTCAATAAATGGAAAACATTGCAACACTTCAACGGTATAAGACTTACCTAGAAAAATAATTTTCGTATCCTCAAAATTTGCTTTTATCCAGCTACATATAGGTAGCGTTAGTATCACATCACCAATACTATCCGTTCTACTGATGAGAATTGTTTTTCGA
This sequence comes from Brumimicrobium salinarum, assembly GCF_002844555.1. Lineage (GTDB taxonomy): Bacteria > Bacteroidota > Bacteroidia > Flavobacteriales_D > Crocinitomicaceae > Brumimicrobium > Brumimicrobium salinarum. Next base: position 210,098 of record NZ_PJNI01000001.1, read on the forward strand.
TTAAGATCAATTACCTTCATGTTGTAAACGAATTAATTCCTTGTATTTAAAAATATTTGATTGGGCAGAAATTCGAGCAATGTGAAATCCGGCCTTACCATCAAGAAAGCCAAGTTTTATAAAATACATTGCGACAAATCTACCAAAAGCAGAAATGTATGGCTTCAAAGGACCAACACGTTTTCCATTGGCGAACATTTTCTTTGCAGTTAATGCTGAATATTTGTCTGCCCTTTCCCTGTGCTCTTTGTGGTTATAATAGGAATAATGGAACAGATGTCCTTTCAACAATTGAGGAGAAGGGTTCCCATCAATAACAAGTTCTTCATGTACAAAAGCACCTTGCCATTCACTTTTCGATTTCGGGAAAACACGTGTTTTAACATCTGGATACCATCCTGAATGTTTAATCCATTTACCACAATAATTTGTCAGCCGATTGACGGAATAAACCCCTACAAAGCCTTTTTCTTTTTGAATTAAAATTTGCTCTTGCAATTCCTTATCTGGCGCTTCATCAGCATCTACAGAAAATATATATTCGTGTGTGGCCAATTGATTCAAATAATTTTTAGCGTTGGCATATCCTTTCCATTCTCTTTGCACCAAGCGAACGCCCTTTTGTTTACACAATTCTACCGTTTGATCTGTTGAAAAAGAATCCAATACGATTATCTCATCTGAAACTGGGCGCAAAGCATCAATACATCTTTCAATATTACGCTCCTCGTTGAAGGTGATAATTGTAGACGATAACTTCTTGTTCATTATAAACGAGTTTAGCCCACAAAGTTAAATGAAATTCAATAAGAAAAGCTGCACCTTTATGGTACAGCTTTAATTTTTTCTCTTTTGCAAGCTGAGAGGTTTAATTTGTTATTAATTAATTTCTTTTATAAATATACGAGAAAAATCTAATTGTTCAACCTCATTGGTAACAAATTTTCTAACTTTTAAGTTGACCATCGTTACAAAATCATCGGTAACTAGCGGCATTACTGCGGCATCGTCGATTAATATTTGGTCGCATTTTGCAAACAATTTCATTCTTTCCTCCTCATTTGTTTCGGCTAACGCTGATTCAAAAGTTTTATCGAACTCATCATTTTTATATTTAAAAGGGTTAATGGTTGTGCTTCCATGATCGATATTACCACTATAAAACAAGTTTAAGAAGTTCTCTGGATCTGGATAATCGGCAACCCAACCTGAACGCCAGAAAATAGCGTCTCCAGACTGTATTTTTTCTTCACGTTCATTAAATTCAACTAATTCAATCTCTATGTCTACTCCTAAATTTTCTTTTAAAGCTGATTTAACTGCTTGAGCGAGTTTATGACCTCCAGAGCCTTCGAGCGCATTTACATACACAGCAACTTTTGGAAAATTCTTCCCGTTGGGATAGCCTGCTTTCTTCATTAACTCTTGAGCGGCCGCTACATCATAGGAATATCCGTTCACATCATTTATTGGATAACCCTTCATTTTAGGAACGAATCCATTCAAAGTAGGCCAACCTTCACCTGATAAATAGTTATCTATAATTGACTTTCTATCAACAGCCATATTGAAAGCTCGACGCACTTCTTTTTTAGAAAAAACTTCACTTTCATGTGCAAAACCATAGTAAGTAATACTCATACTTGCTTTTGAATCTACAATATGCTTCACGTTTTCACCAAGTTGCGCTTCGTTTAATGTACCTAAAACATTTTCAACTTCTTCTACAGGGATGTCCAAAACTAAATCAATTTTCTCTTCTCTAAAAGAAAGTAATTCATCTGTTTTATCTTTACTGTAAGTCATTGTAACCGTTTCTAAAAATGGCAATGGGTTTCCAAAGTCATCTTTATCCCAGTAATTGTTATTTCTTTTTAAAACGATTTTATCATCTTGAAAAACATCCAATTTAAACGCTCCTGTTCCAACAGCGTGTTTTTTAAAATCTTCTCCATATTTTTCGATAGCCTCTTTGGGGAACACAGCTAAACCACTATGTGTTAGTACTTTTTTGAATCCTGAGAAAGGCTTTTCTAACTCTATTTCTAAAGTTAATGAATCAACAACTCTTAAACCTTCCACGTGATCAACTTTGCCTTCATAATAATCAGCAGCTCCTAAGATTTTGTCCTTAACCAAATAAGCCAAGTCGTTATTCTCACTATTAGAGCATGCAAGTTCAAACACATATTTGAAGTCATTTGCCGTTACTTTTCTTCCTTTTCCGTTTTCAAAGCACGGATCATCGTGGAAAAAAACATCATCTCTTAAATGAAAAGTAAATAAGGTAGATGTTTCATTTACCTCTGTCTTTTTTGCCAAAGCAGGAACCAAATCGGTACTTGATGCATCTATTTTTAATAATCCTTCATAAATCTGCATCACAATTCGAGTGGAATAAACATCCGTACTTTCTAAAGGGTGCAGTGAATTAACCTTTTCATTCGACATGAATCTGAAATTGCCTCCGTACCTAACACCACCCTTGGCGGTAATAACTCCTTCGGCATCTGGAGTAGACTGATCTTTACAGCTGAAAAACAGGATAGTAAGAATTAGTAAAGCAAATAGTTTATTAGACATAACGTGTAGATTTTCATGAGCGTTGCACAAATATAGAAATTTGACCCAATATATGCACGACAATAGCAAGTAAATATTATCTATTTCATATAAGTTTCAATTAATACCCAAGTTCTCTTCTCACACGATACAAGGTTTTATGGGCAATTTTTCTGGCTTTTTCTGCTCCTTGACTTAAAATTGCATCAATTTCATCTTTGTTTTCCATAAAATAAGTAAAACGCTCTCTTTGTTCCTTAAATTTTGTAATTATTAAATCGTAAAGCGCTTGTTTCGCATGTCCATATCCAAAATTCCCTCCTTTATACTGATTTGCTAAAGTAACTGCTTCTTCTTTTGTCGCCAACAATTTATAAATGGCAAATACATTACAAGTTTCAGGATCTTTTGGCTCTTCCATAGGCGTACTGTCCGTCTCAATCTTCATTACTTGTTTGCGCAATTGTTTATCAGAAAGAAAAATATTAATATAATTATTTCTTGATTTACTCATTTTTCCACCATCAGTTCCTGGAATTAATTGCGTGTTCTCCTCCACCTTAGCTTCGGGAATTACAAGTAGCTCCTTTTTTGTGCTCAGGTTTAATTTTTGAGCTACGTCTCTAGTCATTTCGATATGTTGCATTTGATCTTTTCCTACAGGAACTTCATCTGCGTCGTATAATAAAATATCTGCAGCCATTAACATTGGATAGTTAAATAGCCCTGCATTGATATCCTCCGTTCTTCCTGCTTTATCTTTAAAAGAGTGTGCCAACGTTAGCCGTTGATATTGGAAATGACACATTAAATACCAAGCCAATTCTGTTACTTCAGGAACATCACTTTGTCGATAGAAAACTGTTTTTTCTGGATTTAAACCAAAAGCCAACCATGCCGCGGCTACTCCATACGTATTCCCCTTTAAAGTTTCTCCATCTTTAATGGAGGTTAAAGAATGTAAATCGGCAATAAACAAGAAAGATTCATTACCACTTGAATTTGACATGTTTATAGCAGGCATAATAGCTCCCAATAAATTACCTAAATGCGGAACGCCTGTACTTTGAATTCCAGTTAAAACTCGTGCCATGTTAATTTTATGTTTTATTTGATTAAAATGAATTACAAAAATAAACTTTTGTTGAAGACTTCGACAAAATATATATATTTGGTGCGCATAATAAAGAGAATGAAATACATAACAGGGACGTTATATTACTTGTGGAAAATTTATATTGGGATTGCCTTTGCATTCACCCTAGTCATTTTCTATCCAATTTTACTTTTCTTTATTTACAATTCTTCTTTAAAACAATTTACTTTTAGGGTTAACATTTGTTGGTCGAGATGTATGCGTATTTTATGTTTTTACGCAGTGGAGGAAACTTTTGAAGATGCTAAAATAAAAGGTCCATTTGTTTTAGTGGCCAATCACAGCTCTTATTTAGACATATTTTTACTTTACAGTATTTTACCGCATCATCAGTTTCTTTTTATGGGAAAAAGTGAAATTCTTAAATATCCACTGGTCAAAACCTTTTTTAAAGGACTTAATATTCCCGTAGATCGAAGTAGTTCAATTAAATCTGCGAGAGCTTTCATTCAGGCAAGAAAAGAAATTAACAAGAATTGGAGCATTGTAATTTTTCCAGAAGGAGGAATACCGGATGACGCTCCTCAACTTGCGCCTTTTAAAAGTGGTGCATTTCAATTAGCTCAAGCAGCCAAATGTCCTATTCTTCCCATCACTTTTATTAACCATTACTATTTATTTTCAGATCCAGATACATTTTGTGCTCCGGCAAAACCAGGATTAGCAAAAGTCCATATTCATTGCATGATAAGCGCTCATGAAGTAGTTGAAAGTGATGTTGAAACGTTAAAAGAAAAAACATATCGTTTAATCAAATCGCAATTACCACAAAAGAATGCTTAAATTTGCATGTATAATGAAATGAATCATGGAAATAAAAGACGAATTAATTGATCACATTGCACATTTAGCCCGACTTTCCTTTACAGGAGCCGACAAAACTGCCATAAAGAAAGACCTAGGTAATATTGTTGACTTTATGGGTCAGCTTAATGCAATAGATACTAAAAACGTAGAACCGCTTATTTATATGTCTGAAGAAATCAATGTGCTTAGGTCAGATGTTCCAAAACAAGACATTAGCCATGAAGAAATCTTAAAAAATGCACCTAAGAAAGATTCAGATTATTTTAGAATTCCAAAAGTATTGGATAAAACCATAGATTAATGCGACACTTATTTTTCTTATTTCTTACTGTTACTTTATTTTCATGCAACAACAATAATGCGCTATGTGATTGTGTTGAAGCTGGAGAAGAAGTCAATAGAATTTCGGCGTCATTTTTTGACCGTACGCCAACACAAGCAGGAAAAGACAGTTTAGTGCAAGCTAAAAAACACAGAGACGAAATTTGTGCGCCTTTCCAAGAAATGATGCCCAAGGAGCTACATAAAAAAGCTGCAGAATGTGAGAGCTTAGAATTTACAGGCGAATTGAAATAATCAACAACAATACGTTTTTCTCATGAAAATCATAAAAAAAGCAATACTCGCCTTTGTTTTACTGCTGTTATTTTGGGTTTTAGTATTTGATTTTCAAAGGGTCTTATTTTCCATTCATTACTTAGACAAACTTAAAGACAACTCTTTTTGGGAATGGATACAGATCTTTTTTCACTCCATTCGCTTAGACTTAGCAACAGGAAGTGTGTTAAGTGTATTGCCACTTGTGTTGATCACTATTTTTATTTCCACGCAGAAAAAACTCTTCTTCAATCTCTTTAAAATAATACTAATTGTTGAGCTCGTTCTTGTTGCCATGATTCATGCCGGAGAAATAAATGCCTATGGTGAATGGAATCATAAATTAACCTCACGTGTTTTTATGCATTTGAGTAATCCTGATGAAGTTTTTAGAACAGCTGATTACACAATGACCGTATTATTTATCCTATACCTGATTTTAGAAATTGTATTTGGATGGAAAGTAAGTAAATGGCTTTTTAAAACTACTCGATTTAATGTCGAACAAACACAGATTTGGTTAAAACTACTCTTGTATATCCCTATCCTTCCTGTTTTATTAGGCCTTCAGTTTCTTTTAGCACGAGGAGGTTGGCAACAAATTCCAATAAATATAGATGCTTCCTATTTTTCAAAAAACTTTGTCATCAATGACATTTCTGTTAATTCACCCTATTTTTTTGGAAAAAGTTTTTTACTCTTTAAGCGTTCAAACATTGGTGAGTTTTTATCCAACTACAGTCAGGAAGAGCTAGCCAATACAATGTCAGATTTTCTTAACTATGAGAAAGAACACGATAATTATATTTTAGAAAATACTTCGCCAAATTTGGTATTCGTAATTCTTGAAAGTTGGACATCAACAGTCAGCAGTCGATTATCTGGAAAACCAGGCGCTACGCCAAACTTTGATGAATTAAGCAAATCAGGTGTATTGTTTACAAATCTTTACGCAACAGGAAGCACCTCAGAGATAGGAAATGCGAGTATTTTTTCAGGTTACCCAGCCCTACCCGAAATCTCTATTTCTATGCAACCCTTTAAACATAGAAAATTAAAATCGCTCAATCAAAGCTTAATGCATAGAGATTATACGTCGGGGTATTTATTTAGTGGTGATTTAAAATACGGAAACATCGACAGTTATTTTAATGACCATGGTTTTGATCGCATTCAAGATGAATCAGACTTTCCTTCCAATTTGGAAAGAGGTAAGCTCAATTATTACGATGAAGACTTATACGACCTATTTCTAAATAAAATTAATCGCCAAGAAGAACCTTTTCTTGAATGTGCTTTTACAGGAAGTACACATTCACCTTATGACTTTCCTGGACACAATAAAGAAAGTTGGAAAGGCAAAGCAGCCAACTTTATGAACTCTGTAATTTATGCAGATCAATGTTTAGCGGAATTCATACAGGAAGCAGAAAAACAAAAATGGCATGAGAACACGTTATTTATCATTGTTGCCGATCATGGACATGCTTCGCCGTATATCAGCAACCCAAATGACGCTGAATTTTATAGAATACCCTTACTTTTATATGGACCTGCATTAAAAGACGCTGCAAGAGGAATGGTTATTGACAAAGTAGGTTCACAAGCCGATATTGCTGCAACCTTGCTTTACCAAATGAAAGTTGATACTGGTAAAGACTACCCATGGAGTAAAGATTTATTAAACCCAAATGTTCCTGAATTTGCTTTGCACGCGACAACACGAGGGTTTGGATGGGTAACACCAGCAGGTAAATTCACCTTTCATTTAGACTATCAAAAATACATTGTAAACACCTTTGATCCTCAAATGCTACCTCAAGAAAGAAAAAGATGTGATGCATTCATGCAGATGATTTATGAGGAGTATGAATCGCTGTAAACCTTGTCTATAATCTTGTTGTAATGTATCGTCGAGCGCTTTTGCCTTTAAATTTCTTCGTGGTCATAATGATACAGATATTAAATTGAAAGCTTAGCCCAGATTATTAACTCCTTTGGTCGTTGAGCTCACAGACTCGGTTTATGCGTTAAATTTTAAATCTTACAAATACACAAGATTTTTTTGTCATCATTTTTGTTTTGCTACGCGACAAAAATGCCGTCAAAAGAATTATACCGATATTTATAGCCCCGTGTAAGCAAAGCGCAACGCAGGGCTATAATTACTTGACACCTTCAGCGTCAGGTGTAATTCAATCTAAAAAATTCGACTTAGTCGATGAAGTTAGCTATTTTATGTTACAAAAGACCCTGTCTTGGAATTCGGGTTAGACCCAAACGAAAGATAAGCAAAGATATAGCGTTGCCATTTATTCCAAAAAATAAATCGACAAGTTACTTTCTTTTCCTTTTTGGATTGGTTTGAAATAAAATATCCGTATCTACCAAGCGTTCTGCACCTTTAAAATCTTTTAAGGCATCAATATCGGTTGGAAAGAAGTTCTCCTTACCGATTTCATCAAACATATTTGTTTTAAAGAACTTATCCCTTACTGGTCCTTTCAAGCAGGTAATGACTAAACGAATATCATTTTGTCGATACTCTTCTGCTAATTCACTAAGTGTATCAATCGCTGTAGTATCAATTGAATCAATCGCACTGGCGTTTATAATAACATATTTGAGGTGCTCATGATGTTGTTCAAAGCTTTTCAGTTTTTTTAAAAAATGGGGAACATTTGCAAAAGTTAATGGCGCATCAAAGCGATAAATGAGGATACTGTCGTCAATATCTACATTGGTATGTCGATCAACATTTCTAAAGGTATCAAAAGTTCCTTTTACCAACCCAATTTCAGCGGCATGCGGATAAGTAATGGCGTATACTAATGCCATTATAGACAATACAACACCTGTGATGATTCCTTCTTGAACACCTACTAAGAAAGTAACCAATCCGGTAACGGCGAACATTAAAAAATCTCGTTTATCAATTGTCCAAAGTCTACGCAGGTACTTAAAGTCCATTAAACCAATAATAGCAACAATAATTATGGCCGCTAATGCTGCTTTAGGTAGAAAATAAAAATAAGGCGTTAAAAAAACGAGTGTTAAAATGACCAAAGTGATGGTGAAAATGGTTGACACATTAGTTTTTGTACCTGCTTGTTTATTCACTGCTGATCTTGAAAAACTAGAAGAAGTTGGATAAGCATGGAAGAACGCACCAACAAACTTAGAAATACCCAAGGCAATTAATTCTTGATTTGGCTTTAAATTTCCAGCATCTTCTTTATCTTCTAATGATACACCAATCGCATACACTTCAACAAAACTTATAAATGCAATAGTAACACTCACAGGAAGCAATGTTTTAATCAACGCCCAATCCATTGTAGGAATAAAAAACGATGGCAAACCTTCAGGAATTACACCTAGAATATCTACATTTTTATTTTCCATGCCAAAAAAGAAAACGACCAATAGGGTTATAAACATAACGATCAATTGATTCGGGATTCTTTTACTAAATCTTTTCATATAAAAAAGAAAAGCGATAGAGAAACCAGATAAAAGCAAGGTATAAATATTCAAACTAGACAAATTGGAACCTAATGCAACAAGGGTGTTAAAAGATCCTTTGGCATTAACATCTATACCTGTTGCACTCTTTACCTGACTTAGAAATATGGTTAAGGCAGCACCAAAAATAAATCCTTTTAAAACTGGTTTGGAGATAAAATTGACAATTTTCCCCAATTGAAAAGCGCCCATAAGGGTTTGGATTACACCTGAAAGCAAGGCAATCACAAAAACAGCGTTTAAAAATTCCTTTTCTTCGGTAATACCAGCGTGATTTAATCCTGTGATAACAAGAAGGGAAGTTAATGCAGCTGGACCAATGGCAGCATATTTAGACGTTCCCATTAACATATAAATCAATAAGGGAACAATGGAAGCATAAAGGCCATATACTGGTGGAATTTCGGCAATATAAGCATACGCCATCCCTTGTGGAATCAGCATAACACCAACCGTTAAGCCGCCAATTAAATCTTGGGTAAATAGTTTTCCGCTATAGTTCTTTAATTGATGTAGAAATGGAAGTTTAAACTGCATAAATAATGAATATACTTATATTTAATGGCAAAATTACAATCTACGAAGATAAAAAGGAAAAAAATATAATTACGTTACATATATCACAATTTACATATCAAGTAGACACCAAAAAAAGAGGTCTTTCTTTCGAAAAACCTCTTGTTAAATATCATTTATAAAAGTCAGAATTCGTAATCACAAATCAATTATCCGTTAATAATTAACCAATTCCTCAAAGTACATTACCCATTCAAGGCCTCTGCACCACCAACAATTTCAAGAATTTCATTGGTAATTGAAGCTTGACGTGCTTTGTTATATTCTAACGTTAAATCATCTTTCAACTCTGTTGCATTATCCGTTGCTTTATGCATTGCCGTCATTCTTGCACCATGTTCTGAAGCATTAGAATCAAGTACTGCTTTAAAAAGTTGCAGTTTTAATGACTTAGGAATAATTTCACTAATGATTTCTTCTTTTGAAGGTTCAAAAATATAATCTCCTATTTCATTTGAATCCTCTTCTGAGGTAGATGGAACAATTGGCAATAACTGCTGATCACGAATAATTTGAACAGCTGCATTTTTAAACTCATTGTAAACGACAATTACTTGGTCGTATTTCTCTTCAATAAAAGAGTCCATAGCATACTGCGCATACTCTGAAACGTGTTCAAATGTAAGGTCATCGAAAATAGCTGCTTCATTACTTAAATGTTCAGGTCGATTTAAAATTCCTCCATTTTTAAAGGAGTCATTTACTTTTTTACCGATTGACAATAATTCCACATTTTTACCTGCTAAATCGCCTTTGAGCAATTCATTGATTTTTTTCGTGATATTGTTATTAAAACCACCACACAATCCTCTATTGGATGAGATACCGATGATTAGTACATTTTTCACTTCACGTTGCTCAGCGTATCTATTTTCAGAAAGATCAAGCGTAGCACTAACGTTGCCAAGAATTTCTTGGATTTTGTTAGCATAAGGACGCAATTGTGTAATTGCATCTAATGCTCTCTTCAATTTTGCAGCAGAAACCAATTTCATGGCTTGTGTAATCTGCATCGTTGAAGAAATAGAAGTAATACGGTTTTTTATTTCCTTTAAATTCGCCATTCCTTACAATTCAATTCACTTTCTATCTAAGAAAGATTAATATTTTGAAGCAATTTCCTTTGCTACTTTTGTTAAAGTAGTTGTTATTTCTTCTGTTAATTTTCCAGCTTTTAAAGTATCCATAAGATCTTTATGCTTTGCATCTAAGTAATCTAAATATTCGATTTCGAAAGCTTTAACTTTCTCAACAGGTACATTTTGAATTAATCCTTTAGTACCAACATAGATAATCGCAATTTGACGCTCTACTGTAAATGGATCACCTTCGTTTTGCTTAAGGATCTCAACATTACGTACACCTTTGTCAAGTACATTTTTCGTTGCAGCATCCAAGTCCGAACCAAATTTAGAGAAAGCCTCTAACTCACGGTACTGTGCTTGATCTAATTTTAACGTTCCTGAAACTTTCTTCATTGATTTAATCTGAGCAGATCCACCAACACGTGATACAGAAATACCTACGTTAATTGCTGGACGAATACCTGCGTTAAATAAATCAGACTCCAAGAAAATCTGTCCATCAGTAATCGAAATTACGTTGGTTGGAATATAAGCAGAAACGTCACCTGCTTGCGTTTCAATAATTGGAAGAGCAGTTAGAGAACCTCCACCTTTCACTTTACCTTTCAATGCTTCAGGTAAATCGTTCATTTGAGATGCAATACTGTCATCGTTAATGATTTTTGCAGCACGCTCCAACAATCTTGAGTGAAGATAGAAAACATCACCAGGGTACGCCTCACGTCCTGGAGGACGACGTAACAATAATGAAACCTCACGATAAGCAACCGCTTGTTTTGATAAATCATCAAAAACGATTAATCCTGGGCGTCCTGTATCTCTAAAGAACTCACCAATTGCTGCACCTGTCATCGGAGCAAAGTATTGCATTGGAGCAGGATCAGAGGCATTTGCTGCAACAACAGTTGTATAAGCCATTGCACCAGCTTCTTCAAGTCTTTTAACAATACCTGCAACTGTAGAACCTTTTTGTCCAACAGCTACATATATACAATGAACAGGCTCACCTGCATCATAAAATTCTTTTTGGTTAATGATGGCATCAATCGCAACAGTAGTTTTTCCTGTTTGACGGTCACCAATAATCAACTCACGTTGTCCACGACCAATTGGAATCATCGAGTCAATAGACTTAATTCCTGTTTGCATTGGTTCTGTAACAGGTTCACGATAAATTACCCCTGGCGCTTTACGCTCGATTGGCATTTCGAACAATTCACCTTCAATTTTACCTTTTCCGTCAATTGGTTCACCTAATGTGTTCACCACACGACCAACAATTCCTTCACCAACTTTTACTGAAGCAATTCTTCCTAATCTTTTTACAGTATCTCCTTCTTTTACTGCCGTAGAGCTACCTAAAAGTACAGCTCCAACGTTATCTTCCTCTAAGTTGAGGGCAATTCCTTGAAGACCACCATCAAATTCAATTAGCTCTCCATATTGAACACCTCCAAGACCGTAAATACGTGCAATACCATCACCAATTGTGAGTACCGTACCTACTTCTTGAAGTTCAGCTTCGGTTTTAAATCCTGAAAGCTCTTCTCTTAAAATTGCAGAAACTTCTGCTGGTTTTATATTTGCCATTTCTTTAAACTTTTATTAACGCAAGCGTTAAATTATCGTATTAAACGTTGTTTCATTTCATTAAGTTGATGTGCAATACTCGCATCAATACGTGTATCACCCATTCTTACCACAAACCCACCAATTAAGGATTCGTCAACTTTTTCTGTAAGCTCAATTGAACCTTTGACTTGCTTATTTAATTTTTCTAAAATAGTGGTTTTTACCTCATCGTGTAATTTCACAGCAGAAGTAATCGTCATAGGTACAATTCCTCGAATTTCATTCAATTTAGAGATATACTCTTCCGCAATAAGCGGTAAAATAACCTCTCTATTGTTTTTGGTTAATAAATGTATAAACTTTTTAGAAACCTCTTGAAAACCTCCGAAAATCTTATCAAAGATTTCGTTCTTTTTATCCATTTTTATCAATGGACTATTTAAAAACACGTGGAAGTCTTTACTTTCGTTAGTTGTAGCTAACAAGTGCTCCATGTCTTTCAACACAGCATCTGTAATCTGCTTTTCTTCAGCCAATTCTAATAGTGACTGTGCATAACGACCTGCTACCTTCAATCCTTCCATTGTTCTTAATTTAAGTTGATGTCCTTAGCGAAACGATCTGCCAATTGTTTTTGCTTTTCGTCTGAAGAAAGTTCTTCTCGTAAAATCTTTTCAGCAATCTCTAAGCTAATTGATGCAACTTGATTCTTTAATTCAGCTACTGCTGCATTCTTTTCTGCCTCAATAGAAACACGCGCGTTTTCAACAATTTTATCTGCTTCTTCCTTTGCTTTACCTTTTGCTGAATCGATCATTCTGTCGCTCGTTTCTTTAGCTTCTTTGATCATGTCATCACGTTCAATGCGAGCTTCCTTCAACAAATTAGCATTTTGAGTTTGCAATTTCTCCATTTCTGCCTTGGTCTTCTTAGCCATATCCAAAGCATCCTGAATATTGTCCTCACGTTTATTAACAGCAGCCATAATCGGCTTCCAAATAAACTTCGTTAAAATGAACATAAGGATGATAAACGTCAATCCTGTCCAAAATACTAACCCAAGGTCTGGTGTAATTAAATCCATTGTTTATTGTTTTCTCTTTTAACTAATCTTTTTTAATAAACTCCGCACAACCAACCGTTGTGCGGAGATTACACTTCTTTTTTACTATCCTTGAAGCAAACCTACAACCACACCGAATAAAGCAACACCCTCAATAAGTGCCGCGGCGATGATCATACCTGTTTGAATCTTAGATGCAGCTTCCGGTTGGCGAGCCATTGCGTCCATTGCTGAACTTCCAATTTTACCAATTCCCATCCCTGCACCTAGTACAGCGATTCCAGCTCCTATAGCAGCTAATCCAGTCATAACTATTTGTTTTTATAAAGATTACTAATTAATTAATGTTCCTCAGCAACTGCTCCTCCGATGAAAAGCGCTGATAACATTGTAAAAATGAAGGCTTGTAAAAATGCAACCAACAATTTCAATATCAATAAAAATAATGACATTGGAATTGATAGACCTGCCCACGCCGCACTTCCGAACGTGAAAATAATTCCTGTTAATGATAATATAATAATATGTCCTGCTGTAATGTTTGCAAACAAACGCACCATCAATGCAAATGGCTTAGCAAATATTCCAACAATCTCCACTGGAATCATAATGGGTAACAACCAGAAAGGAACTCCCGGTGTTGCAAATATGTGACCCCAATAATGTTTGTTTCCTGAGAATACTGTAATCAATAAAGTAATTGCAGCTAAAGATAAAGTAAAGCTAATGTCTCCAGTTAAGTTCGCACCTCCTGGGAAGATTGGAACTAACCCCAACATGTTGTTGATCCAAATAAAGAAGAATGCGGTTAACAAATATGGCATGTACTTTTCGTACTTCGCTTCACCAATGTTGGTACGTGCAATATCGTCTCTAACAAAGATTACAATTGGTTCAATGAAACGCGCCAATCCTTTCGGTGGATGCATTCCGTCTCTCTTGTATGTCTTAACAGCAATTTTCAGTAAGAAAATCAACAATACAGATGAGAATAATAATGTAAATACGTGTTTTGTAATTGAGAAATCATAAGGTTTAGCACTTATCACATGACCTGCTTCATCGAAGTCAAGCTCACCGTTTTCATTTAACTTGTAAATCGTTTCATGATAAACCGCATACCCCAATTCAGAATTTAGGTAATAATGATCTTTTTCTCCTTCGGCATTTGTGATTTGAATTGGTGATTCTTCGTGGTAAAGTCTTTTCGAAGAAAAAACCTTCAATCCATTATCAATTAAAATAATAGGCAAATGAATAGACACATGTTGTTTTCCGTCATTATCATCCGTATAGGTTAAAATATGCCACTCATGCGCATCTTTAATGTGATGCATAATCATCTCTGTGACATCAACGGGCTCGCCTTCTTCAGGTGAACTTGAAAAAACTGGCGCAGAAAGTAACATTACTACTGTCCAAACTAATGCTTTAATCGCTGTATTCAACATTTTTATCCCTTTAAAGATGAATTGTTCTATTCAAATTTGGGTGCAAAGGTATATAATCTTTTTATAATTTTTATACCCTAAATCATTTTTATTTGGGATTGCTTAACTTTTTTAAAATATGTAAAATATTTGACGTTGCATATCTGATCGAAAATTAAATCAATAATCTGTTAATCAAAATTTTACTTTAAAAGTTCAGGATGTTTTGATTTGAATTCATTCAAGCGAGGAACAGAGACTGCTTTTACATAACTATTGTTTGGATGATTTCGTTCGTAATCTTGATGATAATCTTCAGCAGCATAAAACCCTTTGAGTGGAACTACCTCTGTCGTAATTTTTGAAAACTTACCTTCTTTTAAAAGTTGTTTTATATACGCTTGCGCTTCTTCTTGTTCCCTTTTGTTCTGATAAAAAATAGAACTTCGGTATTGCTTTCCTCTGTCTGGACCTTGTTGATTTAATGTTGTAGGGTCGTGAGAACCAAAAAATACTTTCAATAAAGTTTTATAATCAATTTTTGTACTGTCATAAGGCACCATAACGGCTTCTGCGTGATTTGTTCTTCCCGCACTCACCAAATCGTACTTTGCTGTTGAGGCTTTTCCTCCAGAATAACCAGAAACTACATCTCCAACTCCTTTCACAGATTCGAAAATGGCTTCAACACACCAAAAACAACCTGAAGCAAAATAA
The DNA here is from genome assembly GCF_002844555.1 of Brumimicrobium salinarum. GTDB lineage: Bacteria > Bacteroidota > Bacteroidia > Flavobacteriales_D > Crocinitomicaceae > Brumimicrobium > Brumimicrobium salinarum. The sequence goes on from NZ_PJNI01000001.1 coordinate 225,188, forward strand.
GCAACGGCGTTTGTTTTAATATTTTGATTAGAGGTAGAGGCGGTTTGTAAACCGACCGTACTACCATCATGCAACTTGCTCTTACTATTACAACTTGACATTGCAAATAAAAAAGAGAAGAATAATATTGTTGTTTTCATGATTTCGTTTTTTAAATAACGTTTTACCTTGTTATATTGTTTAATAATATAAAAATCCGTTTACTTGTGGGTGTAAGATTGTAAGATATTGAGAATGATTTTCGGTTTTAGGTGCGTTTTGTAGTGTCCTCCCCCCTGCCCCCCTCCAAAGGGGGAAGTGCTGCGGAGTAACTTCTGGGTTTAAGGAGAACGATTTTCACGTTAAAACATCTTTTATACGCAAAGTTCTACTTACACACTTAGAGGTGGGTCTTTACGTCTCCCCCTCAGGAGGGGGTTGGGGGGAGGATTTTGTTTCTAACCAACTTTTCCTTTTTAGTAAAATCAATTTCTATTTTAACGCTGTTTTGTAAATAGTAAAGGGTGGGTTTTATTGTGTCCTCCCCCTGCCCCCCTCCAAAGGGGGAAGTGCTGCGGAGTAACTTCTGGTTTTAAGGAGAACGATTTTCACGTTAAAACATCTTTTATACGCAAAGTTCTACTTGCACACTTAGAGGTGGGTCTTTACATCTCCCCCTCAGGAGGGGGTTGGGGGGAGGATTTAGCCTCGGACTAAAGACCTCCATACTTATTCGCCTTTTACACAAAAAAAGAGATTCCTCCATCAGCAAAAATCAAAGATTTTAACTGCTGTTCGGAATGACAAACAGATGAGAGAATTATGGGGTAAAAACAAGCCGAAGCTCTGCTTCGGCTTGTTTTTACCCACCCTCACACCCGAAACGATTGTCATTCCGATGGAGCCCGAGAACTCGGGGCGACGAGGAATCTATTTTTATAGCCGAAAAGTGGGTTCTTTCATCTCTTCCGTCAGCTGACGGAGATTGAGGGGAGGATTTTGTTTCAAACCAACTTTTCCTTTTTAGTAAAATCAATTTCTATTTTAACGCTGTTTTATAAATAGTAAAGGGTGGGTTTTAAGTGTCCTCCCCCCTGCCCCCTCCAAAGGGGGAAGTGCTGCGGAGTAACTTCTGGTTTTAAGGAGAACGATTTTCACGTTAAAACATCTTTTATACGCAAAGTTCTACTTGCACACTTAGAGGTGAGTCTTTACGTCTCCCCCTCAGGAGGGGGAAGTGCTGCGGAGTAACTTCTGGTTTTAAGGAGAACAGTATCTTTTCAAAAATCTATTTTTATACCCAAAAAGTGGGGCTCGGGGAGGATTCTACAACTTCACAAACCCAACCGCATCAACAGCGCTTCCAACTGTCTGTATCTTATAACTCCCCGAACTCCATCCCGAAGTATTCACATAAAAGACGTTCAGCCCTTTCTGTAAGGCTTCGTTTTCTGTGATGGTGTGCACTTTTCTTCCTTGATTGTCATAAATATGTAAACCAATGACCGTTTCCTTGGGGAGAACAACTTTTACCGTTAGTTGATCGTTCACTGGATTAGGATAAGGGTGAATAAGGGCCATTTCTGTTGGTGCAACTGCCGTGCAGACTTCGTTGTTGGCTAAATTGAGTTCAGAAAACTGACCCGGAGCAACAATCCGACCTTCAATGCATAAATAGTTCTGGTTGACTTCCTGATCTTGAACTGCAGCACTTGGCGAAGCGGAGAAAATATAATTCTCACTCTCCCCTGCTTGGAGGTTGCCTTCCCAGGTCTCCTTGAGTGGAACCATCCCAGGTTTGCGCAAGAATAAATCTACTGAAGTGATTGGTGTGGTTCCTACGTTCTTCAATTGAACGCCTAAGGTTAAAAATCCGTTTACTTCCTGACTAAACAATTGAGACAATTCCAAATCCGTGGTGCGTTCCAAGACGGTGCGTTGTATGCTCACACTGTCGGAGCAGCCGTGAATGTTGCGAACCCACAATGCTACCTCGTAAGTGGTATCGATTTGACTTTCGTCAAAAACGATACTGGTATCTGGACTTTGTGAGGTGGCGAAATCTCCAAAGGTCCACTGGTATTCATTTGCTCCTGTACTTGTACTTTCAAAAGTAATGGGGTAATCGGTGACAAACGCATTGGGGGAAAATTCAAAATCTGCCGAAATGAAATCTGCTATTTCCACCATAGCAAGTGCAGTATTCATACAGCCAAATGCCGATTGAACGGTTTGTTCTAAAGTATAACTGCCGCTTTGGTCGAAATTAGCGTTGACCGTAAATCCAGTGAGTGGAGCTTGACCGTCAATGGACCAATCGACTTGAGCTACACTGCCATTGGGAATGAAAGAATTATCCGTAAACTCGGTTTCTATGCCCGCACATGCCTGATCTACCGTATAATTAACTTGCGGAGTTGCATGAATTTTAACGGTTTGACTTTCGCTGTCGCTGCATCCGTTATTTGCTGTAGCAGTTAAGGTTACGGTGTAATTTCCATGCGCTGCATACGGTTTTTGCGGATCCGCTTGTCCGGAATTAGTGCCGTCTCCAAAGTTCCACTGATAGGTAGAAATAGTTGCAGGTGCCGTAATTGTGGAAGCATTCTGATAATTCACAACGTTGCCTTCACACACTTCGGTAAAGGTGAAATCTATATTTGGTGTGGGATCTATTGTTGTGCTTTGAACCAAGGTGTCTATACATCCAAAAATATCCGTTCCAACGAGCATTACGTCAAAATCTCCCGAAGTTTCAAAAAGGTGATGCGTATTTTGACCATTGGCCGTGTTTGCTGTTCCGCTTGCAGGGTCTCCAAAATTCCAACTCCAAGCAGTAATTGGTTCCGGAGACAATTGTCCGCCGTTGAAGGTAATGTCTTGCCGCTGACAACTGTTCGTTGATGTAAAGGATAGACTGGGATTGGCTTTAACTTCTATCGGAACGGTCGTGGTATTGAAACAACCCGATGACGTTGCTATGGTTAAAGTAATATCATAATTGCCCGCCGTAGCATACGCGAAACTGCCTTGTGTTGCGCTTGCTGTTTCTCCATTTCCAAAATTCCAATCGCTTGAAACGATGCTGGAACCGTCTGTGGTGCTGGAAAGATCTTCATAAGCGAAGGGTGCTGCGGTACACACATAGGCAGGAACATCTGCTAAAATGTTGGGCGCATCTCCAATGATGGTAATGGCAATGGTGTCCTTTACATTACAGCCGTTGGCGTTTTCAGCAATAACACTGTAAGTTCCTGTTGTGGTAATTTCAATTTCTGATGTTGTTTCGCTCGTGTTCCATACATAGTTTGTAGCCTCATTTGCTCCTGCAGTTAACCCTAAGTTGTTGCCCGAACATAAATCTTTGTCGGGACCTAAAGTGGCAGTGCTCGAAAATGGATCTTCCGAAAAAGTTAAGGTGTCCGATTTAAAAACGCATCCGTTGGTATCGGTGACGACAACATGAACCGCCCCTGGAGAAGCGATGTTTAATGTATCACCTGTAGAACCGTCTGACCAAAGGTAGGTATAGTGTTGACCGAGACCTGTATCCCATATTATGGAATCGTTGGGACAGTAGAGTTGGGTTGTGGGGTGTTGAAATTCTGGTAATTGAACATCTATTGTGTCACTTGAAATGTTTCCGAAAATATCTTCAACTTCCACCCAGTAGGTTCCGGATTGAGAAGGGATAAGGCTATCAGCAGTAGAGCCGTCTGACCAGAGGTAGGAGGTGAAATGTTTTCCAGCTTTTATAATTAAATTACAAAAGCTGTAATGAGATGAATCAATACCCACATTGACAGGTGGGGCGTACTTATTCATCAGATAGGATTCAACTTGAGTAAGCTCTGATAAACCTAGATTGCGATTATAAGCTACCATTTCAGCAAGATTACCTTCAAAAAAGTAATTAAGATCGAATCTTCCACCAACTCTAATTCCATTAAAGGACCCTGTACCAGTTGCTCCATTATCCTTATGAATCCCATTTTCTCTAATAGTATAAGAACCATTATTATACTGTATAGTGAAAAGTGTATAATCAAATGGAAACGATTTTGGATAGCTTTGAGTAAAGGTACTACCTGAATGAATGGACATTGTTAAGTTTGCTCTATGATAAAAAGAGTAGCCACCAGGATAATTTAGTCCACTGAAATAATACTTATTTCCAGCAGTAGATATATCTTTAAGAATGATAAAGAATGTATTTGGAGAATTGAATGTTTGATTAAAATCACAATCCATATAGTTATAATATCCACTAAATGATAAAGATGGGTGATTATTGAAGTCGTAAATAATATTGGGTCTGCGACTGGGTATAGTTTGAACAGCATTAAATCCATTTCCACTTTTATCATGTAAGATAGCTGCATTATTATTTGAATCTTGTGTTACCGAATCAGCAGAATACCATAATATAATATCATTGATATCATTTGGATCTGTTTGAGTTTGAACACAAAACGAAATTATGCCGATAAATAGGGTTAAAAATACGTACTTAATCATATTAGATTTTTCAACATAGTATCACTATAATACAAATATAAAGTATTCAAATGAATATACCTTTATGAATATTTTTTAGATTAAACATCTCGACATGATGACGATTGATAGATAAGCTATTAAACTCAAGGTATTAATACAGGGACAATATCTCAACACAGTTGTATTTGAACTAAAATACTGCTTAACCTGCACAGTTTAAATTCATTAATTCCTTACATTTGTTTTTTTATAATATTTCCTAAATGTAGATGTCACTAAAAATAAAATTAAAGAAATACTTTTCTTCTTTTAATTACTTCTATGGTTATTTAAAGTATAGGGTGTTTCTCATGCTCTTTTTAAGTATTCTTATTGGAATACTAGATGGATTAGGGTTGTCTATGTTTTTACCTTTATTACAAATGGCAGATGGTAGCTCTGAAGTAAGTAGTGAAGGAATGGGAAGTTTGAGTTTTATTATTGATGGAATACAGCAATTAGGGTTTGAACTTAACCTCATAACAGCTCTAATTTTTATGTTCACATTCTTTTCATTAAAAGGATTCATTTATTTTATTTCCCTAAAATTTAATGTGAAAATACTTCAGTTTTTTGTCTCTTCTATGCGCATTAAACTTACAGATCTGTTTACCCGCTATTCTTTTCAGCAATTCGTAACTTCCGATGTTGGGAGAATACAAAACTCGATGACAGGAGAAGTAGCACGTGTATCTAACGCATTCCGATTTTTTACAGATAGCGTACAGAACTTGATTATGGTTTTCGTATACCTCAGTTTTGTATTCATGGTTGATTGGAGGTTTGCTTTATTAGTATCTGTTGGGGGCGGACTTTCTAATCTTTTTTTAGACGTCTTTTTAAGAAAACGAAAGAGGAGTCCACAAAGCTCACTAATAATAATAGTAAGTTCCAAGGAGTTATCATTCAATACATAGCCAATTTTAAATATTTAAAAGCCACAGGTTTTATAAAGAAGTATGCAGTGCAATTAAAAAAACAAATTAAAGCAGTAGAAAATAACAATACCCAAATTGGATATTTAAATGCTAAAATCACTGCACTACGTGAACCTATATTAATTGGTGTTGTATGTGTTGTAATATTGATTCAGGTTGAGTTTCTGGGCGGCCAACTTGCAGGTATTATGATTAGTTTATTGTTTTTTTACCGTGCATTGTCTGGCCTAATGATTTTTCAAGGAAGCTATAACAACTATCTTTCTGTATCTGGTTCATTAGAAAATATTATTGATTTTGAAAATGAATTAAAAGTAAATAAAGAAAGCAATGGGAATAAAGATTTTAAACAATTTAAGGATAGCATTATCGTTAAAAATGTAGATTTTGGATACGATGAAACAGATGGTATACTCAAAAACTTAAACCTTGAGATTCCAAAAAATAAAACCATCGCTTTTGTAGGAGAAAGTGGAAGTGGGAAAACAACGTTGGTTAATTTAGTGGGCGGATTGTTGAAGCCAAAAAAAGGAGAAATTTATGTAGATGGTGTTTCTTTTGAAGAATTAGACTTGAATGCTTATCAATCTCGAATTGGATACATTACGCAAGAACCCGTAATCTTTAACGACAGCATTTTCAACAACGTAACACTTTGGGCAACACCAACCCCTGAGAATATAAAACGATATGAGGAAGCTCTACAACAAGCTTCATTGCATCAGTTTATAGCTACATTATCCAAAAAAGGTGAAACTATGTTGGGGAATAACGGGATTAACTTGAGTGGTGGACAAAAACAACGAATTTCCATTGCACGAGAACTGTATAAAAACATTGATATTCTTATATTAGATGAAGCGACATCAGCATTGGATTCTGAAACAGAAAAAGAGATTCAAACAAATATCGATAAAATTAAAGGAGATTATACGATTTTAATCATTGCACACCGACTTTCCACCATTAAAAATGCTGATAAAGTGTACATGATGGATAAAGGAGAAATTATTGATGAAGGATGTTTTAATGACTTATTTGAAAGCTCCAGTCACTTCAGGAAAATTGTAGAATTACAAGAATTGTAGTTGTACCTTAATAATAACTTAAATGCAAAACATTGCCGTAATTATACAAGCACGAACAGGGTCAAAGCGACTACCAAATAAAATGTTGAAGCCTTTTATCAATAATAAAAGCTTACTAGAGGTTATTTTGGGGCAATTTATTGACTTTAAATATAAAGTTATCCTTGCAACCTCTACTAAAAAACAAGACGATGCAATTGAAGAGATTGCAAAGAAGAAAAATATCACATTTTTTAGAGGAAGTGAAAACAATGTTTTGGGAAGGTTTATTGATGCTGCCGAGGAAAATAATATTGATATTATTGTAAGAGTCTGTGCCGATAATCCTTTTATATCCATAGATTATATATATGATTTAATAGCATCCTATAAAGCATCGCCTGCAGAATACATCAGCTTTCAAACTACAAATCAAACACCATCAATTAAAACGCATTATGGCTTTTTTGCGGAACTTGTTGAGCTAAAAGCACTGAAAAAAATAATCAAAAAGACAGACGATTCCTTCTATCAAGAACATGTTACAAATTATATTTATGAAAACGAAAATGAATTTGCCACACGCTTTTTAGCAATCCCTTTTAAAGAAAATCAAAAAATTAGATTGACAATTGATACTTTAGAAGACTTTAAGTTGTGTCAGAACATATATCTTGCAAATTATTCTAATAAAGAAGCTTTAATTCCTGAAAATTTAGTGGAGTTTTTGAGTAATGAAGAAGAATGTTTAACATTAATGCAACAACAAATAGATAAACAAAGAAAATGAATGATCATACCTACATTATTGGAGAAATAGGGCAAAACCATAACGGTTCTGTTGAAATAGCAAAACTGATAATTGATCTCATTTCTCGACCAATTCATGATGAAGTTTTTGGTGAAGTTTTGAAGGGAATGGATGCTGTAAAACTGACCAAAAGAGATTTAACGCAAGAGCTTTCTCAATCACAAATGGATAGACCGTATGATAATCCAAATTCATTTGGAAAAACTTATGGCGAGCATAGGGAATACTTAGAGTTAAGTGATGAAGAACACTTTGAAGTTTATAAATATGCGAAAGAAAAAGGCTTAGAATTTGTTGAAACTTTGTGTGCAACAGGTTGCTTATCTCTTCTTAAATTGTTTACGCCAGATAGGTTAAAGGTAGCTAGTAGGGATTTAACTAATTTACCCTTGTTGGCAGCATTGGCAGAAACAAAAATTCCTATAATCGTTTCAACGGGGATGGCTGGAAAAAAGGAGTTGGATGATGCAATTGAAACCATTACCAAATACCATAATGATTTATCTATTTTGCATTGCGTTTCACAATACCCCACACATCCAAAAAGTGTAAATCTCAGAACAATCAACTATTTAATTAAAAATTATAGTGATTATACTATTGGTTACTCGGATCATACCATCGGTATTTCTACGCCAGTTGCAGCTGTTGCAAGCGGTGCTAAAATAATTGAAAAGCACATTACAATTGACAGAAGAATGAAAGGGACGGACCAAGCAGGTTCCTTAGGCCCAGATGGTGTTCATCGTATGGTTCGAGATATTCGTATCTTAGATGAATCCCTTGGGGAAGAAAATATATTTATTGTTGAAGATACGACAGCAGCCAAAAATAAACTGGAACGATCGATTGCTTCTAAACGACTAATTAAGAAAGGCGAGGTTATACAAGAAAGTGACATCCATCTGTTATCTCCTGGTGACGGATTTAAATGGATAGATAAAAATCTTGTTGTAGGAAAAACAACATTAAGTGATATCCCTGCTAACGAAATTATTTATTCAAAACACATACTATGAGTACAAAATTAAAAACAATCGCTTCTGATAAAGAGCAAAACAACAGATCTGATTTGACTAATTTATTTTTAAATAATCCTATTTTTAAAGATGAAAAAATTGCAAATAGTGCTCTTTTTTTAAAAAGACAGGAACTATCAAAGATTTTATTCTTTAATGAAATCTATTCAAAATTAATACACACGCATGGAGTGATTATGGAACTTGGAGTTCGTTGGGGCCAAAATTTAATCACTTTAAATAATTTAAGAGGAATATACGAACCCTTTAATCACTCTCGAAAAATAATTGGATTCGATACTTTTGAAGGCTTCCCTTCTGTATCAGAGCAAGATGGCAAAGCAGACTATAATGTTGAAGGAGCTTTTAGCGTTTCTAAAAATTATGAAAGCTATCTAGAGAAACTCTTAAAATGTCATGAAAACGAATGTCCTTTGAGCCACATCAATAAAAACATTGTTATCAAAGGAGACGCAACTAAAACATTGAAAAAATATTTAGATGATCATAAAGAAACGATTATTGCATTTGTATATTTTGACTTTGATATATATCATCCTACTAAAGAGTGTTTAAAGTTAATTAAGCCCTATTTGACTAAAGGTTCTATTATAGGTTTTGACGAGCTATGTGATCCTGGTTTCCCGGGAGAAACAGAAGCTTTAAGAGAAGTTTTTGGCACTACTAATTTTCGTATAGAACGTAATCGTTTTTCAGGCATACAATCCTATTTAATCTTTGAATAATGCAAATAAAATTAGTACTCACGGACATTGATGGAGTTTGGACAGATGGAGGAATGTATTACGACCAAACAGGCAATGAATGGAAGAAGTTTAACACTTCTGATAGTGCTGGAATCTTATTCTGTAAGAAATTAGATATTCCTACAGGTATTATAACCGGAGAGGACACAGAAATTGTTAAAAGACGACACGAAAAATTGAAAATAGACTACCTTTTTCAAGGAGCGAATGACAAATTAAGCACAATAGTTCAACTGTGTAAGCAATTGGATATTTCTTTAAAGGATGTTGCATACATAGGGGATGATATTGGGGACATGGAACTTTTGAAACATGTTGGTTTTTCATGTGCTCCTGCTAATGCGCCTCAGTATGTAAAAGAGATAGTTGATCATGTTACGGTTTTAAAAGGCGGAGAAGGTGCATTCCGAGAATTTGTGGAATATATGGTAACTACAATCTTAAAAAAAGAAATTAAGTCTCTGATTTAATAAAACACACCACAAGCTATGACCAGAAAAGAAGTCGTTGACATCTTAAACCAATTTGAATCTGAACATCCCGTTGACGAATGGACTGTTAAAGGTATTCATGTGTGGCCGATGATTAAAATTGATTTGTTTTTTAGGTGGTTAAAAGTCACAGATGAGCGATATAAAAAATCATCAGAACTCTTTAAAGTTAAGAAAAACAACTTATTCAAAAAGTCTTATTTGACTGTAATATCAATGCTAAGGTTAAGTGTCTTACTAATTAAACCGACAAGAAAAGAAGAAAGCTTTTTCTTTTTAGATTCACGATCTTACAGATCAAAAATTGATAATAAACAAAGAAATAGGTTTTATCATTCATTAGTAGACTATATTAATCATTTAAAGCCTGCCTCAAAAATGATATATATAAGTGATGACTCCGAATACTCTATCTATCCATCAGATGAGTCAATTTACTTTAGTAGTAAGTATTTTCATGCTATTCGACTTTTGAGTTTGTTTAAAAAACCAAATAAAGTTAGTGAATCAAGCCATTTTGATTCTTTAATGAAAACCTTTGGTGAAGATGGCTACAAGATTGTTTCTAAACAACACTATAAAAATGAAATAGATAATTTATTCAATTCTATTTTGGAGCAAAAATATTTAATAAAAACAATCTTACGAAAGGAGAATGCAACGCTTACTTTTGAATTGTGTTTTTATTCACTTACACGTTATGCGGCCAACATAGCAGCAAGAGAACTAAACATAGAAACAATAGAAATACAACATGGTGGAATGGGTCCTGAACACATCGCCTACTCAGGTTGGAGTAAATTTCCTAAAGAAGGGTATGAATTAATGCCTAAGACGATATGGCTTTGGGATGATGCCAGTTACAACCTCATAAAAAAGTGGACGAACAAACAACATTATCATAGTTGTTTTTTAGGAGGAAACCCTTGGATTTCATTTTTATTGAACGACAGTCAAAACAAATATTCAAGCTTTCCAACTGATAAAAAAATCATTTTATACACGCTTCAAACACATGACATAGAACCATATTTGTTAGAAACGATTGCTAGTACTCCTGAAGAGTATCAATGGTGGATTAGGTTACATCCCGGTAAATTAGACGCACGAAATTCTATTTTAGCACAAATAGAAGAGCGAAACCTTTTAGACAAAGTAATAATTGACAAAGCCACTAATTTGCCTCTTCCAATTATATTATTGAATACTTCTGTGCATATTTCTGCCTTCTCGGGAAGCGTTATAGAGGCTGCTATGCTAGGGGTGTTTTCTATTTTAATTGATGAAATTGGTGTTTCTAATTATCAAAAACAAATTCAGGATGGGTTAGCTGTTGCGGAGTTAAGTAAAGATAAAGACAAGTTAATTGAAAAAATAAAATCTTATCCCACTGACTCGATATATGAAAATAATAATTCTCATGAGAACCAATATAATAATTATAAAAGCTTTATTGATAATCTATTAACTTCATAATAATAAACGTACAAATTTCAACAATGAAAATCCTCATCATCTCTTATTACGCTTTTCCTTTAAACGCAGTAGCCTCCTACCGCATCGAATCATTTTGTGAGGGATTTACCCAACAAGGAGCAGATGTGACGCTCTTGACTAGGCACTGGGGGGAATCGTTTAAGTCTTGGGAAGATATTTTATCGTCTAACGAAAAAGAACCAGAAATAAAACATGAAAAAGGCTATCGCCAAATTTTCTTGCCATATAAGGCTAAACCGAAAGACAGTAAGTTTCGTTTAATAAGTACTTTATCTACATTTAAAAACTATTTATTGGGTAATTTACAAACCGAAACAAATGCTTATGCTAATTTCAAAGCTTATGCTTTAGATCTTTTAAAGAAAGAAAGTGATTTTGATTTAGTATTGGTTTCATCACCACCAAACAACTTAATAAGATTAGCTTCATATTTATATAATAAGACAAATATACCTTATGTGTTAGACATTAGAGATTTTCTAAACGATAGATATTTGATGAAACAAAATAAAGAAGATTTTAAAAGTTATGTTTTAAACACATTCACTTTTTTACACGTTAAAAAATGGATGAAAAATGCGACACTTGTTACTACTGTTTCTCCCATCCTAGCAAATGTTTTTAGGAAAAAATATAATAAAAACACCATATTGGCACTTAATGGTTATGAGCAGAAGTATTTTCAAAATGAAAAGTTAGTGGTTTATAGAAACAAAACGTTTACGATACGTCATCTAGGTTCGGCTTATCAAGGTTTCGATTTCAAACCAATTATCTACGGAATTTCTAAGTTTATGTCTAAAAACCCCAACGTTAAAGTAAATATAGAACTTATTGGAATGCATAATTCACAAATTGAAGGTGAATTTTTAAAAGCTTTTAACTCACAAAACCTAAAGATTATAAAGAATAGGGTTTCCAAGAATGTCGTGATTGATAAAACCATAAATTCAGATGTGCTTTTGCTAGCTTGGAATCTTTATAAAGGTAATTACGGAACAAAATTGTTTGACTATCTAGCCTCTGGTTCTCATATTTTATTGTGTCCACCTGATAACAGTGTCGTTGAAGATTTAATCCGCAAGCATGAGAACGGATCGGTAGCCAATACTTCCGATGAAGTTTGTGCGGTTTTAGAAGAACAATATAAACTTTGGGAAGAAGGAAAAAATAAAACGAAAATCAATAATTATCCTCAGTTTGCACGTGAAAATATTGCAGTAGACTTGTATCAGGAGTTAAAACAGATTGTAGATGCAAATCAATAGAAAGATCAGTGTAATTATTCCTTGCTTTAATGGTAAGGACTTCATCAAAGATACGATCCATTCAGTTTTAAATCAAACTTATACAAACTTTGAAGTTATTGTTGTTAATGATGGTTCAACAGATAACTCAGTTGAAATAGTCCAAGCTTTTAATGAAGAAAGAATTAGTATAATTCATAAAGAAAACTCAGGGGTGTCAGATTCTAGAAATTTAGGATTTAAAAGAGCTAAAGGAGAGTTTGTAATTTTTTTAGATGCAGATGATTTACTTTCTGAAAACTTTTTTGAAGCAGCTTTGAAAACATTTAAAGAAGATACCTCAATTGATTTCCTTACTGTTGATATTTCGAACATAGATGAGAATAATAAACCTATAGCATCTGAATATAACTACAGAGGCACCTACAAAAATGTTCAAAATGAAGTTGTTTCATTTAAAATAAATGTAAGCACCTGTCCATCGGCATATATTTATCGAAAGGAACAATTACAAAAACATAAAATCTATTTTAACAAAACCCTTTCTAGTCCAGCTGACCGTTATTTTTTATTAGAAATCGGAGCATATTTAAAAGGAGGTTTTATTTCCGATGCACCTTTGAAATACAGGGTGCACCCCAACAGTATGTCGCATTTGAAGTCTAAAAAACTCGTTCTTGATCAAGAAATTTTTTTAAACCATACTTTACAGCAGAACATATTAAAAAGAAGTGAAGATGTTTCTATTTTCAAACGAAAGTTGTACTATCAACTATTTGTAGATTTTTTAAAGTTAAAACAGCCTTTAAAAGCATTTAAATATGGATATCATTACTTAACCACTTATATTAATTCAAATAATTAACTTGTATTCAAATGAATATTCTTATATACACAAATTTTAATGGTAGATCTATTTGTATAGAATCTACAGTGTTGTATTTTAAGAAAAATGAAAACATAAAATTATTAACAACTGTCGAACGAGGAGAAATTCACAACATATTAGAACAAAAAGAAGTTTCCTGTTATGCTGCTCCTAAAAGTTCACATTTTAAGCAAGTTATATTTCTCTATCGGTTTATAAAGAAACACAAGATTGATGTAGTTCACGCCCACCTCCAACTGCCAAGCTTTTATGCTTCTTTGTTGCATAAGTTTTACAGATTCAGACTGTTTACTGTTCGTCATAATAGTGATGTGATATATATAGATGGGAGTAAAAAGGAAATATATATTGAACGAATTATCAATAGACTAAGCCCTCAAATAATTGCTATATCTGATGTTGTAAAAGAACAACTTACTAAAAATGAGAAGGTTTTTGCAAAAAAATAAAGCGTATAAATAACGGTTATGATTTTAAACTCCTGAATGAACTTAGTGATAATGAACACCTATCTAAATTAAAAGTAAGGTATAAAAATCAGTTTATTGTGTTAATGCCTGGGCGGTTTATTGATGCAAAACGACATGAGCTCGCGATTGAATTAGTCAAGCAACTAAAAAATAAAATACCTCATCTTCATCTTATTTTTATTGGAAACGGCCTCAAAAAACAATCTATTACGAACTCGATTATTCAACACGGGCTAGACAAACACATAAGTATTTTAGATTACACCACATATATTTCAGATTTTTATAAAATATCCGATCTTGTTATTCAGATTTCAATTAGTGAAGCGAGTAACAATGTAATTAAAGAGGCTTTGTTTTACGACAAACCTGTTTTAGCTTGTAAAAAAGTAGGAGATTTTGAAGACTATTTACATGGAGAATTATTATTGGACAAACAGGATCCGCTTAAACAATTGGAAAAAAAGATAGTATCTTTGTCAAAGGATCAAAACTATTATAAGCTACAAGTAGCGCAATCGAAAACGAAAATGATTTCTCTATTTGATATGCAAAATGTGGGAAAAGCATACGATAAAATCCATCAAAAATTAAAATAAAATGGCATCAGAAAGACAAGCATTGGAAGTGAAAAGTCCTTGGTGGGGTGAACATGTGCATCGATACAATTACTCATTAAAGCATTTTATCAAAAAAACTGATCGTGTTTTAGATATTGCCTGTGGAACAGGTTTTGGGACGGATATAATTGCAAAGCACAGTGAAAATGATGTTATAGGCGGAGATATTTCTGATGAAGCCATTGAGTTTTGTAAAAACAGCCTTTCTCGGAAGAACTTATCTTTCCACCATATGGATGGTACTAAACTACCGTTTGAAGATGGACATTTTGATGCAATAACATCTTTTGAAACCATTGAGCACACCACTGAATTCCACAAAATGATTTCAGAATTTAAGAGAACTACAAAAAAAGAGGGTTTAATTATTTTATCCACCCCTAACTTTATTATCAATAGTCCTTCTGGTGTAGTAACCAATCCATTTCATACGCAAGAATGGAATTATGATGGATTCATGGAGTTGTTAAATAAACATTTCAACAAATATGAGTTGTTTGGCCAAAAATATAATCGCTATTCAAAGAAGAACGTGGCTTATCGTTTAGAAAATCTACTTTTACAAAGAGGAGTTCGAAAAATGCCTTTGAAATGGCAAAATAGCATTATGAAAATGGCAGGTCAAGAAAGTGTTTATCCTTTAGAAGATGATTTCGAAATGGTGAAGGATAAAAAAGAAATTTTGAAGTGTAAAACGTTTTATGTGGTGTGTTGGAATGAGTGATATTATATTTAACTATTTAGAATAGTTGTTTTTCATAAGTTATAAATTACAATTACTTTAAATTCTTGTTTTTTCTACTACGTTGATTTTGAAAAACACTAGTTTGTAGTGCTTCTATGCTCTTGCTTTTTCCTCACCTCTGTTTTCCCAGCCAATTTGTTGTAAAATGCTGTTTTCCTATTCGTTTTCTGTCAAAATTGACTTTTTAATTATCTTTGTAAAATGACCAAAATTCTTGTCATTCGGTTTAGTTCTATTGGAGATATTGTGCTCACAAGTCCAGTTATACGCTGTTTGAAAACACAAATACCAAATGTCGAAATACACGTCTTAACGAAAAAGCAATATGCAGAACTTTATGTGGCGAATCCGTATGTAGATTTTTTGCATGAGTGGGGTGAGGAAAATGACATTGTTTTATCTGATCTGAAAGCAGCTAATTTTTCTTATGTGATCGATTTACACAAGAATTTACGTACCGCTAAAATTAAAAGTAAACTGCGCAAAGAAAGTTTTGCTTTCCCAAAATTGAACATTCAAAAATGGTTGTATGTGAACTTTAAATGGAATAAAATGCCTGATGTTCATATTGTTGATCGCTATTTTGAAGCCGTAAAGCCTTTAGGTGTTAAAAACGATGGAAAAGGTATCGATTTTCGCATCAAAATTGATTTTATGTCTTTTGCGAAACGTTTTCCTGCGCAGGACCAATATATTGCTGTGGCGATTGGTGCTCAGTTTGCAACTAAAAAAATGCCGGTTGCAAAAATGGCTGAACTTTTACGTGACTTGCCGTTAAATATCGTTTTGGTGGGTGGTCCAAATGACCGTCAAGAAGGGGAGGAAATTCGCAAATTATTGCCAAATCAAAACATTAACAATACCTGCGGCGCACTTTCCATTCATGAATCAGCACAGGTCGTTAAAGATGCGCAGGTCTTGATTACCAACGACACCGGAATGATGCATATTGGAGCTGCTTTTGACACACCCATCGTGAGTATTTGGGGCAATACCGTTCCCGATTTTGGAATGTACCCTTATCGTCCGCAAGCGAAAGATTCTTTTTCGATTCATCAGGTGAAGAATTTGTCTTGTCGTCCTTGTTCAAAAATTGGCTTTGCAAAATGTCCAAAAAAACACTTTAAATGTATGGTTGATCAAGATATCGATGCCATTCGCAAGAAAATTAATCACTTTTTAGAAAAATAAATAATGTGAATTTGCGTATGCTTTCCTTTGCATTCTAAACGTGATATATCAAACAAATTGATTAAATTCGACATGAAAATAACCGTTATGAAAATTAGTTACTTTTTGATACTTTTTTTTGGGCTCGCCCTTAGTAGTTGCACCTCAAAATCAGCAGATGAACAAACCACAAAGCATGGATTCTTAGAAGCAAGTAAAGAAATTGCACAATCTTACAACACTTTTGATTTACGTCCATACGAGATTTCAGCAGCAATAAAATTGCCTACAGATAAATCAATTAGTGTTCTTCATGAATTAGACGCTTTTGATTGGGAAATTTTAAACGATGATCAACCCTTCCTAATTATTCAAGATTGGGGAGCAGAAGATGCAATTGGTCATCATTTAGAAAAAATAGAAAACGAAACTGCATCAATTGAAATACTTGAAAAGAATGAGCACCTTGTGCTATATAAAGCAGCTGAAGAAAACAGTGAACACATTTACCATGCTGCAGTTCAACACAAAATCGATGAAATTAATTTCTTGTTTTTATCCCCCAAAAACGGTTTAACTGAGGAGCAATTGATTTCTGTACTTGCTGCAATGAAAAGCGTAGAAGTTTATTCAAGATAGAGCTTGACTGTAGGAGCTAGAACATAGCAGGTAAGCAATGATTTACTTACTCTTTTTTGCGGTCTACTTCATTTTGTTTAAACGCGGATGGAATTAAATCTGGAACAATTTTAAGAATGAGTGGCAAAAGTATCATCCCGCCGGGTAACATAAAAATGGCTAAAGCTGGTAATGATTTTGCTAAATCTTTAAACTGTTCTTTGACTTTTTCTTTCTCTTCAGGGTTTAACTCATGATTAAAAGATTTATTAACTAAGGCTATCAGTTCTTTACTTTCTCTTAGTTCTTCAATAAATTTATCCTTGTTTCTACCAAGTACTTTAATCCACCTTTTTGAGAAATTTCCATACAGCTGCTCGTAAGAAGAACGCTCCTGCAAGAATAAAATTTGATGGTTGTTTTCCATCACAAAGCGCTCTATGAGGATGATGGATTTTTCCAATTGTTCACGCTCAATTTCTAGGTGTTCACAAAGCTTGTACAAGTAAATGATTTCTTCACTTATCGCAGATAAATCGGAGTGCACAGTTAAAATTGCCATGTCTAAGAGATAAAATTTATACAAATCATCATTTTGATCAGGCAATACGATATCTGTCAGGAAAAGCTCTTCGTTTTTGAGTTTTTGGCGAAATTCTTTTTTTGCGTCTTCCTCCATATTGGCGGTTGCCAAATAAACATTTAAGATTTGATCTTCCGCATCAGCAATTTTATGGTCAACCTGCGACATTACTCCAATCGTATTAAGCGCTCCCATCACAAAGGCATGATAACTGTCTTTGAGCTCCTTTTTATTGATCAAAAAAGAACGAAAGGCCAACACATCTAGGTAAACAAGGGAATTATTTAGGTAATTCACCCACAATTGATTTCCGAAATTTTTCTTTATATGAACCCGTTTGCGCAAAATGTTTTCAAGTTTTACCTCATCACTTTCTTTAAAAAACAACTTTAAAACATTCAAAGACATCCCATCTTTAAACTGTTCGTAAAAAGTGCGTAAAGTAGATACAAACTCTTCTTTATTTACAGTCTTTTTCTCGGATAAATAAACCAATAATAAACATTCAAAAAGCAGAAACATCGTCTTCTCATCTGTTGTCCATTTATCGTGGAGATTATCTTTGTAGAAGATAAATGAACTCGGAAAACCAAAAGAAATTCCAGCGTTAAAAAATGTATTGTGCAGAAAGTTTGCTTTGGAAATGGTCGCTGGTTGCGCCATCGCATTCAAATCGATAAGGCCTTCATCAATTAATGAGAAATACTTATCTATCCAATTTTTAGCTCCTGGTTGTATCATTTGAAGATCTTCTTATTGTAAATCATAAATATAAAGAAATCTAATTTAAACCGTATAATTAACTGTGTTCAGCTAATCGAAATGCGCTTAAATGTGGAGAATATGAGATTGTTTTTTAACCACACAGCGGACTGTAAATGAAAAAAATAAATACCTACCAGGCACTTTGCCCGTAGTTTAATACACTAAATTAAAAAGCACGCTCTTTTACTTAACAAGATCCTTCCTCTGAAAAATGAATAGATGAAGTTAATAATACGGGTTAAATAAGTGCTAATTATTTTTGTTGCGTTTATTTAATCTGAATTTTCGATTATTAACAAGGATAAAACGCAGGTTAATAAACAAAGAATTTGTTTTTGTAAAGGTCTCGGAAGGGGTAAGAAACATATATCCGGCACGCAGATGAAATCCAAATAATTTGTAGCCAATTACGGGTGAAAAACCAAATCTTTCTGTTTCGAAATTTGAACGCACCGCAAGGTCAACTCCATAGGTTAAATCAACTCGACTAGGTTTATGCCAATATCCTAAATTAAAACCCAGGGCATTATTGGGAATGTTATATTCTAATCCACCATGAACACCATGGGTTTTAGGTTTTTTAAATCTTATGTTTTTGAATTGTGCTTCCATTCCAATTTCTCCAACAGTAAAGCGTCCTTGTTGAATTCCAAAATAAGGTCCTAATTTCCTAACACTTGGCTGAATCAACGGTTTTTTATTTTGCGCAAAAAGAAGTGAGCAACAACTTAAAACAACGATAAAGAATACTGTTTTGACGAACTCAATACGCATTGGTATCTCTTTTTTGGAGAGAATCTAATTGACTTTTCATTTCTTTTATATCCTCCATTGAAATTCCTAAACTATCTGCCTGTTTTTTTAACTGGTTTAACTCTTGAAAGTTAAATTCTTCACCCTCCAAAACATGTTCATTAAAAGTATTTTTTAACCAGATAGAGCTTTCCTCAATTGCTGGAATTGTTGCAGCTGCTGTAACTTTTACAGGAGAATAAAACATAGATTCTTCTTTCACTTCATTTGGAATAAAACCACCGCGTTCGTCATAAGTTTCCAATAAAATAATGAGTATGGAAAGGGTATATAACATCTTAATAGCACCAAAGAAAAGACCTAAAATTTTATTTATTGGACTTAGATTAACCACTTTCAGCATCCTTTCTATCATTTTTCCAGCAAAAAACACCATTGCACCGACAGCAAGAAAAGTAACCGTAAAAGTAACTACAGGTAAATATTTTCCTTCAATATCGATGTTTTGAAGAATTAAATCGGAAGTCCAATCAGAAAAATGAATACCTGCATAAATACCAACTAAAAGCGCCAATAATGTAAAAACTTCAATAATCAATCCTTTCCTAAACCCAACCCACGCGGCATAAGCTAGCGGAATAATTATGATGATGTCTACGAAATTCATATTGTTCTTTTATTTGCGAAAACTACCCAGTTTTTAGTAGGTCAAATGATCTAAACCTTCTTAATCGATGTTCGTAAATACTTGTTGAATATCATCGTCATCCTCAATCTTATCCAAAAGTTTTTCAATTTCTTCTGATTGTTCATCATTTAATTGAATTGGTGCCGTAGGAAAACGTTTTAAACTCGATTTTTCGACTTTGATGTCGCGTTCTTCTAATGCAGTTTGAAGTGTTCCAAAACTTTTATAGTCACCATAAATCGTTATCCTTCCTGATTCATCTTGTTCTATTTCCTCTAATCCCGCATCAATTAATTCAAATTCCAATTCCTCAATATCAATACCCTCTGTTTCTTCGAGTTCAAAAACAGCTTTTCGGTTAAACATAAATTCTATTGAGCCATTGGGAACAACTTGTCCACCTGCTTTATTGAAATAAGCCTTAACGTTGGCAACGGTTCGAGTGGTATTGTCTGTTGCACATTCTACAAAAACCAAAACACCATGCGGAGCTTTCGCTTCATAATTAATCAGTTCGTAATTTTCTACATCCTTAGCCGAAGCGCGTTTAATGGCTTTTTCGATATTATCTTTCGGAACATTTTGGGCTTTAGCATTTTGAATTGCAGTTCTTAACGAAGCATTCATTGCTGGATCTTCACCACCTTCTTTGGCAGCCATTGTGATAACTTTCAGTAACTTAGGGAAAACTTTTGACATTTTATCCCATCTTTTCTCTTTGGAGGCTCTTCGTGCTTCAAACGCTCTTCCCATAACTTATTCATCTTTTGTTCAATTCAAATTTAATATTTTTTTGGCTTACCTATTTAAATCAGATGATTTAATTCAAAATTACGAGTAAAGTTACATCAAGCCAGTTCCAATTGATTCCCACAACATCAAAACAATGAAAAACGTAAACTCCTATCTCAATGTTTTCTAATACCGCTTGAATTTTATATATTTGTGTGAATTTAGAATTTGTTTATGCATCTATTCGAATCTATAAATAGTAAAAAGAAAGCCTTACTGAAGCGCAATCCAGAATGAACTTTCTTGTGATGCGTTTTCAATGCACCTCCCCACCAATTAATTTTAATTCAAAAAAAACACGACTTTATGCCGTTTTATACGAAATTGGGTAAAATTCCAAATAAAAGACATACCACCTTCAAAAAAGAAGAAGGCGGATATTATTACGAGCAGCTCTTTGGAACGGAAGGTTTCAGCGGAACTGCTTCTTTAATTTACCATGTTCACCGTCCTACAATGGTAAAAAAATTGGAGAAACGATTGATTTAACGCCAACAGCCGCTTTGGAGAAATCGGTTACCAGTCAAATGCTCAATGGATTCAAGGTAAAAACTGAAGGCGACTATTTAGACAGTCGAAAAATTGTAATGTTTAACAACGACTTAAACATTGCTTTATCGGCACCGCAAGATTCCATGAAAGATTATTTCTACAAGAATGCCGATTCAGATGAAATGATTTTTGTGCACGAAGGAACAGGAACGTTAAAAACCATGTTGGGAAATATTCCATTTGGTCCTGGCGATTATTTAATCGTGCCACGCGGAATTATTTACCAAATCCATTTCGATAGCAAAGACAATCGACTCTTTATTGTAGAATCATTTTCTCCAATATACACACCAAAACGCTACAGAAATGGCTTCGGACAATTGATGGAACATTCTCCATTTTGCGAACGTGATTTTAGAGCGCCAAGTGAATTAGAAACACACGACGAAAAAGGTGAATTTCTAATGAAAATCAAAAAGGAAAATACCTTACATCACATTACTTATGCATCACATCCTTTTGATGTTATTGGTTGGGACGGTTACAATTTCCCGTATGCTTTCAACATTAAAGATTTCGAACCGATTACAGGACGAGTACATTTACCACCGCCAATTCACCAAACTTTTGAGGCACATAATTTTGTAATTTGTTCTTTTGTGCCTAGATTATACGATTATCATCCTGAAGCTATTCCAGCGCCTTACAATCACAGTAATATCGACTCCGATGAGTTGCTTTACTACGTTGACGGTGATTTTATGTCGAGAAACCACGTTGAAAAAGGATTTATTTCTTTGCACCCGATGGGCATTCCACATGGACCACATCCTGGAGCAATGGAAAGAAGTATTGGTAAAAAAGAAACGGGAGAAACCGCTGTTATGGTGGATACATTTAAACCGCTAAAATTAACACAAGCAGCTTTGGATATTAACAATCCTGATTATGCTTACAGTTGGTTAGAAGATTAAGAAAGAATTAGTTAAATAGAGTAAATAAACAATCATAAAAATATTGCAATGGCAAAAAAAGTAAAAAATGTAGAGTACGGACTAGAGAAAATTTTTGACGGAGCACAAGATTTCCTTCCATTACTCGGTACGGATTATATTGAGTTTTATGTAGGAAATGCAAAACAAGCAGCGCATTTTTACAAAACTGCTTTTGGTTTTCAATCGTATGCTTATGCAGGATTAGAAACAGGTGTAAGAGACAGAGCTTCTTATGTGTTAAAGCAAGATAAAATTAGAATTGTACTTACAACGGCATTAAAAAGTGATCATCCAGTTGGAGAGCATGTAAAAAAACATGGTGACGGTGTGAAAATCGTTGCTTTATGGGTTGAAGATGCAAGAAAAGCGTACGAAGAAACAACAAAAAGAGGTGCGAAATCTTACATGGAACCAACGGTAGAAAAAGATGAGCATGGTGAAGTTGTTCGTGCAGGAATTTACACTTACGGAGAAACAGTTCACATGTTTGTTGAACGTAAAAACTACGACGGTACATTCTTACCAGGCTTCGTAAAATGGGAATCAGATTATAACCCAGAGCCTGTTGGATTTAAGTTTGTTGACCACATGGTTGGAAACGTAGGCTGGAATGAAATGAATACGTGGGTAAAATGGTACGAAGACGTAATGGGCTTTGTTAACTTTTTATCTTTTGATGACAAGCAAATTCACACTGAATACTCTGCCTTGATGTCGAAAGTAATGTCTAACGGAAACGGAAGAATTAAATTCCCAATTAACGAACCAGCGGAAGGAAATAAGAAATCTCAAATTGAGGAGTACTTAGATTTCTACGAAGGTCCAGGAGTTCAGCATATCGCTGTAGCAACGGATGATATTCTAAAAACGGTTTCAGATATGAGAAAACGAGGCGTAGAGTTTTTATCTGTTCCTCCACAGTCTTACTATGATTTAGTGCCGAATAGATTAAAGGAATTTGATCACGAATTAGAAGAAGACATCAAGAAACTTCAAGCATTAGGAATCATGATTGATGCCGATGAAGAAGGTTATTTATTGCAAATCTTTACGAAGCCAGTTGAAGATCGTCCAACATTGTTCTTTGAGGTAATTCAAAGAATGGGAGCGAAAGGATTTGGTGCGGGTAACTTTAAAGCACTTTTCGAATCTATTGAACGTGAACAAGAATTACGAGGAACTTTATAAACCCTCTACTTTTGAAATAACAAACACCTTCTTTCAAATATCGAGAGAAGGTGTTTTATTTTTTTATAACTTCGTATCAGTTTTAAAATTATCGATGGTAAATAATAACAAAGGTCATTTGCGTTCGTTTTATTTATCGATTGAAAGTTATTATTGCTTACGTTAAACGATTAAATTACATCTCAGAACATGAATTCATACGAAAATCTTCAAGCTATTGCAGATCGCGTAAATACTTTAAGTCAGCAACTCTCTTCAGAAAAATTGTCTCAAAAAGAATTAGAAGAGTTTAAAAGCCTCTCAAGAGATCTATACGAAAGAGCGCTTATTTTAGATTACAAAGCAAAAGAAGAACAGGTTTATGCCAATTCATCGTCTAAGCAAACTGAAGAAAAAGCAATAACAGATGCGCCAGAACCTACCGAAGAAATCATAAACGAGGTAGAAGAAACGGCTGCATCTCCTAAAAATGAAACAAAAGAAGAACAAGAGACTGCTTCGGCTGGAGAAATTCAATTTGATTTCTCAGGAGAATTTGACCAACAAAAAAGTGAAGAAGTTGTTGATCGGGAAACCACTAAAATAAGTGAAGCGGTAGCAACAGAGACAAAGGAAACCTCATCGGTTGAAACACCGACGAATACCGCACCAGAAACACCTCCAGCTAGAGCAGCTTCAAGCGGTGATGCCCAGTCTTTTTACGCTTATTTTTCTAAGGCATATCAACAAGCTGCTGGCGACCGATTAGGGACTTCAAAGTTGGATACACTTCAAAATGCAGTCGGATTAAACGATCGACTTCTTTTTATCGGAGAGCTATTTAATGGAAACACAGATCTTTACAATTCTATTTTATCAACCTTAGATGACCTAGAAAACAATGAAGCGGCATTGCGCACGTTAAGCGAAGTTGCTGCCAAAGAAAATTGGGACAAAGACAATAGTGCGGTAGATGAATTCGCACATTTGATAATTAGAAGATATGTCGAGTAAATCTATATTAGCTTTCTCATTACTGATCTCTTCTTTTCTTATTTACGGTCAAGAAGAAAAAGCAAGACGTATTACAGAAGTGCTTTGCAGCGATTCACTTTATGGAAGAGGATATGTAAAAAATGGTGTCAATAAAGCCGCTCATTTCCTCAAAGATGAATTTCAAAAAGCTGGGTTACAACCTTATTTTAAAAACAACTCCTATTTCCAAACTTTTTCAATGGATGTAAATACTTTTCCTGGTACTGTAAAAGTAAAAGTGGGGAAAGAAATGCTACAACCAGGAGTAGATTATTTAGTTGATGCTACTTCAGGAGCTTTTGAAGGCAAACTTGATTTAATAGCAATCGACACGAGCGTTCTCACTAAAAAATATCCTATTGATTCAATTATAGCGCAGGTAATCGATGGGGAAAAAAGTGGTTTTTTTATCGACATAACAGGCATGACACCAAAAGCCGCCTATAAAGCAGTTTATACCTTCAACACATTAGCCATAAATATAGGGCCTGTTGTTTATGCAACTGATCAAAAATTTACTTGGTCGGTAGGAAGAAAACAGTTAAAACACCCAATTTTACACATTAAATCAAGTAAAATTGATGAAAACGTCCAATTAGAAGTACAAATCGAGGCTGAATTTGTAAAAAATTTCGAGAGTAAAAATGTTGTAGGTTATCTTCCCGCTAAAAAAAGGTCAAACAAAGCAGAAACCATTGTTTTTACGGCACATTACGATCATTTAGGCGGAATGGGAACAGCACCAGAAACCTATTTTCCAGGCGCCAATGACAATGCTAGCGGAACAGCAATGTTAATTTCTATGGCCGATTATTTTATTGAAAACCCAAGTGAATACAATATTCTATTCATTGCTTTTGCTGGAGAAGAGGCTGGTTTAGTTGGTTCAAGGTATTTTGTAGAAAATACTCATCTCGACCTTTCAAAAATTAAATTTTTATTAAATCTTGATATCATGGGCAGTGGAGAAGATGGCATTACTGCTGTAAATGGACGGATTCATAAAAAAGCATTTAAGTTATTACAGAAAATCAATACGAAAAAACAATATTTGAGTCAGGTAAAACCGAGAGGTGAAACACAAAACAGTGATCATTATCACTTCCATATAGCAGATGTTCCTTCATTTTTCATTTATACCATGGGTCCCAATAAAAATTATCATGACGTTTACGATACCTACGAAGAACTTTCGTTTGATGCCTATGACAACATTGTAAAATTATTGGTTGAATTTATAGAGCGCATATAGTTAACCGATTTTGTTCTGTGCTTATCCGCCTATTTCGCCAAACCATGATAAATAAAAGTAGACAGCTTCATAAAACAAAAAACTTATTTTTCGTTCGTCAGTTGCCTGTCTCCCTATTCCACTGTCATCCTTTTAAAAATACAAAATAATCTCATGAATAATACGGGATAAGCAGTAGCGAATTGACTATATTTGTGAACCATGATAAAAGTGAGTGATATTAAAGCCCCGATAGCCGACGAACTGATTAAGTTTGAAGCGCATTTTAAGCAAACAATGCAATCAAAAGTTCCGTTGTTGGATAAAATCACCCATTATATTATTAAAAGAAAAGGAAAGCAAATGCGTCCGATGTTTGTTTTCCTTACTTCTAAAATGTTGGGAGAAGTAAACACAGATACTTATAATTCGGCATCTTTAATTGAACTTTTACATACAGCGACGTTGGTACACGACGATGTTGTAGATGATGCAAATGAGCGACGTGGTTTTTTCTCAATCAATGCCTTGTGGAAAAATAAAATTGCGGTATTAGTTGGAGATTTTCTTCTTTCAAAGGTCTTGCTAATGAGTATTGAACATAAAAAATACAGATCTTTAGAGATTGTAGCACGCGCCGTTCGAGAAATGAGTGAAGGAGAATTGCTTCAAATTGAAAAAGCACGAAAATTAGACATTGATGAGGAAACCTATTTTGAAGTAATTCGACAGAAAACAGCCTCTTTAATTGCTACTTGTTGTGAGGCAGGAGCAGTTTCGGTTGAAAGAGAAGATGAAGCAGACCGCATGCGGCAATTTGGAGAAAAAGTAGGATTAGCATTTCAAATTAAAGATGATATTTTTGATTTTGGAACGCCAGGAAAAATTGGGAAACCTACTGGTAACGATATTCGTGAACAAAAAATGACGCTTCCTTTAATTTACACCTTAAACACAGTCGATAATAAAACCCGAAAAGAACTCATCAATATTGTAAAAAGATATAATGAACGTCCAAAGAAGGTTCGTCGGGCAATACAGCTCGTTATAGAAAATGGAGGTATTGAATACGCTTATCAAAAAATGATTGCCTTAAAAAATGAGGCTTTAGCTTTATTAGAGCCCATTCCTGATTCACCAAGTAAGAACTCCCTTATAATGCTTGTTGAGTACACAACAAATAGAGAAAAGTAAAGGCTACAAAATTTTAATCTCTACCCTTCGGTTGGCTTGTTTTTCTGCATCTGTTTGTGCTGCTGGATAACGCATTTTTTCATTACCAAATCCAACCGTAGAAATACGTGATTTATCTATTCCGTTGGCGATTAAATAATCTTTTATGGTTTTAGCCCGCTTCCTCGATAGTTGTTTTGCTTTAAAAGTATTTTTTCCATCAAAATGAACATGACCTTGAATTTCAATTTTCACTGTTCTATTCATCACCATAAAGTCTTTTAATCGCTTTAGTTTAGGAAGCGCCTCCTCTAGGAGAGCATCTGATTGAGATTCAAAAACTAAGCCTTCAAGTTCAATCAATTGATTGTGCTCTAAGGCCTTTAGGTAAATAATCCGCTCATTAGTTTTGTTTTTTCTTGTATTAATAGAAACATCTTGAAAAAAATAACCTGTAGCATCGATGTTCAAGTTCATTTTTAGATTATCTGAGTAAGGAAAAACAATATCTGAAGCGTTATATAAAGCATTATGTGTTCTTGATTCTGAAATTAATATATTCGCTACAATTGGAAGCTTCGTATTGGCATCTCTAATCTTTATACTAAACGGTTTTTTACTTTTATCAGTTCTAAAATCAAACGTTTTTTGCATAGAAAGGAATTCATCGTTACTGATTTTTTCTTTAAAATCAGCTTGAACTTCAAATTCATTCTTTTTTGTTGAAGGTGTGTTCACGAAAATGATGATGGTTTGACCCTTGGCATAAAGTATTGAATCACTTACAAAACTACCGTGTGATTTCTTTAAATACTTATGAATTAAAAGCCCTGCATCTCCTTGATGAATAGCTGAACAATCTTGTCCTTTATCAAGCAAAAATACACCATACTCTATGGCAGCTTCTTTATTCTGTATCTGAAAAGAAAAAGTTCCTGACTGTTTTGATTCAAATCTAAACCAAAGGCTATTTAATTCACTAAATTCAAGCGCTTCACTGAACATTTGTAAATCATCAACCTGACCATTATTTACTGGGATTTTAGGTTTTAAAGGGCGATTTATTTCCATTTGAACAGCTCCAAAACAATCGCTGACATTAGTGCTAAATGTATCATTTTGTCCATATACAAGTATTGCACTTGAAATAAAAATCCAAAAAACAACATTTTTATAAATTCTAATCATTCTTAATTATTCTAATATCAACCCTTCTATTTGCCTGTTCTTGCCAATCAAATTTTGGTTCAGGATAAATCATGAACTCGTTTCCATATCCATTTGCACTCAATCTACTTCTTTCAATACCATTGTCAATCAAATACTTCATCACTGCCTTAGCACGAGACGATGACATTCTCTTTCCCGCAAAAGTCGACTCACCATATTCATGCACATGACCTCTTATTTCAATATGAATAGATGAATTTAATAAAAGAAAATCTTTTAATCGAGCTAATTTGTATTCAGCACCTTTTATAAACTCGCTGCTTCCAACTTCAAATTGTATTCCATCCAGCTCAATTCTTCTTCCTAATTCTGCGGGTTCTAACCATAAAGTTAATTCATGGTCTTTATCTTCTTCAAGAAAAAGATGTTTATCAATAAAAAAATACCCCTCAGCGTCAATGCTTAAACTTAAGCTTTCTCTATTTCGAATCGAAAAAATAAATTCCGAACCATTGTACAAACCATTAAGCTTTTTAGAATTCCTAACAATCATCTTGCCTTTTATTGGTAGTCCCGTACTTTTATCTCTTAAATGTACACGTAACGATGCATACTTTTTGTTTTTACGTACATCAATAGATTTTTTTAATTCAGCCACATTAACTGCTGAGAAATTAACTTCAAATTTGACATTTAAAAAAGCTTTGAATCGTATACTTTGGGAAGAATTAAACATTAAATAAATTTCTTGTCCTTCAGATAATCTTAAACCATACATAAACTGTTCGTTCGGAGCTTTATTCAAACCAAAAGTATCCGCTGTATTAACTTTCATAATCCGCTCTATGACGGCAGTTCCACGGTTTATATCATCACAAATGCTTGTATTTTTTATTTCATCATGTTTGTCAAAACCTTGTTCTTTTGAAAAAATTAAGATATCCATCATACTACTTTCTTCAGCTATACCGGAAAATAGAAACAAACCTTCATGTGGAGCAACAAACGAATACCAAAAAGTATTATTTAATTCTAATTCCGATAAACTGCTATACGCATTAAAATCAGTTTCAATCCCATACCGTCCAGTAAACTGAAGTTCGTAATCTCCAGGATGGCCAATAAAGCTATTTTCGTAACATTCTGCAAAGTTTCTAACATCCTTTCTATACTGACTATAAAGAAAAGACGGAGAAATAAGAATTAACAAAAGTAAACATCGCAACATCATTAATACCGAGGTTTTGAGCAACAGTGTGGCTAAAAATAACTAATATTGTTGACAAATGGAACATCAAGAAATAGATTCGTTATATACCGTACTTGGAAAAGAGAAAATTAAAAAGTTAGTAGACAGCTTTTATGGATTTGTTTATCAAGACCCTGAAATAGCACCACTTTTCAAAGGTGATATAGAGGTTATAAAAGAAAAACAATATTGTTTTCTTACGCAATTTTTTGGAGGACCCAGATTATATATTGAAAAATACGGAGCTCCAAGAATGAGAATGCGTCACCTCCCACACAAGATCGATCAAAAAGCCATGGAAGCTTGGCTTAATTGTATGCAAAAAGCGATAGGTACACTTAATCTTTCTAAGGAAGTATCAGAAAAGCTTTACAATAGTTTTCCAAAACTTGCGCAACACATGGTAAACCATTAAAATAGGTTTATAAAGACCATCGAATTCAGTGCTTACTATAAAGCAAGCATTTGGTTGGTATTTGTTAAAAATTAATAGCTAATTCTCCCTAAAAAAAGCACAAAATCCGTTATTCTATTTACTTTTGTATGCTTATTAATATTTCATTCATGAGCAACACAAAAATCAAAAGCGCAATCATTTCAGTTTTTAACAAAGAAGGTCTCGCACCCATAGTTAAAAAACTTGATAATCAAGGAGTAAAAATTTATAGTACAGGAGGAACAGAATCTTTTATAAAAGATTTGGGCATTTCTGTTGAACGGGTAGAAGATTTAACATCTTATCCTTCAATTTTAGGAGGTCGTGTTAAAACTTTACATCCGAAAGTTTTTGGTGGAATTTTAAATCGTTCGGAGAACACAGAAGACCAAAATCAACTCAAGAAATTTGAAATACCTTCTTTTGATTTGGTCATGGTAGATCTTTATCCATTTGAGGAAACAGTAGCAAATGGTGGTTCTCATGAAGAAATAATAGAAAAAATTGATATTGGCGGGATATCTCTTATTCGAGCGGCGGCAAAAAACTACAACGATGTTATGTTAATCTCATCGCGTGATCAATATGCTGACTTTCTTGAATTGCTAAATAATCAAGAGGGAACAACAAGCCTAGAACAAAGAAAACAATATGCAAAAGCAGCATTTAATGTGAGTTCACACTACGATACACACATTTTCAATTATTTCAATCAAGGAGAAACTCCAGTCTTTAAGCAAAGTATACCAACTGCTCAAGTTCTACGATACGGAGAAAATCCACACCAAGAAGGTGTTTTTTATGGAGATTTAGAAGGAATTTTTGACAAGTTACATGGAAAGGAATTGTCTTATAACAATTTACTTGACGTGGATGCCGCTGTTTGTTTGATGGAAGATTTTAAAAATGACGCGCCAACATTTGCTATTTTAAAACACAATAACGCCTGTGGATTAGCCACACGAGACACACTCCTTCAAGCATACAAAGATGCCTTGGCGGGTGATCCTGTATCAGCATTTGGTGGAATTTTAATTGCCAATAAAGAAATTGATGTTGATACCGCAGCGTTAATTAATGATCTGTTTTGTGAGGTCGTTATTGCACCTCAATTTGATGCAAAAGCACTTGAAATATTAAAATCGAAAAAGAATAGAATCATTCTTGTTCAAAAAGCCATTGAATTACCAAAGCAGCAATTTAGAACGATTTTGAATGGTGTATTGGCACAAGATCGTGACGCCATAACAGAAACTGTTGATGCTTTTGAAACAGTAACCCATCTAGCGCCAACAGCTGCTCAGAAAGAAGATTTAGTGTTTGCCAATAAATTGGTCAAACATACCAAATCAAACACAATTGTATTGGCAAAGAACGGACAGTTATTGGCGAGTGGAACAGGACAAACTTCGCGAGTAGATGCTTTAAACCAAGCAATTCACAAAGCAAAGTCATTTAATTTTGATTTGAAAGGTGCAGTAATGGCATCTGATGCGTTTTTCCCTTTCCCAGATTGCGTGGAAATTGCTAACAAAGAAGGTATTAACACGGTTGTTCAACCTGGAGGTTCAATAAAAGATAAACATTCTATTGAATATTGTGATGCGAATAAAATGGCAATGGTTTTTACAGGAAATAGACACTTTAAACATTAAAACTCAAAAAACAAAGCAGAGTATATAATTTTACTTATTTTTGGGTGAAATAAACGCTACACTCAGTAAACAGATTAAAATTACGCCGTAAACGATATGGGATTATTTAGTTTTTTAACACAAGATATTGCAATTGACTTAGGAACAGCCAACACACTGATTATCATGGATGATAAAGTTGTTGTAGATGAGCCTTCAATTGTAGCACGAGACATTCAAACAGGTAAAATTGTTGCGATTGGTAAAAAAGCACGTCAAATGCATGGAAAAACCCATAAGTTAATCGAAACTGTGCGTCCCTTGCAAGATGGAGTTATTGCAGATTTTCAATGTGCTGAACAAATGATTCGAGGAATGATCAAAATGATCAAAAGACGTAAGAGTTTGTTCAATTCTTCGCTTAGAATGGTGATTTGTATTCCTTCTGGTATAACTGAGGTGGAAAAAAGAGCTGTGCGAGATTCTGCAGAACACGCTGGCGCAAAAGAAGTTTATCTTATTCACGAGCCTATGGCAGCTGCAATCGGAATTGGTATTGATGTAGAGGAACCTATGGGGAATATGATTATCGATATCGGAGGAGGAACTTCAGAAATTGCTGTTATTGCCTTGGGAGGAATTGTAAGTGATAAATCAATTCGCGTTGCAGGAAATGACTTTACGAGTGATATTGAAGAATATATGCGCCGCCAACACAATATTTTAGTAGGTGAACGTACAGCGGAACAAATAAAAATAGAGGTTGGTTCGGCTTTACCTGAATTAGATAATCCACCTGAAGACTTTGCCGTACGTGGACGAGATTTAATGACAGGTATTCCTAAAGAAATAATTGTAAGTTATTCTGAAATTGCTCATGCGCTTGACAAATCAATTGCTAAAATTGAAGAAGCAATTTTAAGTGCTTTAGAAATGACACCACCAGAGCTTTCAGCGGATATTTACCGTACAGGTATTTACCTTGCAGGTGGAGGATCTATGTTAAGAGGTCTAGACAAAAGAATGTCTTTAAAAACAAAATTACCCGTTCATATTGCGGAAGATCCTTTAAGAGCAGTTGCTAGAGGAACAAGTATCGCATTGAAAAATATTAATCGTTTCCAGTTTTTAATCAGGGATTAAAAGTAAAGTGTATATATGCTAAAGTTCATAGCATTTTTTAGAAGATTCCAAGTTTTTCTGGTCTTCCTAATTTTACAAGTTGTTGCGTTGAGTTCATACTTTTCTGTGATGAGTTTTCCACGAACAAAGTTCTTTAATTCAGCAAATACCATTACAGGAACTTTGCTTTCATGGGAAAGAAATATTATTAAATATTTATATTTGGATGAAGCCAATCAAAAACTTCAAGCAGAAAATGTAGCTCTAGAAAAACGAATTCCAGACAATTTTATTTCTGTTGATCCGAAAACTTCAATTATTAATGACACCATTAACAAACTTGTTTTTGAACGAATTCCAGCCACGGTAGTTAATTCATCTCATACCCACGCAAATAATTACTTCACAATTAATGCTGGTACAGAAAAAGGAATAGAGAAAAAGATGGGGGTTGTTTCCTCAGACGGAGTAGTCGGAATTGTTTATGACGTTTCGAAACATTTTTCAATTGTAAAATCGATATTAACAAGTAATATTAATATCAGTGCGTATGTTAAGGGATCAAATGCACATGGCTTAATAAAATATGAAACTAAGGATCCTCGACGTGTAAAACTAACTGGAATTTCTAACGATATTATTATCAAAAAAGGCAGTAAAGTTTTAGCTCGTGGAAGTGGTGGATATTTTGCACAAGGAGAACCCATTGGAATAATTGAAAATATGCAACCCGTAGAAGGAAAACCAATGTGGGACCTTACTGTTCGTTTAAATCAAGATATGCGTCGTTTGCATTACGTATATATTATTAAAAACATTCACCAAGAAGAGCTTCAAACACTTGAGAAAAACATTCAAGAATTACAATGAATAATATACTAACACATATCATTCGCTTTATAATTTTTGTTTTAGCACAAGGACTTATATTTGGACAATTAGACTTTGGATATGGCATACATCCGATGATATATCCTTTGTTTATTATCATGCTTCCATTTGACACACGACCTGTTGTACTTATGGCTTTGGCGTTTTTAATCGGAATTGGCGTAGATTTCTTTATGAATACTTTTGGGCTTCATGCAAGCGCTGCGGTCTTAATAGCTTACATACGTCCGAGTATTTTTACAAGATTTGCACCTCGTGATGATTATGATTTACTAAAAGAACCAACAGCCAATGAATGGGGATATGCATGGTTTATTAAAGTTGCATTATCTTTATTTTTTATTCATCATTTATGGTTTTTCACACTTGAGTACTTCAAATGGACAGCATGGAAAGAAATTGCAATGAGTACCTTATTAAGTGTTGTTGTCTCAGTAATTATCAGTGTTCTTATTCAAATTTTATTCTTTAAAAGGTCTAAAAATATATGAATTTAGAAAGCAGAAAATTGGTCTTCATTTTTCTATTTTTACTAGTAGGAATTGTCTTTATTGGTCGACTTTTTTACATGCAAGTTATTGATGATAAATGGATAGAACGTGCTGGTGAAGTTGCGAAGCGTAAAATTATCATAAAACCACCACGGGGAATATTATACGACAGAAATAAGCAAAAAGTAGTTGCCAATAAAACCTACTACAACCTAATGTTTGTTGAAGATGATATAAAAGACTTTGATACAGTTGCGTTTTCAAAGTTAATTGGCATTTCCGTAGATTCCATAGAACAAAGATTTGCACAAATTAAAAAATCATTAGATCGCCGTACGCGAAGCAAAAAGACGGGGAATGACACAGTAGTAAATGATTATCGGACTTACCTACCCCATGCTTTTTTAAAAGAACTTTCTGCAAATGAGATGGCAGAGATTGCAACAGAACTTCCAGACTTTAAGGGGTTTTATGAACATGCAATTAGTATGCGAGACTATCCAAGTCCGCATGGTGCTAACATTTTCGGATACTTAAATGAAATTAATGCCACGGAGCTTAATGCCGATCGGAGATTTTATAATGTGGGAGATTTTATTGGTCGGACGGGACTTGAAAAGTATTATGAATTCTCCCTGAGAGGACAAAAAGGCGTAAAAGTGATTCTGTCCTCTGCTAGAGGAAAACGAGTCGATAATTTTGCAGATGGAAAATTAGACACAAATGCGCAGCAAGGACCACCTTTACATTTAGGTATCGATATCGATTTACAAGCCTATGGCGAGAAATTAATGGAAAACAAATTAGGCTCTGTTGTGGCAATAGAACCCTCTACTGGAGAAATATTAGCCATGGTAAGTGCACCTAGTTTTGATCCAAACATGATGGTGGGAACGCGAAACATCAGAAAGAATTACAGAAAACTTTACAACGATTCATTAAAGCCCTTTTATCCGCGTCCTTTAGCAGCAGAATACCCACCAGGATCTATTTTTAAAATAATTCAGGCGTTGGTTGGTCTCCAAGAAGAAGTCATTACCGAAAACACTGGATTTCCATGTACGCAGTCTTTAGTGGGGTGTCACAATCACCCTCCCGCAAGTAATGTAGCGAAATCTATTCAATATTCTTGTAATCCATATTATTACCATTTGGTTAAGCGAATTATTCAACAAGGAAAGGAAAAAAGTATTTTTAAAGATGCCGCAATCGGATTGTCTTTATGGGAAACGTACATGAAAAGTTTTGGTTTAGGCATCAAACCGGAAACAGATATTTTTGGATTGCGCAGTGGAGTTATTCCAAATGTGGAATTCTACAATCATTGGTACGGTGAATATCGCTGGGCTTTCTCTACTATTCGTTCAAATAGTATTGGTCAGGGTGAGGTAAAATTAACTCCTTTACAAATGGCGAATCTCGCAGCCATTATCGCAAATGATGGTTATTATTACGAACCTCACCTTGTTAAATCAATGGGTGATGATGGGCCTTTAGATAAATTTCTCGTTAAGAAAAAGTCTATGGTTGATCCACAACATTTTGCTGTGGTAAAGGAAGGAATGCGCGATGCTGTAAATGAACCTTATGGAACAGCAAGAAGAGCAAGAATTGATGATATTGTTGTTGCTGGAAAAACAGGAACAGCTCAAAATCCACACGGAGAAGATCATTCAGTATTCATGGCGTTTGCTCCGTTAGACAATCCCAAAATAGCTATCGCTGTCTTTGTTGAGAACGCAGGTTTCGGTGGTACTTGGGCTGCACCTATAGCAAGTTTAATGATGGAGAAATACCTTAAAGGCGAAATCACAAACACCTATAAGGAACAACGAATCCTCGACAAAAATTTTATTGCCAACGATGAATAGATATGCACATAAATCAGAAGGTTGGGATTGGTTTACCATTCTCATTGTTGCGGCGCTTTTATTCATGGGAATTGTTAATGTTTATTCAGCAGCTTTTAACCCGGAACGTCCTTTTATTTTTGATTTAAACACATTGTATGGAAAACAAATTATGTGGATTGGGATTGGACTCTTTTTAGGAATTGTTATTTCTTTGATTGATAGTGACTATATAAGAAAACTGACTCCTTTGGCCTTTCTCACGGTGTTAGTACTGCTCATTTTGGTCTTGTTCACAGAGCCCATTAATGGTGCAAGATCTTGGTTGGGTGTTGGTTCAATGGGTATTCAACCTTCTGAGTTTTCCAAGTTTACCACTTCTTTAATGTTGGCGTATGTCATTGCTCAAGGACGTGGGAAATTAATTTCACGAAAAACATTAATTGCTGCGCTGACGGTGGTTGTATTAACGATGCTTTTAATCCTTATTCAAAATGATACAGGTACCTTTCTAGTTTTCACGGCTTTCTTTTTTGTGATGTATAGAGAAGGAATTACTTTTGATCCAATTATTCTCTTTTTTCTCAATAATATTTTCGGGTTTCGATATAAAGAAACCTGGGTAGGGGTTCATTTTATCCCCATGATTTTTATGATTATATTCTTTAGTATCATAACACTTTATTTAACGGAGTCTGTTCACACCTAT
Source organism: Brumimicrobium salinarum (assembly GCF_002844555.1). Taxonomy (GTDB): domain Bacteria; phylum Bacteroidota; class Bacteroidia; order Flavobacteriales_D; family Crocinitomicaceae; genus Brumimicrobium; species Brumimicrobium salinarum. Next base: position 261,281 of record NZ_PJNI01000001.1, read on the forward strand.
TCTTTCTTACCGGGTGTTGATGTAAAAGGATGGGTTTTATTAATTGTATCTCTCACGATGCTAGCGGTATTAGTGTTTTTTCTTGTCCATCAATTTGCCGCCCAAAGATCTAAAAAGAAAATAAAATCAATTCTAGTTATTTCTTACTTTATAGCTATAGGTTACGTTGGAGTGGTATCATACACCTATTTGAATGTGTTACAAGTTCATCAAAAGGATAGAATCGATTTATGGTTGGGCAAAATAGAAGACCAAGACGGAAAGGATTACAATAGAAATAGAGCCCTAGCGGCAGTAGGTTCTGGTGGTTTTTCTGGAGTTGGATACAAAGAAGCTATTTTATCGAGTCCACGAAGTGGTCATGTTCCAGAAAGCGAAACGGACTTTATCTTTTCTGTATATTCTGAAGAGTGGGGGTTCATTGGTTCGGCTACCCTTGTGGTTCTATTTACCTTATTGCTCATACGTATAATTGTTATTGCTGAACGACAGAAAAGTAGATTTGCGCGCATATATGCTAACTCCGTAGCCATGATTATATTCTATCATTTTGCCATAAACGTAGGTATGAATATTGGCATAATACCCGTTATTGGAATTCCATTACCATTTTTTAGTTACGGTGGCTCCTCAATGATGTCTTTTTTAATTATGATTTTTGTTTTGCTTAAATTAGACAGTCAAAGAAGGGAAGTATTAGCATGATGAAAGATAAGTTTAATTCAATTTCACCGTTTCAACAAGCCTTAGCATTATTTGCTATTGGTTTCGTTGCTTTTGTAACATTATCAATGCTTGTAAGCGTAGTTATAAGTACTTTTTATCCTCAAATACCAACAGATCAAATAGCATTACAGCGAGAAAATTATCCTATAGCCTATATGTTAATCCACTTTTTACCTTTCCAGGTAGGATTTTTACTGGTTCCTGGTTTGGTGTATATGCGTTGGTTCAAAACAAAAATAAATCCTACTTATGCGACAAGATTTCCTTTTGTAATTTGGTCTATTTTATTGTTTATTGTTGCTTTTATGTTGCTTCCTTTTTTAGCCGATTTGAATGCAGTGGTATTGAAATGGATTGGCATGTATACCGATTTAACGGCTCAAAAAAACATGGCTGACGAACAACTTAAAACATTAATTGGAACGCCTTTTTCAATCACATACTTTACTGCAATGCTTATAGTTGCGGTAATAACAGGAATAGCAGAAGAATTTGCTTTTAGGCGATTTTTATTTCATCATATGTATGCACATACAAAAAACTTGAAATTAAGCATACTATCCAGCGCATTCATATTTGCTTTGCTTCACTTTAATTATCTACAAATGCTCCCAATATTCACATTTGGAGTTGTTCTAGCATTGATCTACCATGTATCTGGCAGCATCATCCCAGGTATGTTATTACATGGATTAAATAATGGCTTAAACATACATTGGCTATCTACGGATTCAACACCAATATGGCTGAATTCTTCCTATATAGAAATAACAATCCCATCAGTATTGCTACTAATGGGATTAATAATTTATTATCTTAAAAAAATAAAACCTACTGCTCTCTAATATTGTACTCAGATTTATTTCCTTTTTCTTGTGCTGAATAAGCAATAGAGTTAAAGTTTAAATCTTGCAATATTTTCCTAGCTTGGAATAAAATACCCATAGGTACTTTTTCATCGGCTTTAAAACAGGTGATAATGTTTTCTCGTGGAGCTGTAACATCATCAGATTTATTTTCAAACTTTTCGACTTTCCATTTCTTGAGGTAATCAATACCATTAGGAGCGATAATTCCATCAAATTGAACAGCAATTCCTTTATCAAATTTGTTTTCATCTCCTTTTATTGGAGCTCCTAGATATATAAAGTCTACTTCTCCCCTTTGTTTAAAAGGAGTCAAGTCAGTTAAACCATTCCCTTTCGCTGATTTTATCTTTACCAATGGATCTTGTTCTTTGGTTGTTGTAGCAACCATGAAGAAGAATAAAAGCATAAAAACAATATCAGGCAGCGAGGATGTATTTATCCCCGGAGCTGGTTTTTCATCATTTTTTCTAAACTTTGACATAATTAACGTTTTGGTTCTACCTCAATTAACTTCAACGGAAATAAAACTTCTATAAGATCCATATACTCTCGATAAGTTCGAACCTTAGGAGTGTCTTCAGTTTTCTTCTGTTGATAAAAATTATTCATGGTAGTATAAGTGATACCAAAAATCTCTTTGGCTTCTTCATCCCTCAACTCAGTGACTGCTCGTTGGATTTCTGATTGAACTGCAACATAAGCAGAGTAATCAGTATCAAGGAAAGATTCAAGACGAATATGCGCTTCATACGCTATTTCAGGAATTTCATTTTTCCCACTGAACTTTTGATAAAGTTTCATTTTCTCTAGCTTTTCTTTCCATTTTCCGATTGCATCTTGAGATTGAGCAATTAACTTTTCTGTTCGTTCATCAGGATTATCACTTACATCAAGCTTTCTTACACGCTCTTCAAGTTCTTCAATATTCTTGTTATACAATTGAATACTACCGTAAGAGTAATAAGGATAATCGATATTTCTATCTGATTTTTTCCATCTGTTTACAGTATAGAAGTGCTTAATTCGTTTTTTCAACGATTCTATTTCATTCGGTGGAATGATCGAATCACGCGCTTGAATAACTTGTCTACTGTTAATCGCTATTTTGTAAATGTTCTTCTTTTGAACAGGAGGCTGAGGTTTATCAGTCTCCACCTTTTTTGGAATTGTACGCAAGTACGCCGTGTCTTTATCCATTGTTGTAGTAACAAGGAAAAAGATCAGCAGTAAGAAGGCGATATCCGCCATCGAACCTGCGTTTATTTCCGGTGATTCTCGCTTTGCCATTCCGTTTTAGTTCTTAAATAATTTAACAATGAAGCCCATGAAGATCGCCACTACAGAACATACAGCCAATCCAATTATCGCGGTATAGATACCAGCGTGTGTAAAATCGATTGCCGATTGACTTGCTGTAATGTCTCCAACAACATTTAAGCTTTCAAGGCTGTCTGTGGTTCCCATGGAATAAAGTATAAAGAACAATACTCCTGCGATGATTATCCCTAAGATCGATTTAATCGCTTGCAAAGGACGCATAATCAACAATACCACAAAGAAAATTAATATCAAAACGACAGTTATGGCAATAGCGTATAAACTAATGTTTATCACACCGTTGAACGCTAAACTATCCATAAATGCGAGTTTCTCAACATCTGCACTGTCAGCATTTACTCCTGAAGTCATCACAATAAAGCCAAATATCAATGCTGGTGCAGCAATAAGAATCTTTATAATTAGACCAAGAATATTTAAATTTTTCTCGTTATTCATATTTTATGAATTTTTTAAATGAAACAATACTCACTAACTACAAACTACTTTACAGGAGTTTTGTATTTAATTAGCATGTCAACCAATGAAATCGAAGCATTCTCCATTTCATTTACAATATTATCTACTTTAGAGATAATGTAATTGTAAAAAATCTGTAGAATAATTGCTGATATCAAACCAAATACGGTTGTTAAAAGTGCTACCTGAATACCACCTGCTACAGTAATAGGAGATACCTGACCATCCTCAACAATTTTAGTAAAGGCTTGAATCATCCCGATTACCGTACCCATAAATCCAAGCATTGGCGCTAGGGCAATAAATAATGAAATCCAAGAAATTCCTTTTTCTAAAAGACCCATTTGAACACCTCCGTAGGCAACTACTGTTTTCTCAACAGCTTCTACACCTTCGTCCATACGCGATAAACCTTGGTAAAAAATCGATGCAATTGGACCTCTTGTATTTCTACAAATTTCTTTTGCTCCTTCAACATCTCCTTTTGAAATCGCTTCTTCAACATCTTCTAAGAATTTCTTAGTATTGATAGAAGAAAGGTTCAAATAAACGATACGTTCAATACATAAAGCAATACCAATAATTAAAGCAATCAATACGATACCCATCCAAAATGGATCTCCTTCAATAAACTTTTTCTTAAGTGTAGAAACGAAACCAACTTCTTTCTCCACCTCTTCTTCCACTTCCTCAGCTTCAGGCTCAATGGTTGTTGAGGGTTCAACTTGGGACACTTTCTTGGAAGTGTCTTCCTCTACTACATTTTCTACTGCTTCTTGATCTGCATCAACTGGTTCTTGTTGATTTGCAAATGATACTGTGCTAAATCCGAATGTAAACATTCCGATAATTGCTAAAGAACTAACTATTTTTTTCATGTTCCAAAGATTAAAAATTAATCGCTTTTCTAAAATTATTACTTATCCTAATTAAATCAAAAATTAACAAGTTTAATGGCGGAGAGAGAGGGATTCGAACCCTCGATTCCGATGAAGGAATACTCGCTTTCCAGGCGAGCCAGTTCAGCCACTCCTGCACCTCTCCAAAATGTCAACTTGTGCCTTTTCGACGGGCTAAAGTACAAAAAAATATTTACTCTAAAAGGAATCTACGGGTCTTCTTTTAAAATCGGGCAAAATATTTGAATAACACGTTCTAAAAATAATTTAGAGTTACCGCGTAAACTTACAATATCGAATTTTACCGATACGCTATTTAATTGCGCATTGTCAAACAAATCAATAAAATAAATTTGTCGAATCAGTCTCAAAAATTAGATCGTGAAGAATTATATTTAGACCAATGATTTTACATTATCCTAAAATTCTCAAACGAAGTTCTTGTCAATTTGATAATAAGTCTGCAAACATATATAGTTTGACTTATACGTTTCATTTGTTCTTGGACAGTTATTTAATAATTGCGAACAGTATTTAAAGATCTCTAAAAAACAAAAAAGAGGAACCAAAGCTCCTCTTTTAATAATATGTTGACTTAAACTTAAGGTTGAATAAAAACTGTTGCTTCGTTTTCTGATTCTTCCTCAATTTTAATAATTCCTTCTCCATACATATCTCCTTTTTCAGCGATGATATCTAAAACTGCCACCCCTGCTTGTCCGAGTTGATACACTTCATTATAATTAAAAATAGCAACTCCAGAAGAGTTTGTTGTGGTTGTATCTCTTCTCTCAACAGGTTTTGGCTGTGGCAAAGTTGATGTCCCATAAAGAATAACTCGTGCATTAGGAACAATTACATTGGCTGTGTCACGAACAGTAACTTTTGCAATGGTATCACCTTTTTTTCGGCAAGAACCGAATGAAAAAGACAAAGCAAAAGCGATAAGCATAAATCCGGAGATGTAAATATATTTTTTCATAGTATTTAATTTCGTAAAGTTAAAAGTACTGTTTTTCTATTATTTATAACGGAGATTTCTAAAAAAGGTTGCTATTCTTCTAAATTAATTGTTTCCGTAGCTGTTAAGTGTGCTTTTGCACGAACAGTTATAGAGGTGTAATAATCAGCAGTATCTTTTGCGTATACAGTAAGGTAAGCAACTTTATCGTCCTTACCATCATATTGATCAAACAGGTCGTTGAGATTAAATTTGGCAACCCCAGAATCATCAGAACGCTTTTCATCAAAGTATTCAGGTGTATCTTTATCGATATCCCCTACAATTCTAACATTGATATTAGGTGTTAGGATATTATCACTCGAACGTACATAGATTTTTAAAATCGAATCATCGGTGTTTTTACACGAAGTCGAAATCATACTCATCACAACGAGTAACAATAGGAAAAGCGTATGTTTTTGTTTCATATTTTTGGATCTTCTAATCAAATTACTTGCGCAAAGTTACAGAATAATTATTATTCCGAAAAATAACTGCTAAATTTGTGCTCAAAATTGAGGGTGTGTATTCTGAAACACATTTATTTCTAGAATAATTTGATATGTCTGAGATCCAAAGTAAAATAGAACAACTGCTAAACGAAGTGCGCCAATCGGAACTTAAAACCGAAACGGAATTAGAAACGTACAGAATAAAATTTTTAGGTTCTAAAAACTGTTTAAAACCTTTATTTGCAGAATTAAAAACTGTTCCAAATGAACAAAAAAAGGCCGTTGGTTTACAAATCAATGAACTTAAAAATGAAGCTCAACGTATTTATGATAATTTTAAAGAAAAATTGTCAGGAGCTACTGATCAAAAAGAAGTAATTGATTATTCGCGACCAGGCGAACCAAATGAAATTGGAGCGAGACATCCTATAAATGTAATTAGAAATGAAATTATTTCCATCTTTGAGCGCATAGGATATGGCGTTTCTGAAGGTCCAGAAATTGAAGATGATTGGCATAACTTCTCGGCATTAAACTTTCCCGATGAACATCCTGCACGAGATATGCAAGACACATTCTTTGTTGAAAAAGGGGATGAAGAACTTGCACTAAGAACACATACTTCATCGGTTCAAGTACGTGTAATGGAAAATAGCAAGCCTCCTATTCGTACAATTTCTCCAGGACGCGTTTATCGAAATGAAGCTATTTCTGCACGTGCGCATTGTTTTTTCCATCAAGTAGAAGGATTATTTATAGATAAAGATGTTTCATTTGCAGATTTAAAGCAAACAATACTCTATTTTGCACAGGAAATGTTTGGTAAAAAAACCCAAATCCGATTGCGACCTTCCTATTTTCCTTTTACGGAACCAAGTGCAGAGGTAGATGTAAGCTGTACGATTTGTAAAGGAAAAGGATGTAATGTGTGTAAGTATACTGGTTGGTTGGAGATCCTAGGTTGTGGAATGGTAGATCCAAGTGTTTTAACATCAGCCAATATTGATCCGAAAGAATACAGCGGGTTTGCTTTCGGTATGGGGATAGAGCGTATTGCACAATTAAAATACCGCGTAAATGATTTGCGTTTATATTCTGAAAATGATATACGATTTTTAAAACAATTTAAATCAGCTTTTTAAATATGGGACTGTTTTCATTTAAAAAAAAATCAAATTCCAATCAGTTAAATTGGAAAAACATAGATTCAACTGAAGATTTAAAACAAGCCTTTGAAGCTTCAAAAGATCTTCCTGTAGTTTTCTTTAAACACTCTACACGTTGCAGCATCTCTTCAATGGCACTCAGTCGCTTTGAAAAAGATTGGAACTCAACAACACCATGTACATTATGTTTTATTGATTTAATCGCAAATCGACCTGTTTCTAATGCCTTAGCTGAACTAACAGGTGTTGAGCATCAATCACCACAAGTAATTGTAGTTAAAAACAAAGAAGTAATTCTCACGGATACCCACAACGGAATTTCTGCTTCAGCAATTCAAAACATACTTTAAAGCCATGAAAAAACTCGTTTTTATTTCAACACTCATTTTATCTTTAAGTTTATTTAATGCCTGTACAGGTGATGAAAAAGTAAAAGTAGGTAGTTTAACGCCTGCAAAATTTGAACTTCCTTTTAATAATGCAAGTGCTAAAAAAGGCGAAGTTATACGTGTAGAAGTAAGTGTTGCTGTTCCTGAAGAAGTCGATGAAATTCGAGTTTTTACTAAAGACACTACAATTTTTGAGGGTAATGCGACGAAAAAGAATTACGTGTTTGAGGTAAGTACCCGATCGTGGGATATTGGGACCAACCAATTAACTTTAGAAAGCAAAACAAAAGAAGGAAAGTCTCGCAGAGATAATAGAATTATTAAAATTTTTCCAGATTTTTCTCCAAAAGACTATACAGCAGAAGTTATTCAAGTCTTTCCACATGCTACCACTTCATACACACAAGGACTTGAGTTTGATGGGGGTCAATTGTATGAGGGAACTGGTGGAAAAGGTGCTACGGGAGTTAGTATGGTTGCAAAAGTAGATTTAGTTTCAGGAGCTATTAAAGAGAAAAAAGAACTCGACAAAAAATATTTCGGAGAAGGAATTACCATTATGGGGGATCGTTTATATCAGCTCACATGGCAAGAGCACACTTGTTTCGTATATGATAAAAACACCTTAGAAGAACTCGAAACATTTACTTACACAGGTGAAGGTTGGGGATTATGTAATGATGGAGAAAACTTAATTATGTCTGATGGTTCGGAACGTATTTACTTTAGAGACCCAAATACTTTCGGAATGAAAAAATCGATTGAAGTGTTTTCAAACAATGGGCCTGTTAAGGGGTTGAATGAATTAGAATACATCAACGGTAAAATATATGCTAATATTTATACACGCAACAAAATGGTTATCATAGATCCAGAAACAGGAGCGGTTACAGGAAACATTGATGCAAGCATTTTGGCCTTAGATTATCGAAAAACAGGAGAAGTCTTGAATGGAATTGCATATAAGGCGTCGACCAAACAATTGTTTGTAACGGGTAAAAACTGGCCCAATCTTTTAGAAATTGGTCTACGTTTAGACAATTAGCGAACGATTTAATTAACGACTTTTATTCCGAACATTTGAGATTTAGATACTAATCTCTTCAACCTTTGATTTATTAGAGGTGCTTTTTGGAACATCATTTTTGTATTTCGAAGCAATCTATTCTTATTTCCATCCCCATTAATGAAAGATAAAGTTTTGTTCTTTTTTAATACTTCAGATGCTGTGAAATCTTATAATTAAGACACTTCACAATGCTGCATCTGATTTTTTATTAAATTTGACCTCTATATTATTAATGCAGCACTGCGGAATTAAACTTAAAACGAATGAAAATTCTTGTTACAGGAGGAGCAGGTTTTATACCTAGTTGCCTTACAGATAAACTAATTGAAGATCCAAATTGTAGTGTTGTGGCTGTAGATAACTTCCTAACAGGAAAGCGTCAGAAAATCTCCAAAAGCGAATTTGATAACTTTTTATTTGTTGAGGCTGATTGTAATGATTACGATCAAATGAGTGCTCTTTTTAATGAACATAAATTCGATTATGTGTTTCATTATGCTGCTGTAGTAGGTGTAAAACGAACAACTGACAACCCGATTGCTGTATTAAATGATATCGAAGGTCTCAAGCATATTTTTAATTTGTCCACTGAACATAAAATTAAACGTTTATTTTTCTCATCCTCATCAGAAGTTTATGGTGAACCTGTGGAATTACCACAACATGAAAAAACCACACCATTGAATTCAAAACTTCCTTATGCCATTGTAAAAAATTTAGGAGAAGCGTTTTGCCGTTCATACCAACAAATGTATGGTTTAGATTATACTATTTTCAGGTTTTTTAATACTTACGGACCTAAGCAAAGTCCGGACTTTGTAATGAGTAAGTTTATCAAACAAGCATTAAAAAATGAAGACATTACCATTTATGGAAAAGGTGACCAAACACGCACATTTTGTTATGTAGATGACAATATAGAAGCCACAATGAAGGCGTTCAAAAATGAACTATTCGTTAATGACATTATTAACATCGGAAACGATAAAGAGACAACAATTCTGGAACTGGCGGAAGTAATTCAACGCCTCACAAAATCACAATCGAAAATTGTTTTCCTTCCACCGCTAAAAGAAGGAGATATGACAAGAAGGCAACCAAATGCAGCTAACATGAGGAAATTATTAGCACATGATTTCTGTCCTCTGGAGATAGGTGTTCGCAAAGTAATCGAATCAAAAATTTATCAGGAATTAAATCAAATTTAAGAACGATACTGTATCATGTTAGGTATGAAAATAAAAACACGCCTACAAACATTAAGTCTATAGAATTTGATTCTATACATAAAAATATTTTTCTCAATCGCTTGCTTTCTATTTACCTTTTTATTATCTTAATTTAGCAACCACCAAAAAATTGGAATAAATTTAACGATAATGAAGCAAATTACAACCGACATCCAGTCTCCTGCAGACTTTACAGAACGATTCATCAATCAAACCAATCATCCTGTGTTTCTTACAGGAAAAGCAGGAACAGGAAAAACGACGCTATTAAAAAAAATCATTGATTCAACACATAAAAACACCGTTGTCGTTGCTCCTACGGGAATTGCCGCATTAAATGCAGGCGGTGTTACCATACATTCCTTTTTTCAAATGCCATTTGCCGCATTTATACCAGAATTAGGTCAACCACCATTTGTAGGACAACGTACTCAATTCAATACCAAAACTACGCTTCAACAACATTTTAATATGAACAAGAAGAAGCGTTCTATTTTTTTAAAATTGGAACTGCTTATCATTGATGAAGTAAGTATGTTGCGCTCGGACCTACTAGACGCAATGGATTTTATGTTGCGTAAAATTAGAAGAAACGACACGCCTTATGGTGGTGTTCAAGTATTGTTTATTGGTGATTTAATGCAACTTCCCCCAATTGTAAAACGAGAAGAAAAGGCTGAACTTGATAAATATTATAAAGGAAGTTTCTTTTTTCATGCTAAGGTGATTCAAGAATATCCACCCCTCTACATCGAATTGGAAAAAATATACCGGCAAAATGATCCTGACTTTATTGAAGTATTGAATAACCTAAGAAACAATCACATTTCTCCTGAGAATGTTGAATTATTGAATCAATATGTAAAACCAAATTTTGACGCTACAGAACACGAGGGCTTCATTACATTAACAACCCATAACGCTAAAGCGGATGAAATAAACGATAAAGCACTTCGGGCATTACCCGGAAAAACAACCAAATATGATGCGGTGGTGACAAAAAAGTTTCCAGAATATATCTATCCCATACCTAAAACGATGGAACTTAAGGTAGGTGCGCAGGTAATGTTCATTAAAAACGATATGTCACATGAAAAGCGTTACTACAATGGTAAAATTGGCCGTGTTACGGCTTTATATCCTGATGAAATCAAAGTTTTATTTCCTGATGAAAACTTGACAATCTCTGTGGAACAATATGAGTGGGAAAATGTAAAGTTTTCATTAGACCCAAAATCAGGGGAAATTAAAGAAGAGGTTGTGGGAACATTTGTACATTTTCCATTAAAACTTGCTTGGGCAATTACAGTGCATAAAAGTCAAGGCTTAACGTTTGAGAAAGCCGTTTTAGATTTATCTAAAGTATTTGCTCCCGGTCAAGCGTATGTAGGACTATCTCGTTTAGTTTCGTTAAAAGGATTGGTATTGACAAGTCCAATTCAATTAAACGGTTTACGCAATGATCAACACGTAGTAAATTATGCAAAAAACAAAGCAGATCGTGACTTACTTTCTAGAAAACTAGAACTAGGAACGATTACCTATTTACAAAATAGACTTACCAAAACTTTTAATTGGGATGCAATGGTTAGTCGATGGTTATCGTTGGAAGCAGCACATAAAACAGCTGGTCCACGCAGTGAAATGGCAAAAAACAAAGTATGGTTTGAAGAGCAGATAAATGCCTTAATGGGCACACTAGAACCTTCAAAAAAGTTTAGATCACAATTAATTCGTATTTGTCAACCAGATAATTTAGACATAGATCTACTTTATGAACGTTATGAAGCTGCTTATAATTACTTCATTAAAATATTAGAACCCGTTTTTAGAAGCAACATTAAAAAGTTATTGTTGCTCGGTAAAAAATCTAACGTGAAACAGTATGTTGAAGATCTAGGTGAATTGGATGATTTACTTACCGAGACAATCCTGGAATTGAAGAAGTCCAGAAAATTGATTCAGAATCTTTATAACGGAAAAGAATTATCAAAGGAAAATGTTTGGGACGATCAAATTCGTAATTTTAAAATCGCTAAAGTTCAGGTTGTTAAAAATGAAATCATGCGGGAAAACCCTATGATTGGTGAATTACAAGATTTTGTTTCGGAAAAAACAGCAGCCAAAAAGAAAGAAAAAAGTAAAAAACCTAAAGTAAGCACTTTTGAAAAAACACTTGAACTTTTTGAAAAAGGAAACACTGTTCAAGAAATCGCTGATGCGCGTGTGCTCAAAGAAGAAACCATTTATAATCATTTAGGTCGATTAATAAAAGATGAAAAAATTGAATTAGACGAGGTTTTAGATCAAGAAAAAATCGCCATCCTAAAAGACAAACTTGGTGATGAAATCGAGGGTAGCTTAACCGAAGCAAAAGCTGCTGTTGGGAAAGCAATTACCTGGAATGAGTTAAAAGTATATCACAACAGTTTATTAAAGTAAAAGCATGTTTATGCTTTTACTTTATTTTACTGGGCTACTGTATTGCGTTTTTTAGAATTTCACTAAATCGATAAACGTCCTCATAAGAGTTATATAAAGGAACAGGTGCAATACGGATTACATTGGGTTCTCGCCAATCTGCTACAACTCCTTCTTTTGCCATTGCATCGAAAAGATCTTTTCCTTGTCCGTGGGCTAAAATACTTAATTGTGAACCTCTTTCTTTTGGGTTTTTCGGTGTGATGATTTCAAAGTCTGCATTTTCTGATGCTTTTGAAACTTCATTAATTACAAATTCCAAATAAGCCGTTATATCTTCACGTTTTTTACTGATGGCTGCCATTCCTACCTCATCAAAAATGTCTAAAGAAGCTTTGTGTGCTGCCATTCCTAAAACTGGTGCGTTACTCAATTGCCAAGACTCAGCACTTTGAATGGGTTGAAATTCTGGCTCCATTTTGAAACGTTTTTCTTTATTGTGTCCCCACCAACCTGCGAATCGTGGTAGATCATCATTGGTAACATGTTTTTCGTGAACAAATAATCCAGCAACTCCACCCGGACTAGAATTCATGTATTTGTAGGTACACCACGCCGCAAAATCTACATTCCAATCATGCAAAGAAAGCTCTACATTTCCGGCAGCATGTGCTAAATCAAAACCAACTTTTGCTCCTACCTTATGGCCTGCTTCTGTAATTGATTTCATATCGAGTAGCTGCCCAGTATAATAATTTAATCCACCAATCATTACCATTGCCAATTCATCGCCTAGTTCCTCAATTTTTGAAACAATGTCTTCGTTTCTCAACAAATGTTCTCCTTCTCTTGGAAAAACTTCAACTATTGCTTCATCGATGGAATATCCGTGGTGTTTTGCTTGTGATTGCAAAGCATATTGATCTGATGGAAAAGCTTTTCCTTCACATAAAATCTTGATGCGTTTTCCTTTAGGTCGATAAAATGAAACCATCAAAAGATGTAAATTCGTTGTTAATGAATGCGTAATCACAACTTCCTTATTGGTAGCGCCAACAATCTTAGCGGCTTTTTCTGTCAGCAATTCATGGTAAGAAAACCACGGATTTTTAGCGTCAAAATGTCCTTCTACTCCCCATTTTGCCCAATCATTTAATTCTTGCTGAATGTACTCTTGGGTTCTTTTAGGTTGTAACCCTAAAGAGTTTCCTGTAAAATACACCACAGGCTTTTCATGAAAATCTGGAATAAGAAATTCATCTCTCCACTTTCTTAACGGATCGAATTGGTCTTTTTCTTGTGCAAAAGCAAGTGTATTTTTATATTTTGACATTATTGGAATGTTTTAATTTATCAGGTTCCTAAAATAGAAAAATTATTAGTAGTGAAGAATAAAGCATTAAGGAAAACCTGGCTGAGATTATTTTTTATTCTATCACGTCATCAAATCGCTCACCGTGAAATCTATATCTATTACATCTAAAAAATGTTCGTTCTCTTTTGCTCCATAGTTGGTGATCAATGTGTTAAAGACAGTTTTATTTGTTTTTGTGCGTTCTATAAACTCTTGTTTTCTATTTCTTAGCTTTTTAGCATAATCTTTAGTTACTGTGAATTCACCGTTATAAAATTTACATTCACATAAATTGATGCATTCGTCTTTTCGATCAATTATCAAATCAATTTGGTAATTAGATTGCGAATTTTCATCTGCTTTATTATTAAAAGAATAATGCTCGGTATAAACACCAGAAATTCCCAATACATTTTTTATCTCTTTAATATGGCGTTGACACAAGTTTTCAAAAGCGTAGCCTGTCCATATCTTATATTGCTGAGATTGATGCAAAGTTGACCAAATTTCTTTTCCCTTTTTTTATTTTTAACGATGAATTTATGATAAAATACGGAGTACTCGTCTATCAATCGATATAGCGCACCTCTTTTGCTTCTGCCATAAGGCACAACCTCTTCCACAAAACCAGAAATCAATAAATCGTTCATCGCTCGGGTATAGGGACCGCCTTCTTTTACTTTTGATTTATTAATGATTTGTTTTCTTGTTAAACCACTTTGAGAGGTCGCCAATGCTGCTACTATAGCTTCATGATTATTCGCATTTTCAAACAGGGCTTTGTATAGATTGTCGTATTCATTTTTTAAAATTCCATTTTCATCAAAACATAGCCTTTCGATTATTTGTCTTACCGATTCTCCTTTTTTTATTTGGTCTAAATAATATGGAATTCCTCCCATAACCATATATATTTCAGTAATGGCTTGGTCTGTTAACTTGATTCCTTTATGCTTTAAAAAAGCTTTCGTTTCTTTTAAGGTAAATGGATTGAGTTGAAGAACTTGATCTAATCGATTGTGAAATCCACCTTTATCGTTAACTATTTTTTCTGCAATCCAAGAAGTGGCAGAGCCACAAACCACTAAAATAAAATGTTTTTCTTTGGATAAGTAGTCATTCCATAAATGGGCCAATAACTGCACAAATCCAGAACGTTTTGTTGCTATCCAAGGTAATTCGTCAATAAAAATCACCTGTTTTTTAGATTTAGAAAGTGCTTTTAGATAAATTTTCAATAATGAAAAAACCTCTTGCCAATTGTTGGGTGGAGTCACAATTGGTAGTTTTGAATATTCTGCTATTTTTTGCGTAAAATTATTTATTTGAGCTTGTGTGTCTGCATCTTGTATCCCTGTTATTCGTAAACATAAATGATTGCCATATACTTCGTCTATAAGATATGTTTTACCAACTCTTCGCCGACCAGTTACCGCTAAAAAAGTCGATTTATTCTTATTGATAAATCCATTCATTAGGTTTTCCTGTTCTTTTCTTCCTGTCATATATTTGTATTTACCAGCCATAAAGTAGAGTTAAATACGAATATACAAAAATATATTTATATTTATCTATTTCAAAACAGAGATAAATACAAGTATACAAATTCATAATAGTACTTATATATCACAAAATTAGAGATAAATACAAATATATAACTGTATTTATATAGAATATAGATAGAGTTAAATACAATTATAAAAGCTTATAACGTCTTAGCTATTTTTTGTTGCGTTTGAATAAAAACAGGGTAAAATATGAAGTGAGTTCTAACGTGTTTAATTGATTTATCATTCGAAGCGGTTTTTAAGCAATAGAGTATGGGACGTTTTTGAGTTAAACCTATAGTTAATTGGTAGTTATGGCATTCAATTTATTATGCTAATTTATAAAATTCCACTAAATTCGTGGTAGAACCAAAAAAACTAATTAGTGAGTAGAATTATTATTATTGTAGTAGTTGGGTTTTTATATTCATTTAAGTCTATCTTTTCGTTTGCTCAGGACTTCTCAAGCAGAGTTACTGTGGAAGCGGACTTTAGATTAGTTCCGGTATTGAGTTCTTTTTATGGTGAGGGCAATTTTTACAACATAAAATCTGAACAGAAAAATGGACTTATTCGAACTACTCAACGGCAAAATCATTTCAGAACGGCTTATAGCCTCAGAGCCTATATTAGTACGAAAAGCGGAAAGCATTTGTTTGGTGTCGGAGTAAGGTATTCACGCTCGACTAATAATAGAGGTCGAGTTTATCATCCAGACTCCTTGTTTTCTATGTTGATGACTGAAAACCTTGTAGCGGATTATATTGGAGGTAATTTCAGGATGTTATTTAATCCTTTAAAAAGCAATAAGCTTAGGTTTGGTTTTACCATTGGAAGTGGGATGTTATCTGGGAGAAATAAAACCATTTCTTTAGCCCATGAGTCGGAGGAAATTGATCCTAATGGGGTTTCAAAAACCCGTAAGTATTTATCTGAAGATGTTTCAGATTATAATCTAGGGTATCAAGTAAAACTTTACGATTTATATTTGAATGGTACTTTTCAATACCATTTAAAAATTGGAAAAAAAACAACCTTATTTACAGGAATTGAACTCCCGCTTTTGAGATTGTTTTTCTTTAACTCACAAACGAGATTAGGGTTGTCTTTAAATAATGAAAGTTTTTTTACCTCCTACGAATCTTATGTTCCTAGTATTGGAGATCAAGTATCAGCAAATAAAAATTTCGCTTTTTCGCTCAAGAAAACTAATTCACTTAGCTTAAATTTTGGAATATGTTATACCTTGAATTGAGAGTCAAACAACAAGTATGTTAAGTTACTACTAACTCTATTTATCAGCTGCATAATTTAAGTTCTCAGACCAACATTATTAAACACAAAATCTCAAGAATCTGCTAAGGAATCAGTACCTTTGCGATAAATCAAAATTGTTCAAAATGAAACGTTCAAATTCTGAGAAATTATATGAAAAAGCATTGGAATATTTCCCTGGTGGAGTGAATTCACCCGTACGTGCTTTTAAAGCGGTGGAGGGTGCTCCATTGTTTATTAAAAAAGGAAAAGGTCCTTATATTTGGGATGAAGATGAAAATCAATTCATCGACTTTTGCTGTAGTTTTGGCCCGCATATTTTAGGACATAACTACCCAGATGTTCACCAAAACATAGTAGATACTTTAGAAAACGGAACCAGCTTTGGTGCGCCTACGAAATTGGAAAGTGATTTGGCTGAGATCATCATTTCTCGAAATCCTTATGTTGATAAAATTCGTTTTGTTTCTTCTGGAACGGAAGCGGTAATGTCAGGAATACGCTTGGCAAGAGGTTATACCGGAAAAAACAAAATCATCAAGTTTGAAGGATGTTACCACGGTCACTTTGATTCTTTGCTTGTAAATGCAGGATCAGGATTAGCAACATTTGGCGAGAGTTCAAGTGCGGGTGTTCCACAAAAAGTAGTTGAAGACACCATTGTTATTCCTTTAAATGATGAGGAGGCATTAGAAGCTGCTTTTGAAAAACATGCAGATGATTTAGCATGTGTAATTATAGAGCCGATTCCAGCAAACAACGGACTTTTATTACAAGAAAAATCGTTCTTGCTAAAGCTTCGTGAAATGTGTACAGAACACGGTGTTTTATTGTTCTTTGATGAAGTAATTTCAGGATTCAGAGTTGCATTTTCAGGTGCTGCTGAATATTATGACATTGCTCCAGACATCGTTTCTTACGGAAAAATTATTGGTGGTGGATTGCCTGTAGGAGCTTACGGTGCGAAAAAACACATCATGCAAAGCGTTTCACCAGACGGACCAGTTTATCAGGCAGGAACTTTAAGTGGAAATCCAGTGGCTATGGCTGCAGGAATTGCGCAATTGACAGTTTGTAGTCAACCTGGTTTTTACGAAGACCAAGAAGCAAGAACAAAAACTTTTGTTGAATCTGTTAACGCACATGCCAAAGAAAAGGGATATGATTTCTCTTTGGTAACTGTTGGCTCAATCTTCTGGATGGCATTTTCTGACCAAACAACAATACGTAGCGCAGCACAGATTAATGCTGACATGACGCCATTTAAAAAATTACACAAAGCCTTATTGGAAAGAAGTGTATATGTTGGTCCAAGTGGTTACGAAGTAGGATTTGTTTCTCATGTTCACACAAAAGAAGTGCTTGAAAATGCTGCACAACAATTTAAAAATGCATTGGATGCTGTATTTTCTTGATGAATCAAGAAGATAGGGAGCGGATTTCCCTCGATAAATCGAGAAAAATAGTTTAAAGAGAGAGACTGTTTTCCCAATCTGATTAAAAGAGAAAGGTGATAATGAAATAAAATTTCATTATCACCTTTTTTTTCTCTATGATGACCGAGTGAAGAAGAGTTCCTGCACCCTCCACCTGCCGATTTATCGGCAACTCTCCCTAATTTGAAAGAACTTTCAAAAGTTCTTTCAAATTATCCACCCGTAAATCTGCCACTTTCAATTGTTCAGAAACCTCATGTGTTCCATCTGGAACTGCTACAACATTCATTTTTGCAGCTTTCCCTGCGATTACACCATTTAATGAATCTTCGATAACCAAACAGTTTTGGGGTTCACTTTTTAACAATTTTGCAGCTTCAATATATACTTCAGGATGAGGTTTTCCATAAGTACAATTTTGAGCAGAAAGTGTTACATCGAAATAATGAGCAATCCCAAGTTTTTCGAGACTGGTGTCAATTAAAATCTGAAAAGATGAACTTGCCAAGCCAATTTTCATTCCTTTAGATTTAAAAAATTCTAGAATTTCAACAACACCTTTCATTGGTTTTCCATTGGCTTTTATTCCATTGACCATCTCCAGCATGATTTCATCTACGACTTCTGCTTTCGTTTTGTTTTTCCACGGATATAAAGCATACCAATAATCAACCACTTCGTCTATTCTTAAACCAACAGTTTTTTCACCTCCAACAGCAATAAAGTCAATTCCAATGGTATCGAAAACTTTAATTTCAGCGGCTTTCCACATCGGTTCAGAATTGATTAAAACTCCGTCCATGTCAAAAATTATGGTATCAATTTCTTTAAGGTCAATCATTTTTTCTGCTTATAAAGATAATTGTGGCTAAAGATACTCGCTGCATTTTCATCTGTCAAATAAATAAATCTTTTATCGGCTGCAATTCCTTCTTTTTGTGTCCAAGAATCGTGTAGATACTCTTTTTTCTGAACCCATTTTTCATTCTCATATTTATACATATAAACCTTAGAATAGGTCAATAGATAAAGTTCATCTTGATTATAGAAAGTAGCGTCTGTAATGCTTTCCTCGCGCCAATTTGTAGCGGGTAGTTGTAAATCTGCTACAAGATTTGCTTGGTATTCCCCTGGAACTAATGGTAGAGAGTAAATCTTAGCAATTCCATCAAAAGGAACAGTTCTGTTTTTCGTAAAAATAAGTAATTCATTTTCACCTAAAACATTCTGCTTAACTACCATTGCTTCTGCATCGTAGTACAAATCAGACTGATAAGGAGGGAAGTGTCTTTGTTCAGGATAAGAGAATAAGATTTGTTCGGCCTTTACGGTATCTTCGGTTAAAACCTCATCCATTCTCAATTTATAAACACATAAATCTTTGCGTTTATTTTCATTATTACCTATGTCAGCGATGTATAAATATTTTTCATTATCGTAAGCTAGCGCTTCCCAATCTGTGTTTTTGGCATCAGCAATATAACAGGTGTGTTTAATTTGTGCCTTTTTATCAAAGACATAGATCATTGGTTCACCACCAGAGTCATTGATTGTTAAAAATAATTTTTTATGCTTAATTAATGCAGAACTTTCTTTTAAATCTGATGGAAGCGGGGTTATTTTATCTTGTGAAAAGCTATAAAATAGATTCAAGATAAAAAGAATGATAAAGCCAGTTTTAGACATACTCAAAATTAAAATAAAGATTTGTACAATGATAGTAAAAATTGGTAATTTGACTTGAGATTTACAAAACACGAATTTTATGAGTCATATCTAGACTGTATTTCGGCACGTTCAAATCATCGCACTGTATTTTAGAATGCGGGTTAATGATAGATCTTACAGCTAAAGTTTTAAACAAAAAAAGAGGATGAAAACCATTTCCATCCTCCTATAATATTTAAAAATATATTATGTGTTATCCACATTTACTGTGTCCACAGTTTGTGCATGTTAAACATCCTTCTTGAAACTGAACGCTTTTTTGATTACATTCTGGACATTCGTTGTTACTTTTTGTTCCATCGGGTACAAATTTCTTCACTACTCTTGTCACACCATTTTTCCATGTGTTTAGTGTATCATCACTTAAGTTTAATGAACCTACTAAATCAACCACATGAAGTAAAGGCATTCCATGACGAAGTACACCTGATATCATTTTAGCATAATTCCAATATTCTTTGTCAAACGAACGTGACAAACCTTCAACAGTAACGTTATATCCGCCTCTATCTTCATATTGGAAGTCATAACGACTGCTGTCATCACTTTTCACTTTTTTAATGAAACCTTTTTTTACATCATTTGGAATTCCATTGAATCCGTCTCTACGTCCTGTAAATATTTCATACGGACGCCCATCTAACATCCCGACAAATGCAATCCATTCTTCCAAGTTATTTTGGAATCGAACAACCTCTGCTTCTAGTTTTTCTGGACGCTCTGGAGCGTGGTGGTCATCAAAATTAATTGTTTTGTTATCGTCTTTTTCCTCTTTTTCTGAAGTTGAAACCAATACTCCCGAACGTGAACCATCACGATAAACAGTAACACCTTTACATCCTGACTCCCAAGCTGTTTGATAAACCTTACCAACCATTTCTTCTGTGATATCATTCGGTAAATTAACCGTCACTGAAATTGAATGGTCAATATGTTTCTGAACACGTCCTTGCATTTCCACTTTCTTTACCCAATCAACATCATTTGACGTTGCTTTATGATATGGAGATTTTGCAATAATGGACGCGATTTGGTCTTGATCCATTTTACGTACCTCTTCCAAATCATAACCTTTCGCAATAAGGTATGTTTCAAATTTGTGGTGGAAAACAGGGTATTCTTGCCAAGAGTCACCAACTTCATCTACGAAATCTACTCTTGCATCCGTATCATCTGGATTAATCTTTCTTCTTCTCATGTAAGAAACCATAAATGCAGGCTCAATTCCAGAAGTTGTTTGTGTTAAAATAGATACAGAACCTGTTGGTGCAATCGTTAACAAAGCAATATTTCTTCTTCCTTTTTCTACTAATCTTTCGTAAAGCGCAGGATTTTCCTCTTTAATACGCAACATGAAAGGATTATTCTCTTCACGTTTTGCGTCCCAAATTGGGAATGCACCTCTCTCTTCTGCCATAATACTAGAAGATAAGAAAGCGTTATGCTTTAATCTCATGTGTAATTTATCCGAGAAGTCGTTTGCTTCGTCAGTACCGTAACAAATCCCCATGGCAGCAAGCATGTCACCTTCTGCTGTAATTCCCAACCCGGTTCTTCTACCTTGTTGACATTTTTCACGGATTTGCATCCATAAATTCAACTCGGTATTTTTTACGTGATCAGATTCTGGATCATTTTTAATTTTATTGATGATTTTGTCTACTTTTTCAAGCTCTAGATCAATCAAATCATCCATTAAACGTTGCGCTAACACAACATGCTTATCAAACAATTCATAATCAAACGTAGCTTCATCTGTAAATGGATTATTTACGTATGAGTACAAGTTAATCGCTAATAAACGACATGAATCATTTGGACACAATGGAATTTCTCCACATGGATTTGTAGAAACTGTTTCAAATCCTAAATCAGCGTAACAATCAGGAATAGATTCTTTAATTAAAGTATCCCAAAATAAAACTCCTGGTTCAGCAGAAGCCCACGCATTGTGAACAACTTTACCCCAAATTTTCTTTGCATCTACTGTTTTAGTAAATGTGGGTTGCGCTGATTTCACAGGATAAGTCAATGTATAATCTCCTCCTGTTAATGCTGATTTCATAAAATCGTCAGAAATTTTTACAGAAACATTGGCACCTGTAACTTTTCCTGCTGTTGTTTTGGCATCAATAAATGCCTCTGAGTCTGGATGATCAATAGCAATTGATTCCATTAAAGCACCTCTTCGCCCACCTTGAGCAACTTCTCTCGTTGAGTTTGAAAAACGTTCCATAAAAGGAACAACTCCAGTGGCAGTTAAAGCGGAGTTCTGAACTGGAGATCCACTCGGACGAACAAAAGATAAATCAACCCCTACTCCAGCTCTTCTCTTCATCAACTGAACTAATTCTTGATCCAATTTCAAAATTCCACCATAAGAATCTTCATCACGATCATTCCCAATTACGAAGCAGTTTGAAATAGAAACATATTGAAAATCATTTCCAATGCCAGCCATTGGACTTCCTTGTGGAACAATGTATTTAAAATCTTTAATTACGTCATAAATTTCTTGTTCACTTACAGGGTTGGGATATTTGGCTTCAATTCTAGCAAACTCTCTCGCCAAACGATGATGCATTTCATCTGGTGTTTTTTCATAAAGGTTTCCCATGGCATCTTTCAGCGCATACTTTTTCATCCAAACTTCACCAGCTAAAGTGTCTCCTTTGAAATAATCTATTGCTGCTTTCAATACATCTTCCTGCGCGTATTTCTTTAATTTGTCCTGAGTTTTAAGTGCCAATCCTTCGCTCATATCACCATATATTTTTAAAGTTGTTAATATTCAATTTGTTGGTTAGATTCGAAATAAAATTTTAGTCTGAAAAATTTCGATGCTCAAATCTGGGATAAAATTAGGAACATTAATTGACAAAAAAGGTTCAAAAAAAAAATATCATTTTTACTTATTCACATTTACTAAAATTGGAAAATAAAGTTTGATTTTTATTTCAATTTGAAACCTCACATTTGCAAAGGAAATGAAAGATAAATCACCTTAATTTTATTTCTCTTTAAATGTTGAAAAGACATGAATAAAAATCTATCAACATAGGATGTTTATAATTAAGTAAAAACAATTGTGATTTGTATTGAAATAATGTGCATCTTAAAAGCCTTTTTATACGAAACACTTCTATAAACCAATAAAATCAATAGATAAGATTACATTTTTTGTCGTTAATCATAAATATAAATTTTATGCCTTAAGAGTCCTTGTTGGTAATAATTTGAAGAAAAATAGTATGTTTTTTTCTCTAAAACAACGCTTTATTTAGTGTAAATAAAACCACCAAAATTTATACTTTCTTGAAAGAATTATATCGTGAATGTACAATCAAATTCTTTTGGAGATTTACATCTAATTTGAACAATTCATAGTGTATCAATTTGAACATCAAAATCAACTCAAACAAAATAGATCTAAAGGCAAATTTGAGCGTTAAAATTACTGAGAATTGATTGGACAATTTTAAGAAATTGTATTTGCTAAATGCTAGCGTTTTAAAACCTGAATTGTATGTTCACCATTGGAAATATAATATACTCCTGTTGACAAGTTAGACATATTGATTAACCTCTTTTTTGATGGAGTCAAAGAAATCAATATGTCTTGGGTTATCTCAACTCCAATTGAATTAAAAACATGTATAGAATTCTCGTTATTTATACCTGATAAAGTAATTGTATGTTCAACAGGGTTAGGATAGGCAGTTAAAGCTAAGGTCTCATCATTCAATACCGAAACGATAGGGAAAAATGTCGTTGCACCATTAAAATCAGTTTGTTGAAGTTTGTAATATGAAACACCTGCAAGAGGTGAATAATCTGTCCAAGCATATTCATTGACGCTTGTGCTATTCCCTGCTCCGTCAATAGTTTGAACTTTCTCCCATTGTTTTCCATCTAAAGAACGTTGAAGGGTGAAAAAATCATTGTTTGTCTCCGTTGCCGTTTTCCATGAAAGCTCAACCTTACGTTCTTTTTTTACAGCATCAAAAGTGATAAGTTCAATTGGAAGTGGTTTTGAAGGTGCAACGTCGTCCAGACCTGGTCCTTCAACCCAAAATATAATTTCATTACATAATAGGCTTTCAAGGGTCGCATTCGGGTCTTCTAATGGTTTGCGATTAAAGGCAATACCCTTCCCAGAAAATCCTTGGTTTCTAACATTATCAATTAAGCCATGGTCTGTCATAACATTGTCACAGTATATTCTTAATCTTAAATTCCAAAAATTATATTCAAAATTTGAAGGTAACTCAACTCCATTTTCAAAAAACTCTATATCATAACTAAAATATAAACCATAAAATGTTGTAGTTCCTTCTTGTTGTTTATACAAGCTGTCAATTGTAACATCAATTATTACATCAATTTCTCTATCTTGATTTCCCCATGCAGGTCTTGTTGTTCCAGTATATTGAAAGTCAAATTGTGCAAAAACCCCTAAAGTCAACATGAAAGTAAATAATAAAGTGATAACTGTTTTAATCATTGTATAATCTTGTTTTTAAATCACTGCAAATATAACGAATCATATCTGTATGCGTGCATAACAAATGTTACATTGAATTAAAAAAAGTTATAATATTGTTAATGCCTATCCGATACTTTAACAGTAAAAATATCTAAGCCGTCAATCATGTCAATAAACGGTTAATTGACAAGGTCCTTCGTAAATTTCTATTTTCAACTGGATGGAAATAGAAATTCACCTCAGGATGACATTAGAATAGGGTCATCCTGATCATATTTGAAAATTAAGATTTTTAAATATGGAAGGATTTTGACGAGTTAAAGAGAGTACTTTTATTGTAGTTTATTAAACTACTGGTAAAGTTCCTGATAAGCATTTAATGTTAACACTGTACACTTTTCATTTCTAACTCATTAAATTAGCTCTTTCTCAATCACTTCTTTCAATGAGTTTTTTGGAAGTGCACCTGCTTGCATCATAGGTTGTTTATCTCCTGTTGGGATAAAAAGCATGCTCGGAATACTTCTGATTCCAAAAACAGCTGATAATTCTTGTTCTACTTCAGTGTCAATTTTGTAAATGTTCACTTTTCCAGCGTATTCCTCAGACAGCTCTTCTAAGATGGGAGCCACTGCTTTACAAGGTCCGCACCAATCAGCATAAAAGTCAATAATTGCTGGTTTATCACCTTTATATTTCCATTCTTTTGATGCGGTATAATCAAAAATATCTGCTTTAAATTGTTCTGCTGTTAAGTTTATTGTTGCCATATTATCTTTTCTTTTTTAAATGTATTGCAAAGATGAGGCTTTATCTCGAAGATATATGTAACAGTAGTAACTTAAAAACATGTTGGCCATATATTCCAACATATTGCTTTATGCTTCATAATTAGGTTAGTAACTCTACTCCTTTAAACTTATCTGCTACTTCGTCGAGCGTATCATATACTTCATTGATATCAAAAGTTGTTACTAATTTTGTTCGAAATGGCTTAAAGTGAGGAATTCCTTTAAAATAATTAGAATAGTGGCGTTTCATTTCAACAATGGCTAATTTTTCACCTTTCCATTTCACACTCATTTCTAAATGTCTTCTAGCAACTTCAATTCTTTGGTCTAAGGTAGGTTTTGGCAGGTGTTCTCCAGTTTGTTGATAATGCTTTATTTCATTAAAAATCCATGGATACCCGATCGAAGCACGACCAATCATTAATCCATCTACTCCATATTTTTCTTTATACAAGACCGCTTTTTCGGGTGTGTCAATATCACCGTTTCCAAAAACAGGAATATGCATTCTTGGATTGTTCTTTACCTCTGCAATTAATGACCAATCAGCTTCGCCTTTGTACATTTGTTTTCTTGTACGACCATGAATGGAAATCCCTTCAATGCCAACGTCCTGTAATCTTTCTGCAACTTCAACAATATATTTCGTGTTTTCATCCCAGCCTAACCGTGTTTTCACCGTTACGGGCAAAGAGGTGCTTTTTACAATTTCAGCAGTCATCTTTACCATTTTTGGAATATCTTGCAAGATTCCAGCTCCAGAACCTTTACATGCAACCTTTTTAACTGGACATCCATAATTAA
Source organism: Brumimicrobium salinarum (assembly GCF_002844555.1). Taxonomy (GTDB): domain Bacteria; phylum Bacteroidota; class Bacteroidia; order Flavobacteriales_D; family Crocinitomicaceae; genus Brumimicrobium; species Brumimicrobium salinarum. The sequence goes on from NZ_PJNI01000001.1 coordinate 286,722, forward strand.
TATCAATTATATCTGGATTTGTTTGGGCTGTAATTTCGGTTGCCCGTTTCATACTTTCAATATCGTTTCCAAATATCTGTATACCTACAGGGCGTTCATATTCAAAAATATCGAGTTTTTCAACACTTTTCACAGCATCACGGATAAGACCTTCAGAGGAAATAAATTCTGTATACATCAAGTCTGCACCATTTTCCTTGCACAACGCTCTAAAAGGTGGATCACTAACATCCTCCATTGGTGCAAGTAATAAAGGAAAATCACCTAGTTCTATATCTCGAATCTTTGCCATTATTCTGCAAAATTACATCTAAGTTTAATAAACACAAAGGCATTCATTAATAAAGCCAACTTTATTCATTCTTTTTTATTTTTAATTAGTTGTAAACTTTGTTTATTTTTGAACCTTAACATGTATCTATGAAGATTTTTTTATTTGGGGTTTCATTGTGCTTACTTTGTTTTATTTCTTGCAAGAAAATTAATTCAATCAAGAAGTTAGAAGATGACATCGTTTTTAAGATGTTTAACCCATATTTATCTCTAACTCCTACTGATAGTGTTATCGAAATAACATCTTCAGATTGTTTTATTCCTTACCATAAAGATACATCAGCGCGCATTTTTCTGGATTTTGATCATGATGGAACAGACGATTATGAGATGATTTACTCAATACACTATGATTCAATTAGTGAGGATAGCTGCATGAATTATCATTCAAAAATAACTTTCAAAAGCGCGGTTTTTGGACACACTGTGTTCGTTACGGATAAGAACACAAATAAAGTGATGTTTTACGATGACAAACAACCCATTGTAAACACATCCGTAACATCTGCTAATCAAGCAATTATTTACGATAATTCACCAAACAATAGTTTTACAGATGCAGATAAAGAAAATAATATTATTGGCTTTCAACTTTTAAATGGAAAGGTTGGATGGTTAAAATTTTTCTTATTAAAAGATCAATTCCAATTAAAAATGATTGAATATGCCTATAACGACCAAGTTCAGCTTAAAATAAAAGCAGGTCAAAAAGAATAATTCCATTCCATTTATTAGCAAGCAATCTATAAAATAGAGACTTTATGTGCGGTATTACCGGAATAGTTAATCGAAGAGCCAACGTAAAAGCTGAAACATTAGAAAAGATGACACAATCGATAAGTCATCGGGGTTCTGATGCTAAAAGTTGTTTTCTAAATTCAACCAAAACATGTGGTTTAGGGCATCGTAGATTGAGTATTATCGATCTTTCAGATTCTGCCAATCAACCCATGCATTCAGATGATAGAAATTTTTCCATTGTATATAATGGCGAGCTATATAATTTTGATGAACTCAAAAAAGAATTAGTTAATCAAAACATAGAGTTCTCAACAGATTCAGACACAGAGGTTGTATTAAAATCTTTTATTCATTGGGGTCCAGCCTGTGTTGAACGTTTTAATGGAATGTTTGCTTTTGCCATTTGGAACGAAGCAAAGGAAGAACTTTATCTTTTTAGAGATCGATTAGGAATCAAACCTCTTTACTATGCATGGCATGCTGAAACTTTTTATTTTGCTTCAGAGTTAAAAGCAATTACACCATTTATTCGTAAGGACAAGTGGAACGAAAAAGCCATTCAACATTATTTTAGATTGGGTTATATTCCTGCTCCACTCACAATTTATCAAGATGTTAAAAAACTAGATGAAGGAAGTTATTTACACTTAGAAAAGGCCGACTTAACGATTCATAAATATTGGAGTATAGAAAGCAAAATAGAGAAAGAAGTTTTCAGTGACGAACATCAAGCTAAGAAAAAGCTACATGATTTACTAAAATCAAGTGTAGCCTACCAATTGAAAAGTGATGTTCCTTTTGGTGTATTTCTAAGTGGAGGAATAGACTCTTCTGTAATTGCTGCTGTTGCACAATCAATTGCCAAAAAACCCATCTCAACCTATTCTATTGGTTTTAAAGAAGCCACATTTGATGAAAGTAAATATGCAAAGCAGATTGCTGAAAAACTTGGCACCGATCATCATGAATTTATTGTCTCCCATCAAGAAGTACAACAATTAGTAGAAGAAATTCCTACTTGGTATGACGAGCCATTTGCGGATGCTTCTGCACTACCAACATTTTTGATTTCTAAAAAGGCCCGTCAAAAAGTAAAAATGGTACTCACGGGAGATGGTGGAGATGAACAATTTATGGGATACGGAATGTATACATGGGCTGATCGATTAACTACATTAAAAACTTTACGATGGCTTATTAAAAAAGTACTTTCAGTTTCTTCAAAAGAAAACCATAATCGCGCAAGTCAATATTTTAATTTTAAAGAAGACGAACATTTACCGTCTCACATATTTTCGGTCGATCAAGGTTTTTTTAATACACATCAATTGAAAAATAACTTTACTTTTTCGGATACATATTCACCATTGATATTAGAAAAAACTAAGCGTAGATTAAAAGTAAGCGAACAGCAATCTTTTCACGATTTAAAATACTATTTACCAGGAGATTTACTTACGAAGGTTGATCGTGCAAGTATGCAAAATCAGTTAGAAGCACGTGTTCCCTTATTAGACCATCGTTTAGTAGAATTTTCATTAAATTTAGATGAAAAGCTAAAGCGAAAAAATGGAGGTTCAAAGTATTTGTTGAAGGAAGTACTGTTTGAATACTTATCTCCTAAACTTTTTGATCGTCCAAAATGGGGATTTGGAATTCCCCTTAATTTATGGCTCAAACAAGAATTAAAGCCCTTGTTGGATAAATACGTTAATCGTGAATTGCTTAATGAAATCTCTTTTTATAATGTAACCGCAATTATGCAACTAAAAAGCGATTATTTGGATGGAAAAACCTATTTGTATAATCAATTATGGTTGATTATTGTTTTTAATATGTGGTATTGTGAAACAAGTCAAGCGGAAAAATTGACAGAATGAAACTCCAAGCTTCATTTAACTATTTAGTAATTGAGTAAAGCGTATCAATTCTTAACAACAATTCCTTACTTTCGTATTTTAAAACTAAGGTATTGTGAATAAAGATTTTCAAGAAGATAAAAAAACAACAAAAGGCATTGCTATTTTAGGATGCACGGGTTCAATTGGCATACAAGCACTAGAGGTTATTTCTAATTATCCTGATGTTTTTGATTTAGAGGTGATAACGGCCAATAACAATGCTGATTTGCTGATTCAACAAGCTATAAAGTACAAGCCTAACACAGTTGTTATTGTTAATGAAGATCATTATGAAAAAGTAAAAACAGCATTGTGGGAGCACGACATTCATGTTTACGCTGGAAAAGAATCTCTTTGTCAAGTTGTAGCATTTGAAGCCGTTGATACCGTACTTACTGCTTTAGTTGGCTATGCTGGACTTAAACCGACGATACATGCCATTCAAGCAAACAAAACACTTGCTTTAGCAAATAAAGAAACGCTTGTTGTTGCTGGTGAGTTAATTACTGAAATGGCACGTAAACATGGTGTAAATATATACCCTGTAGACTCGGAACATTCCGCAATTTTTCAATGTTTGGTAGGAGAGTTTCATAATAAAATAGAGAAAATATACCTCACTGCATCGGGCGGCCCTTTTAGAGGTTGGAGTACTGAACAACTCGAGAATGTAAAACCCGAACAAGCCTTAAAACATCCCAACTGGGAAATGGGAGCGAAAATTACCATTGATTCAGCTACCCTCATGAATAAAGGTTTAGAAGTTATCGAGGCAAAATGGCTTTTCGGACTTCATCCTGATCAAATTGACGTTATTGTGCACCCGCAATCGATTATTCATTCTATAATTCAATTTGAAGACGGCAGTATGAAGGCTCAAATGGGACTACCGGATATGAAGCTTCCAATTCAGTATGCATTAACATATCCCGAACGTTTGAAGACCAATTTTCCTCGATTTAATTTTTTAGACTATCCTCATTTAACTTTCGAACAGCCGGATAGCAGAACGTTTAAAAACCTAGCTTTAGCTTATAAGGCAATGGAATTAGGAGGAACTGCAGCATGCGCTTTAAACGCAGCCAATGAAATAACAGTACAAGCCTTTTTAGATAAAAAAATCTCCTTTTTATCTATTGCAGATATTAATGAAAAAACCATGAATGCAGTGGAAAACATACTTCATCCAAAATATGAGGATTATGTTGCTGTTGATCAAGAAGCACGAGATAAAGCTATTTCATTTTTGTAGTAGTTGTAAAAGACTATGTCCAAAATTTATAAACATTACCTTCCTTCAGGATTAATAGTAAAATCTTTATAAGAGATAAATTGCTTATCCTCTTATTTTCTCATGATAATATTCGATTATTGAAAAATTAATAGACCCTCCTGAGTTTCACTCAATCAAGATAATAGCTAATTAAGGAAGGGTATAAATAGTAAAAAATTATATAAAAAACAAAATCGCCGAGTTTGTGCGAAACTCGGCGATTTTCTGTAGTACTAAGTTAAACAAAGTAGTGCAGTGTTATACTATACAATTAATGCACTACAAAGTTAATACAGGAAAACAGATTATAAAAGGGGGATAACCCCTCAATCCATATTATTTAATGTTTAATTGCTTTAATTGTTCTTTCCTAAATATTTTTGCATCCGCTATAAATGTGCCAAAAGGCAACAATGAAGCTACGTAGGCCCAAAAATTCGTTGTGAAACTCCATTTCTTTTCTTGGTTTACGATAAAAACCATAATACAATATAAAATAAATAACACCCCATGTGCCATACCAACTATTTTATTAGGCGTTGGCATATCATACATGTATTTGAGCGGCATTGTTAACCCCAATGCGAGATAAGAAATACCTTCAACTAAAGCTAAAATCCTAAGAATACCTAAACTTGATTTAAAATTCATTTTTTTGTTGCAAGATACTTATTTTCCGTTGTTGGCTCAACATAAATGAAGAAAACAAGATCACTTTAAATAAAAATAAATTATTGATTTCCCATTTCGTCAATCAAACCCTTGTTTTCCAAAGCCCAAACAATTAATCTTTTTTTACTTGTGTCTATTTCTAGTTTCTTACAGATTCGTGAACGATAGTTTTCAACAGATTTTGCAGAAACAAAAAGTAATTCTGAGATTTCTTTAGAAGAGTACTTTTCGGCCACTAAGGTTAAAGTTTTCATTTCTGTTGCCGTAAGTTGTTTCAATTTTTCCGTTAATTCACTGTACTTTTTCAATTGCTGTTGTACTTTAGCTGATTTTCGCATCGATTTAGCAATGTAAGAATCGCCCATCTTTAAACTCTCAATACACTCAACTAATTCTTCGGATGTATTATCTTTTACAAGGTATGCATTTGCACCATTATCAAAAGCTTTTTTCAACATCTCACCATCATTGTACATGGTCAAAATAATAACCTGGCTATTTGTTTTTTCTTTGACTGTTTTACAGACTTCTAAACCATTTTTATTTGGCATATCTATATCTAGAAAAGCAAAGTCTGGTGGGTTTTCTAAGATTGCTTTTTCTGCATCTTCTCCATTGTCATATTCATAAATTTCGGCCTCTAAATATGCATTCTGAAGAAGCGACTTTAATCCACTTCTAAAAATTGGATGATCATCTGCAATTAATAATTTCATGCTTCTTTATTTTGAAATTTAATAACAATTTTAACTCCTTTACCTGGTTGGGATTGAATTGAAAAGCGTCCTCCTATTTTGTTGACCCTTTCTTTCATTGCTGAAATACCAAACCCTGACTTTGAAACGGCATCAAATCCTTTACCACTATCTCTATAAATATACGTATAATAAGATCCTTCTTTTGTAATTGTTATCCGCAATGATTTTGCTTCTGCATGTTTTAGGGTGTTATTAATACATTCCTGACTTATGCGGTATAATTGTTTTTGTATTTCTTCATTTAAATGATCAATATCGGCGGATAAATCGTGACTTGTAATTAGATTGGTATCTTTCTCCAAACGATCTAAAAGAGAAACCAAACTTCTATTCAACCCTATTTTTTCTAAAAAAAATGGGTGTAATCTGTGAGATAAGGTTCTTACTTGTTGAATAATTTGACCCAGGGATTCCTCCATATCATCAACATCGTCAAGCTTCCCTCTATTAAATAAATTAATTTTAGATTTTGCCACCGATAAAGATTGACCAATATCATCATGGAGGTCTTTCGATATTCTAGAACGTTCATCATCAATGTTCTTAATTAATTGATGACTAAAAACAATTTGCCGCTTTCTACGTATTTGCATATATCTAAAATAAATGAGTACTGCGGCAATCAGTAAAACAACAATTACAATGATGGTAATGATGGTAACGCGTGACTGATAAATGCGATTGTCTTTCTTTAATATTGCAATCCGCGTTCTTTCTTCATTTAATTCGGCTTCTCTTTTTTCTGTTTCATAAATTACTTGAAGCTCCGAAAACTGTTTTTGGTTTGTTAAGACCTCTAAACTGTCACGCAGATTAGCATAAGTCATGTAATTATCTAATCCTTTTTCATATTGACCGAGTTCTTTATAAATTTTAGATTTTATTTTATAGCCATTCAATACATCATCGATACTATTGTTCATTTTTGAATAAAACATTGATGAATCTACTGCCATTAACGCATCATCAAACTTCTTTTTGATTAAAAAAGATTTTGCTTTAATAAGAAATGTTTTGCTTATATCTTGTACTTGATTATATTTTTTGAATAACATATACGCTGAATCAGCATGCATAAATGCTAAGTTAGGATCATTTGATTTATAATAAGCTTCACTTAAATTAAGGTGCGTAACTCCTTTAGTGTATGGGAAACCAAGTTCATTGGCTCGCTTCATAGAGTTTTTAAAATAGGCTATTGATTCTTCAAGCATACCAAGGCTTTCATAAACCAAACCTAAATTATTTTGTAAATAAAAATTTAATCGTATGCTTCCAATTTTTTCTGATAGTTTTTTTGACTTCATGAAGTCATTAAGTGCTTGGTCATATTGCTTGTTTTTATACTTAATTAAACCAATATTACTGAGCAGCATGCCTTGTAAGAAGGTGTTGTCCGTTTCAACAGCGATATCATAGGCTTCAAGATAATATTTTAAAGCCTGATTAGGTTTATTGTCTAATTCAAAGCAAAGTGCAATACCATTTAAACTAATTGCAGCATTTTCATGATCTCCCCTTCGCTTAGACACATTTAAATATCTATGAAACGTTTCCTTTGCCTGCTTTGGGTTCAAATTAAAATTATAGAAATTTTTTCTTATTAAAGTTGAAATTATTAAGGTTGAATCATTGGCTTCTTTAGCATAAACAATAGTTGTGTCATAATATGAGAGTGCTCTTTTTTGATTTCCTGTGAAAAATTGATAATTACCGTATGCTTGATAAACCTTACCTATTTGCGTCAAATTATTACCAGAACGCGCAATATTCATTGCTGTAATCATGTAATCTTTTACAACATTAGAATCTGAATACGTACTATTTTGAATTTTACTTATTAATTGTTCAAATTCTGATTTTTCTTGTGCCCAAGAAATATAGCTTGAACTTAAAACGATTGTAAAGATTATTATTAGAACTTTCATTTTTTTCAAAATTACAACTAATTTTTCAATATATTTTTTCTAGTGGTCTAGGATGTCGAAATGATTTAACTGTTACGTTACTCCACATATAATTTAACACCATTTTTTGTTTGATAAAAGATAAAATTGTTATATTGTGGACTAACGAAATTATTAAATTATGGTTGAGTTAAGTAAAAACATTTTGACAAAAGTTAGTTTTGATCGTCAATTGTTTCAAAAAGAGCTTGAAAAATCTGTAAGATGGATAAATAAATCAGAGGATTTACAAGTGTTTAGAGAATGGTGTATGCTTGAGTTTGGTCATTTATACCCATCTGTATTAAAAAAAGTTTTTTACAAAAAATAAAAGAAAAGGAGCGTAAAGCTCCTTTTTTTAATTCTTATTCTTCTATTGCGCATTGTCCTCAATTAACAAGGTGTAAATAACATTAAATTGCACTTTTAATTTTTTGACTTAATAAAATCTATATTCCTTTTTAAGCCCGAAAATTTGGTGCGTTTCACAGCACTTTTCTTAAATACTTTTCTAAAAACCTCTTCAGTTAGCTCTTCCCAATCGGTTCGTTTCATATCAAGTAGATCATCATGTGGTTTTAACCTTGGTACGTTGTGAGCTTTGGAGAATCTATTCCATGGACATACATCCTGACATATATCACAACCAAACATCCAATTCTCCATTTTACCTTTAAATTGATTGGGAATTTCGTCCTTTAATTCTATGGTTAAATAAGAGATACACTTACTTCCATCAACTACATAAGGTGTTATTGCATCGGTAGGACAAGCATCGATACATTTTGTGCATGTACCACAATAATCTTTTATAGGTCCATCTGCATTTAAAGGTAAATCTAAAATTAACTCTGCAATAAAGAAAAACGACCCATTTTTTGGATGAATGAGGTTGGTATTTTTACCTACCCAACCTAATCCAGATTTTTTTGCCCAAGCCTTGTCCATGACTGGTGCTGAATCAGTAAAAACACGTCCGCCAACTTCACCAATTTCATCTTGAATTTCTTGAAAGAATGTTTTAAGTTTGTCCTTAATTATAAAATGGTAGTCTTCTCCATAAGCATACTTAGATATCTTGTAGGTCTCATCAGCACACTGCTGCTGATCAGGGTAGTAATTAAATAATAAAGAAACCACGGATTGTGCTCCAGGAACAAGTTTTCTTGGGTCCAAACGTTTATCAAAATGGTTTTCCATGTACGCCATTTTACCATTCTTATTATCTTTTAACCATTGCGCCAAGTGAGGCGCTTCCTCCTCTAAGAATTCAGCTTTAGATATACCGCAGTACATAAAACCTAAGTCTTTCGCTTTTTGTTTTATAAATCGGGTATTATTTTCTACGCTATGCTTCAAGTTTAAAACAATCCAGTTTGTGATGCCCCTGGTGATTTACCAAGATGTTCGTATGCCTTAGGGGTAACTTTTCTTCCACGTTGGGTTCTCAACAAAAAACCTTCTTGGATAAGAAATGGTTCATAAACCTCTTCAATTGTACCAGCATTTTCACCAACAGCAGTTGCTAGAGTAGTAATTCCAACAGGACCACCGTTAAATTTATCTATCAGTGCAGTAAGCAAACGATTATCCATTTCATCTAATCCATTCTGATCAACGTTTAATGCGGTTAATGCGATGTGCGTAATTTCTAAATTAATGGTTCCATTACCTTTAATTTGTGCAAAATCTCGTACTCTTCTTAAAAGTGCATTGGCAATACGTGGTGTTCCTCTACTTCTACTCGCAATTTCATAAGCGGCATCATGTTTTATCGGAATATTCAATAAATCAGCTGATCGATTCACGATTAAAGTGAGTGTCTTGGCATTATAGTATTGTAATCGTGCATTTATTCCAAAACGTGCTCGCAAAGGCGCAGTAAGCAGTCCTGAGCGCGTAGTTGCGCCAATAAGAGTAAAAGGATTTAATGCAATTTGAACAGTTCGCGCATTGGGACCAGAATCAATCATAATATCGATGACAAAATCTTCCATTGCAGAATATAGGTATTCTTCAATTACAGGAGATAAGCGGTGTATTTCATCGATAAATAAAACATCACCTTCTTCTAAATTGGTTAGTAATCCTGCTAAGTCACCAGGTTTATCCAAAACGGGGCCTGATGTGACTTTGAAACCAACCTCTAATTCATTGGCAATAATATTTGAAAGGGTTGTTTTACCCAAACCTGGAGGTCCATGTAATAAAACATGATCTAAAGGTTCATTTCTTTGTTTTGTTGCTTGTACAAAAATTTGAAGATTTTCAACAATCTTTTTCTGACCCGTAAAATCATCAAGAGACTTAGGTCTCAATACCTTATCGATCTCAGTATCTCCCTGTTGGTTTTCAGCTCTATAATCAAAATCTTCTTCTTCCACACACAAGTATTTATATTCCAAAGATAAGAAAAGCCCAGCACACTTAATGTACTGGGCTAAAATATTCCTATATGAATTTTTTAATGTTCTTCTTCACCCTCTTTTAATGGAACTGTTTGTGGGATGAAATCCTCTTCTGCTCCAGGTTTAGAGTAGTCATAAGGCCAACGATGTACAGTCGGCAACTCTCCAGGCCAGTTTCCATGTCCAGGAAGTGCAGTTGGTGTTGTCCACTCTAAGGTGTTTGATCTCCACGGATTTAAAGGCGCTTTTGGTCCTCTAAATATACTATAGAAGAAATTAAAGAAGAAGAAGACTTGTCCAAATGCACCAATGATTGCAAAGACAGTAATGATAATATTCAAATCTAAAATCATTTCGCCAGCAGTTGGGTTAAAGGTATCAAATATTGAGTTATCATAATATCTTCTTGGTGTTCCTCCAATTCCAACAAAGTGCATTGGTAGGAATACTCCATAACCACTAACTATTGTAGTCCAGAAGTGAGCATATCCCAGTCTTGAATTCATCATTCTTCCATACATTTTAGGGAACCAATGATATACACCAGCAAACATTCCAAATATAGCGGATAATCCCATTACAACGTGGAAGTGAGCTACTACGAAATATGTATCATGAACCTGAATATCAAGAGCAGAATCGGCTAAAATAATACCGGTTACACCTCCTGAAATAAAGGTTGAAACTAATCCAATAGCAAACAACATTGCAGGTGTAAACACGATTGATCCTCTCCATAAAGTTGTTAAGTAATTAAATACCTTAACAGCAGATGGTATTGCAATTAATAGAGTTGTAAAAACGAAAACACTTCCTAAGAATGGATCCATACCAGAAACAAACATGTGGTGTGCCCAAACAATAAAGGACAAGAAACCAATAGCTAATAAGGAACCAATCATTGCTCGGTAACCAAATATAGGTTTTCTAGAGTTTGTAGAAATAATTTCAGATGAAATTCCCAAGGCTGGTAAAAGGACAATATAAACTTCTGGGTGTCCTAGGAACCAGAATAAGTGTTGGTATAAAATTGGTGAACCACCAACGTTATCAAGCATTTCTCCACCTACAATAATATCACTTAAATAGAATGACGTCCCTAAAACGCGATCCATGAATAATAATAATGCGGCAGATAACAATACTGGGAAAGATAAAACACCTACAATAGCAGTTACCAAGAAAGCCCAAATTGTTAAAGGCATTCTAGTCATTTTCATTCCTTTGGTTCTAAGGTTAACAATCGTTGAAATGTAATTTAAGGAACCGATTAATGAAGATGCGATAAATATGGTAAGAGAAATTAACCATAGGGTCATTCCTAAACCTGATCCTGATACAGCCTGTGGAAGTGCTGATAAAGGAGGATAAACCGTCCAACCAGACATTGCTGGTCCAGACTCTACAAATAGAGACACCAACATAATAACTGAGGAGATATTAAATAACCAAGCTGACATCATATTGATGAAACCTGAGGCCATATCTCTCGCTCCTAACTGTAATGGAATAAGTACGTTGGAGAATGTACCACTTAAACCTCCTGTTAATACGAAAAACACCATTATAGTTCCGTGAATGGTAACTAGACCAAGATACATATCTTGATTAAGTATTCCGTCTGGTGCCCATCGATCTCCTAAAAACATGTTAAGGAAATCAGAGGATTCTCCTGGCCATGCCAATTGAATTCTAAAAAATACAGACAACATCATTCCAACTAATCCCATAAAAATAGCAGCAAGCAAGAATTGCTTACCTATCATTTTATGGTCATAGCTAAAGATATACTTTGATACAAAGCTCTCTTCGTGGTGATCGTGTTCGTGAATTGCTTCTTGAGCTGCAGCTGCCATGTGTTAAATATTTAATGTATTTATATTCTAATCTAATTATTAATTTTCTTCTACTCTACTTGCTATAGATTGGTAGTATTCGAGTAAATCCTCTTCATTACCTTTAATCCAAGGAGTTCCATCATAAGTAGATTTTGTTTTTTGCCAATCTAAATACTCTTCTGGTTCTAAAACTTTAATCGACATTTTCATTCTATAATGAGAACCTCCACAAATCTTGTTACATAATAAAGCATATTCAAATTCGGGATTATTCAACTTTCTTTTCATGTCATCTGTTGAATAAATAGGTTGAAACTTAAAGTAAGTTGTTAATCCAGGGACAGTGTTCATTTGTGCTCTAAAGTGTGGGAAAAAAGCACTATGTATAACATCTTTTGATCTGAAAGAGAAGTTATACTTTTGTCCTTTTAATAGAACAAGACTATCTTCAACAATAACATCATCATTTGCAAGCTCGTCAAGTGAATCTGCATAAGTTATAGACATTGCTTCAAGAAGACGTGACATTCTTTCTTTTCTACCTAACTCAGTTTCTAAGTCTTTCCTTTCCTTTGCTGATAAAATTACCGAACGGTCATTGAGTTTTTCCTCAATCATTTCAACACCACTTTGACCAGGTTCACCAACTTTCATTAAAGATAACGAACGTTCAATATTCTCTTTGGTCATAATTCCATAAGGATTTTCAGCGGTAGTTAATTTATAGTCAAATTTACCTAAATCATTATTCATACCAGAATATCTAGCAGTCCAAGCAAATTGGTATGCAAAGATTTCGATATCCTCGTATTCAGCACCTGCTTTTTCAGTTGCAGAATTCCAAGTTTGAAGTCCAAAAATAATGATTACTGAAAGTACAGCTGCTGGAATAACAGTCCAAACCATTTCTAGTTTGTTGTTGTGAGCGTAATAATATGCTTTGACGCCTGGTTTTCTAGAGTATTTCCAAGCAAACACAAACAATAATGTGTTGGTAAGAAAGAATACAGCAATAATAATCACCCAATTCAGGTTAAATAACCAATCAATTTCTTGACCATGAGCCGATGCTGCCGGACCTAAATCTACATATCCATACTTTAACATTAACCAGATAAAAGAAGCATACAATGCAACCATAAAAATAAGCATCATATTTGCATTGAACTTATTTTCATTCTCAGGAATTTCCTCTTCTTTTCTTTTGGTCGCTTTGGCCGTTAATTCACTTACACGCACAAGTTGCGCGATAGCAAGTACACCAAAAATAATTACCAATATAATAACTAACTTATTACCCATCTCTCTTAAATATTAACTAATTCTAACTTAAAAATTATATCTCGTGATGCAAAGATTCGTCCAAAAACGGATGATTCTTACTCACAAGAGGTGCTTTTGTTAATCTTACCAAGATTACTCTTGTAAACAAACCTAAGAACAATACAGCCATTCCTATTTCCATAAATCCGATACTAGCTGTTGGTCCCATTGAACCACCCATAACCATTATCCATACATCTAGCCAATGTCCTGCTAGGATTACAAGTCCAACAAAAACCAGTGTTCCCGCATGTCTTTTTGCATCTCTTGACATTAATATCAACATTGGAAATGCAAAGTTAATGATAAACATACCAAAGTACAGTAATTTATAGTGCTCAATTCTCATTAAGTAATAAGTTGTTTCTTCAGGAATGTTAGCATACCAAATCAACATATATTGTGAGAACCATAGGTATGCCCAAAGGAAAGATGTTGCAAAAACCCATTTTCCAATGTCATGAATATGACTTTCGTTTACTTTTGGTAGATACCCTAATTTTTTCAAATACAGTAAAAGAAGGATAATTACAACCATAGCGCTTGTCCAAGAACCTGCAAAAACATACCAACCAAATAAGGTAGAGAACCAATGAATATCAATAGACATTAACCAATCCCACGAACTTGTTGAGCTAAATACAGCAAAGAAAACTAAGAAAAGAGCTCCTCTTCTGTAGTTTTTAAAATGAATATCAACAGCGTTTGCAGGGTTGTTATCTTGTTCGATTGAACGTTTCATAAATCCTTTCCACATGAAATAGTAAATAGCCAAATAAGCAATGGTTCTTGCCCAAAAGAAAGGCTGATTCAGATAAGCTCCTTTTCCTGCGGATAATTCATCATAATGAGATCCCGTTTCAGTCATAACCTCAGGGTCCATCCACATATAGATGTGTGCACCGTTTGTAAAAGTAAGTGAAAGAAAAGTTATGATTAATAACCCCATACCTAAGGGTAAAAAACCAGTTACTGCCTCAATTACTCTTTTAATATATACATACCAACCTGCTTCTGTTGCATATTGAAGTGCCAAGAAAAACATTGCACTAATAGCAATAGAAAAGAAGAAAAAGCTATTTGACAATAGATTCCCCAGGAATTTTTGGCCTAAATGACCTCCATCAATGGCAGCTATAATTCCGATTCCTGTAAATACAACACCTACAATCATCAAGACCGTGGTCCATATTTTAGCTTTATTTGAAACTTGATAATCCATTTTATCTATTAATTTTCTAAGTTATAAATACTATTAATTTGCTTCTTCAACAGTTGATGAATCAGACACAACCTCTTCCTGAACAGATCCAGCACCGTAGTCATCTAATCTTAACTTATTGATGTGATGAACCACCGTCCAAATTTCTTTTTTATTCAATAATGGTGCATGTGCTCCCATCATTCCTTTACCATAGTATATTGAATAAAACACTTGGCCATCTGGTAAATTCTTCAAGTTTTTAAAATCTGGAACCCCTAAATAAGCGCCACTTTCAACCATAGGTCCTTTACCATCACCTTTTTCACCATGACAATGTGCACAATTGATATTGAAAAGCTCTTTTCCTTTTTTGAAAATATCCTTTTCATTGTCACTAGTTAATTCAATTGGATTTTTATCCTCAGCGGCAATAAAATAGTCACCACCCGCTTCTGTACTTAAGTTCCATCCATGTTTTTCTTGCAATCCATGTGTTACAGGTGCAAAACTATTGGCTTTTCTGTGATAAGGTAAATAAAGCGATAAATCTTCAACTTTACCATGATAAGGAATCGTATGAATTGGTGGATGTTTAGCTGATGCTGTCATCATAGCCTCCACATTAATTTCTTCCTTTACCCAACCATAATCTACATAAGTTTCTATAGCTGGTGAACGATACATATCAGGCATAAATTCTAGCCCTGGAGAATCTGAGTCAGATACACAGGAGAAGAGCGTAAATACCCCCAAGGTAAGTACAAATGTTCGTTTAGATATTGCTACTATGTTTTTCTTCATTGCAATATTATTTAATGTTTTTTTGATCTAATTCTACGATACCTGTTTCCATCAACATGTCTTCTAATTCTTTTTCGGTGAACTTAGCGTTATCATTTAAACGTAACTCCATCACGAAACGATCATCAGTTGTTCGCGGATCAGGATTTTCAGCAGGCATTCCTGGAATTGTTTTATTTGCTAAAAGATAAGTAATTGCCATTGCATGCGCCGCAAATAAGACAGTCAACTCAAATCCGATAGGGACAAATGCCAACATATTCTCTAAAAAAGAAAAGTTAGGTTTACCTCCAATATTCATTGGCCAATCAGTTACCATCATGTATCTCATTCCTATTAAAGCCAACGCTAACCCCGTTAGTCCATATATAAAAGACATGATTCCTAACCTTGTTTCTTTCAACCCAATAATTGGATCCAAGCCATGAATAGGAAATGGTGAAAATACGTCTGCTACTTTAACTCCTTTTGCAACTAACTTCTTTGCACCGTCTTTAAGTACATCATCGTCGTTATACATTGCATAAAAAACTACGTTTGATCCCATGATTTATTTATTATCGTTTTTTAATATCTCAACTGCTTCAAGTTTCCAAGCTACCAGTTTAGCTTTATTTCCAGCCGTACCGAGGTAGGCAGTCAAAACTGTTAATTCGGATTCGGTATCAATTCTTGCGATCTGTGCGAAAGTATAGATTCCGATTTCATTCATTTTAGACTCTACTACTGGCCCAAGACCTGCAAGTTCTTTTAAGTCGTCTTTCTGTTCTGGTGTTACCGCACCCAAACTAGCTACTAGGGCATTTAATTCCGTGTTTTCAGCCGAACCTGTTTTCTTCTCGATATCTTCTTTTGCAGGTGTTGCTGAAGATTTAGCTTTCATCTTAACATCAGCTAAATGCTGTTCCTCAACAGAAAACGCAGGTGTTTTAGCATCTCCATCTTTATAAGATTGTCCTGAAGATTTCAGAATAGTTTTTACCTCATTAAGCGCAAGAACAGGGAAATAACGCGTAAACAGTAAGAAGAACACAAAAAATAGTCCTATAGTACCTACAAAGATACCAATATCAATGTGTGTTGGATAGAACATACTCCATGAAGATGGTAAATAATCTCTGTGAAGCGTAGTTCCGATAATTACAAAACGCTCAAACCACATTCCTATATTAACTACAATCGCAATAATGAAGGTAAATGTTAAACTTGTTCGTAATTTTTTGAACCACATCAATTGAGGCGACACAACGTTACAAGTCATCATTGCCCAATAAGCCCACCAGTAAGGACCAGTTGCTCTATTGATAAAAGCATACGCTTCATACTCAACACCTGAGTACCAAGAAACAAACAGCTCTGTTAAATAGGCAACTCCTACTATAGAACCTGTAGCCATAATTACGATATTCATATATTCAATATGTTTTGTATGAATATATGCCTCTAAATTGTATGCCTTTCTCATTACAAGCATCAAAGTTTGAACCATTGCGAATCCAGAAAAAACAGCACCTGCAACGAAATATGGAGGGAAAATTGTAGTATGCCAACCTGGTATTACAGAAGTAGCGAAGTCAAAGGATACAATAGAGTGAACTGAGAATACAAGTGGAGTAGCTAAACCAGCCAATACAAGTG
Source organism: Brumimicrobium salinarum (assembly GCF_002844555.1). Lineage (GTDB taxonomy): Bacteria > Bacteroidota > Bacteroidia > Flavobacteriales_D > Crocinitomicaceae > Brumimicrobium > Brumimicrobium salinarum. The sequence continues at coordinate 303,558 of NZ_PJNI01000001.1, forward strand.
ATACCATTTCAAAGCGAGACCATTGTTTTGCACGGCCTGACCATCCAAAAGATAACATTCCGTACATCTTTTTTGCTAATGGTTTTTTCGCTCTATCTCTAATGGTTGCAAAATCCGGAATTAATCCAATATACCAAAACACCAAAGATACTGATAGGTAAGTGGAAATTGCAAAAACGTCCCAAAGTAAAGGTGAGTTAAAGTTGGGCCATAAGGAACCAAATTGGTTGGGAAGTGGCATTACCCAGTAAGCAACCCATATACGTCCCATGTGAATTAATGGAAACATACCAGCCATAAATACGGCAAAAATGGTCATTGCCTCCGCAGAACGGTTAATTGCCATTCTCCATTTTTGACGGAAAAGTAAAAGTACAGCAGAAATAAGTGTTCCCGCGTGTCCGATACCTACCCACCATACGAAGTTGGTAATATCCCAAGCCCAGTTAATGGTTTTATTTAATCCCCATGTACCAATACCTGTACCAAGGAGATAAAGAATACATCCCACACCATAAACTCCAATAATAGCAGCGATGGCAAAAAGAATATACCACGTTTTTGGTGCTTTCCCCTCGATTGGTTTACAAACATCCTCAGTTACTTCATGAAAGGTTTTGTGACCTAAAACTAAGGGTTCTCTAATAGTTGCTTCCTTATGCATTACAATATATTTATTGTTTTAATACTTCTAATTCAATTAATGACTGTTCTCTGCTTCTTCTTTGTTGTGTTCAACTGTATGTTCCTTATCTAGTTGAATACTTGCTAAGAGATCATTTTCCTCATTACGTACTTTTACCTTGTACCACATGTTTGGCTTAACACCGATTTCTTCTAATGCTTGGTAAGAACGTTTGTGATCTGCTGATCTTCTTATTTTAGAATTTGGATCATTCCAATCTCCAACGATAATTGCATTTGATGGACAAGCATCACCACAAGCTGTAGTAACATCACCATCCTCTACTGGACGTTGGTCTTTTTTGGCTGTCAACTTACCTTCTTGAATTCGCTGAACACAGAAAGAACATTTTTCCATAACACCACGTGTTCTCACCGTTACATCTGGATTAAGTACCATACGTCCTAACTCGTCTTGCGCTGGGTTAACTTCACCAAACTTCTTATAAGATGGATAGTTGAACCAGTTGAAACGTCTTACTTTATATGGACAGTTGTTTGCACAGTAACGTGTTCCGATACAACGGTTATAAGCCATTTGGTTTAAACCTTCATTAGAATGAGTTGTTGCCGAAACAGGACAAACTGTTTCACACGGTGCATGATTACAATGGTGGCACATCATTGGTTGATGAATCACCTTTGGATTTTCAGCAGCAATTTCTAATTGCTTGTAACTAAAGTCATCTTTATCTTTTCTTTGACCAACAGTAGCCTCATCATCAGAAGCATAGTAACGATCAATACGCAACCAATGCATTTCACGTCCTCTTCTCACTTCATCCTTACCAACAACAGGAACGTTGTTTTCAGCCTGACAAGCGACTAAACATGAACCACAACCAATACAGGCATTAAGGTCAATTGTCATACCCCAACGATGTCCAACATTTTCTACTGGATGATCATCCCAAAGATTAAACTCTTCTAATGGAGCCTCGACATGGTGGCCATTTTTATCTATTTTTTGTAATGTCCAATCAGGATTATATGCATCTTTAGAATGATTTGCATAAGTATCCAAAGTAGTTTCTCTTACAATAGAGTTTCTTGCCATCACTGTTCTGTGAATCTGAGTGGTAGCAATTAAATAATTTGTGTTTTTATTTTCAATTGATCCTGGTGCGCTGTACTCCATAACACCATTAGCCGTTTGAATCATTCTGAAGGCATTCTTACCAATTGGTTTTGGGTTTCCGTTTTCATCGGTATGTAAACCACCGTACTCTTTGGTTTGGAAAGCTGCTTTACCAATATTTTCTCCACCTTCACCTCGACCATAACCTAAAGCGATTCCAACTGTTCCTGGAGCTTGTCCTGGTGATGGGAATACAGGTAATTCATAGGTAACTTCACCTACAGTGATTGAAGCAAGTGTACATCCGTGCTCTTGGTCAATATGCTCATTGTACCCCTGTTCTTCCATAACAGTAGGATTCATGGTAATATAGTTATCCCATGTAACTTTTGTAATTGGATCTGGAGTTTCTTGTAACCAAGGGTTAGCGGCTTGATCTCCTCTCCCTATTGCTGATTTTTGATATAAAACAACTTCTAAATCTCCACCTTTTGGTAATTGTTTTGAAATCTTACCAAAAGCACTGTCATCAAAATTTGGTTTAGATGGTGCAGGAGTAGATTTTGAATATACTGAATTATGGATTGTCGTATTCCAAAATTCATCAAAATTCGTTGCGCCTTCAAAAGATTTTCCTGACCAATTTTCTTTTATAAAGTTGAAGAATACGCGACTATCTTTTCCTTCTCGTTCAGCTTTTCCTGCCCATACCAAGAAAGATTCTTGCGCAGCAACAGTATCGTACAATGGACGAATCGTAGGTTGTGCTAGAGAAAATTCATTTGCTTTGGGGGAAAAATCATTCCATGCCTCTAAAGCGTGGTGGTCTGGAACAACATACTTACATTTTGCAGCAGTTTCGTCCATTACACTCGCCGTTGAGATAGTTAAAGCTGTATTCGAAAGTGCTTCAGCTAAAGCAACGCCGTTAGGTGCAGTATAAACAGGGTTAACACCATAAAAGATAACAGCATCAGGACCCTTTTTAGCAAGGACATCAGATACAAACTTCATCATTTTATCATCTTCTGAAGCAAACATCTGAACTGGATTGTTCACGTTGATCGTACTCGAATAAGCTCCAATTAAATGGTTTAACTTATTTACTAAAACCTGAACTCCCGTATTATTAGATCCAGAAACAACTAATCCGTTTCCTTTCTTTAAATCTTTTGCAATTTTGGTAATATTTTCACTTCCTATTCTCTCAGGAACAGAAGCTGATACACCGTTGGCACTTCCTCCTACTTCTTTAATCAATGCAGCTAGAATTCCTGCTTCCTCTGATGGTTTCATCATCAATCGAACATCAGCATTTGTACCAGTAATTGACATGTTTGCCTCTACTTGATAATGCTTGCTCATCCAATCTCCATCTGGATCTCTTCGCTGACTGTATTGACTAGCATACTGCGTTGACATCAACCAAGTACTTAGGAAGTCGGCACCAAAACTAACGATTGTTTTTGCTTTTGAGAAATCATAATCTGGTATCATTGATTTACCAAAAGATAATTCATTTGCTTTCCTTATTCCTGCATAAGAAACAGAGTCGTATTGTATATGTTCAAAAGATGCACCTGTATTAGAATTTGATTGAACTGACTCTTCAGTTTCTTCATTAATTCCTAATGCATTTTCAATATTATCAACAGTTGTACCTATAAAACCTTTATCTTTTCCACTATCAACATTTGATGGTGTGGTCGTTCTTCCAGTAATTGATTTTTCTAATTCCTGAACAGCTTTATAAGACGAAGGTGATGCTAAAGTGTTAGACACCAAAACAACCTTTCCTCCTTTTTGTTTTATTTTATTTAACTCAGCTTTAATCTCTGAATCCGCATCAGCAGTGGAAATTCCTTGTCCGTCTTTAAAAGCATATTGTAATCTTGCTTCATTATATAAAGAAAGAACAGAAGCAATAATTTGTGGCGTTACACTTCCATTAGTAAATCCAAAATCTTTATTTCCTTTAATATAAATTGGTCTTCCTTCTCTTGTTTTTACAAGAATGTTCGCGTAAGCGTTTCCATCGTAATAAGTTGATGCGTACCAAGTTGCAACACCAGGTGTTACATCAACTGGTTTGTTTACATAAGGAATAGCCTTCGTTACAGGAGCTTCACACGCTGCAATTGTAGCAGCAGCAACGCTAAATCCTAAGAATTTCAGAAAATCCCTTCTTGGTGTGGATGATTCACTTAGCTTGTCATCAGCTAAGAATTCATCAACACTTACTACATCTTGACCAAATTCATTATCTCTTTTCTCTAGAAACTCAGGAGTTTCATTCAATTCATCGAGACCTTTCCAATATTTTTTGCCCATTGCCCTATATTATTTAGCTATCAACTTTCAATTAAATTAGTAATGACACTTAGCACATTCCCATCCGCCAAGCTCATCTACGGTTACCTTACCATCTTCTAGATATTCTTCGTAAAGTGTTTCATCGTTTTCTAATAAACGTTTATGAATTTCATCATAATATCCGCCTTTCCCTTCAATAGGTCCAGAAGAAACTTCTTTTACACCATGACATTCAATACACCAACCCATTGTTAATGTAGCTTTAGTCAATTGTATGTTACCTTCAATTTTGTTTAATTCTTCTACAGGAACTACTCTCGGCAATTCTTTTTGCTTAGTCATATCCCCGTGACATTGTTTACAATCAATTCCACCAACCTCTACGTGTTGAGAGTGATTAAAGTAAACGTGATCTGGAAGTTGGTGTACTTTGTTCCAAACAATATTCTCTGTTTCTCCACTGTATTTACCACCACCTTCTGGAGAGAATCCAGCTGATTTATAAATCTTTTTAATTTTTTCAACTTGATCTCCTTCTCCTTGAATTTGTTTGTGACAGTTCATACAAACATTCGTTGTCGGAATACCAGCTGATTTAGACTTATTTGCTGAGTTGTGACAATACTTACAGTCAATACCGTTTATTCCAGCGTGCTTATCATGAGGAAATGCAATTGGCTGACTCGGTTGATAACCTGTTACAACACCCACCTGGTTCAACCCTACCAACAACCAAGTTACTCCTGCCATAACAACAACAAGACCAACCATACCGATGTACTTACGGTTTTTAAACATCCATGCTTTGGAGCCTACCTTTATCTCTTTACCTGCATCTTCATCTAATTCCTGTAATTGACGTTTTACGCCACCAACAGAAAATATAACAACTAAGAATACAGCTCCAAGAATATACCAAATCCATCCAAGATCATTTTCTTGCGTATTTGTAGATGCAACCATCTCACCGCCAGCAGCAGATTCACCACCGCCTGCACCTGGCAAAGGTTGCTCATCAACATAATTAAAAATAGCATCAATTTGTTCGTTTGACAAATCTGCAAAAGTGGTCATTGCTGAAGGCGCCCAATCAGCAACTTCTTTTGCATACGGATCTGTTGCAGCAGCAACTTGCCAATTTTTCACCCATTGATAAAGTGAACCTTCCATAGCTCCACCTTCTTCCCATTTTTGACGAACTTCAAATAGTTTAGGACCTGTCATATCCTTGTGCGGTGCGTGACAGGTAGCACATTTTGAATTAAATATTGACTCACCTTCTTGCGCATTCGATGCAAAAGCTGTCAACATAAACAACGTTACTAAAAACGTAAACAACCCCTTATTTCCCATGTTAAACATCTGATTATTAGATATTTTAATTTATAATTTCACAAATTTTTGTGTTAATTCGCAATACTTATCGTTAGCAAATTTAGTAGAATATCCATAGGCAATGACAGTTTCATGACAATAAAAGCTGTTTTGAAATTAATTTAGAACCATTCTAAATACTCAGTTTTTCAATAGCAGATATACTTTTGTTACGAACAAGACAAAAATAAAAGCATAGGAGATTCAGAATCAATTCAAAAAGAATGTTAAAAAATCATTTTTAAAAATAACATCTCTGATTAATCGAAATAATTTGATCAAAAAAATAAAATGTGAATATCTTTTTCTTGATTAATCAACTACTAAATGGCTTGTTTCAGATGAAAACAAAAATCTTATTAACAATAAAGGCTACTGGTCATTAATATCCCATTCCGCATAAGAGCCTTCAGTTTCATATAACTTTATGTTTGCAAGCTTTAATTCTGAAGGTAAAACCGACTGTAAAGTATTTTTAAAATGTAACAGTAGATTTTCACACGTTGGTTGAACGGGAAAATAATAGGTGCGTTGTTCGCCTTTAAGTACATTAATTTTATCGGAATCCTTTTGATTCAATACAAGTGCATGATCGTAAACATCAACAATATTTTCATTTACAATCTTTTTGAGGTCGGAGAAATCACAGACCATTCCATCTTTCGGTGAAGAGTCGTTCTTTTTTACAGCTCCAATAATGGTGACATACAATTTATAAGAATGTCCGTGAATATAACGACAGTTTCCGTCGTAATCATACAGAGCGTGAGCCATCTCAAAAGTAAATCTTTTTGTTACTCGGATTTTTTCTTCATTCATTTATAAATTTTTTAAAATTAAAAACCAATTGAACCTAGTTTCAAATGTGTAGATTTTAAAATGATATTATTTATAAAGCAGAGATAAAATCAAGATATATGACTAAAATCATTTAGTCTTTTAGAAAACATAATAATATCACTGTAATGAAAGAAAATGCTTGTCGAGAACTTTACTAGTAGTTAATAAACTACAATATAGAGTATTCTTTTCAACTGGTTGGAATGTGAGATTTGCGAAGGATCTTACCAGCTAACCGTTTATTCAAATGATTAACGTCTTAGATATATTTAATGGTAAAGTATCAGATAGGTATTTTAAAGAATAATGATTATTTTCTAAAAGTTGTTATATCGCACTATTAAAATTGACGTTTATCATTAACTTATCATTTTAAAATCTACACATTTGTAAAAAATAAAGCATTATGAAAAGAGCATTTTATTATACACTTCTATTTACTGGTCTTATAAGTTTCTTTACAAGTTATAGTTTTGGTCAATTTGAACTTACAGGCCAATATAAGGCAAGAGCTGAGTTTGCCAATGGTTACCAAAGACCTTTGATGAATAATCAGGATCCCGGTTTTTTTATTGCTCAAAGAGCTCGTTTGGGAGGAATCTACACACATGAACGTTTTCAATTTAATGTAACAGTTCAAGATGTAAGGACATGGGGGAATACTTCTCATTTAGCCATTGATGATAACGGACTTTTATCTGTCTATGAAGCTAATGTGTCCTTATTTTTAAATAAAAAATGGGCCATAAAAGTAGGTCGTCAACCAATTTCGTATGATAACCAACGTATTTTCGGAGGATTAGATTGGGCAATGCAAGGAAGGCGACACGACGCTGCACTTATTCAGTTTAGAGACAGCAGTTGGAGTTTAGATGTAGGAGCAGCCTATAATCAAGACCGCCCATCCAATCACCAGATTTTTTATACCGTAAATAATTATAAAACCTTCCAATATGTTTGGGCGAATAAGAAATGGACCAATTTTGAGGCAAGTCTGCTCGCATTAAACAACGGAATTGACCAGTTTTATACAGAAGATAGCATTCAAAAAAGTAGAACTAATTTTTCACAGACTATTGGAACCCAACTTAGTTATAAACGTTCTAAGTTTGACATCACCGCTTACGGTTATTATCAAATGGGATTTGCAGCAAACCATCAAACACTAAGTGCTTACAATGCAAGTCTTGCAGGAACGTATAAACCAAATAAAAAATGGAGATTCACACTTGGAGGAGAACTTCTTTCAGGAACATCACAAGAAGCTACTGTTAATGATAAAAACAGATCGTTCACACCACTATTTGGTACCAATCATGGATTTAATGGATTTATGGATTACTTCTATGTTGGGAACCATGGAAATAACGTAGGATTAATCGATGGTTATTTAAAAGCTAAATATACCAAAGGGAAATACACTTTTGCTTTAGCAAACCACTTATTCTTTACTGAATCTGATGTTAGAATACCAGGAATACCGCTAATGCCTGGTTTCGTAGCAATGGATCCTTTCTTAGGCTATGAAATTGATTTCACTTTTAAATATCAATTTGTGGATGAAGTAAGCATTCAAGCCGGATACTCTCATATGTTTGGAACATCAACTATGCGGGAAGTGAAAATGGTGGACGACGACGATACAAGTGGTTGGGCTTATGTAATGTTAACTGTGAAACCGTTCAAAAACTTTAAGCCTTTTGAAAAGAAATAGTATTTATTAAGATTACCTAGATCTAAATAAAGTTTCGGCCTTCTTCTAATTGTTTGAAGAAGGCTTTTTTGATCAAAAAATTGAACAGATTAAAATATAGAGATTTAAAATTTACAATTATAAATCCTCCCCCTGTATCTTCATCCAAAGGAGGAAGTGCCACGATCAACATTGTCCGTAACAATAAGACTTTTATATCAACCGATATAATCGTTTAAAAAAAAGCGACTTAAGATTAACTCCTCCCCGAGAGGGAATTAACCCGAATTATTCACCAATCTTAAAGTTTAAGAGTATTAACATCTGTAAGTCAGTATTTTAACTGTATTTCCTGTAAAATTTGAGAAACCCATTTTTGGGTATTTGTGTATTTGTAAGATTTTGATTTAATTTTGATCTATTCGTCGTTACAAGCCCCGCGAAATATACATATATTACTTTAGGTCTTGTGCCTAGAATAGATTTAAAATTAAATGCATGAATAATCCGGGTTAAGGAAAAGGGAAAATACAATTGAAGCAAAAATAAACTAGTTGTGTTTTATTCAATCAAACAAAGTGGTACCAGACATTAACTTATTAAAGTCAGGAATGCTTATTTCCTTTTTATTTAGTTCTAAATATCCTTCCTTTTCCATTTTTGCAAGCGTACGAATTGTTGTTTCTTGCGTTGTACCAGCTAAACTTGCTATTTCAGCTCTTGATAATTTTATATTGATTGTTTTTCCATCTTCTTTATAACCGTAGGTATTGACCAATAAAACAAGTGATTCTGCAATTCGTTCTTGAACAGATTTTTGAGATAATCCCAAAATACTTTCTTCTGCTGTTTTTAAATCGTCGCCTAATAAATTAATGATATTCTTTGAAAAATGTCGGTTTTTATCAACCATAGATAAAAATGTATTCTTAAGAATTAAGCATACATAGACATCTTCAATAGCAATAGCACTGGCTTGATAAGGTTCTTGATTTAAAAGAGAACGATAACCGATGATATCCCCTGGTTTAGAAAACCTTAAGATCTGTTCTTTACCGTCCTTACCCATCTTCGTTAGTTTTACTTTTCCTTTGTAAAGACAGTAAAGTCCAACAGTATATGCACCAGATTTAAACAAGTACTCACCTTTTTTAATTGTTAGGTGTTTTTTATCTTGACCTATTTCAGCCTTAACACCAGGAGAGAACGCACAAAAAAATCCTTCTTGTATTTCACAGTCTTGACAACTTGGAAACGATATATCTTTCATGACAGTCTCATTTTAAAACATTAACGAAATTAGCTAATTAAGACATAAACATCTTAAAATAAGATATGAGATAAATCAGTTTTTAAATAAGAAGGCCTTTACATCGGTATAATCAGCATAGATAGTCAGTGTAACACCTACTTTACTGAAACTGGGTTCTTATTATCATCAACAGCAACCATGGTAAATGAACCAAATACGGCTTGCTCCCTTTTGTGGGAATACATTTCTTCAACAAATATTTCAACACAAACCACTATACTCGTTCTTCCTACTTTTTCAATATTCGCAACGAGTTCAACCAAAGTACCGCTAGGTATGGGTTTCTTAAAATCTACACGATCAGAGCTAACCGTAACAACTTTTTGACGTGAAAATCGGGTTGCACAGATAAAGGCAACTTCATCCATCATTTGTAATGCGGTACCACCAAATAGAGTGTCATAATGATTAGTTGTATTTGGAAAAACTGCTTTAAAAATTCGTGTTTCAGCGTCTTTTTTACGTTGTTCAAGATTCATATTCATTGGTCATTATTTCTGAGGCGATCCTATTTTTACTTTCGAGATCTGCTTCTTGTTTTGAAGGATATTTTGCTGGAAAAATTTTAAAATATAAAAAACTCACTAAAGCTGCTCCAATATCGGCAATAGGAAATGACATCCAAATACCTGATAATCCAAAATATAAAGGCAATAATAAAACCAAGGGGATAAGAAAGATCCCTTGTTTGGTTAAAGCTAAAAACAAAGCAGCTCCAGCTTTTCCTATAGCTTGGAAGTAGGCACTTATAATTAAACTTACCGCCAATAATGGAGTGGCAAGAAAAACAGTTCGAATAACAGGCGAGGTTTCACGTATTAATTCTAAATCGTTGGTAAAAAGACGAGGTATTTCTGAAGACAAACTCATCAAAATGATAAAAATTAGAAGCGAAAATGCAGAAGCCCAACCAATTGATAATTTAATGATTTTTTCCACTCGTTCTTTTAATCGAGCACCAAAATTATATCCTACAATAGGAACAAAACCTTGGGTGATTCCTAAAACAGGGAAATTAGCAAACATCAAAATTCGGTTTACAATTCCATATACTGATAAACCCTGTTCACCCCCGTAATAAAACAAAGAATTGTTGAGCACGATAGCCAGAATACTAATAACTCCTTGTCTAGCTAAAGTAACCAAACCTAAAGCACTGATTTCTTTTATTAAGGGAAAAGAGGGAATACAATATTCTAATGATATTCTCAGCATTGATTTACCAAAAACAAAGTGAGATAATGTAAAAGCAGCACTCCCAATATAAGATAGCGTTGTTGCCCATGCCGCTCCTTCAATACCTAAATCGAGCAAAATAATAAATATAGGATCTAAAATTATATTTAAAATTGCGGGAATTATCATTGCAAACATTGCTACTCTCGGATACCCTTCAGCACGAATAACATTGTTACTCATCATTGACCAAGCGAGGAATGGCACGCCGATTAACAGAATGTTAAAATAAGCTATCGCAGGTCCTTCAACATCTCCCATCCCGCCAAAGACATGAATGATTTCATCAGTATATATCGCACCAAGAACGACAAATAAGAGTGCTAACGTAATGGTCATCATTACTTGATGTCCAAAAGTTTTAAAAGCTTTACTTTGATTTTTATTTCCTAATGCACGGGAAAGAACTGATGAACCTCCTACACCAATTGCCATTCCGATACTAGAGATAAGAAAAGTAATCGGTAAAACAACAGTAATGGCTCCAATTGCATCTGCACCAACAAAATTCCCTACATATATTGTATCAACGATGGCATAAATAGACATTGTTAATATACCCACAGATGCTGGAATGGCTTGTCCTGCCAATAACTTACCCAAAGGTGCTTTTCCAAACTTTTCTGTCGACTTCATATTTTACACTAACATTCACTAAAAAGAAATGTTGTGAAGATAGTTTTTTATTTTAAAAAGAAAACAGGAAAACAAAATCAAAGAATTGGTGTCAAAATGGTTTAGATAATTAACCGTTTTAAAAAACAAACAAGACTAAATATCCGAATCTTTCTTCTAACTATTAATTATCAGACTAGAAAACCTTTTACGTTGAAGATCTGCAGAAAATTTTGGATGTGATTGAAGCGCTTTTTTATAGGCTTGATGATGGGTAAAAAACTTTGTTAAAGTTTCGCTAACATTTGCTAAGTCATAGAATAAACATCCTTTACTAAAATCTTCCCAATATGCATATTGTTGGTGAATTAACATGGGGATCGAATAAGAAAAAGCCACGTTAATCGCCCCAGAAATCTGCCTGTTGAAATATTCATCTGCACTTGGTGTATGGGGATGAACTAACGGAAGTATTAAATCTGTATTTTGTAAGTAGGCATCAAAAAGCTCTTCCGAGATGAAGGAATCAAAGAGTTTTACTTGATCGAAAAGTTGATTTTCTTTTAACTTTTCAATAAAATCAACAACTTCAGTATTTTTAACATCGCTTTTACCTAAAAAAACAAAGGATATGTCCTTGTTAGCCTGCTTAGCGATATTAATGAATCCGTCAAGGTCTTTTCTTCGATTTTCTACCCCACCAATTATAGTTACACGCCACTTCCTTGTTTTTTCAATCCTTTCGTCAAAGTTTGGATAATCTAAAGGGTAAAAACTATTAATTGTTAAATGTTTTTGTTCTGGTATTTTGGCTAATAAAGTGTCATTTAGAACAAAGTAATTTTTTATTTTTAATGAGATAATTTTTTGGGTAAAACTATTCGGTATTTTCTTTATGGTATGTAAAATTCCATAAAACTTTATGGGTGAAAACAAACTAATCAACATAAGGTTTCTAATGTGTCCACCTTGTGCAGTATTACATATCACTTTACTGATGCCTTTTTGTTTGAGTTGTTTTTTCAAACGAACCATTGCATTAACATCAGCACGTGTTTTACCTGAAAGTTCAACTTTATAAAAACCATCGAACAATGATTTGAAGTAAGTATTTCGTAAATAAATTTCTTCATTTCCAAAAAAATAAACTTCACAACCTTGTTCCTTTAAGCCGAGTACCTGACTAAGAATGCACTCATCGTGACTTCCACCAATTTCAATTATGGCAATTCTTTGTTTTGACAATCAATGTGTTTTATAAAGTGATAAATCTGTAACGAAATTACGAAAATAAGTATAAATTGGGATTGTATACATCACCATAATTTTAAAATACTCATAAGGAACTTTAATAATTTAATCTGTTATACGTTTTTGGTTAGTTGATTTTTTAGAAATCATTTTTTGAATAAATAAATTACTTGGAATGGTGATTAAGCCGCCCTCTTTATTTTTTATGGTAACGAAGAAGATTCCTATATCGTTTATGGTACCTTTTACAGGATGATCTATATCGAATACTTCTATTTCATCTCCCATTTTTGCAGGATGATTGAAAAAAATAATTAACGTGGCCGTAATGTTTGAAATAATTGACCATTGAGCAAAAAACGCAATTCCAAGAACAGTAAGAATAGAAGTTATAAATAACATTAGCTCTGATTGTTCTACACCCCAAATTAAAAGGATTAATGTTAACGCTGTGGTGATTAAAATGAGATTAATGATTTTACCAACGATATTAACTCTTGATGCTGATTTTGAAAATTTTAAAGCTGCTTTTATGGTCGCTTTTTTTGTTAGATATTTTAAAACAAAGTGAATAACAAGAATAACTATTGTTTCGATAAGATGTAGATAATATTCTTCCATACGAACGTTTTTTAAATGTTACAACAAAAGTATAGTTCTTTGAAGGAAAAACAACTGTATTTAAAGCGTAAATAAAGCATAATTTCCATTGTGTTTATTTTCATGCTGTAGCAATACAAGTTTCGTATAGAGGGACGAGAATAATCTAAACAGTTCAAACCAGCCTAATATCTGAAATTATAACTTTCTTAACTGTGACAATTGCAACTTCAATAATAGCCTTATCTCCTTCATATAAAACGTATTAACTAATTGGTTTTAAACAAAAAAAGTTCTAACAAAAATGCTAGAACTTTTTTTACATTAATTATATGTACTACTACTATTATGAAACTAAAGCTTGTTATTTAAACTTCTCCAACCTCCACCATTATATACCTCAAACCCTGCGTTTTTAAGAATACTTTTCGCACTTCCGCTTCTGTTTCCTGAAGCGCAACAGGTTATGATAACTTGGTTTTTCTTTAAACCTTTTAATTTATTATTTAATGATTGCAACGGAATGTTTTTCGATCCTTTTATATGCCCACCTTTAAACTCTTGAGGTGTTCTTACATCAAGAATAAGAGCTCCATTTCTTTTCAATTCTGCGAAATCTATTTTTGGTCCGCCTCCAAATAATCTACTTAAAAACCCCATGCTTATGCGTTTTGCGCTACTTTATAATTTACTTCCATCCAGCCACCGCCGTTCTCACACTCAATTCCGTGAGATTTTAAAAATTGAACCGCTTGGCCACTTCTATTTCCTGAAGCACAGCAAAGAATAGGATTTTCCATTGCTTTAATCTCATCTATTCGGTTGGGAACTTCTTGCAATGGAATGTTTATACTCCCTGCAACATTTCCACCCATAAATTCCATTTCGGAACGTACGTCTATAATTACTCTATTATCGCTCATGTCTTTAATTTTAAGTTTCAATTCTGCAACAAAGTTAAGGACATGTAAAGGGTTTTACAGTTACTTTTGTAACATAACCCCAAGTGAATAGTGAGATAAACACATCATTAACAACCTCCTTTAAATAAAAACACCGCCTCATACTACTGTACAAGACGGTGATTCTGATTAAATTTAGTTTAATTTATAATATCAAAATTCAAATACTTTTCAAGTACTTTTGGTATTTCAATTCCTTCAGGAGTCTGATAATTTTCAAGCAATGCTGCTAAAACCCTTGGCAATGCCAGTGCACTTCCGTTTAATGTATGACACAATTGCGTTTTTTTGTTTTCATTCCTGAAGCGTAATTTCAAACGATTTGCTTGGAAAGTTTCAAACAACGAAACAGAACTTACTTCTAACCATTTTTCTTGTGCTGCTGAGAATACTTCAAAATCATACGTAATTGCAGAAGTAAACCCTAAATCTCCACCGCAAAGCCTTAAAATTCGGTAGTGTAAACCTAGTTTTTCAAGCAGCCCTTTTACGTGGTTTACCATTTCTTCAAGCGCTTTTTCAGAATGATCAGGGTGTTCAATACGTACCAATTCAACCTTATCAAATTGATGCAAACGGTTTAATCCACGCACATCACTTCCATAAGAACCCGCTTCTCTTCTAAAATTGGGCGTATACCCTGTCATTTTAATTGAAAAGTCTTCTTTTGGTAGAATGACATCACGGTAGATATTGGTTAGCGGAACTTCTGATGTAGGAATTAAAAATAGATTGTCCTTAGTTGCATGATACATTTGACCTTCTTTATCTGGTAATTGACCTGTTCCAATACCACTATCTTCATTCACCAATAATGGTGGAATATATTCAGTGTATCCAGCATTTTCAGACTCATCTAAGAAAAAGTTGATTAATGCACGTTGTAATTTTGCTCCTTTACCTTTATAAAAGGGAAAACCAGTTCCAGTTACCTTAACACCTAATTCAAAATCGATAATATCATACTTTTTGGCCAATTCCCAGTGTGGCAAAGGTGTACCGGTAAACTTAACTTTTTGTCCAACCTCTTCAACAGTTACATTATCATCTTCGGATTTACCAGCAGGTACAATATCTTTTGGAACATTAGGAACTTCATATAAGAGTTCTTGAATTTTATCCTCTAGTTGAGCAACCTCTTCTTTAAGTGTTTGTTCCTGTTTTTTTAATTGTGCAGTTTTTTCTTTAGCTGTGTTCGCCTCATCTTTTTTTCCTGCTCCCATTAGTTTTCCAATCTCTTTTGAGATTTTATTACTTTCGGATTGTACGGATTCCATTTCCGTTTTTTTTGCGCGCCATGATTCATCAAGCGCAGTAATTTCGTTCAACTGCGTGCTAAAATCAACGCCACGTTTTTTTAACCCTTCAATAAGGATTTCTTTTTCTGCTCTAATCCGTGTAATTTCCAACATAATGTATCAATTTAGAAAGCGCAAATTTAATAGTTATTGCGTGATTAAGGTAGGAGTGTTAAAGAATTCTTTTTTTAGAAGCGTTTTTTACTTCATCTGTTCGCTTCTTCTGATTAAGATTTTAGTAGGAAAATAAGAAACAATAAATCCTAAAACACATACAGAAAAGAAAATCATAAAAGCATCACTCCAGGTAGTTACCAATGGAAAGCTCTCGCTTGGTGCACTAGGCATAGAAATGATTCCTGTTAATATCTGAAAGAAAGCCACCGCATAACCAATCAATAAACCGAATATTACACCACGACCCACAATCATTAACCCTTCAAAAAAGAAGATATTAAAAATTGTTTTACGATTTGCTCCCATACTAAACAAAGTAGAAATATCGGCTTTTTTCTCTACAAACAACATCGCTATCGAAGCAATAAGATTAAACGAAGCAAGTATAAAAATGAAAACCAAAATAAAATATACGATTAAACGTTCGGACTGACTTGTTTTAAAAATTAACTCGTTTTTTTCGAAGCTTGTTTTCACAGTAAAATCTTCACCTACTAAAGATTGAATTTCTTTTTTTACATTGTTTAGTTGAGCTTTGGGATCCACTGCAATATAAAAAGCAGTTATATCATTACCATATTCTAAAAGCTCATTTGCTAGTTCGTAAGGAACTACAACTTTTTCAGCATTGACTTCACGGTTATAATTCATCCTTGCTGCAACTTCCACAATGCGCACATTTAATGGGTTTTTACCCGGTCGTAATTTTCCTTCACGTAGTGGTACATTGAAAGTTACTTTTTCGTGGACATTATTTGATAATGGAATATACCCACCAAGTTTATCTAATAAATATGCTCCAAAAATAGCTTTTGGTTGATCATCTTGATACAAAATAGCTTGTCCATCAACAAGATGGTCTTTCATTTTTGACATAGATAGAAAACAAGTATCGACCCCTGTCATTTGGGCGTGTACCCACTTATCTTCATGTTTGAGGATAATCACTTCTTCCAAAGCACGAGATGTATTTATTACGCCTTCAAGACGCTTAATTTGCTCGATATCAACAAATCCTTGATTAAATGTTTTTGCTTGAGCTGATCTTATACTTATGGAAGGATCAAAATCGCTATACAGTTTTACAACCATCTGCTCAATTCCATTAAATGCAGAAAGTAGAATAACTAAAGCAGCGGTAGAAATTGTAATTCCAACTACACTAATAATTGAAATTAGATTAATTACATTCCTAGATTTTTGTGCCTTGAAATATCTTTTTGCTATGAAATAAGCAATATTCATGGCTTACTTTTTTAATAGTTCATCAATTTTTTCGGCGTAATCCAAAGAATCATCAATGTGGAAATCTAAATCGGGAATGTGTCGCATATTTTTAAGTCTACGTCCAACGTCACCACGTATCTTTCCTTTATTGTAGCGAATATGTGTTAACACTTCTTCTTTTGGTGGTCCTGCAAAAATACTCAAGTAAACACGTGCAAGACTTAAATCTGGCGTTACTCTTACCACAGTTGCTGTAACCATTGCTCCCATGCAAAGCTCACGAGCATTTTTCTGAAATATTTTTGATATTTCTTCTTGAATAACTTTTTCTATCTTATTTTGTCTAATTGAACTCATAGTACAAAAGTAATGATATTTTGAATAGGGTTAACTGAAAAAGGTAGAAGTGATGATTTGAAATGCGGATATCTCCCAAGCTTGAAGAAAGTAATCAATAAGCATGTATAAAAGACATTTGTTGTGAATTAAAACTTGAAATAATCCTATATTTGCCGCTGATGAAACAATTAAAAACAATATTTAAAGCGACATTTATTTATAAAGCCAGAGCAATAGCAACGATTGTCTTTAATCTGCTATTCGTTGTTTTTAATTTATTATCACTCGTTTTATTTGTTCCTTTTCTTCAAGTAATATTTCCTTCCGAAAAGGTAAACATTGTCAAAAAACCTTCATTTGAATATGATGGAATTACCTCTGTAATTGACTTTAGTAAAGACTACTACAATTACTTTATGACTTCAATGGCACAGGAAGACCCCAAACATGCTTTGCTTTTTGTGTGTGTAACGGTTGTAATTGCGTTCTTTTTTAAAAGTCTTTTCCGTTATTTAGCAATTTACCATCAATCTCAGTTGAGAATGGCCGTGGTAAGAGACTACCGAGATCAATTGTTTAAAAAGTCAATGGGGTTGCCGATTTCTTTCTTCACTGAAGAAAAAAAGGGTGACTTGATGTCAAGAATGAACAACGATGTAAATGAAATAGAAACTGCTGTTATCGCTGTTTTAGAACTCGTTTTTCGAGATCCTTTGTCGGTGATAATAACCGTAAGCGTACTTATATACTGGAGTCCAGCGCTTACCTTATTTTCTTTTATCTTACTTCCGCTTTCTGCCTTAATTATTGCACAAATAGGTAAAAGTTTGAAAAGAACTGCAAGTAAAACCCAAAAACAAATGGGCGTTCTGTTTTCCTTTTTAGATGAATACTTAGGAGGAATAAGAATTGTTAAAGCCTTCAACGCCACTGAAGAATCTGTGCGTAAATTTGCATCAATCAACTTACATCATCAAAAACTCACCACAAGGGCATTTAGAAAAAGAGATATTTCTTCGCCCTTAAATGAATTTTTAGGCGCTGTAGTAATGATTGCTATTGTTTGGTTTGGCGGCTCAATGATTTTAGATGGCGCAGCTGCGGATGGATTTACGGGCAAAGAATTCATTGGGTTTATCATTGTATTTTCACAATTGCTTGTTCCTGTTCAAAACATTGCTAAAAACAGTGCGAACCTTAGTAAAGCAAAAGCAAGTCAAGAAAGAATCGAAGAAATACTAAGTACAAAAGAAAAAATAACGAATCCAAAAAATCCAGTCGCAATAAAACCACTCCAATCAGAAATTAAATTTAATAACGTTTCATTCGCTTATCAATCAGAGTCAGTGTTGAAACACCTTAATTTCGAAATTCCAAAAGGAAAAACTATTGCCTTAGTTGGTGAGTCTGGTAGTGGAAAATCAACGATAGCAGATTTACTACCTAGATTTTATGATGTAAATAATGGCTCAATTACCTATGACGGTGTAGATATAACTGGATTTGCACTTGAAGATTTACGAAGTCAGGTGGGAATTGTTAATCAAGAATCCATTTTATTTAACGATACCGTATTTAACAACATTGCATTTGGAATGAGTGATGTTTCTGAGGAAGAAGTAATTAGAGCTGCTAAAATAGCGAATGCTCATGACTTTATCATGTCGATGGATGAAGGGTATCAGACCAATATTGGTGAACGTGGAAATAAATTATCTGGGGGTCAGAAACAACGGGTGAGTATCGCGCGTGCAGTATTAAAGAACCCACCTATAATGATTTTAGATGAAGCAACCTCTGCTTTAGATACAGAAAGTGAAAAACTGGTTCAAGATGCTTTGGATAAGTTAATGAAAAACAGAACATCATTAGTGATTGCTCACCGCTTAAGCACAATTATGAATGCAGATACTATTCTTGTATTAAGTAAAGGAGAAATCATGGAGCGTGGAACTCATGATGAGCTTTTCGCAAAGAAAGGTTTGTATTATAAGTTAAGTACAATGCAAGGGTTGTAAATCAGCATGAGTTGTTTAAACCCTAATTAGTTTCAGTAAAAAAAGAAAAACACTACTAAATCAGAATATTCTGTTCAATAAGAAGTGTAAATTGATTTCTTTTATTGTAAATTTGATATAAAACTTATTATTATGGACGAATTCCCAATTTCCAATATTGTATTCATTGTCATAGCTATATTATTAGTCTATGGTATTTTCTTTTTAGTAAAACAACAAACCTCTGCTATAATCGAGCGATTTGGTAAATTCCAATCGGTGAGAAGTTCTGGATTACAATTAAAAATACCATTGGTAGATAAAGTTGCTGGACGAATAAATTTAAAAATTCAACAATTAGATGTAATTGTTGAAACAAAAACCAAAGATGATGTTTTTGTGCGTTTAAAAGTATCTGTTCAGTTTCAAGTGATGAAAGACAAAGTTTATGACGCTTTTTATAAACTTGAAAATCCACAATCGCAAATCACCTCTTATGTTTTTGATGTAGTGCGTGCGGAAGTTCCAAAAATGATTCTTGATAATGTGTTTGAGCGCAAAGATGACGTAGCAAACGCAGTTAAATCTGAACTAAATGATGCCATGCAAGATTATGGTTATGACATCATAAAAACCCTTGTAACAGATATTGATCCGGATGAACAAGTAAAGACTTCTATGAACCGTATTAACGCGTCAGAACGTGAAAAGGTAGCTGCAGAATTCGAAGCAGAGGCAGAACGAATTAAAATTGTGGCAAAAGCACGTGCAGAGGCAGAAAGCAAGCGTCTTCAAGGACAAGGTATTGCAGATCAAAGAAGAGAGATTGCACGTGGACTTGAGGAAAGTGTTGATGTGTTAAATAATGTTGGAATTAATTCCCAAGAAGCTTCAGCCTTAATTGTAGTAACACAACATTATGATACTTTACAATCGATTGGCGAAGAAACAAATACGAATCTTATTTTACTTCCAAACTCTCCACAAGCTGGAAGTGATATGCTCAACAATATGGTGGCGTCTTTTACAGCGTCGAATCAAATTGGTGAAGCCATGAAAAAGGCAGAGGCCGAAAAGAAAAATAAGAAAGAAGATAATTAAATATTGAAATTAATAAAGTGTACTCATAAAAGAGACCTTCTCATGCGAAGGTCTCTTTTGTCATTTTTACAGCTTTTTTTAAGTTTTTTATGGAATCCTTATTTGCTTTGCATCTCAAGAGTGAACCAAAACATAAAAACATGAAAAAAGCAATAAGTTTAATCGTAACACTAGTGTTTGTTCACTTCGGAATGACGCAAGGATCCTATGGTGATATCCAAGGTAGAATTTTTATAAATCCAGAGAGTGACAAACCCGCAATGTTTGCAAAAGTTTGGGTAGAAAGAGGCGCATCTAAATTTGGTGCTGACACAGATGAAACTGGACGTTTTAAAATCAATGCTGTTCCCACGGGAATGTATGTGCTCAATGTAAATTATTTAGGAGACACCATACAACACAAGGTTTATGCGAATGTACTAACAGATGGAATCGCGTTTTTAAAGCGAATAAATTTTAATGATCAAATCACTGAAACAGTTGAAGTAGACATCGTAGAATATATTGATCCTTTAATAAGCCATGATTTTGGTCAAAACCGTATCAATTCATTAGATATCATGAAAAGTCCTGCAAAAAATGAACTTAAATCATTAATTGCGAGTAGAAACTCAGATATCCAGGTGGCCCCAGATGGTCAAATGATGATTCGTGGCTCTCGAGGGAATGATTTAATTCATTATATCGATGGTGTAAAAACAGGAAAAGTGCAAGGAATTCCAAGTGCAGCTATTGGAGGCGTTACTGTTTACACAAGCGCTATACCTGCAAAATATGGTGACACTACAGGTGGTGTTATAATTATGGAAACAAAGAGTTATTATGATTTGTGGAGGGCTTGGAAAATTAGAAAAAGTAAAGAAGAGTTTTAAAAAAATTCAAATTTACAATATTAGACGTAGTTAAAAACTGCGTCTAATTGTGTTTTAGCGGAAAAAATTAAAGGTATAAAGTAATTTTAATTAATCATTTGTAGTACATTTAGAGAAATGGCGAAAATTTACAATTTGAATGAAAATAACCTTTAAAGGAGCTGCTAAGACGGTAACTGGAAGCAAACATATTGTACAACTTTGGGATAACCAAAGAATAATGCTTGATTGCGGTATGTATCAGGGAAGAGGGAAAGAAACTCACGCTCTTAATTCAGAAGCTATTATCGATCCTAATACAATCTCTGCAATTTTATTATCACATGCACACATCGACCACTCAGGTTTAATACCCAAATTCGTTAAAGATGGATTCGAGGGTCCGATATTTTGTACGGAGGCCACTTACGCACTTTGTCAAATAATGCTTAGAGATAGCGCATATATACAAGAAGCAGACGTAAAGTACTCCAATAAAAGAAACAAAAGAGGAGAAAAAGAGGCTTACCTGCCTTTGTATACCCATGATGATGCCATAAAAGCCCTAGAACAGTTTGTGATTGTTAAGGAAAATGAATGGACATCAATAATTGCAGGGATTAGAGCTAAGTTTATCCCAAATGGACATATTTTAGGCAGTGCCGCTATATATTTAGATATTGATGAAATAAGTGAAAAGCATACGCTTTTATATACAGGAGATATCGGTAGATACAATGCTACTTTAATGAAAGATCCTGAACGACCACCGCAAGCAGATTATATAATCTGTGAATCAACTTATGGAGATCGACTTCATGACCACACAATAGATGCTGAACAAGAGTTATTAAATACAGTTTTACACACATTAAAAGACAAAAAAGGAAAACTCATTATACCTGCATTTAGCTTAGGTCGGACGCAAGAGATTGTTTTTGCCTTAAATAAATTAGATGTTCATGGACTACTTCCAGACGTACGGATTTATGTAGATAGTCCATTAGCAATAGATGCGACAGATATTATGAGAAAATATTCAAACTTGTTAAGTCGAGAAGTTAAAAGATTTACCAAAGGTAGTAGAAATGACCCTTTTGGATTTAAAAAACTCTTTTACGTTAAAGAACAGAAATATTCTAAACGAATTAATGACATTAATGAACCATGCATAATTATTTCAGCTTCTGGAATGGCTGATGCTGGTAGGGTTAAACACCATATATTTCACGCTATTGAAAAAGCCAAAAACACCATTTTATTTGTTGGATATGCTGAACCTAATTCTTTGGCTGGAAGATTACAAAATAAAGATGAAAAGGTAACAATATATGGAGAAGAAAAGAATGTTAAGGCAGAAATAAGATATATTAAATCTTTAAGTGCTCATGCCGATTATAAAGAAATGATACGTTATTTATCGAGCAATAATTCAGGGGCAGTAAAACGAATTTTCTTGGTACATGGTGAAGATGAAGTAGCGCAAAATTTTCAACTTCATTTAACAGAAAATGGGTATCATAACGTAATTATTCCCGATAAAAATTGGACATTTACTACATGAAAATTAGAGTTCTATATACAATTTTACTTTGTAGTTTAATAATAGTTAGCTGCAAAAGCGATGTTCAAACAAATGTAAAACAAACGCCAATACCACCTCTTCAAAATCAACTCGTCAATTGGTCTGTAATGAACGATAAGGGATGGAACGACATGAGTTTTCCGATATGGTTTTCTAAATCATTAATCGATTCATTAGGTATTTCTCAAATAGAAATGAAACATATTTCTTTCAACTTTACAGATTCTCTAATGAGTTATACGGATACAGTTCCTCACACATCATTTCAATTTTCTTTTAAAAAAAATGGACAAATTAAAAAACTTGTAATCGCGGAAATGGTTGATGGAATTGAGATAGCAAATTATTTTTTCAGTTATAATAAGGACTTAGATTCCTTGGGTTATTCTGCTCCAGCAATTTCCAGTAATATTAAATACAGAAAAAAAGGTGTTGTTGCTTTATTGAGTACATTTCAAGAGTTAGAACAGTTTCAACGAAAAGTATTTTTAGAAAAAGATTCAAGCCATATTAGTTATATTGATAAAAATAGCAGTGATAATATTCACCATTATTACATAACTGATTCGGATTATTGGAATGTTTCTTTTATAGACAATACGTATGCTCCGGAAGGGAAAAATGTTTTTTACTTTGGAACACCCAAGAAATATACATCAGCATTTACATTGGAGAATCTTGTTGAGAAAACAACGCTTGAAAAACGCTCCTATTATTCAAATGATGTGCTTAAAAAGCAAATTTTTTATGCAGGTCAGTTTATGACGCAAAGGCATTTTCATTATGATACAATAGGGCAATGTGTTTCCTTTTATGATAGTTTAAAGACCAATACTAACGAATTTCTACATTTAGAAAAAGGTAAAATTAGTTACCACAACAACCTACCTAAATATGTGGCGTACTATAATGAAGAAGACACATTAAACACAACACCAATCAAGCAAATAGCGTTTAAGTATACTTATTGGTCCGATTAAATACGGTGAATAATTCCTTCTTCTTCTGGATGTTCTGTCTCTATAAACTCATTTAGTAAAACAGCAACTTCTTGTGCGGTTCTTAGTTCATTATTTTCTTTTAAATCAACAAAATTTTGACGTCCTGAAAAATGCTTTTCTTCACTAGAACGAATATTACTTTGCATTTTTGTATCAACCACTCCAGGAGAAACATTATACACTTTCGTGTTGTGGCCTAACTCTTTTATCTCAGCAGCTAAAGTTTTTGCAAAAAGATCTATCCCTGCTTTTGTAGCGCAATAAGCTCCCCATGAAGGAACAGGACGTTCGCCAGCTCCAGAACTAATATTTATAATCATGTCTACTTGCTCGAACCCAAAAGTTTGTAAAACATAGGTGGATAAAAACTGTGGTGCAACTAAATTAACCATTGCCATATCCGCATAATGCGTAAGCGTAAGTTGATGTGACCGCTTGATATCTCCAATGATTCCAGCGTTATTAATCAAACGTACGGGATAATCTTCTTTTTTTACATGTTGTAGCAATGCAAGATCATGCAATTGTTGCTTATCTGATAAATCACATGCAATATGTTTAAAATTTTCATGCGTAATGGTATTGTTTCTAGAAATACCTATCACCTGCTCTCCTTTGTTTAGATAAAACTTTGCTAATGCGTTACCTATTCCTGATGATGTACCTGTTATTATATAAATCATGATTCGTTTACGTCTATGAAACGCTGGACATGCTTGGCAGTACCAAAAACAACGAGTGTATCACGTGATTCGATAACTGTATCTCCTTTTGGAACTCCAATAACATGTTGTTCAACTTCATATTGACCTCTTTTCTTGATGTCATATTCGCGTCTCATGGTTACTAATGTCAATTGATATTTGTTTCTAAAATCGATATCTTGGATCGTTCGATTTAATGTACCTTTTGGGGGTTTAATTTCGGCTATTTCGTATTCCTCTGATAATTGAAGAAAAGATAATATAGAAGGATTCAATAACTTTTCTCGAATAACAAAAGCGACCTCATCCTCAGGAGTTAAAATTTCTTTTATTCCAATTTTTTCTAAAATCAAACGTTGATCCGCACCATTTGCTCTTGCAATAATTCTTTTCACACCAAGATCAATCAGATGAACAGCTGTTAGCACGGTTGCTTCAAAGTTTTCACCAATGGCAACAACAGCAGCATCCATTTCCTCTAAATTTTGTGAGGTGAGCACTTTAAAATCGGTACTATTTAAAGTAACAGCAAATGCAACGTCATCTTTAATGTTTTCAATTTTCTCTTCGTTATTATCAAAAGCAAAAACCTGCGCACCTTTTTCTGCTAAACGACGCGCAATGTTCGAACCATATTTTCCTACTCCTATTACGGCAAACTTATTAAATCCCATTTTTATTTAATTCATAATCAAGCCATTTATTTTGTTAATGCTTGCATTATATCTTGTTTTAAATCTTCAATATGTTCTACTCCAACACTTAATCGTATTAAAGAATCAGTTATTCCTGCTTTTTCTCTCTCTTCTTTTGGAAGTGCAGCATGTGTCATAGTTGCAGGATGGCAAACTAGTGACTCAACTCCTCCTAGCGACTCAGCTAAAGTAATGACTTTAAAGCTTTCCATTAATTTATGTGCAGCTTGAATCGAGTCTCCTTTTAAAGTAAATGAAAGCATTCCACCAAAACCCTTCATTTGTTTTTTTGCTATTGCATGATTTGGATGATCCTTAAAACCTGGCCAATGTACTTTTTCAATTTGTGGATGATTGCGCAAAAAATAGGCTAATTGCGCTCCGTTTTCACAATGTCTTTCCATACGTAAGTGCAAGGTTTTTAAGCCGCGTAACACCAAAAAAGAATCCATTGGACCTGCAATTGCACCTGTTGTGTTTTGAATATGATAAATTTCTTTGGCAACTTCCTCATTATTAGTCGCAAGAAAACCCATCACAACATCAGAGTGACCTCCTAAATATTTCGTAGCTGAATGCATCACTATATCTGCTCCTAAATCAATAGGTGTTTGCAAATAAGGTGTTGCAAAGGTATTATCGACAGCGAGCAATAAGTTGTTTTTTTGCGTAATTTTGCTAATAGCTGCAAGGTCAACAATATTCATCATCGGATTGGTTGGAGTTTCTACCCAGACAAGCTTTGTTTTCTTGTTAATGGTCTGCTCTAACACTTTGACGTCTTTCATTTTAATAAAATGAAACTTTATACCATATTTTGCAAAGATCGTCGTGAAAATTCGGTAAGAACCTCCGTAGAGATCATCAGTTGTTATCACCTCATCTCCTGGAGATAACAACTTAAGGACGGCATCAATTGCAGCCACTCCACTACCAAAACAAGCACCATATTTCGTGTTTTCAAGTGCTGCAATAGCATTTTCTAGCACATTTCTAGTTGGATTAGAACTACGTGCGTAAGCAAAACCCTTGTGCTCACCTACTTTTTCTTGAGCAAAAGTAGTTGTTTGATATATCGGTGTCATCACTGCTCCTGTTGTTGGATCTGGATTAACTCCTGCGTGAATTGCCTTGGTATCAAATTTATAACTTCTTTCTGCCATCGAAACTAAATCCCGTTTTAATTTAAACAAAGATATAAAAAATAGTACAGCTCTTAGTTTTTTTAATGAGGTTGATTACAATCTTAATTCAAGATAAACATTCCTATTCCAGGGCTTAATTATAAAGAATCTGAAAAAAAGTATAAGTCTATTGAAATCAGACACTCAAATGAAAATTTTAATTAATAACTCTCTAGCAAACACGCTTTTTACAAATTTTAATTCTATTTTTAAGAAATATGAAATGTTATAGATTAACTACAACATGAAAAAATCTATTGAATATACTGATTTTCAAGATAAAGCGAAATTTAAATTTGTTTTTAGAATTACATTAACCTTTACAGTTTTTTCTATTTTACTAACCATTGCATCTTATTTGAATGGTGATGTCTTCTCATATTTTTATGGCATGACCTTTCTATTGATGCTGATAGGAGTAATTACATTGCAAGTTTTCAAAGTATATAAAACAGTTGCTACCCTACTTTTTTCCTTTACTAGTTTGGTTCTTTGTACATCTGTTTTTTATATAGATGATGCCCTTCATATTCAAGAAGCGCTATGGATGGTAGTAATCATACTTTCTGCATTTTTTACACTTGGCAAAGTTTGGGGAGTTATTCTTTTAGTCTTTAATGTATTTATTTACGTGACCTATTATAATTTTCTTTTTAGAGAAACCATGGATGAGCGATTAGATATTTTACCAAACTCACTCTTTCTGATGTCCATTGAGTTTTCAGTTTCCATGTTTTTAATAGGATATGTTATGTTTCAATATAGTTTGGTGAATGAATACGCGTTAAAGAGCACCTCAAAAGCTTATAATGAGCTAAAGAAAGAAAAGCAAACAGTTGAACGTCAGAACAAAGAAAAAACAGTCCTCCTACAAGAAATTCATCATAGGGTAAAAAATAACCTTCAAGTTATTGTAAGTCTGTTAAGAATTCAATCGAAAGATTTGAAATCAGAAGAAGCGAAATCAAGCTTTCAAGACGCTATTTCAAGGGTTTTAACGATGTCTTTAATTCATCAAAAACTATATGAAAAAAAATCTTTAGTCGATGTAAACATAAAAGATTACATTAATTCTTTGATGGATAACTTAATAAAAACAGGGTCGGTAGGTATGCAAATTGAATATTCATTAAATTCCAGTCTTAAAAGCGTAAGTGCCAAAAGCATTGTTCCTCTAGGATTAATTGTAAACGAACTTGTGAGTAACTCAATTAAACATGCTTTTGATAAAAAAGGTCGTATTGAATTGAGTATTTTATCTGATAATGACAGTCAGTTTGAGATGATTTATTTTGATAATGGAAACTGGAAAGAAAATGAAAACGAAACCTTTGGAACACAATTAATTGAAATTTTCACAGAACAGTTAGATGGTACTTTTAGTAGAAAAACTAACGCATCAGGTACGTTCTATCATTTTAATCTTAACCAAGACAAAAAAGAGAATAATTTTAAATAAAATCTGTTTCTTAAAACATTCCAATCTCAATGATTTTTTTCTCAATCATTTTCTGCACGATTTGAACGGTGTTTAACGCTGCTCCTTTTCGTAAATTATCAGCAACAACCCACATGTTTAGCGTTTTTTCCTGACTTTCATCACGACGAAGTCTTCCGATATAAACCGCGTTTTTTCCTTGTACCATTAAAGGCATTGGGTAAATATTTGTGTCTGGATTATCTTGTAAATGAACAGCAGGGTTGTTGTGATATGTTTTACGAATGAAAGGCAAATCAAAATCGTTTTCAAAGCTCACGTTAATAGCTTCCGAATGTCCGCCCTGAACAGGAACACGCACTGCCGTAGCAGTTACAGCAATCGATGGATCCAAAATTTTCTTTGTCTCATTTACCAATTTCATCTCCTCCTTGGTGTAGCCGTTTTCTAAAAAGTCATCGCAATGTGGTAAAACATTTTGATCGATAGCATAAGGATAAACCATTTCTCCTTTAATTCCTTGTCGCTCATTTTCCATTTGTTTAACGGCTTTGGCGCCTGTTCCAGAAATGGATTGATAGGTAGAAACCACCACTCTTTTCACTTTATAAAGATGGTGCAATGGAGCCAACGCAATCAACATTTGAATGGTAGAGCAATTCGGGTTTGCAATAATATAATCGTCTTTGCTTAAGTCGTTTCCGTTAATTTCTGGAATAATGAGTTTCTTGTCTTCATCCATTCGAAAAGCTGAGGAATTGTCTACCACTCTGCAGCCTTTTTCAGCAAATTTTGGTGCCCATTCCAAAGAAATAGAACCACCCGCCGAAAAGAGCGCAACATCAGGTTGCATTTCAAGGGCTTTTTCTAGATCAACCACAGTATGTTCTTGACCACCATATTGAATTTTTGTTCCTGCTGATTTTTTTGAGGCCACAGGAATCAATTCAGTTATTGGCAAACTCATTTCGGCCAATACTTTTAGCATTTCTTGCCCCACCATTCCCGTTACACCGACTATTGCTAGTTTCATGATTTTTTTGTTTTTACAAATGTAATTATATTTTGATTTTTGTAGATATAAGCAGGCTAAATCATAAATCTGCTTTATTCTTATAATAAGACTTTAGCACTTTTTCAAGTAACTCAGTAGCTTCTGTGATTTGTTTACGTCGCTCAGTTAAAAATCTAAGATTTCGTTTTGCATATAAAGCGTTTTCTAGATCCAAATCATTTTCAATTTTACCTTTTTTAGATAAACTTAAAATAGTCATTTGAGTTTTCAATTCTCTAACATCCACAGGCGCTAATTCATGTCCGAACATGCTTAAAACTAAATTCACTTTATCCAAGTTTAAATTGGTTTTACCTTGTTCAATTTTTCGTAAAACCGTTAAAGCTACTCCTGTTTTTTCAGCAAATTCCTCCTGAGTGAGGTTCACCTCTTTTCTTCTCTTTTTTACGAAGCTCGATAAATCTTTCATTATATGTAATTAGATACAAATTTCTATAAAAAAAACTATATCTAAATACATACAATTTTTAAGGTTTTTAATTAATACTAGTTTCTAATTGATTGATCTTTTAAATAACATCTCCCCAATATTTCCACAAATCATTATTATAACTTTTCGGTAAAAATCTTTACTTTTAACACTCACAATAACATCCGAAATAAAGTGTTTTTGATGAATAAAGCAGTTACAATTCTACAATACGCTTATATTTGTAGTACATTTTGTAGCTTATTCTACTGAATTTTAAAATTATGAGACATATCTTTCTGGTTTTCTGTTCGCTTTTTATTTTTAATTCATGGGCGCAAATGAGCGACTCCTTCGATGATGGAGACTTCACCAACAATCCAACTTGGACAGGAGATGTGAGCGATTTCATTGTCAATGCAAATAATGAATTACAGCTCAACGCAGGAGGTGCGGGAGATAGTTATCTTGCTACGCCTCATAACCTAACGCAATTGAATGAAAGAGAATGGAGATTCAAGATAAAATATGATTTCTCTCCTTCTGCAAGTAACAAAGGAGAAACCTATTTAACAGCCGCCAACCCTGATTTATCGACCGCTCCTGATGGAATATTTATGGAAATTGGAGAAAACGGAAGTAACGACCCTATTTACCTGAAAGAAAGAATCGGGGGGACAGAAACAACGATTTTAACGAGTACGCCGGCACTTGTTGCTTCAAGTTTTGAAATTAGCGTAAAAATCATTCTTAATGCAAGTAACGATTGGGAATTATTCGTAGATGATGCAGGTGGAACCGCTTATCAATTGGACGCTACAGCAAACTACTCTCCAAATTTAGTGGGTCAATATTTAGGGGTTAACCTTAGTTATTCTGCTACACGTGCCGATAAGTTCTACTTTGATGATATTTATGCTGGTCCAATTCAAGTGGATAATATTCCACCTAACTTAACAAGCGTTACGGCGATTTCTGTCAATGAAGTTGAAGTATTATTTGATGAAAGTATAGCACAAGCATCGGGTGAAAATATTGCGAATTATGTTGTTGACAATGGAATAGGAAACCCAACTTCTGTCCAGCAAGACGCCTCAAACACAGCGCTTTTCACTTTAACATTTGCAAATAATTTCACAATTGGAAATACTTATATTTTAACCTCAGAAAACGTGGAAGATTTAGCTGGAAACCCCATGTCGGCGCAAAGCGAAACTTTCCAATATGTTGTAGCCCAAACACCGGAATATGGCGACATTCTCATCAATGAGTTTATGGCTGATGAATCTCCTGTGGTAGGTTTGCCTGAAACTGAATTTGTAGAGATTTATAATAAAAGTAATAAGTATTTCAATTTAGAAAACTGGCAATTAAGCGACAACAGTTCATCGGGAACAATTCAAGATGTTTGGTTATTGCCTGGACAATACTTGATTTTAGTACCGAGTAGCGGAGCCACAGCATATCCGCAAGCTACACAAGTAACGAGTTGGGCTGCATTAAACAATAGTGGCGACGACATTGAATTGAAATCCGATAATGGGATTGTTGTAGATAAAATCTCATACACAAGTGACTGGTACAAAGATGAAAATAAAAACAGCGGAGGTTGGACCATTGAACGCATAAACCCTGATTTAGTTTGTTCTTCAGCAGATAACTGGCGTGCAAGTATTGATCCTTCTGGGGGAACACCTGGCACACAAAACAGTGTTTACGATAATTCGCCAGACACTCAAGCGCCAGAACTCATAAAGTTTGAAACCACACTGCCTAACCTTTTAACATTACAGTTTTCGGAAGGAATGGATTCCTTGAGTTTAATGAATGCTATTTTTACTTCTTCACCTGTATTAACAATTGTTTCAAGAACAGTTACAAGTCAATATCCATCTGAAATAATCATCGAATTTGCAGAAGAGCTCGTTGCGGGTCAGCCCTACTCTTTTGAGTTCAATAACTTCTCCGATTGCTCTGGAAATACAAATAGTTACGACGGGTTTTTCGTGTTACCTCAAACCCCAGAGAAAGGAGATTTAATCATTAATGAAATTCTTTTTAATCCCCTTACAGGAGGCTCAGACTTTGTGGAGATTTACAATAATTCCGACAAATACATTGATTTAAAAGATTGGGAATTGGGGAATCATAAAGACGATACAGTTTCGAGTCAAAAACAGATTGAGACGAGTTATGTATTGAATCCGAAAGATTATGTCGTAATAACAAAAGACAGCAGTTTTCAAATCATGAATTATGCTTACGCCATTCCTGGAAAATTCATTCAATTGTCGAGCTTACCCAGTTATAACAATGATTCGTCGACTGTTTATTTGATTTTTAATGATACGATAATGGACAAAGTTTCTTATTCAGAAGATTGGCATTTTTCATTACTAAACGATAAAAAAGGTGTGAGTTTAGAACGTTTTTCAGCGGATGAAGCTTCAAATTCTGCTGCTAATTGGCACAGCGCAAGTGAAACACAAGGCTTTGCGACTCCTGGAAGAGTGAATTCTCAAGAAATGAAACCCAATCAAGAAGGAGGGACTTTAAGTTTATCATCAAAATCATTCTCTCCAGATGGAGATGGATTTGAAGACGTTTTACTCTTAAGCTACAAAACTTCTTCACCAGATCTATTAGGCGATTTAGTAATCTACGACGACAAAGGACGTATGATTAAAAGTCTATTTAAAAACCATTTATTGGGTGCAGAAGGAACAGTAAAGTGGGAAGGAACACGAGAAGACGGAACCAAAGCCTCGATTGGTCCTTACATCATTATATTTGAAGTTTTTGATGTTAATTCAAGCAAGGTGAAGTCAATTAGAAAAGTAGTTACATTAGCAGGAAAACTATAGTAGAGGTAATTTGAAAGTTACCCCTACAATAGTTATCTCAATAATTTAAACCATTATTTTTTTATTGATTTTTCAATTTCACCATCGTTAAAATAGTAGCAAAACCTACTAATGGTTCTTCTGGATCTTCATCTAACATTTCAACCATCCATTTTACAATTCCTCGTTTGATTTTTGTTTTTGGATCGTCTTCTTTTTCAGTTACGTCATTTGGAATTAATTCTTTACACGTAAAACGCACATGCATTTTTGCTCCGGCATAAACTGGTTTTGTAAATCGTAAATTGTCAATTCCATAATTCAACAACACTGGATTCATGTCGTAACTATCAACAAATAATCCTGCAGTTGCACTCATTAAGAAATAACCATGCGCAACTTGTTCGTCGAACATCGTGCCTTCAAAATTAGTATCTCTCTTGTGTGCATAAAAATTGTCGCCAGATAAAGCCGCAAATTGATCAATGTCATCTGCTGTAATTTCGCGGGCTTCTGTAATCAATTGATCGCCGACATTTAACTCTTCAAAATACTTTTTAAACGGATGTTCTTCTAATACATTTCCTTTTGCACCTTGCTGATAAACTTGCGTGATTTCTGTTATCGTCGATGGATGCCCTTGCAATGCCGTTCTTTGTAAATAGTGCATGATACCACGTTTTCCACCCATTTCTTCACCGCCTCCAGCACGACCTGGACCTCCGTGCGTTAATAATGGCAATGGCGAACCGTGTCCTGTACTTTCTTTCGCACATTCTTCGTTCAACACTAAAATTCGTCCATGCATACTTGCTGCACCCACAACATATTCTCTTGCTTCTTTGTCGTCTGGCGTTACAATTGTTGAAACCAAAGAACCTTTCCCCATTTTACACAATTCAATAGCATCATCCATTGTTTTGTAAGGCATAATGGTAGAAACGGGTCCAAATGCTTCAATTGAATGCACATCTGTTTTCTCAAATGGAGCATCATTTCTAAATAAAATTGGCGAGAAGAAAGCACCTTTTTCTTTGTCTGCTCCAGTGACTTCAAAATCGTTCATATCTCCAAAGACAATGTTTTGAGATTCTGCTAAAGCTTCTACTTTTTCACGTACTTCTTTTACTTGATCAATAGACGCCAAAGATCCCATTCTCACGCCTTCTTCAGAAGGATCACCGATGATGGTTTTTGCCAAACGATCAGAGACCGCTGCTTGCACCTCATCAACATATTGTTCTGGTACAAATATTCTACGAATTGCCGTACATTTTTGTCCCGCTTTGGAAGTCATCTCACGTACAATTTCCTTTACGAAAATCTTAAACTCTGGCGTGTCCGGCGTTGCTTTTTGACCTAAAACAATAGCGTTAAGTGAATCTGCTTCTAAGTTAAAAGGCACATTGTTTTGTGTAATTACGGGATTAGATTTCAGTTTTAAACCTGTACTTGCGCTTCCTGTAAATGAAACTACATCTGAAGGCTTAACGTAATTAATCAATTCTCTAGCAGAACCTAAAACCAATTGCAAAGCTCCTTCAGGTAAAATTTTAGAAGCAATAATGTCTTCAACAACAGCTTGTGTTAAATAACTGGTTACACTAGATGGCTTAACCACTGCTGGAACTCCCGCCATTAAGTTAACGGCAATTTTCTCCAACATTCCCCAAACAGGGAAGTTAAAAGCGTTAATGTGTACTGCAACTCCTTCTTTTGGCACCATGATGTGATGCCCGATAAAAGTACCGTTTTTAGATAATGGCGCTGCTTCACCATCTACATAATACGGTAAATTCGGAAATTGTCGTCTCAAAGATGAGTTGGCAAAAAGGTTTCCTATTCCACCTTCAATATCTACCCAAGAATCAGATTTTGTAGCACCTGTCCACGCACTGATTTCGTAATATTTCTTTTTGTTCTTTAAAAGATATAAAGCCAATGCTTTTAACATTCGACCACGTTCGTGGAAAGTCATTTTTCTCAACTTCTTTCCTCCTGTAGTTCGACCGTATTTCAACACCGCATCAAAATCGAATCCTTTACTGGAAACACCTCCAATTTTCTCTCCTGTGATAGCATTAAAAAGCTCGGTTTCTACACCTTCACCGCTTTTCCATTCACCACAGATATAACTTTTAATTTCTTGCATACTTATTTTTCTCTTTTGGGAACTAAATATACATTTCTTTTGGAGAATGGGGAGGAATTGGGCGGAAAATATGTTTGATGTATTTTGTAGGGGCGATTGTAAGGGCGTTTTGCAAAACGCCCTTACAAAAAACAATTCTTTTGGAAAATGGAAAAAAATTGAATTGGAAAATAAGATTTTCCCTATGCGCAATAATTACCGACGTTTTGCAAAACGTCCCTACTAATGCGCATCCAACCAATTCCCGGCAAATTCCATTTCAATATCCAACGGAACAACTAATTCAACAGCGCCTTCCATTTCTTCTTTTACGATTTTTGCAACGGTGTCTTTTTCTGATTTCAATACATCAAAAACCAACTCATCATGCACTTGCAATAACATTCTGGAGGTGAGGTTTTGTTCTCGCATTTTGTTGTAAATGTTGATCATCGCGACTTTGATAATATCGGCAGCACTACCTTGAATAGGTGCGTTAATGGCATTTCTTTCAGCAAATCCTCTTACAATTGCGTTTTTTGAATGAATGTCTGGCAAATAACGGCGACGTTTCATAATGGTTTCAACATATCCGTGTTCTTTGGCGTCTTCTTTCACTTTTTCCATATAAGCTTTTATGGTAGGATATTGCGCAAAATAGCTATCTATGATTGATTTCGCCTCTCGCCTTGGAATTCCTAATGTTTGAGATAATCCAAATGCCGATTGACCGTAAATAATTCCAAAGTTAACTGCCTTAGCATTGCTTCTTTGCTCTCGGGTTACTTTATCGATCTCAACATCAAAAACCTTCGCTGCGGTGGAAGCATGAATATCGTGTCCATTTTGGAAAGCTTCAATCATGTTTTTATCTTCGCTTAACGCAGCTATAATACGCAATTCAATTTGAGAGTAATCGGCGGCCATCAAGTAATAATCGTCATTCTTCGCTACAAAAGCTTTTCTAATTTCTCGGCCTTTTGGCGTTCGAATAGGAATGTTTTGTAAGTTGGGATTTGTAGAGCTCAATCTTCCCGTTGCAGCAACGGTTTGCATGTAATGTGTATGCAACCTTCCATCGTGTTCATCCACCAAAGCTGGCAATGGATCTACGTAAGTGTTTTTCAATTTACGCAAGGAACGATAATCCAAAATCAATGGAATAATTTCGTGGTCGTTGATGTGTTTTTGTAATGTATCTTCCGAAGTAGAATATTGTCCTGACTTCGTTTTCTTTGGTTTTTTGGCAATTTCTAATTTTTCAAATAAAATTTCCCCCAATTGTTTAGGTGAAGCTAAATTGAATTCTTCTCCTGCCAATTCAATTACTTTTTCTTCTATCTCATTTAAAGAAACCGCTAACTCCTCAGAGAAAACTTTCAAACTTTCAATATCCAATTGAATTCCTTCTTGTTCCATTGCTTTTAAAACAGAAGTCAACGGCATTTCCATTTCATAAAACAAATCTTTCAGATGGTCTTTCTGAATTTCTGGTTCAAAAAGCTCTTTGAATTGCCAAGTGATATCGGCATCTTCACAAGCGTAATCAACAATTTCTTTTTGTTCGATATCACGCATTGTTTTTTGGTTCTTGCCTTTTTTTCCAATCAAATTTTCAATTGGCAAAGTGGTATATTTCAAGTAATATTCCGCTAAGTCATCCATGTTATGCTTTCCATCTGGCGACAATAAATAATGCGCGACCATGGTGTCAAAACGCGGACCTCTCAACTTAATTCCATAGCGATTAATAACTTGTTCATCGTATTTGATGTTATGTGCCACCTTTTCTACTTTTTCAGAATTAAAGAAAGGTTCAAAAACTGTCAATAGAGCTTTTGCTTCATCAAAGTTTTCTGGAAAAGGAACGTAATAAGCTTCTTTTGCTTTAAAAGAAAATGCAATTCCTACTAAATCTGCATTTCGTGCTTCTAAACTGTTGGTTTCCGTATCAAAAGCTGCTGATTTTTGCTTAAGTAACTTTTCAATTAATGCTTTTTGGTCTTTTTCGGATTCAACAAAATGATATTTCGTTTCTTCGGTTTCTAAAGATTTCATTTCACTACCCGAAAGCGCTTCTTGTTGAGCCGCAGTTGCAGTAGATCCAAATAGCTCCAATTGACCGTTATCTACTCCAGCGGAATCTGCGGTAATGACCAACTCCTCTCCTAACACTCTTTTTGCCAAACTTCTGAATTCCAATTCTGTAAAAATTTCACGAATTTTATCTTCATCGTGTGGACAAATTTCGAGATCTTCAGGGTCGAATTTTACATCAACATCAGTAATGATTGTTGCTAAGCTCTTAGACATTTTTCCTTGCTCTTGGAAGTTCGTCACGTTTTCTTTTTGTTTTCCTTTTAATTCATCAATATGGTCGAACAATCCTTCCATGGAACCATATTTCTGCACTAATTTCTTAGCTGTTTTTTCTCCAATCCCTGGAATTCCAGGAATATTATCTGAGGCATCTCCCCACATTCCAAGAATATCGATAACTTGTTTGGGGTCTTCAACTCCAAATTTTTCCTGTATTTCTGGAACTCCCCAAATCTCGGCAGGTTTTTTCCCTCTTCCTGGTCGGTACATGAAAGATTTATCGCTTACCAACTGACCAAAATCTTTATCGGGCGTCATCATGTAGGTAATAAAACCTTCTTTTTCTGCCATTCCCGCCAAGGTTCCAATAACATCATCGGCTTCATATCCATCTTTCATCAAAATGGGAATTTTAAAAGCTTCGATAATGCGTTTTATGGGCTCGATCATCTTGCGAATATCCTCAGGCATTTTTTCACGTTGCGCTTTGTATTCGGAATATTCTTCAATTCTATTGGTAGCTCCTCCTGGAGGATCAAAAACCACTGCAATATGTGTGGGTTCCTCTTTTTTTATGACATCCAACAAAGCGTTTGTAAATCCAAAAGCAGCAGAAGTATTTTCTCCTTTAGAGTTCATCCGAGGATTTTTCAAAAAAGCATAATAAGCCCTGTAAATCAATGCGTAGGCATCTAGTAAAAAAAGTTTCTTTTCTGTTTTTGGAGTCAACATAATATGAGGATTTTATTTCGAATCAAATATAAGTAATAATCAATTACGAATGGCTTTAGTCCACAACGAAGTTAATTGCGAAGGAGAGAGTTATCATTTAACGTATCCGTATGATATATTTCTCGTAACAAATCAAAATT
Source organism: Brumimicrobium salinarum (assembly GCF_002844555.1). Taxonomy (GTDB): domain Bacteria; phylum Bacteroidota; class Bacteroidia; order Flavobacteriales_D; family Crocinitomicaceae; genus Brumimicrobium; species Brumimicrobium salinarum. Next base: position 340,762 of record NZ_PJNI01000001.1, read on the forward strand.
GCTGACTTCAATGAAATTAGGACGATAATCCATAGCTTTTTTAAAGTCTTCTTTTGTTCTAATTGTCCAAAAATCTATTTTTAACCCATTAGTTTTTGCGCGATTGAGTTCTGTTTTATTTAAAGTAGTATCAAACATATTTAAAGACAAACCATCTAATGATAATTCTTTTGCATATTTCATCTTTTCTTTCATGTTTTGAAAAATCAAATAATAGCATGCAATGCTTGAGTCTTTTTCTTTTATTTTTGAAAGAACGGTTGAATAATTCGTTTGAACGACAACTTGTTTTTCTACGCTATACTTTTTTATTAAACGATAAAGTTCGTTAGCTAAATCAGTTTGATAATACGTATCTACATTTTTTGTTTGCACACAAGTGGAATCAAAATATCCTTTTATATCCAAGGAAATAAACTTGTTACTGTTTTCAGATTTTGAAATCTCTTTGAACAGTTCAGAAAGTCGGGTAATCTTGTCTTTAGCTCCTTCTCGACAAATATGTAATTGTTCTATTAGACTATCAGGGGTTTGTAGAATACAATTGTATTTATAATTATTCAACATATCTTGAGACGAGTCACATAAATGCGTAAAAACATCATCATGATATAGCCAAAGGGTCTTAGAAAGGCTCATTTGTACATCTACCTCAACACCATCTGCATAACGAAGTCCTTCCCGAATAGCAGAAATTGTATTTTCAATATGCCCTTCATTTTCATGTATTCCAATTCCCCTATGTCCTAAAACAAGTGTTTTTACTGGTAAATCTTTAGTTGTTGGTGTAGAACACGAACTAACGGTGAGCCATGTTCCAAGAAAAAGAATCACTGCAAAGGTGACCTGAAATAATTTAAAAGACATAATTATAGCGTTAATACATTGATATTTAATCGTTCTGAAAAAACAGCGATAGAAACGCTTGATGTTCAATGTTTCCAAAATACTGAGTTAGATCAATACCTTTAAGAACATGATCAATTGCTTGTTTCTCAAAAGGAATTCCATGTAGTTTTGATTCAATTTCCGCAACTGAATTTTTTCCAAAAAAATCACCAAAGATGTGCGCTTCTTTAATGCGACCCTTTTCAACAAGAATACGTATATCAATTTCTCCTATTGGAAAACGGGCACTGTTTTGAAAATTAAACTTCGGTGCACGACCATAATTCCAATCCCATGTATCGTATTTTTCCTTTTTTAATTGATGCACTGCTTCCCATTCCTTGGTTGATAACTGATATTTCGTAAAAGCAGTATTCCCCGCGTACAAACCCTCTAGCAACCTTTTTCTAAATTCACTGATTTCTATACGTTCATCTAAAAACTCACAAATATTAGCAACACGACTACGCACTGATTTATGTCCTTTCGATTCTAATTTACTTTGCTTAACATTTAACGCATTAGTTACTTCACCTAAATCTGTGTCGTATAGCAAAGTTCCATGGCTTATCATTCTTTTTCCTGTCGAAAATTGTGCTGTTCCTGATATTTTTTTGTCTCCAATTAAAATATCATTCCGACCTTTAAGTTCTGCACTGATTCCCATCTCATCAAGAACCTTAATTACAGGCGCTGTAAACTTCTTAAAATTATGCAGTTTTTTTACATCATGATTCGTGATAAAGCTAAAGTTTAAGTTTCCAAAATCATGATAAACAGCACCACCACCACTTATACGGCGAACAACTTGAATATCATGTCTATCAATATACGCCTGATTCACCTCCTCTATCGTAATTTGATTTTTACCAATAATAATTGACGGTGCATTTATGTAAAACAATAAATAATCATTTTTAGGATCAAAATGTCGAGCGATATATTCCTCCAATGCCAAGTTTAACCTTGGGTCATTTATATTTTCGTTATCTACGTAAATCATTAATTGAGTATTTTATGAATAAAAGTAGTCATCTTGCCTGTAACAATCAAGTTTAATTAATGCAGAAGCAAAACAATTATTTGTTCTTAATAAAAGCGTTTAGGAATATAAACACCTTAAAACAAACGTTCATCTGAATTTTCCCATTTGTTAAATATTTGGTTTTTAAATACAAATGGCTTTATATTTACTTTAAACTAAAAAACCAACTATTATGAAACACGCATACATACCAACCGTTAAACGATTAGCTCTCGTGCTATAAACCGCCATTTTTATGAACAACAATGCAGGCTTTTCACAAGCCAATCCTGAATGGAAAACGCATGGAAACTCAAAAAATCATACGATTATGAAAAATACAAAAATCATAATCATCCTATTACTCTTCAGTTTTGGGTTTGTAGGATGTACAAAAATAGGAAAGAATGTAACCATTAAAGGCAGAGTAATTAGCCCATTAAACAATAAACCAATGGCAGAAAAGAAAATGTACTTATATAAAAACAATTTTAAAACTATAAAGAGAACCAATACAAACGAAAATGGAGAATTTGAGTTGAGTGCAGGGCGATTTGGATCTATATGGGCTGGAGTGAGTTATGATTATAAAGAATACTACAGTCTAGGCTTTGATTATAAAGGGAAATAATTACCCTGATGAAGATTGGGAAAATGTTGTAATTGGCTACAGCATGGGAGGGCAAAAAGCGAGATATGCTTTGATGAAATTAGAGAAAGAACACATGGAAAACGGTGGCATGCATCATCATACAAAGTTGTATATTCCTTTTGATTCACCACAGCATGGTGCAAATATTCCGCTTTTTACACAAGCCACATACAAGACCTTTAAAAATACCAATATAATTGCTGCGCTTGCGAATCTTAGTTTGGTTGATCCTGCCTCGCGCGACATGGGATTGTATAGTATATATAATAGCAATGAGCTGTCTAGTTCAGGCTTGTTCTCTAAAGACTTAATTCCACATCCTGATCAAGCCGCAGTCAACTATCAGAATGAACTTAAAAATAATTTTCAACATGCTTATACCCATTCTACAGATACTCGGAAGACATTTCCTTCTTTTTCTAGGAACATTGCTGTTTCAATGGGAAGTTACAAGGAGGATTATAATGCAAAGTGGGGTTTGCATCCAGGAAAAAAATTGTTTACTCAGCATGCGCCTAGTTCATTTTATGTTCCTGTTTTAGGATTTCAACCCGGTATGGTGAATAGGAAATTGTGGGCGTCTAAATACTCTAGTACTTCTCCTCAATCTAGTTTTAGTAGAAATGATTTTTATGTTTTTCTAGGCATACCAATTTACATCAGAAAATTGTATAATTTTCAAAAACATTACGAATGGGATATGGCACAAGGTGGTTATAAAACAATGTTCTACGATGGTTTAACAGGTGGAGCAGTAGCTATTTTGAGGTCCGGTGGAACAGTTCTGGGTAGCCAGCACTATAAAGATGAAATGAGTTTTATGCCTTTGGTTTCAGCTCTAGCAATTAACCCTGAGATTTGGAAAAATAATGACCTTTATTTTAATTTGCAGAATGAGGGGTTGATGTTTGATTCTTATTTAAATTTAGGCCTAAATATTAAATCAGACATCTTTGGTTATCCTCATTTAGCAAATCCAAATAATCATTTTGACATCACTCCTTTCGAAGCAGTTTATGCAGATGATTTTAACTGGGATCACATCGTTATGGGTAATACCTTAGAAGACCATTTAAGTGGCAATGACGATCAATATTATTACCATAATTTGCGTGATTTTTTAAATGATGAAGTGGAGGGGTATATTGTACCGCTTCAGAATAAAGTAATCGGTCAAAATCACGTTCAAAATTCAAGTTACGAGTATAAGGCTTGGTATAAATCAAGGGATCAAGTTATTATAGGGAATAACAATACTCCAAAAACAAATCCTGGAGATTACATCATTGAACAAACGGGGAACATTACCGTCTTTGGCGGGCAGTCTGTTTTAATCAAACCTGGCTTTCACTCCAAAGCGGGTAGTACTTTTCATGCATTTATAGATGGTCCAAGTGAATGTTATGGAGATTACGCTAAATCTGGTTCTTCTGACTCCTCTGACGATGACAATGAAAATACAACAAAAACCCATACGGAAAAACCAAGTATTAGTCAGGATTTACAAATTAAGTTGATTCCCAACCCCAACTCGGGTAATTTTACTTTTGAAGTCAACCAAGCAAACCCTAAAGGAGCTTTATACGTTTATGGATTAGAAGGTAAACTATATTATCAGCAAGCTGTCAACCAATACCAAACAAAACTTGACCTATCACTTAAATATGGATTGTACCTTGTCGTGTATAAAACAGGAACAGAAATAAAAACAACAAAATTAATAATTAACCAATGAAAAATTTAATTTTTATAACTCTTCTATTCTTCTTTGGAGTTTCATGTAAAAAGGAAACATCCGTAGTTATCCAAGCCAAAGATTACAACACCGGTGATGGAACAGCCTATGCTGGTCAAGAATACGCAGTTGCAGAATCATGGACACCTTTTCAAGAAACGAAATCTAAAATTGTAGCCACAGGGTTTTTAGATGCCAATGGCCAGGCTTCCTTTAATTTAAAAATGAAGAACAATCGCAAATATGTACTCGGTGTTAGTGAGCCTGACAATATTTGTTACGGTGGTCTTGTGCAGCATTATTTGGAACATGAAAAAAATAATTTGGTTGATTTTGAATATTTAGCTTGCGGTTATATAAATTTACCAAGGGTAAATACCAATTGCGAAGGGCCAAACGACAAGTTTAGATATAAATATTATTATACTGATGATAAAGATATATACATATATACAGGATATATCGACGCAAATTATAATTGGCAAGAAAATAAGTTCTTGGAAGGTTGCATTGACTATTCAAATGCAGTATCTTACAATAGTAGACCTGTAGGAAATTACACTATTGAATGGATGGTTGAAAGAACAAGCGGCACAACAACAGGAATTGATAACTTTACAATTACTGAAAATGATTCTTTGACTTACTTAATTGAATACTAAATGAAAAATTTAATTTTTATAAGTCTTCTATTCTTCTTTGGAGTTTCATGTAAAAAGGAAACATCCGTAGTTATCCAAGCCAAAGATTACAACACCGGTGATGGAACAGCCTATGCTGGTCAAGAATACGCAGTTGCAGAATCATGGACACCTTTTCAAGAAACGAAATCTAAAATTGTAGCCACAGGGTTTTTAGATGCCAATGGCCAGGCTTCCTTTAATTTAAAAATGAAGAACAATCGCAAATATGTACTCGGTGTTAGTGAACCTGATAATATTTGTTATGGCGGTCTAGTGCAGCATTATTTGGAACATGAGAAGAGTAATACGGTTGATTTTGATTTTCTAGCTTGTGGTTATGTAGATATTAAAAGCAATAATATTGATTGTCAAGGAGAAGAGGATGAATTTAGGTTTAGATTTTATTATTCTAGTAACCCCGATATATATATAAAGGATTTGGTACGCTTTCGGAGTGGTATAATCAAGCAATTTTTGGTTGCCAAGACTATTCAAATGCTGAACCTTTTTATAGAGATGTACCTTATGGTAGCTATACAATAGAATGGGAAGCGATCAGAACAAGTGGCACAACAACTGGTACAGAATACTTTTCAATTTTAGAAAATGACACAATCACTTATATTATAGAATACTAATGAAACATTTAATATATATCTTATTGATACTCTTTTTTGCAACCTCATGCAAGAAAAAGACAGCTGTCGTTATCCAAGCACAAGACATTACCCGTGACGGCGCGGCCTATGCAGGACAAGAATACGCTGTTGCGGAGTCATGGACACCTTTTCAAGAAACAAAATCTAAAATTGTAGCCACAGGATTTTTAGATGCCAATGGAAAAGCTTCGTTTAATTTAAAAATGAAGAATAATAGAAAATATGTCTTGGGAGTAAGTGAACCCGATAATATTTGCTATGGCGGTCTTGTGCAGCACTATTTAGATCATGAAAAAAATAATAATGTAATTTTTGAATATGCAGAATGTGCTTATATAAAACTTAAAATTGATAACGTGAATTGTCAAGGACTAAGCGATAAGTTTGTTCTCTATCGAAAGAATCAAATAGGCTCAATAGACGGTGATTTCGGTTGGCAGCATGATGGATGTGTCTATTGGGAATCAAACGGGTACTCAACTGTTCCAATGGGAGAGCAGTACTACCGCTGGGAAGTTACTCGTTCAGGTAATACATCGACATATTATGACACTATTTATTTACAAGAAGGAGAACAAAGGATGTACGAGATTAACTATTGAGAAATAAATCAACTCGATATTATAGTTTTTATGACTTCAGTAATGTTTCTTGTTTTATTGTTTCAATAGAGAAAATAAAGATGAAAAGCAATAACAGAATAATGCAAGAATCCATTCGATACGCACCTATTTTTATCATTGAGCAAACGGGGAATATTACCGTCTATGGAGGGAAATCTGTTTTGATCAAACCTGGCTTTCACTCCAAAGCGGGTAGTACTTTTCATGCATTTATAGATGGTTCAAGTAACTGTTATGGAGATTATGCTAAATCTGGTTCTTCTGATTCTTCCGACGATGACAATGAAAATACAACGAAAACACACACTGAAAAACCAAGTATAAGTAAGGTGTTACAAATCAAGTTGATTCCAAATCCCAATTCGGGTGATTTTACTTTTGAAATTAATCAAGAAAATCCTAATGGTAAATTATATATTTATGGATTAGACGGTAAATTATACTCTGAGCAAGTAGTTAACCAAACACAAACGCGTCTTGATATATCGCTGAGAAATGGCTTGTACCTTGTCGTTTATAAAACAGTAAAAGAAATGCAAACAACAAAATTAATAATACACTAATGAAAAATTTAATTTTTATAAGTCTCTTATTCTTTTTTGCAGCCTCATGCAAAAAAGAGACATCCGTAGTTATCCAAGCCAAAGATTACAACACCGGTGATGGAACAGCCTATGCTGGTCAAGAATACGCAGTTGCAGAATCATGGACACCTTTTCAAGAAACGAAATCTAAAATTGTAGCCACAGGGTTTTTAGATGCCAATGGCCAGGCTTCCTTTAATTTAAAAATGAAGAACAATCGCAAATATGTACTCGGTGTTAGTGAGCCTGACAATATTTGTTACGGTGGTCTTGTGCAGCATTATTTGGAACATGAAAAAAATAATATGGTTGATTTCGATTTTTTAACTTGTGGTAGCGCTATTGTGCCAACAAATAATATCAATTGTGATGGAGCAGGTGACAAAATGCAGTATAAATATTATTACACAGACAATCCTGACATATATATATATAGAGGTTTTGGAAATTATTCCGATTGGTCAGAAATTACGTTTGTTGAGGGCTGTGTTTCTTTTCCTGGTGGTTATAACCCCATACCAGTTGGCAACTACACATTTGAATGGCGAGTTTTAAGACAAAGCGGCACAACTACAGGTATCGATTACTTTACGGTTACAGAAAACGATACAACCACGTATATATTAGATTATTAATGAAAAATTAAATTTTTATAACTCTTCTTTTCTTCTTTGGAGTTTCATGTAAAAAGGAAACATCCTTTGTGCATGTCTCTCTAGTTGACGGAAGAAAGGAGAAAATTAAAATCATAGTTCCATGAAAAAAATAGCCACATACCTTACTTTAATCCTTTTTATCCTACTCTCTTGCGCAAAAGACGGTAAGCGTATATGCGTTGGAAGTAACATTTGTAACACATCTCTCATTCTTGAATTCACTCACCTTTAAAAGTGACCAATATCATGTTTTGAGGACAACTTTGTCTTTTTCTTTGTTCTCGTCAAAAAATCGATTAAAACAGAATAGAATGAAATATATAATAATAGGTGCTGTAGCCGGTGGAGCAAGTACAGCTGCACGTATAAGAAGATTAGATGAAACTGCAGAAATTATAATGATCGAAAAGGGCGATTATGTTTCTTATGCAAATTGTGGCTTGCCTTACTATATTGGAGATGTCATTCAGGATAGAAATAAGTTATTTATTCAAGATGCAGCTTCTTTTAAAAAGAGATTCAATATCGAGGTAAAAGTAAAAACTGAAGCAATTGAAATTCATCCAGCCGAAAAGAAAGTCTCACTTTTAGATTTAGACACACAACAAACCTACACCGAAAGTTATGATAAATTGGTGCTTTCAACTGGCGCTGTTCCCATTAAACCACCAATTCCGGGTATTCATTCAGAAAATGTTTTCACTTTAAGAAATGTACATGATACAGATTTAGTAAAGTCCGTAATTGAGCATAAAGAGGTGAAACACGCCACGGTTGTTGGCGGTGGATTCATCGGCATCGAAATGATGGAGAATTTAACTCATTTAGGAATAAAAACCCGATTGATTGAACGTGCACCTCAAGTGCTCACCTTTTTGGATGAAGATATGGCGCAAATGGCTAAATCTGAAATGGAAGCCAATGGAGTTACTGTAGATGTAAACAATGGATTATCTGCAATAATTAATAACGCTGATGGTTCTAAAACCATTCTACTTGAAAATGGAACAACCTTTAAAACCGATTTAGTCATTCTTTCCATAGGTGTTCAACCGAATCATTTCTTGGCCAAAGCTGCAGGATTAGAAATTGGAGAAAAAGGCGGTGTCTTAGTTGATGAGTTTATGCAAACCTCGAATACAGATATTTACGCAGTAGGCGATGTAATTGAATTTCATCATCCTGTTTGTAAAGCATCATATCCAATTTATTTAGCAGGACCAGCCAACAAACAAGGTCGAATTTGCGCAAATAATATCGTGAATGGAAATACGAAAAAATTCAAAGGTTCTGTAAGTACAACCATTGTAAAAGTATTTGGTAAAACAATTGGTGCGACGGGTTCAAATAGTCGAATGTTAACCCACCACAACATTAAACACATTACGTCCGTGACACATGGTTCCTCCAATGCTGGGTATTATCCAGGTGCCACACAAATGATAATCAAAATTGCTTTCAATCCAAAAACGGGTGTTTTGTTAGGTGCGCAAGTAATGGGAGACAAAGGTGTCGATAAACGCATCGATGTTTTCTCAATATACGTTCAAAACAAACAAATCGTTGAAGATTTAATGGAATTTGAACAAGCTTATGCACCACCATTTTCTTCAGCAAAAGACCCCGTAAACATGGCGGGTTTTGTAGCCAATAACATCATGGATAAGGTTATGCCGATTTTTAATCCCATAGATGCTTTACAAATAGGGGAGACAGAATATTTATTGGATGTTCGCACTCCAAAAGAATATGAGGAAGGCACAATTCCTAATGCATTGAATATTGAATTAGACGAATTAAGAAATCAGCTAGACCAGCTCCCAAAAAACCAAACAATTTACATATTCTGTCAAGTCGGATTAAGGGGATATCTGGCATCACGTATTTTAATGCAGAATGGATTCGATGTAAAAAACTTGTCTGGCGGATATAAATATTGGAAGAATACCTACGGATTAAAACTAGAAACTTTAGAAACTGCCTTATGATATTTTAGCGCAATAATAAATTTGAACCACCCTGTAGAGTTGTGATACATCTTTTAGGAAATTAAAAAAGTAAAATCCTTAAAAATATGTAGTTTTACCCCTATGGAAAAACAACGTATCGCAATCTTTGCATCAGGTGGAGGAAGTAATGCTTTAAAGTTATTAAATCATTTTGAGGAAATCGAAGATATTCAAATAGAATTGCTTCTTACCAATAATGAAAATGCTGGTATTCTTAATAAACTCAACGAACGTGTTCCACACATGGTTATCAATAATGAAGCAGCAAAAGACGGTTTGTTTTTGACTCAAACATTGCAAAGTCTGGGTATTGATTATATTGTTTTGGCTGGATATTTACGTAAAATTCCAATTGATTTAATTCGAGCATATCCTACCCAAATCATAAATATACATCCGGCCTTATTACCCAAATACGGTGGTAAGGGAATGTACGGTATGCATGTTCATGAAGCGGTTTATAAAAACAAAGAAACAAGCTCTGGTATTACCATTCATTTGGTAGATGAAATTTATGATAATGGACAAACTCTTGCGCAAATAACGACTCCGATCGAACAAGGTGATACCCCTTCAGAAATTCAGCAAAAGGTTTTAAAAATAGAACATCAATATTATGCCAAGGTAGTTGAAGAATACATTCGGTCTCAACATGATTCATAATGCATGAAAACGATTAACTTTTCTAATAATTTCATTCATGACATTACAAATCCGTATATTTGTAGACTTAAAGAAAAAAATATGTCAAACCAAGAGAAATTCAGCACGAATAAGGCTCCTAAACCTGTAGGATTATATCCACATGCAAGAAGAGCCGGAAACTTATTGTTTTTATCTGGAGTTGGACCTAGAACAGCAGGTTCAGACGATACCGATTCTCACGTTCCTGGATTAGAGTTAGATAAAAATGGTAATTTCAAAACATTTGATTTTGCAGCACAATGTCGACAAGTTTTTGACAATGTACGCGCTATTTTAGAGGAATCAGGTTCAAGCTGGGATCAATTGATTGATGTTCAGGTTTTCTTGGTAAATATGAAGCGTGATTTTCATACATACAACAAGATTTATGCAGAGTACTTTAAAGAAAATCAACCGTGCAGAACCACTGTTGAAATCTCTTCACTACCGACACCTATTGCGATTGAATTAAAATGTATTGCCACTATTGATTAAATAAAGTTATGATTGGATTTATTATTAGAGTTATTATTGCACTTGCTGCACTATTTTTTAATGTTTGGTTGTTTTACATTGGCTCTTGGGGCTGGGGAATTACAATGATTTTACCTTTAGCACTCATTTGGTTGAGTTTTTGGCGTAATGAAAATGTAATTATCGCGCTATACCAAATGCGTTTAGGGAAACAAGAAAAAGCATGGAAAGCGCTAAACCGTATAAAATCCCCGAAATTTTTACCCAAAAAGCAACATGCCTACGTGCTTTATCTAAAAGGAATGTTGGGTTTGCAACAAGACATAGGTTTTGCTCAGTGTGAACAACTAATCCGAAAAGGATTAAGCATGGGACTGAGAACAAAACAAGACCAAGCGGTAGCTAAAATGCAATTGGCTGGAATATGTATGCAAACTGGCCGTAAAAACGAAGCCAAAATGCTCTTAGCTGAAGCTAAAAAGTTGGATAAAAACAACATGTTGAAGGATCAAATCAGCACCATGAATAAACAAATGGGAATGGTCGCTTCACGTAATCAAATGCGCATGGCTCAAATGCATAAAGGAAGAAAGAAAATGCCCAGAAAAAGATAATTTATGGCTGAAGAGCTCAATATTCACAAAGGTTCTAAAGAAGAAAAATACACGCTATTGCATCAGCAATTAGAATCCTTATGTGCTAATGAACCAAATAGTGTAGCCAACTTAGCGAATATGGCTGCAGCTATTAAACAAACTTTCAATTTTTATTGGGTAGGATTTTATTGCGTTGAAAAGGAAAGCAACGAACTAGTTTTAGGTCCCTTTCAAGGTCCAATTGCTTGCACAAGAATAAAAAAGGGAAAAGGTGTTTGTGGGCAATCTTGGGCAGAAAAGAAAACACTTGTTGTAGCCAACGTTGATGAGTTTCCAGGACATATCGCATGTAGTAGCTTTTCAAAATCAGAAATCGTAGTTCCGCTCATAAAAGACGGAGCAGTTATAGGTGTACTAGATGTTGATGATGACAAATTAAGCGCTTTTGATGAGGTAGATGAAAAACACTTAAACAAAATTTGTGCATGGCTCGTTTCTATCTTATAAGTATCGCTTTTGTATTACTTTCTTCATGTGGACAAGTAGGAACAATTACGGGTGGTGATAAAGATAATGCTGCACCCAAGATTTTAGTTGATGAAGTTCAACCCCCAATAGGAAGTATTAATACCGCTCCCAAAAAAATAACAATACCTTTTGATGAATATATTGAGTTTAACCAACCTTCGGATAACATTAAAGTTACACCCGCAGATGTTCAACTTGATTATTCAATAAAGGGCAAATCGGTTGTTTTAGATGTGAAAGAAGGTTCCTGGAAACCCAATACTACTTATACGATTTACCTAAATAGGGCTGTTAAAGACATTACAGAATATAATGATTCTATTATTGCTTATGTTTTTTCAACAGGAAACTATCTAGATTCCCTAAAAACAGCTATCCAAGTAATGGATGCTTACACAGGAAAACCAGCAAAGAAAGTAACTGTTGGGTTATATAATTCTGTTCTTGTAAATGATACTTCTGCTATTGAACCACGATACTATGCTGCAACAAACGAAGAAGGAATTGCTTTTTTTCAAAATATAAAGGATAGTGTATTTTATGCGTATGCTTTTGAAGATGACAATATCAACAATCGACTTGATGCAACAGAAAAAAGAGCGTATTTAGCTGATCCTGTCCAACTCGACACTTCTTTTGAAGTCGGTCCTATAATTAGGTTAATGCCTCACCAAGAAAATGAAATAAAGGTAAATAATAGCGAAGTAATTCCCGCTGTTAATTGGTGTATTGGATTTAATCGCCCCATTAATCAAAATGAAAAATTTAACTTTTTAGACCCTCAACCCAAATATGTACAATGGAACAAAAAACGTGATTCATTAACAGCATTTTATAAAACAAAAGAAAATTCGGTAGACTTTAAAGGTGTTTTAATAAAGAAAAACAACAGTGACACGCTTACAAAAAAACACTTCTTCAAAGAAGAACGAACGCTAAAGGTGAAGAACAACCTCAACAACAAAGTTTTGTCACCAAACGATACGTTAAAACTGATGTTTAATGAACCTATCCATAAAATGGATAGAAATGCTATTCAATCTTTTGCTTATAAAACAAATGATTCCACCAAAAGTGAGATACCGCTTCAAATTGATAGTCTTTCGGTAAATACTTTATCTATAAAATTTAACAAAAAAGATATTGAAAAAGTAGAAATAACGCTTCTGCCACAATCAATTGAAGGAATAAATAATACTTTATCAGATAGTCTTAAGATTGACTTTACACTACAATCTAAAAAAGAAACAGGTAGCTTAATTGTTGCTTTTGATACCCTTCCAAAATATGGTATTCTTTATCTTACCAAAGACAAAAAAGTGGTAAGAAAAGCAGTTTTTAATGGTATAGATAAAACCGAACATCAATTTAACTTTTTACAACCAGGTAGGTACGGCTATCATTATTTAATCGATACAGATAAAAATGGTGTTTGGAGTACTGGCTCTATATTTGAAAATATTGATGCTGAAAAGATAATATGGTTTTCTGAAAAATCTCAAGTTCGGGCCAATTGGGAAGTCAAAAAAAGCTTAACATTAGCTCAACCCAAGAAAAAAATTATTGATATTGAGACTAAATAAGCTTTGAATTCGTGTTTTATTCTAGTAACTTGCTTACGCGTTTAAATACTACATTAACTGCTTATGAGATTTTTAACAATCAAAATCGTAATTTTGCTTTGTACTTTATGTACATCTTATTCAGCAGTTGCACAAAACACTACTAGTAATTCAAACCAAGGCCTTATAAAAGCGGCAAGCCTAGCGTCCTATAGTCAGGTACTTAAAAAATTACATGTTTTTGATTCTTTAGCGAACAAAGATAGTATTGACTATTATGTCGAAAAAGGAAATGAGCTATGTCAATTGATTAACACTTCTGAATTAAAGGATACGACTATCCATGAACTCCAAAAGGCAAAATTAGGTGCGGAAATTTATCAATTTATTGGTAAGCATTCTTTAAAAATAAAAAATATTCCAGCCAGTATTATTAATTTTTCTCACGCCTACGAACTTTTCGATTTATCAAATATGAAAAAGGCAGCAGGTAAATGTGCCACAGAAATTGGATGGATTTACTTTAATTCTGGAAACAGAGTAGATGCTTTAAAGCACTTTCACAAATCTGTAAAACATGCTAAACAAGTTAATGATTCAATTGGACTCATAGATGCATACACTAATATTTCGAAAGTTTATTGGGAACAAGGAGATTATAATCGAACACAGAAAAATTTATCTAAGGCTCTTTCGGTTGCTAAAAACATTCAACGCATTGATTTAGAAAGTAAGATATTAATTGCTATCGCTGGTTTAAAAAAGGAGCTCGGGGATTTAAAAAGTGCTCAATCGATATATGAAGAGATTTTATCTTTTACAAAATCTACCAATGACACATTGTTAATGTCACGTTCGTTAAATAATTTAGGGTCGATTTATTTCGAAAAAGGAAATCATAAAGTTGCTAAAAGTTTTTATGATCGCGCATATAACTTACTTGAGTTTTCAGATTGTAGCTTCTGTATTGCTTTTGTAATTAAAAATTTAAGTCAATACCATTACACATTAAATAACATTGACAAAGCAACAGAACTCGCAAAACAAACCTTATTAATCGGAAATCAAACAGAAAACGAAACCCTAATTCCGAATGCTTTAAATTTATTAATTGCGATTTATAAAGAAAAGGAGCAATGGAAAGTTGCTTTTAAATATCAAAAACAATTGTTGGATTTAAATTTAAAAAGTAAGAAAGAAAATCTACAACAAATATCACAGCATGAAACAATTCGTTTACAACTCGAAAAGGACAAGTATTTAACAAAGAAAAATGAAATAGAACAAGGCTTAAAAAAGGAAAAAGAAAAACAAAGGGAATATATCCTCTATATCTTGATTGGATCAATTGTCGTATTGCTAATTGCAGCCTTATTGATTTTTTATTTTCGATTAAAAAGTTCAAGAGAAAAAAACGCATATATCACCAAGCAAAGTGAAGAAAGGAAATTACTATTACAAGAAGTTCATCACCGGGTTAAAAACAACTTTCAGCTTGTTTCCAGCATGTTGCGGTTGCAATCTTACAACTTCGATGATGAAGTTTTAAGAATTAACTTTGAAGAAGCGGTGAACAGAATCAATGCGATGGCTATTGTACATGATGTAATTTATAGACAAGAAAAGTTTTCAAATATAAATGGAAAAGTTTACCTTGAAAAATTAATAAAAACACTTCAAATAACAGGAAATCAAACTGTTAAATATGAGGTGAATTCTGAAGAAATACCTTTTAAAATAGAAACTTTAATTAATCTGGGTATTGTGATCAATGAAATGATTACCAACTCTAATAAACATGCCTTTAATCAGCAAAATCAAACCCCTTGTATATCTATTTCATTAAAAGAAACAAAAACTAACACATACGAATTGATTTATAAAGATAATGGTTCAGGAATAAAAGAAAGGAATTTCTCTTCTGGATTCGGAATGGAATTAATTGAAACAATAATCGATAACTTTGATGGAAATGTTGAAATTATTGAAGATGTTAAGTGGAATACCGCAATAAAAATTACGTTTCAAGAAAATTAAATGCATGAACCGAGCCTGCGAGCTCAACGACTAAAGGAGTTAATAATCCGGGTTAAATAACTTTTAATGCTTATCGGGTTCATTACTAATTATTCAACTGGCTTTTTTCAATTAAATAATTCTCACTTTTAAAGTCAAAAAACTTGATCAAGACAAAATCTTTACCTTTGTTCACCATGAAAATCGATAAATTTGTTTTTGCCATCATAATCAGTATTATTTTGGCGTATTTTTTTCCGCAATTGGGCGTAAAAGAAAATGCTATTGCTTTAGATCGCATTGCTAGTATAGGTATTTCATTAATTTTCTTTTTTTATGGATTAAAATTGTCTACAGAAGCGATAAAAAGTGGTTTAAAAAATTGGAGGCTTCATATTGTGGTGCAAACGAGTACATTTATTTTATTTCCTTTAACAGTACTTGCGTTTTATCCTTTAGTGAAAAATACCAACCAAGAAACATTATGGCTTTCCTTACTCTTCTTAGCGGCACTTCCTTCTACTGTTTCTTCATCTGTCGTTATGGTTTCTTTAGCAAAAGGTAATATTCCAGCTGCCATTTTTAATGCCAGTATATCCGGAATCATTGGCATTTTAGTTACCCCAATGTGGATGACTTCATTCATACAAGAAACAAGTGCGAATTATAACTTTTCAGCAATATATTTGCAACTTATTACTGAAATACTCTTGCCTCTCATATTGGGTTTATTACTTCGAAAACACCTTGGCGAATTGGCCAGAAAATACAGCAGAAAATTAACCTTATTCGATAAGTCAATTATCCTGCTCATCATCTATAAAAGCTTTGTGCAATCCTTTGAAGAGAAAGTATTCAGTAGTTTAAATATTTTAAACTTACTGTTGATGGTACTGCTCGTTATCGCACTCTTCTTCTTTGTATTTTGGTTGACTGGTTGGATTGCAAAGCGTTTACACTTTAACCGTGAAGACAAAATTACTGCTCAATTTTGTGGAACAAAAAAATCATTGGTACATGGAACCGTCTTTTCTGATGCTTTATTTGGACAAACAAATATTATGGGACTCATGTTATTGCCTTTAATGATTTTTCATGCTTTTCAGATATTAATTATTAGCATAATTGCTACTAAAAAAGGAACGGAAGAAGCAAAGAGTTGAAGCATTTAAAAACTCAAAACTATTGGGCTAAATATTTTACAGAACAGTAAATACTAATCAAAACTATAAACGCGTTTTCGATGGAGTTTTATAAACTTTAACCCGGATTATTAACTTCGTTGAGCTCGCAAGCTCGGTTCATGAGATTATTTTGTATTTTAGATGAGATTCGTGATTTGATGATAATAGTACTCTATATCAACAAATTACAATTGAAATATAAAATCAAAAGAATCCAAACATTAAGGACAGATACCCAAATTTGGGGTAGTTTTATACGATACAAAACCAGGTTAGTTATTTTAAAATCAGACAATTAGTTATTGAAAATAAGAAATGTGCTGAATAATATGGGTTAAACACGCAACATGCATAAAGGTGTTAACGCTATCCATTTATTCAATAATAAGTAAAAAATATTATCTTTATTCTTCTATGAAAGAAACAGAGTTCATTCAACAAAATAAACGCAAATGGAATACGTACGAAAAACGCTTATCTTCTACTTCAACCGAGCCTGAAGAGATTCATGAGTTGTATACAGAGCTTAATAATGATCTTAGTTTTGCGCAAACATTTTATGAAAAAAGAACCGTCCGTGCCTATTTGAATTATCTCACCCAAAGTATTCACCGGAAATTTTACAAACAAAAAAAAGAACCTTTTTCTGCAATTTGGAAAGCGTGGACTATAGATTTGCCTTTGGAAATCTATCGCGCCCGAAAAAATTTATTATTTGCACTGGTATTATTTATTATCTATTTTTTAATCGGCGCATTTTCAACACATCAAGATATAGATTTCGCAAAGATGGTTTTAGGTAATGGATATGTAAACTTAACAGAAGAAAATATAGCCAATGGAAATCCCATGGGGATATATGGCGACACATCTCAAGGTATTATGTTTGTTCAAATTACCATCAATAACATACAAGTAGCACTGATGTGTTTTTTTGGAGGATTACTTTTTTCATTAGGAACACACGTAATTTTATTCAAAAATGCAGTAATGGTTGGTGTTTTCCAGTACTTCTTTAAACTAAAAGGGTTACTACTTACCTCTTTTTTAACCATTTGGATACACGGTGCTTTTGAAATTTCAGCAATAATTATTGCCTCAGGCGCTGGGTTTACCTTAGGACACGGACTTCTATTTCCAGGAAGCTATACACGGCTACAAGCGCTACAAATGAGTGGAATGAGAGGAATTCGCATCATGCTTTCTCTGATTCCTATTTTCGTAATAGCAGGTTTTCTAGAAAGTTACGTAACACGTAATTACCAAGCACTTCCAAATTGGTCTAAATGGATGATTGTGCTTCTCTCCTTCGGAATGATTTTTTTTTATTACGTTATTTATCCCATTCTAGTAGCCAGAAAACATCCTGAAAAAGTTGATGCCAAGCCATCCGTAAATGCTTTTGAGACAATTCCTTTTACTCCTCATAAAACAAGAAACAACATCACTATATTTAGAGAAACATTTCAATTATATCGTGTGAAATTTATTGTATTTTGGAAAGCAATTTTACGCACTGTGGTTCCACTTTCATTGCTAATAATGAGTGTTCAATTAGTGATACATTACGCAGATTTAACAACGTTTTATACTACAGATTGGTCAGCACAACTTTCAATTTTGTTTGGAAATCCCTACAAAGAAATGTATAATGGAAGCTCAGACTTTATCATTTCTATTATTTGGTTAGTACCCTTAGCTTTCCTTGCGTTATCGGTGTATTATGCTTTGCTAAATGATAAAAATGAATTTGTTTTACAAGATTTTAAGATGTTTGTTAAAAAGCGGTTTTTTAAAATGTGTTTAGCACTTATGCCCATTTATTTTGCGCTGATTTTTTTACCACACTTTGTATTAATGATCTTACTTTTTGTCTTTCCGTTTCTACTTCTATCTATTGCTAGTGTTGGAGTTTCTGAAGATGTATCACTTAAAAAAGGTCGACAATATGGAACAAAAAAATGGAGTACTGTATTTATACTTTCCTTTATCCTATTAATTGTTACTTTCTTTTTTGCTCAACCTTTTGCATTTATTGTCTCTGTAGAGGCCGACTTACTAGACTGGCTAATTGATTTTTTACTCCCAATTTTTGCTGAATTTACCGAAGAACCACTTGTTTTTGGAAACCTGATAAGACAATTGATATACATCACTTTTTTATTATTTATAATACCGCTTTTTTTATTGCTTATGGTTTAATTTTCTTTTCTGTTGAAGAAGAGCAAGAAGCATTTGCATTAAAAAAAGCACTTAAACGTTTTGGTAAACGCAGTAGAATTAAAGAAACCGCTGTTGATTTTGACGCCTAGCTTATTAAAATATCAATTCTTTGTGGCAGTATTTGTATTGCTATTTCATGCTGCATATGCACAAGAAAAAGATGTTTATGAACAACGTTGGGAAGAAATAAGTAAGGATATTGAATACAAGCGTTCCTCTCGCCCTGTTGGTCCGCAGAATAAAGATATTTACCCTCAAGCTTTAAGACAAGAAGACGGTGTTGTTGTAAACACTCCACCAAGAAGCGATGAAGAAATTGAATATTCACGTGAAAAAACAGTAGAAAATGGTAAAAGCGATGGAGTACAAAAGCACATAAAGGATGCAGACAGTGAATACTTCGATGATTTTACACTTCCTGAACAGCAACCTAAACAAGTTTCAAAAAAATGGAATGGTAATCAACTTGGTAATGGCACGTTGTTTAAGGTCATATTTATTCTCGTAGCTGTACTACTTATCGCTTTTCTTATCTACCATTTCTTTTTTAAAAACAAAAATAAATCAGTAGAAAAAATCAATACGAATTACAACATTCACGAAGACATTCATCCTGAAAAATTAGCGCAAACATCTTTAGAAAAAGATTTGAATCAAGCAATAGCACAACAAGAATATCGTGTTGCAGTGCGCATTTATTACATTTTGCTTCTCAAAGCACTCATACAGCTCAGATACATTGAATGGAAGAAAAATAAAACAAACATTCACTATGCCATGGAAATGCAGAAAACAGATGCTTTTTCTCGTTTTCAAAAAGCTTTACAAATTTACGAATGGTGTTGGTATGGTAAAAATGAACCCGACCAAGTAACATTTGAAGGTTTCTCATCCTTTTTTAATCATTTTTTAAACCACTTGAAAGATGAAAAATAAACGAGGAATTTATCTTATTGTAACCGTCATATTAGCAGCAGTTTTGCTGGTTGTTCTGCTCAACTATTCAGGTACGTCTGTTCAAGATAATACGCAAGAACCCACGATTAAATCCGCAAATTGGAATGTCAACTTTTCTCTTAACAATAAAGATCCGTATGGTTTATACGCTTTTAAAGAATTAAGCATTGCTTCTGATCAATTCTCTTCTTTTAATGCATATACAGACTACAATTTGCTCGATTCTATTCTTGATATTGACTCTTCTTTAATCATGTATATCGGAACAGAGTTTTTATTAACGCAAAAGGAGATAGAAGCTGTTTTAAATAGCGTTGGATACGGAAATGATTTGTTTCTATCTGTAGATAAGCTACCTCAACATTTAATTGATCAGCTTTTTAAAGAAAACCCACTGACGTATAAAACCGAGATAAAAGCACCGTTGAACTGCAACAACCAAGCATTTGACATGTACTATTTTTATGAAAATGATACATTATCGAACTTCTGGAAATTGTTTCAAACCAAGCAATTAGATACCACAACAAAAGTATGGAGTTCGCTGTTTAAGCAGCCAAATTATATTGAAATTCCTTATGGATTGGGAAGTATATTTCTTCACCTTAACCCAATTATTTTTACTAATGTTCAAGTTTTAAGAAAAGAAGGAAAGTCTTATTTAAAAGAGGTATTAAAACCATTAAAAAAACCTCATATACAATGGCTTACGTTTGCTCAGAAAGAACTATATCCAAAAAACAACAATAAGCACAAAGAAGATGGAAGTTTACTACAAGTCTTGTTTAAAAACCCTGCTTTTCGTTGGGCATTTATTTTGGCGCTTTTCGGTTTTCTGCTCTTTTTACTCTTCCGAAGTAAACGACGAAGACCTATTATTCCTGCCGTATTCAATAATAAAAACACAGGATATAGCTATGTAGATACCCTGGCGGGAATTTATTATAATAAAAATAAAGCAGAGAAAATACGCACCATTATGCGCCGCAATATATATAATGCTATTTATGCACACTTTTATATTGATTTAACTAAAAATAATGATCAAAAATCGCGACTTGCACTTGCTAAGAAAACACAAATTCCTTTAGATGAAATAGAACAACTCCTCAGCTACTTGGAAAGTGAGAAAGAGATTAATGATGAATATTTAGTTAAACTAAATCAACTTCAACGTAAGTTTTACTTTCAATCAGGAATTTGGAAAGAGGAAGCCGATAAAATATCGCAATCAACAGATTTTCTTGTTTATTTTGAGAAAAACAGATCAATAGCAATTGTATTTTTAGGCGTACTGTTTATTGTGTTAGGTTTCACATTGCTTACATTTTCAATTGGAGCTGGTGTTTTACTATGGCCAATAGGCGTTTTAACCATTTATGCAGGAACACAAATGCTCAATGTTCCGGTAATTAAAGTTTCAGCAAAGCAAATTGAAGTCAATTTGTTGTTTAAAAAGAAGTTAATTTTTAATGTTTCTTTAATTCAAGATATAGCGGTAAAAAATCACAACCTCATCATTAAACGCAAAAACAAAAGCACAATAAAAATAAATAGTTCATTTTTAGATACTGATCAAAAGACAATAATTACGCACATAAAAAGAGAAATAAAAAACAAGTAGCCATGGAAGAAAACGAAAAATACATGCCCAAAGATGATGAGCATTCAAAAACTGAAAATAAAAATTTAAGTCCTGATGATAAAGAAAAGCCTACACATGAAAAATCTTTTGAGCACGAAAATCCAGAATTGATATGGCTGTCTTCAAAGGTTGCAGAAATTCGATCAACAATGCGTAAATTTATAATTGGACAAGAATCTATTGTAGATTTACTAATGACGGGCATCTTTTCTGCAGGACACATCTTATTAGAAGGTGTTCCTGGTGTAGCAAAAACCCTTTCTGCTAAGGTACTTTCTAAGTCTATCGCTACTGAGTTTTCTAGAATACAGTTTACACCAGATTTAATGCCTTCAGATGTAATAGGAACATCGGTTTTTAATATGGAATCCTCCGAGTTTATATTTAAAAAAGGACCCGTTTTTTCCAATATGATTTTAATAGACGAAATCAATCGTGCGCCAGCAAAAACACAAGCCGCTTTATTTGAAGTAATGGAAGAACGTCAAATTACTTATGATGGGAAATTGTATAAAATGGATTTTCCTTTTATTGTTATTGCTACACAAAACCCTATAGAACAAGAAGGAACGTATGCTTTACCTGAAGCACAATTAGATCGGTTTTTATTTAAAATAACTTTAGAATATCCTGCACTTAATGAAGAAGTTGAAATCTTAAAGCGTTACAGAAACAATATCACCTCTCCAGACTTGTCTCAAATTGAAGCTGCTATTTCAAATGCAGATTTACATAAAATACAAGAAATAATAAAAAATGTAGTAATCGCTGATGAACTAATAGATTATATCGCAGCTATCGTAGATCAAACCCGAAATCATGGTAAAATATATTTGGGGGCTTCTCCTCGTGCTTCACTTTCAATTTTAAAGAGTACAAAAGCCACGGCAGGAATTCGCGGTAGGAATTTCGTAACACCCGACGATATTCAGTTTGTTGCTCCCTATGTTTTAAATCACCGTATAATTTTAACACCTGAAGCAGAAATGGAAGGCACATCAACCATGGATGTTATTGCAGAAATTATAAAAGAAATTGAAGTGCCGAGGTAATAATGATAAAAGCTATATACATATCGTACCGTTTTTTTGTGGTTTTTGGTATTGCCGTTATTTTTTTGATAACAGGTTATTATTGGATGCCATTTTTTTATTTCGGACAGTTTTTATTTATTGTACTGTTTCTATTTCTGTTCTTGGACGTCATTTTACTTTTTAATCAGAGTACGCCTATTTCTGTTAAAAGAAATATTCCTAATCGCTTAAATCTAGGAGATGAAACTAAAATTCAAATAACTATTAAAAACACCTCACAATTAAGTTATTCTTTAATGCTTATTGATGAACCACCTATTGAAATGCAAGCCAGAAGTTTAACCTTTCAAAATTCGCTTAAAGCAAATAAAGAAAAAAGCTTTACTTATACTTTTACACCTTCAAAAAGAGGAGTTTATGAATGGAAAAATATACATGTTTTTCTTGCTACGCTTATTGGGTTAGTAGAAAGAAGAATTATTGTTGAAGCAAATGAAAAAATCACTGTTTATCCATCAATTAAACAAATGAATGATTTCGAATTTTATATTTTTAATCATCAGAGTCAACAACGGGGAATAAAAAAATTCGTCGTTTGGGACATCATAATGAATTTGAACAGATTAAAAATTATGTTCAAGGTGATGATATTAGAACTATTAATTGGAAAGCAACCTCTCGGCAATCTCAGTTAATGGTTAATCAATATCAAGAACAACGTTCTCAATCTGTATATGCTATCATTGATAAGTCACGTGCAATGGAGCATCAATTCGAGGGATTAACTTTATTTGATCATGCAATAAACAGCACGTTGGTTTTTTCAAATATAGCCCTAAAGAAAGGCGATAAAATTGGTTTAGTTACTTTCTCACACAAACTAGGAACACAATTAGCGCCCAATCCAGGAAAGCGTCAACTTCAACGTATTTTAGATGCACTTTATACGCAAAAAACTGAGTTTAAGGAAGCCAATTATTCTTTACTTTACCAAGCGCTAAGAAGAAATGTTCCTTTTCGTTCTTTGTTAATGTTATATACCAATTTTGAAACGGAATTGGCAATGCACCGTGCACTTCCAATGCTAAAAAGTCTTAATAAAAAGCATGTTTTAGTGGTGGTCTTCTTTAAAAATACTGATTTACATGAGGAGCTAACAAAAAATCCAGATACAACACGAGATATTTATGTTTCTACTTTGGCTGAAGATGTCATTAATACTAAAAAACGAATTGCTAAAGAATTAAAAAGACAGGGTATTCATACTGTTTTAACAGCACCCAATAAATTGAATATTGATACGCTGAATAAGTATTTGGAATTAAAATCGAAGGGGTTGGTGTAATGAAAAACATTACATTTGTTGAAAAGTCATTCCAATGAGGTTGCTAAAACTACTCAAAACACATCGTTATTTTCTTTTAATGATCGCAGCAATACTTATTGCACTTTGGCCCTTGACTTTTTTTGTATTAACGCCCAAGTGGGATAATGTTGATGCTTTTTTGCCTTACCGATATTTTTTAAGTGATTATTTATGGAATGGTTATTTTCCTTTTTGGAATAGTTTTCAACTTATGGGTTATCCTGCTTATGCTGATCCTCAAAGTGGGATGTGGAACCCACTAACTTGGATCATTATGCTTTTTGGAAAATACACCATGAAGTCACTTATTTTTGAAGTTCTTTTTTACTTTGTTTTAGCAGGTGCAGGCATGTTCACCTTAACCAAAGCACTAGTAAACCATAAAGGCATCGGAGCCATAATTGGTTTGTGTTACGCTTTATCAGGTTTATTTGTTGGTTCAGCGCAATTAATGGTGTTTTTAGCCGGAACAGCCTATTTACCTTGGTGTCTATACGCTCTTTACAACTATTCAAAGTATTTAAGTTTGAAATATCTTGTTTTAGCTGCATTGTTTTTTGCTTTAAACACAGTTTCTGCCAGTCCCGCCTTTACAATAGTACTATTTTATATTTATGTAGCTTGGTTCGTTTATCTATTTTTGAAGAACATAAAATTACGAAATCAATTAAGAAAAATTGTACTTCAAGGATTTATCTTAATCGGTGTGATTTTAATTCTTTTACTTCCTTACATAGCTTCATTAATTGAATTTTCACCCTACTTTCAAAGGGTTTCAAAACTTCCTTATTATGGCGGTCATCTTTTAAATAATCCTTTCACCCTAGTAAGTTATATTTCATTCATTTTACCATATGGAGTAATCAGTAATTCAGAAGTATTTAACATAACTGATTCTACCTTAAGAAATGCATACTTTGGCATTTTAACCCTTTTTTTCTTCTTTTATACTGTAATTTCTTTTTATAAAAAGAAAAAAGTTATCATTGGTTTTCTAGGCGTTGTTTTCTTTCTTATTGTAGCCGCTGGAGGGGAAACCTTTGTTTATAGAATTCTTTATTTCTTACCTGGTTTTGGTACATTTTCACATCCTTCTTTTTTCAGATCCTATGCGGTTGTTATTATGTTATTAATGGCTGGATATGGAATGAAAGTTTTTACTCAAAAAAATCAATTCAACTATTTGAAGCGTAAAAAAAATGTATTTGTTTTATCGATATCATTGTTACTTGTTGGAATTGGTTTGTACCTGAATTCAAGAGAAGAGATAAATGCGGCATTTCAACAGTTAATGAACTTAACAGAGTTTTCCGCTCTATCTTTTAGTACACACATAATATTTAATCTGTTGCTATTAATAGCAATTATTATAATAGTTTTACAACTAAAACACTGGCTTAAGCTTTCATTTATTACAACTGTTTTTCTCTTCGCTTTTTTAGATTTAGGAATACAAACCATGCTCACCTTTCCGCGAACAATCTCTTATCATATTAAATATGATGGTTTTAAGACTTTTTTTAATAAAATTCCAAATGATATTCATCAACCTGAAGTGGATACAGCCTTGAAAAAATATGATGATAACAATGGTCTTATAGCAGTTGGTGGTATTTGGCACAATCGATCAACTTTTAATAAAACTATTTCTTATAATGGTTATAACCCTTTTAAAATCAAATATTTTGAAACAGCCCGAAAAGATAGCTCTTTGTTTTTTAACATTGAAAATCCGTTGTTTTTCTTTCCAAAATCTATAAAAACAGACACAAGTTCACTACGTAAAGGATTAATATGGGGTGTAGAAAATTTTGAGCATGTTCAAGAAAGTGAAAATCAAATTCTATCAATAAATGTTGGATATAATCAATTCAAAGCTTCTGTTGTGAATAACTCAAAAAATTCACGGTGGTTGTTGCTCAATCAAAATTATTACCCTAAATGGAAAGCCTTTATAAATGATACTGAAGTCAAGGTATATAAAGTAAACACCCACATCATGGGGGTAGAAGTTCCTCCCAATGGTACCTATACGGTACTTTTTAAATATAAAGCTTCCTATATGGTTTATCTGGCAATTCTAAATATTATCGCCTTTATATGGGTGTTTATATATTGCATTAAGGTATTTTTACCTGCGAAGAAAGAATTAATCAATGAAGAGAATTAAGCATGGATATTTGTGAAAAAACAACATTTTCAGAAGGAACCTATGATCGTCACCCTTGGGAATTAGCAAGAATTAAGGTTGTAGAAAACATCTTAAAGAAAACCGTAAAAATAAAGTCAGGAGCACGTATTTTAGACCTTGGCTGTGGTGATGCTTATGTGGCTTTACAACTCTCCAAACAATTTTCTACTGCAAGTTTTCATTGTGTTGACACCGCATTTACTCCGGAAATTATCACAGAATTATCTGCTAACTTAGGTAAACACCCCATAAGCTTATACCCTTCTCTAGAAGATTTAAAAGCAGATCTTATTGCGCCTGTTGATGTCGTTTTACTATTAGATGTAATTGAGCACATTGAAGATGAAATTGGCTTTCTACAACATCTGCGTAACTCGGGTATTATTGATAAACACACGAAGGTAATCATTACAGTTCCAGCATTTCAGTATTTATTTAGTAATCACGATGTATATTTAAAACACTTTAGAAGGTATAACGCCAACCTCCTCAATAATCATCTTGAAAAAGCAGGTTTTAAAAGTGCTAAAACAGGATATTTTTTCATTTCTTTACTGTTTGTACGTTTACTTCAAAAAATGTTTATTAGAAATCGATCGGTTGACAAAGAAAAAGGTATAGGAGCGTACCAATCTAAAGGTATTTTAGATAAAATTATTGTGAATGTGCTTTATTTTGATTTCTTATTTGGGAAATTCTTTAGATTTTTTGGTTTAAGAATTCCTGGACTATCTTGCTTTTCAATATGTCGTATACAGCAATCATAATTCCTTGTTACAATGAAGCTGAAAGGCTTGATGTAGAATTATTTACAGATTTTTTAAATCGGTTTGCCACATTTTCTTTAATTTTTGTTGATGATGGAAGTAAAGATAAAACACTTGAAAAGTTAGAAGAAATTAAAACTTCGACTCCACAACGGGTTAAAATAATTAGCAACAAAATAAACCGTGGGAAGGCTGAAGCTGTAAGAAATGGAATACTTACAGCTTATGCGACAGGTGACTTTCAACAATTTGGTTTTTTAGATGCAGATTTATCAACTCCCTTTTCTGAATTTACAGATATTACCGACTATATGGTAAACAACAATAAAAAAGCTGTTTTTGGATCTAGATTAAAATTAGAAGACGCCAAAATTGTGCGTTCTCCATTGCGACACATTATAGGAAGAATAATTGCTGCATTTATTCGAATGACGATAAATACTCCTTTTTATGATACCCAGTGTGGAGCAAAAGTTTTTACAAGTGATATTATTGAAGTTGCTTTTAACAAACCTTTTATTTCTAGATGGTTATTTGATGTTGAGATTATTTTGAGATTAAAAAAACATTGGAAAAAAGATTTTGGTGACCTTTTGTATGAATATCCAATTAAAGAATGGAATCAAGTTGATGGATCAAAAATTAGGTTTATAGATATGATTAAAATTCCTTTCGAACTACTGAAAATCAAAATTAAAAAATAGGATATTTTTCTTTCAAAAAGTTTTGAAAAGATAAGTTTGCCCTTTAAAATCGCAACAAATATTGCTGAAAACTAATTAATTAATTGGGTTACCAAGATTAAGTCATAATTATTTAAAAAGAGATTCCTCGTCGTCCCGAGTTCTCGGGACTCCATCGGAATGACAGGTTTTCGTTGGCTTGGCCGGGGTAAAATTTAACACTAGATAAAATTAATTGATACGATTCTCGGCTGTAATTATTGAAAAAATACAACCATAAAACTAGTGATTAACGACCGATCTTGGTAGCCCAGCTAGTTAATTCAAATTTATAACAGAGACGAACATGTTCTCATACAATCTCAATTTTAAAACAACGGCGATTAACTTTACTTTAAATGTTTACCTTTATCTTTTTATAAGATGCAAAAACTAAAACTCAAAACCGATCAAAATGTGCCCATTGAGGTGGAATTGGCTTCAATAGGTCAACGTTTACTCGCTGTGTTTTTAGATATTGCTATACTTATTGCTTATTTGTTGGTCATGTCATTAGTAATTATGATGATATTTTCATCACAATTTAACCTTTTGGAATATCAGTTTTTTGACTTTTGGTCTATTCTTTTTATGTTGGTGGTTTACATACCATTTGCACTTTATACGCCACTTATGGAATATTTTACGAAAGGTCAAACCATAGGTAAAATGGCAATAGGCATTCGTGTTTCAAAAATTAATGGAGAAAATGCAACCTTTCGAGATTGCTTCACTCGCTGGCTTTTTAGACCGTATGAATTATATATTTTATTATTATTTAATGGAGGTTTCTTCGTTTTTATTGCGTCTTTCTTTTTTGACACACTTATAGGTGCTATTTCCAATAAAAATCAACGTATTGGTGACTTTATGGCTAATACTGTTGTAATTAGACAGAAACCCAAACAAGTCTACACGATAAAACAAATTCTAGCCATTCAAAATAAGAAAGAGTACATACCGAAATATTTAGGTATTACACAATACACTGATGAAGATATGATGTTGGTAAAACATGTACTTACACGTATGAAAAAACATGATAATAAGGCCACGAGAGAAGTGGCTATTCAATTAGCTGATAAAATTGCAGAAGACTTAAAATTAGAAGAAATACCTACAAAAAAACTGCAATTTTTAAAAACAGTATTAAAAGATTACATCGTTTTAACCCGATAAAATATGAGTAAATTATACGTTGTTCCCACCCCAATTGGCAATTTAGAAGACATCACTTTACGTGCTTTACGTGTGCTCAAAGAAGCCGATTTTATTTTGGCTGAAGACACCCGAACTACGGGAAAACTGCTAAAACATTATGAAATTTCAAATCAATTAATGTCATTTCATATTCATAATGAACACAAAACGGTAGAACGTGTAGTTGATCAAATTAAAGCCGCTGGATCTGCTGCCATTGTTTCTGATGCGGGAACACCTTCTATTTCTGATCCTGGGTTTTTATTGATTAGAGAATGTATTGCCAACGACATTGAGGTAATTTGCTTACCTGGACCTTCCGCTATTATTCCTGCAATTGTAGGTTGCGGATTTCCATGCGATAGCTTTGTTTTTGAAGGTTTTCTTCCGCATAAAAAAGGCCGACAAACCATGTGGAAAACCATTGCTGAAGAACAAAAATCTGTTGTGTTATATGAATCACCTCATCGTTTGATCAAAGCACTCAAAGAAATGACAGAATTTCTAGCAGAAGATCGTCAGATTTGTGTAGCGAGGGAAATTTCAAAAATTCACGAAACTTTTCACCGTGGAACAGCTGTGGAATTATTAGAATATTTCGAGAAAAATCCTCCAAAAGGAGAGATTGTGATTGTGATTAGTGCGCAAAAAAAGAGAAAATAAGATTTATCTAAAGGAAAGTCTCGAAAGTTCTTTTCCTATTTCTTAAATCTTCCCAATACTTTTCTAATCGGTTTCATCCCAAGAACAAACATTTGGACATTCAATATAGTTTTTCACTTTTTTTCATTGCCAAAAAAAGTAAAACAAAAATGTCTAGCCCCTGGAAAACCTTTTACCCACTAAGTCTTCACTTCCGAAAAAATTAAAAACTTGGCTCGTGCCTCACCTTCAAACACTTTAATTTTTTTATGGAAGAATGAAGACTAGTGGGTCCCAAACGTGGTTTTCCTAAGGGCAGCTAAAAAAACAATGACTTTCGAAAAGTAATTCTCTAATATTCAAATTCATCACAATGTCTTTAGATTGAAAATAAACTAAAACTTTAAAGAGATTATTTAAGACGCTATTGAAAATTTACAATAGTAAACATTACTTTATTTACTATTCAGGTAATGAGGTTCTTTAAAATACTATTTTTGTAATAACTTGATTTGATCAATTTTTTCCAACATCAATAATTAAATCAAAACACTAAAAAAATGACGAAACAAGCCATACAATTAAAGAAATACGGAACTCCAAAAGAAGCTTTTTCTTTTGAGGAATTATCAATTCCAGAACCTTCAGAAGACGAAGTTCAAATTGAAGTAGAGCGTTTTGGAATTAACTATGCCGATGTAATGGCACGGGAAGGAAATTATCGTGAAGCTCCTCCTCTACCATGTGTTTTAGGGTATGAGGTTGTTGGAAAGGTAACTAAAGTTGGAAAAGATAGTCCACAAGAGTTACTTGGCAAACGTGTGGTTGCTTTTACACGTTTTGGTGGTTATAGTCAGTGTGTGAATACAAAACACATGGCTGTTGCAGAAATTGGCGATTACGATGGAAATAAAGCCTTGTGTTTGGCCACGCAATATGTAACGGCTTTTTATATGAGTCATGTTGCAACAACGATTCAAAAAGGAGATAACGTATTGATTCACGCCGCTGCCGGAGGAGTTGGAACAGCTCTAATTCAACTGTTACGCAATAAAGGAGTTAATATTATCGCCAAAACAGGAAGTGATGATAAAATTCAATACTTAAAAGACTTGGGGGTTGATCACATTGTGAATTACAATAAAGGTGATTACGCAGCACAAGTACAAAGCATTCTTAAAAAAGAACGGATTGATGTTTCTTTTAACCCTGTTGCAGGTTCTACTTTTAAAAAAGACTGGAAACTACTCGGCTGTACAGGTTCACTTGTCCTTTTTGGTGGAAGTGAACGTTCGGGAAAAAAATGGGGAATGCTTTCCACTTTGAATTTCGTTCGAAAAATGGGAATTATCATTCCAATTACTTTAATGATGCGTTCAAAAAGTATTATTGGAATTAACATGTTGAAAGTGGGTGATTTTAAACCGAAAGTTTTACAACATTGCATTCAAGAATTAGTCAAACTAGCGATAAATAGTGAAATAGATCCGCAAGTTGGTGCTGTTTATAACGCCAAAGAAATCGGTGAAGCACATGCGTTTTTGGCCTCTGGAAAATCCACTGGAAAAGTTGTTTTAGAATGGTAAATTAAGAATTTGAAACCCAGAATTGTCATATTCGCTCCTTATCCAAAAGGAACTGCGCCTTCTCAGCGTTTTCGTTTTGAACAGTATTTGCCTTTACTTGAAGAAGCAGGTTATGAAATCGTTTATAAAAGCTTTTTAGATCAACAAACGTGGAGTTTATTGTATCAAGAAGGAAAATACCTCAACAAAGCTTGGGGACTTTCAAAAAGTTTTTTCAAGCGCTGGAGAGATGTTTTTCAATTAAGGAAAAACGATATACTTTTTGTCCATAGAGAAATGTCGCATGTTGGACCACCCATTTTTGAATGGTTTGTGTCAAAAGTTCTCCGTAAGAAATATATCTATGATTTCGACGATGCGATTTGGTTGCCCAATTATAGCGAAGTCAACGCAAAAGTTCACCGATTAAAAGCCTATTGGAAAGTTAAATACTGCATGAAATGGGCACATCAATTAACGGTTGGAAACGAATATTTAGCCAATTATGCTCAAACTTTCAACAATAATATATCGATCATTCCAACAACCATAGATTTAGAGAATCACCATAATTTAACGACCAATTACGATAAAAATCCTGTTGTAATCGGCTGGACAGGAACACAAACTACCTTAAGATATTTAGATGAACTTATTCCTGTTTTATCTGAATTAGAAAAAGAATATGATTTTGTTTTTCGCGTAATTTCCAATGAAAAACCGCAATTCGATTTAAAGTCTCTTGAGTTTATCCCTTGGAATAAGACCACAGAAATAAAGGATTTAGCCGAAATTCAAATTGGCGTGATGCCACTTGTAGAAGATCAATGGTCGAAAGGTAAATGTGGATTTAAAGCCTTGCAATACATGGCGCTCGGAATTCCCTCCATTTTGTCTCCTGTAGGTGTGAATAACAAAATAGTTAAAGATGGTCTAAACGGCTATCTATGCTCTTCTACTGATGAATGGAAAGCGCGTTTGGTGGCTTTAATTACTAATCCCGAACTGCGGAAGTCAATTGGTCAAGCTGGAAGAAAAACCGTGGAGGAAAAGTATTCTGTGGAAAGTAATTATGGAAAGTATTTGGAGGTTTTGGGTGGGTGATGTTTGAAAATAAATAAACGTAACAATACCATAAAACAGGTAGAAATGCACGGCCGTGAATCTCTACCTGTTTTATGGCGATAACTATTTAAACTCCCAATCATACCCATCTATTTCCGAAACACAAGCAATCAACAAATCAATACTGCGTTGAATATCTTCTTTGTGTGCCATTTCAATCACTTGATGTAAATGTCTTGTGGGAATTGAAATTGCTCCAGCTACTGAACCTCCTTCGGTCATGCGCTGAATTCCAGCAGTATCTGTTCCTCCAGCAGTAAGAATTTCAGGTTGCCATTTAATGTTGTGACTGTCTGCAGTTTTTTTCATGTATTCAACCATTCTAAAGTCGGCAATAGTTGACGCATCCATAATTTTAATGGCTGTTCCTTCTCCTAAAGAAGTGATTTTTTCATGCGCTGCTGCTCCAGGTAAATCGTAGGCAATTGTGGTGTCTAATCCAAATCCAAAATCGGGTTTAATGTTTAAAGCGGCAACATTCGCTCCTCTAATTCCTACTTCTTCTTGAACAGTAAATACGCCATAAACGTCATAAGGAACTTCTTTGTCTTTGAGGTTTTTTAAAGTTTCAATTAAAATAAAAACCGCCAAACGATTATCTAAAGATTTTGAATTTACACAGTCACCCATTTCCACAAAAGAGCGTTCTCTTGTAATTGGATCTCCAACTTTTATCAATGCCTCAACTTCCTCCTTAGATCGACCCGTGTCAATGAAAAAGTCCGTTGTTTTTGGATTCTTCTTGCGCTCTTCTGGTGACATTACATGAATAGGTTTGGCCGCCATTACGCCTAAAACATCTTCTTTTCCATGAATTAAAACACGCTGAGCTGTCAATGTTTTTGGATCAAATCCACCCAAGGTGTGAAAACGAATAAATCCTTTGTCGTCAATATGCGTTACAATGAAACCAATTTCGTCCATGTGTGCACCAATCATTACTTTCTTGTCAGATTTTCCGCGTTTTATGGCGTAGATATTTCCCATATTATCGAGTTCCACCTCATCGACAAGTGGTTTTATTTCATCTAAAATTAAGCTGCGTATTTTTTGTTCGTATCCTGGTGCTCCAGGTGCTTGACAAACTTTTTCAAGTAAAGATAAATTCAAACTCATTTTCTATCGTTTTTAGGCTTTCTACTTTCTCTTTGTGGTCTTTTTGGTAAAGGATTTTCATTAATTTCTTTAATAAACTTACGCGTTCTGTAAATATCAACTGCTAAATATATAGCACTGCGCATAGACTGTTCGTTTGCATCTCCCTTTCCAGCTATATCAAAAGCAGTTCCATGATCTGGAGAAGTTCTTACGATGGGTAATCCCGCAGTAAAATTCACTCCATCGTCAAAAGCCAATGATTTAAAACCTGTTAATCCTTGGTCGTGATACATAGCTAAAACTCCGTCAAAATCGGCGTATTGTCGACTTCCAAAGAAACCATCAGCGGGATAAGGTCCAAAAGCTAAAATTTTTTCTTCCATTGCTTTTTGAATTGCTGGAGTAATTTCTTCGTATTCTTCATTGCCCATTTCTCCTTTTTCTCCAGCATGTGGATTAAGTCCTAAAACGGCAATTCTCGGACGAACAATGCCAAAGTCCTTCTTTAAACTTTTGTTTAACTCTTCAATTTTCTTGAGAATTTTATCTTGTTTAACATCCTCAATAACTTGTTTTAAAGGAATATGACTGGTAACGAGTGCTACTCTTAATTCTCCTGAAACCATCATCATTAAGGCATCTTCTTTTCCAGATAAATCGGCTAAATACTCTGTATGACCCGGAAATTTAAATCCTGCCTGATGAATTGTTTCTTTGGAAATAGGTGCGGTAACCAAAACATCAATTTTTCCTGCGGCTAAATCTTGCGTTGCTTTTTCTAGCGATAGAAAGGCATATTTTCCGCCAGTTTCTAGCGCTTTTCCTAGTTGAACATCCACTTTTTCATCCCAACAAGAAACAATGTTTACTTTTTTATCAATGGCATCTGTGGCGTCAGTTACACGCTGGTAATTAAATAAATTATCGTTGATCGCTTTCTTGTGAAAAGCCATTGTTTTGGTAGAACCGTAAATTATTGGCGTACAATCCACTAAAATTTCATTATTTCTAAGCGATTTTATAATTACCTCCGGTCCTATTCCGTTGATATCTCCAATTGAGATTCCAACCCTAACTGGTTTTCTAGTTGATTTTAATGTTGTATTTTCTTTCGGTCTATTGTTTTGCATATTGATTTTTTTGTTCCACGTTATAAAATATGGAAATTCTTCGTTTGACGTACGCATTCATGAATAAAATAAAACGAAGTTCTATTCACAAAAATAACAATTAGTTGGAGATAATACTTAAGCCGCAATGGCATTACATACCTTTAGCTTTTCGATAACGCGGTTTTTTGAAGCCCCATTGATGTTTTTTCTTGGTAAATTTTCTTTGTCTGCTATTAGATCGCTCGGCAAATTTGTATATTACTCCAAAATGATGATGAAGATAATCATATTCTTCGGTGTAAATTTCGGGTAACAGCCCAATTTTTCCAGTCGTTCGCCACTGAACACCAATCCCACCAAAAATCATTATGTTAACACCGGCACCAATATTTCCACTCAGCATATTTTGTGGCCAAACCGCTTCCCTACCAGTATATCCAATTCCTGCAAATACAAAAGGATCTATAATTTGTTGACGCATTAAAAATCCAAAACTGTATTTAAAATTTCCACTAAAAGCAAATGCTTTTCCTGATCTTGTTGTGTCTTTATTAATGGTTTTACCCAATTGATATTCATTATAGGACGCCATAAAATCAATACTCATTCCTTTTTGCATATAGAAATCAACGTTTACAGCGGAAGGAAAAACAGGTATATTCCAAGAGTTTTTAACATCGAAAAGGTTTTTATATCGATATCCATCATCTTCCATGATGTTCCAATTGATACCTACCATCCAAGAGTAAGGTTTTATTTTCTTAAAATTTTGCGAAAATAAAACACTCGATATCGTAATAAAAAATAAAGCGGTAGATATTTTTTTCATATTAAATATGGATTTATTAGTGTTTATTTCTCCATGTAATTTGCCAAAATAATAAAAAATAAGATAATGATGATAAGTGCACTAATGATTCCATAAAAAAGAAAAGTGTTACTTATTAATTGACTTCTTTCATTCTCCTTTTCTTCCTTATTTGCTTTTATTACAGAAATATCAGTTAATCCAGGTGTTGGTTCTTTTTCTATCCAAAATTGCGGATGGTTGACATTAACTTCGTGATGTATATTGTGAAAACTATATTGTTCATTGGTAGGTTTAGGTAAATTTTGAAGAGACAAAGATTGTATTTTATATTCTTGGTAATCAAATAGTTTGAATGCTCTATTATTTACATTAAAACCAAAAGGTATATCACCAAATACGGTAATATTTTTATCATATTTTTGATAGAAATATTGTTTGTTTTCTACTAAAACAATTGAACTATGTGGCAAAATATTTGCGTTTGAAGAAAAGGTATAAATGTTTATATTATTTTTATTTTTCACCTTCCAATTGTTTAGATTAATGGTATCTTTTGAGCGATTATAAATTTCTATCCATGAGGTGTTTTTTTCATTTTTATTTGCAATATAAACTTCTCTGATGATTAATTTATGGGCATAATTAGGTGCTTCTTTTGGTTTAAAAATAGGTGAAATTAGTATTTCATTTTTCTGCACACGTATTTGTTTTATTTGGGTGTGATCAGTACTATTTTTCCAACCTACAAATTCGAAATTATCAGCGGGTAAAGCTTCAACTTGAATCGGTATACTCTTAAAATAATCACCTTTAAAATTTTGATCCAACAATAAAGAATTTACTTTAACTTGTCCACCTTCACTAGCTTCATACTTCACTTCAAAGGTGTTATGTAAATTAAAATAGGATTTTAAATGTTTGAATGCAATTGATGGTCTGTGTTTTATAAATTTTTGAAGTCTTTGAATACTTCTATCGTATCTTAACTGTGAAATATCCCATCTTTTGAGGTGAAAAGGTATTTCATTCATCATTTCATGGGTTAGCTTATGGAGTTCTTTATGGGCAGATTGTGGATTAAAATAGGTATTTAAGGCATCCATGTAATAATTAATAAATCTTATTTGGATTTGGTTATTGCTCAGTAATTTTCTCAATAAAAGGGTATATTCAGTTGGATATTGAATATCTGTATTTTTATCTGCGGTAAATAATTGTAAAGAATTTTCCAGGTGCTTTTCTTCATCAAAAATATTCATACCCATATCTAAATCAAAAAGTACAGTTTTGAAAGGTGTATTCTTTTTAAAATCATTGTATAATCGAATATTTCCAGCGGCATCAGAATTTCCTAAAATAATTTGTAGGGTACTATAAATCAAATAATCATCAATATCAATTACATTTTGAATTTGTTGGATATCATCTTGATTTAAACTTTTTCTGGTTTCCAAAAACTTCATTAAATCATGATAGTTTTTCAAAATTTTAGGCGGACCGTCTTGCACTTTTTTAGGGGGTCGAATAATGCCTACATCATCCTTTGGTATTCCATGATGTGCATGAATAAAATGTTCATTTATTTTTTCTCTCAAATTATAAATTCCCCAATATTTACCGTTAATATAAACAGCAACAGGTCTATATTCTTGAAATGACAAACCACTTTTTTTGCTTACTTGTGTTGCAAAAACATCTCGAATATGTGCTCCTTTCATATCTCCTCCAGCATTTCTGAGAATGAAATTCTTATATTTTTGAAAGGGCAATTGCGGAAATAATGGATATCGAAAACGATTATCACCATATTTTTTTCGGGCATAAATAGCGAATGATTTTTGTGGCATACTAACACTATACCCTCCAAAAATTTTTATTCCTGCAGCTTGGGAAAAAGCTTTTTTATTTTGATCTATGAATTCAACATGAATCGGTTTTTCAATGTCTTTCCAAAAATTTGCACCTTTAAATGGTGCATCTTTATCTGCACAACACCCCATTTCATAAATACCATTTTGTTTATCGAATAAATGATTTGGATCTGTGATTATAGAAAAAAATGGTAAGGTTTGTTTTCTTGAAGTAATGTAGGTGTTTGAGGTATAATAAGGCTGTTGACCTTCTTTAAAAATTGCAAAATACAAAGCTTCATCTCCTTTAATATTAAGTATACCAGAAACTTTTTCAGACTGCTTAGTTGGTAGTGTTCCGTCTCTACTTACATATACTTCAAAACCTTTTGGAATATGAACAACAACTTGTTTTAATCCAGGATAATTACCACCTGTAGGATTAAATACAACTTCATTCTGCGCATATACCTGAAAAATGATTAAAGAAAATAGAATTAAAATTACCCGCACAATGCATCATTTAGTTTTGATCTAACCGAAAAACGATTAAAAGTAATGTATAAATTTAGTAAAATTGATTACCTATGAATCTTTAAGTGCTGATATTTATTGATTGTATTTCCTACCTCATCTTCTGCAACAATGATATAAACATAAGTTCCAGCTTCAATAGGTGTACCGTTTAAATCCATTCCATTCCATTTAAAATCTGGATTGTTACTGGAATAAACCACTTTCTGATTTTTATTGAGTACGGTGATTTGGAAAGTTTTTAGACCTTGAGACTTAATAAACAGAAAATCATTTTTACCATCTCCATTGGGTGTAAAAACATTTGGTAACTCCCCTATTTCTCCTTGTACTAAAATTTCAATTTCAGTAAATTTACTTATTTGCTCTTCACCAACTTGTACATGTAATTCTACCAAATATTTACCTGGATTTGGATAAAAATGTTCAACTCGCGGCGTACGTTTAATGGTTCCATCATCAAAATCCCAAGTTATTTGAGCTTCTTTTGGAAGATGCTTAGCTTGAAAATTAACATATTGATTTTTGGATTGATCTATCTCAATGGTAACTGAACTTAAATCAATACGCTTTTCTTTTTCTATAGTTTTTGGCGATGGTTCTTCTTGTGTCGCTAAATTTGATTTTTGTTGATTCGTATTTTCAGCTTTAGTTGCTTTACTGTTTTCTTCATTTCGAAGATTTTGTTCTTTACTCTTATGGTTCTCCGCAACAACTTTTTGATCCTTTTGATGTAAAGTTTCTACTTTTTCTGGACTTTCAATGACTTGATTTTCAGATTGAGGTGTCGTTTGAGGAGTTTTCTTGTATGTTTTTTCTGATTTATTTTTGTTTTCAAATTTTACTTCACTTGTTTCTTTTTCAAGTTTTTCCTCACCAACAAGATTTTCTTCTTTAATTATTTTTTGTGTTGATGTTTGCGACTCCGTAGCATTTTCATTTGAGTTAACGAACATAAAAGCACCAACCGTAATAACAGATAATGTAGCAATACCAATCACCAGCTTACCAGCAATACCAATAGAACTACCTGCACCAGATGCAGCAGCAGAACTACTTATTCCTGATTGAACAGCCTTCCATAAATTAGGATTTACCTTAGCTTGGTAATTTCCCAATTCTTTTTGGAACAATTCTTTTATTTCGTCTTTATCGCTCAATTTTATATTTTTTCAATGTCTTTCTTAGCACAGATTTAGCACGTGAGTATTGTGATTTTGAAGTACTTTCTGAAATATTTAAATGCTTAGCTATTTCTTTATGACTATAACCTTCAATCGCAAACATGTTAAAAACAATGCGGTAACCTTCAGGCAATAATTGTACAATTTTCATCAAAACTTCAGCTTGTAAGCGTTCTTCT
The DNA here is from genome assembly GCF_002844555.1 of Brumimicrobium salinarum. Taxonomy (GTDB): domain Bacteria; phylum Bacteroidota; class Bacteroidia; order Flavobacteriales_D; family Crocinitomicaceae; genus Brumimicrobium; species Brumimicrobium salinarum. Next base: position 379,524 of record NZ_PJNI01000001.1, read on the forward strand.
GCATCACTTTTTTGAACAATTTCCAATGGAGAATCATCTAATTCAATGTTGGTTTGCTCTTTTTTGTATTTTCTTATGTGATCTAAAGCAGTATTTACTACAATTCGTCTAATCCATCCTTCCAAAGAACCTTTGTGCTCAAATCGATGAATATTTTTATACACCTTGATAAATCCATCCTGAAGAATATCCTCCGCTCTTTCTTTATCTTTGATGTACCTCATAGCAACTCCCAACATTAAAGGAGAAAAACGATTGAACAACTCGCGTTGTGCTTTAGCGTTTCCAGAAATACATTTCTGTACTAAGGTTTTATCATCCATTTTTATTCACATTCTATAGACTACAATATTACATAAAAGGTTGCAGCAATAAAAAAAGCCTGTTAATTTTGAATTCTGATACACAACGATATGAAAAATTGTAATATATACATTTGCTTGTTTTTTCTTTCTTTAATCTTTCCTTTTCAGGCGCAAAACCTCAAAGAAGGGCATTGGTACGGAGACTTTAAGTTGCAAGAAAAACATCAATTATTCTTTCACTTTTCTGTTGACGGAATGCAAAATATGACCATTCATAACGACAAAGAAAATGTAGAAATGCAATCTTTTGAAAAAGTAAATGACAGTATTCGAGTTTATTTTTCTAGTTTTCCCAATTATTTAATTTTCAAGATTAATAAAGATAATCCTCATAAAATCAAGGGATTTTTTGTGAATCCAGCGCGTAAATCTAATGGAAGAGTTGCTTTTATTGCCGAGTATTTTGGTAAAGAAGTTGAGAATTTACCCAATAATCAATCTACTCATAAAAATATAGCAGGTAAATGGCAAACCACTTTTAATGCTGAGACGAACAATGCATATCCGGCCATTGGAATATTTAAACAAAACGAAGATTTAATAAGGGGAACCTTTTTAACCGAAACAGGAGATTATCGTTTTTTAAGCGGAAGAATTATTGACAATCAATTGCGTTTATCGAGTTTTGATGGTTCGCATGTTTTCTTGTTTAAAGCAACATTGAAAAATGATACGCTCAAAGGAGAGTTTCTTTCTGGAAACCATTGGAAAACAAATTGGATTGCGGCGAGAAATGATGATTTTAAATTGAAAAGTCCAGATTCATTGACTTATATGGTAAAAGATGATTTTGAATTTAATTTTAAAACGTTAGAAAATAAGGATTATATTTTTCCCAATAAAGAATTAAAAAACAAAGTAGTTATTGTTCAAATCTTGGGAACTTGGTGTTCGAACTGTTTGGATGAAACCCGATTTTACAAGGAATTATATGATGAATATCATAGTGAAGGATTAGAAATTATAGGTGTAGCTTATGAATATCCTAAAACTTTTGAGGGAAAAATAAAGCGCGTAAAACAGTTTTCTAATCAGAAAGATATCGTATATCCTATTTTGATTGGTGGTAATGCTTCTAAAGCAGAAAGTTCGGCAGATTTTCACATGTTTAATTCTATTTCTTCTTTTCCTACTTCTGTATTCTTAAATAAAAATGGAGAAGTTGTAAAAATCCACACAGGATTTAATGGTCCTGGAACGGGAGAAATTTATGAAGAATACAAAAAGAAAACAAAGGCGCTGATTGAAAAATTACTCAAGGAATAGGTTTTGAATTCTAAATTTCCTCCAAGAATATAATCTCCTTCTTTGGTTTAAGCAAAAGAAGGAAATACCAATGTGAAAGCGAAAATAGTTCTGTTATAAAGGTTTTTTAATGAAAAAGTATTGTCAATTTTCCATTGTTAATTATCAATTATCTACACCAAATTGATTTTCTTTACCAATTGTTCTTTATAAGATCCACCAATAGGAATTATTTTTTTATCTTTTTCAAGTTGTAAATTTGGATATTCAATTGAAGAAATTTTATCTAAACGAACGATAAACGAACGATGTACACGCACAAAATCTGCATCACCTAATTTCTTATCAATATCTTTCATCGTAGAGTGAATAGTATATCGTTTATCTAGTGTATTAATAACTACATAGTCTTTTAAGGCTTCAACAAAGAAAATATCTTTAGTATTTAGTTTTACTAATTTAGAGTTGGCTTTAACAAAAATAAAATCTTGCGTATCTTTTCCTTCAACAATGGAATAAAGTAAATCTCTTTCTTTTTCAACTTCCTTTTCTTTAGAATGTTTGTAAAGAGCCATTTCTATAGAAGTATGAAGATCTATTTCTTTAAATGGTTTTATTATATAGCCATAAGGTTCTGTTATTTTCGCTTTGGCCAATGTAGCTTCGTCTGCATAAGCGGTAAGAAAAATAACGGGAATATTGTTTTCTCTTTTAATGATTTCAGCTGCTTCAATGCCATTCATATCTCCTTTGAGCATTATATCCATCAATACAATATTAGGACGTTCTTCTGCTGCCAATTGAATTGCCTTTTCACCTGTTGCTGAAGCGCCAGATATAACATAACCCAGTCGTTTTAAACTGTGCTGAATGTCCTTAGATACAATGGATTCATCCTCAACGACTAAAACTTTTATTTTTGACATATAACAATATTAAGTGATACAAATTTAAGTAATAATTAGAAATCATAACTTCTATAAGGATATGAATTTAATATATTCATCGATAAACACATAATTTTTTGGGATAAATTTAGTTAACGCATTGATTTTTAACAGAAAAAACAACTGTAGAAATAAGATAGGATTTTAAATTCAATTTTCAAAATCAAGATTAAATTTCCTTTTGATTAAATAAAACTAAAAAAAAATTATTTCAAAAAACCTTTATTATTATTATTATACTGTTAATACTGTTCAATACTTTTATTCAAATGAATAGGATATTATCTTTTGAACATTTTTTTGAAGGTTATTCACATGTTATACAACTTTTAATCTATTGATTTATAAGTTATATTAGCGGTTATTAACATTTTGAAGTTTTCTAGTACTATGGAAAAGTATTTTGAAGTTTTGATAAAATTAAGCCCATTTTAGATGTTCATATCTAAATGTAAAAACTCAAAACTTACCCTTGTTTATTTCAAATGTATTTTGGTTTGGAATTATGTTTTAATAAAGCAAGTAAAACTTATTGAATTCTATCCACAGTATATATTTGTTTTGTTAATAACTGTGTCGATAAGTCATTTTTTAAAACACATATAAAACAAGGAGTTAAGAATCTTCATTTTTATGTTTGTTGATAATTCAATATGATTGTTAATTACGTAAATTTGTAAAAAATTCTAATTATGACAAATTCAAAAGTTATTCCTATCGGAGCAGATCATGCCGGATTTAAGTTAAAAGAAACAATAAAAAAGCATTTCAAAGAGCAAGGCTATTCTTTTAAAGATTATGGAACACATTCAGAGGATAGTATTGATTATCCTGATTTTGGTCATCCCGTTGCAGAACATGTCAGTAAAGATAAAGAATCATTAGGTATTGTTATTTGTGGAAGTGGTAATGGAATCAATATGACTGTTAATAAGCACCAAGATATACGTAGTGCATTATGTTGGAACGAAGATTTGGCAGCATTAGCAAGGCAGCATAACGATGCGAATATCATTGCTTTACCCGCTCGATTTATTGATGCTACGCTCGCTATAAAAATGGTTGATAAATTCTTAACAACTCAATTTGAAGGAGGAAGACACCAAAATAGAGTGAATAAAATCGCGTGTGGTGATTAAATTAGAATGCAGATGTTGTGTAAAAACGATTTGTAAAGTAACAAGGCTACTCTATTAACGTTAAATCAACCTGTTTTTTCAGCATATCCACATCTTTAATTTTTACCTTTACTTGGTCTCCAAAATTGAAGGTGTATTTTGTTTGGCGTCCTATAATTTGAAACTTATCGTTATCAAAATAATAATTGTCATCGGGTAAAGATTGAATGGTTATCATTCCTTCACAATGGTTATCATTCATTTTTACAAACATTCCAAAATCTGCTAAACCAGAAACAGTTCCTTCGAATTCCTCACCAATTTTATCTACTAAGTATTTGGCCTGAAAAAACTTGTTTGATTCGCGCTCTGCTTCTATTGCTTTTCTTTCTTGATTAGAGATATGTTCACTTATTTCATTCAATTGATTTCCATAATTTTTTTGTTTTTTATTAAGATGATCTAATAAAATACGGTGAACAACTAAATCTGCATATCTTCTAATTGGAGATGTAAAGTGCGTATAGAAATCGAAAGCTAAACCATAATGTCCAATGTTATTGGTTTGGTAATTTGCCTTTGACATAGAACGAATCGCCATTGTTTGAATAAGGTCGTATTCTGGTGTATCTTTTATTTTTGACAGTAAACCATTTATTTTTTGTGCAACATTATCAATATTTTCAAATTCTAAATCATAATCAAACTTATTTATAAATACTGAAAATGTTTGTAATTTTTCAATTACGGGTTTATCATGACAACGATAGATAAATTGAGAGTTTGATCCTTTATTACCTGGTAATTTACCTACAAAGAGAGCAACTCTTTTATTAGCCAATAACATGAATTCTTCGATTAACTTATTGGCATCTTTGGTTATTTTTTTAGCAACACCTGTCGGTTTTCCCTCTTCATCAATAATAAAACTTACTTCTTCAGATTCAATTGATAATGCTCCGTTTTTTAACCGTTCCTTACGTAGTCTTTTAGCGATTTGATCTAGCGCTAGAATTGGTTCTTTTAAAGTATCACTCTTACCTTCTATTACTTCTTGTGCATCTTCATAAGCAAAACGATAATCAGAATGAATAACTGTTTTTCCAAACCATTCCTTATATATTTCACCTTGTTCATTCATTTCAAACATCGCTGAAAATGCAAATTTATCCTCATTGGGTCTTAAAGAACAAGCCATGTTAGAAAGTTGCTCAGGTAACATTGGAATAACGCGATCTTCCAGATAAACAGAGTTCCCACGTTGATAAGCTTCTTCATCCATTGCAGTTCCTTTACGTACGTAATGACTTACATCCGCAATATGAATACCTACTTCTATATTTCCGTTTTCTAAAACTTCATAAGACAAAGCATCATCAAAATCTTTAGCGTCAAATGGATCAATTGTAAAAGTTAATTTATTTCTTAAATCTTTTCGATTTTTCACCTCCTCTTGATCTAGATCCATTCCAACTTTTTCAGCTTCTTCAATTACTTTTTGAGGAAATTTAATTTCAAATTCGTTTTTGAATAAAATGGAAAGCATTTCCGCATCATTATTTCCAGGCATACCTATAACTTCCAATATTTCACCAAAGGGATTATCAACACCTTTTGGCCAAGAAGTTATTCTTCCAATTGCTTTTTCACCAGACTTAGCGCCTTTTAATTTTTCAAGTGGAATATATAAATCAACATTAATTTTATTGTTGTCTAGTATCAGAAAAGCAAATTTATTTTTAACATCCAAAGTACCAACAAACTGTGTTGTCTTTCTGTTAACTACCTTTTTTATTCTTCCTTCTGTTTTATTTTTTCTTTGTTTTATTACTTCAACCTCAACAGTATCACCATGTAAAGCATTTTCGAGATTGTGGGCTTGAACAAAAATATCTGAATCTAATTCATCTATAATAATATATGCAGAACCGCGAGAAGTAGCATCAACTGTTCCTATAAAATTGTTTTGGTAAGAGTCATTAAATATAAAATATCCCTTTTGAAATTCGTTAAGATAATTCTGACTTTTTAAATCATTAAGTATAGAAAGCACTAATTTACGCATATTTTTATCAGTAATCTGCAAAATTGCACTTACCTCTTTGGCATTATATTTTTGATCTGGTTGACGTTCAAATATCTTACGTATTGCTGCTTCTATTCCCTTTTTCTTTAATTTTTTTCTCGACATTTATTATATTTTCGTTCAAAGATAGAGTAAAATTGTTGTTCTAATTACTTCGTTTTGTTAAGTATGCTATTTATTTGAAACAATTCCAATCTTCCCGTCTCTTTTCTTTACTTGTTAATATTTCGTATTTTTGTTTAAAAGATAAAAAAATGAATAAAAAAATTGAAAAATTATTGAATGATCAAATAGAGAAAGAATCCTCTTCAAGTCAATTGTATTTAACAATGGCTTCATGGTCAGAAAATCAAGGGTATAATGGAACAGCTTCTTTCTTGTATGCACATAGTGATGAAGAAAGAGAACACATGTTGAAACTAGTTAAGTTTATTAATGAACGTGGAGGAGAAGCAATAATTCCTGCTTTAGAAAAAGCGAATGTAAGTTTTGATTCAATGGAAAAAATATTTGAATCATTATTGGAACATGAAATGATGGTTACAGAAAGCATTAATAATATTGTTGGTGCATGTTTGGAAGAAAAAGATTACAGTACACACAATTTTATACAATGGTATGTTTCTGAACAATTAGAAGAAGAAGCTTTAGCAAGAACTATTTTAGATAAACTAAGACTAATCGGAAACGATAAAGGTGGCTTATATCTTTTCGATAGAGACATGGAAAACTCCTCTATTTCTGCTGATACTGTATCTAATACTTAATTATTTATTATATACAGAGGACACTATTTAAATGAAGTATTTCTTTATTAAAACCTTTACATTGTATGTGGTCATTGTTTTATCTCAGTTTTCACTATTTGGACAAGACCACATACAATTTAAAAACTACACTATTAACGATGGACTTTCTCAAAGTTCTGTAACATCTATTGTTCAAGATCAATTAGGTGCCTTATGGTTGGGTACTCAAGATGGAATAAATCGATTTAACGGAAAGAATTTTCAAGTTTTTAATTCTGACCAATACCATAAGGTCTCCAACGAATTTATTCATACTGCTTTTAAAGATCGCAACAATAACTTGTGGTTTGGTACCTATAATGGATTAACAAAATACAATCCTAGAACAGTTCAATTCAGTGCTTATAAATTTGACAATAAACGCCGTTTAGAAATTCACGCCATAACCGAAGATAGAAATGGAAATTTATGGATTGGAACAGCCTATGGTAGAATTTTTAAATTCAATACTAAAACTGCTAATTTTGAACTCATTGATGATCAAATTTTTGATTCTAAAATTATAGATATACGTAATCAGAACGACCAACTTATTTTTGTTAGTGAATTTAATGGGGTTTTGATGACTGATTATAATTTTACAAACACCATCATTGTTAAGCCTGAAGTAGAAAATACGGATGATTTTTTAATTACAGGATTAATTAATTCACCAGAACATGATATTGTAATTACTACCAATCGTGGCGTTTTTTATTTTGATTCCAATTTACATACCTTTAAAATTTTAAATGATTTATTTGCGCCCTTAGCAGATTATAAAATTATAGATGCGTTATATTTATCTAGGGATCGCCTTTTTGTTGCCAGTGAAAATAATGGATTATTTCAAGTTACACGACAAGAAAATGACAGTATTAATGTACTCAATTACACTGCAGATATTTTTCAAAAAGGAGCTTTAATTTCTAATAAACTTAATGGATTATTTATAGATAATCAAGGTTCTATTTGGATAACCTCACAACGTGGACTAAGTAGTTTTAATCCTACATTTATTGGTTTTAAAGGGGTAAGCACATCGGCTAATTTACAGAAGGGATTACCTTCTCAAAATATATGGGGATTTGCTGAATCTGAAGATGAACGTTATTTATATATCGCAGCTGATCATGGAATCTCTCGTTTTGACAGAAAAACCCATATTTATCAGCATTATTACCTTAAAGGTGAGTTAATTAATGATGCAACAACACTAAGCATTCAATTGATTGATGCAAATACGCTTTTATTAGGAACTATAGAAGGTTTGTTTGAATTGAACATTAATCCTAAAGATGAAACCGATTATTTCTTTACCAAATTTGAACATGAAGAACATGCACAAAGGGGCTTTGACTTAACGTATACGATTGTTCCGTATCTGGGTGAATCACAATATTTAATCGGTACAAAAGCAGGTGTTGTACATTTCGATTATGCAGATAAATCTTTTAATTACTTATTTCATAATCCTGAAGAATCGAATACAATTGGCACAGGACCTTGTCGCCTAATTTTTAAAGATAGTACTGACTATTATGTTTCTCCTTCTTCAGGAGGACTATATAAAATTATTGATGACGCTGGAAAACTTAGCGCAACAAGTAATCATGATTTTTCGATTCTTAAAACGATAACCAACGATTATTTTTCTGATGTTTTTATAGAAAATAATACCCAATATTGGTTTGGAACTATGGGTGATGGACTTATTCATTTTAATCGTGACACAAAAACAACTAAGAAATATACCAAATCAGATGGTTTACCCAATAATGTGGTTTATGGTGTAGAAAGTACTCAAAATGATCCAATGTATTTATGGTTATCAACAAACAAAGGAGTTTCTGCATTTAACATTCAAACAAAAGCATTTCATAATTTCACCGAAAAAGACGGTTTAATGAGTAATGAATTAAACCTAGGTGCAAGTTTTGTTTCTAAAGCTAAGGAAGTTTACTTTGGTGGTATTCAAGGTTTTAATTACATACAGCCTGAACAAGCTTTTGAAATTAATAGAAATATTCATGTGTATTTTTCTGGTATTGAGGTTGAAAATGAACCAGTTTTTCCTGAAAAAGACGGTATATTATCACAAAGTATTGCTTATACAGATAAAATTAAACTTCCCTACACACAAAGAAGTTTAAAACTCAATTTTTTTGCTAATGATCTTACCCATCCAGAGCGTATAGAATATAAATATGTTATGTCTGGAGATGACCAAGTTGAAGAGGAACTAGGTTATTCTAATGAATTGCGGTTTACGAGCATTGCACCAGGAAATTATGAATTGAAAATTTACGCGCGTATTTCTAATGGAAATTGGAATAAATATCCTGCTCGTTTAATTATTACTGTGGAACGTCCATTTTGGTTAAAATGGTGGTTTTATGCCATAATTATCTGCTTTATTGCTCTTGTTGTTCTTATTCGTGTGCGAACACGCATGGATAAAGAAAGAAGATTGCAAGTACGTTTAGAAATGAAAATTGCAGAACGCACCCGAGAATTAAGAAAGAAAAATGAACAAATTCAACAACAAAAGGAACGTTTACTAAAACAAACCAAAGAATTAGAAAGCGAACGGGTTAAAACAGAACGTTTATTGAATAATATCTTACCCAAGGAAACTGCGAGTCAATTAAAGAAAGATGGAAGATCAGCTGCACGTGCTTTCAATAAAGTATCCATTATGTTTACAGATTTTGTTGGTTTTTCTAAAATAGCCGAAGAAATGAGTGCTAAAGATTTAGTTTCTATTTTAGATATGCATTTTCGTCAATTTGACCGTATTATTGAAAAGAACGATTTAGAGAAAATTAAAACCATTGGAGATGCTTATATGTGTGCAGGAGGTGTTCCCATTCGTAATAAAACCAACCCAATACACACAACGTTAGCAGCAGTTCAGATTAAGGACTATATGCGAAAGCATAAAGAAGAACAACTTCAAAAAAATGAACCTTATTGGAAACTTCGAATTGGTATAAACACAGGGCCTGTATCCGCTGGTGTAATCGGTACAAAACGCTATGCTTATGATGTATGGGGAAATACTGTGAATCGTGCACAAAGAATGGAACAATTGTGTGAACCTGGAAAAATAGCCATTACCCAAGATACGTTTGATCATATTGAACCTTATTTCATTTGTAGAAAAAAAGGAAAAATTAAAGCTAAAAGTGGTGTTAAAATTCTAATGTTCGAAGTTGTTTCAATCAAACCTGAGTTATCAATTGATGGTTTGGGAGTTGAACCTAATGAATCTTTTCACAAATTGGTTAATCTACATCATTTTAGTAAAATTAATTACTACAAAGCAGAGCGATTTATTTTAAGTAAATTAAAAAAAGAACTAAGTCCAAAATTGCATTATCACTCATTTGATCATTCTAAAGATGTAACACGTCAAGCGGAGAGAATTGCTATTGGTGAAGGTATTACAGATGAAGATTTATTTTTATTGAAATCAGCAGCATCTTATCACGACGCTGGATTTGTAGAGCAATATGATAAGAATGAGCCAATTGGTGCGCGGATGGCTGCAGAAATTCTTCCAAAATTTGGTTATACTGAAGCGCACATTCAACGCATAAAGGAGTTGATCTATGTTACGCAGGTTCCACATAAACCTAAGAATAATTTGGAAGAAATAATTTGCGATGCCGATTTGGATTATCTAGGGAGAGATGATTTTCATGAAATTGCTGATCGACTTCGAAGAGAATTACGCGAGCATGGAAAAATCGATAGTGATCGAAAATGGGATGAAATGCAAGTAAAATTCTTAACGCAACATCGTTACTTTACCCAAACATCTATTCAAACTAGATTAAAGAAAAAGAAGCAAAATCTAGCTGAAATAAAAGAACGATTGGCGCAAGATGATTATATCGATTAGAAATTTGTGTTTAATGTGTTTTTACAATCTGAATATTTAAACGTAATAAGAATTAAAATGTACTGTAAACAAATTTAGGTGCTCAATTTAAGCGATTATTAGGTTTGTGAATAGGATTGATACAAACAAAAAAAGACGCCTTTTAAAGACGTCTTTTTTTAAATTATAATTTAACTATTATGAAAATAAAATGCTACTTCCATACGGTGTATCAATCGGATTAACCACTAAAGTAGCGATTTCAGCATCATTGGTAATCATATATTGTTCATAGTTAGAACCAAATCCACCTAAATAATTACTTTTATTCTGATTCATTATTGCAATTAAATCAGCATCTTTTTCAACAGCTAATTTGACAACTTCTTTATCAAATCCGCTACTTGGCGCTAAAGTGGCTGTCATTTCGATATTTCTCTCTTCAAAAAATCTCTTAGAAAATAAGATGTTAGCCGATACTTTGTTTTTTAAGAATTCGTCTGTTTCATTGGGTGTGATAACATGAACTCTTGATTTAAAGTATTTTGCCATAGATGCAACAATAGCTAATTTTTGCTTTGTTTCTTTATGCAAATCTAGTGGAACAACAATATCATCGTATCCTGAATCACCAATTGGTTTTTGTTGAACGATAATAAAAGGAACAGTCGAATGAGTAATTACCTTTAAAGCATGAGATCCTGAAATATGTTGCCAACCAGAAGCTCCATGCGTTCCCATAAAAATTAATTCTGCGTGGTGCTCTGCAGCAAAATCACCAATATCTTCAAAGATATTTCCTACTCTAACTTTTGGAACTAACGTAATATTCGCAGTTTCTTGATTCTCTATTATTTCTTTTAGTTTATTTTCTGCCGTTTCAATTTCCTTATTTTTGGAAACAACGTGAAGTACATAAATTTTTGCATTAACTACTTTTGCTGTTGTAATTGCATGATTTAAAGCGCAATTAGCTACTTCTGAAAAGTCGTGAGGTACGATAAAACTTTTGTCGGACATAATTAGTATATGGTTTATATAGTTTCTGCAAAAATAGCAAATGTTTTTAAGCAGATTCAAATTAACAATCTAATATAGATAAAATATTTTAAATATGCTTAATGTTAGTGAGTTAAATCAATTCTAAACGGATTTTAAAAGTCCAAAGTTTTTGATTAATACATAATCACACCGTATCATAATTTGTTTAAAACCATGTAATTTTTTGAGTGTGAAGTAATTTTGGATCAAGACTAATTGTTGAGGATTAAGCATAAAAGTGATTAAAACCACTCCCTCCCCAACTTTTGAGACTGATCCCATAGTCTTAAATCATCAATGGATGAGGTCTAGAATAGAAATAAAAAAACCTCAATTTTAAAATTGAGGTTTTTAGAGGTCCCGAGCAGATTCGAACTGCTGTAGATGGTTTTGCAGACCACTGCCTAGCCACTCGGCCACAGGACCCTTTTTAGAAGAATGCAAATATAATAAATTATTTCTGTTCAATAGAATTTATACAGAAACAATTTTGTTCTATTTTATTCTTCAATGATAATGGCCACATCATCAACATCACCGCCTATGGGTGGTGTATGTTTAATAATTTTAACTTTTGAAGACTGTATGCCTTTAATTTCTTGTTTCAAGCGCTTTATTATTCGATGCCCAACATGTTCTATTAATTTAGAACGTATATCCATTTCAGATTTCACTATTGCATTAATAGAAACATAATCGACAGTATCTTTTAATTCGTCACTTTTAAAGGATTTTTCAAAATTGGTAACGATCGAAACATTAACAGTATAATGGCCTCCAATTTTTTCTTCTTCAACTAAACATCCATGAAAAGAATAACATTTAATTCCATTTACTTCTATTGTATGTTTGGCCATATTTATTCTTTTAAAGCTTGAATTTTTGATGTGTTTTGTTCCATTCTAATTAAGGTTTCACTTTTACCAAGTAATGCTGTTATCTCAAACATACTCGGTCCCATTCCTTTACCTGTAATCACTAACCTAAACAAAGGCAGAACTTTACCAATGCCTAATTCCTTTTCAGCAATAAATGACTTAAATTCTTTTTCAATTGTAGAGGCTTCAAAGTCTGAAATTTCGGATAAAACCGCTTGCCATTCCGTCATTAACGTTACAGCGTTTTCCTTCCATTTTTTACGAACTGTTTTTTCATCAAATTCTGTTGGGTTTGCAAATAAATAATTACCTTCTTCGTAAATATCTTTGATGAACGTTGAACGTTCTTTCATTAATTCGCATGCTTTTGATAAATATGTATTGGTTATATCTTTCAAAGGTTGTCCAATTTCCTCTTTAAGCAATTCCGCTAAAATATCATTTTCTGTAGCCCTCAAATATTGTTGTTGGAACCAATTTGTTTTATTAGCATCGAATTTTGCTCCAGCTTTACTTACCCTTTCCAATGTAAAGGCCTCAATCATTTCTTCAATAGAAAATATTTCCTGTGTTGTTCCAGGGTTCCACCCCAAAAAGGCTAACATGTTAATAAATGCTCCTGAAAAATAACCGTTTTCTCTGTAGCCTGAATATTTTTCACCTTCTTTGGTATGCCAATCAATTGGAAATACCGGAAATCCTAAACGATCACCATCTCTTTTAGATAATTTTCCATTTCCATCGGGTCTTAATAAGAGTGGACAATGCGCAAAACTGGGTGCTTTCCATTCAAAAGCTTCGTATAACAATACATGTAATGGTGCAGAAGGCAACCACTCCTCTCCCCTAATTACATGTGTGATTTTCATGGTGTGATCATCTACTATATTTGCTAAATGATAGGTGGGCATCCCATCACTTTTGTAAAGCACTTTGTCGTCCAAATTATTTGTGTTTACAACTACCCAACCACGAATCTTATCTTCAAAACGAACATCTCTATTTCTTGGCATTTTAAAACGAATAACATAAGGGTCTCCGTTTTCAAGCCTTTTTTTAACTTCATCTTCAGGTAAAGTAAGCGAATTTTGCATCGAAGTTCGCGTTACTGAATTATATTGCCAGTTTGGCATTTTCATTTTTTGTGCCTGCTTTCGTACTGCATCAAGTTCTTCAGAAGTATCAAATGCATAATAAGCTTTTCCGTTTTCAATTAACTTTTCTGCGTATGGTTTGTACATTTCCTTACGTTCAGATTGTTTATACGGACCATATTCCCCGCCATAGCCGGGACCTTCATCTGGCGTTATTCCACACCATTTTAAAGCTTCCATTATATATGCTTCAGCACCTTCCACATATCTTGTTTGATCGGTATCTTCAATACGGATAATGAACGTACCGTTGTTCTTTTTTGCAAATAAATAATTGTATAAAGCTGTTCGAACTCCACCCATGTGCAATGGTCCTGTTGGTGATGGAGCAAATCTTACGCGTACTGAGTTATCTGACATATTTTTCCAAATTTTTGAGCAAAGATAATTGATTCCCTTTCCTTTTCTATTATGAGAAGTAAAATATTACTTTTTTGTGTATAAGTATGTATATTAATCAATCTTTTTACCGTTTCATCTTTTATTAGTGTTGCTTTTTGTAATTTTAAGTAAAATATCAATTCATCTGTTATTCAATGGGAACTTATACTGATTTAATAAACCAAGTAGATGCTTTTATTCGCAAATACTATAAGAATTTAATGCTTAAAGGAATACTCCTTTTTGGTATCATCTTTCTTTTCTCTTTCCTTATTGTTGCTGGTTTAGAATTCATAGGAAGATTCAACTCTATTGTTAGGGGAATTTTATTTTTCACGTTTATAGGATTAAATTTTGCAGTTTTTTTAAAATATCTTCTTATTCCAGCACTTAAATTGTTCGCTTTAGGAAAAAGGATTGATCGATATCAGGCAGCAAAAATTATAGGTAACTTTTTTCCTGAAATTAATGATCGTTTATTAAACACCCTTCAATTACATGATTTATCAAAAAAGCAAACGAAAAATATTTCTTTATTACAAGCTAGTATAAATCAAAATGCTACACAGTTAAATACCTTAACTTTTGCTTCAGCGATCGATTATTCGCAAAATAAGATTTTTTTAAAATATTTTATTCCTATTCTATTAACCGCTATAATGATTGGTATTGCCATACCGAATTTTTTCTCAGATAGTTCAAAAAGACTTTTTCAATACAATACTGTTTTTGAAATCGCACCTGATTTTTCTTTTGAATTACAGAATGAATCTTTGACCATTCAAGAGGGTGAATCTTTAGATATAAATCTCACCTTGATTCCTCAACCTGGAAAGGCTATTCCAGATCGTGTTTATTTAGTGAGTGACGAGGGAACATTTCTCATGAACAAAACTAATACAAGTTCTGCAGCTTATACCTTTAAAAATTTAAATAGCAATGTTGACTTTCACTTTAAAGCTGGTTCTGCTCAATCTAATACCTATACAATTGATGTATTAAAAAAATCACTTATTGGACACTTAGCGGTGGAATTAGATTATCCCGATTATTTGAATCGTAAAAATGAGTCTATTGATAATCCTGGTGATTTAATTATTCCTGAGGGAACACAATTAATTTGGAATGGGCTTGCAAAAAACACCAAACAAATTGAAGTTGTTTTACCTGATACCAACATTGTTTTTAATACTTCGGGATTCAAATTTAATCACACCGCTGTAAAAAGTGAACAGTTGTTTTATGTTTTATCTCATCAAGAGTTATTCACTAAAGATACCAATAGATACGCCATCGAAGTTATTAAGGATAAACACCCTCAAATAGCTGTTACTAAAACAAAGGATTCTATTATCGATCAAAAACTTTATTTTTCTGGAAAAGTTAGCGATGATTACGGCTTAAATAGGGTTGTTTTTACATATATCATTGAAGACAAAAGCGGAAATAAGAGAAAAGAAAACATACAAGTTCCTGGAATAACACATCAGGAATCCACCTTTTCAATGACCTTTAATATTAAAGATCTTGATTTAAAACTTGAAGATAGACTCACCTATTTTTTCACTGTATACGATAATGATGGAGTTAATGGTTCAAAATCTACCCGTTCTAATGTGTTTCAATATGTTAGTCCTAGTTTAGAAGAACTAAATGAAGAGCGTTCTAACGAGAAGGAAAATACCAAAAAAGATTTGAAAGAATTGATTAGAGAGAGTCAGGAATTTAAAGAAGAACTGACCCGTTTAAAAAAGGAAATTGCCAATTCCAAATCTAATTCTTGGCAACAGCAAAAGCAAGTAGAACAATTGCAATCTCAACAAAAATCTCTAGAATCCAAAATTAAAGAGATGAAAGAGAAGATGCAAAACTCCTTTGAGAATAAGATGAAATTAAGTCCAATGGATGAAAAGCTACAAGAGAAACAAAAACAATTGGAGGAGCTGCTTGATAATGTTATGGATGATGAGTTAAAAGACTTATTGAAAGAGCTAGAAGAAATGATGAAGCAAAATGAAAATAAAGACATGCTTCAAAAAATGGAGGATAGTGAAATGTCTGCGGAAGATATGGAGCGTCAACTCGATAGAACCATGGAAATGCTTAAAAAAATGGATGTTGAAGAACGCGTAGAAGACCTTCAAAAATCTTTGGAACAGTTATCTGAAAAGCAAGATAATTTAAGAGATGATTTAAAGGACGGTTTGGATACTCAGGAAGGAAAAGACAAACAGAAAGCTTTAAATAAAGATTTTGAGAAACTTCAAAAAGATTTAAAAGAAATGCTCGATAAAAACAGCGAATTAAAACGTCCTTTCTCATTTGATGATATGGATAAAATGAGTAACGAAATAAATGAAGAAATGCAAGATGCAGAACAAGAATTAGGTGATGGAAATTCTGAAGATGCACAAGAGAGTCAAAAAAATGCTAGTGAAAAAATGAAAGAAAGTGCCTCTCAGTTACAAGCACAAATGCAACAGAGTCAACAAAAACAAGATGGAGAAGATTTACAGGCTATGCGTGCTTTACTTGAAAATTTATTGCGTCTAAGTTTTAATCAAGAACAAAACATGTTGTTTTTTAAAGATGTCGATCGTTTTGATCCAATGTTTGTTGCTTATGGTAAAGAACAACGTGCCATTATCGATAACCTTAAACCTATTAAAGATAGTTTAAGAGCTTTAGCTGATCGTGTTCCAAAGGTTTCCTCTTTCATTTCGCAAGAATTAAAAGAAATCGAAAAGCAATATAAATACATACCTACCCATATTGGAGAACGTGAGAAACGTCAACTTAATACCAAGCAACAATTTGCAATGACGGGTTTAAATAACTTAGCTTTATTCTTAAATGAATCTTTGCAGGAGGCTCAGCAGAACATGAAAAACCAACAATCAGGCAAAGGTTCATGTAGTAAGCCGGGACAAGGTAAACCAGGTAAAGGACAAACTGGAGATATGGAAGGAATGAAAGAAATGATCAAAAAACAATTAGAGCAAATGAAAAAAGGTAAGCAACCTGGTGGCTCTCAACCTGGGGAAAAGCCGGGTCAAAAGCCAGGTCAAAAACCTGGTGGAATCCTTCCTATGAATGCTCAACAAGCTGCGAAGATGGCAGCTCAACAAAGTGCGTTACAAAAGAAACTTCAAGAGCTTCGTGAACAAATGAATAAAGATGGAAGTGGTGATGGAAATAAACTTAACGATCTAATTAAAGAATTAGAACAACAAGAAGAGGATCTCATTAATAAGAACTGGAATGCTGATTTAATTCAACGTCAACAAAAAATTCTAACCCGACTTTTAGAAAGCGAAAAAGCCATGCAAGAACGCGGTTTAGATGATCAACGTGAAAGTAAAACAGGAAAAGATGTGGATTATGGTAACCAAATTGATTTTTTGGAGTATAAGAAACAGAAAGAAAAACAGATTGAATTATTACGTACACTAGATCCGTCATTTAGTAAGTATTACAGAGATAAAGCGAACCTCTATTTCTTAAATGTTAATTAACTATTTGGTACAAATTCATTCTTTTAGAACTTAGTTTTAATGGAGACAAATTATAAAAACGCAGCGTCCGTTACATTTCCTTCGGACCCCAAAAATTTAAGGATAGCCGAATCATTAATCGATGATGTTTGTCATGCGCATAATATTCATGAAGATCATTATGGTAATATTTTAATTGCCGTAACAGAGGCTGTTAATAATGCCATTTTTCACGGCAACTTGAATGACGTACAGAAATCAGTTTCTGTAGATTCTAAAATAGAAAACAATCAATTACAATTTATTATTTCTGATTCTGGACTTGGGTTTGATTATCATAATTTACCTGATCCTACAGCACCAGAGAATATAGAAAAAGAAACCGGTCGTGGAATTTTTCTTATGAAATCCTTAGCTGATAAAGTTGAGTTTAAAAATAATGGAGCTAAAGTGCTTCTTACCTTTACCATTGGCAAATGATTGAATTAGAGTTTGTAGACGTACCAAATCTAAATTTAAACTTTGTCCATAAATGGATTAGTGAAGTGTTGAAAAATGAGAACAAACAAGAAGGAATTATTTCTCTAGTTTTTGGTTCAGACGACTGGTTGCTGGCCAAAAATGTTGAGTTTCTTCAACATGATTTTTACACGGATATAATCACCTTTGATTATTGTGAAGGTGATTTTGTTAGTGGAGATTTATTAATTAGTGTTGATAGAGTTAACGACAATGCTAATATTTTTAATGTTTCACGTGAAACAGAGTTGAATCGTGTAATCATTCATGGTATTCTTCATTTATGTGGATATGGTGATAAATCTGATTTAGAAATTGACATTATGAGAAGCAAAGAAGATTATTATTTGTCACTGTTGTAATTAAGGGTTTTTCGATGAGGTTTACAGCAGGCTTATTCGCTAGAATGCTGTATTATTGAATTGCGATATATTGTTTATCATTCAAATTTGTTGCTTATAAAAGGTTGTTTTACCCCATCTTTAATTGCTGTCTGTGTTTAACTAAGTTAGTGAATTTTTTATTTTTAATTTGCTCAATCACCCCAATGTAGTATTTGGTCTAAACGAATAATCCTACAATATCTTCCTTACTTGTTTCACGTGAAACGTTTTTTATTGTGAGTGGTTGTGTTTGTTTCTTTTTTTATAAAAAAGTCGCAAAACTATTTATAAAAAAGATGTTTACTATCCATCTCTGTTGTAACTTTGTTCCACGGGAAACAAAGATTTATGCTTAGAGATTATGATGTTATAGTAGTGGGTGCGGGTCACGCTGGGTGTGAGGCTGCAAATGCTGCTGCAAAACTTGGGGCTTCTACCCTAGTTGTTACTATGAATATGAATACTATTGCGCAAATGTCTTGTAATCCAGCTATGGGTGGAGTTGCTAAAGGACAGATTTTGCGCGAAATTGATGCGCTTGGTGGAGGTTCTGCTATCGTTTCTGATAAAACTGCTATTCAGTTCCGTATGCTTAATTTAAGTAAAGGCCCAGCTATGTGGTCACCAAGAACTCAAAATGATAGAATGCGTTTCGCTGAGGAATGGCGTTTGACATTAGAAGCAAATCCTAATGTTGATTTTTGGCAAGATATGGTTACTGGAATCACTTCAGAAGACGGTAAGATTACTGGCGTGAGAACCCGGATGGGAATGGAAATTAAAGCCCAAACTGTGATTTTAACAAGCGGTACTTTCTTGAATGGTACAATTCATCTTGGAGAAAATCAATATGGTGGCGGACGTGCTGGTGAAGGTGCTTCAACTGGAATAACAGAGGACTTAGTTAAACTTGGTTTTGACTATGGTAGAATGAAAACTGGAACACCTCCTCGTGTTGACGGTCGATCTTTAGATTATTCTAAAATGGAGGTTCAAGCTGGAGATAATGTTACATCTAAATTTAGTTTTACTGATGAAACAGAGCCTTTGAAAGAACAAAGGCCTTGTCATGTTGCGTATACTAATCCAAAAACACATGAGATTCTACGAACTGGTTTCGATAGAAGTCCAATGTTTAATGGTGCTATTCAATCTGCTGGACCAAGATATTGTCCAAGTATTGAAGATAAAATCTCACGTTTTGCTGAAAGAGAAAGACATCAGTTATTTGTTGAGCCCGAAGGATGGAACACGGTTGAGATTTATGTAAATGGTTTCAGTACAAGTTTGCCGGAAGAAGTACAATTAGAAGCGTTAAAAACAGTTCCTGGATTTGAAGAAGTGAAAATGTTTCGACCAGGTTATGCCATCGAATATGACTACTTCCCTCCTACTCAATTAAAACATACTTTGGAAACAAAGCTTATTTCTGGATTGTATTTCGCTGGACAAATTAATGGAACTACAGGTTACGAAGAAGCCGCTTGTCAAGGTTTAATGGCTGGAATAAATGCAGCTCGAAAAGTTCAAGGGAAAGAAATATTCACTTTGAGTAGATCTGATGCTTACATCGCAGTTCTAATTGACGATTTGATTACTAAAGGTACAGAAGAGCCATATAGGATGTTTACTTCTCGTGCGGAATATAGAATTCTTTTGCGGCAGGACAACGCTGATTTAAGGCTCTCACCTATCGCACATGCTATCGGAATGATCTCCGATGAAAGGATGGAAAAGGTTAATCTCAAAAA
This sequence comes from Brumimicrobium salinarum, assembly GCF_002844555.1. Taxonomy (GTDB): domain Bacteria; phylum Bacteroidota; class Bacteroidia; order Flavobacteriales_D; family Crocinitomicaceae; genus Brumimicrobium; species Brumimicrobium salinarum. Next base: position 399,560 of record NZ_PJNI01000001.1, read on the forward strand.
CGAACAAGTTGCTCAGCTTAAGCGCAAACTCAAAAAAGTGGGTGTTAAACCCGAGAAGGCGAATCCCGTTTTAGAAAATTATAAGTCGTCTCCTATAAAGCAACAGGTGAAATTAACTCAATTGATTACGCGGCCTAATATAGGGATGGATCAGCTTTTAGAGATGAGTACAGAATTGCAATCCCATGTTGAAAATCTTTCAAAAGAAGTTTTGGAGCAGGTTGAAATTCAACTAAAGTATGATGGGTACATTAGTCGAGAACAAGATGTCGCTAATAAGTTAAACCGTTTGGAAGATGTTTCAATTTCTGATGATATCGATTATTCTAAATTAAGTAGTTTAAGTTCTGAAGCGGTTAACAAGCTTTCCGAAATAAAACCTACTACAATTGGACAAGCTTCACGAATTAGTGGTGTTTCACCTAGCGATGTGAATGTTCTTTTGATATATTTGGGCCGATAGTTTCATGTGAAACAATATCATTATTATAAAGTCATATAAATGAAAACCATTAGAAATTGTCCAGTATGCAACGAGACATACTTTAAAGATTTTTTAGAAGTAAAGGATCACATGATTACCAAAGAAGTGTTCAAAGTTGTTGAATGTGATTCTTGTGGATTTCATTTTACTAATCCAATTCCAGAGAAGGAAGAGATCGGTGAATATTATAAATCTGATGCTTATATTTCTCACAGTTCTAATAATAAAGGATTGATCAATTCTCTTTATAATAAGGTGAGAAATATTACACTACAGGATAAAATTAACTGGGTTAAAAACGAAACGGAGGAAAAAGATTTACTTGATATTGGTTCGGGTACAGGTCACTTTTTAAAAGTTGCAAACGATTATGGTTTTAATGGAATTGGTTTAGAACCTGATCCTGACGCAAGAGATTACGCACACAAACACAATCATGTTAGAAGTAGTGATCAGGTCGATTTATATGAAATTGATGAAAATAGCTTTGATGTTATTACCATGTGGCATGTTTTAGAACATGTTTATGATCTAAGAAAAGACCTAAAACGCATTGATGAAATCTTACGAGGAAACGGAAAACTCTTCATCGCTGTACCCAATATGAATAGTTACGATGCACGTTTTTATAAAAAAGACTGGGCAGCTTATGATGTTCCAAGGCACTTGTATCACTTCACTAAAAACGATATTTCTCGTTTGCTTTTAGATTTCGGATTTGATCTTAAAAAGGTCATTCCTATGAAATATGATTCTTTTTATGTTTCTATGCTTTCAGAAAAGTATAAAAAGCGCTTCTCCCCTTTTGGAGCTATAATTGGACTTATTTCAAATATGAAAGCAAAAAAATATGGTTTTTCTAGTCAGGTTTATGTTTTCGAAAAAAGAACCTAGTTTTTAAGGTAGAATCTTCATTTTAAAGTTGTTTTTCTATTTTAACACGGTTTTTAAGGTGTTTTACATGGTTTTGCTTGTTGTGATATTGATTTTTTTAGAAACACTCTAAAATCGCTATTTATGAAGGTCGGTTTTTTAGTGATTTCTTGATTTTATTCAAGTACTCATTCTTTTTTATACTTAATTTTATTTTCAAAAATAAATCAACGCAAAGATGCTTACCAAGAAAGACAGTGTCATAAATTTATTAAATGAGTATATAGAGGATAATGCAGATTATTTAGTTATTGAACGGGCCTACTCTATTTTTCCAAATTTAATTCGTGAAAAAAATCATTCCTTCTTTTTTGAATGTCAAGGTTCACAACTTTATCCTTACGATGTTTTTATAGATATTTCCAATTATTCGAAATTACAAACTTCGTGTTCTTGTCCTTATGAAGGATTTGGAATCTGTAAACATGTAGTTGCATCTTTTCATCAATTAATTCAACTCATCGACCAAGAAGAAATTGATGTAGAAGAACCAAAGAAAACGATTAAATTCAGATCAAGTATTACTACTATTCCACATGAAAATGGCGTAATTGACATTGATGAATTGAATAAAATGAACTTTCGAAGCGGTTCATATTATTACAGTCCGCTAACTATTACTGCCATCAATAAAGATAATATTGAAGGTTTTTACGATACCTATAGAGAAGAGTTTGATCTCAAAATATCTTTTCATAGAAATGACAATAGAATTTTATTGAATTGTTCCTGTAAAAGTCCATATCCCTGTGGACATAAGAGCTTGTTTTTACAAGAAATATTTAAGCGTTTTGGACCGAACTATTTTGCAGATGATTACATAGAGAGAATTAAAAAGCAAAAACTAGAGAGCGCTGGCTTTGATCCTTCTTTAGGCTTTGATGATTTATTTACGCTAAATATTACCACAGATGGAGTCGCTGTCAAAGAAAAGGTAAAGAATATTTTTAATAAAAATCAAGTCAAATCTCTTTTTGGAACAGAAGCAAATCATACCTTTTATCTGCCAAACACCTCCGAAGATTCATCAAATTATGGAGTGACCATTTGCTTTGAAAAACAAGGGAATAGTATTCTTAATGTTTTTCCTATGTATGGAAAACTAAACAAAGCACAGACGAAGATTTCAACTAAATTTCGAGAAATAGATGCCTATGACTTCGTGGATATTCTTCCTTTATTTGATAATAAGTCAGATAAAGATTTGATTATTAGTGGAGTACAATTGGCAAGTCAGTATTCTCAAGTCGATTCTCAAACGATTGATATAGAATCGGTTAAGAGTTTAGTTTACCAGTTTAAAGACTTAGTCTCACATGAAATTTCTTTTCCTTTTCTCGTGTGGAATAATCGAAAATCCATGATTAATAAGAATCTTACTCCATTAAGCTTTAAAAAAGAAGAAGTGGTTCCGGTTTTAAAGATTTCCGATAAAAAACCATTTTATCAACTCGATTTTAAAGTAAAATTTGATAATCATACCTATGGTGTCAATTCTAAGCAAATTCTTTTAACACCTTTAGGAGTAATTAAAGACGAAGTGCTCTACCCTATCCAAAATCCTGAAACGGCTTATCATTTAATGAAGACCAAGGAGAAATCTCGTATCAATGTGATCAATAAAGGTATTGAACAACTTAAAACAGATGTTATAGCCCCTTTTTCCAAGGTTTTTGAAATAGATTTTAAGGGGATTAAAGCTTCTAAACCGACCACAAAACAAAAGAAAGAAAATGTAGAAAAACACGTTTATCTTTCTGATGAAAATGGTGAATACATCGTAATTCACCCCGTGGTAAAATATGGAAAAAGTTTAATTTCTCCTGAAAGCATGGAAAAGGTGTGGAAGTCGGAGAAAAAATTGACTTATTTAGAAAGGAATAAGGAGTTGGAAGCTGATTTTATTGCAGAAATAAGGGCTTTGCATCCGCGTTTTGAACAGCAAACCAAGTATTATCATTTAACGACGGATGAAGCACTTTCAGGATTTTGGTTAATGCAGGTTATCGATCAATTGAAAGAGAAAAATATTCGTGTTTTTGGACTAAATGATTTAAAAACCATCAAATACAACTTAAACAAACCTTCTTTTTCTATGGGCTTAAGCTCTGGAACAGATTGGTTTGATATGGAAATTGACATTGCCTTTGGCGATCAAAAAGTGGATTTAAAGCAACTCCAAAAATCAATTGTCAAAAAGAGTAATTACGTTGAACTAAAAGATGGTACAATTGGTATTTTGCCAAAAGAATGGATAGAGAAATACAAGAAATATTTTAAGCTGGGGCAAGTAAAAAAGGATAAAATTGAGATTTCTAACTTCCAATTCAACATCATTGATGAGTTATATGAAGAGGAAACCAATGCGCCGAAATTCTTAGAAGAATTGCATCAAAAGAAACAACGTTTATTAAATTTAAAGGAACTCAAGGATGTGCCTACGCTAAAGGGAATTGAGGCTACTTTGCGGGATTATCAAAAAGAAGGCCTGAATTGGATGGTATTTTTGCATGAAAACAAACTTGGCGGTTGTTTAGCGGATGATATGGGATTGGGAAAAACCCTTCAAACCATTGCTTTTTTCCAGTATTTGAAGAATTTGCCCAAAAAAGACCGCTCTCCCCTACCTCATTTGGTCGTTGCACCCACTTCTTTGATGTTCAATTGGCAAGCTGAAATTGAAAAATTTGCTCCAAAAATGAAGGTTTTGCCTTTTATTGGAGCCAATCGTCATGATTTACAAAAGGAAATTGAAAAAAACGACATTATTTTAACGACCTATGGTTCAATGATTAAAGACATTGAAATGCATAAAGATTTGCAATACAATTATGTAGTTTTAGATGAAAGTCAGGCCATTAAAAACCCGCAATCGCAACGATTTAAGGCAGTGCGCTTATTAAAAGCAAACAACCGATTGGCACTCACAGGAACGCCGATTGAAAACAACACTTTTGATTTATACAGTCAGTTTAGCTTTTTAAATCCTGGAATTTTCGGAAGCATCAATCATTTTAAATCCACTTTTGCGGAGGCGATTGACAGAGACCAAGATGAATACTCTTCGGAATTATTATCTAGAATGATTCATCCTTTTTTATTGCGTCGTACCAAACTTCAAGTTGCCAAGGAACTGCCCAGTAAAACCGAAAGTGTGATTTATTGCGAAATGGGAAAGAAGCAGCGTAAAGTTTACGAAGATTATAAGTTGTATTTCCGACAAAAACTACAAGAACAAATTGAAGAGGAAGGCATAAACAAATCGCAAATGTACATCTTACAAGGCCTTACTAAACTGCGTCAGATTTGTAATTCTACGGCTTTGGCAGACAAAGAAAAAGACCAAGGAAACGATTCCGCAAAACTCGATGAATTAGTGCGGCATTTGACAGAAAAAGTAAATAATCACAAGATTTTAGTGTTTTCTCAATTTGTGGGAATGTTAAGTCTCGTAAAAGAGCGATTAGAGCAAGAGGGAATCGTTTTCGAATACTTGGATGGTCAAACCCGAAATCGTGAGGAAAAGGTCAATAACTTTCAAAATAACGACAAAATTCGCGTGTTTCTGATCAGTTTGAAAGCTGGAGGAACAGGTTTGAACCTAACAGAAGCTGATTATGTCTATTTAATTGATCCTTGGTGGAATCCAGCAGTGGAAAGTCAAGCCATTGATCGTTGTTACAGAATTGGACAAGACAAAAAAGTAATGGCCTACCGCATGATTTGTAATGATACCATAGAGGAAAAGATTGTGCAATTACAAGACAAGAAGAAAGCCGTAGCAGCAGATGTAATTCGTGTGGATAAAGAGAAAAAATCCTTTGATAAGGGTGATGTGGAGATGTTTTTTGGGATGTCGTAGGGACGATTTGCAAATCGTCCGTTCAACACCCAAAACGCAGCAAACTTCAACTGAGGTAATAAGGCTTAACAACATTGAAACTCACTAAACCGCGCTTTTATTTTGAATAATAAACAATTCTATTTAGATTTAGTGTCTTCAAAACTAATTGACTATGAAATTAATTGATAAACCTGTATATTTAATCATCATCACTCTTCTTTTTCTTTTTTCTTCGTGTGGAGAAAGCGGCAATAATTCCAAAGGTGAGTTTAATGGAACTGACTTCTGTTTAATGATCGGCACAGATGATATTCGTTCAGTATTTAACCTTAATAGTGGGGTGGAAATTGAACAAGACAAAAATCTTGATCAGATTTGTTATTACAAGTGGACAGCCGACGATATCAATTATTCCATAAGGTTTACAAAAGCAAAATGGGATCAGAAAAGTTCAGCTGAGGTAAATAAAACATGGGAAAAACAGAATGAATCAAATTATAATAAATATGATCTTGAAATTATTCAAGGAGTTGGAGCTAAAGCATCATGGAGTGATTATGAAAAAGGACAACTTCGTTTTGTTGCTGATGGTTATTTCTTCTACCTTTCTTTATACAATGATTCTAGCAGTGAAAGTCCAGAAGGTAAGCAAGACAGAATCGATAAAGCTGCTCAATTGGCGAATGTGATAATTGATAAAATGTAAAAATTTGATGTGAACGGATTAATTATTTCACCTAATTATATTTTTAACTTATTCATTAGATATAAGTTAAGAGATGAGTTTTCACATTTCAATCAATGAAAAGATTTGTTTTAGTATTGCTTTTTTTTGCTCTACTCATACTCATTTCACAAAGTGGAAATCCTGTTATTTCTGAAACTATTGGTAATTGCGACACGATTTCTATTCAAAAAGACACTTCGCATATTGTAAAGTTTATTAGCTATCCAGAAGCTTCTTTTCCAGGAGGACCGGAAGAAATGAACAAATATATCAAGGAGAATTTTCAATTTCCCAAATCACTTACAAGTGAATCACCATACGGAAGAGCTTTCGTTGAAATTACAGTTGATATTGATGGTTCATTAAAGGATGCAAAAATTTTAAAAGGAATATCGGAGGAGCTAGATGAAGAGTTATTAAGAGTCGTAAAAAATATGTCGAATTGAATTCCCGCAGAAGTTGATGGCGTCAAGGTGAGATCTAAGATACATTTACCATTTCGAATATGTTTTCAATAGCGGTTTTTATGTAGGGGCGATTTGCAAATCACCCCTACATAAAAACTACCTCGGCTCTACCCAATCTCCATTTTCCTTTATCAATTCAATCAAAGCCTCCACAGCCTCTGCTTCAGGAACGTTCTTCTTCACCACTGTTTTCTCTTTGTACAAATGAATTTTCCCAGGGCGTGTTCCCACATACCCATAATCGGCATCGGCCATTTCCCCTGGACCATTCACAATACAACCCATAATTCCGATTTTAACACCTTTCAAATGAGAGGTATGTTTACGAATTTTTGCAGTCGTTTCTTGTAAATCAAATAGGGTTCTACCACACGAAGGACAAGAAATATACTCTGTTTTTGAGATGCGTGTTCTCGTCGCTTGAAGAATTCCAAAACTAGTTGTGTTGACCAATTGAGGAGAGATTTTTTCTGTAGAATTCACCCAAATACCATCACCAAATCCATCAATGAGAACACTTCCTAATTTAGCTGATTGCCACAATTGAAACGCTTCCAAATCTTCCGTTGAAGTGCTGTGTTTTAAAATAATCGGCAAATCGATATTGTGTAAAACCATTGCACGGTAGAAATTACGCATTACTTGCGTGAAATTTTCTGTTGGCGCTTCAAGAATCAAAACTACATCGTTGAGGTATTGAATTTTATCAATTTCTTTGGTGTTTTCTGGATTCCAGTTCAAGAAGTTGAGCGCTTTATGTTTGAATCCATTGACTGGAATCGCATTATATAAAGGGTAAAAATGTTTCTTATCTGAATAGTTTTCCTCCCAATGTTCAGCATTGGCCACAACTCCTAACATTCCAGGGATTTCAAAATCAACTGTTTTATCACCTACAAAAACATAATCTGCGGCTAAATCTTGGGTGGTCCATTTGTCTATGGTTTTAGAATAGTTGTAACCAAATCCAAAGAAATTAGCTTGAGCAATTGTTTCTTTTTCACTTAAATCTGCAAAAACAATAGGATGATTTTTACCTCCAATGTTAGCGATTTCCATCGACGCCCTCCTTTCATATTCCAAAGGATTATAAGGTAATTGCAAATCTGTTTTGAAAGTCGGCGTAGGATTTTCTTTGTAGTTTTGGGCTAATTTTTCAGCAACAGGAATTTCAGCTTCTGGCGCTTCGGTTAATGAAACACGAATAGTGTCTCCTAGTCCATCTTCGAGTAAAGCACCAATTCCGACAGCAGATTTTATTCTACCATCTTCACCGTCTCCGGCTTCTGTAACTCCCAAATGCAAAGGATAAACTTTTCCTTCGTCCAACATTCTCGCTACCAAAAAACGATAGGCTTGCACCATCACCAAGGTGTTACTTGCCTTCATGGAAATTACGAAGTCGTGAAAATCATTTTTCTGACAAATATGAATAAACTCCATTGCAGATTCCACCATTCCTTCAGGCGTATCACCAAAACGACTCAAAATTCGATCAGAAAGTGAACCGTGATTGGTTCCGATACGCATTGCCGTTCCGTTTTCCTTACACAACTTCACCAAAGGCGTAAATTTTTCTTCAATTCGCTCTAGTTCCGCTTGGTAACTTTCATCGGTATATTCTATTTCCTCGAATTTCTTTTTATCGGCATAATTCCCAGGATTCACTCGTACTTTTTCTACAATTCCAGCTGCAATTTCTGCTGCATTTGGCGTAAAATGAATGTCTGCAACCAAAGGCGTATCATAACCTTTTTCTTTCAGGCCTTTTTTGATTTCCTCAAGATTGTAAGCCTCCTTTTTTGAAGGAGCTGTTAAACGCACTAACTCACACCCTACATCAATCATACGGATAGATTCCTCAATAGAACCTTCTGTATCCATAGTGTCTTTGGTCGTCATCGATTGAATTCGAATAGGGTGCTTCCCTCCTATTCCTAGTTTACCGACTTTAACTTCGTTTGTTTTTAATCGACTGCGATTAAAAGGATCGTTACAGTATTTCATTTTAAATGCGTTTGAAACAAAAATAGTATATTCTTTACTCTTTAGAAGACAAATAAAATAAAGAATTGTTGGCTTCGGCTCTGCTCAGCCAACTCAGAGGCTCCGCTCAATAATCCGCTCAGCCGCCATAGTTTTGTCTTCGTTGAAAAGATTATTGTGTGGAGTCAAAGTTCGTATGATTCGTATTATTTTTACACTTCGCTTCGGAATGTAATTTATTGAAATCCTTTTTTATCAACGCCTCTTTTTTATTTTTACTCCAACCTGTACTTGTTTCTCTCGGTAAAAAGCATGATCAATTCGATTAAACTCTTCAAAGTAAACCAATTTTACAGGTAAAAACTTTGAAGTATGATTTGCTCCTTCTCCATTTTGATGTTGCCTTATTCTTAAATCTAAATATTTTGTACTACCAGTGTAGTAACTTCCGTTGGAACACTCTAAAATATACATATATCCTTTACTCATTTGGTGGTTAGTTTTTGATTTTATAATTCAGTGAATTTTCGATAATCAAATCAATTTCACATTTAAGATAATAAGAATATTTATCTTTAGTTATAGTATCTCTTTCATTATCGTAAATCGCCGCTCACTGAGCAGAGCCGAAGTGGAGGCTCTCGAAGTCAAGCGGGTTAGATTTCATCTCCCCACTACTGCGAGATTTCATCTCGTAGTCGTGGGCCCAACTATTCCACAGAATCCCTATCTTTACCCTTATGAAAAAACACTTCTTATTTATTGGAATTTTAAGTTTAGCGGCGTGTGCCAATATCAATCAAACATCACAAAATAAAAGTCATGATGAGGTAAAACACATCACCACGGAAGCTTCAATTAAAAACCATGTTGCTTACTTGGCTTCAGATGAATTAACAGGACGAGATACAGGAACTGAAGGAATCAACAAAGCAGCAACTTATTTTAGCAACGAGTTTAAAAACTATGGTGTAAAACCGTTTTTCGCTAACTATCGCGATAGTTTTAAAGTTAAGTCTAAACATGCATACAATGTTGTTGGTTTTTTAGAAGGAACGGATGAAAAATTGAAGGAAGATATTTTTATAATTGGGGCACATTATGATCATATTGGATTTAAAGGCGCAGGAAAATCAATGAAAGATTCTATTGCAAATGGTGCAAATGATAATGCTTCTGGCGTGGCAACAGTTTTAGAATTGGCGAAATATTTCGCTGCTCATCCTCCTAAAAGAAGTGTGATGTTTGTTCTTTTTTCTGCTGAAGAAATAGGACTATTAGGTTCAAAACATCTAGCCAAACGTTTCAAAGAAGATAAGCAAGATATTTATGCTGTTTTTAACATCGAAATGGTGGGCGTTCCATTAAAAAATGTAGATTATTCTGCTTTTCTAACTGGATATAAAATGAGTACTATGGCCGATAGATTCAATCATTATTCGGGTAAAAATGTTTTAGGTTTTTCCCCAGAAGCAGCAAAAATGGAGTTGTTTAAAAGAAGCGATAATTATCCTTTTTACACAGAATTAAATATTCCTTCGCAAACAATTTGTACTTTTGATTTTACAAATTATGAATATTATCATCACGTAAAAGATGAAACACAACATCAAGATTTTACACATATGAATTACCTGATTACAGATTTAAGTTTTGGATTATCTGGACTTTTAAATGAAACTGAATCCAGTATAAAGTTATTAGAATGAACGAAAAACTCCACGATTACTACATGAATAAGGAAGAACCCAATAAGAGTTGCTTATTCGTTTTGCGTGATATCATTTTAGAACAAGACGAACAGATTACCGAATCGATCAAGTGGAATTCGCCTTGTTTCTCTTATAAGAACAGAATGTTTTGTTTCTTAATGATAGATAAAAAAACCAATCAACCCTATTTACTTATGGTTGAAGGATTGCGTTTAGATTTCCCAGAGTTAGACCAAGGAAATCGCACCCGAATGAAAACGCTAAATATTGATCCAACTAAAGATTTACCCATTGAATTACTTGAAAATATTCTTCAAAGCGCTTTGGATTTGTATCGGAATGGAGTGATAAAGATGAAATAATGTTTTAGAGTATAAATGTTTATCAATTCCTTTATCGAATAGGTCTTATATTCTGCCAAAACTTATATCACGTTAACTATTTACCATTAACAATTAGTCATTCCCCCTTCATTTCAAAGAAAATTCCGATATTTAACCCCTATCAAAGAAAGTACAGAAACTAGAAATTATGACAGATATCAATAAAAAGTTAATCGAAAAGCGAGAAGAGGCAAATTTAGGAGGTGGTCAAGCACGAATTGACAGCCAACATAAAAAAGGAAAACTAACAGCTCGAGAGCGGATTACACTTTTATTGGATGAAGGTTCTTTCCAAGAAATGGGAATGTTTGTAGAGCACCGCTCTAAAGATTTTGGTTTAGATAAGCAAAAATATCCTGGAGATGGAGTAGTAACAGGTTACGGAACCATTCATGGTCGACCAGTTTATGTTTTTTCTCAAGACTTTACCGTATTAGGAGGTTCGCTTTCTGAAACTTACGCAGAAAAGATCTGTAAAATCATGGATTTAGCCATGAAGAGTCAAACGCCAATTATTGGACTAAATGATTCTGGTGGGGCACGTATCCAAGAAGGTGTGGTTTCATTGGCGGGATATGCAGACATTTTCTACAGAAATACGCTTGCTTCAGGAGTAATTCCACAATTGAGTGTAATTATGGGACCTTGTGCCGGTGGAGCAGTTTATTCGCCAGCTTTAACAGACTTTGTTTTCATGGTAGAAGACACTTCATATATGTTCGTAACAGGACCAAACGTTGTAAAAACAGTAACCCACGAAGAAGTAACTTCAGAAGATTTAGGAGGAGCAAAAGCACATGCTGAAAAATCAGGAGTAAATCACTTTACGAGTCCAAACGATGTAACAGTTTTAAAAGAAGTACGTGATTTAATGACCTATTTGCCTCAAAACTGGCAATCATTAGCGCCACACAAAGAAAAATTTAATTTTGATGAAAAGAAGCTGGAAACAATTGCTTCTATTTTGCCAGACAACAATAATATGCCTTACGATATTCGCGAGGTAATCGAAAGCGTAATTGACGACGATTCTTTCCGTGAAGTTCACAAAGATTTTGCAACGAATATTGTTGTTGGTTTTGCACGTATCGAAGGAAGAACAATTGGTGTTGTTGCCAATCAACCGATTTCTTTAGCCGGAGTTTTAGACATCGATTCTTCAAGAAAAGGAGCGCGTTTCGTGCGTTTCTGTGATGCATTTAATATTCCATTACTAACATTCGAAGATGTACCAGGATTCTTACCCGGAACAGACCAAGAATGGAACGGAATTATTGCTCACGGAGCAAAGTTATTATTTGCATTTAGTGAAGCAACGGTTCCACGTGTGACAGTAATTACGCGTAAAGCATATGGAGGAGCATTCGACGTAATGAACTCTAAAAATATTGGTGCAGACTTTAACTTTGCTTGGCCAACGGCAGAAATTGCAGTGATGGGAGCAAAAGGAGCAGCCGAAATTATTTTCCGTAGAGAAATAGCCGCAGCCGAAGATCCAGCCGCTAAACTAGCCGAAAAAGAAGCAGAATACGCAGAGAAATTTGCAAATCCATACAGAGCTGCAGAACGTGGAATTATTGACGATGTTATCAAACCATCTGAAACGAGAACCCGAGTTGCCAATGCATTCAAAATTTTAGAAAATAAAAAGGAAGAATTGCCAAAGAAAAAGCATGGGAATATTCCGATGTAAACGGCTATAGGCTTTGAACTTTATGCCTACTGATAGTTAAGCAATCGCGTTCACTATTTGTTGATATTCTATTTTCTTTTAATGCTCTAATTAGATGTTTATAAGCGAGATGTTTTCTAATTCTGATAGTTTTTAAAAATAATCCTTTATAAGTCCCAGCGAGACGACATGTATTAGCCGGGACCGCAGCGTCTTGGATAAAAATATATGTGATTACGAATAACCCCAGAGGGGGTGACATGATTTAACATCAACCGCTGGAAACAAATAAGCTTATAGCTTAAAGCCTACAGCATTTTTTTGCCAAAAAAACCCCCCAACCCCAAACATTTTACTATTTTAATGGTCCAATAAATACATTAAAATGAGTGAAATCAAATCAAAATTACCACATATAGGAACAAGCGTTTTTTCTGTGATGTCGAAAATGGCAGCGCAGTACAACGCCATTAATTTATCACAAGGATTTCCAAATTTTCCAGTCGCTCCCGAGTTGATTGAGAATTATCAGCAAGTCATAAAAGGCGATTATAATCAATATATGCCCATGCCAGGTGCGCCGCGCTTATTGACAGAAATTGGTCAGAAGGTAGAAAAACATTATGGTAGAAAAGTAAATCCAGAAACAGAGATTTTGGTGACTGCTGGAGCAACGCAAGCGATTTTTACGGCCATTCAAGCGGTCATTCATCCAGGAGATGAGGCCATTGTGCTCGATCCTTCTTATGATTGTTATGCGCCAACCGTTGAGTTAGCAGGAGGGAAGCCAATTCATATCAATATGGAACCCGATTTTTCAGTCGATTGGAACAAGGTGGAAGATGCGATTTCTAAAGACACGAAATTGTTAATCGTAAATAATCCACATAATCCTGGAGGAACTGTCTTTTCGGAGAAAGATATACAAGCTATTGAGCAGATTATGGAACGTCATCCGCATTTATACTTGCTATCGGATGAGGTGTATGAATTTATCCATTTTGAAGAAAAACATATCTCTATAAATTCTAGAAAAGCCATTCGAGAACGTGCTTTTATCACTTCTTCTTTTGGGAAAACTTTTCATGTAACAGGTTGGAAAATCGGTTATTTAGTAGCGCCAAAAGCTTTGATGGATGAAGTAAAGAAAATTCATCAGTACATTGTTTTCAGCGTAAACAGTACGTCCCAGCAAACCTTGGCGAATTATTTACCACAAGCAGATTTATCCGATTTAGGTTCTTTTTATCAGAAAAAGCGTGATTTCTTTAGAGAATTGATGAAAAATAGCCGATTTGAACTCTTGGATTGTCAAGGAACGTATTTCCAAGTGGCGCGATACAGTGAAATTAGCGACAAAAGTGATGTTGATTTCGCAACAGAGTTGACCCAAAAACATGGAGTTGCGGTAATTCCAGTTTCAGGATTTAATAAAGACAAACACGATGATCATTTGATTCGTTTTTGTTTCGCAAAAGATGAAGACACAATAATTAAAGCAACAGAAAAATTATGCAAGATTTAAAAGTAAGTTTGATTCAATGTGATCAAATTTGGGAAGATAAAAAAGCCAATTTAGCTCATTTTGAAACGCTTTTAGAAGCAGTTCAAAAACCAGTTGATATTGTTGTTTTCCCTGAAATGTTTCACACCGGACTCAGCATGAACGCTGTTGAAATGGCAGAAAGCATCAACGGAGAAAGCGTGCAATGGATTAAGAAAATGGCAAAAAAACACGATTGTGCCATTACGGCTTCCTTGATTATTCAAGAGGGAGAACAATTTTTCAATCGCATGGTTTTCATTCAAGCTGACGGAAGTTTACAGCAATACAACAAACGTAAACTGTTTGGCTTAGCTAAAGAAGATTTAACCTACACACCTGGTGAGGAACCCAACACATTTGAATATAAAGGTTGGAAAATCTTCATGCAAATTTGTTATGATTTACGTTTCCCCGAAATCATGCGAAACAAGGTAGAAGACGACAATTACGACTATGATTTGTTGATTAACGTTGCGAATTGGCCCGAAAGAAGAAGTTTGCATTGGAAAACATTGTTGCGAGCAAGAGCAATTGAAAATCAAGTGTATGTGATTGGTGTTAATAGAGTAGGGAAAGGAAAAAATGATTTACCGTATTCAGGAGACTCTTCGATTATTGATCCCGCTGGAAAAATCATTGCGCAAGTGAGTCATGAAGAGCATGTAGTGAACGAAGAAATAAGCTATGAGAACCTGGAAGAGGTGAGGAGGGCGATGCCGTTTTTGAAGGATAGGTAATTAATAAGTGTCAGGAGTCGAAATTTAGCAATAGATTGGAAATATGTCCTCCCCCTTTTGGAGAGGATAAAGGGGGAGGAGCACAAATAAGCCGCTTTCGATAGAACCGGTTTTAGCTTTTCTTAATTTAAATGTGAGGTATAATTTTCTCCTCCAAAATGTGAGTTAATAACCTCTCTCCCTTTGGAGGGGGTTGGGGGGAGGATTATTGAAAGAAGACATTTTAAATATGATAATCAATTATAGTACGTTATAACAACAGAAAACCCAATTCATGAAACTCTATTCAAATAAACAAAAGTGGAAAATCGCCTTGCTATTTGTTGCGATTATCTTAGTGGGCGCTTCTTTGTTTGCTTCCAACAAAATTGTGAATGAAGTTGCTAAACGAGAACGAGAACGTGTTACGCAATGGGCTGATGCCATTAAAAAACGAGCAGAATTGGTCCGTTTAACCAATAATTCATTTGAAGAACTCCGAAAAAAGGAACTCAATGAAATGCAATTGTGGATTGATGCCACTAAAGAGATTTCTCGTAAAACTTCTTTAGAAAATCAACAATCTTATGATTTACCGCTGAAAATTATCAACCGCAATGATGATATTCCAGTGATTGTTTTAGATCAAGAAGATGTAGTTTCAACGTATATCAATATTTCCTTGACCAAAGAAGAATTAAAAAACGATTTTCCTGAAAAAGACAGTTTAGAAATTGAAGCATTATTTTCTGATTCATTGGTGAAATTGGCTTACAGCTGGGAGAAAATCAATCCTTCATTTACCATTGAAGTTTACGACGATTTATTCATGTCTTATTTTTATAATGATTCAAGAAATATCCTTCGATTGGAGGAAGAAAGAGATTCACTTATTCAAGCTTTCAATACAGAGCTCATCGAAAATGCTGAGTTGGTGCCTGTTGTTCTTACAGATAGCCTTCAACAAGATGTGCTTGCTTCAAATTTACTTAAAGAAGAACTCGATAGCGTAAAATTAAATCAAAAATTGAGTGAGTTATCCACTGAAAACGAACCCATTAAAATTCATTTTTCTGAGGACGAGGTGAGTTACGTTTTTTATGCCAATAGTCCAGAATTAGTGCAACTACAGTACTTCCCTTACATTCAATTTCTGATTATAGGTTTGTTTATTTTCATCGGATACATCATTTTTAGCACTTTCCGAAAAGCAGAACAAAACAAAGTCTGGGCGGGAATGGCCAAGGAGACAGCGCACCAATTAGGAACACCCATTTCTTCGTTAATGGCGTGGGTGCAACTCCTCGAAGGAATGGATAACACCAAAGACATCGCTACGGAAATGAATAAAGATGTCAAACGTCTTTCACAAGTAACCGATCGTTTTTCCAAAATTGGCGCGAGTACACAACTGAAAGATTTCGACATTGTGCATACAACACAACATTTCTTGGATTATTTCAGAACCCGATTTCCTCAAAAAGTTGAACTTACTTTTTCCACATCAGATGATGAAATCAACATTCCTCATAACGCTGCACTTTTCGAATGGGTGATAGAAAATATCTGTAAAAATGCAATTGACGCCATGGAAGGAAAAGGTAAGATTGATATTTCAATTACCAGAAATCAAGGTCAAGTTATTATTGACATTTCCGACAATGGAAAAGGGATGACTTTATCTCAACAACGTACCGTTTTCGAGCCTGGATTTACGACCAAAAAACGCGGATGGGGATTAGGTTTGCCACTCGCCAAAAGAATCATTCACGAATATCACAAAGGAAGATTGAAGATTTTGCATTCGGAAGTAGGAAAGGGAACAACTTTTAGGATAATTTTATCAGCTTAATCTGGTATTGGTTTTTATTTTAAAGATTAGTTTTTGAGGTTTAATGGTTAACGGAGCGTTAATTCTTACTGTTTAACCATTAAAACATTAAGAATTAGTCATTCAACATGTACAATTAAACCTTAATCATTAACATATTCTTATCTAAATCAATTCTAAATAGCCGAAATATGAGCATTTAATCAAACTAACCTTTATTTTTGCTTGTTACAATTGAAATTTATAAAAAATTATGAGCAAATCTGGTTTATTTAAATCATCGGTAGGTAGGAAATTTGCAATGGCTTTATCGGCCCTCTTCCTTATGATCTTCCTATTACAACACCTTGTTATTAACATTACAGCAGTTTTTAGTCCCGATACTTTCAACGAGTTATCGCACTTTATGGGTACGAATCCAGCAGTTCAGTTTCTGGCTCAACCCATATTAATTTTTGCAGTGGTATTCCACTTCGTTATGGGAATGTACCTCGAAACGCAAAATAGAGCCGCTCGACCAGTATCTTACAAAAACTATAAAGGAGGTGCAAACTCTTCTTGGATGTCAAGAAATATGGCAATTTCAGGATTAGTGATTTTGGCTTTCTTAGTGCTTCACTTTATTGATTTTTGGTTTCCAGAAATCAATACCAAATATATCGTTGGAGATATGTCGGGAATGCACAACGGAGAGTACAGATATTACGAAGAGTTGTTACACAAGTTTGCTAACCCAGCAAGAGTAATTGCTTATGTAGTTGCTTTTGGTTTGTTGGCTTTGCACTTGCTACACGGTTTTGGTTCGGCTTTTCAGTCGATGGGACAAAACAACAAGTACATTGATGGATTAAAGAAATTTGGAGTATTTTACTCAATTGCAGTTCCTTTAGGATTTATCCTGATTGCAATTTCACTTTATGTAACCACATTAAACTAGGAGATTATGACAAAAATAGATGCAAAAATACCAAGTGGTGCGTTAAAAGATAAATGGACGAAACACAAAAACAATATTAATTTAGTTAACCCTGCCAACAAGCGTTTGATTGACGTAATTGTTGTTGGAACAGGTTTGGCTGGAGGCTCTGCGGCGGCAACGTTGGCAGAATTGGGGTACAATGTAAAAGCATTTGCGTTTCAAGATTCACCAAGACGTGCGCACTCGATTGCGGCGCAAGGAGGAATCAACGCAGCGAAAAACTACCAAGGGGATGGTGATTCTATCTACCGCTTATTTTACGATACAGTAAAAGGTGGAGATTACCGTTCTAGAGAAGCAAACGTTTATCGTTTGGCTGAGGTTTCTGCAAACATTATTGACCAATGTGTAGCACAAGGAGTTCCTTTTGCTCGTGACTATGGTGGATTGCTTGACAACCGTTCATTTGGTGGTGTGCTTGTAT
The DNA here is from genome assembly GCF_002844555.1 of Brumimicrobium salinarum. Classification (GTDB taxonomy): domain Bacteria; phylum Bacteroidota; class Bacteroidia; order Flavobacteriales_D; family Crocinitomicaceae; genus Brumimicrobium; species Brumimicrobium salinarum. The sequence continues at coordinate 417,264 of NZ_PJNI01000001.1, forward strand.
CAAGAACTTTCTACGCAAAAGGTCAAACAGGACAGCAACTTTTATTAGGTGCTTATTCTGCAATGAACCGTCAAATTAGTCGTGGAAAAATCAAAATGTACAATCGTCACGAAATGTTAGACGTTGTCATCGTTGATGGAAAAGCACGTGGAATTATAGCACGTGATTTAGTAACTGGAAAAGTAGAGCGTCACAGTGCACATGCTGTTGTTGTAGGTTCTGGAGGATATGGTAACATTTTCTTCTTGTCTACCAACGCAATGGGAAGTAATGGTTCTGCTGCATGGAAAATACACAAAAAAGGCGCGTATTTTGCCAATCCTTGTTTTACACAAATTCACCCAACTTGTATTCCTGTTGCAGGAGAATTGCAAGCTAAACTGACATTGATGTCGGAGTCGTTAAGAAACGATGGTCGTATTTGGGTACCTAAAAACATGGACGACGTAAAAGCTATTAGAGCAGGGAAACTAAAACCTACTCAAATTAAAGAAGAAGACAGAGATTATTATTTGGAGCGTCGTTATCCAGCCTTTGGTAACTTAGTACCTCGTGACGTTGCTTCACGTGCTGCTAAAGAACGTTGTGATGCTGGCTATGGTGTAAACCAAACCGGTCAAGCTGTTTACCTTGACTTCGCTTCAGCGATAGAAAGATACGGTAAAGAAACTGCTCACGTTCAAGGATTAGACGAAAACGACAAAGCACTTGTTACGAAATTAGGAAAGGGAGTTATTGAGAATAAATACGGTAACCTTTTCCAAATGTACGAGAAGATTGTTGATGAGAATCCGTATGAAACGCCAATGATGATTTTCCCAGCTGTTCACTATACAATGGGAGGAATTTGGGTAGATTATAACTTAATGACTACAATCCCTGGTTTATATGCTATTGGAGAGGCGAACTTCTCTGATCACGGAGCAAACAGATTAGGAGCTTCTGCATTAATGCAAGGTTTAGCTGATGGTTATTTCGTATTACCATATACAATTGGTGATTATCTTTCAAATGACATTAGAACGGGTCCAATTTCTACAGACCATAAAGCTTTCGAAGAAGCAGAAAAAGAAGTAATAGATCGTTTGGAGCACTTAATCAACAATAAAGGAACAACTTCAGTGGACACTTTCCACAGAAAGTTAGGTTTGATTATGTGGAACAAATGTGGAATGGCAAGAAACAAAGAAGGATTAACTTCTGCAATTGAGGAAATTAAAGCATTGCGGGAAGAATTCTGGAAAGATGTTCGCGTTCCTGGAGGAAGATTTGAATTCAATGAAGAATTGGCAAAAGCCGGAAGAGTAGCAGATTACTTAGAGCTTGGAGAGTTATTCGCTAAAGATGCTTTATTGAGAGAAGAATCTTGTGGTGGACACTTCCGTGAAGAGTCACAATCTGAAGAAGGTGAAGCAAAACGTGATGACGAAAACTTCAAGTATGTAGCAATGTGGGAATATACAGGAAACCCTGCAGATGCTATTCTTCATAAAGAAGATCTAGTTTATGAGAATATTGAACTTAAAACTAGAAGCTATAAATAAAATGTATTTTTGAGTTTGTGTAGAACTGACTCAATCAACAATAAAAAATTAGAGATATGAATTTGACATTAAAAATATGGAGACAAAAAAACGCCGACGATAAAGGACAGATGGTGGAATATCCAATTAGCGATATCTCACCGGATATGTCTTTCTTAGAAATGCTCGATGTTTTGAATGAAGGTCTGGTTGCAAAAGACGAGGCTCCTGTTGCTTTTGACCATGACTGTCGTGAAGGTATTTGCGGAATGTGTTCTTTACACATTAATGGAGAGCCTCACGGTCCAGATAGAGGAGTTACTACATGTCAATTGCACATGCGTAGTTTTAAAGACGGCGACACAATTTACATCGAACCTTTTAGAGCAAAAGCATTTCCAATTATTAAGGATTTAGTAGTTGACAGAAGTGCATTTGACCGCATTCAGCATGCAGGAGGCTATGTTTCTGTAAATACATCCGGTAACACACAAGATGCTAACTCATTGCCTGTTCCAAAAGCAGACGCAGACATGGCCTTTGATGCTGCAACATGTATTGGTTGTGGAGCATGTGTTGCGGCGTGTAAAAACAGTTCAGCAATGCTGTTTACTTCAGCTAAAGTTTCTCAATATGCATTATTACCACAAGGTAAAATTGAGGCTTCAAACCGTGTTCAAAATATGGTTGCACAAATGGATGCTGAAGGATTTGGAAACTGTTCAAATACTGGAGCATGTGAAGCGGAATGTCCTAAAGGAATTTCACTTGAAAACATCGCAAGAATGAACCGTGAGTTAATTAAAGCAAAATCTGCTGTTAAACACTAACTTTAGGTTTATCAAAAATATTAGAAGGAAGTCGAAAGGCTTCCTTTTTTTTATGGTTTTGCTTCGCGTAGTGATCAAAAAAAGCTTAAAATGCTATTAATTTGGATTCGTTCCACATATAAAAGTTGTTGTTTTCCGAAGGGTTTTGTCAAGAAAATAATATTGATGTTTCGAAGACTGTTTATTGGGAAGCTAACTAACCCGGATTATTAACTCCTTTAGTCGTTGAGCTCGCAGGCTCGGTTCATGCATTTAATTTTAAATCTATTCTAGGCACAAGACCTAAAGTAATATATGTATATTTCGCGGGGCTTGTAACGACGAATAGATCAAAATTAAATCAAAATCTTACAAATACACAAATACCCAAAAATGGGTTTCTCAAATTTTACAGGAAATACAGTTAAAGCACTGACTTACAGATGTTAATACTCTTAAACTTTAAGATTGGTGAATAATTCGGGCTAAATCAGTCTAAACGGTGTTTTTCAAGCCAACGATTTCATCATTCATCATTCGTTTTCAACCTTCGGAATTGATAAATAGAAGGTAGTTCCTTTTCCTGCTTCTGATTCAAACCATATTTCGCCATTATGATTGGTGATAATTTGTTTTACCATTGCTAAACCTAAACCAGAACCTGTGCTTTTGGTAGTGAAATTTGGTGAAAACATCTTCTTTTTGGTTTCATCGGGTATTCCAACCCCATTATCTTCTACTGAAATGATATAATACTTTTCCTCATCAGTGATAGCTATTTTGATATCAGCGATATCATCTTCGACAGTCGCTTGAATAGCATTTTTAATTAGATTATTAAAAACGCGTAAAATTAAATCTTTATCAGCGAAGACAAATATTTCTTTTTTACCCTTTATTTGGAGCGTTATTTTCACTTCTTTTGAGGAATATAAATCAACAATATTATGGAGTAGTGGAACTAAATTTAGGCGTTCTTCATTGGCTTTAGGCATCTTAGCAAAATTAGAAAATTCATTCGCAATTTTTGTTAATCCATCAATCTGATCTACTAAAGAATCCACGATACGCTGCAATTTCTGCTTTGCATTCGGGTCGTTGACATCAAAAGAACGCTGGAAATGCTGCACACTTAATTTCATGGGGGTTAGTGGGTTTTTTATTTCATGCGCTACCTGTTTAGCCATTTCTCTCCACGCAGTTTCTCTTTCACTTTGTGCTAATTGCATTGCTTTGAGCTCCAATTCTTTTAATTTGTTGTTATACTCCTTAACCAAAGCTCCAATTTCATCATCTGCATGATAAGCAATCGGCTTGTTTTCTACTCCTAGTTCTACCTTGCTAAAACTTTGTTGGATAAGGCGTAAAGGAACGGTTATCCATCCAGACACCAAGATGGCTAATAAAACAGTGAGTACCAATAATAAGACAGCAATATTAATAATAGCAACGATAAATTCGTTCATTTGTCGCTCAAAGGAATTTTGCTTAGAAAAATGTTGCAAATTGATATAACCGATGAGTTTCCGCTCATGATTTTTATATGGTAAATACGCAGAAAGAAAAGAAAGTTCTCCAAATTCTTCGAGATGAATAAACTCACTTCTTTTGTCAAATTTCATTGCATTAAATGCACGACTATTCATTTGTGGCGTGCTAATTCCTTTGTCGTAAAGCTTTGTTTGTGATGTTCCAAAAAGTTTACCGTCTGTGGTGTAAAAATTAACATCTGTAACAAAAATATTAGAGAATTTCTTCAAAACATAATTCATATAATCACTGTTTTGATTCTTCAAGAGGTTTTCTTTATCTCCAATTTTATTGTCAATCTCTTTTTGTATCGAATAAATCTTTTCCTTTAAATTATCATGGGTATAAACGTGATATTGATTGGTAACGTTTTGAATGGCAATAACAGCGAAAATAACAAAAGATCCGACTACCATTCCAATTAAAACAATCTGAACCTTTAAAGATAATTGTAAACCTTTAAGTGGAAATATAGACCTCCAATTAAAAAATAGAAGTATAAGCAAAGCGAAAAGACCAAAAAACAAAACAAGGTAAGAAAAGGTACTTAACTGTTCAATAAAACGTTTCTCCGGCTTTGATATCACCACGGATTGTCCGTCTTCTTGATGATAAATAAGGTGATTAATCCCATTTTTGGTTTTGAAACCAGAATTCTCATTGGTCATTTCATCAAATAACTCCATAGAAGTGGGGTAGTTATAACTTCCAAAACGCATCACCAAGCGGTTGTTAGAATAGCGTGCAATTGAATAGTCTTCTAAATTTTGTAATGCATAAGACTTTTCGTTCATCAAAAGCCGTGGAAAACCAATTTGTTCAGGAATTTTCTTGGATTTAAAAAGAATGAAAAAATCCAATTGGGTAGAATCAGACCGTGTAATTTGCTGGCGTCCAATATAGCTTAACTGATCATAATAATCGGTAACAAAATGTAAATCGTCTGCAATAGAAGAAGGTTTGGCATGAACATCAATTAAATGCACGATCTCTTCCTTTGTACGTGATTGATTACTGATGTAATCCAATAGTGGTGTGCCATCAGGTTGAAAAAAGAAAAAACTAATTTCATAGCGTTCCCAATATGGACCAAAACAACAGTCTTCAATTTGAAGCGATAAATTCGGAGCTGTAAAATAGTTTTTTCCAGAAACCAATTGATAGAACTCGGGATTCTCAATAAGCTTATCTATTGTGGCAGCATACTCAATCTCCATAGCTGGGTTTTGATCAGTTATTAGTTGATTGGCATACAGTTCTCTTTTTTGATGCTCATTTGACTCATTGCTTTCAAATAGAATTATTGCACCGTAAAATGCAATAACAATTACAATCGCAATATGATACTTAATTGCATTTAAACGCTTTTCTTTTGTCGATAAATAGAAGAATAGTGCATTGAGTAAAACTGGCCAAAGTGCATTAAAAATATTGTTCTTAAAAAATAGAACCTCTAATAGAATGAAAAGAACACCGGTGACAAACCAAAATATAGCGAGTTGATTTAGTGGAATTGCAGATTGAACAAGTTTCAAGCTCAATTGGCGAATGATTAGGTAATAAGATAAAAATAAACAACTTATGATTATCAAAGCAATGATAGAATAGAGTGATAGTGAAAACACCTTATCTAGCACCAAAGAGATGGAACTGTTTACAATTAAAGACTCAAAAATATAACTAATAAATAGGGAGTAGGTTAATAGACCAAGGTATAACCCCAATAACAATATTGTATTTAGTTTACCTTTCGTTTTTAAATGATTGAAAAAATGAAGAATCCACCAAACAGATACAAAAACAAACAGCAAACTAATGATTAAACTACCTAGATTGGGAATTAAACTGCTGTTTGCGTACAAAATAGGATCATAAAGTTCAAAATCTTTAAACAACTGAATCCAACCAAAATAGATGGATAAATACCGTATGAGTAATAAAATAGCTGGGTATAAAATTAAAATGATTGTATTCCTCTTTGCAATTGGCAATAATAATTGGGTAAGAAAAATAATGATCCCCATGATTCCAAAAACATAGAGTGAAAAAATGACCAGTTGTTGGAAGGCTCCTATCGTTTTTTCATTGTGTATGGTTAAATAAAAAAGAGTTTTGCCACTTTTTGATAAAATAGGACGATTTTGAGGTGTTTTTTCCCAATCAATAGATACCTCATTTGTTGTGCTAAAATGCTTGGTAATTGTATTTCTTAAAGCGTCATTTTCATAGAAAAAGGTATGTTTGACCTTACTACTAACGAAGACCTTTAAATCGAGTGCTTCAAATTGATCAACTAAATAGTATCCATTTGAAAATTTACCAAGAAAATGGGTATAATTACCTACAAAAGTTGAATTGATATTAATGTGATTAGAGTTCCAATATACTAAAGAATCTGATTTAAAAATATGAACTAAGAATTCACTTTCGTATAGCTCTTCAAGTTTCCATATTTCTTCTAGTGGTCTATTCTCAACAGCTTCAATTAGGGCTGTTTTAAAAGCAAGTTGTTTACGCTCTAAATCGTAAAACTCTTTTTGAAATTGTGCGTGTTCTTTTGTGGAATCCGTATGATAAAAAAGAGTGTAGCTTACCCAAGAAAGTAGAATACTTAGAAATGCTACGATGAGCCAGCGTAAATTATTTGGAATGGATTTCATTACAAACAAAACTAAGTATTTTCAATGATTTTGCGCTATTTTTCTTTAGGAAGGCTTGACTCTAGCACATTTGTAAGGCGAACAAAGTCATTTTCTGATCGGCTATCGTTATGATAAATAAAGTTTGCTTTTGTTTCATGAGGCGCTAGAAACTCATTGTAACAAGGTATAACATGATTCTCCCATTGATAAATAATATCGGCACGTGTATACCCTCTTGATTCTTGATCCCTATATATTCTTCTGTCTAATTGAATTGCAGGATCAACATCAACAAAAATGCTAAAGTCTAATAATTGCCTGATTTCTTCATACTCAAAAACAAAAAGACCTTCTACAATGAGCAATTCGGAAGGTTCAATGGTGATAAGTACATTTCTATTATTACCCGCATTAAATTGGTATTCGAAAACCTCAATACTTTTTCCGCTAATTAAGCGCTTAAGATCTTTTACCATGCGTTCCTTATCTAACGCTGTTGGTAAATCAAAATTTACTTTCCCATTGGCATCTAGCTGTTGCTCTTCAATTGGTTTGTAATAGTTATCCATGGAAAATACCGATGGTTTATAACCTAAATAGTGTTCAGCCAAACGATTCAATAAGGTTGTTTTTCCTGAGCCACTCCCACCACAAATTCCAATTACCATAACATTATTGCTTAAAAATAACTTTATTGCCCTTTCCTATTTTTGATGAATCATAGAAGTAAGGAACATTGTCTATAAAGTGCACAAATTTAGTAGATTTATTTTCTACTTTAAAAGAACTTGGGTTTTTTTGAAGTAAATCTATGTTTAATGGAAATGACGGAATCACTTTTACACCCGATGAAGTTAATTCAAAACTACTTGATTTATCATCTATTGTGCTGTGAATTATAACCCTGTGCTTCATTGGTACAATTGTAAGATTTGCTTTATATCTTCTAGATTCTTCTGCTGGATTGGTACACTCATTTAAAACTACATATTCTCCATCTTCATTTAACCCATATATTTTTAAACACCTCTCTTTCTGATCATTAACTAAATAAAAATATTTCCCCTCCAAGAACAAGCCTTTTCCTTGAATTTCACGACGAGAATTGTTTTCTTGGTCTATGTAGTAACTTCCATTTAAAGACACATTCTGAAAAGTAGAAACAATAGGATCGAATTTTTTAAGTGTAATGGTATTTCTGGCAATTGGTTCAGCTTTTGGCGTAAAAGAGTAACTCCGCGTATGGTTTTTACCATCTGAAAATTCATAGCGCGAAAAACTAATTCTATTTTCGTCAGCCCCTTCAAAAATAAGCTCACTTTCTTTTCCGTCTTTGAGGAGATCCATATCTGATACCGGTCCTTGATAGTGATAAACACGATTGTTATGATGTGTAATAGAAACAAAAAAGTTTTCAAAAATTCCTTTATCTTTAACAGGTAATTGCAAATGAAAAACTAGTGATTTTGGCGTATTTACAATCTCTTTTACTATTAAATCGGAAGGAGTAGTGTATTTATAACTCCTAATCACCGCAAGTAGATCAAATTTTGTTGGAGTAATGCTACCACTTTGATTGACTTGGTTGTATCTAATTTTGTTTTTTACAGGCTCAAGATCATCAACAAAATAGATATAGTCTGACATTCCCGATACAATAAGGTGGGTGTTTTCACTTTTTGGATAAACAGATCTGTTCCATGCAATTTCTCCTTTGATATCCAATAAGCTAAAGTTAATTTCGCTCGTTCTCTCTGTAGGGTCGCTTCCTAAAATAAGTGTACCTTTTCCAGGCCACTCCACAATTTCTTCAAAGGGAAACTTACCTGGAGTTACTTCTATTTCATTTTGAGCAAAAAGTGGAGCAATTAATATTGTCAAAAAAGTGGAAAAAATAATCTTTTTCATGAATGGCTATTTTTATGTTAAAATTTAAAAATACAGAATTATTAAATGCTTTTATACTTCTTGCTTTAAAAAATTAACATAATTCGATATTTAATCGCTTAGTAAACTTTCCATTAGAACAAAATAAGGCACCATTAACTCAACACGTTTTATTCAATTAGCAATTTTTTGTATTTTTGGAAATACTATACTAATTAAAAATTATATGAAAAAAATATTTATATTCCTTGGCTTTGTGTTTTCAATCCTTCTTAGTTTTTCCCAGCAGGGAGACGGAGGACAACCTCAAGGATATGCAAAGCTCTTAAAAAGTAATATTCAAATTCCAGAACAATCATTTAAAACACCAGATGTTGCTACTCTTCGTGCAGAAGACCGCATCAATGACGAATTAAAAACGGGACCTTGGCGATTTGGTTATAAAAACAATACATCGCTAACTTTGCATAATTCAGGGATATGGAAAACCCTTGCAAATGGAGATCGTGTTTGGTTATTAAAAGTTTCTTCGAACGAAGCCATAACCATGAACCTTATTTTTTCTAATACTGAAATTCCAAACGGTAATAAGTTATACGTTTTTAACCCAGATCAAAGTTTTATATTAGGTAGCTTTACACAAAAACATCTATACAAAGGTGAGCTTGGAACGGAATTAATTCCAGGTGACGAAATTATTGTTGAATACTATGTTCCTGCATATAATGCAAACAATCTTGGAAACATTGAAATTTCAGCAGTAACTCATGGATACCGATCAGCACAAGAACTTTATGCCAAAAGTTTTGGAAGTTCAGGTAGCTGTAATATGAATGTAAATTGTCCAGATGGATCTCCTTATATAAGTCAAAGAAATAGTGCTATTATGGTTATTGTAGGGGGAACAAGTTTTTGTTCGGGAGCACTCATAAACAACACCAATTTTGATGGAACTCCTTATGTGCTTACTGCAAACCATTGTTATAGTAGTAATTATGCGAGTACCATATTTAGATTTAATTGGCAGGCAGATGATTGTAATAATCCAAGTTCTAGCCCTTCATTTCAATCAATTACAGGAGCAGAATCTAGGGCGAAAAGATTAAAATCAGATTTTTGGTTAATGGAAATTACAGCTGGATTGCAAAACGGAACGATACCCCAATCATACAGTCCATTTTTTGCGGGTTGGGATAGAAGTAATACAATTCCGAGTGCTGCATTGAGTATTCATCATCCTGCTGGAGACATTAAGAAAATTTCCTTTGAAGACGATGCTCCAGCACCATCAAACTTTACAATTGGAGGAACAACAAGTGACCCGAATGGGACTTGGAGAATTGAATGGGATAGAAACACCACCACTGAAGGCGGATCCTCAGGTTCTCCTTTATTCAATGATGCAGGCCAAATTATTGGTCAACTTTGGGGTGGAAATGCTGGGTGTTCAGGGCCAAACTCTAGTGGAGGAAATGATTTTTATGGAAGAGTTTTTAACTCGTGGAATCCTACAGGAAGTAATAATGACGGACAGTTAGAACATTGGTTAGACCCTGGAAATACGGGAAGCTCAGAAATTGAAGGCTATGACCCTTATGGTTCTAATTTTGAAGTGGACGCCAAAATAACTAAAATAGATGGTTATGATAATGCTTTATGTACTACAGGTTTTTACCCAGTAATTGATGTTGTAAATGCAGGAAGTAATAATTTAACTTCATTTACAGTCCGATATTCTTACAATGGAGCAATGTATCAAACTTACGATTGGACGGGGAACCTGAATACGTATGCTGTTACTTCAGTCCAACTTCCATGGATGTTTAACGTAAATGGCAACAATACTATTTCCATTGAAATTATTAATCCTAATGCAACAACAGACGAAGATCCGACAAATAATACTATGAGTGCTAATTTTGAAGCAAAAACAGATGGGTTAATCGCCGACTTTGAATTCAACCTTGATTGTTGGGCATCTGAGAGTTCTTGGGAGTTGAAAGACGAAAATGGAGTTATTATTTATGAAGGTAATAACTATACTCCATCATTTCCAGATGGAATTGTTGTAGAAGAAGAGTTTTGTTTATCAAATGGATGTTATGAGCTAATTTTATATGATACCGAAGGTGATGGTGTAAATGGTAGTACCTATACTAACTGTAACAAAAGTGGAAGTATGACTTTAACACAACGCGCAGATGGACAGGTGCTGGCCGTACTATTAGAACAGGATGCAGATTTTGGAAGTGAAGCTAGTTACAACTTTTGTATTGATAATGTTGGTTTAGAAAAAGATGATTTATCTCAATCAATAAATATTTACCCTAATCCTTCTTCTGGTTCATTTACTGTTGAAACCAATATCGAAGGTCAAAAAACAGTAACATTGTCTAATATAACAGGGGAGGTTATCAATGTATACGCTTCGAATAAGGATAAGATATTGGTTCAGGAAGAACAATTGTCTTCAGGGATCTATATGTTAACCATTGAAAATGAAAGTCAACGAGTGGTTAAAAAATTAATAGTTAAATAGTATTTGTATAAAATTTACAATACATGATTATTGAATGACTAATTGTTCAGTTTTCTCAAAGTGTTATATAATACCTTAAAAAGACCTCCAATTTGGAGGTCTTTTTATATCTTTAAAATAAACCTATCTTTGCAAAATGGCTGGTATATATGTTCATATTCCTTTTTGTAAGCAGAAATGTTCTTATTGTGATTTTCATTTTAGTACAACATTTACAGCTTACCGACAAAAGATGATTGATGCCATTAAAACGGAAATTGATTTAAGAAAAGCTGAGCTAGACAATCAAATTATAGAAACGGTTTATTTTGGTGGAGGAACGCCTTCACTATTAACATTTAATGAACTGTCAGAAATTACCAAGTCCTTACATCAAAACTATGACATTAGCGATGAGTTTGAATTTACTTTAGAGGCTAATCCTGATGATATAAATCCCGAACAATTAAAAAATTGGAAAAATGTTGGTGTAAATAGATTAAGTATAGGGCTACAGTCATTTTTACAAGACGATTTAGACTGGATGAACCGGGCTCATACTGCTGAAGAATCAGTTAAAGCTGTTGAACAAGCCAAAACTGCTGGTTTTTCTTTAACAGTTGACCTAATTTATGGTTTGCCTAATCGTTCACTTCAAGAGTGGACCTCAAACATAAAAAAACTTGTTGCCTTAAGGCCTGAACATATTTCGGCATATTGTCTTACGGTGGAGAAAAAAACCGCTCTTCATCAGATGATTAAAAAAGGAAAACTACCACTTGTTGGAGAAGAGGACCAAGCGAATCAATTTGAATTATTGGTGGATGTTTTAGCATCATCAGGTTATGAACAATACGAGATTTCTAATTTTGCTAGAAATCAAGCATTTTCAAAACACAATGCTAATTACTGGAGAAACGTTAATTATATTGGAATTGGTCCTTCTGCTCATTCTTTCGACGGAGGAAGTAGAAGATGGAATGTTGCGAATAATCAGCTGTACATCAAAGGAGTTAATCGAGGAGAAGACTACTTTGAAACAGAAATACTAACACCGAAAGACCAGTTTAATGAACTTTTACTCACTGGGTTAAGAACTAAATGGGGGGTAGATCTCAATGCTTTAAAATTTAAACATTGCACGACTAAAGAATTTGAAAAACAAGTAGAACAATTTAAAAATGATGGACTCCTCTATGAAACTTCCAATTCACTGTTTTTAACTGATAAAGGGAAGCTACAAGCTGATTATGTTGCGGCAATGTTATTTATCGAATAGAAAATTAAAACCAATCTTAATTTTAATAAGTTTAAACCTTTAGGTGAATACATATATTGATTGAAATAGACGATAAGTTAATACGCTTTACTCAGATTATTTTAATAAACTAAAATGACCATGGTGCTTTTCTCCAATTCCAAGGTGATTTGTATATCTTATACGGTACACGTAAATACCATCCTTTGCAATTTTATTTTTATAGGTTCCATCCCAACCTTCTTTAGTGTTATGCGTTGAAAATATTTTTTGTCCCCATCGATTATACACTTCAAATGTATAGTCAGTAACATCATAAACAACAGGTTTAAACACTTCATTATATTTCCGCTGATCAGGAGTAAAGGCATTGGGAACATAAATTGTGGTATATGGTTCAAGATATATTTCACGAATTGCCGTATCGATGCAACCATAGCTATTACTCACCACCTGATACGGATAATGATAACCACCTTCAATAAAATGATACTTTAAGTTTCTTTGTGTGGTATCTGCTTCTGGAGTTAGCTGATAATAATGAAGATCGCTATCAATGCTGTTGTCAATAATTTCCACTTCAGAGTTAAAAATAGTTAGCTCCTGTGGTGATATTGAGAAATCGGCGATAGGTGAAGGATAAACTTCAATAAGAGCAGTTTTGCTCATATTAAGTGTTCTTTCGCATCCTCTCTTCGTGGTAATTGTTAAATCGATATCATAGACACCTATGTTTTCATAATAATGAACAGGATTTTGTGCAGTGGATGTATTACCATCTCCAAAGTCCCATTTATAGTAAATTTTTGTTTGCGCAAAACTGCTGTCGATAAAATTTACCGCCTGGTTTTGGCAAAATATTTCGTTTGAAACGCCAAAATTAATTTTAGGTTCTTTGAAAACAATTGCTGTATCGGTGTATGTGTCTTTGCAATCTTTCCAGAAGACTGTATAATTGACAGGAAAAGCACCTGTTGTATCATATACAATATTATTCATGGTCTCGTTGGTTCCAGTTGTTGGGTTTGCATTCTGACCAAACTCCCACAAAAATGTTGCGTCACTTTTGTAGTCTCCTTCGCCTTGAAAATCAAACGAATTACCATTAAAACATTGTCCATCAGGTTGATCAAAAAACGAACTAATTGATTCATAAACTTCAAACTCTTGTGTTGTAGTTTCTGCGCATGACCAACCAGGATTAACTGTTAAAGTAACTGTATACACCCCTTCTTCAGGAAAGGTAAATGTTGGGTTTTCGTCCGTGCTTGTATCTGTAGATGTTCCTGGTACACCAAAGTCCCAAAGATAATTTTTTCCTGGAGTACTATTGTTTTCAAAGTTAATGGTCAATCCGTCGCATACACTTTCATAATTAGGTAAGTTTTCTTGTGGTATTATTTCGGCGCGAATATCAATTTCGCAATTAAATACTGTAAATAAAAAATCTCGTTGAGTTTGTCCGATCAGCACACCATTTCTATATTCTTTAACAGTAACACCAACCACAAACTTACCGATTAAATCTGGTGCAGCGATTAATTCGCCTGTTGATGGATTAATAGAAATTGAACCTGAAGGCCCAAAGGGAACTGTTTCAGAAAAACCATTTTCCCAAACGATATAATTCATTGGTGGATTATTAGGAGGGTTTGGTTTAGGGTCAAATGTTGATCCACCGTGCAAAGGAGTGCTCAGTTCGTAAACAAGCTCATCACCATCTGGATCTGTTGCTGAATGATCAAATATTAGGGGTTCATTGTTACAAAGTAGAAGCGGAGGATAATTCGTAAAGCGAGGACTGCTGTTGCAACTAATGCCGCTATTTGTTCCTGGAATTTCAGTAAGAAGTGTAAGGCCTTGGTTTCCCGGATTATATAAATTGACAATATCAGGACCTCTGCAACATCTTTCATACGTTAGAATATAACCTTCTTCTAGTGGAGGTAGCGTAATTGTTTTTGTATAAATTGCCTCTTGTACGCAAATGTCTGAAGGAGGAGAAACACATGGATTACTAAAAATTACGGGTAGAATTTCGCTACCAGGATAACTTATAGTTTCGGTTTTTACACGTGAATAATCTTCTTTTTTAAAAACACCTAAAAGTAAAGGATTATCGTATTCAGCTCCGTTGCTGTTACAATCTCTGTAAATCTTAATTGTTACCCGATACTGATTATTCCCTAAACAATCATAGTACATTTCACCACCTACAATATGGGATGCATAAACCTTTAAAGGTAAAAGAAAGAGTACGAATGATATGTATTTTAATAACTTCATTTACAGTTCAAAAATACGAAAATCAAAATTCATGCCCTATTTTGAAAAGGGGAGATTATATAAATTCGTATGAATGAATGTATATTTGTAGGTGTTGATTAACAAGTCATTACTGATTGTTTTTCCTTTTTGAGGCTTGCCATTAAATTGTGGGGCTGGTATGTTTAATGCCTCTGTTATTGAAGTGTAATATTCTTTTTTACTTGGATGATGAGGTGTAGAAGCATTAATGGATGTATTCCAAGAGTTGTTTTTTATCACATGTTCAATCACGCCAATACAATCTTGTAAGTGTATTAAATTAACAGGTTCATTTCCACCTGAAACTTCTTTACCTGACATGTATTTTGCTGGGTGACGCTGTTTACCAACTAATCCCGACATCCTTATTATCGTTAACCTTTTTTGAAATAGATCTTTTAAGGCTTTTTCGGCTGCTATAACATGGGGCGCACTACGTGAAGTCCCATCTAGTTCATCTGTTTCTATAGCAATTTGATTTTTATTTGCATATACAGAAGTTGAACTGATCATAATAATTTTTGCTTCTGCTGGAATTCGTCTAGCAACATCCACTAGAAAGTTTGCATACTCTTCTTTTAGCGTAGATGGTGGAACACACAACAATAGAAAATCAAGTTTTTTCAACCAAGTGAAATCTTCAGGTTTTACTTGATTAGTCAAAAAGTGACTTTCAATTCCTTTGCTATTTAATAGTTTAAGTTTCTCTGGTGTTGTGGTTGTTCCGTGAACCACATATCCATCATTTACCCATTTTTCAGCTATTGATAATCCAAGCCATCCACATCCTACAACACCAAAAGTTTTATTTTTCATTTATCTATTTTTATTTAATATGTACATATAAATATATCGGTGACTTACTGCTGAGATTAATAGATTTATTTGAAAAGACAGATTTTAAATGATTATTTTTTCAAAAGTATTTTATGCGTTAAACATTCAATATCTAAATTCAATTATAATAAATTGAGGATGTTAATTTATAAGAATTTGCATGATCGTAAACGCATGATTCAAAATAAAAAAGGTGTGAACGAATCCACACCTTTTTATAAACGATATGCAATTACGCTTGCTCCTCTTTGGAAGCAAGAGCTTCTTTAATTTTATCTTCAAGCTCAACCATCATTTCATGGTTATCTGCTATGATTTGCTTTACCGCATCTCGTCCTTGACCTAAACGTGTTTCTCCGTAAGAAAACCAAGAACCACTTTTCTTGATAATCCCTAAGTCAACACCTAGGTCTAATATTTCACCAACCTTTGAAATACCTTGTCCGTACATAATGTCGAACTCTGCTTTTCTGAAAGGTGGCGCCACTTTATTCTTTACAATTTTCACTTTTGTTCGGTTACCAATGACCTCGTCACCATCTTTAATTTGACTAGAGCGACGAATATCTACACGTACAGAAGAATAAAACTTTAGTGCATTACCTCCTGTTGTTGTCTCAGGATTTCCGAACATCACTCCAATCTTATCTCTCAATTGGTTAATGAAAATACAACATGTTCCCGTTTTATTTATAGAACCTGTTAATTTTCGAAGCGCTTTAGACATTAAACGCGCCTGGAGTCCCATCTGACTATCGCCCATTTCTCCTTCAATCTCAGCTTTTGGTGTAAGTGCAGCAACTGAGTCTACCACTAATAAATCAATTGCTCCAGAGCGAATTAAATTATCAGCTATTTCTAATGCTTGTTCACCATTATCAGGTTGAGAAATGATAAGCTCGTCTGTATCAACACCTAGTTTTTTCGCATAAAATTGATCAAATGCGTGCTCTGCGTCAACAAAGGCTGTTATTCCACCTTGTTTTTGTGCTTCAGCAATAGCATGTATTGCCAAGGTTGTCTTACCTGATGATTCAGGTCCGTAGATTTCAACTATTCTTCCTTTTGGAAAGCCACCAACGCCTAAGGCGATGTCTAGTGTGACTGATCCCGAAGAAATTGCTTCGACATCTACTATTGCACCGTCTCCCAATTTCATTACAGAACCTTTTCCGTAGGTTTTGTCCATTTTGTCCATTGTCAATTGAAGCGCTTTCAATTTATCATCATTCGCTTTTGACTTTTCTTTCGCTTTTTTCGTTTCTGCCATATCGTTTATTTTTTAGCAAATTTAGGTTTGTAGATCGTAAACTTTTTACGTTCTGAAAAAATTATGTTGATTTTAAGTTATTACAAATCGAATTTTTCTAATATTTCTTCTGCATGCGCCTTTGTTTTAGGCTTTTTGATTATGTCATGAATTTTTCCTTCTTCGGAAATCAAAAAAGTCGTACGATGTAATCCATCGTATTCCTTCCCCATAAATTTTTTAAGTCCCCAAATCCCATACGCTTGAATAACTTCTTTTTCTGTATCAGCAATCAGTGGAAAGGGAAGTTCGTGTTTATCAATAAATTTTTGGTGGCGCGTTTCATCATCTGGACTTACTCCCAAAACTACGATTTCATGTTTTTGTAGAGCTTCGTAATGATCTCTGAGGTTACATGCTTGATTAGTGCAGCCTGGAGTCATATCTTTAGGATAAAAATACAAAGCTACTTTTTTTCCTTTGTAATCGGATAGAGAAATTTCATTTCCGTTCTGATCTTTCGATGTGAATGCTGGAGCTGTATCTCCTTTTTCTAAATGTGTCATTATTGATATTTATTTAAACATTGTTTTGACGAAATATTAATCAAATATAGTAAGATTTTTTAATCATTCTCATTTTTCAGTAATATTTCTTAATTTTTTTTACTTCCTCTTATTTAAGATAATAAAAAATATTAATTCAACAACATGAATGTATAAAAGGAATGAAAATTGTATTTTTGAATCATTGTTTAATTTTAGAATACAGTAATGAAACTATTTTTTGGAATCACTTTAATTATCTTATTGTCTTTACTCTATGGTTGTGGGCCAAGTTACAAAGCTATTCAATTTGAAAAAATGAGGACGCCTATTAATCCCATTGCACATAAAGGAGTAAATGAATATACGCCTGTGGCACATTTAGAATATGCACAGCAACCGCTTCGTGAGCAAGAATATTATGTTCAAGAAGTAAAAAAAAGAAAACAAGAGTATCAACAAGCTTTAGACCGCTATAATAATGCTTCTATTGTTGAACGTGTTACGCAAGGTTTGGTTGAACCAACATTAATTTTACCTGAAGCTCCTGTTATACCATATATGATTAATACTGCAGAGTTTGAAAGCAGAATTAAAATTGATGGTATGAAAAGAAGTGAAGGTAACGGACTCAAAGTAAATATTTATTTTGAAGGTTTTCAATACGATAATATAAGACTGGAAGACACCATTAAAACAAGGAATAAAAATGGTGTTCAAGTTACAGATTCAATTTTTAGTGCATCAACAAGAGTTAGACATCCACTGCGTATAAAAGTTGTTGCTCCAAACGGTGAATCATATCGCAATAATATTCCTGCAAGTAGAAGTTATAAACAGTTGCAAACACAAAAGTTTACCAGTAGATACAAAGCGGAGAATAAACTTTATGAAATGATACAAAACGAAGAGCAAAACCTTTATAAAACTCACGCAACTGATATTAATGGAACATTAAATAGTCAGTTTGGAACGCAATTAATGCAATACACCGTCAATTTGTATCAAAAGGAAACAGATAAAAACCATAATTATTCTGATTTAGAAGAAGCTAATATCTTGGCTCAAATAGGGTTTAAGGAACTTCATAATAACCCAAATAAAGCTTATGAAAATTTAACTCAAGCTTATGGGATTTGGAAATCGGCGCTAAGTGAACATGAATCTTATAAAAAAGCAAGAATTAATGATAAGGTAAGACAAGGTATATTGATTAATCTACTCGCTACAGCTACATATACAGATAATTGGGAAGATGCAATGAAATATTCAACATTGTTAGACAATTCAAAGTTAACAGCCCAAACGACTACCGAATTTCAACGTTTGAAAAAAATTCACCGGGATTTAAAGTCGCGGTATGATGCATTAAGACAATAAAGGTTTCTAATTTGCTGATTTAAATAATAGGGTAATCGAATTTTTCATTATAACATGACATTAACAGCCTTAGATTACGGAATAATTATTATTATTTTTCTTGCAGTAATTGCAATTGGATTTGTGGTTTCTAAAAAGGCTGGAAAAAATAGTACAGAATTCTTTTTATCGGGTAGAAATATGCCGTGGTGGCTGCTTGGTTTCTCAATGGTGGCTACAACCTTTTCAACGGATACGCCTAATCTTGTCACAGATATTGTACGAAATGACGGAGTTTCTGGAAACTGGGTTTGGTGGGCGTTTTTAATTACTGGATTACTCACAGTTTTCGTTTATGCGAAATTGTGGAGAAGATCTAACGTTGAAACAGATATGGAATTTTATGAATTGCGCTACGGAGGAGCTCCAGCCAAATTTCTACGTGGATTTAGATCTATTTACTTAGGATTGGCTTTCAATGTTTTAGCTATGGCTGCTGTAACGCTTGCCGCAATTAAAATTGGACAGGTTATGCTCGGACTTTCTTCTTATGAAGTGGTCGGAATTGCAGGAACAATTACGGTTTTGTTTAGTGCAATTGGAGGTTTTCGTGGGGTGATTTACTCAGATTTCCTCTTGTTTTTTGTTGCTATGGCAGGTTCTATCGGTGCGGCGTATTATTTGGTGAACTTGCCAGAAGTTGGAGGTTTAACAGAGTTAATTTCGCATCAAAATGTTAAAGATAAAATTGATTTAATTCCTAAATGGAGCGACAAAGAAAAGTTTATTAGTATTTTAATTATTCCT
The DNA here is from genome assembly GCF_002844555.1 of Brumimicrobium salinarum. Taxonomy (GTDB): domain Bacteria; phylum Bacteroidota; class Bacteroidia; order Flavobacteriales_D; family Crocinitomicaceae; genus Brumimicrobium; species Brumimicrobium salinarum. Next base: position 436,535 of record NZ_PJNI01000001.1, read on the forward strand.
TTGGCAGTTCAGTGGTGGAGCTCTTGGTTTCCCGGTGCAGAACCTGGTGGTGGTGGATATATCGCCCAAAGAATGTTGGCAGCAAAAAATGAAAATCATGCAGTGGGTGCAACTTTCTTTTTCAATGTGATGCATTACGCTTTACGTCCATGGCCATGGATTATTGTTGCTTTGGCTTCATTAGTTGTTTTTCCAGATATAGCAAGTATTCAAGAAGCATTTCCCAATGTGGAAGAAAGTAAATTAGGTCAAGATTTAGCTTATTCTGCGATGCTCACAATGCTTCCTGCTGGACTGTTAGGATTAGTTCTGGCTTCATTGGGAGCTGCGTACATGTCTACTATATCCACCCATTTGAATTGGGGTTCCTCCTATATTGTACATGACTTTTATAAGCAACACATCAACGCGGATGCGAGTGAAAAGGAATTGGTTAGGGTAGGAAGACTATCTACGGTTGTTTTGATGATCATTAGTGCGTTAATTGCGTTGTTGTTAAATCATGCCACACAATTGTTCGATATTATTATCATGTTTGGAGCAGGGACAGGACTCGTGTTTATTTTACGTTGGTTCTGGTCAAGGATTAATGCGTGGAGTGAGATTACAGCAATGTTTGTTTCTGGGATTATATCTCTTCTTGTGAATTTTACTTCTGTTGGTCCTTTGTTGTTTGGAGGAAATACAGAAGAAGGCGTTTTTCAAGAAGGGGTTTTTGTTGCTTGGATGCAATACCCTTTCGTAGTTTTAACCACTACAGCTTGTTGGTTAATCATTACTTTTATTACACCAAAAGAAGAGAATGAAGTGCTCTTTAACTTCTATAAGAAAACACAACCCGGTGGGCCTGGATGGAAAAATGTGATTAAAGCTGCAAAAGAACAGAATGTTGACCTTGTAGAAGATAAAGATGAGTGGACTGTTCCTACCGGAATACTAGCTGTACTTGTCGGAACAATAGCTGTCTATGGTGCGCTTTTCACTACAGGAAAATTTATATACGGGGAATATAAAAATGCTGGAATCTTTTTGCTCATCACACTGGCAGCAGCATTTTTACTTTTGAATTTATGGAAAAGGCTTAAAGGAAAAACCTTTTAATCTTCCTGATCATAAATGTATGCCAATGCCTTGTCGATGGTTTTGTGTTTAAATTCGAAACCAGTATCTAGTATTTTGCTGTTATCGATGCGTACACCTTCCAACACAATGGATGACATTTCACCCAAGAAAAGCTTCAGCGCAAATGCTGGAACTTTTGGTAACCACAATGGCTTTTTAAGGTGATGAGCTACTTTTCTAGTTAATTTTTCATTCGAAATATTCGCAGCAGAAGCATTGTAGGCTCCGTCCAGTTGGTGGTTTACGGCATGAACATAAATGCGAGCGATGTCTTTCAACGTTATCCAAGGCATCTTTTGTTCACCAGACCCTAAAGGCGCACCAACATATTTTTTTATGGTTCCTGAAATTTTAGGAAGCGCTCCACCTTTTTCGGTCAATACAACTCCAGTTCTTATTTTTGCAACTTTTTGCTGAGGGGAAAATAAATCTGCAACTTCTTCCCATCTTTTTACAATAGTAGATAGAAAGTCTGTTCCAAAACCATCGTTCTCTTTATAAATTTTTATGGGGTCATCAAAACCATAACATGTAATTCCTGAAGCAGAAATATAGTGTGCTAATGCAGGCATGTTTTGACTTGTTTCATGAAGGAATTGCGTTGGTTTTATGCGTGAATTGAAAATTTCTTCTTTCCGTTTTTCAGTCCATCTTTTGTCTGCAATTCCAGCGCCAGCAAGATTGATAATGACCTGAACTCCTTTAATTGCTGCTCGATCAATTTCTTTTTTCTTTGGGTTCCAATGAAAATAAGGAGGATGTGGGTTTTCTTGACGCGTTAGAATACGTACCTCATGCCCGCACTTATTGAGTTCTTTTTTACCTCTTGACCAACGAGGCCTGAACCACCAGCTATTAAAACAATACGTTTGACCACCTTTTTCTCCATTTTTTATTTCTTTCAACAATAATGAAAACAATCATTGAGGTCGCGAAATTACAATTACTATTTCGTTTCTTCTAAAAAAATGGTAAATGAATAGGTTATAAAGCAGAACTTGCCTATTTTTGAATGAACTAAAATTGATTTTATGAAAACTACATTAACAATAATGATTGCCTTTTTTATGATTTCGACCTCCTTTTTATTTGGTCAAAATGAAACGGTAGAAAGATTCGAAAGTGTACCGAATGAAGTGTTTAAAGAAGCTCTAGTAAGTGGAGAGTTTATTGTATTAGACGTGAGAACTGTTGAAGAATACGAAACAGGAAACATCGAAGGTGCAAAGTTGTTGGACTATAACGGAGAGCATTTTAAACAAGCGCTTGAAGATATGCCTAAAGATCAGAAGTATTTAGTTTACTGTGCCGTTGGTGTACGCAGTAAAGCAGCAATGAATGATATGAAGGATGCTGGGTTTAAGTATGTTTTAGAGCTTGATAAAGGTATTGAAGAGTGGGATTAAGTATAATCTGTTTGTTTCATTTTTATTTCTCTTTGAAATAAAACAATGCGAACAAATTTTATAATAAATTATAGAAAAATCATTAGTGCTTCTTATAGTGCTAATGATTTTTTTTGTTTTAATTTTTTTCATTCATTTTCACGTAATGTTGGAAATAAAAATAGGCTGAAAAGCTTATTCTTTAAAAGATATTACCAGCTTTTTAGGTTTGTTGTCCCTTTAAAATAGATAATCAATGAGTTTGTATATGTGGATTAATGTATTAATTATCCTTTTTCTCTTACTTCTTTCGTTTGAAAAGAAAATACGTTTTTACACCTATTGGAAAACCTTATTTCCCGCTCTTTTGGGTGTAGGAAGTGTATTTGTGGCTTTGGTTATCTATTTTACTGATGTTGGAGTTTGGAGCTATAGTCAAACCGGTTTAACAGGATATTCACTTTATAATGTTCCTGTTGAAGGATATCTTTTGCTTTTTACCATCCCATATGCAGGTGTTTTCATTTATGAAGCAGTAAAAATTTATTCTTCATCTTACCGTCCGGTTCGTCTTTCGTATTATTTTGCTCTTTTGTTTACCCTTTTCGCTATTGTTACAGCTGTCATGTACAAGGATAATGTGTTTACTTTTACAACCTTTTTAGGAGCTGGATTACTGAATTGGATCGTTTATTTTGGATTTACTCCACGTTGGTATCCTTATTTTTGTATTTCTTTCTTTAGTGTTCAAATTCCGCTTTTAATTGTGAATGGTATATTTATGAGGATAGGGAAAAACATATCTATTCTTCACTTCAATGAAAATAAAATATTAGAGATGAAGATTTTTTATACTCCTTTAGAGCTCATCTGTTTTAATTTCTTGCTGCTTTTTTCCGTAATTATTATACATGAGTATTTCCGTAATTTGTGGGAAAACAAACAAAAAAGTACGTAGCAAGGCCACGTACTTTTTGAGTCTTAATCGCAAACCTATGGTTGCATACCGTTTGATTTAGGTGGTTATTGATTAAGTTAATTAGCGAGTGTTAGTTTGTTAGCTCAATGCTACAGCGTTTTTTACCTCAATTGAGGTGAAAGATTTTGAAACTCCTTTTTTAGATAGGTACTTTCTTGTAATTAGCTTGCCTGTAATAGCCAATTGCGTGCCTTTTTTACCAGACTTAGCAATGTAATTTGCAGTAGGGCCCCATGCATGAATATTGTGCCAAAATGTTTTATCATGTTTATTCCCTTCCTTATCTACATATCGCTCATTTGTTGCTAGTGTAAAACGCACTTTTTTTGCGCCACTTTCAAAGTTTGTGATCTCAGGGTCGATACCTATGTTTCCGATTAATTGAACTTGATTTCTCATGATTTTGATTTTTAGTTAAAATTTGATTTATAGAATTACCATATCGTTTATTTCTATTTCGGTAAACGACTTTCGCTGACCGTTATTGTTATAAAAACGTGATCTTAATCGACCTTCGATGGCTAATGCTTGACCTTTTGATCCTAACTGTTCTAATACAGGAACCCACTTCCCCCATGCCGTAACACGATGCCAATTTTTTAAGTTTTTGGTATTTCCTTCAGCATCGAGATAAGTTTCTTTTGTCGATAATGAAAAGCGAGCTATTTTTTTTCCTCCTTCCATTTCTACGAATGTTGGATCAGATGTCATTTGACCTATTAAATTAACGTGATTCATTTGTTGTACTCTCATGATTTTATGTGTTTAGGATTACTATTTAATTTTTATGAAGAGTGCCCAAGTGTTTCCTGAGCACTCATACGATTTTGTTTAGGATTATGCTTTTGATTTTTTATCTGCATCCTTATCACGGTTCAATACCATAAATTCACGCAATGTGATTTCTGTTTTGTAGCGTTTTTCACCTTCTTTAGTTTCGTAAGAATCGTTGACTAACTTTCCTTCTAAAACAATTTCAGATCCTTTTTTGAGCAACTGCTTGCAAAGTTCTGCGGTCTTACCCCAGGCAACGACATTGTGCCATGTAGTATTTTCTACCCATTCGCCTTTCTTGTCTTTATAAGCCTCGTTTGTTGCTAGACTAAAACGTGCAAGAGAATTCTTATCACCGAATTGTGTGATTGCTGGATCTGCACCTAAACGACCGATTAAACTAACTGTGTTTCTTAATGTGTTCATGTCTGTAAATTTTAATTAATAATAGTTTGAACTGTTTATCAAGCTGACTCTCAGCCATCGACACTGCAAAGGTGGGGTAAGTCCTAAATCAGATTCGGTTATTTGTCGCTTGTTGTCGAATGTCTTTCGTTTGTAAGTGGTTAAAACCGTTTACAGCACTTTAAAATAAGAGTTGTATGAAAAAATAAAAAAGTGAAGATTTTTGATGTTTTTTTGGTGTAGTATTTTTTTAACACCAATAATCCGATAAAATGAAGTACTATTATTAGAAAGCGGAATGGTAATAATGTTGAAAATGAACAAAAGGCCTTTCATTTGTATAAGCATCAGAGAGATTAGCGAAACCTGTTTTTATGTAACAAATGTTATATACGCCTTAATGAAGTTTAGTTATATTTGCACTCAATTTTAAATTATGCATGCACAATGATTAGATTTTTTATTACTTTATTTTTTGCTATAGTCATTAGCTTTAGCCTTACAGCTCAAAATCATTTTACAACCTCTGTGGAAGTTCAAGGAAATAAGACAATAGTGATTGAGTTAGTTACTACTGGAATTGAAATTTTAAATTCTGGAACCCCTCCCTATAGTTGTCCTAATGGTTATAACTATAATATACTGTTTGACTACTCAATAAAGAGTTACAATAGTAATGGAACTGAAACAGGTTTTAATCAAATTTATACTCTTCAAGGTGTTTTTATTTGTAATAATGAAACTTCTTTTTTTGACCTACCCAACTCTCTAGATGAAGGGTCTGGTAAAACTGTTGGTAATATTTGGAAAGGTGATTCTGATTGTAATTCTGCAACAGTGGAAAGTTTATATTGTAATGAAATTGTATTTGAAATTAAAATGAAAGGTTATGACGGAAGTCGTTATATTACTGTGCCTGGGACTTCTTTACTCCCCATCGAACTCATTACTTTCGATGCAATCAAAAAAGACCGTCAAGTTGAGCTTTCATGGAAAACAGCAACAGAGACAAACAATGACTTTTTTACAATTGCGCGTTCTGTTGATGGAAAGTATTGGGAAGATTTACAATACATCGAAGGTGCAGGTAACAGCGTACAAGTTCAAGAGTACTCGTATACAGACGATGCACCTTACGCAGGGATTTCTTATTATAGGTTAACACAAACAGATTTTGATGGAACACAGAAGACCTTCCCAATCGTTTCAGTTGAACAAAAAGACTTAGAGGTCTTACAGGCTTATCCAAACCCTGTGGTTCATACAGTGACTTTAATGGGTGTAAAAGAAAATCAAGCTATACGTATATTTAATGCTGTCGGTATAGAAGTAACTGAAAACACGCAGGTTTCAATTTCTCCATCAAAGAAAACACTCATTAATATGAATGATTTGCCAAAAGGTGTGTACTATATTGTAAATGGAGCTAAACAAATTAAAGTGCTTAAGCAATAATTCAAGAGAATGATAATGAAACGAAGCCAGAAAGAGGAAACTTTTTCTGGCTTTTGAGTTTATGTAAGTTACATGAGTTACACACATTCTATAGTAAAATTCGGACCTTTGTTCTTAAAGATTAAGATTATGGCAACAATAAATTTAACAGCAGAACAATTTAAATCGGATGTGTTTGATTATACAACTGAAAAAGAATGGAAATACAAAGATGATGTCCCGGCAATCATTGACTTTTATGCGGACTGGTGTGGCCCATGTAAAATGGTGGTGCCAATTTTAGAAGAACTTTCTGAAGAATACAAAGGAAAAGTAAAAATCTATAAAGTAGATACAGAAGTGGAACAAGAATTATCAGCAGTCTTTGGCATAAGAAGCATTCCAAGTATGCTTTTCATTCCTGTAGGAAAGGAACCTATGATGCAAGCAGGTGCGCTTCCAAAAAACTCATTGAAAGAGATTATTGAGAAAGAGCTTGTTTAATTATGAATGATGAATGTTTAATGATGAGCGATGAATTATGAGTTATGAATAGTGGTGCAATTCAACGTTCATAATGATGGTGCAATTCAACATTCATCTTTCATAACTCATCATTACCCTACAACTCATCATTACCCTACCGCATCACATTACTCACCTTCTCCAACGCATCATCTACGCTCTTTACATCCGAAAAAATCAATCTCAACTTCTCATTTTTCTGATTCATTTTTACGCCTTTTGGATTCGTTTGAACGAAGTTTAATACTTGCGTGAAAATTGGACTTTGGTAATAAAGATGTTCTGGATTTTCATGGAAATATCCAATCATTTTTTCGGATTTGATGATTAAACGCGTGAAACCAACTTCTTGTGCTTTTCGTCTTAAACGAATGGACTGAAATAAATCTTCAACTGCTTTTGGAATAGGTCCAAAACGGTCTTTTAATTGTGCTTCGAAGGCTTTCAATTCCTCCTCAGTTTGCAAGCTATCTAATTCTTGATATAAAGAAAGTCGCTCCGAAACATTGTTCACATAATCGTCTGGAATTCGGATTTCTAAATCGGTTTCTAAGACACATTCTTGAATGAACTGCTGATAATCATCAGTGTTTCTATTTTCAAATAATTCTTTAAATTCAGATTGACGCAATTCGTCGATGGCTTCGTTTAATATTTTTTGATACATGTCGAAACCAATGTCGGCAATGAAACCTGATTGTTCTCCACCCAATAAATTACCCGCACCACGAATGTCTAAATCTTTCATGGCAATGCTAAACCCTGCTCCTAAATCAGAGAATTGAACCAAGGCATTTAATCGTTTTTGTGCCTCTGAGGTTAACATGTTATAGCGCGGCGCAATTAAATAACAGAATCCCTTTTTGGTGGATCTTCCCACTCGACCACGCAACTGGTGCAAGTCACTTAATCCAAAGTTATTGGCATTGTTGATGATCATCGTATTGGCATTCGAGATATCAATTCCCGACTCGATAATGGTTGTCGCCAATAAAACATCGTATTCATGATTGATAAAGCCCATCATGATTTTCTCCAATTCTTTTCCATCCATTTGACCGTGACCAATGGCAACGCGAACGCCAGGACACAAACGCTGAATCATGCCTGAAACTTCTTTAATGTTTTCCAAGCGATTGTGAACGAAATAAACTTGTCCACCTCGACTCACTTCATAAGAAATGGCGTCTCTGATAATTTCTTCGTCAAATTCAATAACTTCTGTCAAAACAGGCTGACGATTGGGCGGTGGCGTATTGATAATGCTTAAATCTCTCGCGCCCATCAAAGAAAATTGCAAAGTTCTCGGAATTGGTGTTGCGGTCAATGTCAAAGTATCTACCGTTGCCTTAAGCGTTTTTAGTTTATCTTTTACCGAAACGCCAAATTTCTGCTCTTCATCAATAATAATAAGACCTAAATCTTTGAATTTTACCTTTTTTCCAACGATTTTGTGCGTTCCAATGAGAATGTCAATTTTTCCTTCTTCTAAATCTTTTAATGTTTCATTGGTTTGTTTGGTTGTCTTAAAACGATTTACATAATCAACTCTAACAGGAAAATCTTTCAATCTTTCTTTAAAACTACGGTAATGTTGTAAAGAAAGAATGGTCGTAGGAACTAAAATAGCCACTTGCTTTCCATCGGTAGCAGCTTTAAAAGCAGCGCGCACCGCAATTTCTGTTTTCCCAAAACCAACATCTCCACAAATTAAGCGATCCATGGGCGTATCTTTCTCCATGTCTTCTTTCACTGCTTCGGTAGCCTTTAATTGATCCGGTGTATCTTCGTAAATAAAAGACGCTTCGAGTTCGTTTTGCAAATAAGTGTCGGGTGCATAAGCAAAACCGGGCTGACTTTTTCTTTTGGCGTACAATTGAATTAAATCGAAGGCAATTTCCTTGATTTTCTTCTTGGTCTTGTTTTTTAATTTCGCCCAAGTTTGTGTACCCAATTTGTTCATCGTAGGCGCTGTTCCGTCCTTTCCTGTGAATTTCGAAATGCGGTGCAAAGAGTGAATGGAAACGTAAAGCACATCGTTGTCTTTATACACCAAACGAATCGTTTCTTGCGGTTTTCCGTTGACATCAACTGTTTCTAATCCGCTAAAACGACCCACTCCATGATCGATATGCGTAACATAATCGCCTTTTTGTAAATCGTGCAATTCTTTTAAAGTCAGTGCTTGCTTGGCTTGTCGGAATCCTTCTTTTAATCTGAATCTGTTGTAACGTTCGAAAATTTGATGATCGGTATAACAAACCAATTTCAATTCCTCATTGATAAACCCTTCGTGAATGGAACTATGAATCGGTGTGAATTCGGCATCAGCTTGAATATCTTTAAAAATGTCTATTAATCGTTCGATTTGTTTGGGTTGATTAGAGAAAATCAGATTGGTAAAACCTAAGTTTTTGCGTTGTTTTAAATCCTCGGTTAACAAATCGAAATTCTTATTGAACGCCGGTTGTGGTTTATCCGAGAATTCAATTTTATCTGCATTTTTATTGGTGTAATCTGGACCCCATTCAATTTGCGAAAAAAGTGGCGCTTCTTTCTCCCATTCTGTTGCATGAAAATACAATTCTGAAGGTTTTGAATGCGTTACGCCAGTATCCGGCAATTCATTAAAAATATTCGCTGCTTTTTTATATTCGTTTTCCAGCTGACCTTTAATTTCTTTGTATGAACTGATCCAAATTGTAGTTTCATTCCCCACAAAAGAAAGGAAACTTCCGTTTTCTGCTTGGTCGAGCGACAACTGAATATTAGGAACGATATGAAAAAATGCATGTTCTTTAATTGAAAGCTGGGAAACAGGATCAAAAGTACGAATGGTTTCCAACTCATCTCCAAAAAACTCCAAACGAAAAGGCTGATCATTGGAATACGAGAAAATATCTACAATTCCACCACGAATAGAGAATTGACCCGGTTCGTAAACGAAATCAACAATATTGAACTCATGTTCTAGCAAAAATTCGTTGAGGAATTCCAATTCATATTCCTCACCTTTCTCCACTTTAAAGGTATTGGTAGAAAGTTTTTGTTTGGTAGGCACACGTTCAAACAATGCTTTTGGATAGGTCACAATCCAAGAGTTGGGCGATTTTGTAATTTTGTCTAAAGCTTCCGCTCGACCAACTACATTGGCATTATCAACCTCCTCCAATTTATAAGGCACTCGGTAAGAAGCAGGATAAAAAACCACTCTATCATCATCAGGATAAAGGTTCTGCAAATCGTTTAAAAAATAAGCCGCCTTTTCTTTGTCTTCCAAGATAAACAAATGGTGTCCCGGCACTTGTTCGGCAGTAGCACTCGCATGAAAAGCCTTACTGGCTCCAATTACATTTTTCCACTGCAATTGCTTAGGCCTATTCTCCAGTTGCTGAATGGTTTTCTGTACCCCTTCCGATTTTTTAAATTTTGCCTTTATTGTTTTAATATCCATGCCTTATTCAATTGGGTTTGCAAAGTTAAACTAACTATTGCGTTATTCATAACATTGGGAGTTTGGGATTGTTTTTTTTGTAATTGGAAGTTTCAAAAGGAATAGAATCGTTGAAAAGTTAGGTATTCAAAAATATACGTCATTTGATTTGTGCACAATGATATCTTGATAGTAAAAATCATTAACCCGGATTATTCATGCATTTAATTTTAAATCTATTCTAGGCACAAGACCTAAAGTAATATATGTATATTTCGCGGGGCTTGTAACGACGAATAGATCAAAATTAAATCAAAATCTTACAAATACACAAATACCCAAAAATGGGTTTCTCAAATTTTACAGGAAATACAGTTAAAATACTGACTTACGGATGTTAATATTCTTAAACTTTAAGATTGGTGAATAATTCGGGTTAAGCCTTTACTGTTTCTTGAGGCATATAGTTTTAGTCATATCATTCTTTGATCAAAATGAATGTTCTTATTATATATAATATATTTTCTATAGAGTTTTTCATTAATTTTAATCTCACAAAAGCTTTAAACAATGAACAGATATATCCTTTATACACTGCTTTTTTTAGGTTTAATGTCTTTTTCTTCTTGCAAAAAGAAAAAGGTAATTAAAGATCTTCCTTCAGGCGTGATAGAGAATATGACGTTTAAAGAAACAGTGCTAATTGATGGTCATGGATATGATGGAACGATTATTAGAAATTGTGTTTTTGAAGATATTTCTGGAGATGGATTGCAAATTAGAGATGTAAATAATCTCATTATCGAAGATTGTATTTTTAGAAATATTGAAGAAGATGCTATTCGTTTTAGAAACAGTGGCTCTTCCGATGGTGTACAAATTCTCAATAATCAAATCTATAACATTAAGGAGAATGGAATCCTAGCACCCGAGGGCCATGTGAATACTGTAATTAAAAACAATATTATTCACAATGTAGCCACAAGCAACATTTCAAGTCAATTTGGATCGCCACATCATGGTATTTACTTTCAAGGATTTAACGTCAAGATAGAACAAAACACCATTTACGATGTCATCAATGACAATGGCAATGGCATAAGCATTCGAACGTATGGAACTATTGTGAGAAACAAACTCTATCGTGCAAAAGATCACGGAATAAGTTACTTTTCAGATCATCCTGGAGATGCAAAACAATTACTCATCGAAAATAATGTGATTTTTGATAATGGAAAAAGAGGAATTCATTTGGCGAGTAATGGAGAAACAGCTAATCATATCGGAAGTGCTCTTGTTCGTTTTAACACCATTGTGTCGAATACAGAATCTACAATCGGAATAAACGATGATTTGAGTAATGTTACTGTTGATTTGTTGGCCAATATTTTAATTCGTACAGATGGAGGGTCAACTTATATTTATGCTAATGTTCCGTTTAATCAAGAGAAAAACATCACCAGTAATGGTAATCTTGGTTTTGTTGATTTTTCGAACAGAAATCTGCGTTTAACGAATGCTTCTTCGGCGATCAATTATGCCGTTGGATTAACGGATTTCCCAAGTATAGATTTTGATGGTAATACTAGGACGATAGGTTCGCTTGATGCCGGAGCTTTTGAAAATCAATAATTGGTTTGTATTCGTAAGTTGATTTTCATTTTTAGAATGTGTTAAAACGAAGAAAAGGCAAACATGATTGAAATCATTTTTTAATCCCTCTCTCCGCTGTATATTTGAATACAATCAAACACAAGTACTATGAAAGCAATTCTAAAAAAAACCGGAATGTTTATATTGTCATTTCTTTTGATATCTGTAATTCTGTTTTCATGTAAGAAGGACAATTCAGAGCCTGCCTCCGATCCATCACCAATAACGGTTGATTCGTATTTAAGATTTCATCACAAAGTAGATAATCAAGCGGTAGTTTTCGATACAGTTATGTACATAAACGAGTTTGGAAATACCTTCAGTATAGAAACCATTCGTTATTTTATTTCTAATGTCGTTTTTGTTCGGTCAAACGGAGATGAGGTGCATATTGCTGACGCCATCTATGTTGATGCGCGAGAAGAAGGATTCAAGGATAAGAAAATTACCAGCCCAATATCAAATGGGGATTATACAGAACTGCGTTTTACATTTGGTTTAGATTCTACAATGAACCAAACAGGAACTTTTAGTAATTTTCCTGAGGCAGCGATGGAATGGCCTATGATGATGGGCGGTGGATATCATTATATGAAGTTAGAAGGCCGATACGAAGAATCTGGAAGTTATAATCATTTTAATTTCCATACGGGACCCTTGAATAATAACAAAAATTACTTTCAGGTCGAACTACCTTTGAGTTTCAATGTATCCAATGGTTCTTTTGATATTTCTCTTGGAATGGAAATTCAGAATTGGTTTAAAAACCCAAATACTTTTGATTTAACAACAATTTCAAATGGAATGATGGGAGATCAAAATAAACAGGAGCTGGTCAAAAACAATGGCTTTGACGTGTTTTTCATTGAATAAACTGTAATTTCATGAAACAAATACTTAACATATTCGCTTTTATTTTAATTGGTTTTTTCTTCTTTTTAAGTTGTAAAAAGGATGAGGTGGAAACCTATGAAACCTATCAACCTACACCTGTAAATATTGATTATCCTTCTAATTTTCCTGACATGGTGATTCCAGATGATAATCAGCCTACAGAAGAAGCTATCGCTTTGGGAAGGGCTTTGTATTATGATAAAATTCTATCTAAAAATCAGGATAAGTCATGTGCATCATGTCATGATCAAACCAAAGCGTTCACTACTTTTGAGTCCAATAGCTTAGCGCATATTAATTTAGCATGGAATTATCAGTATTTATGGAATGGCGGAGTACAAGGTTCACTTGAAGATGTGATGATGTTTGAAGTCGAGGATTTTTTTGAAACCAATATTCAAGTTGTAAACAACAATGCTACCTATAAAACATTATTTAAACAAGCTTATGGTGTTACGGAAATTACAGCAAAGGAAATTGCGTATGCGTTGGCTCAGTTTTTTAGAACGTTGAACTCAACGGACGCTAAGTTTGATCGTTTTATGCGTGGAGAAGTGAACCTTACTCCTGAAGAATGGGATGGTTACGACATCTTTTTTACTGAAAGAGGAGATTGCTTTCACTGTCACGGAACGGTTTTATTCCACGATAATATTTTTGGAAATAATGGCTTGGATTTGGATCCAGACGCTGGCTTATATGCCATAACAGGGGATATGAATGATTTCGGAAAGTTTAAAACACCTACATTGCGTAATATTGAACTTACTGCTCCTTATATGCATGATGGACGATTCGAAACATTAGAAGAAGTCATACAGTTTTATAGTCTTGGAGTGGTGCATGAATCCCCAAATTTATCTCCTTTAATGAAATACTCTGCTTACGGAGGTATACAACTTTCGCAACAAGAAACCAATCACCTCATAGCTTTCTTAAAAACACTAACAGACCAAAGTTTTGTTACAAATCCTGCACTTTCAAATCCAAATTAGTGCATTTTTTTGCTTTATGATATACATCATATTTTGATCGAAAAAGACCTATTACATTTGTACCAGACAACAAAGCAATTGAGCTGCTAAGTTGATTAAAAATTGAAACGATTCCCAGATCTACATTTTCTCATCTCTCTAAGTGTCCTTGGGAATTGTTTCTTTTTTGCTTTTAAAACACGCACGTTTTTTCTCAAACCATATTTGCTGATGGAAGTCATTTTTATTCACCTTGCTATCGCTTATTTTTGTTGTATATTTTTTAGAATAGAAAAACCAAAAGCACATGAATATTGCAGAAATTGAATTGGAAACTAAGGATTATGAAGCTTTTCAATTAATAGAAATCACTTCTTTTGAGGCCTTCTTAAATGCACATGCCGACATCAAAGCAATAGCTTCTTCGGTTTTGATGTTAAGCAGTAAAAAACAGAGTCAGCTGAATGCAAATCCAATTCATGAAGCGATTCCATTGATGCAATCTATTTTGGATCAAATTGAAGATCAGCATTGTTTAGTTTTTGAAAAAGAAGACAATATCTACCAAGAACTTAAGTTTTTGAACCGATCTAAATTAGTGCATATTGAACTTAATGATATCAAAGAAAATCGAGTTTATATTCTGATGTCAGATTTTCAACGTTTGCTGGCGGTATAAATCTAATCGCATCAAATAAGATATTTTTATCTTTTTATTTTAAGACACTATCGATTGTTAATCATCTAGTTATAACAAACCCTTGTCGTTGTCTTGACTGAAAGTGATTTCTGTCATTTTTTATCATTTTCTATATCTATACCTTTGGAATCAAACTATCTCAACCTAAAATTAGGATTTGATAGCGTTGATTAAAAATTGATTACTAAATAAAGAGGGAATCCTCATTTTAGAAATGAAATTGTTCCAAATGATGTCTTAAAATACAGAAGAGTAGCTTTTTGCTATTCTATTTTTTGGCAATAAAAAGGTAGACATTTGGTTACAAAAAAGACAAATGAATAGAGATGGAAAAGCTGAAGAAAGAAGAATTTAAAAACGCCATAATTGATCTTAAAAAGGAAAAAAATGCAGTTGTATTGGCGCATTATTATCAAGAAAAAGACATCCAAGAAGTTGCCGATTATATTGGTGACAGTTTAGGTTTGGCGGTTGAAGCTTCTAAAACAGATGCAGATATTATCGTCTTTGCGGGCGTTCATTTTATGGCTGAAACGGCAAAATTATTAAATCCATCTCGTAAAGTTGTTTTGCCAGATTTAGAAGCAGGCTGTTCACTTGCCGATTCTTGTCCGCCTGATCAATTTAAAGCTTTTGTAGACGCGTATCCCGATCATAAAGTGGTCACTTATGTCAATTGTTCGGCTGAAGTTAAAGCCTTAAGTGACATTGTTTGTACTTCTTCAAATGCGGTGGACATCATCAATTCTTTTCCGCCAGAACAAAAGTTGATTTTTGCTCCAGATCAAAATCTAGGGAAATACTTGATTAAAGAAACGGGAAGAGATTTAGTCCTTTGGGAAGGCGCTTGCATTGTTCACGAAGCATTTTCTTTCGATAAATTATTGAAGCTCAAAAATGAAAATCCATCGGCTAAAGTGGTGGCACATCCAGAATCTGAACCGCATATTTTAGATGTTGCGGATTACGTGGGTTCAACAAGTAAAATGATCAACTACATCAAAACATCGGAGCACCAAACTTTTATTGTAGGAACCGAAGCTGGAATTTTGCACGAATTGAGCAAACAGGCGCCTGGCAAAACATTGATTCCGCTACCGATTCATGAAGACAATACCTGTGCTTGCAGCGAATGTGCCTTTATGAAAGTCAATACATTAGAGAAAGTTTACAACTGTTTATTGCACGAAACGCCAGAAATAAACATTGCAGACTCCATTTTCGAAAAGGCAAAAGAACCGATTGTAAAAATGATTGAATTCTCAGCTCTAAACCCCGCTCCCGTTGAAAACTAAATTTGACATATTGATTGTAGGCGCTGGCATAGCTGGTTTGTCTCAAGCACTTTCTTTAGCCGAAAAAGAGCCGACGTTAAAAATTGGTGTAATTAGTAAATCTAAATTACAGGAGACCAATACCCGCATGGCACAAGGTGGAATTGCCGCGGTGATGTCAACACAGAAAGATAGTTATATCAATCACATTGAAGACACGATAAAAGCTTCTCAAAACAAAGCGAATGCCCAAGTTGTGAAATATGTGGTAGAACATGCTCACGATGGAATTCATCAATTGGAAAACTGGGGTGTAAAGTTCGATCATTTCAAAAATAAATATCATTTAGGACTCGAAGGTGGACATTCAAAAGCGCGAATTTTACATGTAAAAGATCAAACAGGAGCAGCCGTTCATGATCAATTGATTGCAGAATTAAGCAAACATCCTTCAATTACCGTTTTTGAATACAGCGAGGTAATAGAATTGCTTTTATCTGAAACAAAAGAAATAGCTGGAGCTGTACTTTACAATTACGAGGAAAAATCAACGCGCATATTAACGGCAAAAATTATTGTTTTGGCAACTGGTGGAATGGGACAAGTGTTTCAATACACCACAAATTCTTCAATTGCTTCGGGAGACGGAATTGCATTGGCGAAAAACATCGGTGCGGAAATCTCTAACTTAAAATCTATACAATTTCATCCGACTGCTTTTAAAGAACAAGATAAAAAGCAAATGTTCTTAATCTCTGAAGCAGTGAGAGGAGCTGGAGCCTATGTCATTAATGAAAATGAAGAGCGCTTTTTGTTTAAATATGATCCAAGAGCAGAATTGGCAACTCGGGATATCGTCTCTGCTGCCATTTACCAAGAATTAAAAAATACAGCAACCAAAAACGTTTATTTGGACTGCCGACATTTTGCCAAAGAAGTACTCGAAAATGAGTTTCCTTATATCTACAACTATTGTTTGAAAGCCGGATATGATTTACTTCAACAAGCGATTCCAATTACGCCAGCTGCTCATTACAGTTGTGGTGGGATTCAAGTAGATATCAACGGAAAAACCAATGTTCCACAACTTTATGCGATTGGAGAATGCGCCAATACAGGACTTCATGGCAATAATCGTTTGGCGTCAAATTCATTATTGGAAGCCATTGTTTTTACCAAAAACATGACCGAATCAATTGTCAAAGAACTACCAAAAGTCACATTTCAAACACTAATTAAAAAGAGTTTAAACAGCCTTCAACTTGAGCATAATTCATTTGATAAAATTAATGAATTACGTCAGCAGTTAAGAATCCAGTTGACAGCTTACTTCATCCAAAAGACAGAGAAAGAGAAGAAGTCGCTTCAGGAATTATTATTGAAATGTAAAAATGAATTAAAACAACTTCCTACTCAAGAACTTGATGTTATTCACTTTAAATGGCATTTTGATTTAGTGGAAGAATTGATGGTATGATTGACAGATCCCCTTAACGTATAATGATTTACTTCAAAGTTTATCTTCTCAAAAACTCTCCATACTGCAAGACCCTAAAATCAATTGTATTCATCTTGGGGTTTTCTGCTTTCAGTTTTTTATACAAGGCCATGCTTCCCACTGCTCTATTGGCTGCACCAGATGGCGCGGTTAATGAAACTGTTTTAATAATGCGGTCTTCCAATTCAAGTGTATGAACTTTTGGAGTTGTTTCACCTTGTCTTGTAAGTTGAATTTCAGGATAGTCTTTTAAATGTCTACGAAACAAATATTCGGGACCATTTTTAGAATTTCCTCCCGTAAACAACAAAGTATCTACGCTTGGATGTTCTTTGAGCAAAGAAATCAAGGGACGCAAAACAGGTTCTTGAATACCTAAATCAGAAGCATCTATTTTATTGCGGAAAGCATATTCCACCATGTCGCAAATTCCAATTTTATGTGTTTTAAGGAAGTCTTCACGCTGTTGAATGGCTTTCCCTGTATTTTCATAATCTAGTTTTATACCGAAAATGCGCTCGATAATTTGCCACAATTGTCCGTCACGAGAACCATAGCAAAAGTCAACATCGCCGGGTTTAAGTTCGCCTGTTGTGAAACGCGGAGGAGGAAGCGTTCCCACAATGAGTTTCGTTGTGCCTTCGGGTATGTATGGAGGAAATGGATGTTGGTGTTTGAACATGTATTTAATTTAATAATAAATTATGTCTCCGAACATTAAATCTACTTTGAATTAATATTTTTTACTTTTTTTCATTACCAAAAAAAGTAAAGCAAAAAAGTCTAGCGCTTGATCTTTTTTATTGTCTCCACTTATAAAAGCCGATAATGTCGGTGATTTCTTCCGCAAGCTTCAGAACTTCCTCCATTATTAGCGGCTTCTATTTCGCTCCACCTTCTAAAAAAGATAATGCGCCTCCAAAACCACGAATAATTATGTAAAGGATTAATGTTTACTTCACACTATTTCAGTGATAAAATAAAAACTATAAAAAGAATTTTTGTTCTTCCGACAATAAAATCAATTTCAGAATATTTTATCACTCAAAACTGAGAAAGACTTTAGTCTTTCTTTTTCCAATTATTGTTTTCAGGATCCGCATCCATCCATATTCCACCTTCAATCTTTATCTCAACAATATTTTTCAGGTTTTCTAATTTAATTGTTGTTTGCGTAAGATCTTCTTTCCAAACGGCTGGGGTTTGATGAAAAGTTTTTGTTTTACCGTTTTTGAGTTTTACTTTTACATCAAATGGAACGGCCATTCCACCAATATTTTCTATTTGTAAAGTGACTTTTTTCCCATCTACCTCCACTTCTTTTAATGCCACATCCATGTAGTTGTTGCTAAAGAACCAATTGTACCAGAACCAATTGAGGTTTTCTCTTGTGATGTCGTTAAAAGAATAAAACATATCCCATGGAATAGGGTGTTTTCCATTCCATCGGTCCATAAAGCCATGTAATGCAGACAGAAATTTTTCCTCTCCTAAATAATCACGTAGTGCAAGATAGGCGAGTGCAGCTTTTCCATAACTATTTGTGCCGGCACCTAAACCACTCATGATATTAGAAGGCGTAATAATTGGCAAGTCTAGTTCTAATGAATTATTATTACTCCAACGTTCAACTCTAAATTGTTTAAAATTTGCCGTTGCTTTTTCATAGCCTAAGTCTTCAATTCCAATTAAATATTCAAAAGTTGTAGCCCAACCTTCATCCATAAAGGCAAAGCGGGTTTCATTGATTCCCATGTAGAAAGGGAAATAGGTGTGCGCTACTTCATGTTGCATCACAAAACGGGTGAACTTCTCATCATCATTAGAAGAATCATTGGCCATCATTGGGTATTCCATGTTTGCAAATCCTCTTACAACTGTCATTTTAGAGTAGGGATAAGGAACGCCAGGCGTATTATTCGAAAACCATTTTAAAGTGTTTTTTCCATATTCAACCATCTTCTTAAAATCCTTCGATGATTCATCATAAGCAGATTGAAAACTTGCTCTGCGTCCTGTTTTATTGTCTACCACAACACTTCCAGCATCCCAATTGTAGTGATTGCTCGTGGCGATGGAAATGTCATTGATGTTATCCGTTTTCCATTTCCATGTGTTGCTTTCCTTTTGTTGGGTGATTCCACCTTTTTTGACATCTTCTTGATCTACAATGCGAATAACCTCATCGGAAACCATTGATTTTTCAAGTAGATCCGCATATTTTGAAGTTAAAACTTCTCTCGGATTCAATAAATCTCCCGTTGCCCAAACGATATAATCTTTAGGAACAGTGACTTGAAAAGTATAATCGTTGAAGTTATTGTAAAATTCTTGCGAACCTGCGTAAGGCATTCTGTCCCAACCTTCGTAATCGTCATACACTGCAACACGTGGATAAAAATAGGCCAAAAAGAAGGTAGTAGAATCAATAGCACCTTCTCTTCCACTTTGTTTAGAAACATCGAAATGCCAGTCAAAACCAAGTTCTATAGTTGAATTTGGCGCCAAAGGTTCTTGCAAACGAATTTTCTTATTGATACCGTCATTTTCGCTGTTCCATTCCGCTTGAACTCCATTTTCTGTATAGGAATTAATGTGCATTCCCGAAGTTAGATAATCGTCAGTTACAGTTCTTAAGCGCGGTGCAGCAGGTTTATGGTGGTTCAATATCAACTTAAAGCGCAATTCTTTTAAGGTGTCTGGACTGCTATTGGTGTAAGAAATCGTTTGTTTTCCTTTTATGGTTCTGTTTGGCGGATCGATAGTGATATGCATGTCATAAACACCACGATTTTGCCAATAGTTTTCACCTGGCTTTCCATCCATTGCACGTGTACCATTTTCATAGGCTTGTTTTACGCTACGGGGTTGGTAGAGGTTTTGGGAAAATGTTAATTCTGTGAGAAAAACGCAAGCGATAAGAAAAGTGATTTCTTTAATTCTTGTTGATTTGAACATGATATTGGCAAATTTTAAAATTACACGTGGCGCAAAGATAACAAAATGTCTTCCGTGTTTTTTTTTATAACTGTAGATACGCACGGCCGTGCGCATCTACAGTATAAAAAACTACCTTTTACACCATCTCTAAACTCTCCTTTTTTTCCTCTCTCTGCCGATAAAAAATCGGCAACCTCTCCCTAAAACCTCTCCCTATCTAATATTTACGATTCATCGTAAATATTAGATTCATTCCATTTCCACAACCAAATCATCGGCGTGTACCATCGTTCCTTCTTTCAGGTAAATCTTTTTGATTTTCCCATCGACGTTTGCACAAATTGTAGTTCCCATTTTCATGGCTTCAATGACGAATAATCCTTGGTTTTTCTCCACGACATCGCCTTCTTTTACCATTATGGAAGCCAAAGATCCTTGTAGTGGAGCACCCACTTCATTTGGATTCTCTTTGTCTACTTTTTGATGAACGACTTTCTCTACGGCTATAGTGTTGTCTTTTATGTCTGTACTTCTGGTTTGACCGTTGAGTTTAAAGAAAACCGTTTTTTCACCATCTTCATTGGCTTCTGTGATTGAAATCAACTCAATTAAGAGCGTTTTTCCTTTGTCTAATTCTACAATGATTTCCTCTCCCGGTTGTAGTCCATAGAAGAAGTTTTTCGTTGGAATTTGCATCACTTTTCCAAATTTCGTGTAATGATTGTATAAATCAGCAAACACTTTTGGATATAATTTATAGGACAAGAAATCGGTAATTTCCCAAGCTCTGTCCATGCCTTGATCAAATTCTTTTTTAAACTCGGCAAATTCTTTATCGAAATCTATCGGTTCTAAATGTGCGTTAGGTCTATCAGTATATGGCTGTTCATCTCTTAGCACAATTTTTTGTACTTCTTCTGGGAATCCACCAACGGGCTGACCCAAATCACCTTTAAAGAAGCTTTTCACCGATTCTGGGAAGGAAAGTGATTCTCCTTTTTCCATAAATTCCTCAATAGTAATGTTGTTACTCACGAGGTATTGTGCCATATCTCCCACAACTTTCGAACTTGGCGTTACCTTAATCACGTTGCCAAATAAGTCATTGACTTTGGCGTACATGTCGGTGATTTCTGTAAATCGGTCTCTCAAGCCTAAAGATTCCGCTTGTGGCAATAAGTTTGAATATTGTCCTCCAGGAATTTCGTGTTTATACACTTCTCCCGTTCCAGATTTCAATCCAGATTCAAACGGATAATAGTAATCTCTCACATCCGACCAATAGTTAGAATATTCATTCAGTTTTTGAATGTCCATTTTGTTTTCTCTTTCTTGAAAACGCATGGCTTCGGCAACAGAATTGAAATTCGGCTGAGAAGTTAAACCGCTTAATCCGCCGAGTGCCACATCTACCACATCAACTCCCGCTTCGATAGCTTTGAGATACGTAGCCGATTGTACCGATGAAGTATCATGTGTATGTAAATGAATTGGAATCTTAATTTCTGACTTTAAAGCAGTAACCAATTCTTTGGCTGCATAAGGTTTAAGCAATCCTGCCATATCTTTAATGGCCAAAATATGTGCTCCGGAGTTTTCAATCTCTTTGGCAAGATTTAAATAATATTTCAGATTGTATTTTTGTTCATTTGGATCTAAAATATCGCCAGTGTAGCACATTGAACCTTCTGCTAATCCATTGGTGTTTTTTCGCACGTGTTCAATCGCTGGACCAATTGATTTCATCCAGTTTTGAGAATCGAAAATTCTAAAAATATCTACTCCGTTTTCCCAAGCTTCCTTTACAAAACGTTCGATTAAATTATCGGGATATGCTGTATAACCCACACCATTTGAACCACGCAATAACATTTGTAGAAGTACATTGGGCATGGCTTCACGCAAAATACGTAAACGCTCCCACGGATTTTCTTTCAAAAAGCGCATGCACACATCAAAAGTAGCACCTCCCCAAACTTCCATGCTGAAAACTTCAGGGTGATTCATGGCAAAACCTTTGGCTACTTTTTCTAAATCGTAGGTACGCATACGTGTCGCCAACAAACTTTGGTGCGCATCTCGCATAGTCGTATCTGTGTAGTGAATTTTCTTTTCCTTGCTCAACCATTTAGAAAATTCTTCTGGACCTAATTCTGTAAGCAAGTCTTTTGTTCCTTTCGGATACGCAGCTTGTTTGTCAAATTTAGGCACTTGCGGTTTTACCAATTTCTTATTTGGATCGAAAGATTGAACATCAGGATTTCCATTAACAATGATATCACCTAAGAAATTTAGCATTTTCTCTGCTCTGTTTCTCGGTTCCTGAATGTCAAACAACTCTGGCGTATTGGCAATATAATTTACCGTAACTTTCCCTTCTCTAAAAGTAGAATCATTAAGAATATTGTTGAGGAAAGCCATATTGGTCTTTACACCTCTCACTCTAAATTCAGCCAAAGCACGACGCATCTTTCGACAAGCGCCATCTAAAGTTCTACTGTTGGCCGTGATTTTCGTTAACATAGAATCAAAGAAGGGAGAAATAGTTACGCCTTGGTAAACACTCCCAGAATCTAATCGAATTCCGAAACCGCTTCCACTTCTGTAAGTGGTGATTGTTCCATAATCGGGCTTAAAATCATTTTTAGGATCCTCTGTTGTGATTCTACATTGCACTGCAAAACCATTCGTAGATATTGTATCTTGACTAAAAATCTTGATTTGTTCGTCTCCCAATTTATAACCACCAGCGATAAACAACTGCGATTTTACAATATCAATTCCTGTAACGACTTCCGTAACGGTGTGTTCTACCTGAATTCTTGGATTTACCTCAATAAAATAAATACTTTGATCTTCATCAACCAAAAACTCAACAGTTCCAGCGTTACTGTAATTTACAGCCTTACCAATGTCTAAGGCATATTTATACAATTTTTCTTTTACCTCTTCTGCTAAATCAACAGAAGGAGCAATTTCAATTACTTTTTGATAACGACGTTGCACAGAACAATCACGTTCGTACATGTGAACTAAATTGCCGTGTTGATCACCAAGGATTTGAACCTCGATATGTTTTGGGTTTTGTACGTATTTTTCAATGAAAACAGTATCGTCTCCAAACGCTGCTTTTGCTTCCCGTTTAGATTCTGGGTAAGCTTGTTTCAGTTGATCTTTGTTTTGAATTACACGCATTCCTCGACCTCCACCACCAGAAGCGGCTTTTAGCATGACAGGATAACCAATTTTATCAGCCTCTTCAAGTGCTAAATCAACAGTCGTGAGTTCCTTTTTATTACTTTCAATTATAGGAACATTGTTGTCGATAGCCACTTGTTTGGCCATGACTTTATCACCTAATGATTTCAAAACAGAAACATCTGGACCAATGAATATAATTCCGTTGTCTCTACAGGCTTGGGCAAAATCTGCATTTTCAGATAAAAATCCATATCCGGGATGAATGGCATCGATGTTATTTTCTTTAGCAACTTGAATAATTTTATCAATGTCTAAATAAGGTTTAATTGGATCGTCATCTTCTCCTATTTGATAAGCTTCATCCGCTTTGTAACGGTGTAAGGAATAACGGTCTTCGAAAGTGTAAATTCCTACGGTTCTTAATCCGATTTCTGTACAAGAACGAAAGATTCTAATGGCGATTTCACCTCTGTTGGCAACGAGAACTTTATTAATTTTCATCTATTGGCTTTTTGTAATTTTTGGGTATTTTATAATGCAATTTGCCTTAATATCGTGATTTTCGAATGATTTTTGAACACTTTCACTTCATTTTTAGAAAATTTATGAAAAAGGTTGTTGTAGAAATTTCTGCAAACTTTTGAGTAGGTTTTAATTCTTATCTTTAACCATTAAAATTATAGAATGAGTATCAATTGGATTTTATTGATTATTGGAGGTTTATTTGAAACCGGATTTGCAATTAGCTTAGGAAAAGCACAAGAAAGTTCAGGTAAAGAATTATGGATCTGGTTAATTACTTTTGTGGTATGTGTTAGTATTAGCATGTATTTGCTTTTTAAAGCAATGGGAGGAGAACACGCAATTCCTGTTGGAACAGCTTATGCTGTATGGGGAGCTATCGGGGCAATAGGAACAGTGATTGGCGGTATTGTATTATTTAAAGAACCAGTTACTTTTTGGCGTTTGTTTTTCTTATTGACTTTAATTATTTCAATTGTTGGATTACAAATGGTGAGCAGTAAAACTTAGAAAAGTAATTACCTTGAGTTTTCAAAGAGAAACAAAACGATTATGTGTTTATGTTTCTCTCTGAAAAATTCAAGTTTTCAAATATATTCTATTTAAATTTTGGTTTTCTTTTTTCAATAAATGCTGTTGTGCCTTCAATAAATTCTGGTGTTCCAAAGCAATTTCCAAATTCAGCAACTTCAACTTCATAGCCGTTTACACTGGCTTGGTAGTTGGCATTAACAGCCTTAATTGCTGATTTAATGGCATTACCAGAGTTGTTACAAATTTTAAGCGCTATTTTTTCTGCCAAAGCCATCAATTCTTCTTGTGGAACAACGTGATTGACGAGTCCCCAGTTTTGAGCATCACTGGCAGAAATCATCCCTGCGGTAGTGATCAATTCCATGGCTTTTCCTCGTCCTACTAATTGCGATAAACGTTGTGTTCCTCCATATCCTGGTATAACACCTAAAGATACTTCTGGAAGTCCTAGTTTAGCATTATCTGATGCTATGCGGATGTGTGATGCCATTGCAAGTTCTAAACCACCGCCTAATGCAAAACCATTAACTGCAGCAATAACTGGTTTAGATAGGTTTTCAATAAAATCAAAAAGTTTTTTCTGCCCTTCTGCTGCAAGTTGTTTACCATTTTCAGTATCAAAATCAGCAAATTCCTTAATGTCAGCTCCAGCAACAAAAGCTTTTTCACCGCTTCCTGTCAATATAACTACACGTGTGTTTTCATCTGCTTCAGCAGATTTTAAAGCTTCATGTAATTCTTGAATTGTTGCCTTATTTAAGGCGTTTAATTGTTTTGGTCGATTTACTGTAATGTAGTGAACACGTTCTTTTTGTGTTGTCGTTATATTTTCGTAACTCATGTTTGTTTTTTGTGCTAAAGTAAGGAAATAGACTGTATTGTCAAAGTCAACACTTCAATTACGAAAAACATCAAAGAAAGTTGATTAATTATTCAATTTTTTGTTTGATGACCTGAAGAATTTCATACGTATCTACATCATACACATAAATCAAAAAATGGAGATTTTCTTTATTGATGTTTGCGGGTAGTGTATAGGAATAATCGAGTAAAACTTTTTCACCCACTGGAGCGTCTGCATCAAAAGCCTTTATTCCAAATGGATTGTTATCGATACTGCCTAAATGTTTATCACGATGTATATAAAATTCGTTATGTGTGTTATCTGGCATCAATTGCCAATCCACTAGAGAATCTTGAATTACATAAACAACTGCGTTCATTTCAATGGCTTCGCTTGTTTTCTTTTCTGCTTCAACATGTAAAAAACCTCCGTTGGTACTCTGATAATAATTAAAAACTGATTGAATATTTACTTTTAAATCATTTGCTGTAAGTATATCAGAGGTTCTACTTTGCCATGTACCCGAAAGATCAAACATTTTGTTGTCAACCGTTTTTCTATTGACTGTTCCATTTGGATTTCCACCGAAGTTAAATCCATTCTCAAACTCCTTACCATAAACCACAGCATCTGGATTAGTATGGTCAGTATAATATTTTGTGGCATTTGGAAATGCAGATTGAAAAGATAAATTTGCTCCAGGGTCAATATGAATAGATGCTACAAAAACACGATTTGGGTTGTTTTCATGTATTCCGTGTGCGATATCTGCTGCTGTAGGGCAATTATTACATTTATGTCCTGTATAATCTTCAATTAATACATTCACATTTGTATTTGTATTTTGAGAAAATGAAGGATATTCATTTGCTAAATAATCATCCCATGTTCCATTAGGATATAAAGTAGTATCCAAATTAACACTTGCCACCTTTTCATAAGGATGATCTACTTTGTCGCAGCTGGTTAGCAAAACAAGTGAACTGATCAAAATAAATAGTACGTAATTTAAATTATTCATTACTCTTTTCTTTTAAAAACTATGTGTAAAGGTTACGCTTAACCCATTTGATGCAGGAACAAATCTACATATTCCTCCAACACAAAACAACCCCTCTTTTTGTCTACCGTAACCAACTTGAAGACGTGTAGCTCCCCAAATTTTTCCAACAAAAATCATCGGATAATTGATGCGGTCTTCTTTTACTGGATTTCCGTAATTGGATTGTAAAATTGCGCTAAAGAACCAGTCAGGAGATATCGTGTACTCAATTAATGCAGTTGCCCAAGCCCCTCTATCTTTGTTATCAACCGTCCATAATCCTTGTAGTTCTGCCCTCACGGTATGTTTTCTATTAATTTTATATTCCACATCCAAAACTCCAATATGAGATTGAATAATACCTTGTTCACTTGTAAGCTTCAGCACATCGTTATTCATCGATATGTTGTAATAGCTTCCTTCAACAGTCCACTTTCTATTTAACTTTCTTTTGATACTCACATTGATATCCTGCCAATACAATAAATCACTTTTATCAAAAAGTGTTGATTCGTAAGTTACCCTTGAGGAATCCATGGGGTCAATTCCTGAAGTTCTCTTCAAGGGTTCATAAGCAGTTGAAAAATTCAGTGAAACATCTGTTCCATATTTACCTCCAAGTGCAGTTCCTCTTTTTATTTTGTAAATTACATCAGCTTGAAAAGCAACTTCGCCATTGGGTTGTGAGGCATAAGGATACAATGTTGCCGCTAAGTTGTAAGTATGAGTCTTTGTTAATGGAGGTATAAAACCGATAGTTAAATCTTGCAAAGCAGCGTTTCTATCACTTCTAAAACTCATATTGTCAATAGATTTGGCAGACAGAACAATTCCAAGTCCTTTTTGAGAATATCCAGCATTTACAATCATACCTTTACCGTAATTATAAATATATCCGTTGTCTTGAGAAGGGTCTTGTTCTTTAATGATGTATTCACCATTGATAAAGAATTTCTTATATGCTAATTCTAATCTTCCGCCATAAGCTCCAGTGTTTTCTGGCAATATAAATTGCGAATTATTATCCTCTTGATATTTTGAGACCAAAGATCCACCACCGGTGATTCGTATATTATTATCGGAAAGACCAGGAAACCATTGGTTAAAGTTTACCTCTAAATCTGCTCCTCTAACAATCCCAGGACTGTATTGGTTTTTCCCATTGGTAAATGAAAAACGTTGCCTCCCATAAACTGTTTTAATGGTAACTCCTTTGTACGGACGTAAATTTAAACTTATACCGTTCATCATGTTATCTACGCCTAGAGCACGATCTTCATAGGACCTAAAAATTAATCCTGATCCAAATTGTTCATAAAAATTACCTACGGTAACATCTATCAAATCGTTTTCGTATCCTACATACCGATACCCTAAACCAGCACCATCAAAACGATCAGGATAGCCAAGTGTTCTTGGAAGATAAGCTTCTAGTCGGACCCCCGCTTTAAATCCTGCCATTCGGTAATTAACATTAATATAAGAGTTCAGTAAAGATTTTTCATCAGGTTGAATAGCATTAATTTTTTCATCGGAAAGTAAATATTGATAATTCGTTTCCATATTTCCCGAAATAGAACCTTGAGCTATTAGATTACCAACAATAGTTGAGCAAAAAACAGCAATAAGAAGTTGTAAAGTTTTCATACGCACAATTAAACCGTCAATATTCAGATTGCTTTATTATTCCTTTAGTTTAAGGATTTCATCGTACAATTCATATTCATCCCCAGGAGCATAGTTATTATGCGAGTAAACAATTTTACCGTTACCATCTACCAAAAATGTATGTGGCACATTGTTTACACCCATTGCACGTTTAAAATCTCCATTAGGATCTAATAGGATTTCATACTCCCAAGCTTTTGAATCAACATAAGGAACAACACGACTTGCAGTTCTTTGGTCATCTACTGATACTGCTACTAACCGAACACCTGTTTCATCTTGCCAATCGATATACATATCGTGAATAGCGTTTAATTCCTTTTTACAGGGTGTACACCAAGTTGCCCAAAAAGAAATAATCATTGGTTTCCCATCATTTTCTAACTCACCTGTTTGAATAGTTTTACCTTCTGTATCTTTTAATTGCATATCAGGGATTCCTTTTTCAAAAACACCTTCTTGAGCATTTGTAATTAAGAACAAAGTCATAAAAGTGGTAGTTAATATCAGTGATAATTTATTCATAATTTATTTTTTTATTGTTCTGCATTGCCTAGGCATACTTCGTGCCGAATTCTGTATAGATTTCAAATATATAGATTAAACTTACAAATAAAGTTAAAATCAAGACCCTACTCTTGGAATCCAAAAAAAGAAAGAGGAACGAAATTTCGTTCCTCTTTCAAGTTTATTATATGTAATTTTTCAAGAAAACTACTTCGCTACAGAGATTCTTTTTGTTTGTTCTCCATTAGAAGTTTTAACTTTAACAATATACATTCCTGCTTCTAAATCAGCAACATTAAGTTGAATCGACTGTACACCTGTAACACTTCCTAAGTTATTTACAACTACAGTTTGACCAACAGTATTGATGATAGAAATAGTAGTCTCTTCTTGAGTATTCAATTCAAAATCAATATTTACTACATTGTTTGCTGGATTTGGATATGCTTTAAAATCTACTTCTTGTGCTGTCATTTCAACTACATCCATTGTTGCTGTTGGACATTGATCTAAAGCTGTTTGGTATGCGTTAAACATTCCGTTGCTATATCCTTCATCAGACTTTACAATTGTACTCAATTCTGGATTTTGTACATCCGGACATATTAATAGAAAGAAAGGAATAGAACCTCCTGCATTCAATTCATGATTAGAAGCATAATGAGAATAATGCTGTACATTTGTGGCTGAATAAGGAAACTTAGGATATTCATAAAAACCACCGTTCCAATTTAAACCATTTAGTACACTTGCATCATCTGTTTGTTCAACCGTTATTGCTAATGCTTCTACGTCACCTTGCCCAGAACCATTGTTCTCAATAAATTCAGAAAGTGCTGGGGTAGACTGTAAACAAGGATTACACCAAGAAGCCATAAAATCAAGAACAATAGCTTGGCCATTCGATAAGCGATCATGAAGATTAAAAGAGTTACCTTCAGAATCTGTTGCAATGTATTGTGGGATGGGGTTAAGAATTTCTAACGATCCAGAAATGCTGTTATTAGTTGCCACATCATCAGAAGTGGTTAATTCCGCTGAAATTGTTTTTACACCAGCAGTTACACCAGTAATATTGATGTTTAGGGAGTGAACATCACCAAAATTTAAATTTAAACCAGTAACATTCTCTGTATAAACATCTCCGTCAAAATCCAAAGATACATCAAAAGAATTTACGGTATTCACTCCTGTGTTTTTAACTTCAACGGTTACTGTTCTATCACCAATTATTGTTTTATCTAAACTTAAACCGTTTAATGACAAGTCATTATCAGGAACTTTAGCTACTTTAACATCGTCAATGTTTAACCAAAATTGATCTGTTACATCATGGTGACGAAATGCAACATAAATCGTTTGACCATTGAACCCAGAAACGTCTATACTTTCTGCCGACCAATCATCACCGGTATAACCCACTACATCCGTAAAATTAGCTCCATTCGCAATAAATGAAGTAGTATCACTTGCAGTTCCAACATACACAGAGTACTTTTCATCAGGAAAACTTTGATCTTGTGCTCTTGCAATCCATGATAGCATTGTAACTCCAACCGCACTGGATAAATCAATAACTTCGGAAATCATCCAGTTATCTGGTGTCAATGGAGTGCCATTGGCATTATCATATGATTTGGATGTAGCCATTTCAACCGTAGCGCCTTGCTGTGTTTGTGGTCTTAACCAATTGTTGTTGTCTTCATCCCCATCGATAAGTGTCCAATTATTTGAAAGAGGACTAGAAAAATCATCTTCAAAATAAGTTTGTGCACTAAGCCCTGTTGCAAATAAGAGCGAAGCCCCAAGTAATAATTTATTCATAATTGTATAGTTTTAAATTAATTTTTGTAAAAGTAGAGATTTAATATACAACCAAATTATTTAAATCTACGTAATGTTGGAATGCTATTTATCACAATCATTGATATTACAATACAAGATTTTTGACTACTAGAACTAAATCTCTTATATTTGGTCTAAAATCAAAATATATGAAGATATTATACACAATTAGTGCAATCCTTTTATTTACAACATGGTCTTTGAGTCAAAGCAGTGTAGAAATTAATGGAGCAGATGACAATATAAATTATGCAAGCGATACCGCTTATGTTGTCGGAGATGGAGACGGCGTTGGTTTTATATTTAAAAAGTTTTATGTTGTCAATACCGGAAACACCACTAACTTTTTTTATTCTAGATCTATTTTAAGTAAATCTAACTCAAGTTTACAGATACAATTATGTGATGAAACACAATGCTTCTCAACAGGAAATGATCCATATTGGATTATAGATGACTCTTTTGAGAAAACAATTCAACCTGGAGATTCTCTAGAAATAAAACCTCAAATGACCTTCGGAATGTCTGATGGGAATGCAAAGATCAAATACTACGTACTTGATGGGAATAAAAACAAAATTGATTCTGTAACTGTATTTTTCACCTCTACGCTTTCAACGTTAAAACAAGAAAAACTAGCTTTCAATATTTTTCCCAATCCAGCACAAGATGTTGTTACCCTTAAAGGTGAGGCATTTAAAAAAGGAGGTGAAATAGTATTCCTAGATGCGTTGGGTAAAGAAGTTAAACGCACAAAAATTATGAATGCTAATAATCAAATCAATATTAGTTCGCTTAAGAAAGGAGTGTATTTTGTTAATATTCTCCACAAGGATGGTGAAAAAAGCGCTGTACAAAGATTAATTAAGCAATAGAAGCAAAAAAGAATTTATTACAACCCTGGTCAATACGATCAGGGTTTTTCTTTGTTTAAACTTTTTACTAAATCAACAAGCCCTTCAGAAGCAGTCTTTTTAATAACGTTGAAACTTTGTGGAACATTTACCTCGTTGGGATCTACCAAATAAAACCTTGCGTTTTTGGGTGCATAATCAATGATACCCGCTGCAGGATAAACATTTAAAGAGGTTCCTACAACAATAACAATATCTGCTGAAACAATTTTTTTACAGCTTCCTCTAACATTGGAACTGCCTCACCAAACCAAACAACATGTGGTCTAAGTTGATATCCATCAGGACATAGATCTCCCATCTTTACCTCCCAATGAGATTGCTCATAAAAGGCTTTTTCGGCGGATGGACCTGAGCTTTTTACTTTGCTCAACTCGCCATGTAGGTGTATCACTTTGCTACTTCCAGCGCGCTCATGTAAGTCGTCAACATTTTGGGTAATCACCTCAACATCATATTTCTTTTCTAATGCAGCGATAGCATGATGAGCAGGGTTTGGTTGTGCCTCAAAACATTGTTTTCTTCGCATGTTGTAAAAGGCTGTCACTTTTTCTGCGTCTTTATTCCAAGCTTCTGGAGTTGCCACGTCTTCAATTTTATACTTTTCCCATAAACCTCCACTATCTCTAAATGTTCCAAGACCAGACTCAGCACTAACTCCAGCTCCTGAAAAAACAATTATTTTCTCTTTTCTCATACTTTGCAGATATTATTTCTTTTGATGTGTTGGTTTTTGTTAAATTTGCCCTCTTGCATAAGATTTACAAAAACTTAATAGTATGGCTAAGATAAAAAAACAAGATGCATTAGACTATCATTCACAGGGAAAACCAGGAAAAATTGAGGTTATTCCTACAAAACCTTACAGTTCGCAACGTGATTTATCCTTAGCTTATTCACCAGGAGTTGCAGAACCTTGTTTGAAAATAGCGGAAAACCCTGATGATGTTTATAAATATACTGCTAAATCTAATTTAGTCGCAGTTATCTCAAATGGTACTGCTGTCTTAGGATTGGGAGATATTGGTCCAGCAGCATCAAAACCTGTTATGGAAGGAAAAGGATTATTATTTAAGATTTTTGCGGATATTGATGTTTTTGATATTGAAGTAGATGCCAACGATCCAGAGACTTTTATTCAAACAGTAAAAGCCATTGCACCAACTTTTGGAGGGATTAATTTAGAAGACATTAAAGCTCCAGAAGCATTTGAAATCGAAGATCGATTAAAAGAGGAACTCGATATTCCAGTAATGCACGACGATCAACATGGAACTGCAATTATATCTTCGGCAGGGTTGATTAATGCTTTAGAATTAGCAGATAAAAAAATTGAAGAGGTGAAAATCGTTGTTTCTGGTGCAGGAGCATCGGCAATGAGTTGTGCAAAGCTTTATAATTCTTTGGGTGCCAAAATGGAAAATATTTTCATGTTTGACAGTAAAGGATTGTTGAGTAAAGATAGAGAAAACCTGAGTGGAAATAAGGCCTTTTTTGCTGAGCACCACGAAAATACGTCAGATCTTGCAACAGAATTAAAAGGTGCAGATGTACTAATAGGATTATCAAGGGGAGGTGTGGTTTCTAAGCAGATGGTAAAATCGATGGCAGACAACCCAATTGTTTTCGCTTTAGCTAATCCAGAACCTGAAATAGCTTATGATGATGCAATGTCGGTTCGGAAAGATGTAATCATGGCAACAGGCCGATCAGATCATCCCAATCAAGTCAATAATGTACTTGGCTTTCCTTTTATTTTTAGAGGAGCTTTAGATGTACGTGCTAAATCTATAAATGAAGAAATGAAATTGGCAGCTGTTTATGCCATTGCTAATCTTGCGAAAGAAACAGTTCCCGATGAGGTTAGTGAAGCGTATGGAGAGCGAAGTATAACTTTTGGTCGCGACCAGTTTATTCCAAAGCCACTTGATCCTCGCTTGATCTATTATGTAGCGCCTGCCGTAGCAAAAGCCGCAATGGACTCAGGTGTTGCACGAACACCAATCGAAGATTGGGATGCTTACGATGCCGAGTTAAAAAAACGTTTAGGAATTGATAATAAATTAGTAAGAACAATTACAGATAAAGCGGAACGTAATCCAAAACGTGTTGTTTTTGCTGAGGCGGATAATTACAAAATCCTAAAAGCTGCACAAACTGCAATGGAGGAAGGTGTTGCTACTCCAATTCTGTTGGGAAGAAAAGAAAAAGTGCTTCACATGATTGAGGAATACAATATGGACTTCCCAGATGTAGAAGTAGTTGATCCGAAGGATATCGGAGAAAAAGATAGATTGGAAAGATATGCAGAAGCATTTTTCGAGCTGAGACAACGGAAAGGTTTTACCGCTTATGAAGCTTCTAAAATAATGCGAGAAAGAAATTATTTTGGTGCAATGATGGTTCAATCTGGTGATGCTGACGCAATGATTTCTGGTGCAACAAGAAAGTATAGCGATGTGCTTAGACCTGCATTACAAGTGATTGGTACGCAGAAGGATGTAGACAGAGTGGCTGGAATGTATATTCTCATTACGAAGCGAGGTCCAATCTTTATGGCCGACACTACTGTTAATTTTGATCCTACGGCAGAAGAAATTGCAGACATGACGCATCATATCGCAAAAACCATCCGTAAGTTCAAAGTGAATCCTAATATTGCATTGTTATCTTATTCAAACTTTGGATCAGCAGAAGGGAAGGATGCCAAGAAAATGGCAAAAGCTGTTGAAATCATACACGATAAATATCCTACATTAAGAGTGGATGGTGAAGTACAAGCAAACTTTGCATTAAACAATGAGTTAATGAATGAGAAGTTTGCATTTTCAGAATTAACCAATAAAAAAGTAAATACATTCATATTCCCGAATTTATCAGCAGGAAATATAGCGTATAAATTATTACAAGAAATGACAGAAGCAGAGGCTATTGGTCCTGTTTTAGTTGGTTTGCGTAAATCAGTACATGTATTGCAATTGGGTGCTTCGGTTAGAGAAATCGTGAACATGGTAAAGGTTGCGGTTGTTGATGCTCAAAATAAATAAATATGATAACATACCTTAACGGAAGATTAATTGAAAAAACACCTACCCATATTATTGTTGAATGTGGAGGGATAGGTTATGATGTTCGGATTTCGTTAAACACGTTTTCAGCTATTTCGGATGAAGAATCCATCAAGATTTTTACGCAATTTGTGGTGCGTGAAGATGCACAAATCTTATATGGATTTAAAGATATCGAAGAACGTGAAATGTTTAACTTATTGGTGTCTGTTTCTGGAATAGGACCAAATACGGGTATTCTAATGCTTTCAGGATTAACGCCATCGGAAATAGCAAATGCAATAACCTCAGAAGATGTAGCAACCATCAAAGGAGTGAAAGGAATAGGCAACAAGACCGCACAAAGAATAATCGTTGATTTAAAGGATAAAATGTTAAAATTCGAAGTTTCTGATGAGAATGTTGCTACTCAAAACAATACGCTTCGATTTGATGCGTTAACTGCATTGGTTTCTCTTGGATTTGATAAGAAATCAGCAGAAAAAGCATTAAAGAAAGTAATAAAAGAACAAGATACAGTAGAACTTTTAATTCGAGATGCATTGAAAGTTTTATAATCGGAAAACACTGCCGTGAAAGTACATTTTTTAAATATTAATTTTGTGAAAGGGTTACTAACCTTGATTTTTTGTGTAGTTATTTCGCTAGTACATGGACAAAACAATCCTGATTCTACGGAATTAAAATATCCAATTAAAAATCCTTACGATCCTACAAGCAACGATAAACAAAGTTTTGACATTGGAGACCCTTCTAGTGTTGAAAAAACAATTGTTTATGATCCGAAAACAGGAAAATATATATTTAAGGAAAAAATTGGTGATTCTGATTATCGAAAAGGTTCCATGATGACCTTAGACGAATACATTGAGTATGAGCGTCAACAAAACATGAAAGATTATTGGAAAGAAAAAATAGACGCTCAAACAGCTGAAGAACAAGGGCTAATTCCACCCATTAAAATTGACTCTCCAGGTTTTGCTAATATTTTTGGATCAGATGAAATAGAAATTCGCCCGGAAGGTAGCGTTGAACTTTCTTTAGGTGTCAATTCAGCACGATATGACAACCCAAACATTCCAGAAAGAGATCGAAGAATAACGCGTTTTGATTTTCAACAACAAATTCAATTGAACTTAGTTGGACAAATTGGTGATAAATTGAAGTTAGGTGCCTCATACAACACGGAGGCCGCATTTAGTTTTGACAACCAAACCAAATTGGAATGGACAGGAAACGAAGATCAAATTTTACAAAAAATTGAAGCTGGTAACGTTGCAATGCCATTAGAAACATCTTTAATTGAAGGTTCTCAAACGCTTTTTGGTGTAAAAACGAAATTAAAGTTTGGTCGCTTAACCATCGATGCAATTGCTTCTACCTCTCAAGGTCAAAAACAAGAAATTAATATTCAAGGAGGAGCACAAGTACAAGATTTCAAATTAAAAGCTGATGAATATGAAGCTAATCGTCACTATTTCTTGAATTATTATCATCGTGAACATTATAATGAAGCCATGGAAACGGTTCCTGTTGTGAGCTCACTGGTTAATATTACAAGGATTGAAGTTTGGGTAACAAACGAAACCAATAAAGTAGAAGATACAAGAAATATTCTGGCTTTTACGGATTTAGGGGAGTCAAATCCAGACAATTGGTCGGGTAATCCTGGGAGTCCATCTTCCAACGAATTGCCTAAAAACACGTCAAATGGATTATATAACTATGCTAAGAATAACCCTTCCATAAGAGGTTTTAATAATGCAGTAACTACACTTCAATCAGAATTAACCGAGCCTGGTCCTTTCCAACAATCTGATGATTATGAAAAAATTGAAAATGCAAGAAAGTTAACGGAACAAGAGTTTACCTATAACGCTCAACTTGGTTTTATTTCCGTTAATTTACCGCTCAACAATGATGAGGTTTTGGCTGTTGCTTATGAATATACCTATTCAGGTAGAACATATCAAGTAGGAGAATTTTCAACAGATGGAATTGTTGGAACAGATGCATTGTTTTTAAAATTACTAAAACCAACAATCGTTAATCCCAAGAATAAACTATGGGATTTAATGATGAAAAACGTGTACTCAATTGGTGCTTACCAAGTAAGTCAAGAAGGATTTAGACTGGATATACTTTACAACAATCCCAACAACAGTTTAATGGTCAATTTCTTGCCTTATCCTGGTTTAGACGATCGTCAAGTAATTGATGTAGTAGGAATGGATCGCCTCAATCAAAATAATCGTGCACAAAAAGATGGTGTTTTTGATTTTATGCCGATTACATTTGACGGGAATAGGGCAACAAATGGAGGAACAATAAACACGCGAAACGGTAGGATTTATTTCAGTACCATTGAGCCTTTTGGAGAAACAGTACGGGAAGAAGTGTTAAAAGATAACACGCCACAAATTGCAAATAATGTTGCTTTTAGCGAGTTGTATGATTCTACAAAGATAGCCGCCCAACAAGTTCCGAAAAAGAATAGGTTTTACTTTGTTGGAAAATATGAATCTTCAGTTAGTGATGAAATTCCGTTAAATGCTTTAAATGTTCCAGAAGGTTCAGTTGTAGTAACAGCAGGAGGAATTCGCCTTCAAGAAGGTTCAGACTTTACAGTAGATTATAATTTAGGCCGTGTAAAAATTCTCAATAGTGCTGTTTTAGAATCCAATGCTGATATAAAAATTTCAATTGAAAGTAATTCTGTATTTGGATTTCAAAATAAATCTTTGATTGGTACGCATTTGAATTATATGGTGAATCCAGACTTTAATATTGGGGCTACTTGGATGCGTATGACAGAGAAACCTATTACCCAAAAGGTAGATATTGGAGACGAGCCTTTTAAAAACAATATTGTTGGAATGGATCTTTCATACCGAACAGATATTCCCTTCTTAACAAAGTTAATTAACTTAATCCCAACGATTTCAACAAAGCAAATGTCTACTTTAACATTAAATGCTGAAGGAGCACATTTAATTCCTGGTACGCCACGCGCTATTTCAAAAGAAGGTATTTCTTACGTAGACGATTTTGAAGGAAGTCAATCGACTGTTGATTTAAAGAATTTTACATCATGGAAATTGGCATCTATTCCTCAAGGACAAACAGATTTATTTCCAGAAGCTTCCTTGAAAAATAACTTGGCAGCAGGATTTAATCGTTCGCATCTATCGTGGTACGTCATTGATTATTCCACTTTTCATACAACAACAGCCACTACGCCACAACATATTGCTGAAGATCCAACCATCAAGGAAAACATGAATGTTTCTTATGTAAATAAGCAACAGTTATTTCCTAATAATGACCCGGCATTTGGTGAAATAACTAATTTACCCACTTTAGATATGACGTATTATCCTCAAGAAAGAGGAATGTACAATTATGACACTACAAACACTGTAAATTCAGATGGTGAGTTTATTAATCCACAGGATAGGTGGGCGGGAATTATGCGTTCCTTGACCACTACCAATTTTGAGGAGACTAATGTTGAGTATATCCAATTTTGGATGTTAGACCCATTTAACGATGATCAGGAAGCACAAGATCCGAATTCAAATCATACAGGAGGTGAGCTATATTTTAACTTAGGAAACCTTTCTGAAGATGTGTTGCCAGACTCAAGGAAAAGTTTTGAAAATGGTCTTCCCAGAGATTACTCGAACACCGACAATATAGATCAGACCAATTGGGCTCGGGTTTCAACAGAGCAAGTCGTAGTAAATGCTTTTGATAATGACCCAGAAACAAGAGCAGCTCAGGATGTTGGATTAGATGGATATGATGATGATAAAGAAAAGCAAAATTTCGAGAATTATGTCAGTTGGGTTCAAAACAATCCAACGCTTTCACAAGCAGTAAAAGATAAATTAATAGAAGATGTTTCTAATGATAATTACAACTATTATCGTGATGACTTATACGACCAACAGAAGCTTGGAATTAGGGATCGATATAAATACTGGAACGGCCACGAAGGAAACTCTCCAACTCCAGAAATGTCCGCTGAATTAAATGCTGAAGGCTATAATACACAGGCTACCAACACGCCTGATATGGAGGATGTAAACCGCGATAATAATTTGAGTGAGACAGAAAGTTATTATCAATATCGTGTTTCACTTGAAAAGAGTGATATGCAGGTAGGAAAAAATTATATTATAAACACAAGGGAATATAGTGAAGGAAGCAAAAACTACAAATGGTATCAATTCAGAATTCCTATTCGTAGTCCTCAAAAAGCGGTAAATGGTATTTCAGATTTTAGGTCAATTCGTTTTATGCGAATGTTTTTAAAATCATTTGAAGAGAAGACAACATTGCGTTTTGCAAAATTAGAACTTGTAAGAAGTGAATGGAGAAAATTTAGAGAAAGCTTAGAAGCACCTGGTGATGGTGTGCAAACTGATCCAGATCTTACCTCTTTCGATATTGGAGCTGTAAATGTAGAAGAACATGATCAAAGAAAGCCCATTAAATACGTGATTCCTCCAGGAATTATTAGAGAAGTTGACCCATCTCAAACCTATCAAAGACAATTAAACGAACAAGCCATGACTATTGAGGTTTGTGATTTGAAAGACGGAGATGCAAGAGCAGCAACCAAGAATGTAGGGATGGACATGATCATGTATAAAAACTTAGAAATGTTCCTCCATGCAGAAGAAATAGAACCAACACAGCCATTAGCTGATAATGATGTCAGTGTTTTTGTGCGACTTGGAACTGATTTTAGAGAGAATTATTATGAATACGAAGTTCCTTTAAAAGTCACACCATGGGGAGCAACAAGTGATTTAGAAATATGGCCTGAAGAAAATAATTTAAGGATTGTTTTTGATGAACTAATTAACCTAAAAAAAGAAAGAAATAAGGCATTAGAACAACCGGGTTCTGGAGCAGCTTATAATATAGAATATTCGAAACCGACTGATCATCAACCAGGAACATCCGACAATAATAATGTGAATCACCCAAAGCGATTAATTAAAATTAAGGGGAATCCAAACTTAACGGACGTTAAAACCATTATGATTGGTATCCGAAATCCAAAACAAACATCAGATCATCCTTGGAAACCCGATGATGGTTTAGCCAAATGTGTTGAGGTTTGGGTTAATGAATTACGTTTAACAGAATTCCAAAACGAAGGAGGATCAGCAGCTTTAGCGCAGGCACAGTTAAAAATTGCAGATTTTGCAAACATTCAGGTGGCAGGTGCATATAGTGGACTCAATTGGGGTAGTATAGATAGTCGTGTTGCGGATCGACAAAGAGATACACGACTTAATTTAGACGTTTCAGCAAATGTACAAGTTGGACAACTCCTTGGAGAGCGTGCAAAGATAGATATTCCATTCCTCTATACTTATTCAGTTGGAACGATTAATCCACGTTTTGATCCCTATAACCCGGATATAGAACTTTCTTCTTATGATGCTGATGAACGCAGAAAACGAATGAAAGAAGGTCAAGATTTTAACGAAAGAAGGTCTTTTAACTTCACGAATGTTCGTAGACAAAGAAAACCTGGCGCAGAAGCAACGATTTTCGATATTAGTAACTTTTCTTTAGACTTTACTTATAGCGAAGATTTACACAGGGATTTTAGAACGAATTACGACCGAACAAAAGTATGGAAAGGTGGGTTAAATTATGTTTATAATGGTTCTCCAACACTTTGGGAGCCTTTTAAGAACGTAAGCTTTATGCGGAAATCAAAATGGTGGGACTTAATTCGGTCTACCAATCTTTATCTAGGGCCTAAAAACATTAGTGTTAAAAATAATTTGATTAGAAATTATAATGAGCGTCAAATAAAAAACAATATACCGAATACCAGTTTTGAGTTCCAGCCCATTTATTTAAAGAATTTCACTTGGAACCGCAGGTTTAATTTCAAATATGATTTAACAAGAAATTTCAAATTTGATTTTGCATCCAATACAAATGCAATTATAGATGAGCCAGAAGGACAAGTTGATAGAAATGAAAATCCGTCACTTTACCGTGAGTTCCAAGATTCAGTAAGAAATCAATTGAGAACATTGGGTAAAACAATGCGTTATGATCAAAATTATAACATTTCATACAACATTCCTTTTAATAAAATTCCTGCCTTAGACTTCATTAATTCAAATATTCGATATTCTGGAGCTTACGAATGGACACGACCTAATTTAGGGCAAGAAGCTTTTGGTAATACGATTCAAAATAGTAGAACGATAAATGCCACAGCTCAATTGAATATGCTTACTTTGTATAGAAAGTCAGAATTCCTTAAAAAAGTCATTAACGATGGAAGAGGACGATCCTCAATGCGCAGAAGTATAGGCGGCAGAGGTCGAGCTTCACGTGGCGGAAACAGTGGTAAAACACCAAAAAACGATAGCCGACTTGCTAAAAAAGTAAAGGAATTGGAGAAGAAAAAAGAAGAGTTAGACAAAGTTAATGTCGAAGACCTTTCACCAGAAGAACTCATAGAATATCAGAAAAATCTGAACAAGGTAGAGCGAAAGCTAGAAAACAAAACGCCACGATTAGAAAGGCAAAACGAAAGGATTGCTAAAAAGCAGGAAAGAGAAGAGAAGTATCAAGAAAAATACGGTAAAACATTCCATCCTGCTACTGGGTTCCTTGCGCGAGCACTAATGAGCGTAAGAACTGTTTCAGGAACCTACAGTCAAAATGATGGAATTCTTATGCCAGGATTTAATGAAGAGGCTGCATTTTTTGGAATGAATTCCAACACTATTGCGAACAGTAAGATTAGAGGATTTGCATTAGGAAATCAGCAAAGAGATGTCTTTGGAAGAGAGAATGGTTTTGAATATGCACCATATCTAGGAAGCAATGGGTTTATTGTTGATACAAGTGGTCTTAACACTCAACACACCGTTATGCATGGTCAAAACTATAACTTAAGGGCAAGTTTAGAACCGCTTAAAGATTTGAAAATTGATTTAACGATGAATAGAAACTTTACAGAGAATAGTTCAGAATTTTATCGATTCTCCGATAGTTTACAAGCATTTGAAAGTCAAAGCAGATTTAAAACAACCACAGTAACTTATTCAACAATTTCGATTGGAAGTGCTTTTGAAGAATTAAGTCCGAAAGACGAATATCGTTCTGAAACCTTTAAGAAGTTTAGAGAAAATAGAGCAGCTGTTTCAACTTTACTTGGAAAAGGAAATCCATATAGTATTTCCGATAGTGCTGGATATTATGAAGGATATGATCCAAGTCAGCAAGACGTAATAATAGGTGCATTTTTATCTACT
This sequence comes from Brumimicrobium salinarum, assembly GCF_002844555.1. GTDB lineage: Bacteria > Bacteroidota > Bacteroidia > Flavobacteriales_D > Crocinitomicaceae > Brumimicrobium > Brumimicrobium salinarum. The sequence goes on from NZ_PJNI01000001.1 coordinate 477,974, forward strand.
TATACTGGAAAAAGCACGAATGAAAAATCAATATCACCGTTGAGAAATATCCCACTTCCAAACTGGCAAATTTCTTATAATGGACTAACAAAGTTTAAATTTTTCAAAAAATACGTTCAAAACTTTACGTTGCGACATGGGTATACGTCTTCAGTTACGGTTGGTGGAATGCAAACAAACCTGAATGCAGAAACCGATGCAGATGGAAATTTAACCGCGCGGAATATCAATGATAACTTTATTTCTCGTCAACAAGTACAAAATATTACAATTTCAGAGCGTTTCTCTCCTTTAATAGGTTTTGATGCTACTTGGAAAGTTGGTGGAAATGGCTTATTAACGAAATTTGAATTTAGTAAAGAACGATCTGCATCACTTTCATTGGCCAATAATCAATTAACGGAAATGATAGGAAGTGAAATCGTGATAGGAACAGGGTATAAATTTACGAAGTTTAGACTTCCATTGACATTTCAAGGAAACAAGCTTAAACCATCTGATTTAACGATTCGTATTGACCTATCCATTAGAGATAACTTAACGGTTATCAGGAAAATTGTTGAAAATAGTAGACAAGCAACGGCAGGACAAAAAGTGTTTTCTATTCGTTCCAGTGCAGATTATTTAGTGGGTAAAAACTTAACGGTTTCCTTATTTTATGATCAACAATTAAACACACCTGTAATTCAAACGTCTTACGTTACAGGAAACATTTCTTCTGGAATTCGTTTAAGATTCAACCTAGGTGGACTCTAATTTAAGCGTAGAATATGAAAACAATTAGGAAAGCTCAGCCGAATGATGAGATTCAAATCATGAAATTAATTCATGAATTAGCGGAATATGAAAATGCACCAGAGGAGGTAATAAACACCCCAGAACAACTGGCAATCGACCTTTTTCAAGATCAAATATGTGATTGCTTTGTTTATGAAGAAGATGGTGAAATTAGAGGTATGGCCTTATATTATATTTCTTATTCAACTTGGAGGGGAAGGTCCTTGTACCTTGAAGATTTATACATTCAACCCAAATATAGAAGAGGAGGAATAGGTCAAAAACTATTTAATCGTTTAATAGAAGAGGCAGAAAATTTAAACGTGAAAAGAATGGATTGGCAAGTTTTAGATTGGAATGAACCAGCGATTCAGTTTTATAAGAAAATAGGTGCAACCTTAGATGGTGAATGGATCAATGGACGGTTGTTTTTTGATTAGTCTAAATTTGATTTTTCTAAAGTAAAATCGATAGTGTTTTTCCTTCTTTCGTATATCATTTTATCCTGAAAAATACTTGAAAATAGAAAAGGGAAAGTAATAAAATGCTTATCGTAAACTTTATTGTTAGTTAACCGTTTATTCTCATGATTGACGTCTTAAATATATTTCAGATAAAGTATCGGATAGGCATATATATAAAATTAACATTTATTTAAGATTAAATACCTAGGTAAGTTGTTTTGTAATTCTTTTTATTCTTATATTTGCAGTGTTAGGTTTCATAAGTAGTAGTGTTTGATTGGAGATAGAGGCGCCCGCTTCTGTCTCCAATTATTTTTTAGACTTATTTCTTCTTAACCTCACCAAAACTTTGAGTCAATAGTAATTATGTGTTGAGTTGTAAATATACGTCCTCTATTGAGGATGTTCTTGATATTGAATGCAATGCATAAAGATCTAGAGTGAAGATCGAAATGTCACCACTGTGAAGCTAGGTTTATGTTAATTTTCTACTCCTATTTTTTATAAACACGGCACCCCTTTCCAACTTTTAATACTGATTCAAAGTTTTCATTTAATAATATATTTCCAGAAGAATATCAGGTATTGTGTTTATTACCCTTGGTCACATGGTTAAAGTGCGATACGATTAGAAAACAGACACAATTCTATCTATAATTGCATTCTCTATGATTCTTACAAATAAATACGTTGAAAAACCACTAATTTCCATTAAATTCGCATATCTATTGCTTTCTATAAAATTCAAGCAATAAAACATAAAAAATAAAAGAATTTACATGAAAAATATTCGCAACTTCTGCATCATCGCACATATCGACCACGGGAAAAGTACTTTGGCGGATCGCTTATTGCAAACCACTGGAACCATTTCCGACAGAGAGATGCAAAGTCAAGCACTAGATGATATGGATTTAGAGCGTGAGCGTGGAATTACCATTAAAAGTCATGCTGTCCAAATGGATTATAAGCATTCGAATGGTGAAGACTATATATTAAACCTCATTGACACTCCGGGTCACGTAGATTTTTCCTACGAAGTTTCTCGATCAATTGCAGCTTGTGAAGGCGCATTGTTAATCGTAGATGCTTCCCAAGGAATTGAAGCGCAAACAATTTCAAATTTGTATTTAGCACTAGAACATGATTTGGAAATTATTCCCATCCTCAATAAAATGGATTTGCCAGGTGCAGAACCAGAGGAGGTAACTGATCAGATTGTTGAGTTAATTGGTTGTGATCCTGCTGATGTTATTCCGGCCTCAGGAAAAACGGGCTTAGGTGTTCAGGATATTCTGAACGCCGTAATTGATAGAGTTCCCGCGCCTGAAGGAGATCCAAAAGCACCATTGCAAGCCATGATTTTTGATTCTGTTTTTAACTCTTTTAGAGGAATTATCGCCTACTTTAGAGTAATGAACGGTTCTATCAAAAAAGGCGAAAAAATACAGTTTGTAAACACAGGAGAAACTTATTATGCAGACGAAATTGGAATATTAAAAATGGATCAGCATCCCAGAAAAGAAATAAAAACGGGTGATGTAGGTTACATTATTTCAGGAATTAAACAAGCCAAAGAAGTAAAAGTAGGGGAAACAATAACCAGTTTTGATAATCCTTGTGAAGAAGCAGTAAAAGGTTTTGAGGATGTGAAACCTATGGTATTTGCTGGAATTTATCCTGTAGATACCGACGATTTCGAAGAGCTGCGTTATTCAATGGAAAAGTTACAATTGAATGACTCTTCTTTGGTTTTTGAACCCGAATCCTCTGCAGCCTTAGGTTTTGGTTTTAGATGTGGATTCTTGGGAATGTTACACATGGAAATCATCCAAGAAAGATTAGAGCGTGAGTTTAATATGACAGTAATTACTACTGTTCCTAACGTATCTTATTTCTGTTACACAATCAGAGAACCTGAAACAAAAATCATTGTAAATAATCCATCGGAATTACCCGATCCTTCAATTATTGATAGTATTGAAGAACCTTATATCAAAGCACAAGTAATTACAAAATCTGAATATGTTGGACAAGTAATGAATCTTTGTGTTGAAAAACGTGGTGAGCTTAAAAATCAGGTTTATTTAACACAAGATAGAGTAGAAATCACTTTCAATATGCCAATGGCTGAAATTGTATTTGATTTCTATGACAGATTAAAATCCGTTTCAAGAGGTTATGCTTCATTTGATTATCATCCTATTGGCTATCAAACTTCGGATCTTGTAAAAATGGATGTTTTGTTAAACCACGAGCAAGTGGATGCACTTTCTGCTTTAGTACACAGGAGTAATGCCTTTGATTTAGGAAAGAAGATTTGTCTTAAATTAAAAGAATTGATTCCAAGGCAGCAATTTGAAATTCCAGTACAAGCCAGTATTGGAGCAAAAATTATTGCCAGAGAAACAATTAAAGCATTGAGAAAAGATGTAACGGCAAAATGTTATGGTGGTGATATTTCTAGAAAAAGAAAACTACTTGAAAAGCAGAAAGAAGGTAAAAAACGAATGCGTCAAGTAGGACGTGTAGAAGTTCCACAAGAAGCATTTTTAGCCGTTTTAAAATTGAATGATTAATTGAAAGAATAAATAAAACGTGACAGAATTATTCCTCAAAGCAATTGTAACCGGTCTTATTTTAAGTGTAATGCTTGGACCTGCCTTTTTTTTGCTTTTAGAAACGAGCATAAAAAAAGGAATAAGAGCAGCATTGGCTTTCGATGCGGGTGTTTTATTAAGCGATATTATTTATATTATCATTGCTTATGTGTTTATTCAACAAGTTGAAGAATTGTCGAGCGGTGGAGATAACGCCTTGATTAGAGCAATTGGTGGCACCCTTTTCTTGGTGTATGGATATATAACATTCGTTAAAAAAGTAGGTAATATCCAAGTTAAAAAAACACGAGGAACATATACAGAATCTAAGGACTATTGGATACTTTTTATTAAGGGTCTTTTGTTAAATCTAGCGAACCCTTTGGTGATTTTTTATTGGTTTTCGGTTATGGCTTTAGGTCAATCAGGTTCTGAAAATTCACTTTCAAGCTTCGAAATGTTTATTTACTTGTTGGTTATACTATTTACCTTTTTCTCGATAGACGTCTTAAAGATTGTAGGTGCTAAAAAACTACGTCCTTTTATTACTGCAGGTTTGCTGCGCTCATTAAATCGTGTAACAGGTTCAATTTTGATGGGCTTTGGTGTATTTTTAGTAATTAATAGTGTTGTAATGTGGCTCCGATAAATGTAACCCATCAAGGAACCATGTATTATTAAAATGAATATGATGCAAAAAACAATAACATCCCTTTTATGTCTACTCTTTGTTACCTCTACATTCGTTTATGGACAAAATAGAGAGAAGCTTAAAAATAGATCCAAAAGACAACTGTTCTATTATGATCCCATCAAAAAAACAAAACTAGAAAGTCAAGGCTATTACTATGTTGATGAATTGGGTGAAACCACAGAACGACACGACAAATGGTCTTTTTATAACAAAAAAGGCGAATTAATTGAGGAACGGAATTACCACAGAAATAAATTACATGGCGAGGTAAAAACCTACTATGGTGCAAATCGTGTGAAAAATATTGGGTATTTTGAAAATGGTATTCAAGACAGTCTTTATGTAGCTTTTCATCTATCTGGAGATACCAGTGAAGTTGGATATTATCACCAAGGTGAACCTACTGGGAAATGGCGTTATTTTTATCGTGATGGACATCTTAAAACCGTTGAAGAAGTTATAGATAGCATTTCATATATATGGTCTTTTTACGCAGCTGATAGCGCACACACCCAAACGGTCGTTGATGGAAACGGTGAAATGGCTGAATATTATACAAACGGTAACCTTAAATCATGGTATAATTACAAAGATGGTTTAAGGCATGGGAAATTTGAGGAAGCTTCCGTACATGGTTATTATTTATTGAAAGGTTCTTTTTTAGAAAACCAACCCGATGGCAAATGGGAGTATTTTTATTATACGGGAGATTTAGAAAAAGTAAGTCATTATGCTAAGGGCAAACTACATGGAAATTACCGATATTACTATGATAATGGAGAGTTAAGTGTTGCTGGGCAATATGAATACGGCAAAAAAACGGGTGAATGGACTTGGTATACGAATAGCGGAGTCGTAGACATGAAGGGGAATTTCAAAGAAGACCTTCAACATGGCGCTTGGGTTTATAATTATCCGTCGGGAAAAGTTTCATACCGTGCTAAATATAAGCATGGTAAAAAGAGTGGTAAATGGAAATACTATTATAAAAATGGTAAAAAGTTCAAAGTTGGACATTTTGACAATGATCTAAAGAACGGTGAGTGGACGACTTGGTATGAAAATGGAAATACCTTAATGGAGGGTGATTACAAAAATGATTTAGAAGAAGGACTTTGGAAAAATTATTGGGAGAATGGACAGCTTAAAAATCAATCCACATTTACGAAAGGGAAATTAAATGGCGAATGGTTGTCCTTTTACAGTAATGGAATTCCATTATCGAAGGGGAATTATGACATGGGTCAAAAGTCAGGTGAATGGACTGAATATTTTAAAAATGGACGAAAGAGTGACATTACCAATTACAAGGTTGTTGAACAAAAGTCGAAAACTAAATATGGACCGATGAAAGATAGAGTTAACCGTGTTTCTATAAAACATGGAGATTTCGTTTCTTTTTCTCAAAAGGACTTTAGTAAAACACAAGAAGGCAAGTATAAAAACGGTGAAAAACATGGCACTTGGACAACTTATCACAAAGGAGGTTTATTGCCTGCGGTAATTGCCAACTATAAAAAAGGTGAATTGCATGGAAAAATGAAAACTTTTGAATTTAGAGGGAATCAAATCATTTCTGAGGTAAATTATAAGAATGGTCGTAAAGATGGTAAAGCAAAAGTTTTTGATAAGGATGGTAAAGTCGTAAAAGAAATGACTTATGAAAATGGGGTTCAAATTATTGAAGGAACTAAGTCAGGCTCATCTTTTGCACCCGGAAGGTAGGAATGAGATAGGGCTTTAGAGATAAATAAAAACCAAGTAAAAATGAAAACGCATCCAATAGTATTGTTTTTAGCTTTAATAATATTGGGATCATGTGCTTCATTAAAAAAATCATCCGATTTAGATAAACAAAATTCCTCATCAGAATCAGCATTGGATAGTGTTTTTATTGATTACCAACCGAAAATTCCCGAAACAGAGTATCGAGTTTTTCGCGCTTCCAAAGAAGATAAGTCGGGTTGGATGAACGTTGAAGGTAAATGGATAATAGCGCCTGAATACGATATTGACTTCAAAAGAGAATGGTCTGAAGGGATTAATGTTTGCCGTAAAAATGGGAAATATGGAGCGATAAATTACTCCCATGAAATTGTAATTCCATTTGAATATAATTTTCCTCCCGATGATTGTTCTGATGGATTAATTCTCGTTTCCGATAGTTTAAGACGAGAGGCTTATTTTTCAAAGTCAGGCGTTCAAATGACCGACTTCAAAAGAAGGCAACCTGAGTTTAGACATGGTTTTGCGGTAATTAAATCGAATCGTGAAAGATTTGCCTATTACCCCAGGATCACTCTTAAAAACTCAAAAGGTAGAACAGATATTTACAAAGGAGATTTCTTTGTTGTGAATAATCAATTTGATACCCTTTTGCAGTTTCAAAACGTACCTTTTTTTCTTGGATTTGGAAGTTTAAACAACAACAGAAGAACCTTCTTTTTATATCCATTCATATCACTACATGCCGATGTTGGAATTTCTTATGGACAATACGGTTATCTTGATAAAAAAGGAGAAATCGCCATTGCTCCAAAATTCAGAGCCCTCGATGTGTTTACGCCTGTTTCACAAGGAGTTGTTCGCGATGCAGATTGTCCATTTAATTCAAACCTTTCAAAAGTACGGTTAAATAATGATTACTTTTTTATAGATACAATTGGAAATAAGCAGTTTGAGTTAAAATCATCGAGAGAAAAATTACATGATGTGGGTAATTTTAATAATTATGGAATTGCAGGTTATCGAACATTTGGAAAGGTTTCAAATTCGAGCATGATACATTTGATTGATAGTACTGGGACAATTGTGCACGAAGCTTATGAGAGTGATGCTCCTTTGTCTTATGGTGGTGGATTGATTAGCCACCAACCAGATAATTATTGTATTCCCATCTTCGATATGAAAAATAATCTTTTTAGAATACACACTCCAGACTTTGTTCCATTTACAACCTTTCCAATAATGGATTCCTCAAAATCAATTTACTATAAATATAGAGACCTATTTGGTAAAGAATTGAATGATGAATTTGTTTTAACGCAATTCGAAATAAAGAAAGATGTTCCTGGTTATGCGAGTTCCCACAAATGTTTGATCGATAAAAACGGTAATGCAAAATCTTCTCGGTTTCCGTTTAAGTCTCTACTTTCAAGTACTTTTGGAAATTTCACCTTAACTGATACAACAACAAGAACTAGTACATTTTATGATTTTAATAAAAACGCATTGTTTGAATGTGATTCTTGCTTCTTTGTCTACGATTTTAGACTTAGACATAACGGAATTTATAAGGTGCTATTTCCCAATGGAAGTCCTAAATACATAAATTATAAGGGAAAAGTCCTTAGTGATAAATTTGATTCAATGAATGAGAAGATTTACGATATATCGAGTCAAGTAAGAAACTACGATCAGAACACGCAACAACGTTTAAACGTGACTGAGGAAGAAATTATTCAGCTTTTCGAAGAATCGATTATGAATGAGCGGATTATGAAGTAATATTTTTCCTACAATTACAACCCAAAAACCATCATTCCCACTGCGAAGTAGATAAACAAGCCTACAACATCATTGAGCGTGGTAATAAAAGGCCCAGTAGCAACAGCTGGGTCAATTTTATACCTGTGCAAGGCTAAAGGAATAAGCGTTCCAAAGATGGCTGCAAACACAATAACAATAAACAAAGCAATGCTCACAGAAATTCCCAAGCGCATGTTTTGAAGTAACCAGGTAACAAGAAAAATAAAGGTTCCGCAAATAAGACCATTCAATATTCCTAAACCTGCTTCACGTTTAACACGGGCAAAAATACTACTAAACTGATTGGTTCCATTAGCAATTGATTGAACAACAATAGCACTTGATTGAACGCCTACATTTCCACCCATTGCGGCTACAAGTGGAATAAAAAATGCTAAAGAAGGAATTTGACCGATTTGTGTTTCAAAATTACCAATCACTTGCGAGCCTAAAACTCCACCCAAAAGTCCAATCAGCAACCAAGGAAGCCTTGCTCTTGACATTTTCCATATACTTGAGTTGTGTTCCACATTTTCGGAAATACCAGAAGCCATTTGAAAGTCTTTATCAGCTTCCTCTCGAATCACATCAACAATATCATCAATGGTAATTCTTCCAACAAGTTTCTTTTGTAAATCCAATACAGGGATAGAAACAAGATCATATTTATCCATCATCCGCGCCACCTCTTCAGCTTCTTCGTTGGTATAAACATAAACCATGTTTTTGTCCTTATAAATGTCCTTCACCAATTTTGTTCTGTTGGCAACCAAAAGCGCTCTAAGAGAAAGAGTTCCTACGAGATTATCATTATTGTCTACTACATAAATAGAATGAACTTTCTCCACCTCTTCTGCTTGTCGTCGTAACTCAATCACGCAACGATTAACAGGCCACTCCAATTTAGCACGAATAAACTCCGTTTGCATCAATCCACCCGCTGTGTCTTCGTCATAATTAAGTAAATCAACCAATTCAGAAGCATCTTCTGTATCCATTTTGGAGATGACTTCTAATTGTCGATCGGTATCCATTTCTCCCAAAATGTCGACTGCATCATCCGAATCGAGATTTTCAAGTTGAAGTGCTAACTGGTCAGTATTAAAGCTTTCTACAAAACGCTGGCGAACATCATCTTCCAGTTCCATCAATACATCACCCTGTAGGTCGTGATCAAGTTGGTTGTATACAAACTTTGCTTCTTCGTTATCTAACTCATCTATAATTTCAGCAATATCCGCTGGATGTAAATGAATTAACTCATTCATGAATGCGGAGTTATTTTCCGCAATCATTACTTTTATATTTGCTAAATAATCTTTAGTTAATTCAAACTGCATGCTTTCAAAATTTAGGTAAAATTACAAACAATAAAAAAACTGCACCTATTGTGCATTGCTTTTAATTGTTTCTTCTACCAATTGCGTTAATTCTATAAATTGCTTTACACTTAAGGTCTCGGCTCTTTGCTTTAAATATGGATGTGCTGGTAAATTTTGAACATCAAGAATCACTTTTAGACCATTGCGAATTGTCTTCCTCCGTTGATTAAATGTTGCTTTTACAACCTTTTTGAAAAGGGTTTCATCACACGGTAAATGCGTTCTTTCATTCCGTATGCATCGAATCACACCAGATTTAACCTTTGGCGGTGGATTAAACACATTTTCATGTACAGTAAAACAGTAAGAAATATCGTAATACGTTTGCATAAGAACACTTAAAATGCCATACTTTTTAGATCCTGGAGGCTCTGCAACGCGTTCAGCTACTTCCTTTTGAAACATTCCCATTATCTCCGGAATTTGATTTCGATATGTTATGCAATGAAAAAGAATCTGAGAGGATATGTTGTAAGGGAAATTTCCTACCACAGCAAATTGTTCACCCTCAAAAAAGGTGGAAAGATCTGTTTTAAGAAAGTCTTGCTGGTGTACTTTTCCATGAAGTGATGGATAGTTTGAATTTAGGTACGCAACAGAGTCTGCATCTACTTCCATTACATGTAGATTAATAGCATCGTTCTGTAGAAAATGAGCTGTAATAGCACCCATTCCAGGTCCAATTTCAAGTACATTGTGAGTGCCTCCGAAATTCGTATATTGATTAACAATTTTTTTACAGATATTCTGATCCGTAAGAAAATGTTGCCCTAAATGTTTTTTTGGTTGTACACCCATTACTTTAGTGTTATTTTTGAAATTCTTGGACTACAGAAAGCAATGTTCTAAACGATGCAAACTTACCTTTAAACTTTTCGGTGTGTTCCGCTTGAAGTTGGGGTGCATATTTCTCTTGATACGTATCTAAATCTTCTTCTGAATGTGCTGTGTACATAATTGCAAAGGTGAGACCTCCTTCTTCTTCTCCTTTTACACGACAGATTTTACTATCTCGGAAATAACCTGTTGCCATAACATCAGGAATATGTTGTTCTTTCATCCAAAGTAACCATGCATCGGCAACATTTGCGTCAATACTTATTGTAACATTATAAACTACCATGGTGCAAATTTACAAAAGCGATTTCAATTCATTGGTTTGAAAACCATAAACAATAACTATGATGCAATAAAAAGACGCTTTTCAGTTAATGTTTGAAAGAAACAATGCGATATAATTTATGTAACAAAGTTAAACATCTTGTAAATCATTTTCCTGAAAAGCATCTTTAAAAAAAGGGTGTATTGAGGTTTTAGCGCTAGCGATTAAAAAACCATATTAGGAATGTAGTAATAAACGGATAAAGCTTATTTTTTTGCTAAATCTCCCATTAATCCGCTCCATTCTACAAGGTGCATTTTTACACTTCCTACTGGAATTTTTGCTTTGACCAAAACAGGGATACGATTAGCATCATTGGTAACCCAAAATTCTACGTCATCCTCTTTTTCAAAATATCTTCCTTCTTGAACAACAGGCTGAAACTTTAAACATTCGAAAGTTCCTTTTCTAATCTTAATTTCATCCTTACCAACATAGCGAATTTTTAAGGGCCAAATCTCTTCGTCCATAAAACATTTGAATTCGGTTACTTCGCCAACTTTCATGTTTTTAAAATCAAGTGTTCGCGCATAGTAAAAAGAAGATATCATATCTTGAATTCCTAGAGGAACTTTATATTCTTTTCCCTCTGCAAGCACCTTTTGTTGATCTTGTTTAAATTTATATTCTTGATTAATTTCATAACCGCCTTCATTTACGTCACGTACAAAATGCCAAGGGAAAGCACCTTGTTTATCTATATATGACTCGTAAGTATCTTCGACTTTGAAAAACCAATTAAAAGCACCTAAAGTTTTTCCTTCTCCTTTAACATGATAAAGAGGACGACCATTTGCACCCTTTTTTGAAGTTTCATTCACGGTTAAAACGGCTTCACCTGCATCCATAATTCCATAACTAATTCTATAACGTAAAGTTTCTCCACTGGTAAAACTTTTGGTTTCTATATTTGGGTAAAAAATTGTTGTTGAGCTTGTCATTCCAACAAGCAAAAGTCCTATTGTTATTATTGAAATGAGTGTTTTCATAATTTTTTATTTTGTATTCGATAGTATAATTTACAAAAAACCTGCCACATTATAAAATTTATGTAAATTCAAGAATTGAAAACAGATGCCTTTCAGTAGGTTTAACGCTTTTTTTATGATTGCATTGTGGATTACACTTCAAATTATTTATGTCATCGTGGTTATCATTGTGTGTATGCGCATTATCAATGATACACAAAGTTTTGCAAAATCTTTAGCGTATTTACTTTTAGTGGTATTGGTACCGATTTTTGGTGTAATCTTTTACCTTTCTTTTGGTATTAACTACCGCAAAAGAAAAATGTATTCCAAAAAACTCATTAAAGATAAAACGTTATCAAAACAATTAGAAATGTTGGTGCTTAACTATGCGCAAACAACTTTTGAGGAATCGAAGCCTATTTTAAAAGATTACAAGAAGCTCATTAACATGATAACTAATGATACCTTGAGTAGTATTTCCGACAACAATCAAGTGAAACTGTTATTTAATGGAGAGGAAAAATTCCCAAAAGTTTTGGAAAGTATCGCACAAGCAAAACATCATATTCATATCGAATACTATATTTTTGAAAACGATAAAATTGGGAATCAAATCATTGATTTATTAATTGAAAAAGCCAAGGAAGGAGTTGAAGTACGATTTATTTACGATGATTATGGTAGTCGAGGGGTGAGAGGTAAATTAGTAAAGAAACTACGAAAAGCAGGTGTAAAGGCTTTTCCATTTCATCGGGTAATATTTATTTATTTGGCCAATCGACTCAATTATAGAAACCATAGAAAAATTATCATAATCGATGGTCAAGAAGCTTTTATAGGCGGTATTAATGTAAGTGATAAATATATTAATGCTTCGGGTAACAATGAGCAAATGTATTGGCGTGACACACATCTTTACATAAAAGGAGCAGCAGTTTATTTTTTACAGCATACCTTTATGTGCGATTGGAATTTCTGTGCTAAAGATGAATTAGAACTATCGATGGCGTATTTTCCACTTTCAAACACAATTGATTTACCCAAAGAAAAAATTGTACAAATTGTTTCTAGTGGACCTGATTCAAGAGTTCCTACAATTCTGTATTCTCAATTACAAATAATTAATCTCGCCAAGGAAGAAGTATTAATAACAACTCCATATTTTATTCCTGGAGAAGGTATAATTGATGCATTAGTTGTAGCTGCTTTAGGCGGTGTAAAAGTAAAACTTTTAGTACCAGGTGTTTCTGATTCCAAGCTTGTAAACGCGGCTGCACGGTCTTATTATAAAGAATTACTTGCTGCTGGTGTTGAGATTTACACCTATCAAAAAGGATTTGTACATGCCAAAACAGCTGTTGCCGATAAAAAAGTAGCGGTTGTAGGAACAGCGAATATGGATTATAGAAGTTTTGATCTTAATTTTGAAGTGAACGCGATAGTTTATGATGATGAAATCGCTCAAGAGTTGACTTCAGCATTTTATAAGGATTTAGCATTTGCCCATAAAATTGATTACGAAATTTGGAAACAACGTTCGCAAGCAAAAAAATGCTAGAAAAGACTGTGCGTTTGGTTTCTCCGCTGCTCTAACGATTAAAATCTAAAGGTTAAGAGTTGATACTTTCTTTATAGGTGTCAATTGCTTTTTGTCGTGCTTTTTTATGCGCAACAATCGGATCAGGATAATCTGATGTACCATACTCTTTTACCCATTTTTTAATGTACTTTTTATCAGGATCAAATTTTTCCATTTGACTCGTTGGATTAAAAACCCTAAAGTAGGGTTGTGCATCGACTCCTGATGAAGCAGCCCATTGCCAGCCACCTACATTACTTGCCATTTCGTAGTCCAGTAATTTTTCGGCAAAATAAGCTTCTCCTAAACGCCAATCGGTTAACAAATGTTTGGTTAAAAAGCTAGCAACAATCATTCGTACACGGTTATGCATGTATCCTGTCTCGTTCAATTCACGCATACCGGCATCAACAATAGGATATCCAGTTTTACCTTCACACCACGCTTGAAAGTTTTTTTCATCGTTCTCCCATGGAATATTATCGTATTTTGACTTAAAGGATTCCGTTGCTGAGTCGGGAAAATGATAGAGAATCATTTGGTAGAAATCCCTCCAAATTAATTCATTAAAATATTTTTCATTAGACTTTCCTTGTCTACATAATTCTCGAATAGAAACAGTTCCAAATCTCAAATGTAAACTCATTCGTGAAGTACCTTTTATGGCTGGTATATCTCTTGTTTTTTCATAATTTTTAATAACCTCATCAGCAGCGGATAAAGATGGAAACTCTTGCGTTTGTTTATTTTTAAAACCCATTGATTTTAATGTTATTAAACTGCTAGGTTCTTTTACTTGATTCAAGTGTTTAAAATATTTCTTTGTAGGGTAAGACTTTAAATAAAAGGGAGTCAATTTCTCTTTCCAAGTTCGCATATAAGGCGTAAAAACTCGATAAGGATCTCCATCTCCTTTTAAAACTTCGTTTTTTTCAAAAATAACATGGTCTTTTAATGTTAAAAAAGGAATGCCCTTTTCCGACAACATCGATTCTATGGATTCATCACGTGTTTTAGCATAAGGTTCATAATCGCGGTTCGTGTATACCTTTTCGATTTTATTTTCTTTTATTAATTCCTTAAAAACATTCAGTGGCTTACCATAAAAAACCCATAAATCACTTCCCAGACTCTGATATTGCTCTTTTAATTTCTGAATATGTTGATGTATATATAAAACACGTTGATCGTTTTCTTTTAATTCATCTAAGATATTTTGGTCAAATATAAAAATGGCTTGAACGCTTTTTTCTTTTCGTAATGCTGCAAAAAGACCTGCATTATCATTTGTTCTTAAATCTCTACGGTGCCAAAATATTGTCATTTAATCTATGTGTTTGAAGTTTACTTTATAGTTTTTAAAAATTGATCTGGTTTTGCATAACTGTATCTATCTATTTCAGAAATCGATAAATAACTGTCTAATCCGTTTCCTCCAACAACATTATGTTTCGGAAGAGAAAGAAAACCATCTTTTTCCATGCTATTTTCATCTAATTCAATGAGCTGAATCTCACCAACAATTAACTTTGTATTATTTACGGGTATTTCAATTATATCAACGCATTTTAGCCCAATTTTAATAGGAGACTCCTCAACAAACGGTGCATGAAACCCTGTAATATATTTTTCAGTTAAAGATACTTCCTCAAATTCACTTTCAGATTTGGCATATCGAGCAGCTGTCTGATGTGCTTGTTGATGGATGGACGTTGAAACAGCATTAATAGTAAAGTATCCTGTAGATTTTATGTTTTCGTATGTATGTCGTTCCACCGATGTAGGTCTTTGTATAAACCCCATTATAGGAGGATGTGCACCCAAATGAATTACAGAATTGAAGATGGCCAGGTTATTTTGTCCTTTTTCATCTTTCGTTCCTATTAAATTCAAGCTTTTCACGCCGCTTAGGCAGTTAATTAGGTTTGTTCTCACCCGCTTTTCCATTTGGTTTATCTCATTGGTATGCACAGTTATTGTATTTTTATTTTCCATCGTAGATAACCATGTTATTTTGAGTTTCGTATAGCTTTACCGTTAATTCATAATGAGCTAAACGCGGTTTTAAACGGGTGTAGATTACTTTAGCGATATTTTCTGCTGTCGGATTTAATTCCTTAAAATCTTTTACATCCAAATTAAGATTGCGGTGATCAAGTTCATCTTCAATCTCTTCTTTTATTATTTTTTTAGGTCACTTAAATTAATGACAAAACCTGTTTCTGGGTCGATTTCTCCTTTCACCCATGTTTCTAGCACATAATTGTGTCCATGGTAGTTGGGAGAGTTGCATTTACCAAAAACAGCTCTGTTTTTTTCATCAGTCCATGAGTCATTGTGTAAGCGATGCGCAGCATTAAATGTAGTTCTTCGGCCTATTTTAATCATAATTTTATGAGTTCGTTTAAATAATCTTTTATTATTTTTTTAAACCAAACCGTATAATTTTCGGGATGATTTTGAATGTCTTTTTTTAAAAGATCGATATTAATATACTTAAAATCTTCTACTTCCTCGGGATTTGGTTTGGGTACATTACTATATCGACCTACAAAAACATGGTCAAGCTCATGCTCTGTTAATCCATTATCGAAAGTTGTTTTATAAATAAAAGAATCAAAATAATGAATGGGTGTTGTAAACCCCATCTCCTCCTGTAAGCGACGTAATGCAGCTTCTTTTGAGGATTCATTAAAACGCGGGTGTGAACAACACGCATTGGTCCATAAACCCTCGCAATGATATTTATCTTTAGCCCTGCGGTGTATTAGCATTTCATTCTGATCATTGAAAATAACTACAGAAAAAGCACGATGTAATCTACCCTCTTGGTGTGCTTGTAGCTTTTCCATGGTACCTAGTTCATTATCTTCTTCATCAACTAACACCACATTGCTTGTACCCGTTTTTTTCATTAAATTAAATTGAGTTTATGCCGTACCAATGAAGATACGAATAACATATATTTTTTGTTATTGGGTATTCTAACCCGTTCTAATAAAATTGATTCTGCACGTGTGTTTTTAATTTTCAAAAACAACTTGTAGTAATAGATATAAGCCATATACGTTCCAAATCGTGCTTTTTTTGGTAATTTTTTAATGCCTTCTAAACCTTTACTAAAGTCTTTTTCAATATCTTCTTCTATTTCTTTTTTAATGGTATCATTAAATTTAGACATATCCACACCCGGAAAATACGTTCTGTCTAATTCATTAAAGTCGGCTTGTAAATCGCGCAAAAAATTAATTTTTTGAAATGCTGACCCTAAACTCATTGCTTCTGGTTTTAGTCGTTCATATTCCGACTCGTCGCCATTCAAAAACACTTTCAAACACATCAATCCAACTACTTCGGCAGATCCTAGAATATATAATTCGTAGTCTTCTTGCGTATATTCATTTTGTTCAAGATCCATTTCCATACTGTTTAGGAATGTATCAATAAGATCGTCGGTAATGTTAAATTTATGAACGGTTTCTTGAAACGCATTTAATATGGGATTTAATGAAATTTTCCTTTTGATGGCTAGTTTAGTATTCGCTCTAAATTCATTGAGCAATTCCTGTTTTTCAAATCCATGGAAAGAGTCAACAATTTCATCGGCCAATCTTACAAAACCATAAATATTGTAAATAGGTTGTTGTATTTTTTTGCTTAAAAAACGAATTCCCAGTGAAAAACTAGTGCTATACGCCCGCGTAGTTCGTTTACTGATATCTTTAGAAAGGTTGTCAAATAGAAGTTTCATTTATAGTTTTTTAGCGTGAATACGTTTGTTAATTTCTTTAGCAACGACCTCACCCGAAATAATGCTGGGAGGAACACCAGGACCAGGTGTAGTAAGTTGTCCTGTGTAGAACAAGTTTTTAATGTTTTTGTTTGTTATTTTGGGTTTTAAGAATGCTGTTTGTGAAAGTGTATTGGCTAATCCATACGCATTTCCTTTAAATGCATGATAATCATCTTTAAAGTCTTGTATACAATAACTTCTTTTATAAATGACATTGGACTTCACATCAATTCCAGTTTTTTCTTTGAGTCGTGTCATAATTAAGTTATAATATTCTTCCCTCAACTCTTCGCTATCATTTAAGTTTGGAGCCAATGGGACTAATAGAAATAAGTTTTCTTTCCCTTCAGGAGCTACAGTGTTATCAGTTTTAGATGGACAACATGCATAGAATAATGGTTTTGAAGGCCATTTAGGTTCTTTGTAAATTTCTACAGCATGTTGATCAAAATCTTCATCAAAAAACAAGTTATGATGTAGTAAGTTATCTATTTTTTTGTCAATACCCAAATAAAAAAGTAAAGACGAAGGAGCCATTAAACGTTTGTCCCAATATTTTTCTGAATAATTTGACTTTCCAGCAGCTAATTGGCGGTCAGTATAGTTATAATCTGCACCAGAAACCACAATGTCGGTAGCTATGGTTCCATTGTTGGGTGTGTTTACCTCATGGATAAGGCCATTTTTATAGGTAAATCCTTTTGCTTCGCAATCAGTAATAATTCGAACACCTTGCGCTACAGCAATTTTTTCGAAAGCTGATATGATTTGATGCATTCCGCCCATTGGATACCATGTTCCTAACTTTATATCTGCGTAATTCATCAATGAATAAAGCGCAGGAGTATCTTTGGGCATTGCACCTAAAAACAGGGTGGGAAACTCTAACAGTTCAATTATCTTTGGATGAGAAAAGTAAGATTTTACATATTTAGAAAAGGATGAAAATAGGTGAAGTTTAATGCTTCCTTTGACAATACGCATATCGGCAAACTCTGATACTTTAAGACTTGGTTTATGCACCAAATCATTCATTCCAACTTCATATTTGTAAGCAGCTTCTTTTAAAAACTTATCTAGCTTTTTAGTTGAACCGGGCTCTAACTCTTCGAACCAAGCGTAAAACTCATCTAAATTTGCAGGAACATCATCTTTTGAGCCGTCTTTCCAAAAAACACGGTAACTCGGATCGAGTCTTTTGAGCTCATAAAAATCTTTGGTGGTATATCCAAAATCGTTATAGAACCGTTCAAAAACATCTGGCATCCAATACCAACTTGGACCCATGTCAAAGAAAAATCCGTCCACTTTAAAGCTCCGTGCTCTTCCTCCTATTGTGCTGTTTTTTTCAATCAGTGTAACATCGTGACCAGATTTGGCCAGATAACTTGCAGAAGACAATCCTGCAACTCCACTACCGATAACTGTAATTTTTTTCTTTTCCATTAATTATTGTAATGCTTATACTCAGGTAAAAGATCCATTAATTTTTTCCGTGCGATAAAAATTCTACTTTTTACTGTTCCTAAAGGAATGTCTAACTTTTCAGCTATTTCCTTATATTTGAATCCTAAGTAATGTAACTCAAAAGGTCTTTTGTATTCATCACTCAACAAGTCAATTTTTGCATTTACCTCTCCATCTGCAATGTAATTATACGGAGAATCTCTGTTTTCTGTCGAATTATTTAACAGATATAAATCAGTTGAGTTGTCAAAGATAGTTTTTGACCTTACTTTTCTACGGTATTGGTTGATGAAAGTGTTTTTCATTATTGTAAATATCCAAGCCTTAAAATTAGTTTTGGGCTTGTAATAATCTTTGTAGCGAATTGCTTTTAACATGGTTTCTTGTGTTAAATCTTTCGCATCTTCTAAATTCTTTGTGTAATTCATCGCAAAAGCCAATAAATAAGACTCCATGGATGTTAATGTGTTATTAAATTCTACTGTTGACATGATATTTTGTTTAATGTTTTGCTTGTTTTGTTAAACAAAACTGTGCCAAAAGTACACAATTTTTAATTAAAAACAACAATGTCAAGAAAAACAATACTATTTTGTTTAACTTTTTTGTAATAATACTAAACATAAAGCCTAATCGTATTTGTATTTGTGTATTTTATGCCGCTATGTTGTGTTTTAAAATACACATTGTTTTAGATAGCTCTGTAACCCGGATTATTCATGCATTTAATTTTAAATCTTTTCTAGGCACAAGACCTAAAGTAATATATGTATATTTCGCGGGGCTTGTAACGACGAATAGATCAAAATTAAATCAAAATCTTACAAATACACAAATACCCAAAAATGGGTTTCTCAAATTTTACAGGAAATACAGTTAAAATACTGATTTACAGATGTTAATATTCTTAAACTTTAAGATTGGTGAATAATTCGGGTGTAAAGCCGTTTTAAATCGGGAATGGACATTAATCCATTATCACAAAACGTGAACACAACGGTTTTTATACAACAATCCTATACTATTAGATTGTTCTTTATCCATTAAAATTTAAAGATTGATGTGTTAGCCCGGATTCTAAGACAGAGGGTCTTTTGTAACATAAAATAGCAAACTTCATCGACTAAGTCGAATTTTTTAGATTGAATTACACCTGACGCTGAAGGTGTCAAGTAATTATAGCCCCGTGTAAGCAAAGCGCAACGCGGGGCTATAAATATCGGTATAATTCTTTTTGGCGGCATTTTTGTCGCATAGTAAAACAAAAATGATGACAAAAAAAATCGTGAATCAAAATATTACCTGTATTCTAAAGTAGCGGGTTTTTTGTGATATAAAATAGCTGATTTTAGTAACTTAGTCAATTTGTTAGATAGAATTATTAACTCCTTTAGTCGTTGATCTCGCAGGCTCGGTTCATGCATTTAATTTTAAATCTTTTCTAGGCACAAGACCTAAAGTAATATATGTATATTTCGCGGGGCTTGTAACGACGAATAGATCAAAATCTTACAAATACACAAGTACCCAAAAATGGGATTCTCAAGTTTTACAGGAAATACAGTTAAGATGTTGATTTATAAGTGTTAATGCTCTAAGACATTAAGATTGGTGAATAATTCAGGTTAGGGTCAAAAATCTACAGTATGTTTATGAAATTACCCAACCCAGTCTTTGATAGAAAAAATAAAATCTGATTTTGGTAAGCCATATTGATCAACCACCGCACCGCCAACAAAAACGGGTAACTTTACAGCAGATGTCAATTCTTGAAAATATTTAAAATAATCAACTTTACTTACAGCCGCTACCATTGACACGACTAGGTTTTTAGGATTCGTAGAAGGTAATGTTTTTTTAAGGTCATCGGTTGGTACGTTTACGCCCAAGTATAAGGTGCGATAGTTTCTTTTGCGCAAAATATAATTGTAGTACAATAAACTAATCTCATGATATTCACCTTCTGGCGTAAATAAAACAGCGTCAAACTTTCTTTTTTCTACGAGTGGAAGTTTATCGGTTTCAACGATTATTTTTTGACGTATAACATTTGAAACAAAATGTTCTTGAACAGGTGTGATTGTGCCTACAACCCAAAGTACACCAATTCTTTTCAGAAATGAAACGAGGTAATTTTGATAGACAATTTCTAATCCTTCTTTTTCAATTGATTTAGAAAGTACCCTTTCAAAAGTTTCACAGTCTAACTCAATCATAGATTGGATCATTAAATTAACCACAGCACCCAAAGACTGTTTTTCATTGTAAATATCCTTAACCTTTGATCTTAACTCTCGTTCAGAACAACTGGCAATTTTGGAAATCTTTAATCCACTATCATAAAGAATAGCCACATTCATGAGTTTTACTAGCTCCTGATCAGTATAAGTCCTTATTTTTGTTTTCGTTCGTTTTGGAGAAATAAGATCATAACGCTTCTCCCACATTCGCAATGTGTGGGCTTTGATGCCAGTTAGCGTTTCTAAATCTTTAATCTTGTATCCTGCCATGTCATTAAAACAGATTAATCTCAATAAGGTTTAAGGTTTACAAAGATAATTTAAACATTTTGTGTGTGACAACATATTATTAAGTATTTCACCATACAAATTAAAATGTTTATTGAATATGAAGTTTGCAAATATAGGATTGTAAATTATGCCAATTTCTTCACCGTTAAATACTAAAAGTATCAATTGTTACCTAGTTAGCTTCATACTTTATGTAAATTTCGATAAATACATTGATCAAAATGAAAAAAGAAATAACAATTCCATCATCTTACTCAGAAAGAACTGAATTTAAAAGAAGATTTACTTTTTTTGAAATGTACAATTCGTTTGTAAAGGCAGTAAAAGCTTTCCCTATACTTTCAAAAAATAAAAAATCAGGAAAACTACATCTTGATTTTATTGAACGTATCCAATTAGCAGTTACAGAAGTTAATGGTTGTGCGGCATGCTCTTATCAACACACAAAAATGGCACTCAAACAAGGGATGAGCGCCGATGAAATAAGTAGCTTTTTAAGTGGAGGAGAAGATTTTATTCAGCCAAAAGAAGCAAAAGCACTTGTTTTTGCACAACATTTTGCAGACTCAACAGGTAAACCTGAATCCTACGCACTACAATCTATTGTAGACGAGTATGGATCTGAAAAAGCATTAATAATTCTGGCAGCGTGTCAAGTAATGATCGCTGGTAATATGTATGGGATACCGTTAAGCGCTTTTCAAGCACGATTAAAAGGAAAAAAATATCGGGATAGCACTTTGTTATACGAGTTAAGTATGATATTTTCAGGAGGACTTGTTTTACCTATTGCTATTATCCACGGCTTGTTAATACCATCAACTAAAATCAAAAAACCATAAAAATCCTGTAAAATGTCACATCAACTATAAAAATAATACCTTTGTTACTTATATTATATACATGACATTTAAACAACTCGGTTTAGCCGAACCCATATTAGAAGCCTTAAATGAACAAGGTTACGAAAATCCAACCCCAATTCAAGCGCAAGCAATTCCAATTTTGCTGGAAGGTAAAGACTTGCTCGGTGTAGCTCAAACAGGAACAGGAAAAACTGCTGCATTCGGCATTCCTATTCTGCACCACTTATACACGAGACAAGACAAAACAAAAGGCAAAAGACAGATAAAAGCATTGATTGTTACACCTACTAGAGAATTAGCTAGCCAAATAGATGAAAGTTTAAAAGCTTATGGCCGTCATACTGGTCTAAGAAATACAGTAATCTTCGGTGGAGTTAAACAACACAAACAAGTAGCTCGTCTCAAACAAGGAGTAGATATACTTGTTGCGACTCCAGGAAGATTGTTAGACTTACTTGGACAAGGGCATTTAACATTAAAACATTTAGACTTTGTAGTACTTGACGAGGCAGATCAGATGTTAGATATGGGGTTTATTCACGACATTAAAAAAATCATTGCCCAACTTCCACAAAAAAGACAGTCCCTTTTCTTTTCAGCAACAATGCCAAAATCAATTGTTGAATTGTCAAGAAAGATTTTAGGTCAATTTGAGCAAGTCTCTATTCAACCACAACAAGCAACCGCTGAGAAAGTCGATCAAGCAGTTTACTTTGTAAGTAAAGGAAACAAGATTAATTTGTTGAAAAATTTAATTTTGGAACGTCCTGATGATTCTGTTTTGGTATTTTCTAGAACAAAACATGGAGCAAATAAAATTGTTAAAAAGCTGGATAAAGCAGAAATTAATGCGGCCGCAATTCATGGAAATCGTTCTCAACCACAACGTGAAGCGGCTTTGGGCGGTTTTAAAGACGGAAAAATTCAAGTTTTAGTGGCAACTGATATAGCAGCCAGAGGAATTGACGTAGATGAATTGAATTTGGTAATCAACTATGACCTACCAAATGTTCCAGAAACCTATGTTCATCGAATTGGAAGAACAGGTCGAGCAGATGCGAGTGGAATTGCACTCTCATTTTGTGATAACGAACAACGCCCCTACCTTAAAAAAATTGAGAAACTGATCAAACAAAAGGTTCAGGTTATGCCACCTCATCCGTTAGTTGAAGAGGAAATTGAAGATAAAAATGTAGCCAAGAAAAAAAGCCGCAACAAAGAAGAAGGAGAAGGTAATTTTTAAATCATACAAGTCGGGAACAAAATCATGATTCAAATTGTTATATCAAAAATTTTCTAATGAGTAAATCAATACAAGTAGGGGAGCAATGTCCATCTTTTTCTTTAAAAGACCAAAATGGAGAAATAATTAATAGTGCAGATTTAATCGGTAAATCCAACTTAGTGATTTATTTCTATCCAAAAGATGAAACTGCGGGTTGTACCAAACAAGCCTGTTCATTCCGTGATGCTTATGAAGAGCTTCAAGACGCAGGAGCAAAAGTGATTGGCATCTCTAGTGATGATGAAAAAAGTCACAAAGCATTTGCAGAAAACCATCGATTACCATTTACTTTACTCGCAGATACAGATAAAAAGGTAAGGAAAGCTTTTGATGTGCCCACAAATTTATTTGGAATTATTCCAGGAAGAGTTACTTATATCGTCGATAAACAGGGAGTGATTCGTGGAGTTTTTAATTCTCAAATGAAAGTAGATCAACATGTTGATGAAGCTTTAAATGTATTAAAAAAACTATAATTTATTTAAACCTTTTTTGCTACAATCACCACAGCATTCATGTGCTTTTCGTATTTTCTAAACACTTTACGCATGGCCAAAATACGCTTTCTCGCCAAGGTATTTGTGGTAATTCTCCACCCTATTTTTAAGGCCTTGATAAAACCTTCATCGCTTATCAATCTTTTAGATTCTAAGAGGTGCATACCGTTGGTAGATTTAAACATGATTTCGAAGCCTTCTTGCTGCAAAAGCGCTTCCCATTCATTGACCGTAAGCGGACGAGCATTTACTCTAATTGTTTTGGCCAATTCTTTTTGTATAGAAGATTTTAAATCTTGCGAAATATCATTGGGAGTAAGTCCAATTTCGTGAATGGCATACAATCCGCCTGGTTTTAATAATCGGTGCGCTTCTTTTATAATGTTTGCTTTTCTGTGATCGGCATGCATGGTCAACATGGCCTCTCCATATACTTTTGTAGCGCAAGCATCATTCAACCCAACTTCTTGGGCGTTTCCATTTACAAATCTTAAATTATCTCCTTTTATTTTATTTTGCAAATAAGCAATTGCTTCTGGATCGGCATCTACACCAATGTATGAATGAGGTTGTTTTTGTAAGGATAAATTGGCGGTAAACCCAAGCCCTGGAGCAAATTCAATGACATCATCCTGATTGCTTATCTCAAGGTTGTTTACTAGTTTTTCTGTTAGTTCTTTCCCGCCTGGTCTAAGCACTTTCTTACCCATCTTAGCCAATATCCAGTGTCCTGGAGCGGTTTCCATATCTTTTACTTCCATGATTACTCTTTTAAAAGTAAAAGTATTGTTTAGAACCATTCTAAACAATACCTGATTCATGGTATAATCGGAGTTTTTTATCTTTTTTAAAATGAATTAAAATCCGCTCAATTGCGCATGTCCTTCTTCGGTGACCATTTCCATGCTCCAAGATGGTTCCCAAACTAGTTGAACCAAAACATCAATTCCAGGATAAATGCGTTTCAATGTTTCTTCGATGTCTTGAATAATTGCTCCTCCCATGGGACAACCTTTAGAGGTTAGGGTTAAATCTACCTTAACAGAAAACGGTTCTTGCTTGAACGAAATACCATAAACTAGACCTAAATCTATAATGTTGACATATAATTCTGGATCTATCACAGCTTTTAAACTTTCATAAATCCCCATCTCTGATACCTCTGCTGAATTATTATTTGCTGCTGTCATAATGTTTGTTTTTTGTGTAATACGATTTGCATTACATTGATTAAAAATAATACTGCGGCTATAAATAAAAACCCTATTCCGAGATAGAAAACCACAGTAAAGCCACTCAATAATGCGCCGAAAAACACAATAAATCCAATTACATGAAAATAATATTGGTATTTGAGTCGCTTGTAACTGTATAAGTCTTTTGGCAATAAGGTTTTCTCTTTACCCACAAAAGGTTTGTAGATTTTAAGCCAAACAATAAAAGGCAATGTTTTGTAAAATTGTCCGAGAATTAAAGTGGCGACAAAACCAATGACTAAAACCACAATATAGAATGCTGAAAGATGAAACGCGGTATTGATGTCCAATAAAAATAAAATGGAAATCGCCATGGCCAAAAGTATTGTTGGAAAGGCAATCATTGTTTTTTTCAAACCATAATCTAAGAATTTTCTCGGGCGGTTTTTATATACTACATAAATGAAGTTGAGGTAATAAATGAATCCCAAAATACCGGCTCCATAAGCGAGATACATCATCCACGACAAAACAAAAAGTTTACTAATGATTCCTAACACTAGGCTTGTCGTGAGTAACACGTAAGCGAAATTTAGCGGTCGTTTATCTAAATCGTGGACGAGTAAAAACATGGGAATTAATACACTTGAAACGCCAATAATTAAGAAAATAAACCAACCGATAATTCCAAAATGAGCATGGAGTTTAAGCAGTTCTAAATGAACAAAAGGAAGGAATGGATAAAGAAAATTGAGGGCTAAAATTAACCCTACAACAACGGTAATGGCGAGCCAAATTGCACTTGTTTTAATGAACTTTTTAGCAACTTTGTTTTCGGTAGATTTCCCGATGGTTTTCCAAATATTGACAAGAAAAAGAAGAACTGCAATATTGAGCAGACTTCCGAAAAGAGTTAAACCAATCGCATTGACATCAAAATAGAAAGACAAACACAGTCCGAGTGTTCCTGCAGATAAAAGATAGAAAATGCTTTTGGTGAGTTTTTCAGAATAGATTTTTTGAAGGAAGATAACCGGCAGTAATTGAAACAATGCCCCAAAAATTACAGAAGTCACGAAGCCCAGCATCAGAATATGTGTGATGGTTAGCATGGTTTCGTTGAAGTAAACTTGCGTAAGAACAGCTTTCGGATGCAAGGCTATAAATACAATTGCGATGAGCCAACTGAAAGCTGAAAATACAAAATACGGAATCACCGAATTTGCTGACGGGGCATTATTTGTTCCTTGATTGAACATTCTTGTGGGTAATAAACAGCATGACATTACCTTCTGAAATAGGACAAATAAATGTGTTTAGATTTTTGTCTTCCAACTCCGGCAACAAATGCTGAGGAATTCTTTTATGATAAATTTTAAGTCCAGTATTTTCTTCAAGCTCCTGAATGACTTCTAAAATCCTTATCATGGGTTCTGGCATTTCAAGGTTTCTAACATCCATGGTTTTGATTATTCCTGGATACTCTTCAACCAAACGATTATATTGACTTTCATCTATCTTTTTTATGGACTTATTTTGATTCTCCGTTTCTTTTTCGGCTGTTCCTCCTGATTTAAAATAAGTATGATAAACACCATCTTTTACGGTGGTAAATGAGAGAAATCCTTTCTTTTCTTGAATTCTAATCAAAGGAATGGGTTCGAAATCAATAAGAACTTCCAAAGCTTCATTTTTATTTAATTTTTTCAATGCCTTCTGAAGCACATTAAAGGGATCTTCCCCTTTGGCTAAAATTGGTCGGACATCTAAAGAAATTACAGATAGATTGACTAAAAAGTCTTTTACCTCATCATTTTCTCCTAAAGAATTGCTTTGTGTATTTTCTTTTACGTTCTCTTCTAACTCAAATCCGATTTTCACCAAAGCATTAAGCATTTCTTGAACTTCACATTTTCCTATTTTAGCGGCTTCGGCAATACTTACTCTTGGTGCCAAAAGTCTTCGTAAAATGGGGTTTCTCAGCTTTGTAAAATGAGAATTCAAAGAGGCAATTGCTTCAATCGCCTCTTTGTTTTCTTTGATCACTTTGGATACTTTTGTATTTCCGTTGATTCTCATAAGTTTCTCTTTCTATAACTTACGCCATCACTTCTTTCTCAAGCTCAATTGCTTTTTTGAACAGAATATTATTCTCTAAATGAATGTGTTGGTGTAAATCTTTTTCAAATTCGGCCAGCTTACCATAAAGTACTCGGTAAGTATTACACGCACTTGCTGGTGGTTGGTAAACATCACTTAAGTCGTGAATTTTTTCCATATCATCTCCAGCTTCAAGGTGCTCAGCCTCCATCATATTTATTGGATTAACAATTGTTCCAAATGATGGTTTTTCAACTTTTTTACCTGCTTTTTTGGCTGCTACCAATTCCTTGATGTAAGGGAACAATACATTTTCCTCTTTTGGCATGTGACTCATTAATTCATCTGCTACATTTTTGAAATAATGTGCAATATCGATTGTTTCAGGATGTGCTTCTCCGTGAACGCGTGCTACTTTTGCACTGTATTCCAACAACATCGGAATCGCATCTGAGACATATTTATGATGTTTGTTTACAATGAAATCACAAAGAAAATCGAGTTCCCATTCGTTAAAGTTTTCCATTGAACTGCCTTGATCTCTATCTAAAGCGTCTAAATCTGCTTTCACTACTTTGTAATCTACGCCACGCTTCTCACATGCGGCTTGAACAGATCTTTTTCCGCCACAACAAAAATCTAAACCGTGTTTTCTAAAAACCTCTGCTTTTCTGAAATCTTCAACCACTAACTCACCAATCGTAGAGGTGTCTTCCTCTTCTTCTTGACGTGGAATTTTGGTGATTTTCACTTCCCAAATTTCAGGACCTTGTAGGATATATTCCCATGTAAAGACTTTTCCTAACTCCGCTTGCATTTGATAATACAATGGCATTGGGTCGTGATCATTGTGAATAATGAAATGAGTATTTTCTGCTAAATTCTCAAATCTTTGAAAGATGGTTGAGTGCTTGAATTGTGGTTCTATTTTCGTAACATCTAAAGTTTCCATAACAACTATTTTTATTATTTAGAACAAATCTACGTAAGGATTTTTAAAATAAAGACATTATTATCTTTTATTGTCGTATGACTTTTGTCAGTTTTACTGTTTCTTAAGGATAAAGAGCCGCTGTTAGAATATAATAAATGATGAAAATGTTAATTAAAATGATCAACAATTAATAATAATTTACTATGTTTAAGTCAACGAAAATCAAACTATAATTATGCAGGATATTCTTATCAGACGTGCCAATTTAAAAGATTTACCCATCTTAGAATCCTTTGAACAAGCAGTCATAGAATATGAACGTCCTTTTGCACCCAATCTCAAGCCTGACCCGATAGAATATTATCCCTTAGAAGATTTGATTGAGGATGAATACGCTTGTTTTTTGGTAGCTGAAAAAGAGGGTAGACTCATCGCTTCTGGTTATGCCTCAATTGAAAAGTCAAAACCCACAAAAAAGGAAAGATATCATGCCTATTTAGGATTTATGTTCGTGGTACCTGAATTTCGCGGTAAAGGCGTAAATGGACAAATTATTCAGGCACTTATTGATTGGGCAAAGAACCATAATATTACAGAAATTGTACTTGATGTTTACGCCAAAAACGAAAGCGCTTTAAAGTCCTATAGAAAATTTGGATTTGAGCCTGAATTATTAAACATGCGTTTTAATACAGAAGAGTGCAACAATTAATTTTCGGTCAATGTCGCGCAATAGTATCACCTTATTGTTTCTTTTGCTTTACGTTCTAACGATGATAATTGTTGGGATTTTTAACCGAAAAAGTAAAAGCAGCGAAGACTTCTTTTTGGCATCTAGAAAACTCCCCGCTTGGTTGCTTTCCATTACATTTATCGCTTCTTGGTGGGGCGGTGGTTCGGCAATTGACGTGGTAGATCATGCACATCAAAACGGTTTAAACTCCTTTTGGATTTACGGTGTACCTGTGCTTGTTGCCACAGCTTTGATGCTCGTTTTTGCCAAAGGAATAAGAAACCATTGTTTTATTGGCGTTGTTATTTGCCTTACGTATAAAATCTGTGTTACAAATCTCGTGGATAGGTTCAGATTTCCTCACCACAGGTGCATTTATTCCTTTGGTTTTTGGCTTTCTATGGATCAGAGGAACGAGCAAAGCTGCATTTATCTCCATGCTATTTGGAATCGTATTTTCTACCTACAATTTACTAGTGGCACTTGGCATTCCACTCCCAACTTTATGGGAAATAGCCTCGGTAGAACAAGCGATCATTGGAATTTCCATTTCTTTGGTACTTTATGTGAGTATTAGTTTGTTCACCAAAAATGATACAGATAAAAGTCAACGCTTTGTAGAAAAAGTAAATATTTTGGAACGGTAGAGGTCAAGTTTATTCGTAATATGCTATTGAATGAGGTATGAATCCCACATCAATAGTTGTTTTAATTCAAACAGATTCAATATGAAGAATTCATACCTTCTAATTGAAATTATTGCTAGTTTTCATCGCTTTGATTATATTGTACTTCACAATTTAAATAAAACCATATCAATGCAAGAAACTGGACTCTACATCATGTCGGCTATATACATTCTCGCAGGAATAATGCATTTCGTTACGCCGAAAACCTACTTAAAAATAATGCCGCCTTATATTCCAGCGCATAAAACGATGGTTTTGTTATCTGGGATTATTGAAATCATATTGGGCGTTGGACTGCTTTTCGATCAATCACGTTTTTATGCTGCTTTTGGAATTATACTTCTGCTTATTTTCGTTTTTCCTGCCAATATTTACATGGCCAAACGCATGAAGGAAAAACAAAGCAAAAATAGATGGATTGCCTATTTGAGGTTGCCTTTGCAGTTCGTGTTGATGTATTGGGCTTATTTGTATGTATAGGGTTTGCTGAAATGCCTTGAACAACACATTTATACTGTGAGTTAGGTAGTTTAGAATTGTTTAATAACGCTATCAATAGCTGGTTTATATCCTGTTCCAAATAATATTAAATGAACTAGATTTGGGTATAATTGGAGGAATGCCATTCGATCTTTCCAGTTATGTGACAATGGAAAAGTAGCTTGGTATCCTTCATAGAAAGCAGAAGAAAATCCTCCAAAAAGTTTTGTCATCGCAATATCCATTTCTCTATGTCCAAAATATATGGCAGGATCGTATATCACTGGATCATTTTTAATAGATATAAAATAATTACCACCCCATAAATCTCCATGCAATAATGCTGGTTTTTCCACGGGAATGATTTCGTTTAATTTGGAACAAAAGTTTTCTAATTTTTTGATATCAGATTGAATAAGAAGCTTTAAATCAAACGCCTTTTTTGATAAATAAAGGATTCTTTCTTCAGCATAAAAATCGGACCATGTACTTTTCTGAGTGTTGATTTGCTTAAGACTTCCAATATAATTGTCTTCTGTCCAGCCGTAACAGCTATTACTTATTTTATGTTGCTGTGCTAATTGAATACCTAATCTTTCCTGGGCATCATGAGTAGTCCTGCCTTCTTCAATATATTCCATTAAAAGGTATTGATACTTTTCATCTGAAAAATGCGAGTGCATAAGAGGCGTGGTAAGTGGACTTTTTTTATTTAGGAACTCCATAGCATGAAATTCCTTTTCCAACATTTTAGGATATTGATGTTTAACGTTTTGCTTAACAACCCACAAAGCCTGATCTGCTTTAATCAAATAAACGTCATTAATATCTCCACCATGAAGTTGACGTAAAAACTCAGGACGTTCATCAAAGTTGCCTCCTTGTTGAATTTGATCCCAATTAATGTTCATGAATTATTTGTTATTCCAATTTGACATGGTTTGGTTTAACCCTATAGTGCTGAATCCTTTAATAAATTCCGTTGCTGTTTTTATGCGTTCTTCAATCTGTAAACGTTCTTCATCATTCCATTCTCCTAACACATAATCAACTTGTTTCCCTTTGCTAAATTCACTACCAACACCGAAACGTAAACGTGCGTATTTATTGGTGTTTAAAACAGCCTGAATGTCTTTTAAACCATTATGACCGCCATCACTGCCTTTTCCTTTCATACGCAACTTACCGTATGGTAGCGCCAAATCATCGGTAATAACCAATAAGTTTTCTATTTTAATTTTCTCCTTTTGTAAGTAGTAGTTTACTGCTTTTCCGCTGAGGTTCATAAAGGTTGATGGTTTCAATAAAATAAGTTGTCTACCTTTCCACTTTGCTTTAGCAACTTCTCCAAGTTTTAACGTTTCGAAGTTGGCTTCTCGTTCTTTAGCAAATGCTTCCACGACTTTAAAGCCAATGTTGTGTCGAGTGTTTTCATATTTAGCACCTGGATTTCCTAATCCCACTATTAAATATTTCATTTCGCTTGGAATATTATCTTCAGTTTCTTTTCGTTTACTGAATAATGATTTAAAAAACATTTTTTTGATATATGTAAATTAATCTTATTTATATCTTGAACTTCGGTTTTAAGCGCGTGGATTTGAAAAAGTATTTACATCAAATCCCGTAATTTCTTCATCACATAAAATCACCATGCGTTCAATGATGTTTCTTAGCTCACGAATATTTCCGCTCCAATTTGTGTTTTTTAGTGCTTCTAAGGCATCTTCTGTGAATTTTTTTCTCGGTATTCCATGTTCCGCACAAGTCATGGTTAAAAAATGATCAGCTAGCATGGGAATATCATCCGTACGGTCATTTAAAGTAGGTACATGAATTAATATTACGCTTAATCGGTGATATAAATCCTCTCTAAAATTTCCTTCCTCAATTTCCTTTCTTAAGTTCTTATTTGTAGCAGCTATAATGCGTGGATTGACCTTGATGTTTTTTTCGCCTCCTACGCGTTGAATTACGTTTTCTTGCAAAGCCCGCAACACTTTTGCTTGAGCTGATGCGCTCATGTCGCCAATTTCATCTAAAAACAAGGTTCCTTTTTTAGCCAATTCAAATTTCCCTTTTTTTGCTTTACAGCAGAGGTAAATGCACCTTTTTCATGTCCAAAAAGCTCACTTTCTATTAACTCTGCAGGTATAGCAGCACAGTTAACCTCAATAAAAGCTTCGTCTTTTCGAGGACTATTGTCGTGAAGCGAACGTGCTACTAACTCTTTACCTGTTCCATTTTCTCCTGTAACCAAAACACGCGCTTCACTTGGCCCTACTTTTTCAATCATTTCTTTGATTTGAATAATTGCATCAGTTTCACCAATAATTGAAGAGCCCTTAAAACGTTGAACCGTCTTTTTTAAATTTTTCTTCTCTTCGACTAAGTTGTTTTTTTCACTCGCATTTCTAATGGTAACCAAAATACGATTCAAATCCAGCGGTTTCTCAATAAAATCGAATGCACCTAGCTTGATAGATTCTACCGCAGTTTCAATATTTCCATGACCTGATATCATGATTACAGGACTTTCAACTTTTTCTTTTTGAAGAGCGGTTAACACTTCCATACCGTCCATTTTAGGCATTTTAATGTCGCAAAATATAACATCGTAATATTGTGAAGTGGCTTTTGTTAAACCTTCCTTCCCATCTTCTGCTTCATCTACTTCATAATCCTCAAACTCAAATATTTCTTTGAGAGCTCTGCGAATACTTTTTTCATCATCTATGACTAATATCTTGCCCATGGAAATTATTTTAATATCCAAAAATAATAAAGTTTAAGCATTTTAGTTCTAAACAAATGTCTAATTTATTTTTGAAGGTTCTCTTTTAGGATTTGTCACCATCTGTTCATTAAAATGTGAATGATCTTATTGTTTTTCCGTACTTGTTTATATATATGCACATATTTAAGTATCGTTCTATGCATTTGATGATTTTTGAAATTCCAAACCTGATGATTTTATTCAAATTATAAAAAGGCTCTTTGTAATTGTTACATTACTCAATCCTTCTCTATGCCTTATTTTACCAAATGTTAATTAACATGGAATTTAATTTGTATGTATTTGTTTTTAAGTTATTTGCTTCAACAGACCGTTTTTAAAAATTAACAACTCTATCAAATTATGTTTAATTTTTTTTAAGTTAATGCAACTTTATGTTGAGTTGCTCCGTCTCACTTAAAAAGATATAATATGTTGAAGAATTTTATTGTTATAACACTGTTTAGCCTTGCTTCTTATAGCTTCGCTCAAACGAATCATGATGCGCGGTTATTGACGCGTTATACTTCTGAGGAACTCACAAAGATAGAAGAAAGTAATCCTGAAGAATATGCGATTATTAATCATGCACTTGATGTAGGTATTTCTATTGGAGATTTTAAAGAAGGTGAAGGGAAGGAAATTAAATTTGATGGTGTGCTTGATAAAGACCCTACTAAAGAACATACCTACATTAGCTTAGGTATAGATTTAATTAATCGTTATCAATATTTTAAATTCGAAGGAAGCAATAAAATTGTTGTCGTTCGTCCTAAAAATCTCATATTAAAAATTAAATAAAATGAAGATACTAATTACGATTTTTGCTGTTCTGTTTTCTTGGACATTGTTATTTGGACAAACCATTAACATACAAGATGCAGATTTTGATCAATCCAATCCGATTGATTGTTCGGTATTCAATGATGCCTCTGTTGCTAACTTCTTTGATGATGGTGGTACAAGCGGTGATTATTCTCCAGGAACAACAGAAACAATTACTATTTGTCCAGACAACTCTGGCGATCCCAAAATAAGGGCCTTTTTTGGAAATAGTCCTGGCTTTACTTGGGATGTTCACGGGAGCGATACTTTATTCGTTTATGATGGACCTAATACAAGTTCTCCGCGAATAGCTGCATTAAACAATGGAACTATTGGTACAGGTTTTACAGGAACTGCATCTTGGGCGAATACCTCAGGATGTTTAACATTTGAGTTTGTTTCAGACGGTGCAAATAATGGAACTGGATGGGACGCAAATATTCTTTGTTTCTCACCACCCCAAGACATAGAAATGCACGTTGAAGCATTTATAAATGGAACGCCTGGAAATGATATGTTTCCTCTGGATACAGGTTATGTAGATATTTGTCAAGGTGATTCAGTACTATTAGTAGCTAAACCAATCTTTCCTTATTCTTTTGAGAATACGAATGAAGGTTACTCACAGAACATAAACAATGTTGATTATTTATGGGAGTTCACGGATGGAACTCTTGGACCTAACAATGACAGTATATGGTTTAATCCAAATAACGAAGGTGGGTTTATCGGGTACCTAAGAATTACAGATAGCTACCCTTCGAATGAAACAATAAAATTTAAGATAAGAACCAGTATAACGCCAACATTTGCGGGTACTGGACCAATTGAAGATACGGTTTGTTTTTCAGGAAGTACGGAGTTATTCGGTGGGGTAACAAGTGCTGATACAGTTGGTGTGAGCACAAATGAGGGTAGTTTCCAATTAGGAGGTTCTGTGGCTGGTGAAACTTATTTACCAGACGGTTCAGGAGTTACTTATTCCACTACAATTAATATGTCTGGTTTTCCTGCTGGAGCAACGTTTGCAAATGCTGGAGACCTCGTAGAGATGTGTGTGGATATGGAACACAGTTTTTTAGGAGATTTAGAAATGTGGTTAACTTGTCCAAATGGAACAGAAGTAACCATCTTTAACTCTTCAACTCAATCAGCAGGTTATATTCCGGGTGGTTTTGGTGGAGGAGGAAGGTTTTTAGGAGAACCTGATGTTTCAGGAGGATCGGGTCCAGGAAATGGATATGAATATTGTTTTTCTTCAGTAAATAATAACTGGGGAGATTTTGCCTCTGAATACCTAACCAATACAATTCCTTTACCTCCAACTGCACCTTCACAAAATACATTGGGTACGATGGATCCAAACGGAATCTATGCACCAGAAGATTCGTATATTGGTTTTGCAGGTTGTCCACTAAATGGTAACTGGACTTTGAATATTAGAGATAGTTGGGGAGGTGATGACGGTTACATCTTTGAATGGGGATTATATTTTGACCCTTCTTTATTTCCAGACAATGAATTCTATCAAAATACTATTACAGATGCATATTGGTCTCAAGACCCTACTATAGTTTCGGACACAACGAATGATACTTTAATTGTAATAGAGCCAGATGGAATTGGGGATTATTTCTACACATTTAATGTTGAAGATGACTTTGGTTGTTTTTACGATACTATCGTTCAACTTCACGTACAAGATACAGTAATAAACATTTCTACATTAGACACTTCAGCTTATTGTTTTAATGACAGTATTCCATTGTGGGTTGAAGTAGATGGAACTGTACCTCCATTTCAAATTGAATGGCAGGATGGTCAACAAGATTCAGTTGCATATTATAGTGTGCTCGAAAATGGATATACGGAATACGTCATTACAGTAACAGACGAATGTGGAATTTCGCATCGGGATACAGCATCAATAACCATGAATCAAACTTTGTCTATTGATTCTTTAAATCAATTTCCGGCAGATTGTGGTTTAGAAAACGGAGCCGTTTTAGGATTCGGAAGTGGCTTTACGGGCACACCTGATTATAATTGGCGTGGTCCTGGGGCAGAAAATCCGTCTAACACCCAATCTACAGCTTGGCCAGATAAAGCGGCTGGGTGGTATTATTTCCGTATTAAAGACGATGTATGTACAGTAAGAGATAGTATCCTATTAGAACAAAATCCGCCGCCAGAAGCTTCTTTCACGGCTACACCAACACAAGGTCCTGCGCCTTTAGATGTTATTTTTACGAATACCTCCGATCCAGCATCACAATATGATTGGGATTTTGGAAATGGTGATGGAAATATAGTAAATGACCTGAGTACTCAATATTCAAACTATCCTGATGAAGGTGTATATACTGTTGTTCTAACTATTACGGAAGGAGCTTGTACTGATGAGGCCACTCAATTAATAGATGTGTTTTTACCAGTTGAATATGATATGGTAAATTCATTTACTCCAAATGGTGATGGTGTTAATGATTTCTTTACAGTAAACGCAAGTAATACAACCTCTTTTGAAATCGTTATTTTGAACAGATGGGGGAATGTTGTTTTTGAGAGTGATAATCCTAACTTTCAATGGGATGGTACTGTTGATAACAATGGAACAGAATGTAATGACGGAACTTATTTTTACAAGTTTATAATAGAAGGTGCTGGTGGTGAAAGTAAGGAAGAACACGGTTTTGTTCATCTTTTAAGAGGTACCGAATAAACATTTGATAGATTTATAGTTGTCATATTTACTGATGACGCATTCATATTAAATTACCTCCAAGAATTCATTTTTTTGGAGGTTGTTTTTTTAGGATCATTAATTCAGTATGAAAATGCAAATTTCAAGGAACCCGTAACGCTTAATCTAACAAAATCAAAACCTCATAAATGATGGTAATATCCAAAATTAAGCGCCTTGAAACTTCTCCTGTCACATTTTAGTGTTGGGTTTTACTGAATGATACCTGTTTAAAGATTTAGAATGGTGAAATAGTTCGGGATAAATTCGTTATATTTATCTGTCTATATTGTCTTTAGTTAGATTGTTACTACAAATACTATGATTATGG
The DNA here is from genome assembly GCF_002844555.1 of Brumimicrobium salinarum. Lineage (GTDB taxonomy): Bacteria > Bacteroidota > Bacteroidia > Flavobacteriales_D > Crocinitomicaceae > Brumimicrobium > Brumimicrobium salinarum. Next base: position 514,377 of record NZ_PJNI01000001.1, read on the forward strand.
CCCACAATTATTTTAAAAAGTTCTTATTGTTGCATCTGAAAATTGATGAATCAAAAATTGATGCAATTCTTAAAAAAAGCCGACACAGTATCGTGCATAAAGATGACTTTTTGTTACGTGCGAATGCACATTGTAAACATACTTTTTTTGTAGAGAAAGGTTTGCTAAGACAATTTTCTACTGATGACAAGGGAAAAGAACATATTATTTCTTTTGCGCCAGAGGGTTGGCTCGTTACTGATCGAGAGAGTGTTTTCTTCAACGAACCATCCGCTTACAACATTCAAGCGCTGGAAGATAGTCAAGTGGTAATCATTGATGATGAACTCCTACAAAGAATCGCACAAAAAGCCCCGAATTTTGTACGTTTTAATAGTCGTTTGTTGCATAATCATATTCGTCATCTCCAGCAAAGAATCAATTTATTATTGAGTGCCACGGCAGAAGAACGTTATTTGAAGTTTGTAAGTATGTATCCAAATATACTTCAACGTGTCCCACAAAGTATGATAGCCTCTTATCTAGGAATAACCCCAGAAAGTTTAAGTCGTGTGCGCAGAGAATTGACAAATAAAACATAAATTAGCATTTAGTCAGGTTATATCCACACTAATATCATTACAAATATATTTCCATAAATCTAACGATGGGGTTGGTTCTTACCATACATCAATGCATAATATTTTTGTTTCATGTAATTTTGTTTAAAAACTAGATATGAAAAAGAAAGAAGTAGAATACATAGCGCAACCGAAACCACCACATTTTGTTGGAGATGGATTTCGTGTACATAATTATATCCCAGGTGTAAGCCGCTTAAGCATGGAAAGAATGAATCCGTTTATTATGATGGATTATAATTCAAAGTATTATTTTCCTGCTACAAACACGCCAAGAGGTATTGGTGTTCATCCGCATAGAGGATTTGAAACTGTTACAATTGCATACAAGGGGAGAGTAGCCCACCATGATAGCAGTGGGGGCGGAGGTGTAATTGGCGAAGGAGATATCCAGTGGATGACAGCTGCAAGTGGCGTTTTACATAAAGAGTATCACGAAAAAGAATGGAGTAAACAAGGTGGCGACTTTCAAATGGTCCAGTTATGGGTGAATTTACCAAAAAAGGATAAAATGAGTGCTCCAAAATATCAAGCCATCAAAAAAGAGGAAATTGAACGATATCAATTGCCAAATGATGCTGGAACCATTGAGGTAATTGCAGGGGAGTATGAAGCAGTCCAAGGACCAGCTTCAACATTTACACCTATAAATATGTTCAATGCAAAACTCAAAAAAGACGGAAAAGCTAGCTTCGATTTTCCTGAACATTATAATACGGCTTTATTGGTTTTGGAAGGTAATATTAAGATCAATCAAACACATGAGATTCCAACAGATCATTTAGCGTTGATGGCGAATAAAGGCGAAACCTTTGATGTCGAAGCTACTGAAGATGCGCTTGTTTTGGTGATTAGTGGTGAGCCGATTGAAGAGCCAATCGCTGCACATGGTCCTTTTGTAATGAATTCACGAGAAGAATTAGTTCAAGCGTTTGAAGATTTTAAAAATGGTAAATTTGGAGAATTGAAAGATTGAATTTTTTTGTGTAGGATTTTTAATAAACACGTAGAACCACACTGCAATTTGGTTCTACGTGATAAAAAATGTGATCAATCATCATTGAAAAGCCCTATTCACAATATCCGCAATAATCACTCTTTGTATCATGTTCAAAGTCTACCTCTGTATCATACAAATCACTTACGATTTTCGTTAATGTCTTTTTAAATAAGTCCATTAATTCCTCATTTGTTTCAGTCATTTGATTGTCTAAATAAAATGGACCGTCGTAGAGATTTACCATAGAAATAATGCCCACTTTTTCTGGATAATATCCAAATTTATCATAGAAAAGCATGTTGTAAACCAACATTTGAAAAACATACTTGCTATTTTTTAATTTCTTAATGAACTCTTCAACAACATCTTCTTCTGTCTTTGCTTTCGAAGTTATTTTTGTCAGTTTAACATCTTGTTGGGTACATTTCCCCGATTTGTAATCAATAATGCGCTTTTTTCCATTAAAATCATCTATTCTATCGATAAAACCTATGAAATTCACTTCTTTTTCTTCTCCGTGAACATTGAGTTTTAAAGTAGATTGTAACTTCATTTCTAAACTCACAATGAATAAATGACCGTCTTTGTCTTTTAATTCTTTTTCTTCTTGCTTTAAAAATCGATCGGTAAGATGCTGCGCAATTTCTAGACTCAAATAATTTTTCCCTTCGATGTTTTGATTAGGCGAATAATTAAAGAAATCATAAAAATGCTTTTTCATCACATCTTTCTGTTTTTTGCGCATTTGGTTGACATCAATTGCAGATAATGATTTGTGATTTTCTCGTTTTGCTCCGTCTGAATTGAATTGTGCAAAGTCTTCGTATAAAGTTTCTAAGGTATTGTGAATAAAATCTCCAAAAGTACTGGCCTCAATTTCTTCTTCTACTTTGTCTTCTTCTCCAAATCCGAGTAGATATTTGTAATAGAAATCCATTGGACAACGCAATGCTGTCTTTATTGCTGAAGCGGATGTTCTTCGTTTAAAATATTCGTCTAATCGTTGCAATACCGCATCTGTTTTTGGAATGGTCAATAATTCGCTTTCCTCTTCTTCATTGGAAATCGTATAATCGTAAGTATTGAATTCGATTAAAGGATTGACCCGCGAAAGTTCCAATTGTAACTGCATTATGTAACGAGAAGGCTCGTCCACACCACCCATTTCTCGATCAGAAGATGAATACGTGATCCAACAGTTTTCAACATGGTGCAATAAGCGATAAAAGTGATGCGCAAACAAACCTTGTTTCTCTCTGGGAGTTGGCAGATTGTGATAACGCCTTAAATCCATTGGAATAATGGTCTGAATCGGATTTGTAGGTGGCATACTCCCATCGTTTAACCCAACAACAATCATGTTCTTGAAGTCGATTAAACGTGTTTCCAATAATCCCATCACTTGCAAACCGTCTAATGGATTTCCGTAATAAGCAATGCTTTCGTTAATCCAATGTTGATTAAATAAAGATTTAAAAGTACCTAGGCGTAAATCTGCCTTAAATTCTTCCAAAACGGAAACTAACTTTACCAAAGAACGGTCAAAATGATAAAGTATAGAACGTTCTATTGCGTTTTTATCGTTGTTTAAACCCTGATAAATCAATTGGTTTAATGTACGGATTTGTGTTAAAGAATATTCTTTTCCAGCTTCGTTCCAAGGTGTAAAAAATAGATTAATCAATTTGGAAATGCGCTCGCCAAGCTTCAATTGTTTTGGAAATATAAATGTCCAATTCTTAGACAAAATTGTTTGTTCCACTTTTGTAATTGCTTTCAGCTCTTCGTCTGTACAAAACCCAATTATAAATGGATGTTTGATGAAACGCACAAAATCTTTATGATAAATTTGCTTAGAGTTGAATTGCTGAAAATGTTCTTGTACGGTAAAAAGTATGTCGACCCAAGACTTTATAGCCGTGTTTTTTAAAGGTAAACCCAGCGTAATATTGGTATCTCCAACATTCTTAGGAATGTTTTTCATTACAGGAACCACTAACTTTTCATCGGCTAATAAAAGTAAAGTTTCTGATAGTTCATTGTTTGGTATACCTTGATGTAAAATAGTTGCGCTTACTTTTGCTTGTCCTGTTGGTTGAGCACAATTAATGATGTCAATTTTCTTTCTTTCCTTTCCTATTTTATCAACAACAAAAGGAAGTTTTTTTACATTCAATTCAGTAAATAAATCGCGTATAAATTGACCTGCTTCATGATTATTGTCGTTGAGATAATATTCATCTGCATCAACAAATATTTCAGCTTTCCCCATATTTTTCAATTGTTTCATAATTGAAATTTCGGCAGGAGAAAGTGCGTTAAATCCGGCAAAAATGAATTGTGTTGCTTTATCTTCTTCAAAAGCGAGATCAATTTGGGTAGCTAAATTTCTATACGCCATTCCCATATAACATTCACCATCATCTTTTAGTTTTTCATTGAAATGCTGGTAATAATCAGCCAGCAAATCCCAGAATCGCATAAAACGTACTTGACCTTCGGTGAGTTCCTCTTCGGTATCAAAACTCCAATTTTCAATATCTTTGATGTCAGCTAAATTCTTGAACAGGTCCTTACTATCAATAAGGTAGCGATCCATTTCATCAAAATCACTTAATAAAGTTTTTCCCCATTTAAAAAATTCATCTAAAGACTGCGGTTCTTCTTTATCGACTTTTAAATGAATATCGTACAGCTTAAATAAAGCACGAGTTGGGTCAATAATTGGATATGGAGATAGTTCTTGCACCCACCGATTCATCGTAATGATCTTTGGAGAGAAAATAGGCTGGTCGTAAACTTGAAATAAAGCACGTTGCAAATATTTCTTAGCCCTTTGAGAAGGTAGAATTATGGTTAAATGCTCAAGTGGAAGTTGTTCTTCAAAAATATGTTGGGCTATGCGGTCGATGAAATGACTCATGTTTTATTTTTTGTAAAATATTATGGTAAGAATTACGCTTTCTGAAAAATAAGAAAAAGATATAAATTTAAAGCCAATTAAAATGTAAATATTCAAACGAGCAGGATAAAATAATTTTATTGAGTTAAAGCTTGATTAAAACATCTTAAAGTAATATTTTATGGCGCCCAATTTTAAAGGAAAATAGTCCACTTTGGAAAGCTAAAGTACTAATTTAAATAAAATTATAGATGTCAATAAAAGTTGAAAGAAAAGAAAATACTTCAAAGTTTTTAGGATTAGTTGTAAACAGAACTGTTTTTTTTGCGGTTGTAGGTGTTGTTATATTTAGTGTGGGCTTTACACTTTTTTTTGAAGAACAAGCAGATCATTATTTTGGAATTGCACAAACTTATGTTTCTGAACACGGTGGTTGGATTTATACCTTGGCAGTTAATCTATTTATCGTTTTTTGTTTGTACATGGCGTTTAGTAAATTCGGATCAATACGAATAGGAGGCCAAAAAGCAAAACCTGAATTTAGTCGATGGGCTTGGTTTGCCATGCTGTTTAGTGCCGGAATTGGAAATGGTTTAGTGCTATTTAGTATTGCCGATCCTGTACGTGATTTTTTAAATCCACCTCGATTAGCTGGTGAAGACCCAGTGCTCATTGCACAGGAAGCAATTAATTTTTCGTTTTTACATCATGGAATTCATGGATGGGCTATTTATTCAGTTGTTGGTTTGTCTTTAGCATACTTTACTTTTAACCGTAAAATGCCATTAACCCTACGGTCGGTTTTTTATCCAATCTTGGGAAATAAAATTTACGGTTGGATGGGAAATTTAATCGACATCATGGCAGTTATTACAACCTTGTTCGGATTAGCAACTACCATTGGTTTTGGTGTTGGTCAAATTAATTCTGGGTTAACCCATGTTTTTGGTATTCCAAGTTCATTATTTTATCAAGTGGTAATTATTATCGCCGTTACCTTAGCAGGAACAATATCAGCATTTAGTGGTGTCAATAAAGGAGTTCAAATGCTTAGTAAATTAAATGTTCGTGTGGCTTCGGCTATTTTCTTTCTCGTTTTAATTTTAGGGCCAACAACTTTTATTCTAAGTGCGTATATTCAAAACATAGGGAGTTATTTGGTCAATTTTATTGATATGTCAACTTGGACAGAATCATTGAGAGGAACAGATTGGCAAAAAACCAGAACAATTATGTATTGGGGTTGGTGGATTTCTTGGTCCCCATTTGTTGGAACTTTTATCGCACGTGTTTCAAAAGGACGTACCATTAAAGAATTTATATTGGGTGTTTTAATTCTGCCTGCGTTAGTTACATTTTTATGGTTTAGCGCGTTTGGTGGTACAACGATGAGAGATATTTTATTAGGCGATACAGCTATGGTTGCAGCGGTTGGTGAAAATATATCTACTGCGCTGTATGTGTTTTTTGACAAGTTTCCTTTTGCTATGTTGTTAAAAGTCTTAGGGGTGATTCTAATCAGTAGTTTTATCATCACATCTGCAGATTCTGGGGCGCTCGTTGTGGACAGTATCACATCTGGAGGGAAACTCAAAACACCAAAGTATCAAAGGGTTATTTGGGCAGCTTCCACAGGTGTAATTGCCGCTGTTTTAATGTACGGTGGCGGATTAAATGCCTTACAAACTGTCGTCACCATCTCAGGATTGCCCTTTGCAATTTTGCTGGTTATGATGTGTTTCTCGTTGTATTCTGGGATAAAAGAAGATTACGAGAAAAAACAGCGAAAAGAAAAGTTGATAGAAAAAGAAGATTATCGAAAAAATATTCTCCAATTGGTGAATAAAGATCGCGAAGAAAGAGGTGATCATTCCAATCAATCTAAAGACAACAACGAATAAAACAAAGAAAAGAAGAATGGCTAGAAGAAACGATTTAAAATCTAAATTAAAATTGATGGTAGCAATGGATCTTACTGAAATGGATGCCATCCTGCTTAAATATGTTAGTTTTTTATCAGAAGTTTGGAATGTAGAACATATTTATTTCTGTCATAATATTAAACAGTATAAACTTGAGGGCTTAAAGGATAGTTTTTTAGATGAAGATATTTCCATTGAAAAAATTATAGAAAAAGAATTGCACAAATCTATTGCTTCGAATTATACTGCCGAAGTTCCACATTCTTTGGTTCTAACCTCTGATGATTACACCGAAAGTATATTAACGCATTTGTCCAAAGAATATAAAATAGATCTTGTTCTTTCGGGTAATAAAAATGAACTTCAAGGAACTGGAGCATTGAATCAGAAACTTGTACGTATGTTGAACACTAACGTGCTATTGGTTCCAGAAAAAACCAAACATCAACTCAAAAGGGTGCTAGTACCTACTGATTTCAGTGCAGATTCAGCCAATTCCTTTGAGGTTACACAAACCCTAGTTGAAAGCTCTCAAGGTGAAATCGAAGCTTTACATGTTTATACAATCTCCTCATTCTTTTTTCCGTATATCAATACCGAGAAAGCGATTGATAAAACCGAAAAACAATTGAATGAAAAGGTGAAGCACTTTAAAAAAAGATACACCAATACCGCCGAAGTTAAATTTAACTTCATGGATAGGAAAGAATTCTCCATTGTGGAAGCAATTGAAAAACATGCTGATGAAAATGATTTTGACATTATTGTTGTGTCTGCAAGAGGAGGAAATAAAATCACATCACTTTTTATAGGTAGTGTTACGAATGATTTGCTTATACGCAATAGAAAAATGCCTTTGTTGGTAATCAACTAAGTTTTGATTTTTGTTTAAAACGTCATAAAAATACTCACCTAATGAGGTATTCACTATGTTTTGAGTTAAACAAATACAACAATAAATCTCATTTTAAAAGATTCCATTTATCTTAGCGCTTAGTTTATGACCGAATGAGTAATCCATTAAAAAAATTAGCAGGGCAAACCGCAATCTACGGACTTTCAAGTATTGTAGGTCGATTGTTGAATTATTTACTTGTTCCTCTTTATGTGTCAGTCTTTGCACATACCTCAGATTACGGTGTAATATCCGAACTTTATGCTTGGATTGCTTTCTTAATGGTACTGTTGACCTTTGGTATGGAAACAGCTTTCTTTAAATTTCTTTCAGACCAACCCGAAAAAAAGATAAAATCTTTCGGAACTCAATGTTAAGCTTAATTGTTGTCAATCTTATTTTTCTAACATTGGTCATCTTGTTCAATGGGTTTATTGCTGAAAAATTGCTTTTTCCTAATAACCCAGAGTACATAGTTCTTTTGGGGATTATAGTTGTAATAGATGCAACATCTGCACTTCCTTTAGCCAAACTTAGAGCTGAAGAGAATGCGAAAAAGTTTGCTTTCGTTCAATTATTAGGAATAGGAATAAATATTGGACTCAATCTTATTTTTATGCTCATCGTTTTTCAACCTGCAACACAAAATGCTGAAGTTGGTGTGCGATTTATTTTAATAGCCAACCTTGCGGCTTCACTCGTTAAACCTTTGGTGCTGTATAAAGACTTTCTTCAATTGAAGTGGAATTGGGACACACGACTAGTGAGAAGTATGGTGAAATACAGTTTTCCGCTTGCATTAGCAGGTTTTGCTTTTATAATTAATGAAACTGTAGATCGAATACTTTTAAAACACCTTACATTTAAACAAGCAACCACCGAAATGACCAGCGAAGCCGCTTTAACTTTTGCAGAATCTCAAGTGGGGATTTATAGTGCGAGCTATAAACTTGCAATGTTGGTTACAATTTTATTACAAGCTTATCGATATGCCGCAGAACCTTTCTTTTTTGCGCAAGCTAAGAGTAAGGATAGGAATAATACTTACGTAAAAGTTATGAACTACTTTGTAGCAGCTGTATTTGTATGTTTTTTAGGTGTCGCCTTAAATCTGGATATTTTTAAATATTTTATTCCTAACTCAAGTTATTGGGAAGGATTAAAAATAGTTCCAATACTTCTTTTGGCTAATGTTTTTTCTGGTATTTATATTAATCAAAGCATTTGGTACAAGCTAAGTGGTCAAACTAAATACGGTGCTTTTATCGCTACTGGAGGAGCTGTTTTAACACTTACACTGAACTTTATTTTTATTCCTATTTACGGTTATATGGCATGTGCTTGGGCAACGTTTATTGTTTATGGTGGACAAATGATTGCCTCTTATTGGTTGGGACAAAAGCATTATCCAATTCCCTATAATCTCCGAAAGTTTGCATTGTATAGTAGCGTCGCTATTGCAGTGTATTTGTTGTTAAACTGGGTTGATATCTCTCCAGGAATTACACAAATTCTACTTCATAATTTTGTTATTTTACTCTACATTGGCTTAGTTTATTGGCTTGAAAAACCAAGTGTATCAAAGCGATAAGGGGTAGGTTCAAATCTCCGTTATTCTATTTTAAGTAAAATTAAATTATTGCTTTTTTTACCCACTATTTTAAAATAACAAACAATAACGTTTCTTTAAAGATAAATCAGGAATTAGCCCATGAAATCTAGCCAAAAAAAGTTACTTTTGTAGATTGTGGAAAAATGAATTGCAATTTTTTTCACGATGAATTACCAATAAATAAACAATAATGAAAGTAAATATCATTAATCGTTCTAAACACGATTTGCCCAAGTATGAAACGAATGCTTCTGCAGGAGTCGACTTACGTGCAAATATTAGTGAGCCTTTTACACTCCAATCTTTAGAGAGAAATATTGTGAAAACAGGTTTGTTTCTTGAAATTCCTGAAGGATATGAAGCACAGGTTCGGCCGAGAAGTGGTTTAGCAATCAAGCATGGCATTACAGTACTGAATAGTCCTGGCACAATAGATGCTGACTATCGCGGTGAGATAGGTGTTATTTTAGTGAATTTATCGCAAGAACCTTTCGTTATTGAAGATGGAGATCGTATAGCTCAATTGGTATTCTCAAAAGTAGAACAAGCAGAATTTGAATTAACCGAAAAACTTTCTGAAACTGACCGTGGAGCAGGTGGTTTTGGAAGTACAGGAAAAAAATAAATCATGAAAATAATCGTACCAATGGCGGGAAGAGGATCTCGCCTAAGACCACACACACTAACCGTTCCTAAACCTTTAGTCCCTGTTGGTGGTAAACCAATCGTCCACCGTCTAGTTGAAGATATTGCTGCGGTTTGCAGTGAGCCTATTGAAGAAATAGCTTTCGTGATTGGCGATTTTGGAAAGGAAGTTGAAAAAGAATTGATCCAAGTGGCTGAAAGTTTGGGTGCTAAAGGAAGTATTTACCATCAAACTGAACCGCTAGGAACTGCACATGCAGTTATGTGTGCTCAAGATAAATTAGAAGGTCCAGTTGTTGTCGCTTTTGCAGATACCTTATTTAAGGCTGATTTTAAAATTGACCCGAACGATGATGGAATTTTGTGGGTGAAACAAATAGACGATCCAAGTGCCTTTGGTGTTATCAAGATGAATGAAAAAGATGAAATCGTTGACTTTGTTGAAAAACCTAAAACGTTTGTCTCTGATCTAGCAATGATTGGAATCTATTACTTTAAAGAAGCTGCAGATTTAAAAGTAGAATTAGATTATTTGATAGAGAACAACATCATAAAAGGAGGAGAATATCAACTACCGGATGCCTTGCGTAGATTAACAGAAAAAGGGAAGATTTTCAAGCCAGGTAAGGTTACCGAATGGTTAGATTGTGGAAACAAGGTTGTTACTGTTAATGCAAATCAACGCGTACTTGAGTTTGATAAAGAAAAAAATAAAGACTTAGTTGCAAACTCAGCAAAAATTAAAAACAGTATTATCATACCTCCATGCTTTATTGGCGAAAATGTTGTTGTAGAAAATTCAATTTTAGGACCTCATGTTTCTGTAGGAGCGAATAGCACTGTTGCCGATAGTATAATAAAAAACACTATTATTCAAGGCGAAACACAACTAAAAACACTTCACTTAAAGGATTCAATGATTGGAAATCACGTTGATGTTTCTGCAACTCCGTATGATTTAAGCATCGGAGATTATACAAAAATCACATATTGATAAATGAAATTGTTTCTAGCCATATCATTTTTTGTTTTCTCTTCTTTTGTTGGCGTTCTTGCACAGAAGAATAGAAATGATGATCTTAAAAATGAAGCGTTAGATGACATCAAAGCCTTGTCTTCTAAAGATTTTCCTTACATCGAGCTTTTTCATCAAGGTGTACGTGAAAAAATGGCTGGAAATTTTGAAGAAGCTAAAACAATTTTTAGAAAATGTTTAGATCAGAAAAAAATGATGATGCTGTTTATTTTGCGTTAGCTGAAATAGCAAAAGAGGAAAATAAAATTGGTGAAGCACTTAATTTTTATCAAAACGCTTTTGGAATAGACACCAGTAATGTCATTTACTTACAAGAATTGGCATTTATGCAAGCAGAAAAAACAAATTTTGAAGAGGCAGAAGTGCTTTTTAGAAAACTGTGTAAAAAAGAACCACGGAATCTTGATTTTATATATGGATATAGTAAAGTGCTGATCTATAACAAACAATACGAACAAGCGATTAAACAGCTTACAAAATTGCAAGACCAAGCCGGAACAGTTCCTGAGTTAATGATGATGAAGGCAGACTTGTATATGGAGTTAAAAAACCATCAAAAAGCAGAAGAAGCATTACTTCAGTTAAAAGATGAATTCCCATCGAATCAAGAGGTGCTTGATAAAATAGTTGCTTTCTACAAACAACAAGGAGAGGAGGGAAAAGCAAAAAAATATTGAATGAACTCAATCATTCAGATCCAAATAATAGCTCAAGCCAGTTTCTCTTGGCTAATCAAATGTTTGAGGAGGAAAGGTATGCGGATTATACGACGCTTGCAATGAAATTACTTGATAGTGAAACCTTGCCTTTACAAGAAAAGCTAGTTGTTTTCGAACGCTTATCAGAAATTTATACTGGTAAAAATGAATCTTTACTTAAAGCATCACAATTAATTTATGATAAACATTCCAAGGACTTTGAAGTGGCGAAGAATCACGTGCTTATTTTAATTGAAAATCAGCAAACCAAAAAAGCTTTAGAAATAGCCCGAAAAGCAGCAAATGCCAATAAAGAAAATTATCATGCCTGGCGTTTGGCGCTTAATATAGCCTCAACATATTGGGATTACGCTGTGCTTTTCGAGGATGCAAAAAAAGCGCTTGAATTTTTTCCTACAATGCCTAGGCTATATTTTGATGCAGCAAAAGGAGCGATATATGCCAAAAAATTAAATGAGGCTATAGAATTGCTCGCAGCAGGTGAACTCTATATCTTAGATGATAGACAGGCAGGAGCATTATATGATATGCGAAAGGGAGAAATCTATTTTGCAAAAAAAGAATATAAAAAAGGGATTATTGCATTCGAGTCGGCATTGAATAAAGCGAAAAACAAGTCAGCTGTATATTCTACTTATGCACTTGAGTTAAGTAAAGCAAATATCGCAACTGAAGTTGCAGAAAACCTGCTATCCGAGTTGAAAAATCCAGACCAAGATCGCAACTATTTTTTAGCTCATGGATACCTAAGTTTACATTCTAAAAATTATGATTTTGGTATTTCTCTGTTAAATGAAGGAGTGAAGGCTACTTTCAATAATGCTGAAATATTTGACTTACTGGGCGACTTGTACTTTAGAAAAGGAGCTATTGATAAAGCTATAGAGGCTTGGGAAGAAGCTATGGTTTTGGAATCGAGAAATAAGAATCTATCTCAAAAAATTAAAGAAAAAAATATTATGCTCCAAAGTACTATTAAAAGCATATTGATATTTATTGCAATTGTAACGTTGGCTTCATGTGGAAGATCGAAAGATTTACACGAAGAAAATGCTATCAAACTTCCAAAAGTTAAGGAAGAGTTGTTAATTAGCCGGCTAGACAGTCTTTCTGAAAATAGACCAGATCACTTTTATACAAAATTGAGCTCAAAATATTCTGATAGTAAATACAACGTTTCTTTTAAGACATCTATCAGAATGCGCTCAGATAGTGCTTTACATGCTTTAATTACTTTTGCTAGAATTCCTATTTATAATACAATGGTTACACCAGATACCTTAACGATGGTAGATAAAAGAAACAATTGTTACATGAAAGAAGGAATGGAGTATTTAAAGACAACCTTTGGTGTAGACTTTAAGCATGAAAATATTGAAGAACTTATTTTAGGAATGCCAATTGCATGGGATGATGAAATAGCGTACAATCAAGTTAAAGACCCATATAATTATGTGATTTCATCTACTTCAAAAAGAAGAATTCGAAGACAAGACAGTGAAGATTTTATTATACGCTATTTCCTGAGCAACGATACCAGAACCCTTCGGAAAACCATCATTGATAGTCCTAAAGATACCACATCAATTACCATTAATTATTATGGACGAGAATTGGTAAATGGTTTCAATATTCCAACAGAAGGAGATATCAAAGTAGATACACCAAATGATGAGTTATTTATTGATTTTAAATATAATAAAACAAGTGTAAATGATCCAAGAGTATTATATTTAGCAATACCTAAAAGATATGATCGGTGTGAATAAAGGTTTAGTTTTGTTTTTTATTTTGTTGTGTTCTGCTTCATTTCCATTGTGGTCGCAGACAGGTTCGCAGCGTTTAAAAAAAGAACAATCTGCACTCGAGAAACAAATAGCTACTACTAAAACTTTACTAGAAAAATCAAAGAAAAACACCCGGCTTTCTCTTGATGAGGTGCATTTAATTGAAAAACAAGTTGAATATCGTGAACGTTTATTGAGAAATATTGACAACCAAATTCGTTCTTCCGAGTTGAAAGTTGAGCAAAAGAAAGGGCGTATTCAAGAGTTAAATGCCGAAATTGAACGTTTAAAGAAGCAATACGCGAAATTGCTACTCTATGCTTATAAGAAAAGAAACAAGTATGGAGATTTGATGTTTATTTTTAGTGCTAAATCTGTTGAGGAAGCCTTGAAAAGAAAATTATATCTTGAGAAACTTACTGAAATTCAAAAAAAGCAGATGCGCTTAATAAAGCAAAATACAGCGCTTTTAGAAGAAGAAATCAAATCGTTAAATCAAGAAAAGAAAGAACAAGAAAAGCTAGCAGCACAAAAGAAAAGTGAACGCGCCGAAATTATTAAAACTAAACGCGAAAAAGAAAAAGTCTATCAACGTTTCAAGGAACAGGAGGAGGAGTTGTTGAAAGAATTGGCACAACAAGAAAAAGCAAAAACTCGGTTGAAGAATGAAATTGCAGCTGCCATAAAAAGAGAAATTGCAGCTGAAAAAGCTAGATTAGAGAAAGCACGTAGAGAAGCAGAAGCAAGAAGAAAAGCAGAGGAGGCTAGAAAGGCTGCAAACACACCTACGGTTGAAGAAGCAAAAAAGGAAGAATCTTTTTCATTAACAGCTGAAAGTACGTTAATTGGAGAAAGTTTTGCAGCCAATAAAGGGAAGCTACCCTGGCCTGTTGAAAAAGGCACAATAACACAAAACTATGGTAAAAATAAACACCCTTCCTTGCCAAATGTGTACACGCAAAACAATGGAGTTGATATTAGTACACCAAAAAATGCGAATGTTTTGGCGATCTTTAAAGGGGAAGTAACCAGTGTTATTAATATCCCTGGAGCAGGAAAGGTAGTAATCATTAAACATGGTGATTATAGAACAGTTTACTCTAATTTGCGTGATGTATACGTCACAAAAGGAAGCACAGTAGATACTAAAACACCTATCGGATCACTATTACCTAATCCATCAGGTGATATTTCTGTTGCGCATTTTGAAGTGCATCATGTTAAAGGAAGCGGTGTGAATCAATTGAATCCAAACCTGTGGATTGCCAAATAAATTAACCTTAATTCCACAAAAGTCTCTTTTTATTAAAAAAATAACTGGAAATAGAAAAAGGAGCCTTTAAAGCTCCTTTTCAATATCGTTATTTAATAACTGAGTTTATTCTTCTCCTTCTATTTCGTTGTCAAATACTTTCTTTGGACGCATTTGTTCTACTGCACCCAAGGTAATCCAATACGGCACAGCAAAAGCCATTAAGAAAAGTAAAAGCCAAAATGCCATTCCAGCAATTAAAAGAAACATAACAAGACCGAAAATACTCATGATATATTATTTTTGTAACTATTATTGTTATTTTAAACTGCTGTAAAATTAAAAAATAATTTAATATAAAACGATATATAATGAAATATAGAGTAGAAAAAGACACGATGGGCGACGTGAATGTGCCTGCCGACAAGTATTGGGGGGCTCAAACAGAGCGTTCTAGAAACAATTTCAAAATCGGTCCTGAAGCTTCAATGCCAATAGAAATTGTTCATGGATTTGCTTATTTGAAGAAAGCTGCGGCATTTACCAATTGTGAATTAGGTGTTTTAGAAGAAGCAAAGAGAGATTTAATTGGCCAAGTGTGCGATGAAATTATTGCTGGAAAACACGATGATCAATTTCCATTAGTGATTTGGCAAACAGGTTCTGGTACGCAATCAAATATGAATACCAACGAGGTGATTGCAAATCGAGCTCATGTCATTGCAGGAAATAAGTTAGGAGAAGGAGACAAAACACTCCAGCCGAATGATGATGTCAATAAGTCACAATCATCAAATGATACCTTTCCAACAGGAATGCATATTGCTATTTATAAGCGTATCGTTGAAACAACTATCCCAGGTGTGAAACATTTACGTGATGTTTTAGATGAAAAAGCAAAAGCATTTGACGATGTAGTTAAAATAGGAAGAACACATTTAATGGATGCTACGCCGTTAACTCTAGGACAAGAATTTTCAGGGTATGTAGCGCAATTGGATCATGGATTAAAGGCTTTGGATAATACGCTGCCTCATTTGTCTGAAATCGCCTTAGGTGGTACAGCTGTTGGAACAGGTTTAAACACCCCTGATGGATATGCAGAATTGGTAGCGAAACATATTGCCGATTTTACTGGTCTTCCTTTCGTTACAGCTCAAAATAAATTTGAAGCACTTGCAGCGCATGATGCACTCGTAGAAACACATGGAGCATTGAAACAATTGGCTGTTTCATTAAATAAAATTGGTAATGATATTCGTCTTCTGGCTTCTGGTCCAAGATCAGGAATTGGAGAAATTATTATTCCTTCAAATGAACCAGGCTCATCAATAATGCCAGGAAAGGTAAATCCAACCCAAGCAGAAGCGTTAACTATGGTTGCCGCACAAGTAATGGGGAATGATGTTGCTGTTTCAGTAGGTGGCGCACAAGGACATTATGAGTTGAATGTTTTTAAACCTATGATGGCGGCTAATGTATTAGAATCTGCTCGTTTAATAGGTGATTCATGTGTTTCTTTTGCTGATAATTGTGCTGCTGGTATTGAACCAAATCATGAACGAATAGACGAACTAGTAAACAATTCTTTGATGTTGGTTACCGCTCTAAATACAAAAATTGGATATTACAAGGCAGCAGAGATTGCAGGAAATGCACATGAAAAAGGAATTACATTAAAAGAATCTGCTTTAGCGTTAGGACATTTAACAGCTGAAGAATATGATGAATGGGTAGATCCTGCTAAAATGACGGGAAAATAATCGCAGTTTTTATTTAAGAATATACGCCAAAAGTTAACGCTTGTGCGTGATAAATAAGATTACGTAAAGGAGAATGAATTTAATTTTGTTCTCCTTTTTTGTTGCTCATTTTCATTTCATCATTTTGTAAATTGCGTACATTGAAAATCTACTTTCGTTTGCTTTTTTGAAGTCAGGTTATTCTAACTCCCTTCTTTCTTTGTGAGACAAATATTGTTGACCTTATAATTATCTAATTCGGGTGCATAAACCAGCCTAATATGTCTCGATTTTTCCATTGAATCAATAAAATAGTCGTATTAAAATAAAAATTCTTAAAATTTGCAAAATTTATGTATATTGGAATCGCTAAATTAT
The DNA here is from genome assembly GCF_002844555.1 of Brumimicrobium salinarum. Lineage (GTDB taxonomy): Bacteria > Bacteroidota > Bacteroidia > Flavobacteriales_D > Crocinitomicaceae > Brumimicrobium > Brumimicrobium salinarum. The sequence continues at coordinate 530,887 of NZ_PJNI01000001.1, forward strand.
ATCAAAGTCAAATTATGAAGAAAACAATACTATCTTTTTTAACAGCATTTGGATTTATCTTTACTGCTGTTTCTCAAGATTATTTCGAATGTTATACAGATCAAAAACAGCCGAGTACATAGAGAGTTTATCACCTGAAGAAAGGTTACAATACAAACAAAATGAGCAAGAAAAGGCTTTGCAAATTGAAAACTTTATTGCACAAAACCCCGAATTATTACAAGCGTCTAACTCTAGAGGTGCTATTACTTATACCATCCCAGTTGTATTTCACATAATACACCAAAACGGTCCTGAAAACATTTCAGATGAGCAAGTTTTAAACGCTTTAAATCACATGAATGAAGATTTTCAAAAATCAAATCCGGGATGGCCAAATGTACAACCAGAATTTCTGCCTATTGTTGCTGATGTAGAAGTTGAGTTTAAGCTAGCAAAAAAAGATAATTTGGGAAATTGCACCAGCGGAATCACAAGAACAAATTCAGCAGTTACAGATGGTGGAACAGGTGCGCAAAGAGTACAAGCAGTTCAAGCAGTTCATGGAAACTGGCCAGGTGACAAATACTTAAATATTTTTGTATTTAAAACAATGGATGTTCAAGGTGCTGCTGGATACACTTTTAGACCTGATCCATGGCGTTCAAACAGTATGGATAATGGTATACATTTAATACATAATTATGTGGGAAGTATTGGAACAGCAGGCTCACAAGGTGCACATACCTTAAGTCACGAAGCTGGTCATTGGTTAGATTTACCACATCCGTGGGGTAACTCCAACGATCCTGGTTTAGCGTCTAATTGCAATGGTGATGATAATATCGCAGACACACCTAATACGATTGGATGGAGAACATGTAATTTACGTGGAGAATCATGTGGTTCTTTAGATAATGTAGAAAATTTCATGGAGTATTCCTATTGCTCTAAAATGTTTACGAATGATCAAAAAGCAAGGATGCATGGTGCTTTAAACATTTCAAATACAGGAAGATTAAATGTACATTCAGCAAGTAACTTAATTTCAACTGGTGTAAATAGTCCTGATGTTTTGTGCGAGGCTAATTTTGGAGCGAATTATAGAGAGGTTTGTGTAGGACAAGAGGTTACTTTTACAGATTACTCATATAATCTAGTGACTTCTCGTAATTGGGAGTTTCAAGGTGGTTCTCCAGCAACTTCTACCGCTGAATCACCAACAGTAACGTATGATACTCCAGGTTTATATGAAGTTAAATTAACCGCTTCAGACGGTTCTTCAAGTGTGAGCGAAACTAAACCTTCTTATATTAAAGTATTACCAGCAGGTCAATCTTTACCATTTACTGAAGGGTTTGAGAACATAACTTCTCTTTCTAATTCAGATTGGTTAGTAGATAACAATTCAGGTGCAGGATTTGAATTAACTTCTGATGCCGCATTCACTGGAAATAATTCTGTCTATTTAAGAAACTTTGGACAACCAAGAGATAATATTGATGCATTGATATCATCACCAATTGATCTTTCTTCAATTACTAGTTCAGAAGGTGTGACCCTTAGTTTTAGATATGCATACCGAAGAAGATCTAGTTCTAATTACGAACGATTAACAGTTCTTTTATCTCAAAACTGTGGTGAATCATGGTTAGTAAGAAAAAGTTTGGTTGGACATAATTTGGGTACTGAGACAGCTGGAAGTAATTGGGCTCCTGACTCAAAAGATGATTGGGTTACTGTACACATGACGAATGTTACAAGCTCTTTTTGGATTGATAATTTTAGATTTAAATTTGAGTTTGAATCTGATGGTGGAAATAACATATATTTAGACGATATCAATATTTTTGCAGGTCCTAAAGAAAATGATCCTTTAAATATTGATGAGGAAAGCTTTGTAAGATCTTTCAATGTTTATCCAAACCCTGCAAGTGATGTAGCAAACGTATCCTTTAATATAAATGATAGTAAACTTGTTCAAATTGATCTTGTAAATATTATGGGACAAAAAATATCTACGAATAAAATACAATCTAATGTCGGTCAAAATCTTGTCATGATTGATACAGAAGGAGTAGAGGCTGGTGTATATTTAATTAATATCAATGTCGACGGCGTTAAGAAAACAAAACGAATTGTAATTGAATAATCAAAATTTAATGTAATAGTAAAAAAAATCGCTAAAGAACGCTTTAGCGATTTTTTTATTTTCAGTCTTTATATTTGAACCATCCATTGAGTAGTCAATCTAGTTTCAAATTTGTGTAATATTTAACATTAAAGGAGTAGCTCTAATGTTTATGTTACACGTATTTTAATTTCCTCATTTTTTAGTACCTAAATATGTAGTTGACATAACTGTAATCCCTATCTTTGCAAATTAATTGAATTATAATACAACAGTTATGAGCAATTTAGAATTGTCAGATCAAGAGATTCAACGTAGGGAAACGTTGACAAAGTTACGTGAACATGGAATAGATCCATATCCAGCGGAATTATACCCCGTGAAACACAAAGCCAAACAGATCAAGGACAATTATAAGGAAGAACAAGAAGTTGTAATTGCAGGAAGATTAATGCGTCGTAAAATTCAAGGAAAAGCATCATTTGGAGATTTACAAGACGATACGGGAAGAATTCAAGTGTACTTTAATCGTGATGAAATCTGTCCAGGCGAAGACAAATTCCTTTACAATGACTTGTTTAAAAAGATGCTCGATTTAGGTGATTTTATCGGAGTAAAAGGGAAAGTTTTTAAAACACAAGTAGGTGAAATTTCCGTTAAGGTTGAAGAGTTTACATTGTTATCAAAATCGCTTCGTCCTTTACCATTGCCTAAAACGGATTCTGAAGGAAATGTTCATGATGCATTTACAGACCCTGAAACACGATACCGTCAACGTTATGTTGATTTGGTTGTGAATCCAAACGTTAAAGAAGTATTTGAAAAGAGAAGTAAACTGTTTTCTGCTATGCGAAACTATTTCAACGATGCGGGTTATATGGAGGTAGAAACGCCAATTTTACAGCCTATCCCTGGTGGAGCAGCTGCACGTCCGTTCGTTACACATCATAACGCTTTAGACATTCCATTATATATGCGAATTGCCAATGAATTGTATCTAAAAAGATTAATTGTTGGTGGTTTTGATGGAGTTTATGAGTTTTCAAAAAACTTTAGAAATGAAGGAATGGACAGAACGCATAACCCAGAGTTTACGGTAATGGAAATCTATGTTCCTTACAAAGATTACAACTGGATGATGGAGTTTACAGAAAACTTACTCGAACATTGTGCTGTAGCAGTAAACGGCTCAACAAAAAACACTTTCAATGGTCAAGAAATTGAATTTAAAGCACCTTATGCACGTGTTACAATGCGTCAGTCAATTATTGATTTTACAGGTTTTGACATCAAAGGAAAATCAGAAGACGAACTAAGACAAGCGTGTAAAAATCTTGGGCTAGAAGTTGATGAAACAATGGGGAAAGGAAAGCTTATTGATGAAATTTTTGGCGAAAAATGTGAAGGAAACTACATTCAACCAACATTTATTATCGACTATCCAAAAGAAATGTCTCCGTTGTGTAAATCACACCGTGATGATCCAGAATTGACAGAGCGTTTTGAGTTGATGATAGGAGGAAAAGAAATTGCCAATGCCTATTCAGAGTTGAATGACCCAATTGACCAAAGAGAACGTTTTGAGGAACAAGTTCGTTTGGCACAAAAAGGAGATGATGAAGCAACAGGATTAATTGATCAAGATTTCTTACGTGCATTGGAATACGGAATGCCACCAACCTCTGGATTAGGAATTGGAATGGACCGTTTGATTATGTATTTAACAGATAATCCAGCAATTCAAGAAGTGCTTTTCTTCCCACAAATGAAACCAGAAAAATTCGGAGCGAAGAAAGGACCTGAGTTGAAAGAAGATGAGCAATTGATTTTTGATTTGTTAGCCAAAGAGCAAACCATGGATCTTAATGTTTTGAAAGAAAAAGCTGGATTAAGCAACAAAAAATGGGATAAAGGAGTGAAAGGCTTAGCAAAACATGGCCTAACTAAAGTTACAAAAGACGAAAATGGTTTGACAATCGAGATGATTGGATGATTAGGTAATTAAACATATGTCAAGTCCTAAATAACCGATACAGATTATTAAAGGGCTTGACAAAACCCATTCTAAATAAAAAATCCGCCTTAAACTCAAGCTTAAGACGGACGATAGTGATAGGTTAATAATTATTAATCAATTTCTTGAACTTTTCCACCTAAAGCCTCACATTGTTCAACAAAACCATACTGGTTCCCATTTTCTGCTGCGTCAGCCTTGTGCTGTTCTTCAGTGTATAATAAACCACCTTCTTGGGTGTAACATCCTTGTTCTTTCTTTAGACATGATGTTGTAAACAACGTGAAGCTTCCCAATGCCATTACTAAAAATACCTTTTTCATTTCATCAATTTTTAAATTAAACAGTGCCGCAAAATTACTTCTAATTACAGTTGTTAATGGGGTGATTTTTCGTCATTAATTGGTGATTTTAACGCATTGTATTTTCATAAAAAACCCTAACCACAAAGACTTTCAGGTTGTTATGCGTGATTCTTTTATCACCGTTATTTTCATGTTTTATATCAAAAAATATAAATTACTATGTTTACTTTTGTAGATCAAAAAATGTAGATTTTGACAAAAACCATCCTGCTCATAATTTCGCTCGTTTTCTTTGTTTTTAATCTCTTTGCCCAAGAGAACGTGTTTGAACCTATTCAAGTAAAAAAGATTAAAGAACTTGAAAAAGAGATCGACCCTGATAAAAAAGATGCTGATTATGCTTTTCAACTGGCTGAACTTGCCCGACTGTATTCTACCATAAAACAATTTGACACAGCAATAGCGATAGCCGAGTCCGCTATGCACTTTGCGAAAAATCATAATTTCAAAAAAGCAGAATCTTCAGCACTTTCATCTCTTGGTTCTATATATTTTGATCAAGGTCTATTTGAAAAGTCTCAAAAAACATTGCTTTTAGCTGAGATAAGTTTACAAAATAACCATCAAGAAGAAGAGTTGGGGTTTATTTATCGTTTCATGGGTCAGAATAGTATTCAACTCAAAGATACTGTTGAAGCCTTACATTATTATCAAAAAGGTCTAGCAATTAGTAAGAAATACCAAGATTCTATAAGAATAGGTTTTTTCTATGATTTAATGGGTTACACTTATTATTGGAAAAGAGATTACGAAAAAGCGATTTATCATTTCAAGTTAGCACTCAACATTTTTAAGACCATTAATGTAAATCATCGAATAGCATTAGCAGCCGGAAATATTGGTTTATGTTACTTAGAGATTGGCGATAGACTCAATGCTGTTCAACATTATATAATTGCGGCTAAACATTATCAAATAGATAAAAATAAATCTGGAGAAAAACTCACCAATAGCAAGATTTCTGATATTTATAAAGACATTGGAAGTTTTGACTTAGCTTTTCAATATAATCAGCGCAATAAGGAACTCTATAAACATGAAAAGAATCGACTTATTGATGTAATTACCACAAGAAAGGACGGAGAGATTTATCTTGCTCAAGGAAACTATAAGAAAGCAGAACAATTGCTCTTAAACGCTTTTGACGCTGTCAAAACTATTGATAATTCAAAAGAAAAATCAGATATTACCCTAGAACTTGCAAAACTATATTTTGAGATTGAACAATTTGATAAAGCGATTGATTTTGCCAAAGAAAGTCAACGTTATGCTAAAAAATTAAACTTAAGTTATGCCGCAATGGAAGCTGAAATTCTTGTTGCAGCTAGCTTCATCCATCAAGGCCAGCACCACAATGGTAAAAACATATTAATGAAGGCCCTAAACTTTTGTTTGAATTCTAAAATAACAGAACAATTACCGTTTATTTACAAAAACCTATCTCATGTAGAAGAGGTTTACGGCAATAATGATATAGCTCTTCAACATTATAAAAAGTACGCTCATTTTTCTAAAGCAGTTGATAAGAACATATACTTAACAAGCAAAACAATAAACCAATATGAACAAGAAAAGAGAGAAGCGATAGCAAAAGCAAAATTAGAGCAGGAAAAATCAAGACGGAATTATTTATTTATCGGCCTTGCTGTGGCCGTAATTTTATTTCTTGTGTTTATCCGACTTTACTTTTTGAATAGAAAAAACATAAAACTTGAAAAGAAGAATGTAAAGCTTCAAAAACAAAGGGTTGATGAACTAGAAAAAATGGAAGAATTCAAATCTAGATTTCTCACCAATATAACGCATGAATTCAGAACACCATTAAGTTTAATTAAAGGTAATATTGAAATATTAAGTGAAAAGCATAAGAATGAAGGTCTAGAAGAACGTTTCAAGGAGATTCAAGATTCAAGTAATAATTTATTAGCGCTTATCAATCAGCTCATGAAACTATCAGAAATCGAAAACAAACAATATCAGTTAGAATTTACCCAAAACGGGGGTTTAATTGATTTTATAAACACAACGATGAATCTCTTTTATTCTTATTTCCATCAAAAGAATATTGATCTCAATTTTAAAAACCTGACAGACTCCAACTTCAAGGAGGAAGATTTTATTTATTCTGAAGAGGCTATAAAATCAATTTTATCGAATCTATTATCTAACGCATTAAAGTTTACCCCAAAAAATGGTCAAGTAAATGTAGAATTGCACAATGAGGGCACTGAATTTATTGAAATAAAAGTTATTGATACAGGGGTTGGCGTTGCAAAAGAACATACTGAGTTTATTTTTGATCGCTTCTATCAAGCTAACCAGACCCGTCAAAAAGCGTATGAAGGATCGGGAATAGGTCTAGCAATGGTAAAGGAAATGGCCTTATTGCATGGTGGTATGGTAAAAATAGAAACGCAAGAGGGAAAAGGTGCAACTTTTATTGTTCGACTTAAATCTAATAAGGAAGCACAAAGACTATTGTCCAATGAAGTCAAAACGGATGACGTAATAAACGCACCAACACATATTGAACAGCCATTTGAATCAACAGAAAATTCAGAAAGAGTCGAATTAAGCCAGGAAAAACCAATTGTTTTAGTTATTGAAGATCATCTTGAAATACGAAAACTCATCACCCAAAATATTGGAAATCAGTATCGTTATTTAGAAGCAGACAATGGCAAAACTGGAATAAAACTAGCGCAAGAGTATCTTCCAGACCTCATCATTAGTGATATTATGATGCCTAAATTAGATGGTGTTTCCTTGGTTAGAAACCTAAAAGAGAATATGTTAACTTCACATATTCCGATAATATTACTCACTGCCAAAAGTTCGTTTGATGATAAAATTGAAGGTCTAGAAATAGGAGCTGATGATTATCTCACAAAGCCTTTTTCAATTAAGGAGCTTAGGCTTAGAGTTAAAAACATATTAAAGCTAAAAACAGCTTTAAAAAGGGCTTTTTCACACGCTACCAAAATTTCTAAAGAAAAATCGTTTAAATCTCTCAGTAAATTAGATAAAGAGTTTATTGAAAAAATTGAAACAACAATTAGTACTAACATAGATAAGGTGTTATATGGGGTCAACGACTTGGCGGATGAGATGTGCCTATCCAATAGTCAATTAACAAGAAAAATCAAGGCTTTAATTAATCAAACACCAGCTGCTCTCATTAAAACTGTTCGAATAGAAAAGGCTAAGGAACTTATACTAGAAGGTTATAGCGTTGCCGAAGTCGCATGGAAAGTTGGTTACGAAGATCCTGGATATTTTAGTAAGGCTTTTAAAAAAGTAGTGAAAAAATCTCCATCTAAATTTAGGGAGGAGAGTATGAAATAAATCAATATAGATTGTTACAGTCATCCATGAAAATAGACCTTTCAAAATGATAAGTAATTCAAATAAACGTTTTTTATTTTTCATAACATATTAGGCAAAACTTGTTCCATATTAGAACACCCTGATCAGGTTAAACCCTTGTAGGTCTGACTAATAGGCATGATTTTTGTAAAGATTTAAATGTTATATTAAATCTAAATATTATGAAGAAATTATTTACACTTTTAATTTTTTACGTACCTTCTGTCACTTTAGTAGCCCAAACATCATCTATTGATTGGGTAAAGAGGATAGGAGGTAATTATGACGAAATCCAAGGAGACATTCATGTTGATAATTCTGGAGATATTATATATACAGGCTCCTTTATGGGTACAGTAGATTTTGATCCTGGACTTGGAACATATGAACTCTCATCAAGTGGTTACACTACCCCCCCATATATCTCTCCAGATGTTTTTGTTTCAAAACTGGATGAAAATGGAAGTTTTTTGTGGGCAAAGAGCCTAGGTGGAGTGGCGAATGATGGTGGATCTGATGTGGCAACAGACGTAAATGGAAACATTTATATTTCAGGAAGTTTTGTTGGTACTTCGGATTTTAATCCTGATTCAAGTACATATAATTTAACCTCTATTGGTGATAGGGATGCGTTTGTTTTAAAATTAAATTCAAATGGTGAATTTGTTTGGGCTAAAAGTTTCGGTGGTTCTCAAGCAGATGGAATTAAGTCATTAACAATTGATGGTAATGGAAATATCTATACTACAGGGGAATTTAGAGGTACTGTAGATTTTGACCCAGGAAGTGGAACTTATAACATGACTTCTGCAGGAAACACTGATGCTTTTATTACAAAATATGATGCTAACGGCAATTTTGAATGGGCTCAACAACTTGGAAACGCTGGTTATGATACGGGAGAAAGTATTGTTGTTGATTCATTTGAAAATATATATTTTACAGGAGGAACATGGAGTTCTGGTAATTACCAAATATCTATTTCAAAAGTAGACGCTAATGGAAACTTTTTATGGACAAAAGAGTTAGGAGATACAGGAGTTGGTCTTGATATTGGGTATTCTATCATTACCGATAACGATGGAAATAACTACACAATAGGTCAGTTTCAAAACACTGTTGATTTTGATCCAGGACCTGGAGAGCATAACCTAACAGCTATGAATGATATATTTGTTTTAAAATTAAATTCAAATGGTGAATTTGTTTGGGTTAAGCAATTTGGAAGCAGTAGTAATGGTTATGGATCCGGATATGACATCACTCTAGACCCAAATGGAAATATTTATGGTACAGGTCGATTCGCTCAAACAATAGATTTTAACCCTGGACCAGGCGTTTACAACCTAACATCGGAGACAAACAGCTATGATGCTTTCATGTTTAAATTAACAGCTTCTGGAGATTTTGTTTGGGCAAAAAGTTTTGGAGGAGAAGAAATAGTAAGTGGAACTTCCATTTTTTCCGATAACTCAGGGAACTTATATACTGCAGGCATTTTTCAAAATAGCGGAAATTTCGACCAAGTAAATGGAGGTGAAATATTAACGTCGTCTGGTGGATATGACCTTTATATACTCAAATTAGAAAATCAGTCTGCTTCCATGACCAAAAACAAACAAAAGTCTCTATCAATTTATCCTAACCCTTCTAAAGGTAAATTACATATAAATGGTAATTACAAATCAGCAGAAATTTATGACCTGAATGGCAAAAAACTATTTTCTTTTGATAATCAATCAACAGAAATTAACATTTCGCAATTTAATAAAGGGCTTTACATTATGAAAGTGGTTTCAACAGATGGAATTTCTACTTTTAAAATAGTGAAAGAATAGAGAAATTAATTATTGAGCTCAATTTTAATAAATATTAAAGTCTTTAAGGAAAAGATCATTAGAAGAGAAATACTCTACTGATGAGCTAAAAGCAGATTTCAAAGCAGCAATGGAAAAAGAATTCGAAAAAAAACTGTAAATAACATTGCACAGCGTATTCAAGCGGGACAATCTTAAATGATGTCCCGCTTTTTTGTTTAACCTACCACTGTTTTCCTCCACGTGCATAACTTTTCATTTCTTCCGTTCAAAATATCGCTCAAAACTTCTACAACTTTATAATTTTGTAGCAAATCAAAAGTAGCGTATGTTTTTAGAACAATTTCCAGAAGATGGTAAATATAGAGGTTGGATTGAAGTAATCTGTGGTTCAATGTTTTCGGGTAAAACCGAGGAACTCATTCGACGTTTAAGACGTATAAAGTTTGCTGGACAAGATTTATTGCTTTTCAAACCACGTATAGACAAACGCTACAGTGAAGAAAGTGTGGTGAGCCATAACGGTGCTACATTTGAAGCGATTCAAGTGGATTCTGCAAAAGAAATACTTGACCATTGGAAAAACGAACGTATTGTAGCCATTGATGAGGCACAATTCTTTGACCAAGACATTGTAGAAGTAGCAAGTCACTTAGCTGCCCATGGTGTTCGCGTGATATGTGCTGGACTCGACATGGATTTTCAAGCAAAACCATTCGGACCTATGCCTTTTCTAATGGCTTCTGCTGAATATGTTACAAAAGTTCATGCTATTTGTATGTCTTGTGGTAACTTAGCACAGTTTTCGCATCGAAAAACAAAACAAACAGAACAGGTTCTCGTTGGCGCTGTTGAAGAATATGAACCGCTTTGTAGATCTTGTTATAACAAAATAAAACATTGAATTTAAATCTTACACATACGCAACTCATTGATATTGTTTCTGGAAATGCAAATACACAAAATGAAAACATTATTGATGTTATTTACTACGATACCCGATTAATAAACACCACCAAAAATGGTGTTTTCTTTGCACTGAAAGGAAGAAAAAATGGTCATGAATATATTCAAAAAGCGTATGATAAAGGAATCCGTAGTTTTGTGGTAAGTCAGGAAGTGGAATTGCCCAAGGATGCAACTATTATAAAAGTGGATGATACTTTGCGTGCATTACAGCAAGTTGCCAAACACCACAGAAATCAATTTTCATATCCTGTTTTAGCAATAACAGGAAGTCTTGGTAAAACAACGATCAAAGAATGGCTTTACTTTTTACTTGCGGATGAATTCAACATTATTCGAAGTCCAAAAAGCTTTAATTCGCAAATTGGAGTTGCGGTTTCCTTGTTAGAAATGTCCGATGCTCATGATCTGGCAATTATCGAAGCAGATATTTCGCATCCAAATGAAATGGATTATATCGAAGATATGGTTTCGCCAACCTTGGGAGTGTACACTGGAATAGGACATTTCTATGCCGATAATTTTGAATCGCAAAAAGTTCATGCTTCAGAACACCTAAAACTGTTCAAACACGCCAATATCACCTTTGCTTTAAAAGCACATAAGAGTGAATTGCGTAGAAATAAGATCAATACAGATATTGCCAATTTTGAAGACTGGAATAACATAGATTTCTCACAGTTGTCTTACCCTAACAATCGATTATTGGCATTACACGTGGCGGAGTTTTTAGGCATTGAGAAGAATGATTTAAATAAAAAAGCTATTCAATTGCCAGTTCTTTCGAATCGTATGGAAGTTTTTGAAGGACAAGACAATAACCTCATCATTAATGATTCTTATAATATCGATATTGATGCCTTGGAGCAAGCTTTGTCGTATCAATTCTCTTCTGATGAGCGCAAGGATAAAATTGTAGTACTCGACCTTTCTTATGTTGACGAAAATCGTAAAAAAGCAATTCTTAACATTGTTGAAAGTTATCATCCTACACAATTGTTTGTGATTGAAAACAATAAGGTTCCAAACGAACTATTGGCGATAAAAAACGCAAGTATTTTGTTTAAAGGCTCTTATCGTTCGAATTTAAAAAATACAGTTCAGCTCTTTAAGAACAGAAAGCATGAGACTTGGGTAGAGTTCGATTTAAAAGCCATTGAGCACAATATCAGAACTTTTCAAAACAAACTACCCGAGAAAACAAAAACCTTGGTCATGGTGAAAGCATCTTCCTACGGAACAGGTGATGTAAACATTCCACATTTTCTACAACAAATTGGAGTCGATTATTTAGGTGTGGCATATACAGATGAAGGCACAACTTTACGTGAAAATGGAATTTCTTTACCAATTCTAGTTATGAACACGGAAAATGATGCTTTTGAAGATATTATTCGTTTTCAGCTAGAACCTTCTTTGTTTTCATTTAATCAAATTGATGCTTTTTGCGAACGATTAAAACAAGATGGAATCACTAATTTCCCTATTCACATTACAGTAGAAACGGGAATGAATCGTTTAGGTTTTTATCCTGAAGACATCGAGGACTTAATAACAAAACTCAACAGTCTACCGGAAATAAAGGTGAAATCTGTGTATTCTCATTTAGCCGATGCCGACAATATGGATACCGATTACACTTTGCAGCAAATTGAACGGTTTAAAGTCATGAAAAGTCAATTTGAAGCAAGATTAGATAATAAAGACGTTTTATTTCACATCCTCAACAGCGAGGGAACAAGTAAATTTGGTGCAACCGCTGGATTCGACATGGTGAGACTTGGCATTGGAGTTTTTGGGTTTACTTCCACTGCTAAGGAAGACGAGTTATTGCCGACTTTACAATGGAAAACTACAATTTCTCAAATTAAATCAATAGAGGTTGGTGAAACAATAGGTTACGGAAGGACTTTTAAAGCCGAAGAAGAAATTCAAATTGCAACTTTACGCATTGGTTATGCCGATGGATTTAGAAGAAGTTTAAGCAATGGAATTGGATCTGTTTTTATCAATGGAATTGAATGTCCAGTGGTTGGAAATGTATGTATGGACATGACCATGGTCGACGTCACAGAAGCCAACTGTAAAGCAGGAGATGAAGTTGAAATCATTGGTAAGAATATTTCTATTGAAAAATTCTCAAAACGGTTAAAAACAATTCCATACGAAGTGATGACAAGTATAAACAAAAGAGTTTCAAGAGTTTATCTTAGATGATGTTTGATTGTTAATGATTAATAATTAGCGAAGTGAATTAAGTCAAATTTATCACTTGTTTTTAAAGGTATGTAATTACAATAAGAAGATAGATGAGATTGTTACTGTATAGTGTATCCCTTTTTTTAGCAGCAATATTTTTTGGTGTATTTATTACTTACCTTGACCTTTTCTTTAAAGGTGGAGATGTAAAAATAGAGTTGGTAAAAGCGCTTTTGGAGTGTTAACTTGTCTATTAATTATTTTCGTAATGAAAAGAATAAAGCTAACTAGAAAATAGAATACTGTATAAAATTTGAAGTTCAATATTTTCATTCATTTGGTTAAAAAACGATTTGATCTAAATCAACGATCGTCATTATACAATCGAAAGCAAAAAAAGGACTGTCTCAATCCTTAGGTTTATGAGACAGTCCTTTTTATTGTTAAGTGTTCATCAGGCTTTATAGATTTGAATAATAAGCCTAAAAGTTAGCTGTTAGTGAGAGGATAAAGTTGCGTCCAGCTCCAGATAATCCGGAACTGTAAGGACGATATCTTTGATCTGTTATGTTCTCTAAACCACCGCTAACACTAAAGTTTTCATGAAATTGGTACATAATCTTTAAATTCAAGGTGTACCAACTAGGCGCATAAGTATTTCCATTCTCGTCGAGTGCATATATATCAGTTTTTCCGATTTCACTTACCGACATGTCTTCATTTTTTCTTTCACCTTGATACATAGCATTAAGTTCAAGCTTTAATTTTCTGTAGGTATAACTCAAACGTGTAACACCAAACCATGGTGCTGCATGTCGAGATGGACTAACGGTACCATCATCCATTTCCTCTTCACCTACTTGATAATTAAACTTAGAATTTAATAGAAATCCATTCGTTAAATTTATGCTAAGTCCCGCTTGGAGACCATAAACATTAGCTTTTGCAGCATTTTGGAGTGCTTGAACTTGACTTAGTGTACCATCATACAATATGCTATCAGCTCCATTTAAAGTGAAATTTCTCCTTACTAACGCGTTTTCTAAAATTGTGTAATAACCTGTTAAATCAAGTTTTAAAACATTACCAATTACTTTCGTTATGCCTAAATCTACGTTGTAAGCATATTCAGCATTAAGATTAGGATTAGGTATTACAACAGTTCCTGGTTCTGAATCAAAAATCTTTCCGATGTCATCTACATTTGGTGAACGGAAAGCAGTTGATGCATTTAAACGAAGAACAGTTTTTGAGTTGATTTTATATACACCTCCAATTCCTCCTGTCAAAGCTCCATTGTCAAGGTTTGCTTTTTGAAAAGGAAATGAATAGAAAGTATTATCAAAATCTGCATCTAATAGAAAATGAGTATAGCGTAATCCAGCTTGTAATGTGATCTGATCAGTAAGCGTATATTCATCATTGACATAAGCACCAATGGATTGCCATTGTGCCATTGGATATCTCGAGGCAGAGGCCGTAGAAATGTTGGTATTTATGTCTTCTGAAACGCCTATAGAATTTACATCATTGATAATATACTCCAATCCATAAAAAAGATTGTTTTTCTTACCTAATCGTTTCGCAAAATCTGCATTCAAAGAATATGCGGTTACACTTTCTGTTCTCGTTCGGCGTTTAGATTTGTTAAATTTCCGATCAATTCGACTTTCTTCAAACTCTTGGTGTGCAATCTTTATATTCATTTGATCGTACAAAGCATTTGCTGAATAATTGGTGATTGATAATTGATTCATCATCCATTTTTGTGGCCCATAGTTCCATTCAGCATATTTTGGCGCACCATTCTTTAAGCTTGTGTGTCGATCATAACGACCATAACTGCTGGTTTCTGAAAAATGAAAACCATATTCAAAATCCCAGTTTTTATTAGGCGAAAATCGTACTTTCTGCATCAAATTAATCTGACTATACGCACTAGGTTGTTGAAGTAATGGATCATCTTGTGCCATAACCACATCAACACTGTCAACACGTTGCACATGATAAGGCTTAACATAATCATCTGGTCCAAAACTACCTTGTTTCAAATCCTCAAACTTACTCGCTGAAACACTGGTTACCATCGCCCACTTTTTCCATCCTACATTGATATCAAAATGTCCAGTTTTTTCATTATTTGCTGTTGCGTATCGAGCGATTGCTTTACCTTTAACATAAGGTTGATCATTATCTGAAAAACGTGGTTTTAAGGTTTGAAAACTCATAACCCCTCCAACAGCATCACTTCCATAAATGGTAGAACTCGACCCAAAGAGCACTTCAGCATTTTCCATTGCGAATGCATCAAGCGATATAACGTTTTGAACGTTTCCTCCTCGAAAAATAGCTGTATTCATTCTTACCCCATCTATGGTGTATAGTAAACGGTTTGTTGCAAAACCGCGAATCATTGGACTTCCACCACCTTGTTGGCTTTTTTGGACAAAAACATCACCTGAAACAGACAATAAATCTGCAGCAGTTTGTGGATTGTGGAAAGCAATATCTTTCGCTGAAAGTTTACTCACTTTGTAAGGAACATCAGAAGAAATTTGACTCCATTTATTTGCGGAGATAACTACCTCGTTCATAATAAAAACGCTGGGCGACATTTCAATTATAAAGTCATTTTCAAGTAATGTTTCATAACTATACTCTCTAGGTTCATATCCATAAAGTTTAAAGATAATATCATTTAATCCTTTAAAAATAGAAATGTCAACTTCTCCTTTTTTATTAGTAAATAACACTTCTTGAGCACCTTTGCTTCCGACTTGAACAAACTCAATTGGTTCGTTTGTTGTTTTGTCTTGCACGGTTACTTTTTGTGCATAAATCATGGAAGTATAAAACAAGACCCCCAGTAATATGATAATTTTCATATATTTTATATTTTAATATTAGTAATACGTATGTGTTACGCCTAAGGAATCAATGATTTATTTAACCTTTTTATATTTATGAATCAATATTGATCCATTAGCTGCTTGGTTTCTTATTAAAAAGAAGCATCAAGTATAAATATTTGGTTTTTTAAAAATCATACGACTTTCCCTGGCATTTTTTAATTATTAAATAAGACTTACAAGGTCAACAAATGAGCAGATTTTTTATAACAAAGGGTGATTATTGCAAAAATCTAAGAATTAAAAACTCTTCAATAGTCTCCCATGTCGGATACAACACCAATTAGGTATATTACCGTAGTATATTGTATTCGAATCTTATCAATATTATGATGTGTCGGCTGACACACCAATTAGTAAGTCTTATGTTGTAAATAAAACAAGGTATTGTGGGGGTGGTGAAATAGGTTGTAAGGAAATACTCCTATAAAGGTTTGTTAATTCTGTAAACGTAGTTGATTTTAATGATAATGGGGATAAAGGTTGCACAATGATTGAATTTACTTCATTGTACATAGTTTTTTGAATATGTGCTAAGTAATTCCTTCGGGATTGTTCATCTGGATTTCTATTAAGTAATTGATTGGTTAAGGTTGCGAGTTTTTTATTCAATGCTGTTTCTTCATGATCCCACCATAAATCGTAGACAACGGAATCGACTTTATAATTTCGTGTTACGATATCGTACATCTCACCACGATATTCAAATTCTTTTCCATGCTTCCAATCAAGTAGAGTCGCTGTATCCTTTAATGCAAAAGTGAACTGAACCAATTCTTCTTTTGGAATCCCTTCCATTAGTCGATGTTTTACCGACTTTTTAACTGCGGATTTTTCAAATTTCAACCATCCATAAACTCCAACAAAAGGCAATGTAAGTGCCAGTACAAATATGATTGGAATAAATTGTCTCATCACCACAAAGTTAATAGACAATTAGGAAAAATACTAAAGTTTACCAAATTGGATAGTCTAATCTGATGTTTTGAACCCGTGTGGTCGGAACTTGTTTTCCGTGAGAAAGCTTATCTACTTGTGAAATCAAGTGTTTTTGTAATTCAGACAACATGATTACCCCATCTCCATTTTTATCTGCGGTTCTATTTGTTAATCCATTTAAAAGACAGTAAGTGAACAGTCCATTTTTCCAATCTTCACCTTCCATGGCAAATTCGACTCCTCCAGCACTTGAGATAACTGTAGCTCCAGTTCCTTTTCTTATATCGGCAAATAACACACGTGCCATTTTACCTGCAGAAGCCTTGGTGTCTGTACCTTCGCGTAACTTAGGACCCACTGCTCTAAAAGTTACATCTTCAAAAGCTAAATCTTCACCTTCATCGTTTTCTGCTAGTACAACTTCATCTTCTGATACTTCACCTGAATGACAGGTATCCATTATTAATAGTTTTTTTACCGCTGAAATACCCGAAAGAATATCTTCTAAATTGGCGTATGCTAATCCTCTCGTTCCGGGTTGTAAAAAGTTAATATCATACGTTCCGTAATAGTAGGCGTATTGTTCGTCTAACACACCATGACCAGCGATATAAAAAACAACTTGATCATTTCGACCCGCTTTTTTTAAAAATGATTTCAAATCATCAAACGCCTCTTTTTTTACCTCTTCATTGGTTAAGATATAAGTATTTACTTCATTGTATATTGAACGATTATTTTGCTCAGTAAATAAGCTATTTAGATCTTTAGCGTCTTTAGCCGCATAGTTTAAACTAAATCGGCTGTCTTTATATTCAGATGTCCCTACTGTAACCAAGTATAGATTTGGCGCGTCTTCTCTTGTACAATTGATTGAAATACTTTCCGCTAAACTTTCCTGATCTTTATTGTCAATTAGATAAACATTGATTTTATTTACCCCTCTAATTAATTCTAACTGAATTTCTTCAGTATATGTTTTTCCTGAGATAGATTGATTAATTATAGGCACATTATTTATGGTTATTTTTAAGGTCTTTAGTGAACTATTTTCTGTTGATCCTTCTAATTTTAGATTTACGTTTTTTGCTTTTTGAGTGTATGGAAGATCTTTTTTATTAGTTATCGAAAGTTGAGGTAGCGTGCTAAAATTTGGCGTTTCTGTATCCGTTAGGTTTAATTTTTTCATTCTTCTCGAATGTGCTTTTTGATATAAATCGATGTATGCATCATCAGGACATTTTAATGCTTTTAAAACCAGGTCAGGTCGGTTGTAATATGCATCAAACTGTTCAAAAGGATAAGCTTTTTGCCCGACCCTGAAAGAAACTAAATCAAACCCTTCTTTATTTACTTTGTAAAAATTGTCTTCAGTTTTGATAATAGTATTTTCACCTTCACCAATGAAAGTTGCTAACAATTCACCACTTCGTGCATCGATAATTCTAAATTCACCGTTTTTAAGAGCAATTCCAATATAATTTCTTAGTGAAGCATCTACATCGTTAATTAAATTAGAGTGAATATCAAATTCAATAATATCTTTCGTTTTTAAATGTTCGATATATCCCTTATTCTTTTCAAAACCTACCATGTAATCTTGTGGCGTTCCTAAGGAATGCGGAGTTCCCGTCATTTTTAATTTGTTAGTTCCAGATACGTGAAAGCCATCTACAGAGTAGCCCCGTATTCCATCCATTCCCTTCAAATATATGACTTTCCCGTTCTTGGAGTAGGTGACAAATGCGTTATTTCCAGCTCTAAAAATGTTTGAACCACTTGTTTTAAATTCACTTTTGAAATTTTTATCCCAGATAAATAATTGTCCGCGACCAGTACAAACACTGAAGTTCTCACCTTTAGGGTGGTAGGCTACAGAAATAGCATTATTTAAAAATTCATAAGAAGCGTCTTGGTTTTTGGTTTCTAGTTTTCTTATTAACTTACCAGTACTTAATTCAACAACAGAAACTGCTTTATCACCTGCTCCTAAGCATATTAAATATTTTTCATCTGGGTCGGTAATAAAATCATTAATTCTTTCTTGTTGATGTTCGGCATAAAAAGCATACGTTAATTTTTTGTCTTTTAAATTGTAAATACGAACCTCATCTTTTTCAAGCTTCGTAATTAAATAGTTACCATTAGCGGAGAATTTTACTAAAACAGGTTGCTTTCTAATTCCTCGATTAACTGTTCTTCTAACGGTGGAAGATACAAGCTTATCTTTTAATTTATTCAGTTTGAATGGGCTAATATCTTTAGCCTCTTCATCTGATATGAGATTTATTTTTTGTTCTAATTGAGGTTCTTTTAATTCAAAGTCCATTATTTTCTCAGCATAATCCATGTCCCATAAACTTAAGGATGTATGTTCACCTAAAATGGCAACCCAGTTTTTTTCGGGATGAAATGAAAAGCTACGAACAGGGTTTACAGAACCTTTTAATTCACTAATGAGTCCTTTTCTTTGAACATCCCATATTTTTATACTGTTTTCACTCAAATTATTTTTAATTTGAAACTCCTTAAAACTCGAAGTGGCAAGAATATTTCCGTTAGGTGAAAACTCCATCACTTGTATTTTCTCAGCTGCTATTGTGTCTAAAAGTTGTGTAGTTAGATTTCCTGCTCTATTATAAATAGAAATTTCATTTTGATTGGTAATATAAGCTACCAATCCTTCTTTTGCCATCACCTTACCGTAACGTGTTCCGAAAAATAACCCGCGAATAGGTTGGAAGGTTTTTCCTAATGATAAAGCTTGTCGTGAAATTTCCGAAACCGATCCGTTATTATTTAGCACCATAATTAGATCTTCATGTATATCCATGTGTTGAAAATCTATTTTTGAGAATGTCTTTTGTTGTTTGACCTCACTGGTTTTCCAATTGAAAAGTGTGAGCTGACCATTGTTAGAACCTAAATAAGCTAAATTGGCTATTGATTTGCCACTGATTACCTTGCCCGAAATTGATATGTCTTTTTGTTTTTTTAGTGCTCTGTCGTATACCGAAATTCGGCCATTTTGCTCAACGAGAATTGAGTTGCCTTTAAATAATACAAAATCACTAGTATGTGGAAGCGTTATGGAATCAGCAATAGACCAAGTTTCTAGATCCCAACGAATAATTGTAGCATCTTCATGAATGCTAATCATTTCATCTCCCGAAGTGTTGAAGGAAAAAGTGTTTACAGTATTTTCATATCCTTGTAAACTTCCAATAATTTTGTTGGAAGCAAGGTGCCAGACGTGAATACTTGGGTCGTCTTTTGATGAATTTGCTAAATATTGCCCATCTGGACTAAATTTGAAATTAGTAATTGTACTCCTTATCCGTTGTTGTGTAATTAATTCTGCTTCTTGTGCAAAAACACTAGATACAAACGCTGTAAGGAAGAAAATAAAAAATATACTTTTCATGCTCAAATGTTTGATTCAAAGTTATTTAAAAAAATGAAATATCAAGCTATGAAATTGAACATTTCTTAAGTTGTAAGGAGACTTGTAAAATCGTTGAAATACCAATAAGTTAATTTCATTTTAACTTGATTAAATTCATTAGACCCAATGTATTTTTATAAATATCACTTGAGAGGTTTATGATGGCCTTTCTTATGCTAATTACTGACTAAAATTTGCTGTACAATTTTCTACTAAAACTTCTTTAATACTTCATTCTAGTCCGTATATTTGCAGCTTAAGATTAAAGTAGTGTTATGAAAAAGGTATTAGTCATTGGTGCAGCGGGACAAATTGGTACAGAACTCGTTCAGTTATTGGTAGATAAATTCGGGCAAGATGCCGTAATAGCATCGGATATTAAAGAGGATGCTCCTTCTGCATTAAAAGCATACAATTATATGCCTTTGAATGTTCTTGATGGAGAAAGTTTGACAAATATCGTTAAAGAACATAACGTAACAGAAGTATATCTTTTAGCTGCTCTTCTTTCTGCAACAGCTGAGCAACAGCCAAAGTTTGCATGGCAACTCAATATGGAAGGTTTGTTTAATGTTTTGGATCTTGCTAAAGATGGTTTAATTAAGAAGGTGTTCTGGCCAAGTTCGATTGCAGTTTTTGGTCCTACGACACCAAAAAATAACACGCCTCAGCATACCATAATGGAGCCAAGCACTGTGTATGGTATATCTAAGCAAGCAGGAGAGCAATGGTGTAATTACTACTTTGAAAAATATGGAGTAGACGTTAGGAGCATTCGATATCCAGGATTGATTTCATACACTGCACTTCCAGGTGGAGGAACAACAGATTATGCAGTGGATATTTTCTATCATGCGAAAAAATATGGAAAATACACGTCTTTTGTGAACGCAGAAACACGGTTGCCAATGATGTATATGAATGACGCCGTTCGCGCAACCGTTGAGTTGATGGAAGCTCCAGCTGAAAAGATAAAGATAAGAAACTCTTATAACCTTGCTGGTATTAGCTTTACACCAGAGGATTTAACTAACGAAATACGAAAACATATTCCGAGCTTTGAAATCGATTATGAGGTTGATTTTAGACAAGAAATTGCGGATACATGGCCCGACGCGATAAATGATGAGCGTGCGCAAAAAGAATGGGGTTGGAAACAACAGTATGACTTAAAGAAACTTACATCTTTGATGTTAGAAAAGGTTGATACTGACGCTATAGATTGATTATCTGATAAGTTTGTCCTTTTATCTATTTAAAACTGGGACTTATCGAAAAATTGGCACGATAATCGATTAATTTTTAAATATTTTGTTACTTTGCTGTAATGCTATACTTTTAAACTAATTATTTAGGACATGAAAATTTTACTTTCTTTACTTCTTTCCTTTTGCATCTCAAGTTGTTATGTTTTTTCGGCTGTCAACCCAACACAGCACGATCAGGAGAAGCCAGAGATCAATAAGAGAGACGAAAAAGGAAAAAAACAAGGAAAATGGATCTTTTATGGAAAAGACCAACCTGAGAAAGGATTTCCACCCGAAGGTAAAATATCTGAAGGACCATTTAAGAATGACCGAAAAAACGGTGTTTGGATTCTTTATTTTAATGATGGTGAAACTCCAAAGCTTGAAGGGACCTATGTTAACAATAGACCTAATGGTTCTTTTGTAAAATATCATCCCAACGGAAAAATTAAAGAACAAGGAACTTTTGAAAAAAGATTTTATTCAGATTCTCTTAAAAGGTTTAACGAAGAAGGAATACTTATTTATGAAGGTAATTACGATGAAACAGGTCAAGAAAATGGTACTGTGAAGTATTTTCATGACAATGGTAATCCAGAGTTTGTTTATGAGGCTAAGAATGGTGTTCCAACAGGAAAAGCTACTCGGTATTGGCCAAATGGAGATGTGAAAGAAGAAATAGTTTTCGGAGAAGATGGTAAGGTTGTGGAAACCACGGGAGAAATTGAACGTGAAAACAAAGAGGTAGAAGTTAAAAAACCAGGTGATGAAAATGTTAAAACAGCACCTAAACCAGAAAACGTGAAGAAGTTTAAACCTAATGCTTACAATAAAATCTTTAATGATGATAAAGAGCTGTGGCAAGAAGGTGAATTTAAGAACGGTAAGTTATATGATGGTCGTTTGTACATATATGATGAGGATGGATTGCTTTTCAAAGTTGAAGTTTATAAAGAAGGTAAATATCATTCTGATGGACAACTCTAAAATTTATTAGTCAATAAAATATTAAGGGAACTATAAAAGTTCCCTTTTTTATGCATTAATTTATTGTAAATTCGCAGGCACATCTTCAAATTAGATAAAATGTTATATAAAGATAATGAGCTTAAAATCACCAATAGCTTAACAGGTAAAAAAGAGGTTTTTAAACCAATTTTAGATGGTTTTGTGGGTCTTTATGTTTGTGGGCCAACTGTTTATAGTCATGTGCATCTCGGAAATTGTAGAACATTTATCTCGTTTGATACCATTTACCGTTATCTGTTACACTTAGGATATAAAGTACGTTATGTTAGAAATATAACAGATGCAGGACATCTTGAAAATGATGCAGAAGAAGGTGAAGATAAGATTGCTAAAAAAGCGAGGCTGGAGCAATTAGAGCCTATGGAAATTGTTCAACGTTATACTTTAGATTTTCATAAAATATTGGGTCAATTCAATAATCTTCCGCCAAATATTGAACCCACAGCAACAGGACATATTATTGAGCAGATTGAAATGATTTTAGATATTATTGATAACGGTTTCGCTTA
The DNA here is from genome assembly GCF_002844555.1 of Brumimicrobium salinarum. Classification (GTDB taxonomy): domain Bacteria; phylum Bacteroidota; class Bacteroidia; order Flavobacteriales_D; family Crocinitomicaceae; genus Brumimicrobium; species Brumimicrobium salinarum. The sequence goes on from NZ_PJNI01000001.1 coordinate 553,802, forward strand.
TGAAGCGAATGGTTCTGTGTATTTTGATGTTGAGAAATATAACGAAAGCAACAACTATGGTGAGCTTTCAAAACGAAAAATAGAAGACCTCATTTCAGGAACGCGTTCTTTGGACGGACAAGAAGAAAAAAAATCTCCACTTGACTTTGCGCTTTGGAAAGATGCTAAACCAGAACACATCATGAAATGGCCATCTCCATGGGGTTTAGGTTTTCCTGGTTGGCATTTGGAATGTTCGGCAATGAGTACAAAATATTTAGGTGAAAAATTTGATATTCATGGTGGTGGTATGGATTTAAAATTTCCTCACCACGAATGCGAAATTGCACAAGGAACCGCAGCAACGGGTGAAAAGCCTGTTAATTATTGGATGCATGCTAATATGCTGACGTTGAATGGTAAAAAAATGAGTAAATCGACAGGAAACACCCTGCTTCCTGAAGAGTTATTTTCAGGAAACAATGAAGCCTTAGGTCGCGCGTATCATCCTATTGTTGTACGTTTCTTCATGATGCAAGCCCATTATGCAAGTGTTTTAGATTTTAGTGCTGAAGCATTAAATGCAGCTGAAAAAGGGTTCAACAGATTAATGGAAGCCAGCAAACTATTGAAAGACCTACAAACAAGTGAAAGCTCTTCAATAGACATTAACGGATTAATTGCCAAATTTTACACGGCAATGAACGATGACTTCAACACTCCTGTTTTAGTATCTCACTTATTTGAAGCCGCAAAGTTTATTCAAGCCGTAAAAGCAGGTAAAGAAACCATTACCACAAATGATTTAGCAGTCCTTTCTAAAGAAATGAATGCTTTTATCTTCGATGTGATGGGATTAACAGAACTTTCAGAAGAAAAGGAGGAAAGCGACAGTTTGGACATTGTTATGGATTTGGTATTACAAATGCGTCAACAAGCTAGAGAAAACAAGGACTGGACCACAGCAGATGCCATTCGTGACAAATTAAATGAGGCGAAAATTACCGTGAAAGACGATAAAGACGGTGTAACATGGAAAGCAAAGTAGGATTTTATTGTTGTAGTGATTTGATTGTCTTTAAGTTAGTTGTTTTTTTAAATTAATTACTTTTAAAAGTTTTGAAATCCATAAAATGTCTGTATATTTGCAATCCGCTTGAGGCGGAAATGCGTAACGCAAACGTATCAATTTAGATAAAATTACATAAAGATATATTGCGGGGTGGAGCAGTTGGTAGCTCGTCGGGCTCATAACCCGAAGGTCATAGGTTCGAGTCCTGTCCCCGCTACCATTAAAGTGGCAATTGATTTATCAGTTGCCACTTTTTGATTTCATTCCAAGTGAAATATTTGTAGTGCCTAATAAATACTCCTCTTTTAAGAACTCTGTAATATCAGCTTCACCGTGAGTTTACAATGAGGTCTATTTTGCTTGATGTAAAGTAATGAATTGATGGATTTGTCTTTGGATGAACTTACCTTTTTCGTTTAATGCGACAGAATAACCTATTTAAAACTCTTAAGTATATCTAAGAAGGAGTAGACTTTTTCTATAAAATAATTGTCATTTAAATAATTAATCGTAATTTTACGATTGATATGAAGACAAAGTTAAAAACAACTCCAGAAAATAGATTTACCGAAGAGCAAAATCAGATTGCTTTGTTCGCAAAAGCGCTCGGACATCCGGCAAGAGTGAAAATATTACAGTATTTATTTGAAACAAAATCTTGTGTTTGTGGTGATATCGTAGATGAAATTGGATTGGCACAATCTACTATTTCTCAGCATTTAAAAGAATTAAAGAAAACTGGATTAATCCAAGGTACTGTGGAAGGAACTAGCGTTTGTTATTGTATTAATAACGAGAGCTGGACAAAAATGAAGGATTTGTTGGTGGAGTTTTTTGATCAGGACTTAATTAAAACAGATTGTTGTTAAAATTGAAAGGCATTTCGAGAGCGCAAGCTACCGCGAGCTTGTAGCTCGTGGTCTTGCTAAAAAACTAACGACATCCGGCAGCAGCATAGTAAACAAAACATTTAAAAAAATATAAAATATGAAATTATCAGAAGTTAAAACAGCGTTAACAAACTTGGAAACAATTGCGTTTCAATTGCCGAATGGAGAATTAGTTCCTAATCACTTTCACGTTACGGAAGTTGGGAAAATCACCAAGAATTTTATTGATTGTGGCGGCACAGTAAGAAACGAAGAGGTCATTAATTTCCAATTGTGGAACGCCAATGATTACGATCACAGATTGCACCCAGAGAAATTATTAAGCATTATCGAATTGTCAGAAAAGGTGTTGGAATTAAAGGACCAAGAAATCGAAGTGGAATACCAAGGTCAAACCATCGAGAAATTCGCATTAGAATTTGACGGAAAAAACTTCTTGTTAGTAACAAAACAGACAGATTGTTTAGCACTAGATAAATGTGGAATTCCAGAAGAGAAACCAAAGGTTAAAATGGCAGATTTAGGTGATGCCAATGGATGTACGCCAGGTGGAGGATGTTGTTAGTTAATTATGAATGATAAATGTTGAATTATGAATTTTAAAAGTCTTACATAAATCTACGAATTGAAATTTAAGACAGAGTTTTTAGGTGAGATCAATTGAAGATTCTTCTTTCTTCTCCGTGTAACTCTGTGAAAAGCCTCCGTGCATCTCCGTGTAATAAAAAAAGCACCACCGGTGCTAAACCAACTTTATAGCATAATCAATGAAACTATTTGATAAACTAGAACAATTCACAAGCCAAATCGATATTACAACTATCGATGAAAAACGAAAAAACACCCTTCAACCCTTAATTGAATTTATTCAGGAAAAAGTCGATAAAGAAGAAGCTGTAAAACTCAATTTTATCTGCACGCACAATTCCAGACGAAGTCATTTGGCTCAAATTTGGGCACAAACCATGGCGCATTATTATGGTGTTTCGAATATAAATTGTTTTTCGGGAGGAACAGAAGCAACAGCAATTTATCCAGCGGTGATTGAGACTTTGAAAAATACTGGATTTAACATTTGCACGATAACTTCCTCAGAAAACCCGAAATACTCCATAAAATTCACAGAGGAGGAAGCTTCAATTGTTGCCTTTTCAAAACGATGGAATGATTTATCAAATCCGAAAGATTCGTTTTGTGCGATCATGACCTGCTCCGAAGCTGATGGCGATTGTCCCGTAGTTTTAGGAGCAGAAAAACGTTTTCCTATACATTACAACGATCCAAAAGTATTTGATCATTCCCCAAGCAAAATGGAAGAATACAATAAGACAAGTATTCAAACCGCTACAGAAATGAGCTATGTTTTCTCTCAAATAAAAGTCAAGAATTAGTTATGAAAAATATGAGTTTTCTCAATAGAAATCTAACCCTTTGGATTTTTGTTGCCATGGCAATTGGTGTTGGAATTGGTTATTTCGTTCCAACTTTCCCTGATTTTGTAAATTCATTAAGCAGTGGTTCCACGAATATTCCTATCGCAATCGGATTAATTTTAATGATGTATCCTCCGCTTGCCAAAGTGAATTATAAACTCTTACCCAAAGTTTTTCGCAACACAAAAATTCTATCCATTTCCCTTTTGTTGAATTGGGTGATTGGCCCAATTTTAATGTTCACTTTGGCTATTATATTCTTACATGACCATCCAGAATACATGGCCGGAATAATTTTAATTGGATTAGCCCGATGCATTGCCATGGTGATGGTTTGGAATGATCTCGCCGAAGGAAGTAGCGAGTACGGCGCAGGACTAGTGGCGCTGAACAGCATCTTCCAAGTTTTCGCATATAGTTTTTATGCGTGGATCTTCATTACGGTTTTACCTCCTTATTTTGGATTCGAAGGGGTAATTATGGATGTTTCGATTGCTACAATTGCCGAAAGTGTGGCCATTTACTTAGGAATTCCATTTTTAATGGGACTTTTGAGTCGACAAATACTCATCAAACAAAAAGGCAAAAAGTGGTTCACAGAAAAGTTTATTCCTGCGATATCTCCACTCACATTGATTGCTTTATTGTTTACAATTGTCATTATGTTTTCACTTAAAGGTGAGTTAATCGTTGAAATCCCAATGGATGTTGTGATTATCGCCATTCCATTGATTCTTTACTTTACCTTAATGTTCTTCATTAGCTTTTTCTTTACCAAAGCCATGGGAACTTCCTACGACAAAACCGCTTCCGTTGCGTTTACTGCCGCAGGGAATAATTTCGAATTGGCCATCGCAGTTTCTATTGCTGTTTTCGGATTAAACTCTGGTCAAGCCTTCGCAGGAGTGATTGGTCCTTTGGTTGAAGTCCCAGTGCTGATTTTATTGGTGAACATATCCTTGTGGTTAAGCAAAAAATTTAAACCCATCAAAGGAATGTTGAAATGATTTTATATGCGTGTAGGATTATCTGTTTTGTCGAAGTTGTCGCTTTATCTTTTTTTGAATGTTTTATTTTGGAGTAAGAAATAAAACCACTTTATAAAAAAAAGAAAAATGGTTTTGTATTTTCTCACAGAATAAAAACAATCACAGCAAAAAAAGACCATATTGAATAACAATACAGTCTTCTAATTAATTTAATTAATCAATTATTTTTGAAGCTTTTTATTCTTCTTTTTCAAATCTTCAAGTTTCTTTTCGAGAGAAGTAATCACATCTTCAGCTTTATAACTCATGCTGGAAAGTGTCATTTCTAATTTCTTGTCAAAATCTTTCTTTTTCTCTTCAGCAGTCAGGGCAATATCCTCTCTTTTTTGATTCACCCAATCTTTTACATCGTTTGTGGTGCCAGCTGCTTTGTATCTTATTAGCTCTCTTGTTTTACTTCCTTTTCTTGGTGCATATAAAATCCCTAGTCCTGTTCCAATTGCTGCACCAATTAAAAAACTTTTTATATCACTTCCGTTTGCCATAATATTATCTTTTTAAAATTTATTTAATTACAAATTGTAGTGTTAAAATAAGGATTTTAAAGCGATTAGTACTAAGTAATTAAGTTAATAAGTGATAAAAAATACGTTGATTTTTGGTTTGAGCGTGAAATACGATTCTAAAAGAAGATCAATCTGCTTTTGATTATTAATACGGTTATCCTTTTATCAAGACCACGTTAAAAATTAAAATTAATCCTTAAACATTACTTTCCATCTCTATCAATGTAATTTCTGGTCGCATTCCAATTCTTGCAGGAAAACCTAACCAACCCAAACCTCTATTCACGTACAAGTATTGACCGTTTTCTTCATAAAGTCCCGCCCAATGCTTGAACTTGTACTTGATTGGGCTCCATTGCTTATTTTTGACGCTAATTCCGGCTTGCATTCCGTGGGTGTGACCTGCCAACATCAATGAAATATCGGTTTTTTCAATAACTTCTTCTGTCCAATGCATAGGATCGTGAGAAAGCAAAAGTTTAAACGGAATTTCGTTTACATTTTTAAGGGCTTTCTGTAAATCTCCGTATTGTTTAAACGGCGGTAAACCCCAGTTTTCCACTCCTACAATTACTATTTCAGCCTCATCTTTTCGAATAATTTCAGCTTCATTATTTAAAAGTTTAAAATCGATTTTCTTAAAGAAATGCTGAATCAACTCAAAGTTTTGGCGTTTTGCTTTGGGTGAAGTCCAGTTGCTGTAGTCGCCATAATCGTGGTTCCCTAAAATGGCATATTTTCCTTCTTTGGCTTTTAATTGCTTGAAAATTTTGTCCCAACCTTTGAGTTCGATTGCGTAATTATTCACTAAATCGCCAGTCATGAAGATGAAATCTGGCTCAAGCTTGTTGATGATCTCAATGGCGGGTTTTAGCTTTTTGTATTTGTAGTCAAAACTGCCCAAGTGTAAATCCGAAATTTGAACGACTTTCATGCCATCAAAGGCTTTGGGAAGTAAATCAAATTGGACTTTTTCGCGATAGACTTTAAAACGGTAAACAGATCTTACAATTCCATTTAAAATAACGAAGAAAGGCAGAAATCCAGATAGTAATCCTACAATTGAAATAATCAAAACGGATTGTGTTTCAGAAAACAAGAAATTCGTGAAATACAATATAGAAATGACAATTACGAAAATCAATTTAGGTGCAAAAGACAAAATTCCCAATCCGTAAAACCGAGAAATAATAGCTTGTCGTCTTTTGGGATGCACTCGGTCTAATCGAATTTTAAGTAAAAGAATAGCAGTAATTAATCCAACGGTAAAGAGCCAAAACAAAGCGTGTACGGTATAGCGAAACCAATCCGCAGCCACCAATTGCGTAATTGACTTCAACCAATAAAAAGCCAAGATGTCGATAATTAATATCGCCAAACACAAAAATATTATCTTAACTAAAGAAACTTTTTTCATTGTGTTATTCTTATTGACTTATACTAAAGTATTAAAACTGATTCTACCCGCAAATTCATCATTCATCGTTCAACATTCATCATTAAAAAACTCTGCTTCGCAATTTCAATCTCCTCATTCGTGGGAATCACCAAAGCTTTTACTTTAGCGTTTTCAGTGTTGATTTCACGCAATTCATCTACTCTCTTCGAATTGGCTTTTTTATCTAAATGAATTCCTAAATATTCCAGTTCTTCACAAACCAATTCTCTAATAATAACAGAGTTTTCTCCGATTCCAGCGGTAAATACAATGGCATCCAATCCATTCATTGCTGCGGTGTAAGATCCAATATATTTCTTAATGCGATACGCGTTCATTTTTAAAGCCAAAAGACAATCTGCATCGCCTTTTTCTGCTCTTTCACTAATTTCTCTTAAATCACTAAATCCAGTAAGACCCAACATCCCACTTTTCTTGGTTAAAAGCGTGTTGACCTCCTCTAGTTCATAGCCTAATTCATTTACCAAATGAAAAATAATGGTATGATCAATATCGCCACTTCTTGTTCCCATAATTAAACCATTCGCAGGACCAAATCCGAGGCTGTGATCAATACTAATTCCGTTTTGAATGGCGGTCATACTACATCCATTTCCCAAATGAATGGTGATGATTTTATCGGACTTTTCGCCCAAATATGCACGCGCTTTCTCGGAAACATATTTATGACTAATGCCATGAAAACCGTAGAGCTGAATTTCCTCTTTTTCGGTTAATTCTTTTGGAATAGCATACGTTTTGGCATGTTTTGGCACGGTTTGATGAAAAGCAGTATCAAAAACCGCAACTTGTTTAGCTTTAGGAATGAGTTTTTCAGCAACTAAAATTCCCTCCAAATTATTGGGATTATGTAAAGGCGCTAAAGCACAATACTTTTCAATTTCTTTTTTTACCTCATCGGTAAGTAAAACAGTATCTGAAAAAGAATTACCGCCATGCACCACACGATGTCCAACCGCTTCAATTTCATCCAAACTCTGAATTACTCCTTTCTGAGTATCCAAAAGTAAATCCATCATTTTTTGAAGGCCTTCATTATAACTTTCAATGGGTTCTGTCCGTTTTTCATCTGCCGAATTGGAATGGTAATTTATTATGGCGTCTTGTTCTCCGATGCGTTCCAAAAGTCCGTTGCAAAGTAGTTTTTCACTCGGCATTTCAATCAATTGAAACTTTATAGAGGAACTTCCTGAATTCAATACTAAAATCTTCATATTTCTCAATTAAATATCTTGTGCTTGGATCGCCGTAACAACTACCGTATTAAAAATGTCATCTACTGTACAGCCTCTACTTAAGTCGTTGACAGGCTTGTTCAGACCTTGAATAACCGGTCCAATTGCCAAGGCTTTTGTTTCTCTTTGAACTGCTTTGTAGGTGTTGTTTCCTGTGTTCAAATCTGGGAAAATAAACACATTGGCTTGACCCGCAACTTCAGATTCAGGGAGTTTCAATTTCCCTACAGTCATGTCTACAGCAGCATCGTACTGAATTGGACCTTCGACTTTTAAATCTGGGCGTTTACTTTTCACAATTTCCGTTGCTTTTCTCACTCTTTCCACGTCTTCTCCTACTCCAGATGAACCAGAGGAATAGGAAAGCATGGCAATTTTCGGATCGATATCAAATGCAACACTTGTTTCTGCTGAAGAAATTGCTATTTCGGCCAATTCTTCGGCATTTGGATTTGGATTAATCGCACAATCACCATAAACAGAAACGCGATCTTCTAAACACATAAAGAAAACCGAAGAAACGATAGACGCATCCGGTTTTGTTTTAATGAACTGCAACGCTGGTCGAATCGTGTGTTGCGTTGTATGAATTGCGCCTGAAACCATTCCATCAGCATCACCCATATAAACCATCATAGAACCGAAATAGGAAACATCACGCATTAAATCTTGCGCCATTACCTCATTCACATTTTTGTGTTTGCGTAACTCATATAGCTCTGAAGCATATTTTTCAAAATGTTTAGATTTTATAGGGTTAATTATTGAAATAGCCGCTAAATCAATATTTAAGTTTAGTGCAATTATCTTTTCTTTAATTTGTTCTTCATCACCCAATAAAGTAATTTTTGCTGCATCAACTTCCAGAATTTGTTTAGTTGCTTTTAAAATTCGTTCATCTATGCCTTCTGGTAAAACAATATGCTTCTTATTAAGTTTTGCCTTTTTGAGTAAGTTGAATTGAAACATACGTGGAGTAATTCCTTCTGTTTCGAAATTAATTAGTTTTTCAATGAGCTGATCTACATTTACATGTTTTGCAAAATCTTTAATGGAAGTCTCTATTTTCTGTGTATTTTCTGCATAAATCTGAGATTTTATATCTCCAATCGCGTTTACAACTGAAAAAGTTCCTCCATCTACAGCAATAATAGGAACAATATCTGATAGTCCTTCTAATAGTTTATTGATTGATTCTTCGGGTACTAATCCTCCAGTTAGAACAATTCCTGACAAGTTGGGATAGTTATCAGAAACACTTGCTTGTAACGCACCTAAAATCAAATCAGCCCGATCTCCAGGTGTAATAACTAAACTGTTGTTTTTATTTAAATGATTGAGGTAATTGGGTAATTGCATTGCGCCTACGCTAAAATAACCCGCTTGATTATTAATGTATTTTTCACCGAAAAGTACTTTAGCATTGAGCATTTTTACAATCTCTTTAATTGAAGGGTGCGCCAAAGTACTATTTAATGGAATTGCGTTAACACTCACATCAGAAGGGAAATGTTTTTTTAATTCATTCTCGACAAGTTCAATGTTTCTTGAATCAACCTTATTACCAATAACAGATAATACTTTTACACCTTTATCTGCAAATGAATCATAGGCCATGTGTAAGTTTCCAACAAGCTCATGTAATGTTTTATTTATACCGCTTTCTAATACAATTGCAGGAACTCCTAAATTTTTTGCAATTAGTACATTAATATCAAACTCACCAATAGAGCCTTCACCCGAAAAACTTGTTCCCTCCACCAAAACAAAGTCAAACTGTTCCTCAACAGCTTTAAATTTGTCTATAATATGACCAATGATTTCATCATCTTTATCTTGATTTTTCATTTTTACCACTTGACTTCTTGTAAACGCAAAGGCGTCTTCATAATCAATTTCAAGCTTAAAATGATTTAAAACTGTATTAATGTGGTTGTCAATTTTCCCATCTTTAGGGTTGTCAATTATTGGTCGGAAATAGCCAACTTTTGCCGCTTTACCGAGTAATGCATGCATCAACCCCAAAGAAACAATTGATTTTCCGCTATTGGGTTCAGTGGTGGCAATATATACTGCTTTATTGGTTGCTTTTTCTATCATAAATGTCGGTTCTTTATACAAATGCTTAAAGATAGGCATAAACCTAAAACTGGTGTTATGTTTTTGTTATTATCTAAACTTACATAATTATCTGAATTGTGCTGTGTTGAATTTGTTGAGTGAATGCAAATGCAAGGTTTGTGAACCATCAAATTTCAATTTTCGAAAGGTTTAAAAATTGTAGAAACAAGCTAAAATAGAGATGATAAAATCAATTGATCATCATACTCAGAAAGATACTACTTTATTTAAGGATGCGAGCAATGTGGATTACTATCGTATTTGGATGTTTTACATGTTTTTGAAACAGAAAACTTATAAAATTAGGATATATTTAACAAATTTTTATTAATTTCGATGTCAAACTTTATTACATCAGAAAACGAATGAAAAATCTAAATTTCTCTCTTTTGGCATTACTATTATCACTACTTATGTTAAGCTGTGGTGAAGAACAAGCAAAAACTAATGATGATTTAAAGGTTGAATACCCAGAAGAGCTAAATGAACTTGATAATTTTGAAGCACTTAGTTTAAAACCGTATAATATCAACGCGCTCATTTATGTTCCTGATGCTACTGCTAACATCGGTGCATCCACTGCTCCAGAAATAATTCATGAGCCAAATGATTATAAATGGGAAATTAAAGTAGGTCAGAATTTTCACATGACAATAGAGGATTGGGGAGATGAAAATGTATTGAAAGATCATTTGGATGAATTAGAAAACCAAAGTGTTTATGCTATCGAATTTTTGGAGAAAGAAGATGGTTTTGCATACTACAAAGCAAGTTTAAATGTTAAAGGACAAGAAGATAACAACAGTGTAGGTGTAGACCATGTAACCTATCATGTGGTTGCTCAACATAGTATCGAAGGGGTGAATTATTTATTTAAGACCAATAAGGATGGACATCAAAAACCAATAACTGATTTAATGGCAAAGTCTGTAAAAAGTGTTCAGCCTATTTCTGAACCTTCGTGATTATTTTTTAGGAATAAAAACATGTTTAACGTTTAAAATATGTTTTGAACAACATTGTTCTTATAGGTTATCTAAACATAACCTTTTGTAAATGTCAAAATATTGATTTACACCTTTTTCTAAGGAATACCATTTTTCCGCTCCACTTTTAATTTTCTTTTTATCATAATTGTTCGGTTCTAGTTCAAAGGAACGGTAGTTTTCCGCATCTAATGTTTCTAACACAATACCAGCGCCAGACTCTTTGATGATTAAGTCCGTATCACCAACTCCTGAATTGCAGATGATGGGAATACCGAGTGACATAAGCTCTCCTTGTTTTGTGGGAGATGAAGCTTTTTTTGAAAATGTAGGACGAATAAAAAATATAGAAAAATCGAAAAGAGAAATGTAAGTAGGAACTTTGTTGTGAGGTGCTCCGATTACAATAATTTCTTCTTCTGGAATGTTTTTTTTACGCGCGTGTTTAATGATGTTCTCCTTAGGTTCTTTAGAGATGAATAAAAATTTACTTTCTGTTTTTTGTGTACGTAAAACAGCATAGTAATCTAGCATCTCTGATAGCATATACCATGTTCCTATAGAACCAATATAACCAAGTACAAAATCTTTTTCGGAAATACCTAGCTCAATTCTTTTATCATTGACTATTTCAGTATTTATAGCATCAGATTGAAAACGATGGATATCAACACAACAAGGAATTACATCTATTTGAGGTTTATTGGGAAGATTATCCCAAGATTCTATTTCTTTTTTTCCATTCTCTGTTAGTGACACTATAGCATCTGCCGAGTTGAAAAATGTTATTTCTTTTTGTTTGAAAAACGCATAAGCACGCTGAAAAATAGGATTATTTTTGTTCCAAATACCACCTTCAATTCTTTCGTCTGGCCAAAAGCCTCGCATATCAAAAACAAATTTTAAATTGTATTTTTGCTGTAATGCGCGGCCTGCGATTGCTGGAATATAACTTCTACAATGTACAAGATCAAAATGAACTGCTTTGTGTAATTCATGGGCAACTTTTTTCATCCGCCGAATGTCAAATAGTGTTGAGATTAAAGGTGGGTTTTTAGTATAGGGTTGTGGGTGCCATACAACTCCATTTTCTTGACATGCTTCTTTTATATTTTCTATATTAACTGCCCGTTCTTTTTTTTCAAAACTAATCAAATGAATACAGACACTTTTTGCGGCTAACCCAAACAAATAGGGTAGTACTTGCGATTGACCAAGTGGATCTGTCATCCCATCATAAGACAGGTATAATACATTGATTTTAATCTTTTCCATGCTGTGTAAAGATAATATCTATTCTCTAAATCAGTACTAAAAGATTGTTTTCTCAGTTTATTTTATTTTAAGTTATAGCTTATAAATGGTTTTTATCATTAATTGACAATTTGCAAGATTCAAATCAACTATATTTTATATTTATTTCTTAATATTGAACTCTCTAAAGAAATCAAATGGAAAAAGACATCCTATCTATAAAAAAATTGCTACTTATTATCGTAGTGCCACTAGTGCTTTACTTACTGAACGTGCTTTCCATAATATTTATTCCATTAACATTTGGACTTTTTGCTGCATTAGTTTTTTCTCCATTGATGCGTTGGTTTTCGCGTAAAGGAATTCCAAATATCATAGGTGTTATTGTAGCTCTAACGATTGTTTCGGTAGGGATAAAAGGTGCTTATGAAATGGTTCAACTGACTGGAAAGGAGTTGTCTAATGCGGATTCAGACTTCACGAATAAGCTTAATGACCGAATGAATGATTTGGCAACTCCTGTTGTTGATATTTTAGGAATTCAATTAGAAGAAGATGAAACCAACTTACAAGCATTAATGAACGATGAAATGATTAGCTCAAATCTTTTTGGAAATGTTGGAAGTGGTTTAAATGTTGCTAAAAACTTTGTGAGCATGTTGCTAATGACGCTATTTTTCATGGTTTTACTCTTAGCTGGGTCTGTCAATATGCAAAAAGTAATGCAATTGCTGATCTTTAAACAACGGCATGCATCGGTAAAAACTTTTCGTCAGATTGAAAAAGATATTTTTAAGTTTATCATCGTTAAATTTCTTTTAAGCTTATTTACAGGTTTATCATTTAGTTTAGCGTGCTATGCATTTGATGTAAGCTTCCCTATTTTTTGGGGTGTATTTGCGTTTCTAATTAACTTTATTCAAATGGTCGGTTCTGTCATATCAGTTGTTGTTCTTACCTTGTTTGCAGTTGTCGAATTGAATATTGGAGGCTCGTTATTCTTCTTTATCTTGGTAATTACTGGTATTCAAGTTTTATTTGGTGGAATTTTAGAGCCTATATTGATGGGTAAATCGTTCTCCATTAATACGGTTACCGTATTGATCATGCTGGCTTTATGGGGCTATATCTGGGGGATTCCTGGATTGATCTTATCAATTCCTATTACTGCTTTAGTAAAGAAGATTATGGAAAAATTCCCTGGAACGGCAGTTTATGCAAGAATAATGTCCTAAAGTTTTCGTTAAAAGTTATTTTGCTTACCTAAATATTTTTTATTGCTTATCGGCTTGTTTCTATAAGGTAATATTCGATTAGTGAAAAAATAAAAGATCCTTCGGTGGTCTACTCCATCGGGAAGAATGGCTCAATAGAGAAAGTAATATTGTTGTTTAAAACACTATTTATTGGCGAAAGTATTGGATAATCACTTTCTTTTTCAGGTTAGCATGCAGTTCTTCCGGCCCTGGCGTAACTGGAAATCCTGTAGAACTTGATTGAACTACTGCTTCAACTAAAAGAGCGACCAAAGGAAGCTACTTTTTGTTGATTTAGCAGTGTATCAATGAAGGAGACAGATTGAAGGAGAAGACAGATGAGGCCGCCAAAACAAAAGAAGCAACTTTTAGCGAATAGTAAACGTGAACCACATAAACAGGTGTTTAAAAGCTATTTTTCACTTCTTACCAAAATTAGAATACGATGTGTACAACTTCAAGTAAGTAAAATATGAGGTAGTAAAATTATTGTTTGGGGAAGTAAACTTTTTGTCTGAAAAGTACTAAGATTACACCAACCGAAATGGCTGCATCAGCTATGTTCCATATTGCTGGAAAAACTTGTTTACCACCAAGATAAGGCATCCATTCTGGCCAATGGGCATAAAACTGAAACATATCTACAACGTTACCAAACAAAAATCCGCGGTGACGTACTTCCACAGCTTCGGTATAGCCATAATACGTGCAATCTTCCCAAATACCAGAGCCTTCGACCTGATTGTAGGAAATACAAGGGTCGAAATAAGTAGGAAACATGAGGTCATAAAACATTGAGTCGAATAAATTTCCTGCAGCACCTGCTAAAACTAATCCTGAGACAATTAAAAATTCTAATTTAACTTCAGGTTTTTTAATTTGCTTCAAAATATAGTATACGATTGCAATGATGGCAACAATTCTGAAGATGGAAAGCAATAGTTTTCCCCACATTCCTCCTCCAAGTTGAGTTCCAAATGCCATTCCTTGATTTTCAACATAGTTTAGTCGAAACCATTCACCAATTAATGCGATGCTTGGATCGTCGTAGGAAAAACTCGTTTTTATCCAAATTTTTACGGCTTGGTCAAGAATTAAAATGAACAAGACCACTCCAAAAGTAATTAAATACCGCTTCTTCACCGTTTCACTTTATGAGTCTTGTTGATTTTTTGCTTCAATGCTAAGCGTTGCGTGTGGAACGAGTTTTAAACGTTCTTTTTGGATTAATTTACCTGTTACACGACAAATTCCATACGTTTTGTTCTCAATTCTAATTAACGCATTTTTTAATGCGGTTATAAATTTCTCTTGTCGAAGTGCTAATTGCGCCATTTCTTCACGTGACAGGGTGTCTGAGCCGTCTTCCATCATGTTAAAAGATCTACCCGTATCATCTGTTCCGTGATCATCTTTATGCGAAAGAGAATCTTTTAAGATTTGTAGATCTTCGTCTGCTTCCTTTAATTTACCTTCTATAATTTCTTTAAATTCTTGTAACTCTTCTGCTGAGTATTGTAGTTTCTTATCTGCCATTTTTTAAAAGTTTAATGATTTTTAAAATCAGATTGAACAAATATAATCGAATTTCGTTTCGAATCAAGTGCTTTTATCGATTGTGAAAAAGTATTTTTGTATTTTAACACATATCGTAAAATAATCGCCCTTAAAATAATAAAACAAATCAAGATAATGGATGTAATTGAAGCATTAAATTGGAGGTACGCAGTTAAAAAATTTAATTCAGAGAAAAAGCTAACCGAAGAACAGGTAGATCGGATAAAGCAAGCTTTGCAATTAACGCCTACTTCTATGGGATTACAATTGATGAAATTTGTAATGGTAGAATCTGAAGCCGTAAAGCAAAAAATAACGCCAATTGCTTACAATCAACCACAAATTGAAGATGCTTCTCATTTGATTGTTATGTGCCGGAAAACTGATGTGCAGCCCAAAGATATTGACACTTTTATTGAGACTGCAGCCGCCGCAAATAAGATGGAGGTTTCTAACCCGGCAATGGTAGATTATGATAAATCTTTGCGTGTAAGTTTGTCAATACCTGAAGAGCAACAAAAAATATGGATGGATAATCAAGTGTATATTGCATTAGGAAACTTGATGACAGTTTGCGCAATTGAAGGAATTGATGCTTGTC
Source organism: Brumimicrobium salinarum (assembly GCF_002844555.1). GTDB lineage: Bacteria > Bacteroidota > Bacteroidia > Flavobacteriales_D > Crocinitomicaceae > Brumimicrobium > Brumimicrobium salinarum. The sequence continues at coordinate 569,200 of NZ_PJNI01000001.1, forward strand.
CGATGGAGGGTTTTGACAGAAAAAAGCTAAACGAAGAGCTCGGTTTTTCAGAACAAAACTTAGATGCTGTCGTGATTTTTGCTTTAGGATATCGATCTGAAGATGATTACCGTTTGAAGTTTAAAAAAGTAAGGCGACCATTGGAAGATTTATTTGAAACGATTTGAATAAAACTCAAGTGAAATCTTCAATTTATTTAACAATATGACATCTCTTATTGTATTACATTAGAAGTTGTCAAAAAAATTAACAAAAGAGATATATGAACAATTTCGAATACTATAATCCAACTAAAATTGTCTTTGGAACAGATACTTACGATCAAATTCCAGCTAAGATTAATGAATTCACAGCTGGTAAAAGAATAATGATTACCTATGGAGGGGGAAGTATTAAAAGTAATGGAATTTATGATTCTGTTATGAAAGCGCTCAAGGATTATGAAGTTGTAGAATTTTCAGGGATAGAAGCCAATCCAGAATATGATACTTTAATGAAAGCAGTTGATCAAATTAAGGAAAATCCAGTTGATTTCGTTCTTGCCATTGGTGGTGGTTCTGTTATTGATGGAACCAAATTCATTGTATCTGCGGCTAAATACGACGGTAATCCTTGGGATGTTCTAACAATGAAAAAAGGTTGTAAATTTGAATATGCAATTCCTTTTGGAACTGTTTTAACACTTCCTGCAACAGGTTCTGAAATGAACTCTGGAGCTGTGATTTCAAATAGTCGATTGAAAGAAAAAAGAACCATGGGCGGTCCACAAGGTTTTCCAAAATTCTCATTTTTAGATCCTACAGTTGTTAAAACTTTACCAAAAAAGCAGATTCAAAATGGTATTATTGATGCTTACATGCATACGTTAGAACAGTATTTGACGTATCCTAGTGATAATCTTTTACAAGAACGTATTGCCGAAGGTATTCTTTCTACACTCATTGAAATAGGCCCTGAAGTTCTTGAAAACCCTGAAGATTATAAATTGGCAAGTAATTTAATGTGGTGTGCTACCATGGCTTTAAACGGAACCTTGAGAGCTGGAGTAGCCTATGATTGGTCAACCCACATGATTGGTCATGAATTGACAGCGTTACATGGAATTGATCATGCAAGAACACTAGCTATTATTGCTCCCAACTTATACAAAGTAAAATTGGAGAATAAGAAAGAAAAACTGATTCAGTATGGTCAAAGAATATTTGGTTTAGAAGGTTCTTGTGCGGAGGAAGCTATTAATAGAACGCGTACATTTTTTGAATCACTAGGTGTAAAAACTTCTCTTTCTGATTATACAAAAGAGCATGATGAAACAGCTGTTATCATTAAGAAGAGATTTGAAGAAAGAGGTTGGGAAGGAATTGGAGAGAGAAAAGACTTAACACCAACTGAAGCCAAACAAATTGTTGAAATGAGTATTTAATTTTTTCCCATATCAAGTATAAATAATTTAATTTTTTAATATGAAAGTAAAGGCTCCATTTGTGTTGCGTGAAAACTACAATGACGAAGTATTGGCTTTGTTAAAATCAGTTACACTGGGTTCAAATGGAGCGCGTTACCAGCATCAACGTTTAGAAAATAGAATTCAGCAGGTTTATAAACCTTTATTCTTGAATCTTGAACGCAATGATAAAGTGTTAGGAAATATTACCTTTTGTAGGAGACCCAAAAACTGGTATGTACGTTATTTTGCGTTTGACCTAGGTATGCAGGCAACTAATAAACAACCGCGTTCAAAATCTCAATATTCAGGACTAAAGAAAAGGATAGGGAGTTATTTTGATAGTGCTTTTGAACTAGATGAAGCTCCTGAAACTTTCTATGCCTACATTGATCCAAGAAATGAACGTTCTTTATGGATGAGTCAAAACTTTAATTTTTATACGGTAGCCAAAATTGCAACCCAAAGTTTTAGCCGGGTTAAGCCGAAAGAAAAAGAACGTGTTGCCCCTACAAAGGCTAATGAGTTTATCAAAGAAAAGGTCAACTCCATTTATGGGAAGGCACCATTTTATTTTACACAACATACGTTTAATGAAGATCCATTTTATGTATTGAAAGTTAATAATGAAATAGTAGCAATGGCCAAAACACACAACGCAGAGTGGAAGATAACTAGGCTGCCCGGTAAAAATGGTACTTTAATGCGTAATGTGATTCCTTTTGTGCCTGGTTTGAGAAAAGTTATTCGACCAAACTCTCATGTTTTTACTGTTGTAGACTCTGTTTGGAGCAAAGAACATAATGCGAAGTATATAGAAGAACTATTTGAAGGAATTCTTTATTATGAAAAAACCAATACAATGATTTGGTGGGTAGATCAAAAAGAGCCAATCTATCGCAAAGCAAAAGATGAGGTAAATTGGGGACTACTCAATAAAGTAAATGGTGTGCAAGAAGTTGATTTAGTTGTGAGAACGCCAAGAAATAAACCGAAACTTAAATTAGATGTTCCCACTTATATTACAGGATTCGATTTTATATAAATTGTTTAATCTTCATGTTCTTCACCTTTCTTTTCTTTAAGCTTAGGTAGATAAATTTCATCCTCTATTACAATAGCTTCGGGAAAGTTTGAAATTAATTTAGCCCTAACTTTTTCAGCGTCGAGTTGTTGTCTAAAATCTCCTAATAGAAGCAGATAGTTTGGCGCTCTATATTCAATATATGTTGTGGTTTCATCGTCAATCTGCATGACTTCTGACCGCGCCTTGTTTACCGCATCTCTATCTTGATCGAAAAATAATTGAATGCGATATCCTTCCATTGTAGGCGCAATATTAGGTGGAACAGTAGCTGATTTGAACTTTATTATTTTAGCAATTGATGCACTCTTTTTCACATTTACATCTCCTGGTTGGACATTTTCCATAGCTTTCGAACTGTCTTTGCCTTGAAAATCTTGAGGGTTGTTATTTTGCATTTTGGTCGTATGCTTTTTGTCTAATTCTTTCCCACTAGCGTTTTTCCACCATTCGTTTTGTGCGCTACTTATTGATGTCACAGAAAATAAAATTATTATAAGTGTTATGAATCGCATAGATTAAATTTTAAAGCAAAAATAATTAATATTTTTCGTTATCTCTTGCATTTATCATTCCAGAGTGTGCTAATATTTGTATACTTTAACTTTATAGTATTGTTTTCAATTATTAAAAGAGATTTAAGTTATCTCTTTCTTTATCATAATCTCTATGAAATATTGCTCACTATCCTCAATACCTTATCAAAAAAATTTAAGGACATTTACTTTCATGAAGCAACAGGTTATTGGCTATATAACAATTTGATTTTATGTAATAAGAAGTTGAACATTTTGGTGGTTAAGTGATCTTCGTTACAATGATCTAGGTGTTGTTTTTCTAATTTTGTATTTGAAAAAGATGTACAATTCAGTCTTAATAACTATGGACACACAAACAAGAGAGAAACAGTATCAATTAACGCCTAGAGAAATTAAACAACTACTCATTGAAGGGAATCAACGTTTTGCATCGGGAGAAATGATGGAACGCGATTTACTTGAACAAGTCAAACAGACTTCAGTGGGACAATTTCCGCATACCATTGTTTTGGGCTGTATAGATTCTAGGGCTACGACGGAACAGATTTTCGACCAAGGAATAGGCGATGTTTTTAATGCCAGAATAGCTGGAAATGTTGTGAATAAGGACGTACTTGGCTCAATAGAATTTGCCTGTAAAGTGGCGGGCTCGAAATTGGTGCTCGTATTAGGGCATACTAAGTGTGGTGCGGTTACATCTGCTTGCAATGGCGTAAAACTCGGACACATCACCCATCTTTTAGGTAAAATTGATCCTGCAATTGAAAAAGTGAAACAAAAGTTTGATGATGTAACTACACCAGCGGCAGTTAATTTAGTAAGCCAAGAAAATGTTTTGAATTCAATTCAAGAAATCAAAGAAAAAAGTCCAATTCTAAAAGGCTTAGAGGAAAATGGCAGAATAAAAATCATCGGAGGAATGTATGATGTAGAAACGGGATTGGTAGAGTTTTTATAGATGTGGATTATATCCCTGATGCAGAAATAACAGACTTTAAGTATAAAACAGAAAAAGAGGGAAAAATAAGTTTCTTCCCTCTTTTTATATAGTTATTAAATCTGTTCAAAAATATGATACTTTAACCTATCCTTCAATTTTCAAACCCAATTCTTTCAATTGTTCTTCATCAATTGTCGCAGGTGCATCAATCATAATATCTCTACCAGAATTGTTTTTAGGGAAAGCGATGTAATCTCTAATTGAATCTGAACCGCCCATTGTTGCAACCAAACGATCTAATCCAAAAGCAATTCCTCCGTGTGGTGGCGCCCCAAATTCAAATGCATCCATCAAGAATCCAAATTGTTTTTGTGCTTCTTCATCCGTAAATCCAAGGTGCTTGAACATTTTTGCTTGTAATTCCTTGTCGTGAATTCGAATTGAACCTCCACCCAATTCTACTCCGTTCATCGCTAAATCATAAGCATTGGCACGAACCTTTCCTGGATCTGTTTCTAACAATGCAATGTCCTCTTCTTTTGGAGATGTAAAAGGATGGTGCATCGCATGGTAGCGATTATTATCTTCGTCCCATTCTAACAATGGAAAGTCAACTACCCACAATGGTTTAAATTCGTTTGGATTTCTTAATCCCAATTCATCTCCCATGTGCAAACGCAAGTCATTCATTTGACTACGAACTTTGTCGGCATCCCCGCTTAATACCAGCATTAAATCGCCAGGCTGAGCACCTGAAGCATCCGCCCATGCTTGTAAATCTTCTTGACTATAGAATTTGTCAACAGAACTTTTAAATGTTCCGTCTGCATTGTATTTACAATACACCATTCCCAAAGCACCAACTTGCGGACGTTTTACCCATTTGGTAAGGGCATCCAATTGTTTACGTGTGTAAATGGCACAATCTTCTGCAACAATTCCCAAAACCAATTCGGCTTCGTCGAAGATTTTAAATCCTTTATTTTGAGTCACTTCATTTAGATTCTTAAACTCCATTCCAAAACGAATGTCTGGTTTATCAGAACCATATTTTTCCATTGCATCAGCATAAGTCATGCGTGGGAAATCACCTTCAAACTCAACATTTCTGCATGATTTAAACAAATGTTTTACCATGTTTTCGAAAGTGTTAAGAATATCTTCTTGCTCTACAAAAGACATTTCACAGTCAATTTGTGTAAACTCTGGCTGACGATCTGCTCTTAAATCTTCGTCTCTAAAACAGCGAACGATTTGGTAGTATTTGTCTATTCCAGAAACCATCAACAATTGTTTGAAAGTCTGCGGAGATTGAGGCAAAGCATAAAATTCGCCTTCATTCATTCTGCTAGGTACAACAAAATCTCTAGCTCCCTCTGGTGTAGATTTAATCAAATATGGAGTTTCAACATCCATGAAGTCTACAGAATCCAAGAATTTTCTTGTTTCTAAAGCCACTTTATTACGCAAATGCAATTTATTTAGAATTGACTTTCTACGTAGATCCAAGTAGCGATATTTCATACGCAATTCATCACCTCCATCTGTTTCTTCCTCAATTGTAAAAGGTGGGGTATTGGCTGCATTAAGAATATTAAGCTCTTCAACTTTAATTTCTACTTCACCAGTAGGAATGTTTTTATTTTTGCTTGAACGCTCAATTACGTTTCCTTTGATCTGAATTACAAACTCACGCCCCAATTTACGTGCTTTTTGATTTAGTTCATCATTGTCATCGCTACTAAAAGCCAATTGAGTAATTCCATATCGATCACGAAGATCAACGAAAGTCATTCCTCCCATTTCGCGAGTACGTTGTACCCAACCACTCAAAGTCACGTTATTTCCAACATCAGAAAGGCGTAATTCGCCACAATTGTGCGTTCTATACATAATATTCAATTTATATAATTGCAAAAATAGAAAGAAGATTGCACTTTATGACCACAGTTATAAGAATTGTGGAACTACAATGAAAAATATAAAAAGGGAAAATAATATTTTGTAAGTCTTCAATAGGGTTTTAGGTGAAAGAACGAATCCATTCATTAGTCCAAAATACTACCTGATTGCCTTAATGTGCAGAATGTTTTAGAAGGTATCATCAACAATATGAAGGGTTTTCTAGTAGGGCGCCTTACAAAAATTAAATTTTTTTCAATTATTTTTTATTTTACTCTTCCTTTTATTTATGGGGTTATAAACGGTTTTAATTATTTACAAACGAAAAATATTCGACAACAAACGAAAACTAACCGATTTTGGGTTTGCCTTTGTCTCACCTTTGCAGTGTCGATGGCTGAAAGACAGCAGATGACGAAATGTTCAAACTATTATTAATTAAAATTTACAGACATGAACACGTTAAGAAACACAGTTAGTTTAATCGGGAACCTAGGAGCGGATCCAGTAATTACAAAGTTTGGTAATGATCGCAGTGTGGCGCGATTTAGTGTAGCCACGAATGAGTCGTATAAAGACAAAAAAGGTGAGTGGGTAACCAATACAACATGGCACAATGTAGTGGCATGGGATAAAGCAGCTACGTTATGTGAGCAATTATTAAAAAAAGGAACTGAACTTGTTTTAGAAGGTAAGCTTGTGAATGATGCATACGAGACCAAGGAAGGTGAAAAGCGTTATAAAACGGAAATATCTATGCGAGAATTTATGCTTTTGAATCGCGATAAAAACAAAGCGAGTAAATAAAGTAATCACTTAACCAACCCCTAAAAAAAGCGTGTTTGAGCACGGCTTGGACACGCTTTTAATTCACTTTTATTAAAAAACATCAATTTAATCACGTTTAAAACATAATATCATGAGGGTACAACAAATGAATCACGTTAATTTAATTGGACAAATGTCAACAGATCCAACATTTTTAGAGGTTGAGGGCGGCAAGAAGGTTGCTCGCTTCTCATTATCTACTAAAGAAAGTTACCTTGATGAGCAAGGCAACACCAAGAGTTTAAAAAACTGGCACAAAGTTACTGCTTGGGGGAAATGGGTTCCTGTTTTAGAGCAATTAGGAGCGAAGGGTCAAGCCTTGGCTATTGAAGGACGTTTGCGTTCTCGTTTTTATAAAAAGAATGGCGAGCGAAAATCGTTCACAGAAATAGAAATCAATGATTTAGTTATTCTTTAATTCATTCAACTTATCATTCAATAATTATTCAAATTAATCACTAAAACAATATAAATCATGAAAAATCAAGTTCAACTTATCGGAAACATAGGAATAGATCCTGAAATTACCAACTTTGAAAGCGGTGCAAAGAAAGTGCGTTTCACTTTGGCAACCAATGAGCGTTACGTAGGCAAAGACGGCAAGCGCACCGACAAAACTTTTTGGCACAATATTCATGCTTGGGGACCTACTGCTAATTACATTGCTAAATCTGGCAAAAAAGGTACACAAATGGCGATTACTGGAAAATTGGTGACTAGAAAATACTTATCTCGCAAAGGAGAATCAAAATCATTTACTTCGATTGAAGTTAAAAACGCAGTTGCGCTAAGTTGATCAAATGCATAACGAGGCAATAAATATCATCTCTCGCTAATTTACCTAACCCGTGTTTTACTTGTAGAGCACGGATGCAAACCACCTAAATCACAACGGTATGCAACCATAGGTTTGCAGTTAGATAGAAAAGGTACGTGGCATTGCGCTACGTACTTTTTGTTTTTTGGTCCCAAAGTTTACCGAGGTATTCATGTAGAATTACTACAGAAAACAACATGAAAAAGTTGTAAAAAATATCTTCAATGGGAATTGATAGAACACGAAGTCCAATGATTTCTTTTTCGTTGTACCAAACAACAGGTGCGTCAGTAGCAACACCTGTAAGCACCCCATTTACAATTAAAAAAGGAACTTGTGTAATTAAAAAAGCGACAATAAAAAATGGGTGCCACCGTGGTGTAAATCCAAAGTATACTATCCAATTAATTAGTCCCGCACCAATTAGGGCAACCGATGTGTACCAGTTATCATAAAATATTATTCCAAGCACGAGACAAGTAATTGTAAAAAGTAAAGAGAAGAAATAAGAGAATTGCACTGGTCGAAATTTAGGGAAATAGGCTTTTACGCATTCGTAAATAAAAACACAGGCGTAAGGAATGGTAAAAAAGAACATACATTCTTCGATCGGTAAATTAAAGAAATGGATACCACTTAGGTATTCTGGATTAAACCCCCACACTCCAATATCCGTAAAAAAAACATCCCAAGCGATAAAAAGGCTTCCTACCACTAAAATTGCAGGGAAAAGTGTTTTCCAGTGGGTGTAAAAATGAACCTTTTTATCAAAAGAGAGCAAAAAAGGTCCTGCAAGACTCAGTAGATTAATCCAAAGATATAAACTCATCTTTTTTTATTTTTTAGTTTATAGGCTTTACGTGACTCTTTGTAGTATTTTAATGGAACAATGAGCATTCCGAAACATTCTCCATGTTCTTTTCCACGGTGTTTATGGTGAACTTTATGCGCTTTTCGAATGGCCATAAAATAAGGTCCGTCTAGTTTATCCATAAACTTAAATCTTCGATGAATATAAACATCATGAAAAAGGAAGTAAGCTAAACCATAAGCGGCAATTCCAAAGCCAACCCATACAAAAAAGTAGCCTTGATACATGATACCAAGCATGATTAGTAACCATGAAGGAACTGCGTATAGCAAGAAAAAAATATCATTTTTTTCGAATGGTCCAGGTTCAGGTTGGTGATGGTCTTTATGGAATTTCCATAGGAAACCATGCATGATAAACTTATGATTAAACCAAGCGCTAAACTCGGTTACAACAAACGTTAGTATTAAGACCAAAGGACCCCACCAATACATTACAAAACAATATTTAAAATACTAAAAAACACAATTTGAATAAAGTATAAAACAGTAGCGACTTTGTTTTGTTCGCCTAATTTCATCGAAAAGTAAAGTATTTGAATTACAAAAGCAATTAAAGCCCATCCTAAGAAATTAGAAAGCGGGATTTCACCACTCCAAACCCAGTAATCACTTTGAACTGCAACTGGTTCAATAAGTACATCGAGAGCAAGCATTAAAAGTGTTCCCAGGAATGCTTTAAGTAGCCAATGCGTTTTAAGCCGTTCGGCAATAGAGCCTGAAATAATCACAAGCATAATCCAATTAACACCAATAATAATTGGAACACCGTACCAAAGTGGTCCCAAGTTATTTCCGTAAATGTAATTACCAAAGAGAAGACCTGTGTGTACGCCAAGCCATTCCGCAGCCATTCCGATAAAAAAACCAACAATTAAGAAAATGAAAAATGTAGTGCCCTTTTTTTGAGTGCAAATAATAAGACAACAAAAGAAATGAGTAAATTCATGAAAGAAAGTGGTAGAAAACTTTCACGATAGGCTGAGGTTAGTCCGATAATTCCGACTAAATAAAAAATCACTAGCACTGCTATGAGCACTAATGATTCGTATTTTTTCCATTTCTGGGAAATTTTATCTTTATCCATTATTGTTTAAAAGATGAACAACAAAAAGAAACGAATAAAGTTTATTTCCATTCTTTAATTCCTTTGTCTAATTCTAACACATAGTTAAAACCAAGTTCTTTCATTCTGTTCATGGCTACTTTACTTCTAACACCAACGGCACAATAAACAAGGTACTTTCTGTCTTTGGGCATGTTTTTTAAATCAGCATCCATATCACCATCGTTGTACAAAACTAATTTTGCACCTTCAATATGTCTTTCTTCGTATTCTTTAACGGTACGTGTGTCCAAAAGGATGTAATCACCAGTTTCTAAAGCTTCACGGAATTCGTCGTTACCTACGCTTTCAAATCTTTTCTCTCCTTCAAATTTTTCTTGTCCCCATAAAGCAGTTGTTGCAAATAAAAAAGACAAGGTCAATAATGTAATAATTTTCATAATTTTAATTTTAGTTCATTCAAAAATAAGTAAGTTCTATCATTTCACCTATTCATTTCTAATTTTTTATGAAGAAACGAAATACTAATTGTAAGTTTGCAAGGTTGCAAATTGAGTAATATATTTATTGTGAAAATGAATAAAGAAGTGGTTAAACGAGTTGTTTTAATAGCTGGAGGATCAGGGCTTATCGGTCGTGAGGTTCAACAAGAATTGAAAAAAGTTGGACATGAGGTGCGTATATTGACCCGAGAAGAGCAGCCTTCTGCACCTGCCTATCATTGGAATCCAAAAACAAAGACGATAGACAAGGACGCTTTAAAGGGGGTTCAAGTTATTATCAATCTTGCGGGAGCTGGAATTGCAGATAAGCGGTGGACAGAAAAACGTAAGGAGGTTATTTTTAATTCTCGGATTAAGACCACACAGTTTTTACATGAAATAAGTCAAAATACACCAGCATTAGTACAATATATTTCTGCATCAGGCATTACATGCTACGGGTATGAACATCCACAAAAAATATATAAAGAAAGTGATCCTTTTGGAACAGATTTCCTTTCAACGGTGGTCAAAAGATGGGAGGAAGTAGCTGATTTGTTTTCACCGCAACAAAAAGTAGTTAAAATAAGGACAGGTGTTGTTTTAACAGAAGAAGGTGGTGCGCTACCTAAAATTTCTGGAACGATAAAAAATTATGTTGGCGCTCCTTTGGGATCAGGAGAACAAATCATGCCATGGATTTCTTTGCAAGATATTGCGAGAATTTATGTTCATGCAGTAAACCATCAACTATCAGGAGCCTATAATGCTTCCGCCGCTAATATTACTAACAAAGAACTAACTAAAAAAGTAGCTAAAAAATTAAATAAACCGCTTTGGCTTCCTAATGTTCCTAGTTTTGCCATGAAATTGGTGCTTGGCGAAATGTCTTCCGTAGTTTTGGAAGGAACACGTGTTGATAACAGTAAAATATTAGATACAGGTTTCGAATTTAAACATAGAAATATAAACGAAGTCTTGGATTATATTTATGAGCAACAGGGTTAGTTGTTGGACTAATTTTAAGAGTTTTGAAAACCTAACCCCATTATTCATCGCTTTTCTTTCATTTAAAAGCCTAATGATTTGGTTTTTATGTGATTGCTCTATTTATAAGAAGAAGTAAAGCTACCCCAAATTTGGGTATCGACTATTTGTTGCTTGGATTCTTTTGATTTTATATTTCACTTGTAATTTCCTGATATAGAATGTTATTATCTGTGAATTACGAATCTCCTCTAAAATCAAAAGTAATCTCATGAACCGAGCTTGCGAGCTTAGCGAAGTCAATACGGGCTAAGTAGTAAAAAACCTGGAATACATAAATATTCATTCTGTACCTGGGCTTTGATTAATTGAGCGTTTATACAGGATATTTCTAATTTTTATTCTAGTAAAACCAAAGGATATTTAAAGACTTGTTTATAAAAGAAGTGATATGAATAAAAAAAGCCCAAACATTTCTGCTTGAGCTTTTAAATTCACTTATAATCTTTGATAAGAAAGCTTCGAAGACAAGGCTTGCTATGTTTATAAAATTCTCAGAAGTCCCGACAGCATCGGGATGACTGAAATTTTAACTTAGCGTAACGCAGTATTTGTAGTTTTCTTACAAAGAAAAGACTACAAATCAAACTTAATACCCTGTGCCAATGGCAACTCAGTTGTATAGTTGATTGTATTTGTTTGTCTTCTCATGTAAACTTTCCAAGCATCAGAACCAGACTCACGTCCACCTCCTGTTTCTTTTTCACCTCCGAAAGCTCCACCAATCTCAGCACCTGAAGTACCAATGTTTACGTTAGCAATTCCACAGTCAGAACCTTGTCCTGATAAGAATTGTTCTGCTTCACGTAAGTTGGTTGTCATGATTGCAGAAGATAAACCTTGAACCACACCGTTTTGTAATTCAATAGCGTTGGTTACATCTCCAGAATATTTCATAACATATAGGATGGGCGCAAAAGTTTCGTTTTGAACAATATCGTAGTGATTTTCAACTTCGATAATTGCTGGTTTAACATAGCATCCAGATTCATATCCTTCTCCTTCGAGAACACCTCCTTCAACTAATACTTTTCCTCCTTCTTCTTTCGCTTTTTCAATAGCGTTTAAGTAATTATTTACAGAATCTTTATCGATAACTGGTCCAACGTGATTGTTTTCATCCAATGGATTACCAATCTTAATTTGACCGTAAGCATCAACGATAATCTTCATTACTTTATCGTAAATGCTATCGTGAATAATCAAACGACGCGTTGAAGTACAACGTTGACCAGCTGTTCCAACAGCACCAAATACAGCACCTGGAACTACAATTTTCAAGTCAGCATCTGGAGTAATGATCATCGCATTGTTTCCACCTAACTCTAAAAGTGATTTCCCTAAACGTTTTGCAACTGCTTCTGCAACTGAACGTCCCATTGGAATAGAACCAGTCGCTGAAACTAAAGCAATTTTCTTATCGTTTGCCAATGCTTTTCCAATTTCAGCATCTCCAATTACCATTGAAGAAACTCCTTCTGGTACATCGTTAGCAGCAAAGACCTCTTGTGCAATGTTTTGACAAGCAATAGAAGTTAATGGTGTTTTTTCTGATGGCTTCCAGATACACGCGTCACCACAAACCCATGCCAAAGCTGTATTCCAACTCCAAACAGCAACTGGGAAGTTAAATGCAGAAATTACCCCTACAACTCCTAGTGGGTGATATTGCTCATACATTCTGTGTCCTGGACGCTCAGAAGCGATTGTTAATCCGTAAAGTTGACGAGAAAGACCAACTGCGAAATCACAAATGTCAATCATTTCTTGAACTTCTCCTAAACCTTCTTGGTAAGATTTCCCCATTTCGTAAGAAACCAATGCACCTAGTGGCTCTTTATATTCTCTTAAGGCATTTCCAAGCTGACGAACGACCTCACCACGTGCTGGTGCTGTCCATTGTCTCCACTCATGAAAACCTTTTGTTGCCGTTTCTACAACTTTGTTATAATCTTTTACTGATGCTAATTTTACTTGTCCGATTTTTGAACCATCTACAGGTGTAAATGAATCAATAACGTCGCCAGTTGCCATCCAGTTTTTACCGGTTGAAGCTCCTTGGTTGACTTCGTCTTTAACTCCTAATTGACTGAGTACTTTTTTGATATCAATTGCTGACATGAATACTTTGTTTTTTTTGTTTCATGCAAAAGTAAGGAGTTCTTTTGACAATAAAAAGAAATACACAAGCGGCTTTTTAGTTGTTATTTTTTTAAATAGTAGTGAAAAAAACACGGAAAGAAAACAAGAACAAAAGATCAGGATTCTAACTTTCGAATGACACACTTTTCTGAACTCACTCGATTATTTCACCTGACTTTTATACATTTACCTTAATAAAAGGCTATAAAATATGAAAAACGAAAAATCCCATTACATGTATCCGTTATTATTGCTTCTTTTCGGAATCTTATTCAGTGTACTATCTGCTTATTTCTCAATCAATTCAGATGGAGATTGGTTTGCTCGTTCTGGTGCGGTTTTAAGTTTTATTTCTGTGGTTGTTCAGTTTCTGTTGTCAAATAGAAAAAAAGATAAAATAGAACAACTTATTTATTCAAATATTGGATTAAAGAAAAGTTCAAGCAATTAAAAAGCAAAGATTCGAAACATGAAGGGCTGTCGATTGCTTCTGGAATCACTGGGTTAATTGGCATACTTATTTGGGGATATGGAGATTTACTTTATTAAAAACTTTACACATGACTAGGCGACATTAAACAAACTCCCAACATAAGCTGTTAAGCCCATAGCTACGGTTCCCCAAAACACAATTCTAAACACTGCTTTCCAAATACTAGAGCCACCCGCACGAGCTGAGGTCGCTCCAAGTATCATCAGAAAAATTATGGCTGAACCATAAAGTGTAAATTCCATATTAGCTAGAGGGAAAAAAAGCGCTACTAATAACGGAAGTCCGCCACCAACTGTAAATGCAGCTCCAGAAGCAAATGCAGCTTGCATTGGTTTAGGTTGATTGTCCTCATGAATACCCAATTCGTCTCTGACATGTGCGGCTAATGCATCTTTCTCCGTTAACTCTCTTGCTACTATTGCAGCTGTTTCTTTTTTTAATCCACGTTCTTGATAGATTTCTGTTAGATGTTGTAGTTCGTATTCTGGTGATTCTTTTAATTGCTGTCGTTCTCTTTCAATATCAGCTTTTTCTAGATCGGATTGTGAGCTTACAGAAACATATTCACCTGCAGCCATAGAAAGTGCACCGGCTACTAAACCTGCTAACGTTGCCATTACAAGGGTTTCTCGTGTTTGACTAGCTGCTGCCACACCAATCGCTAAGCTTGCAGTGGATAAAATCCCATCATTTGCACCCATTACCGCAGCTCTTAACCAATTGCTCCTGTGAATATAATGCTGATTAACATACTTATCGGTATCCATATCCTGTTGTTCCATAATTAAATCTTTACTGCATTGATACAAAGAAATTGATGTCTTAAAGATCTAATTATCATATCAATTTCTGCTGAATCGCTTGAACATTCAAATATAATCATTTAAAAATGCTTTAGCTTCAAACGATAAAATCCTGTAACGTATGTAACATTACAGGATTTTTTAAAGTTTATTTATCTGGGAATTACAAAAGAATAATCAATAGAATGATGATTAATAACAATCCTCCAACTGAAATATAAACGCCACCTCCAGCGCCAGTTGTTTTTTCAATCTCTTTAACTTCTTGTCGTAAGGCTCTTTTTTCTGGACCATCTAGTTCTGACATATCCATGTTTTTTATTTCTTGTAATCTCGCCTCAATTTCGTCAGTTCTTTCCGTTTTTTGCTTTACCACTCTGTTTTTTAGTCGTTCCATTAAAGGTTGATCTTTTTCTTGAGCATTAACTGAAATAGGCATTAAAAACCCTAAAAAAGCAATTGTAAAAGTAAATAGTAATCTCTTCGTTTTCATAAAAGTTAATTTTAAAAGTTAATAATTGAAAACCCGAAAATTGGGCGTGCATTTAATATATACAGGATTTTTAAAATAAATTTCAATCGCTTCAACTTAAACGTTAAATAATTGTAACGCTTAACGGTAGGATAAGTCCAATTAAAATAAAGATATGAATCGAAAAAAATAATTCATGAATTTAAAAATTGATAGTGTCTAATCGCTGGTTTGTGCCTTGTTGCTGATGAAGTTTGCCTGACTTATTTATCGATTCATCAGTAGGTTTTTGTGTTTTGTATGACCAGATAAAATATACAATATTGATAAAAACAACTAATGCAGAAACAACAAAAAGCGGAGAAGGGGTGAGGTGCTTATGTTGTTCGCTCTTTTCTTTATTAAAACTAGGATGCTTGTTCAGATGTTGAGTTTTGTTACCGTCTTCCAATTTAAAATCTAGCGCAAGTAAGCTATTTTTAATGACTTCAATTTGCTGATTTGATAATTGTAGATTTTCTACAAGTTGAAGTGCAGTAGTTCTAAATTTAATTTTGTCGGTATAATAATGAGCATCCAAAAGATTAAGAATATCTACAAATTCCGCATTAAAAACAGAACTAATTTTGAGCTGAAGATTATATGTTGATGAAAATTCCAAATGCCTAATTTCTTGATTGAGAAATAAACTTACCGATTGATGAAGGTGTTTTCTTTTTTCAATTGGAAGGAAATTAGCAAATTCTAAATGTAATTTAAGATGAACAAGGTGTTTTTTGTTGATTGAACAGTAAATCTGTCGTTTTAAAATAGGCAATAAATAGTCCATCAAATAAAACTGATGCTTTTCCGATATGAGATCTTCTTTTCCGGTATAAGAACCTTCTAATTGATCAATTTGTAAGCCTTGACTCACAAGATATTTAACTAATCGAGTGTTTTGCTCTACTTGTGAATAAAAATTCAGAATGTTTTTATTCTTTTTTAATTGCTGTAAAGGAAAAAGTAATTCATCTTTAAAGTAACTAAATCCAAAAACTTCAATTTTTTCAACTTTTTTAAAACTATGTTCTATTTGTTGAATTAACTGCTCAATATTGTTATCAGCTGTAAAATCGACGTTTTTTTGATAAAAAGCAGCTATTCTATTTGGACTAACAAATCTCATTTGAGTGATTTGTAACTGTGTATGTCTAATAGAAAATCGAGTTCTTCTTCAATTTTATTTCCGATTACGATAACATTTGTTCCTGCTTGTGATAGTTGATCAATTTGTTCAAGACTTCGGACGCCACCACCTACAATTACAACAGAGTTTAAAGCATTTTTTACGTTTGCTATCAATGTGCTATCAACTTCTTTTTTGGCTCCGCTACCTGCATCAAAATAAACGATTTTATTACCTTGAAGTGATCCAGCAATAGCTGTATTTAAAGCAATTGTAGTATTGTCCCTAGGAATAGGACGAGTTTGGCTCACATAAGCAACAGTAGACTGATTTCCACCATCAATCAAGATGTAAGCCGTTGGAATAACCTCAATGTTTAATTGCAAAACTTCTTGAGCGCTTTTCACGTGTTGTCCTATCAAATATTCTGGATTTCTTCCAGATAATAAACTTAAATAGAGTAATGCATCAGCTTCATCTGAGATTTGTTGATGATCTCCTGGAAATATGACTAATGGAATTGAAGTCAGAGTTTTAAGAATAGCAATTGTTTTCCTAAAATCTTTACGGGTTACGGTGCTGCCTCCCACAAAAAAATAGTCGATTTTTGCAAACTCAGATTTCTTTACCAAATTGCTGATTTCTGTTCTCGTATTTGTCTTCTCTGGGTCAATTAGTACTGCGATTTGACCAATTTTGGATTGAAAACGATTATATATATTGTTATTTAACTTCATATACTGGTGATGCATTAATTGAAATTACGAAATTGTCTTTAGTATCAATGGTCATTTCAACCTCTTTTGTTGTATTGGGAAAACAAATCCTTCCTTTCCACCGAAGCTTATCGATAGGTGAAAGTAGTAAGTTTTCTGCAAAAATGATTTTTTTTCGGCCTGCTAATTTATAAAGTGCTTCCTTTCCAGACCAAACTTTGATCATTTCCTCAACTGATTGCGTGTTTGTTAAGCGAGTTTCTTCGGCACTCAAAAACTTATGTTTAACACGCATGACTTTTTCGTGAATTGGCTCCAAATCTAAACCCACTTGAAAATCTTTGCAATAAGCCATACCAACAACGTGATTAGCGTGTGATATTGAAATAAAGCCCTCACCTTTCACATAAGGAGCCCCAATATCTGAATACAAAATAGGCTCATTGCCAAAATGCATGGTTCTCAATACACGAGTTGCTACATATTCTCGTTTTCTAGATGGATGAGAAAATTGTTCTAACCTTAATTGCTCCTTTGGTAAGAGGTTGTGCAAATGTTGTTCTGTAACAAAATCATCATAGTACAATAAAAATACCGATACAGGACCATATTTAATATTTTCAGTGTGAAACATAGGGATAAAAGTAACATTCATTGATGAAACAAGAGGAAAAACCTGAAATAAAGCACCTTTAAATATAGAATATTTATAAAGTTAACACTTGTTCATAACTTGATTTGTTTAAAAATAGCTAACTTTGACGATTCTTTTGTAAGAAGTAGTATAAGTTGTATTTATATTTTATAACTTTGCAAACCTAAAATTTTGAACAGATGAGTTCGAATAAAGATTTTATAATACAGTTTGAAGGTTTGAAAAATGGCAAACACCATTTTCAATATCAGATAACGAACAAGTTCTTTGAAGATTTAACATATTCTATTATTCAAGGAGGAAATGTAAACGTTGATTTCCAATTGAACAAAAAAGATACTATGCTCATAGGCGACATTGAAATGTCTGGATCAATTCAAAAGCCCTGTGACCGTTGTACAGATTTAATGGAAATTCCGATTCAGATTACGCATCAAATTATTTACAAGTTTGGCGCAGATGAGAGTGGGGATGAAAATTTAATTGTTCTACCAATTTCGGCGTTTACTATAGATATTTCTAAACCATTATATGAAATCTTAACGGTGTCTATACCAGGTCGTGCAGTTCACGATGAAGAAAACTGTAATGAAGAAATGCTTGATTTATTAGATAAATATGTTGACTCATCAGAAAATGAAGTGGCTGAAAACGATTCGGATATAGATCCGCGTTGGGCTGCGTTAAAAAAATTGAATTAAAAACTTAAATATAAAGTAAAATGGCACATCCAAAAAGAAGAACGTCGACAACAAGAAGAGACAAAAGACGTACACACAAAAAAGCAGTTGCTGCTAATATCGCAACTTGTCCAACAACTGGGCAGCCTCATTTATTCCACCGTGCTCACTGGCATGAAGGGAAACTTTACTACAAAGGTCAAGTTATTGCTGAGAAAGAAGTAGCAGTATAATTTGCCATCCAGCAAACTAAAGTGTTTTCACACTTATGAAACTTGGATTAGATATTAGTGGTGGCGATTTTGCGCCTAAAGCAAATGTGCTTGGTGCTATATTAGCATTAAACCATTTGCCCGACAATGTGGAAGTAGTTCTCATTGGTCGAGAGGAAGAAATACACCCTATTTTAAAAGAAAACGGAGGGGATTTTTCTCGTTTGTCTGTAGTTAATGCTCCAGATATAATTACGATGAAAGATCATCCAACCCGTGCAATTCCACAAAAACCTAATAGTTCAATATCTGTTGGGTTTGAGTTGTTGGCAAAAAAGGAAATAGATTCATTTGCCAGTACTGGAAACACTGGAGCAATGCTTGTTGGTTCAATCTATAAGGTCAACGCCATTCCTGGTGTTATACGGCCCTGCATAACCTCTGTCCTGCCAATAGTAGAAGGAGGAAATTCTATCATTCTTGATGTAGGTTCAAATGCAGATTGTAAACCAGATGTATTATATCAATTTGCAAGTTTAGGTTCACTCTATGCCAAAAGTGTAATGGACATAAAAGATCCAAAGATCGGATTGCTAAACATTGGCGAGGAAGAAGGTAAGGGAAACCTACTGACACAATCAGCTTATAAGTTAATGAAGGGTTCAGATGATTTTAATTTCATTGGCAACATCGAAGGTAGAGACTTGTTTAATGGAAAAGCTGATGTTGTAGTTTGTGATGGATTTACAGGAAACATTGTTCTAAAACAAGCAGAAGGTATTTACTCAATTGCTAAAGAAATAGGGATTGAAGGAACATATTTTGACCGATTTAACTATGAAAATTATGGAGGAACTCCTATTCTAGGTGTTAATTCTAATGTCATTATTGGTCATGGTATTTCAAATGATGTCGCTGTCAAAAACATGTTGTGTTTGTCTTATGATGTTGTGGAGTCAGAATTAACAAGAAAGATTAAAGAAGCATTCAAATAATGATTAAAATTACAGCAGCAATAACAGGGGTTCAAGGATATGTACCCGAAAAAGTTCTTAGCAATAAGGATTTAGAAAAAATGATTGATACTACAGACGAATGGATTACCACTCGAACGGGAATTAAAGAAAGAAGAATGCTCGGTGATGGGAATCCAACTTCAGATATTGGAGTAGAAGCTGTTAATAAATTATTAGCAAAAAAAGGGATTCAGCCTACGGAAATTGATTTGGTTATCTGTGCTACGGTAACACCAGATTATCCTTTTCCTGCAACTGCAAATGTTATTTGCGACCGAACAGGAATGAAGAATGCTTGGAGCTTTGATGTTAATGCGGCTTGTTCTGGATTCATTTATGCGCTAACTACTGGCTCTCAATTTATTGAAACGGGAAAATACAAAAAAGTAATTGTTATTGGAGCGGATAAAATGTCTTCAATTATCGACTACGAAGATCGTGCAACATGTGTGATTTTTGGTGATGGTGGTGGAGCCGTTCTTTTAGAACCCAATACGGAAGGAAATGGTATTATAGACAGTGTCTTGAAGAGTGATGGAGAGGGACGGAAATACCTCATTCAACCTGCAGGTGGCTCTAAACAACCGCCAACACATGAAACTGTTGATCAACGGTTACATTATGTTCACCAAGAAGGTAAAGCTGTTTTTAAATTTGCTGTAACCAATATGGCTGACGTTTCTGCTGAGATTATGGAGCGCAATAAACTTACTTCAGATTCTGTAGATTGGTTAGTTCCGCATCAAGCAAACTTAAGAATTATTGATGCTACGGCAAATAGAATGGGACTTTCTAAAGATAAGGTAATGATTAACATTGAGAAATATGGTAACACTACCGCAGGAACTTTGCCTTTATGTTTATGGGACTGGGAAGACCAATTAAAAAAGGGTGACAATATTGTTTTATCTGCATTCGGAGGTGGTTTTACATGGGGTTCGGTTTATCTTAAATGGGCATACAATTCAAAAGAAGAAAAATAATACTTACATTTATACTAATAAATATTCACAATGATGAATCAAAAAGAAATCCAAGAGTTAATTAAATTTGTTTCTAAATCTGGAGTTACAGAAGTAGAAATAGAAGAAAAAGACTTTAAAATTACTATAAAGTCTGAGCCAAAAAAGAGTAAAAAGAACGCTGAGGAAAAAACGGTTTACATTCAGCAACCAATGCAATCTATGCCTCAACAACAAATGGCACAGCCAATGCAACAAGCTGCTCCTTCACCTGCTCCAGCAAACACGCCAGAACCTGCTGCTCCAGCAAAAGCAGCTGATGCTGAGGAAAGCAAATACATTACAGTAAAATCACCGATGATTGGTACATTCTACCGTTCGCCTTCTCCAGACAAGCCTGTTTTTGTTGAGGTTGGTGATAGTATCAAAGATGGCGATACTGTTTGTATTATCGAAGCAATGAAGTTGTTCAATGAAATAGAAGCTGAAATAAAAGGAAAGATTGTAAAAGTCCTTGTAGACGATGCAACTCCTGTTGAATACGATCAGCCATTATTTTTAGTTGATCCATCATAATAATTTAAAGTCAAATTAAAACACCCATAAGGCATGTTCAAAAAAATATTGATTGCCAATAGGGGCGAAATAGCTTTACGTGTTATCAGAACATGTAAAGAAATGGGCATAAAAACAGTTGCTGTATATAGTACAGCCGACAAAGAAAGTTTGCATGTTCGGTTCGCCGATGAAGCTGTTTGTATAGGACCAGCAGCTAGTTCATCATCCTATTTACAAATACCAAATATTATCGCAGCTGCAGAAATTACCAATGCAGATGCTATACATCCAGGATATGGTTTCCTCTCTGAAAATGCTAAGTTTTCACGAGTTTGTCAGGAACATAATATCAAATTTATTGGTGCAACTCCAGAGCAAATTGATGGCATGGGAGATAAAGCGAATGCCAAAGCTACCATGATTAAAGCTGGTGTTCCTTGTATCCCAGGATCAAAAGGATTATTAAAAGATGTACCAGATGCGCTAAAAGTAGCAGAGAAAATTAAATATCCTGTTATCCTAAAAGCTACAGCTGGTGGTGGTGGAAAAGGAATGCGTATCGTATGGAAAAAAGAAGAGCTCGAAGACGCTTGGGATTCTGCTAGACAAGAATCCAAGGCTGCATTTTCTAACGACGGTTTGTACATGGAGAAATACATTGAAGAACCACGTCATATTGAAATTCAAATTGCTGGAGACCAATTCGGTAATGCATGTCACCTTTCAGAACGTGATTGCTCGATTCAAAGAAGACATCAAAAGTTAGTTGAAGAAACACCCTCTCCTTTCATGACAAAAAAGTTGCGTAAGGAAATGGGGGAAGCTGCTATAAAGGCTGCAAAAGCTGTGAAATACGAAGGTGTTGGAACGGTAGAATTCCTTGTAGATAAAAATAGAGATTTTTATTTCATGGAAATGAATACGCGAATTCAAGTTGAACACACCATTACTGAAGAGGTAATTAACTTTGATTTAATTAAAGAGCAAATAAAATTAGCTGCAGGAAATAAAATCAGTGGTAAAAACTACGAACCTATTATGCATGCTATTCAATGTAGAATTAATGCAGAGGATCCGTATAATAATTTCCGACCTTCTCCAGGTAAAATCACTGAATATCATGAGCCAGGAGGACACGGTTTAAGAATAGACACTCACGTATATGCAGGTTATACCATTCCGCCTCATTACGACTCTATGATTGCTAAATTAATCACTGTTGCACAAACACGTGAAGAAGCAATTTTAAAAATGAGAAGAGCATTAGATGAGTATATTATTGAAGGTATAGAAAGTACTATCCCTTTCCATAAAAAACTCATGTTGGATGAACAATTCAATGCAGGAAAGTTTACAACTAAGTTCATGGATGATTTTAAATTCTAACTCTTTAGCTTAGTTAATCAATTATAAAAAGCCATCTTCGGATGGCTTTTTTTGATTTTTAATAACTCGTAAAAAGCCGATAAGAGTTACAACTTAACCCTGTTAATAAACATATTGGTAAAAGACAATGCAATTACAGACAATATTTTTATTGATGCTGCAGTAAAATATCACCTTGTTTTTAATAAAGGAGATCAAGTTGGAAATGGATCAAATACCACTCTATTTGGTGCAAATATTGGACTTGTTTATATGTTAGACCTATAATAGTTCAAGACAATTTTTAAAAAGTGAATAAAACATGTTGTTTATTCTTTTAAGGTGTTATTTTTGTGTCGTAAATTAAATTCAAGGTATGAAGACAGGTAAAGCTAACAAGCAAATCGAGAAAGTTATTGCTATTGTAGAAAAAGAAGGAGTTAATGCATCAACTTTAATTTCAGAACTTAAAGAATTAAGGGAGTTTGCACTTAAAGAAGAAGATCCGCTTTTGGCAAAAGTAACGAGACTTACCTATGAATATTTAGAAGAAAATGAAGCATACGATGTGCAGGCTTTATGGGAAGAAGATGAAGAAGGAGGTGAGTTTCCTTTAGAAATCGAAGATCAAGAAAACTTGCTTAACTTGTTGAACCTCATGTTAAAATCAGACCATAAAATTAACAGAGAAGAGATTAAAGATTACCGTACGGCGCTTAAAGAAGAGTTGTATTAAAAATAAAGTCCTTAATATTATAGAATCACCTTACCAAGTAGGGTGATTTTTTGTTTATTAATATTCTAATAATCAATCGTTAACTTTTTTAACCCGGATTATTAACTCCTTTAGTCGTTGAGCTCGCAGGCTCGGTTCATGCATTTAATTTTAAATCTATTCTAGGCACAAGACCTAAAGTAATATATGCATATTTCTCAGGGCTTGTAACGACGAATAGATCAAAATTAAATCAAAATCTTACAAATACACAAATACCCAAAAATGGGTTTCTCAAATTTTACAGGAAATACAGTTAAAATACTGACTTACAGATGTTAATATTCTTAAACTTTAAGATTGGTGAATAATTCGGGTTAATTATCATTTACTTTTTTATTATCCTGCACCGATAAAGATCAATGCATTTTAATTGAGAAAAGACCGTGTAAAATAATTATATTGGTCGGTAAAAGATATTACGACTCTACATTCCGATGATTTCCATCACGGTGTGTTTTTATTCGTAAAAAACATCAACACTACAGCAGATGAAACATCTATTCTTATTTTTGTTATTATCACCGTTGTTGGCAACAGCTTCCATGAATATTGATAGTTTAAAAAACGTCTGGAACGATTCGAATCAAAGTGATACCAACAGATTAAAAGCCATAAAAAAAATATCTTGGGAAGGTTACTTATTCAAAAATCCAGATAGTTCATATTATTTTGCACAACAACAATTTGACTTTGCAGCAGAGATTGGCGACATTAAAGAAATGTCAATTGCATTAAATACACAAGGCGCATCTTTTTATTTAAGAGGAGAACATAAAGAAGCAATTCAACATTATACAAAAAGCCTTAAATTAAGAGAGCAAATGAATGACCAGAAAGGCGTTGCAGGTTCCTTAAATAACATAGGTCTCATATACAGGGAGCAAGGTAATAATGCAAAAGCTATAGAATGTTACACCAGAAGTTTATCAATTCAAGAAAAAATAGGGGACAAGAAAAACACTGCAATATCATTGAATAATATTGGAAGTATTTACTATCAACAAAAAGATTATGATGCGGCAATTGAGTATTTTTCAAATAGTTTAGATATTCAAAGAGAGATTAACGATGAAAAAGGAATCGCTAATTCATTAAGTAATATCGGGTTGATTTATCATGATAAAAATGAGCTCGATAAGGCCCTCGATTATTACATGAAGAGTCTTAAACTAAGGGAGGAGTTAGGAAACGAGAGTGATATTGCGAGTTCAATCACCAATATTGGTCTTATTTACAAAGGACAAAAAGAATATGAAAAGGCCATTAAATTTTTTAAAGAAGGTTTAGCAATTCGTGAAAGATTAGAGGATAAAAAGGGAATTGTCAGCTCATTAAATAACCTAGGAGATTATTATGTTGAACAAGGTGCTTATTTTAAAGCAATTAATTTTGGTACTAAAGGTTTGGCATTGGCAAAAGAAATGCAAACTGCTCGGCAAATACAAACCGCAGCCGAAACATTGTGGAAAAGTTATAAAAACACTGGGCAGCATGAAGAAGCACTTAGAATGCATGAGCTTTTTATTCAAACCCGCGACAGTATAAACTCTGAAAAAAATCAAAATGAAATTGTAAGGCAACACTATAAATACAATTATGAGAAACAATCCGTCGCTGATAGCATAAAAAATATTGAGAAAAACAAGGTTAAAGACGCCCAGTTAGCGGCAGAAATCGCCAAAAACAAGCAACAGAAACAACAAACGTATCTTCTATTTGGTGGATTAGGCATAACGCTGCTCTTTGGTGGTTTTATTTATAATCGATTTAGAATATCAAATAAACAAAAATCAATAATTCAAGCGCAGAAAGAGCAAGTAGACCTTGCTTATCATGAGTTGGCTATAAAAACACAAGAAACAATTGATTCTATTACTTATGCTAAACGTATTCAATCTGCAATTTTACCGCCGGATAAAAAACTTAAAACGCATTTAAACAATAGTTTTGTACTCTATAAGCCAAAAGATATTGTAGCAGGCGATTTTTATTGGTTGGAATTTAAGAATGATATTGTGTTTTTTGCTGTGGCAGATTGTACAGGTCACGGAGTGCCTGGAGCTATGGTTTCAGTAGTGTGTAATAATGCATTAAATCGGTCGGTTCGAGAATATAATATTTCAGAACCAGGAAAAATACTAGACGTCAGCCGTCAAATTGTTCTAGAAGAGTTTTCTAAAAGTAAAGATGAGGTAAATGATGGAATGGATATCGCTCTTTGTGCATTAAAAGGGAATGTCTTGCATTATGCAGGTGCTTACAATCCTTTGTGGATCATTCGAGCAGATACAGGAGAATTAGAGGAAATAAAAGCGGATAAACAGCCGATTAGTAAATTTGCTAAACCTATGCCTTTTACTACCCAAACATTAACTCTTAATGCGGGAGATATGATATATATTTTTACCGATGGATATGTTGATCAATTTGGTGGAGAAAAAGGAAAGAAATTCAAACCAAAAGCATTCCGAGAAACCTTGAAATCTATTCATCATTTGCCAGTGAAAGAACAAAAGGATATTTTAAATGAAGTTTTTGAGTCGTATAGAGGCAACTGTCAACAAGTAGATGACATTTGTTTGATGGGAATAAGATTTTAATAAACTTTCTATTAATAAAAAATGCCCTCGTGTTTACAAGGGCATTTTTTGTGATATAGTATTGTGTGTGTTACTGTTTCGTAATTCGCTTATTGACAACTTTATTATCTGTAGTTATTTGAATCATATAAACACCTGTTTCGAATGGCGATAAATCAAAAGAAAACTCCTTTTGATTAATTATTTTTTGACGATCAATTATCTGTCCTAATCCATTCAAAATTCTAAATTCATTTACACCTGACTTTCCATTCCATACAACATTTACTACTCCATTGGTAGGATTTGGATAAAGTTTCAAATCAAGATTAATGTCTTCCGTTGCCAAACCACTCGGTTTCGGGCTGAAAGTGCCTGTTGCTGAGTTAGAACAGCCATTATTGTCCGTAATAATTACCACGTAACTTCCGCTTTGTGTAATGGTTAGATCTGAACCAGTTCCCACTTGATTACCGTTAAATAACCATTGAGCAGACTGATTTGCCTGTAGCGGAACAGATAAAACATCACCTACTTGCGTTATATTTGGCACAGTTGGAAGCGGATTAACTGTTATTTGAATTGATGCATTAGCAATTCCACAATTATTAGAACCCATTAAACTATATGTTGTGTTTGCATTAGGCGTTGCTGTCACTGTAGCTCCTGAAGTGTTGTTTAAACTTGAGCCTGGTGACCATACATAACTATCTGCTCCAGTTGCGTTTAACAGTGTAGATTCACCAAGACAAATTTCTGATGTTGTTGAAGTAATTTGAAGTACAGGAATGTCTTTCACCTCAATGGTTACAGAAGCATTGTCTTCACATCCGTTATCATTTCCTGTAACAGTATATGTTGTTGTAGATGATGGTGTAACTGAATGTGAATTACCTGTTCCTAAACCATTATCCCAAGTATATGAAGTTGCTCCTGATGCAGACAATGTAACAGAACTTCCTACACAAATTTCAGTTTGAGAAGCACTGAGATTAATATTTAATGGAGGAATAACATCAATTTCAATAGTAGCTGTATTGCTACATCCATTAGAGGTTCCCGTTACTTCATAAATAGTTGTGGTGGACGGTGAAACAGTTTTTGAAGCACCATTTCCTAATCCATTATCCCAACTGTAGGAAGTTGCACCTGATGCAGAAAGATTCGAATTGTCGCCTTGACAAATAGTTTGATCAGTTGCAGCAATTGAAATTGTAGGTTCTGCATTTACGGTTACATGATTGGTATACGTTATTACGTCAGAACCAGATGCGTTGTCTACCTGTAGTGTAACATCATAGCTGCCGCTTGATGCATAGGTAACCACAGGGTTTTGAGATGTTGAAGACGAAGGTGAACCGCCTGGGAATGACCAATTCCAAGATGTAGGATTGTTTGTCGATTGATCTGTATAGTTTACCGTTTCGCCTTCACAAACTTGCTGATTATTTGAAGTTAAATCTGCAATTGGATTGTTATTAATTGCTGTTCCAGTAATATTAATATTATCAATATATAAGTTGTTTCCAATTGGACCTGCATTGTAAGATTCAAACTTAACAAAGATTTCATTTCCTACGTAGGCGTCTAAGTCTATATTGAAACAAGGTGCTCCTACCGAACCGGCAAAACACCAGTCAGTTGATGTAGCAGGCAAGAATTCAGCAGTATTCGTTGATTGCGTGGCAAAAGAACCAGAACCATCTTCTGCAGCACTTAAAACTCGACTCCATGTTACACCACAATCATCTGAAACATATATAATCAATGAATCAGCAGCATTTTGATTGTATCTTCGATATGCATGTTCAAAGGACATGTCAGCATCAGTAACGTTTGTTAAGTCAATTTTTGGAGAAATAAGTGCATCTCTTCTATCGGATTGCTGATAATTAAAGAAATCAATTTTAACTGCTTGATTTCCTGGTGTTGTTCCACCTACATTAACTATTTCCCACGTTAAGCTGTTATCTTGATTTTCAACACTCCACAAACCATTAGCAATAACATCTGTTTCAAAATTTTCAACAAATGGAAGGTTTAGCGCCGTTGTTTGAACATTAATAGCTTTTTGAAATTCATCATTATTTGTGTTTCCATCGGTATTTCCGTTTGGATTAGAAGTGCTTACCGTTAGAACTTGAGCTCCATTTGATGCAGATATTGCAGGTAATGTTACCGATTCATATTGATTGGTAGCCAAATTTCCTGTCCATGCATAAGTTTGGGGGCCTCCAGAAGTTTGATAGACAATAGTCACAGAGGTTAGATTATTGGTTCCAAAGTTTTGTAATCTTACAATAGGTTGAAAACTATTTGAGCAAATAACTCCTTCTGGACTAATGATAGCGGATATTGATGCATCATCCGATATTGAGTTAGAGACACAAAATGGTTCGTTTGCTGAGCTACCAAAATCGGCATTTGCTGGTAGTCGTTCAAATAAAACAAGACCATTTTCATCTAACATTTCATAAGAACCATTCACATTACATGATTGGTATTGGCCACCTAACATTCCATCACCGTAATCATCAAAAATATTAAAAGAATAACATCCATCTACTAAGCAAATTGTTTGAGAATAACTATTTCCATTCACCCCATCATCGTATGGACCTCCGTTTGCAACGACATTATTGCTTCCGTTAGTTATTGTCCATGTAGTTTCTGTCCCCCAACAATCTGTGTTTATGTTTAAGGTTACTTCTTGTCCATTTCCTATAATTGAAAAATACGTAGTTTGCGCATCGTTTGAAGGATTTTCATCCGTGTACCCATTAGGATTAGCTACCGAAACGTTGAATGTATATGACCCAGATGCTAAGGTAACCGAAGGAATGACAACCGTTTCACTTTGACCAGTTGCCAAACTTCCCGACCAATTATAAGTTTGAACCGCACCACCCCAATCATAAGAAATTACAGCCCCCGTTAAAGTAGCCGACCCAACATTTGTTAATTCAATTGTTGGGTTAAAAGAAGGGGAGCAAATAGCTCCAACGGGCGAGGATACAGATTGAATGGAAGCGTCGTATTGTGTGTTGAATGAAGACAAACAATTCAAAGCAGCAAATGCATTTATGCGTCCGTTACCTAGCTGCCCTGTATAAGAAGGGTTTTGCGGATAGATATCATCTGCACTAGTATATAAACAATTAATTAAATCTGTATTTGTAGCAGATGGGGCGTATGATTTCATGAGTCCAAGTAATCCAGCAACTAAAGGGGAGGCCATTGAAGTACCACTTAGTGAGGTATAACCTCCTTGTTCATCAGTACTGAATATATCAGAGCCAGGTGCAGCAATATCAATCCAATTTCCATAATTGGAAAACCATGATTTACTGTCTGTGTCATTAGTTGATGCTACGGTTACTACATTGTTATAAGCTGCTGGATAAAATTGAGTACTTACATCATCATTTCCAGCTGCTGCAACTAAAATAGAGCCAGCGTTCCAAGCATTGTTGATAACATTTTGACCATAATTGGAGCTGCCTGCACTTCCCCACGACATATTAATTACATCTGCGCCGTTGTTAGCTGCATATACAATACCATCATAGCCGCCTGTAAGTCTACCAGAACAATCACCAATTTTAATCGGCATCACACGAATACCAAAACCAATAGAAGCTAATCCTAAACCGTTGTCAGTTTCACATCCTACAGTACCAGAAACATGTGTTCCGTGTTGTCCTACATTTGAACCACATGGTCTCGGGTCATAATCTTGATCTACTGCGTCATAACCTCCAGTGATGATATTTGTTAAATCTGGGTGGTCTACATCAATGGCATTATCGGTAACCGCTACAACAACGTTTGAACTTCCTGTAGAAATATTCCAGGCCTGTTCTGCCTGAATTTTAAATAAACCATATTGGTTTGTACTTGAAAAGTAGGTGTCGTTTGGTGTTAATGTAGTATGATGTAATTCCTTCAATTCAGCATAGGCTATTGTTGGATAAGTTGATAATTTTTTAATAACTGCATCTACATCAGAAATCTGTGATAGTTTAATTTGATAAACACGATTGAGTAGTTCATCTTTTATTTCTGGGTGTAATTGTTTTACTTCTTCAATTGAAAAATCAGATAGAAAATCTGTAAAAATCGGATAGTTTTTATAGTCAACAATTTTATTTTTCGATAATATTCGTTTGGCGTCTAATTTTAATTGGAAAACAACTAGGCCGTCTTGATAGTGTTCATGATGATTTTGGGCATTCAAAAACTGAAGTCCAAAAAATAGTATAAATAAAATTGAATAAAGTTTTGCGCGCATAGCAGAGTAGTATTTGAAATTATTTTAGTATTTAGCTTTACAATAATAGGAATCTATATCCATTTTTGCAAAAAAATGAAGCGTAGAAATTAGATTATAAAAAGGCGCATTTCTTTATCTTTGTTCGAATTCATTACGTAAATTAAAATTTTGCATGGTTGAAAAAATTCAACGCTTGTCTTTTTTGTAACAATATGAATACAAAAATCACCTTTCAACATATTCTTTTAATTAAGAATCTTTATTATAACGTGATGATAAGAATGTTTTCAACTTTTCTATTTTGTATGGCACTCTTGATTTCTCATCTTTTTGGACAAGAAAGCTTAACCCAGTTTGCCTACGATAAACATAAAATTGACAGAGAAGAAATTAAAGATTACCGTACTGCTTTAAAAGAAGAGCTTTATTAGTCTCAAAATATTAAACAAAAAAAGTCTGTCTAAAATATTAGACAGACTTTTTTTATGCTCTATTTTTCGGTTTAAATAAATTGAACTTTTCCATCAGCTACATCATAATATGCACCGATGATCTCAATTTCACCATTCTTCTCCATTTCAGCTAAGATCTCACTATTGTTACGAATTTCAGCCATAGAATTGTGAATGTTTTCGATCACAACTTTTTGAATTGATTCGGTTGTTGTAACGTCCTCTACCTCTTTCTCAACTTTTTGAACAGAAGGTTTCATTTTGCTCAATAAAGTAGTGATGTTTCCTAATTCTACACCTTTACAAGCAGAAGTTACTGCACCACATGAAGTATGCCCCAACACAACAATCAATTTTGAACCGGCAACTTTACAGCCGTATTCCATAGATCCAAGAATGTCTTCATTGACAATATTCCCTGCAACACGTGCTTTAAAAATATCCCCAATTCCTAAATCAAATATTTGTTCAGCTGTTACTCTCGAATCAATACAACCCAACACTACAGTGTGAGGGAACTGACCTGTTGAGGTTTCATTTACTTGTTGAAGAAGGTTTCTTTCAGCAGACTCTCCGTTGACGAATCTTTTATTTCCATCAACTAGTATTTGTTTAACCTCCGAAATTGATAATTTACTTTGTAATTCTTTATTTAATGTTTTCATCATTATGTTCTTTTTAGAAATGAATTTTCACTTAGATTTTCTCTGTTGTTAAACCCAACGTATTTAACGTTAACATTTCGACTTTTAGAATTATGATAAAAGTCTTCTAGAAGTTCATAAATATCATAATCCATATGTTTATTTAACGAGCCATCAATAACTACATTACTATCATCTTTGATTTCATCAAAGGTTTTGTGTAAGTTTCCTTTATTAAAAAATGAAACTACCTCACCAAGTTGAATTGTTTGTACATCTTCTTTTTTCATATACTTAGAATGCATTCCATTCTCATAATTTCTTTTAATGATATAGAAAACAGCAATAGCAAAACCTATGATTATACCCCATAAAAGATTAACACCAACAATAATTACAATGGTTACAATGAACGGTAAAAACTGACTCATACCTTGCTTGTAAAGCTCCTTAAACAGGGAAATATTCGCCAATTTATAACCTACAACAAAAAGTACTGCAGCCAAAACAGCTAAAGGAATTTTATTAAGAATAGATGGTAAAGCTAAAACAAAAACCATCAGGAAAATACCATGAGAAATACCCGCCATTTTTGTTCTACCTCCAGAAGAAATATTTGTTGAACTACGCACAATTACCTGGGTAATCGGCAGTCCTCCGATAAGTGATGAAACAACGTTACCAGAACCTTGAGCAAGTAACTCTCTATTGGTTGGTGTTGTTCTTTTAAATGGATCTAACTTGTCTGTAGCCGCTACACTTAACAATGTTTCAAGACTGGCTACAATGGCTAAAGTTGCACCAATCAAATAAATTCTTGGGTTACTTAAAATAGTCCAATCAGGAAAAGTCAATAAACCGTAATAAGGCAAATTACTATCAGCGGCTTGTATGTCCACCAAATGAGAATTTGCAACTTGTTGCTCACCCATCATAATAAACTCATTTGTTAGCGCAAGATTTGGAGCTGCTACGACAAACAATTCATTTGTTAAAACTGCAACAACCACAGCTAGCAAAGGACCAGGAATTATTTTTAAAATCTTATGCTCTTTAAAAGCCGGTCTTTGAAATAAGATTAAAATAGTTAATGAAATAATTGTAATAATTATGGCTCCAAGAGAAAAATGACTGAATGAATAAAGGATATCAGAGAAGAATCCGCTGTTATCCATTTCGAAGTACTTCCAATTTCCTTCTGGATTTTTATCCATTCCAAATGCATGAGGAATTTGTTTTAATATCAAGGTAATACCAATACCTGCTAGCATACCTTTAATCACAGAAGAAGGAAAATAATAACCAATGATTCCGGCCCTTAATACAGCAAGAATAATTTGAAGAACTCCTGCGATTACACCAGCTACCAAAAATGCCTGAAAACCAACGGCCATATCAAACTCTCCAGCAGCATTGGTACCTAATTCTAATATACTATCTGCAACAATTACTGCTAAACCAGCAGCAGGACCTGATACTCCAAGTGACGAACCACTTATAGCACCAACAACAATACCACCAACAACACCAGCAATAATTCCTGAAAACATAGGTGCTCCTGATGCAAGTGCGATTCCTAAACATAATGGTAAGGCAACTAAGAAGACAACCAACCCTGACGGAATATCATATTTTAAATTTTTAAATAATTCTGAACTTTTCATGTATAATTTTTTTTTGGGCATAGAAAATGCCATATAACAACTTTATAAACAACCTGTTAAGGTTGTGTTAATATTAATTAAAGAAATTGCGGTAAAAAATTATACGCGTTCAGGGGGTGGAGTTGTATTCTCTTGCCAACTTGTTTTCATCTTAAATGAATACAATCTATTCTCTACACTTTTTTGAAAAGTAAGGCATTCTGAATGTACGATAGAAATTGAAGAATGAAGTGTTTCCTCTTCTAAAGGATTAGATGACCTGTTTGTATTCTCTCGTTCTCCAAAATCCACACAGGTATTTACTTCTTCAACATGATAATTAAGAAGAACATCTGCTATAAAAAATACAGACGACTGAAAAAACAATAGCAAACTTGCTAAGCAAATAAAAGCATAGACTTTTCGTTTTTCCATGCAACAAATTTATACATTCTAATATAAATATGTTACGCTGTAACCAAAAAGTTAGTTAAATTAACAAATTGATCATATTGAATCATCAAAGTATCATTATAAAACTCTCGTTTCTAGTACACACCCCACATGGTGCAAGATTGAAACTATTTTAAAATCATTCTAAATAAGAAATTGTGACAAAGCTATGACAATAAAAACAGGCATTATACCGATATTTGTATCGGAAAAAAGAGAGAAAACCGTGGAGGATATTCATATATTTGCATTTACACACCGCCAACTTGATGTTAATCAAATTGGATTGATGCATATTGCAATTGATGACCAAAAAGAAAAACTTTCTGCTTTCAAAGATCATTTCGAGATTCAAGAATTAATGTATGTTTCAACTTGCAACCGAGTTGAATTTATTTTAAAGAAGGAAGGAGAGATAAGTACTTCTGTTTTTCAGTCGTTTTTATCCTTTTTATTTTCAACTTTTAAGCAGAAAGAACTTGATTTATTCTCAAGTCAAGTTGAGCATTATCATGGTTATGAAGCGATTGAGCATTTGATTAAGGTTTCTTCCTCAATAGATTCTATGGTTGTTGGTGAGCGAGAAATTATCACACAAATTCGAAAGTCTTATGATATTTGCAAAGGTTTTAATTTAACCGGAGATTCAATCCGATTGATGATTCGACATACGATTGAAACGGCAAAAAAGATTTATACACAAACGAATATTGCGCAAAATCCTGTTTCAGTAGTTTCTTTGGCTTATCACACATTGAGAACTAAAGATATTCCACTCGATGCTCGAATTTTAATTATTGGGGCAGGTGTTACGAATACGAATATGAGTCGGTTTTTAAAAAAGCACGGCTATACCAATTTTGCTGTTTTTAATCGAACGGAAAGTAAAGCGGAAACACTGGCTAAACTACTTGGAGGATCATCTTATCCTTTGAGCCAATTGCCTTTATATCAAAAGGGTTTTGACATCGTTATCACTTGTACAGGTGCAGATACATCAATTATTGACGCACAGTTATATGAATCTTTGCTACAAGGCGATACAGATCCAAAAGTGGTGATAGATTTAGCTATACCTAGTGATTTAGACCCGAAAGTAGCTACGCATTATCCGATGGATTATATTTCAATAGAGTATTTGCAGAAAATTTCTTCAAAGAATTTAGAGAAAAGAGCAAGAGAAATAATCCACGTTGAAGAAATAGTAAAAGAAGCAGTTGTAGCATACAAGTCTATGGTGCGCGAAAGAAAAGTAGAAATTGCCATGCGTGTTGTTCCTGAAACAGTGAAAGAAATTAAAGCAACAGCTGTACAACACGTTTTTGCGAAGGAAATTGAAAACCTTGATACGGATGCGCAAGAAACAATGGAAAAAATAATTGCTTATTTCGAAAAGAAGTACATGAGTGTTCCCATGAAAATGGCAAAAGAAATATTACTTAAAAAATGAAGAAAATAATTATCGGATCACGTGGAAGTGATTTGGCTTTATGGCAAGCCAATTATGTTAAAGCTGAATTGCAAAAGTTAGGTCAGGAAGTTGAAATAAAAGTAATTTCTACACAAGGTGATCGAATTCAGCATTTAAGTTTTGACAAAATGGAAGGCAAAGGCTTTTTTACCAAGGAAATTGAAGCTGCATTGCTTGATAAAAGTATTGATTTGGCTGTTCATTCGCATAAAGATTTAGAAACAACCTCTCCAACAGGATTACAAATAGCGGCTGTTTCTTACCGTGAAGATCCTTCCGAATTATTATTGATTCGAAATGATTCAGTAGATGATAATGAAGTATTTGGAATAAAGAAAAATCCAATTATTGGAACATCATCTGCAAGAAGAAAATCTCAATTGATTACCTTTAGAGACGATTTTGAAATTAAAGACTTGCGTGGAAATGTTGGAACGCGTATCAATAAATTGCGAGAAGGACAGTATGATGCGATCGTATTGGCTATGGCTGGTGTTAAGCGTTTATCTTTAGATCTTTCCGATATTTCTATAAATACCTTGGATCCAACAATGTTTATTCCAGCGCCAGCACAAGGTGTTCTTGGACTCCAAATTCGTGAAGAAGATACTGCATTAGCGGAAATACTTAGTAAAATGAATGATACTGAGGTTCAACAAAGAATTGAAATTGAACGCGGCGTACTAAGAAATTTAGATGGTGGTTGTCAAATGCCACTTGGTGTATATTGCGATGAAGAACAAACAGTTCATGTTGCATTTGCTAAACGATGGGAAGACGGTGCAGAATACAGTACATACGCTGCTAAGAACAACGCAAATATTGTAGAAGAAATCCTCCAAAACATTACGCAATAGATGCTTTTTGTCTCTAAGAAGGTTACTCATGCTGATTTTTTGGCGTTTATAGCTGCTGTAGAGGTTAAGTTATTAGACATTCCTATGATTTCTTTTGTAGCGGTTCCATTTGAGTGTCCGTCAAAAGATTATCCAATTGTATTTTTTACGAGTCCAAGATCTGCAAAATTCTTCTTGGATCGTTGTCAACTAGATGAACAAGTAGAAATTGCTACCATAGGTAAATCTACCTCGGCATACGTTGAAAAACGTGGATATACTGTCAGTTTCACAGGGGTTAAGAGCGGAGTTCCAGCATTGGTAAGTGAGGAGTTTAAAGTATTTGTTGCTGGACGTGAGGTTTTATTTCCACAATCGAATTACTCCCACCGCTCTATGCAAGAAAGATTAGTAGAACATCAAATTACCGATTTAATTGTTTACAAAACTGCTTTAACACCAAGTAAAATTATTGATCAACCTAAGATATTGGTATTTACTAGTCCAACTAATTTTGAAGCTTTTATTCAGAAGAACACAATTAACAAAGACCAACATATAATTGCATGGGGCAAAACAACTGAAGCGTTTATTGCAAAACACAATTATCATGTAAATCACACCTTACAGTATTCTTCTTTCGAAGAGTTAAAGGTAGTTTTAGAACAAAATTATTACACAGAATCTTAAGAGTGTTCGCCAATAATTAATGTTGAATGATTCTGCTGGACAGATAATTTTGCAGAAACACCAAATGGCAACGCTCTATTGTCATTGGTATGACCAGCTGGAAATCCAAAAGCTAAAGGAATTGATCGGTAGGTAAAATGAGTTTCTATTATTTTTTCAAGACTTTTTCCGTATGGCGGTTCGGTATCTTGCATTCCACTAAAATCTCCAATAATCAACGCTCTTATTTGATCCAAAACACCTGCATGACTCAATTGATGAAAATATCTATCAATTTTATATAAATGTTCTCCTACATCTTCAATAAAAAGAATCTTGTTTTGAAAGTTAGGCATTTGTTTTGTTCCAATCATACTGGTAAGCACAGCTAAATTCCCACCAATTAAATCCCCGTATGCTTCGCCCGTTGTGTTATTATGAGTTGTCTTCCAGTTATATATAATTGGTTTACCTTCCAAAGCGAAGAAAAGACTTTCTAAAGACAGAATAGAATTATTTTTAAAATTTAATGGCATTGTAGCATGTATAGAAGCAACATCGATAGCCGCTAAATACTGATGAAAAACCGTAACATCCGAAAATCCAATAATCCATTTGGGGTGTTCCATGAAGCTCGCCCAATTAATTCGTTCAACTAATTGAATGCATCCATATCCACCTCTTGCGCAAAGAATAGCTTTTACGTTTTCGTGATTGATGGCCCATTGCAAATCTTGGGTGCGTTCATTAATTGTTCCTGAAAAATAATTGTGCTGCCCAAGACAGTTTGGAGCTACTAACACATGAAATCCATTATCTTCTAATGTTTTTTTTGCAAAATCTATGTGTGAAACTTCTATAGCCTTAGCAGGAGCGACAATAGCGATGGTATCACCTTTTTTTAAAAATGATGGTTTCATTCAATATGTTTTTGTCATATCAGCATCAACAACAATAATGAAATCGGCTTGACCTTTAAATTCATCATCTAATTGATCTATGTTTTCTTGTTCAACAGTTGATATTGTTTTTATGTCTACATCCTTGTCTAAATGTCTTAGATACCAATATATACCTTCAAAATCTTTGCTGTGATAATCTCCATTAAAGTGCACAAATTGGTTTTTATTCTTCTGGAACTCCTGATAAATGAAGTAAGCCATAGTTGCATCTTTAATAGCTTGGGCTTTTGGGAAATTCGGATTTGCATGATCACTCATCATACTAAGCATGGCTTTGTAATTTGGCAACTCTGGATCATAAGCGATAGGTAGGGGAGCAACTAATAACTTTTCCGCGTCCGATAATTCAGCTTCCAGGGCTTCAAAGCCATTTCGGTAAACAAAACTTGCATATTTACGTGGAATGTTGGTTGCAATAAATGGAATTTTATTAGTCTTGGCGTAATCTACCAAAGGTTTGTAATCGGTTTGATAGTTTGTCCACAAATGAATTGTTGTGTCTAACTGTTCTTGAGTTAATTCATTGTTTAGGTATGCATTAAGTTCTTTCTGCATGTGTGTTTCTAACATTTCTGCGCCCAAGGAGAGATCAGATTTTTCACCTAAATATTGAATGGTTTTTAACTGTAACCAATGTGCAATTGGATTGTCATGTAGTTCTCCAAAAAGAATAATTTCACTAGATTCTAATTGTTTCATCAAGCGTTTGACATTTATCTTTCTTCCTTTTTTATTGTATATCTGAAAAGGTTCAAGGTTTTGGGCGTATAAAACATTTGACAAAATGAAAAAGAAAATAAATACGAATTTCATGCTTTTAGTTTTTACAAATATCGAATTACTCACTCATATTTCGTTACTTTTAATAAAATATTTTACTATTAAAAAAAGGGGCTGCAATCTGCAGTCCCTTTTTAATGAGTTGTTAATGTTTTATTTATCGTATTTTTTCTTTAATTTCTCTACATCTTTCTGGATGTCTCTCAAGTCTTCATCTAACTCTTTGTGAGCTTCTGTAATTTTTTCCTGTTCTTTTCTAGCATCATCAGCATCAATTTTACCTTTCTTGATTTTTTTATCAAGTTTTTTCTGTGATTTTTCAAGTTTAGCTCTTTTTTTGTCAATCTTCTCTTGATTCTTCACCAATTTTGCTAATTTTTTACTGTATTTTTCCTCAGCTTTAGCTGCTTTTTCTGCTTCCTTGGCTGCCTTTTCTGCTTCTTTACGTGCTTTTTTTGCCTCTTTAGCAGCTTTTTTCTCTGCCTTTGCTTTTTCTTTTTCTTCTTTGGCTATTCTTTTAGCTTCTTTAGCAGCTTCTTTCTCTGCTTCAGCTTTAGCTTTTGCTTCAGCTTGCTGTTCTTTTGCTTTTGCCTTCGCTTCTTTTTCCGCTTTCTTTGCATCTTTTTCCGCTGCTTTCTTTGCCACCGCCGCTGCATTGGCAGCTTCTTCTTGAGCTTTTTGTTTCTCTAATTCCTCGATTTGTTTTTGTCTAATCTTGGCTTGTTCTTCACGTTCTTTTGCAGATGTTTCAGCATTTGAAAGTTGTTTCTCTAAGTTTTCGGCTTCTTTTCTTTTTTCCTCAGCCGCTGCTGCTGCTGCCGCTGCTGCTGCTTCAGCTTCTTTTTTCTTTTCTACCTCTTCTTTTGAAGATTGAACATAATCTTCTGCTTCTTCTTGATACTTTTCAGCATCCTCTTTTGAAGACTCTGCTTGACTTTTTGCTTTCTCTTCTTGTTTTTCTATTTTTTCAAGTTCCTCAGTACTTTTTTCTTCTATTTTCTTAATTCCTGTTGAAACTTCAGTCGTAATTACTCCTGATCCTTTTGATAAAGCAAATTTATAATCACTCCCGTTTTTCAATAATAATCCTGATAAAATTTGGGTTTGATATCCTTCCTTTTTGATTTGTAAATCAACAGCCTCATTGGTGTAGTTACTTACATTTAAAACAGCTTTCCCTTTTGCGCCACTATTGGCTTCAGCCAATGACTGCCCTCCATTTATGATAGAAACGGTTGCTCCTTCTATAGGTTTTCCTAGATAGTTAACGATGACGGTAATACTAACAGATGTCCCGTGATCTGTTACAACATTTATGTTAGTTGTATTGCTAAATGTGTAAGTTGTTGGAGCTGAAAACATTCCGATGCTTAATAGCGCAATAACTAAAGTGTTTTTATTTTTCATAATAAAGTGATTAATGTATAACTTCTATTTTTCAATGTCAATATACGAATTATACACAGAGAAAATTATAAAATTGAGATAAAAATTATCGCAAACTTTTCACGAATGCAAGCTGTAAAAATTTAGCGCACAAATTTAGCGCATATTTATATGTTGAAAAATAAGGTAATTGACTATAAAACAAATTATTAATTATTGAATTTTAGAAATACGCTGAATAATACGGATGAAACCCACGATTAATATTTATCTTTAGCACATGCTTTTTAAAGATGTTATAGGACATATTGATCTCAAAAATAAGTTTATACAAGATGTAAATACCAATCAGGTTTCACATGCACATTTGCTTTTGGGTGATATGGGATATGGGGGACTGCCATTAGCTTTGGCTTTCATTCAATTTTTAATGTGTGAAAATAAAAGTAGTAATGACAGTTGTGGTCAATGTAGTGCCTGCATTAAGGTTCAAAAACTCGAGCATCCAGATGTTCATTTTACATTTCCTACTGTTCAGTCTAATGCCAAAACTTCCGATCCTCAGTTTTCTTTATGGAAAGATTTGGTGCTTAAAAATCCTTATCTTAATTTAAATCAATGGGCCACTCAATCTGACGATAAAGGACGAAAGCCAATAATTTCTGTTCATCAAAGTGAGCAAGTTATCAAAAAACTAACATTAAAATCTTTTGAGGGCGGCTATAAAGTAAGTGTAATTTGGATGGCTGAAGAAATGAATGCGGCTTGTGCCAATAAATTGCTAAAAATCATTGAAGAACCACCTAAGGATACTGTCTTTATATTGCTAGTTGAATCGGAAGAAAATATGTTGCCTACCATTTTAAGTAGAACACAAATTTCCAAAGTAAAACAATTACATGATGATGAATTAACAGCTTTTTTTAAAGAAAAATCTTCAGTTAGCCAGGATTTACTTAAAAGTGTTGTCGCTCGTTCGGAAGGTAGTTTGGGTACAGCAATTCACTTATTAAATTCAAGTGATACTGTAAACTCAAACTTTACACGTTTCGTTGAATTGATGCGAATATGCTATAAGAAAGAAGTTATACCTATGATGAATTGGGCAGAAAAAATGTCGAAACTTGGGCGTGAAGATCAAAAACAGTTTTTGAAATACACATTATATATCGTGCGACAAAGTTTAATGAAAAACTATACGGATGGTCAATTGATGAGGTCTTCTTCTCAAGAAAAGGAATTTTTAGAAAAGTTTGCACGTTTTATTACAGGAAATAACGTGAATGAATTTAATACTTTATTCAACGACGCGTATTATGGTGTTGAAAGAAATGCAAATGCCAAATTGTTATTTACAAATATAACATTTGAAGTAATGCGTTATATACATAGGGCTTAATCTTCACAAAAAGTAAGTAGCCAGTTTATTGCTTTTTCTTTTGATTTAAAATAAGCAACAGGAGCTTTTGTTTTTTTTACAACGAGTGCTGCCTTTAGTGCTAAACGATGAGAGAAACTTTTAATAACCCATGCATTTGCTTTTATATTGGAGTACCATTCTGCAGATTGAATATATTGAATCGTTTCTTTTGTTGGGGTTACATACTCATCCTCACTAGAATAAAGTACACAAACTTTCTTTTGCTTAATAAAGTCGTTTTTAACCTCATTAACCAAAATGATTTGCTCAAGTTGCAATGACACTTTACTTAAATAGTGGAAATGGAATACATCATTGTCATAGATGAATACATCTGCAAAACCAAAGTTAAAACGCTTAACTATCTTCATTACAAGCGAATATATATAAAAAAATATAAACAATGTATTTTTTCATTTTTATTACGAATTTATTTTTTGAAAATGTTATTCTATAAATACGTTGGAAAGATTTCTGTGAAGTAATTAATTTGACCGTTATCTCTTTTTGATAATTTTTTAATTTCTATATTTGCTATGAACTATAAATATAAAGTAGACATGACTGAGGCAAGTACATCTTTTTGGAATAAATTACTAGGCAACGATTTAGAAAACAGCCGATTTGGAATTGTTAGTGTTATTGCAATTTTTGTTGGTTGTTTAGGTGGTGTAGCAGTTGGAACAGGTGCTATTCATCACACTTGGCAATTATTCTTAATTGTTTTTTCTACAATGGCGACACTTTCTTTTTTAATTGCTGTTGCACCAATTAAGCAAATACTTAATTTAGCTTTGGTTGCGGTAATTATTGATGTTATTATTTTAATCATTAATGCCTTTTAAATCAGTTCTTAATTGTTTTAAATATAAAAGACTGATTGAATGAGAGTTGTTTTTCTTCTAATAATTATTTTTACATCAGGTATTTATCCTGTTTTTTCTCAACGAAAGACAAAGTTAAACACTAACGGTCAAGGCGCTCTGTTTGGTCAATTGGGAATTAATAGGAGTTTCTATTCGACTGCTAATGTTGAAATTAATAGCAATAATTATAATTTCACTTTAGAAAACACTTCTATTAAAGACAACATTCAAACAAAAGAAGAAAGTAGTCTTTTTTCTAGCGAAAGCCCGCAGATCAGTATAAAATTAGGTTACTTTATAAAACCAAAATGGGCACTGACCTTAAGCTTTGACCGATACAACACCTTTTTTGAAGATAATCAAAATGTAAGACTAAACGGAACCTTTGCACCTGGATCACATTCGATATATACTGGAAGTGTTGACGAAGAGATATTACTAACACAAGATCAATTCAACATTGCGCAATCTAAAGGAATCAACTATTTTGCTTTTGGATTTCAACGTAATGATATGCTCGTGAAAACCAGAAAAGCTAAGTTTGCTTTACATGCAATTTATGGTGCAAAACTAGGCGCTCTTTTCACAACAGTTGATTTTACTTATGATGATTTTACCACACAAAACCTTTCTTCTCTAAGTGGATTTGGTGCTTCGGCCGAAGTAGGTTTTCGATTTGAGTTTTTCCAACATGTTTACCTCCAAGTGGGATTAAACGGTGGAGTTTTAAATCAAAACAAAATATTGCTCTCTGATGACGAATCCAGAACAGCAAAACAAACAGTAGGCTTTATTTCTCCGCATTTTAGCTTAGGTTTTAATGTGTTTGCAAGTAGTAAGAATAATTGCGGAACTTGTCCGCAGTGGTAATTTAGAAGAATCGAAATTACCACTGGGGAGGAGAAGAGGGAGAGGGAGTTTGAGGCTTCAGATGTCACATGTAAATTATCTTCACTTCTAATTCCTTATTTTCATTCAACTGAAAAGATGCCCTTTCAAAATTAGGACGATTCGTCAATCCTATGCTTTTGAAATTTGAAAACCCTATTCCTTCAATTGGCAGGACCCA
Organism: Brumimicrobium salinarum; assembly: GCF_002844555.1. Lineage (GTDB taxonomy): Bacteria > Bacteroidota > Bacteroidia > Flavobacteriales_D > Crocinitomicaceae > Brumimicrobium > Brumimicrobium salinarum. The sequence goes on from NZ_PJNI01000001.1 coordinate 611,742, forward strand.
ACCTTTGTCTATTTTGCCATTTATGTTTTCGTCGTGTAAAATATTGATGGCATAAGTTCCTGACTTCAATCCTTTAAAAGTATGTTCAGCTTTATTGTTTTTAATCGCTGATTTTCCAATCTTAAAGTATTTTTCAAAGTCTTCATCGGGTATGCTTCCTTTTTCATTATATAATGCAAATTGAACAACTCCCGTATTGTTCCTCAATTCTTTTACGACTACTTTTAATTCGTAATAGTTTTCACTCTGACCAATGACAGTGAAGACTAGAAATGAAAACAACAGAATAATTAATGTATTTCTCATCTCTTCTTTTTTTGAAGTTTAAGTTTTATTCCATCCACGATAGCGTAAACTACAGGAACTAAGTACACGGTTAAAACCAATGAAGACAACAATCCGCCAATAATTACCCAAGCCAAGCCGTTTTTCCATTCACTTCCTGAGCCTGTTGCCAGAGCGATTGGAAGCATTCCGATCACCATGGATAAAGTCGTCATTAAAATTGGACGCAATCTTCCTTTTCCAGATTCAATTAAAGCTGTTTTGTAATCTTTTCCAGTGGCTTTTATCTGGTTGGCAAAATCGACGATTAAAATTCCGTTTTTCGTCACGAGTCCCATCAACATAATTAGTCCTAGTAAGGCAAATAAACTCAGGTGACTCAGAGATATGTTCAGTGCCAAGAAAGCGCCGATTAATGCCACTGGAATGGAGAATAGTACCACAAATGGATAGACAAAACTGTCATATAAAGCCACTAGAATTAGGTAAATCAATACGAAAGAAATTAGCAAGACATTCCCCAAGGCTCCGAAGCTATCATTTTGTCTTTTCACATCACTTCCCCAAGTCATTTCGATTCCAGCAGGCAAAGGGTTTTCTTTTACATAGGCGACCACTTCATCAGCTACTGTTCCCGAAGGTTTCCCCAATGCATTTGCTGTAATTGTAACCGCTGGTTGTCTGTCTTTTCGTTCCAATAAAGAAGGTGAACTGTTCTTTTCTACTTTGGCAAATTGCTTTACCTCTATTGGCATTCCTTTCGGATTAATAATCGGTAAATTCGAAACATCTTTTGCATTTTCACGATTAAAACTGGCCAGTTGAACACGCACAGGATATTCATTTCCGTCTTCCGTAATTGAAGCGTCATCATTTCCATTAAAAGAAGTTCTCAAACTCATTCCTACGTAGGCAGTTGTGAGTCCAAAGCGTTGCATGAGGTTTTTGTCTGGAATTATACGGTATTCAGGACTTCCTTCTTCCACAGAAAGTAAAATATTATCGGTTCCTGGAATGTCTTGCAATACGTTTTGCAAATGATTCGCAGATTCCATTACTTGGTCAACATCTACTCCACTTAAGGTAATTTCAATAGGTGCTGTTCTGGGAACTAATCCCATAGCAATAATTGAATATTTTACTCCTGTAAATCGTGATTCTAACTCAGTTCTTAATTGTCGCATATAAGACTCTGTGGAAACATCTCCTTTCTCATCGTTGAGTTGAATGGTCATTTCTGTTCGGTAAGCGGATCCTACACCAAGGCTTCCGATTCCTGTGCTTGGACCTCCCACGTTACTGAATAAACTTTCAACGGCATCTTGTTGCAATATAAAATCTTCTATTTCCGCAGAAACGTTATTGTTGGCATGGATGGAGGTGTTTTTATCAAATTCTAAGCCCAGTAAAAACTTTCCTTGATCTCCTGTGGCAATTAACTCTTTTCCGATAATTCCTTGTTTCATTATTACACCCGTTAATGCAAATAAAGCAAGAACAAATCCTACGAAAATCAATTTATGATTCAAGACCCATTTCAATTGACGGCCGTACATTTCTTGTAATCTATCCAGCTGAACTTCAAACCACAATAAGAATTTATTGAAGAAATTGGTCGCTTGTAAATCCTCTTTCTTTCCAACTCTCGAAGCCAGCCAAGGTGTCAATGTAAACCCGACCAATAAACTCGTTAAAGTGGAGGTGATAATCACAACAGAAAATTGTTTTAACATATCTGCAACGAAAACTTGAAGGAAGAGAATTGGAACGAAAACTACGATATCCACAAGTGTAATTGATAAAGCGGAAAACCCAATTTCCATTCGTCCATCCATTGCTGCTTTGCGTTTTTCTTTTCCACGATCAAGATGAACTTGAATATTTTCTAAAACGACTGTAGCATCATCCACCAAAACTCCAATAATTAGAGACATGGCTAATAAAGTCATGAGATTTAATGTGTATCCTAAAATCCACATCATGGCAAAAGCAGTTACCAAAGACGTTGGAATGGCAATTAAAACAATGAGTGAATTTCTAAAGCTTCGAAGGAATAAAAGCATCACCAAAGACACTAGAATTACTGCCAAGATTAAGTCAAATACAACTGAATTCACCGCTTCAATTGTGTTATCTGTACTGTCATCTGCAATAACGAATTGGACATTTTCTTCGTCATAAGTTGCTGCAATTTTATCGAATCGTTCTCGCACATTTCGCGATACATCCACGGCATTGGCATCTCCTTGTTTTTTCAATAGAATTCCTATTCCTTCTTTTCCGTTGTAGCGACTCACAGAAGTAATTTCAACCGTTTTATCTTCTACTTTGGCAATATCTTTTACATAAATCGGATTTCCAGGCATCGGCATAGCCACTTGAACATTTTCTATTTCTTCAAGTGTGTTAAACTTTCCTTTTAATCGCAGGCTGTTATCAAATTCATTTGTTCTGAGATTTCCAGCAGGAATATCTACACCCGACTGATTAATTGCTTGCACGACTTGTAGAATTGAAATGCTATGTTGTTTCAATAAATGGGGTTGAATATTCACTTGCACTTCTCGCTCTCGTCCACCCAATAAAGTCAACTCTGCCACACCTTGAATTTGTTGAATTTGCGGAATGAAATCATTCTTCATTTTTTGATAAAACTCCGTTTGAGGCAAATCACTCGTTGTACTTATCGACATAATAGGCAAGTCGTTTGGAGAAACTTTACTCATTTCTGGACTCAAAATATCGGCGGGTAAATCTTTTTTAATATTGTCGATATACCGCTGCGCATCCTGCATGGTATTGTCGAGGTTTGTTCCGTATTTTAGGTTCACAATAACCACGGAAGCATTCGGTAAGGATTTCGTAACAAGATAATCCACACCTTCTAGATTAGAAAGCGCATCTTCAATTTTTTCACTCACCGAAGTTTCAACTTCTTCAGGATCTGCGCCTGGATATCCAGTTTTAATCACCACCACGGGCTGATTAAAATCGGGCATTAATTCATAGCTCAGGTTTTTAAAGCCTATCCAACCCAAAAGGATGAAAACACTAAACAAAACAATGATGAGCGATGGGCGTTTTATGGAAATTTCTGTAATATTCATCTTTTTTCAATTAAAAATTATGAATTACGAATTACGAATTAGCGAAGTACATCTTGAATTCGTAATTCGTAATTGAACTATTCGTAATTCACATTTATTCCGTCGAACAAATTCACATAGCCTCTGCTCACGATTTTGTCTCCTGCAGAAAGTCCTCCTTTTACTAGAACTGATGTTCCTTCGCTTAAGCCAATTTGTATAGGTTTTAAAACTGCTTTTCCGTCTTTTACGACATACACTTTGGCATCATCCAATTGACCTTGAACAACAGAAAGTGGTAAAACAATTCCATCTTGTTGAGACTGTTGATCTAAAATTACTTGTCCAAACATACCTGCGCGAATTGGAGTTTCTCTGTTGTTTTCTACCTCAATTTCTACTTGATATCTCGCCGCAGGATTTGCCTTTCCTCCTATGGCCACAACTTTACCAGAAAACTCATTTTGTGGATATTGATTTGCTTTTAGAATCACTGTTTGATTTAGTTCAAATTGATTAATTTCTCCCTCGGCAACAAAAGCTGTAAAACGTAATACATTCATTTGACTGAGTTGAAGTAATGGTACTCCAGGTGCTGCGAATGCCCCAATTTCGACAAATTTTTGTGTTATTGTCCCATCAAAAGGAGCACGAATTGTAGTTTTATTGATTTGCTCTTGAATAGTTCTTTGCTGTATTTTCGCGGATTCCAATTGCAACTGAATTTTATCCAGCTTTGCTTTTTGAATGGCATCTGCTTCCGTCAAAATGAGGTAGCGATTATTGTCCTTTTCTAAATCTTTAATTTGAATTTTCACTGCTTCCAATTGCAATTTCAAAAGAGAATTATCCAATTCAATTAAAATTTGACCTTTTTTCACTTCGCTTCCTAAATCAACGCTTACTTTATTGACTTTCCCTTGAATATCGGCATTCAACTTCACCTCTCGGTTGGCCATAAAGTTTCCATCGATGATTTGGCGAGCATCTAAAGTGGAAACCTCAGCTGTAATGACATCTACTTTAACGCTCTTACTTTCATCATAATGAAAGACAATCGATTCAGAATGTGCTTTGTTCTTGCTTAGCTGAAAAGCAGTTAATCCTATTAAACCAAGGACTATAATGATTGTAATTATATTTTTCATGATATTATTTTTGGGATTATTTACTTAAGTAGATTTCCAGATTCCTTCTTCAATTTTAAATCTGCTTTTAGATATTCAATTATTGTGGCTAAATATTCCATTTGGGCTTTATTCACTTCTGTTTCAGCCATAATTACATCGCTTAATGGAACAATTCCTTCCTTGTGCTGCAAAACGGTTTGACTGTAGATTGATTCAGCTAATTCTAATTGTTTTTCGACAAGTTCCTTGTTTTGATTTGCATTGTTTTTTTCTTTCAATGCATTCTCAATATTGAGGTCTGTTTGATCTTGACTCATTTGAATCTGTAGTTTACTCGCATCAATTTCCAACTGTTTTTTTACAACTTCTCTTTTGGAGACCATTCCATTGAAAAGTGGCATCGTGAGCTGAATACCTGCCAAACCTTTCGGATAAAAATTCAAAAATCTATTCGGTTCTTGATCATATCCATATCCTGTTGTTCCATAAGATGCAAAAGCATTTAAGGAAGGCAAAAACCTTGTTTTCTGAAGTGTGTTGATTTGTGTTTGAAGTAACTCATTTCTAGATTCTGCTAATTGAACAGAAAGTGAAGTTCCCGTTTCGTAGTTTTCTATTTTTTGAAAATTAATTGTCTTATCAATTTCAATTTCTGCTTGTAATGATTTACCCATCAAAAATTTGAGCACATTCATTACGTTTTCATATTTTGTGAAAGCAGATTCTCGTTCTTTTTCGAGTTGCATCAGTTTTAAACGTGCTCTATTGACATCTGTTCCTGTCAATAACTCCTGTGATTGAAGCAATTCAACATTTTTTAATAATTGCTTTGCATTTATAATATTAGAATCAATAAAATCTAAACTTTGAGCCAAGATTTGAGCATTATAATACACGGTTGAAACTTCAAAAAAGACTTCTTCTTTCGATTTCAAATTTTGAATTCTTGTCAGTTCTGTTGCAACTTTAGTTGTTTTGATATTCCCATAGAGTTCTGGGTTATAAATCGGAATAGCTAAAGTTAAATCTGCATTCAAATGATGTGGAACACCAAATTGAGCCTCTTTAAACTGCCCTTCCGGACCACCAAAAACACTCATCGGCATTAATTGATAAGGTAAATCTGTGAAATATTTATAATCTGCATTCAGATTCAACTTAGGAATTCGGTTGCCTTTGACAACGCGTTCCTGTTGCAAACTCGATTTCACATCTAAGTTGCTGATCTGTAATTTTTTATTATACATTTCTGCTGAATCGATACATTGCTGTAAAGTCCAAACTTCTTGTGCTTGAAGAAGACTTAGATTCAACACAAAAAGTATTGAAAATAAAAGTTTGTGAGTGTTAACTAACTTCATGAGTCAAATTTTTTTGGTTTTTTTTAAAGTTTAATCTCCTCCAATCATTTTAGAAGAAATTCCTTTCTTATTCGTGTATTCTGCAATTACAATTCCTATGAAGTGAAGAAAAATAAATATTGGGAACCAATACAATCCCCATTTATGTACCGTTTCGATTGGGTCTTTCATTTCAGGAAAAAAGCCCTGTTTTAAGGAGACTCCGGTAAAAATAGAAACAAAGACAAAAACATAAAACAAGAGATAAACGCTTCCTTGTAATCGTTTTTTTACTTGAAGTTTTGCGTTGAATGGATTGGGAAATTTAATGCCTTTTACAATCATATAGATTATGCGTAATAGAAATGCAGCGACCATAACGTAGGCGAAAATAACATGCCATTCGAACATTGGAGCACGAATAGCTTTGGCTATTTCAGTCATTTCTTCTTTGGGAAGCGTTTGTGTTTTACTGGCCATAATGTCTACCATTTTATGTTTGTTCATCCAATACATGCGTAAAAACCCAGTGCCATAAAGAGCAATCATGGCTACAGCAATAATCCAATGCAGTAAGCGATGAAGTGGGGTGAACTTTCGTTTCTTTTCCATAATTATTCGTTTTATTTCTCAATCATTTTTAAAATACCGTTAAGGACTTTCATACCATCTTTTACTACACTGGATTTATTCCCAGAAAGTTTCCATTTCATTACCGCCATTCTCATTCCACCGGTGATAATCGTGGTCATTGTTCCAGAATTTATAAGCGTGCTGTATTGTCTTTCTTCTTGACCTTTTTTAATATTGTCTTTAACGGTATCTTGCATAAAAGCGATAATTTCGCTCACTTTATTACTTAAAGATTTATCAAAATGAAAAATACTTTCTGCAAAGATGACGCTTACAATAGCTGGTTTTTCCGCAAAAGTAGCCAATTGAGATCTGAATAAAGTTCTGAGCTGATCACCAGCACTATCTGTTTCTTTAAAAGAAATTCGACTGAATCTTTCTTTCATTTCTATTTTAAAATACTCAAGTAAGCCCAAGAGAATTTCATTTTTCCCAGCGAAATGTCGGTAAAGAGCAGGTTCTGACAAATTAATGTCCGCAGCTAAAGTCTTGATGGTCAGGTTTTGAATACCATGCTTATCAATACGCTGCGTTGCCGCCTCCATTATTTCTATTTGCCTTGGTGTAAACTCTGTTTTACTCATTTAATGAAAAATGTTAGTTAGTATTCGCTCACAAAGGTATGGATAAAAATTTAACCTCAGGTATTTTGATAAAAAAAATTCGAAAAATTGTGAAATTATGAAGGGTATTCAATTTAGGCAGCTCGATTCAAGCTTAGGGTATAGTTTTTGGTTTTACTTGAAAAGAGCTACACAAAACATCAGAGATTTATTGCTCAAAACTCCCTTCCGACCTATCCGACCATTACTCCTTTAAGCGCCAAAACAGGGACTGTTACAAAATTTTCTTCTTTTATGCTTTCTGAAAGGAATATAAATTTCTTGTCGTACATTTTATTGCCAATCCAAAAGCTCACCCAATATTCGTTATTTAAAGCCATGACATCCTCCATTATGGGTTCAATTTTCTGCGCAGAATAGGGAATAAGTCCGCCGAGGTCTTTTCTTAAAGTTGTCGTTTCAATTTTCTCACCCGTATTTTCTGAAGTTGCGTAGCCTTTTGAAGTCACGAGAACTTGCTCTAAGATATCTTCGCTATCATTAATCACATATACATTGTAGACCATAACGTCGTTTTCTCCTGCTTCTTGAACAACGGCAACATAAACATCTTTAACTTCAGGACCTTTTAATTCTTCTTTCATAACATTATTCTTGTGCTTGCTTTAAAACTTCATCAAGGATCGAAAAATACTCAAAAAGATCTAATGGATGATATTCTTTATATTTGTTTTTTTCAATGAACTTAAAATCATTTTGCTTATTTTTTGGAATGAAATATTTTTTCTTTCTTTCATGACCTGTTCTAACCATTACAACATTTAGAGTAGGTATTGCAATTATATATTGTCCAAGAATTCCGCGTGCATAAACGGCAGGTGTTATTGGGTGATTAAATCTCCAAAAGTGAAGTCCGTAGTGTGCGTATTTTGGGTTAAAAGGCTGAATCAGTTTGGTTAAGTTGCGGTTAGAAATAACTTCAGTGTCACCCCAACTTCCTTGATTTAATATCAGTTGGCCAATTCTCGCATAATCGCGTGAAGTTGCATAAACACAACAAAATGTTTTTTCCATACCATTTTCTTGGTCTAAGCTCCAAAATAAATTATTCGCTGGATTGATTTTTCTCCATACATGTTTTTCAAAATATTCCGTTGGCGTTTTTCCTGTCGCTTTTTTTAAAATAACACCTAAAAGTTGACTATTTCCACTTGCATAATTGAAATGAATACCGGGTTCTTTAATAAAAGCTTCATTTTCCATTATCTTTCTTAAATCTGTGGTGTAGTAAGCAGCCGCATTATCCGATAAAGGATTACTTCCACTTTCAGTCCAGTCTAATCCGCTCGACATGCCAAGCAAATGACGAATAGTTACCGCTTCATCATTCGGGAGCCTAAACGGTAAATAGTTAATTATAGGCTCGTCAAAGCTTTTAATTTCTCCTCGATCAATAGCTATTCCTATCATTAACCCGATAAAACTCTTTGCCATCGAGAATGAATTACTTTTTGTATGTCTCTTGTGATTTCCATAATAGGATTCATGAATTATTTCGCCATTTTGAATAATTAGAAATGAAGTTGTCTTAGTTGCTTTTAGCCGTTGAATTGAGGAATCACTTAATGAAACTAAAGTATTTTTTTCATTCCACGGATGTTTTTTGCCAGAAGTTGTGCCCTCACGAACATGAAAGGTTAAGGAATCATAAATTCCAGGACCTGTTTTGCCTTGTAAATAAGTAGCTTGAATTCCCTTGTAAAGATAAGTATTTCCTGTTAGAAATATAATTAGGTTGAGCAGAGCGAAAATGGTTAAAACAAGCAATAAAAAACGTTTTGTTTTTTGCCAGAAATTTCGATTATGTTTTGATGTATTTTGCATTAAATAAAGTAGCCATGTGATTTTGGAGTTTGTATTTCACTTCATTCATGTCAACAGCGTATCCTAACTCCTTTTTAAGGGAAGTTACGCTTTTATCTTCAATACCGCAAGGAACGATGTAATTAAAATAATTTAAATCAGTATTAATGTTAAAACCAATACCATGCATAGTTACCCAGCGAGAAGATTTTACACCCATTGCACAGATTTTACGTTCTTTGTCTGTTCCACCATCTAACCAAACACCTGTGTAGCCTTTCACTCTGCCAGACTCAACATTGTATTCAGCTAATGTTCTAATCACTGCCTCTTCTAAAAAGCGCATATACTTATGAATATCCGTGAAAAAGTAAGATTCTAAATCAAAGATGGGATACATGACCAGTTGACCAGGACCATGATAAGTAATGTCACCTCCTCTATTGATTTTATAATAAGTGGCTTGAATCTCTGTTAATCGTTCTTCTGACAATAATAAATGAGATTGATCACCACTCTTTCCTAAGGTATAAACATGAGGGTGCTCACAAAAAAGCAAATAATTCTTTGTGGTATCTGTTGATAAATCTTTTCGTATTTCAATTTTAAGATCAACCGTAGATTTAAATAGAAACTCTTGATAATCCCACGCTTTTTTATAGTCAATAACGCCTAAATCTTTTACAACAATATCAGCTAACATTCCTATTTTTTGTCTAATGTACGTTTTAAATAGTCAATCACTTTTACCTCAACTGGATCAACACCTCTTTTGTCGGCTAAAAATAATGAAGCCCAATCAATGATATGGATAAAATAAAGCGATTCTTCAATTTTAGTTTTTCCTCTACCTTCGATTGATAATATAGAATGACATTTGTTTTGTATGATTTCTTGGCTCAATTTTGTTCTTGTCTTATTTCTATTATTCAAGAATTGAGAAACAAAAAATACAGGTGCAAAATGTTCATTTCCGCCAGCCCAACCCACAAGTTCATTGTGATTCATTTCTGGAATTACATGATGCCAACACAATTGTTTACTATTTTCATTGATTTGTTGACGTGCTCTAATTGCAACAAATTCTAAACTTGAATTGGTGTAAAAAATGGATTGTTTTTCGTAAATATGATTTGCTAATGCTTTGGCTTGATTTTTAACATGAATTAATTCGTCATTCAAAAAATGTCTGGCTTTGGCAATTAGATCCAATGCATTTTTATCAATTACACCAGCTACTGATAGTATATGGATCAATTGAACTGCAGAAAAAGCGAGCATACTACGTGGCGGATTTCCACCAGGTAACTTTATAAATTCATATTCATTTTTTTTACAAAACTGAATAAGTTCTCCACCAGAACTTACCCCAACAATTGTTGCTCCTTTTTCATCAGCTTGTTTCGTAACTGATAAAGTTTCCTCTGTATTTCCTGAATACGAGGAAGCAATAACCAAAGTGCTGTCATCAACAAAAGCTGGGATTTGATAATTTTGAACTAAAACGATAGGTAATTTTGCTTGATCTCCAAATAATTGAGCAACCATTTTACCGCCAATTCCAGAGCCTCCCATTCCACAAATTACGACATTGTTAAAAGTTTTGTTCTTATCAAATGAAAGCTCACTGCGTGAAGCTATTAAAATAGCATCTGCAATTTGTTTTGGGAATTGTGCGACCAGTTTATCCATTAATATCTATTGTTTTGTAATGAAAAGGCTAAATTAATAATAAGCTTCGAAAAATATCCGCTTTAATTGGTTGTAAAATAAACGAAAAAAAGACGATTATAGTCCTATAAACATAGATTAATTTTAATAAAGCCTATTTAGTGTCTAAAAACAAAGGTAAATAAGGTGAAGTTAGCTAACTAAAACCTAATGACTTTAAAGTAAGATGAGCTTTATTGGGTTACCATGTTTAGCTGTTAATAAACATTCGATAGAAAGTTTCTCGATTTCTAAAATCAATGAGAATCTCTTAATTCATTTTAAAGCATTGGTAAAATCCGTATTATTGTAATTATTTATATTCAAACTCACAGGCGTGGCAAAAAACAAACAAGACAACCCCAAAACTAATAATTCCAACAATCGATTAATTTGGATTTATGGAATCATGATTCTACTTCTTTTCTCGGTTTTTTATAATCCTTTTGACAGCACAAAAGAAATCAGTTGGCTTCAATTTGAAAAAGAAATGCTGAGTAAGTCTGCTGTAGATAAAATTGTGGTGATCAATAAAGAAACAGCAGAAATTTACATTAAAGCTGATAAAATAGGATCAGGAGAATTTGAAGAAATCACCAACGATAAAGGACCGCATTATTCAATGGCCATTGGAGCGGTAGAAAGCTTTGAAGCCAAACTAGAAAAAGCACAAGAAAATGTAGAAATGGCGCAAAAAGTCGAAGTTTTATACGAAGATCGCTTTGAAATTGGCACTTTGCTCTCGTGGATTCTACCATTTGCTTTAATCCTGTTGTTTTATCTTTTTATTATGCGCAGAATGAGAGGTTCTGCTGGTGGACTTAATAATCCGATGATGAATTTCGGAAAAACAAAAGCAAAGCCTACTCGAATTGATGAAAAAACGAAAGTTACTTTTAAAGATGTAGCTGGACTAAAAGAAGCAAAAGTGGAAATTATGGAGCTCGTTGATTTCCTCAAAAGACCTGAGGAATACACGCGTTTAGGCGCTAGAATTCCGAAAGGAGTTTTACTTACAGGACCTCCGGGAACAGGAAAAACATTGTTGGCAAAAGCAGTGGCGGGAGAATCTGGAGTTCCATTTTACTCGATGTCTGGTTCAGAATTCGTAGAAATGTTTGTAGGCGTTGGAGCATCAAGAGTGAGAGATTTATTTAAACAAGCCAAAGAAAAAGCGCCAAGTATTGTTTTTATAGATGAAATTGACGCTGTAGGAAGAAGTAGAGATAAAGCCAAATCGTTTCAATCCAACGACGAAAGAGAAAACACTTTAAATCAATTACTTTCAGAATTAGACGGTTTTGAAGCCAACAGTGGAGTAATTGTTTTGGCGGCTACCAACCGACTCGATGTGCTCGATAAAGCATTGCTTCGAGCAGGAAGGTTTGATCGTCATATTTATATGGAACTGCCTACAAGAATAGAACGTGAAGAAATCTTCAATGTGCATTTGAAACGCATTAAAACCGATGATTCCGTAAAAGTAGATTTACTGGCTTCTTTAACACCAGGATTTTCTGGTGCCGACATTGCCAACATCTGTAATGAAGCGGCTTTATTAGCAGCTAGAAATAAAAAGGAAGTCGTAACTAACGAAGATTTCACCCAAGCCAGAGACCGAGTAGTGGGCGGTTTAGAGAGAAGTAGTAAAATTATTTCGCCCAATGAAAAATTAATTGTTGCACACCACGAAGCCGGTCACGCCGTTACAAGCTGGTACTTAAATCACGTAGATTCATTGGTAAAGGTATCCATCATTCCACGCGGAAAATCTTTAGGTGCAGCTTGGTATTTGCCTAAAGAACGCAACATTATTACAAAGTCTCAATTTGAAGACCAAATGTGTTCTATGTTGGGCGGAAGAGCGGCAGAAGAAATTATGTTTAGCGAAATTTCCTCTGGTGCCTTAGACGATTTAGAAAAAGTTACCAAACAAGCCTACAACATGGTTGCGTTTTATGGATTAGACAAAGTAATTGGACCATTGAGTTATTACGATTCATCCGGACAGTACCAAGGCATGATGGGTAAACCCTACAGTGAAGAAATGGGTATGCAGATAGACAAAGAAGTACATGCTTTGGTAATGAAGCAATACAAAAGGGCTAAGGATATACTCAAAGAACACTCTGAAGAGCTTCAAAAACTAGGTCAATTGCTGTTAGACAAAGAAGTGGCTGAAATTGAAGATTTGGAAGAAATTTTGGGTGAACGAAAAGTAAAGAACTTGCTTAAGATGAATGATTAGATTCAGACTACCACGAGATGAAATCTCGCGGTAGCTGAGGGTGGCTGAGCTTGTCGATGCTACCCGTCTTGCGATGACTGCTTGAATTAAAATTAAATCCCATGTTTTTCATACATGGACCCAAAATTGGAGCTGAGAAATAAATCCAAAGGAATTTCCTCTTGTTTGATAAAACCTTTGTTTTTAAGTTTTCCATTGGCTACTAATTCTACCACTGCCGAAATACTGCAAGCGGTTGTCCAACTGATGGCGCGCCAATCTTGACCTTCTAAAGTAAGGTTTTGATAAGATTTAGTAAACTCTTTACGTCTCAATTGACCATTAATTTTGCCTTCAACTGCTGCATAAATCAACACGATATCATCATCGACCAAGGGTAAGGCATTGTTGAGAATGTCTTTGGCTAGTTTTCTGTCGTTTTTCATTTGCAAATCGTACAAGAACAATTTCATTCCGTCTCTATGACCTGGATAGCGAATCGTTTTATAATTTAAAGTATCCACTTTTCCTTCCAAAGTTTCACACATTGTGCCCAATCCTCCAGAAGTTGAAAATGCTTCATATTGTCGGCCATTAATGTTTATAATTTCTTCGTCATCCAATGAACTTACCATTTTACGTTCACCATTATGGATCACTTCTGCGTCGTTCAGATATTCATTAATTACACCTTCAGCACTCCAAGTAAAACTATAACCCAACTGTCCTATAGGATGCAAAGGCAAAGCTCCTACCCTCATTTTTACAGAACGTATTTCATCAAATTGTGAATAAAGTCCAGCGCCAAGAATACCAATAAATCCAGGAGCTAAACCACATTGAGGCGCCATTACAGCATTTGTGTTTTCAGCCATTTTTCTAATGGCATTGAGCGTGGGTACATCTTCTGTTAAATCAAAATAATGCACATTCATATCTGCTGCGATTTCTGCAATTTTTATGTTCAAAAAATAAGGCAAGCAAGAAACAACAGCTTGTTTGTCTTTTAAGAAACTGCGCATGCTTTCTTCATTAGCAACATCGCCTTTAAGGGTTTCAAAATTAAAATCTTCTTTAGCTGGAGATTTGTCCATTCCTACGACTTCATATTTTGAATTTAGCAAAGTAGCCACTAAACTACCCACTTTTCCCAATCCTAAAACACCAATTTTCTTAATCATAATTTCTTAGATTTTGTACATTACTCAAACACTTAATATACAAACAATTTATCTCTTTTTAAAAGTTGAGTGTTGCAATTGAAATAAATTGTTTTCATGCTTGTATTGAATTAAATACTTCACTCAATTTCTTTCTGCTATTCAAAGATGTTTGAAACTCGATTTTTAGTCTTGAGTTTGAATTTTAATCAACCTAAATAAATATAAAACAACACAAAATTCCTTAAATGTCACTGTTCTTTTTTTGCTTTTCACTGCTTAGCAGATTTTGTCTTTATATTCTTTGTATTTTTGAACTTGAAAAAGTATCGTTTTACGACTTAATTCAGCGCTTAATTTATTGGAATAGCAAAACAAAATGCCAAATACAGATAAGAAAATATTACTCATTGAAGACGAAGAAAGTCTGAGCAATGTTGTTGAGCTCAACCTCAAACTTGAAGGCTTTGACGTAAAATGTATTTCCAATGGAAGAAAGGCAATTGACTATGCGCACAAAGTTGCTGAATTTGACTTAGTGATTTTGGATGTAATGCTGCCCGAAGTTAGCGGTTGGGATATTTGTTCCATGTATAAAAGCGTTGCTGATACACCTATTTTATTCGTCTCGGCAAAAGGCGCTTCTTCTGATAGAATTAAAGGGTTAAAACTCGGGGCAGATGACTTTTTGGCCAAACCTTTCGATCTTGAAGAATTGCTGTTACGGGTTCAAGTTCTCATTTTAAGACACCAAAAAGACAAACCAAAAGAGCAAGAATTAGCAATCGGTGGTTTTCAAGTGAATTTGCTCACTTTTGAAGTTAAAAAAGCTGAAACCCTCATCACAGAATTATCGAAAAGAGAAATTGAACTCTTGCAACTTTTTATTGAACACGAAGGCGAAGTTTTATCAAGAGATTTCATTTTGGATCAAATTTGGGGAAAAGATACCTATCCTACTTCTAGGACAATTGACAATTATATTTTATCCTTTAGAAAGTTGTTTGAAGAAGATGCGAAAAACCCTGAATATTTCCATAGTGTGAGAGGAGTTGGGTATAAGTTTACGAACGCTTAAACTACCCAAATTACGGCATGGAATCTTACAATAGCTGGATATAATTTTACTGGGGTTTAGATTCAAACATATTAACCACTCAATTCAACTAACTTCAAAACTGTTTTCCAATTTCTGGTGGTTGCGCCAGTTTTTAGCTTTTTCTCAAAGAAATTATTGGTCAATTTTGATTGATGGTATTTACCTTCACAATAAATATAAACGTCTTTCTTATCTATTTTAAACTGGTCTGGTTCATAATTATAGGACAATATCTCTTCAATATTTTCTTTGGTGGGTTTTTCTTTTAGGAAGGTCAGGTGAAGGTGATTAATATCTTCTTCACTTTTAAAAAACGGATTAATTTCCACACACTGTTTAAGTTCCTCAGCAGCCCTTACAATTACAGGCACATCAAATTCAAAAGTATTTAAAATTGCTTTTTCAAGCACGTTCTCCAGTTCTGAATTAGACGCTTCGGCTTTAAAAATAACATTCCCGCTTTGGATGTAGGTTTTTATTTCTTTCCAGCCTAATTTTTCGCATAAAACCCTCAAGTCAGCCATTAAAATTTTACGTTTTCCGCCTACGTTTATTCCTCTTAAAATGGCTATTTTTTTGTTCATTTATGGTGTTTTATAAAACTCAAAGATAAGCTTAATTCCGCAATCAAATTCCTATTTATTTTACTTTTGATAGCAAGATACTAAATGGTATGCCGAAGATTCCGACATACCACTTATTCATTTCTTAGCGTTTTTTCAAGAAATTGAATTTGATTTAGGTTTTAATTCATTGCTTCTTTAAAATGATAGTCTAAGAGTTTTTTTCCAGCTAAATATAATCCATTGGCATACTTTTCCCCATCAGGATTAAGCCATTTTGTTCGCTCACTATAGTTACTTCCTATAATCATCACTATTGGATTGGCTGATGTAGCCCTGGCTTGTGTTTGCTTTGAATAAGCAACTACTTTCTCTTTAGGAAGCACTTCCTTAATTTCTAAATCTGACTTCATGTATCCGTTGTAAAATGATTCAGGTGAACCTCCAATTTTTAGTTTTCCACGTGTAAAATTTACATAGCTTGAAAGATTAACGGATTGTTGCGTTTTATCAACTATGCTCCTTAGCCCATTATTCGTTTTAGCATCTGAAACTGTATAGGAGTTAGCCAATCTATAATCAACAAGTAGTTTCACTTTTGCATGATTCCCAACATTCCAATCCATTCCTGTTTCGCTAAAAACATAAACTAATGAAACATTAGCTATTAATGCGTCGCCCAGTTCTTTGGAGAGGTTTTGATCTGTTTTTTGAAAACCATCTAATTGATTGCTGAAAGCAGTTCTTTCTTTATAATAGAACGAATAATTGCTTGGAATTACAGATAAAATACCCGTCATATCAGTTTCAAATATAGCTGGACCGGCAGTTTTGCTCCAATTCTTATACACATCCGTTTGTCCTTCTTCTTCTGCCGTTATGATAGTATATCCTTTACCTTTTAGGTCAGCAACAAATTCATTGTACAGTCTATCTGCTTGTTCTTGAATGGCTTCTTTATCTAAAGAAGATAACCCAATAGCAGCTTTTGCCTTTGAAGCGTTTTTAATTGTTCTACCAAACCCACCTGCCTGTTTTTTGTCTATTGCTTCTTTGTAGATTTCAAAGTTGATATTAAAATTAGCGATGTAAACCTTTTTAGCTCCCTCGTTTATTTTTTTTGGCTTATAGGTTTTGTCTTTAGGCTTGAATTCACCTAAGTCTTGCGCATTTTCATTAAAAAACAGTAGCTGCAATCAAAATTAAAGTAATCAATATAGAATTTTTCATAATTGTTTTTTTTGTAAAGGTAAGTCCGTGTTAAAGGTCTTGCAATAAGGCATTTGCCTTATATGACCTATATTAACCCAAAAACATCTTTACAATACGGGAATTAAAGCTTTAAACACGTTTTTCCAATTATCAACAACCTCTAAAAAACTCTTAACAATCAAGTTAGAGACAACTTTAATCATAATGAAATCTGCATTTCGCAATTAATATTTCGTTTTCTTTGTATTGGTAAATTAGTCGATGTTCGCTATCAATTCTTCTTGACCAAAATCCTGCATATTTATGTTTTAATGGTTCAGGTTTGCCAATCCCTTCAAAAGGATGTCGTGCAATATCTTTAAGTAGCTGATTTATTTTTTTGAGCTTCTTTTTATCCGTTTTTTGCCAATACAAATAATCTTGCCATGATTCATCAACGAATATATATTTTATGCTACTCTTCGATTAAGTCTTTTTGAGTTGTCTTTCCGCTCTTTAATTTATCTATTGCAGCATCAAGTCTCCTCTCATTTTTTCGAGAAGATAACTCATGATTAGTGGCCATTAAGGAATTGTATTCTTCCAAAGACATCAC
Source organism: Brumimicrobium salinarum (assembly GCF_002844555.1). Taxonomy (GTDB): domain Bacteria; phylum Bacteroidota; class Bacteroidia; order Flavobacteriales_D; family Crocinitomicaceae; genus Brumimicrobium; species Brumimicrobium salinarum. The sequence goes on from NZ_PJNI01000001.1 coordinate 629,208, forward strand.
TACAATTCCTTCGTCTTTCCCTCGGTTGATAATTAGGGTTTCGAAATTTTTTACAATACGATCTAAATACGTTTTGATATTTTTTCTAAAATCTGAAACAGTAGTTACTTGCATGATTTTGTATTTTATTAAGTACAAATATATGTACAAAACTCGTTTTACGCAAAAGAGTGATTATTGAAGAAAAACTGGTTTACTTCACCAATAACTTACGTGAACCATCTCAACCTTGCAAATACAAAGCATGCATCCCAATTCCAATATCCATTTTATGCGGTTTCCAGTTTGTATTGGATTGGGTTTTAATCTTCTTTCCTGTATTCAAATAACTATATGTATGAATTGAACTGCTTTTATTTGAAATTTCCCAAACGATTTCTTTTGCTTTTACGATTTTTAAATAACTACTCGCCAAAAGAATAAGTGTTGGTTTTCTGATTTTAATCAAACATTTATCCTTAAAAAGAATGATGAGGAGATTGTTTTTCTTATCGTACGCTATTGATGAGATTTGATGTCGTTCATCTAATTTTCTTCCTTGCCAGTCTCCCCATATAGAGATACTTGTATCTTGAGGAAATTTTATTTTATGCTCTTGAAACAATTTCACCAGTGCTATTGGGTCCAATTTCAACACTCCGCTCGCTGAAGAAGGATTTAGATCATCTACATCATAAGAAGCATTTGTTCCGGTCATAACAGCGAGAACTCCTCTTCTTCTCATTAAATTAAACAAAAATCTACTGACGATAAAACCCACTAGCAAAACAACCACAATCCCAATAAAATGTATAGCTGACTTTCCCTCTAAATAGATGATAACGGCAATAGCCACAAAACCAAACATTAAAAATGCTGCTTGCAGAAAAGCGAAGATAAATTTGAATATTTTCATTTACCAAATATAAGCATAGTACAGCATTTCAAAGCACTTACTATCCATTTACCGTAAAGTTTATTGTTTGCAAGATATTCATTTATAGACACAAATCCCGCATTTCGCTATTATAATCTTGAGTGTAGTTTTCTATTGGCTCAATCTGTTTTTCAAGTCCATTCTCTCGTGTAAAATTCTTATGACCTCAATTTTATCTTCTGATAGTGGTTGGTAAAATATAATATGTTTTCCCGATTTAAGTCCGAGTAAGTTTTTGCCTATTGCGTCATATTCTTTTCCAACATCAGGATTTTCTCCAATTCCGTTACACGCCAATTTTATTGTCGCATAATATTTGTCCGCTTGATTTTCCGACCATTTTTCAAAAGTATAATCCCATATGTTGTTCAAATCATCAATGGCTTCCTGTCTCATTATAACTTTAACCATTCTTTCTTTTTGCAGCTTTTAACCTTTTGAGGTTTTCGTCAAAGTCAAAATCTTCAACCAAAGGACTATTTAAACCCTCTTCTATTGCATTCCGTAATGCTATTGCTTTACTTTCCTCATTTTCCAAAAGCCGAAGTCCAGCTCTAATTACTTCGCTTACATTTTTGTATCTTCCAGCAGAAACTTGAGTTTTTACAAACTGGTCAAAATAATTTCCGAGCGATACAGATGTGTTTTTCATGCTTTTTAATTTTATTCAAATATACCAAAAATAGGTAAAATGTTCAAATTTATGGATTTCGATTAAATTATAGCTAGCGGTTTGGCTATACCTAGTAAGAGGTTTTATGTAACTATTTTATTTCCAGGATGAATGGCAAGAACTCTTTTTTGTTTTCGTATTCAACAAGTAATAATTCTTGCAATTTGTCATTGTTTCTCATAATACCTGTAATGTACCAAATTTACTTACTCATTCTTCAATAACAAGGTAAGCATTATCAATTCCCATGGAGCTTTTTAATGATTTGGCTGTAACATACATTTCGTTTGGCTCTGCCTTGACAAAAGCTAATGAATTTCCTGATTTGTATCCCTCAACACAAGTTAGAAGTAAGTGATCAACTTCTCCTGGAACTATGATTAACATATATTCATAGTAATTTTCTTCTTTACTCTTAACATTTAACCCAATTTTATATTGCCTGAACCTTGTCCCACAATAAAATTTTTTGTTGTCAGCAACTTCAATAATTGCTTGTTTCTTCATTTCTTAATCAGGGAGCCAACTTAAAGTCTTATTCCAAACAGATTGGTCGTGTGCAAAGAACAAATTATGCGAGTATATAATAACCATTTTGTAGGTCAACACAAATGCTGTGTCAGGTTGTTGAGTAATAAATATCTTTTGGTCAAATGGAATTCCTAAATTGTATAAATACTTCTTAATTGTTTGTTGGTCTGAAAACTCACTATTAAAAGTCGAGACACTTCTAAAATATTTTTCTGAGATTTCAATTCCAACTTTCATTTCATAATCCCAAAGAAAATTTGCAGCTTCTTTCGTCAAAGGAAAAATTTGGTCTTGGTGTTCTTGACTTGCTAACTGGTCATTTTCATCAGTGAATATCCAATTAGCAATATAGTCTGAGAATGGCACATTATATTCTTCGATATTTCAAGTGAAATTTTCATTCCATGATTTTGTCGCGATTTTGTTTTTTGGTTATATCCAACCTATATTCCCACCCAAATTTAACAATTATTCTCAAAACACCTATCCACCCTTAAAAACCTATAAATCAAATAAAAACACTTCAAACCACATGATTTCATCCACTTTAATCGTAGATTATACGTTTAATTATACCCCTTCATCGCTCATTCCAAGCCTTCGTTTTCCGCACTAGGGATTACTCATAGCTGTAAATCAAAATATGGAACTCGTGAATGCTGCGCAATTGCAGCGGCATCCTTTTTTGAAAAAAAAGATATAGCGGAAAGCCCGACCCTGACGCTCATCGGAGTTTACGAAGATGAATTGTCAGGGGAATGCCCAAATGCTTAACGGACATTTACCGCTCAATCTAAAATTAACCCTATTTTTGTGAGAACAATTTGATGACAGATGAATACAGCAAAGCAACTTCGATACGACAAGGCATATTTACGCATGGCCAAAACGTGGGCGCAACTTTCACATTGTAAACGTAAACAAGTGGGTGCGTTGATTGTTAAAGATGATATGATTATTTCTGACGGATACAACGGAACGCCTTCTGGATTTGATAATTGTTGTGAAGACGATGAAGAAAAAACACATTGGTATGTGCTGCACGCAGAGGCAAACGCGATTTTGAAATGTGCAAAATCGACCAATAATGCAAAAGGGGCAACCTTGTATTTAACGATGTCCCCGTGTAAGGATTGTAGCAAACTTATTTTGCAGGCGGGAATTACACGTGTGGTCTACATTCATCATTATAAAGACGATTCTGGCGTGCATTTTTTGAAGCAAGCAGGAATCAATATGGAACAAATTACAAACATTGAGAATGAATAATTCAAACAAAGCAATCTATCCTTTAATTGGAAGTTTATTAGTCGTAGTTGGAATATTTTTAGGAATTTTTCTAACGAATGGTAAATCGGTGAATAAATCTTCTGTTTCTGGAAAATATGAGCAGAAATTGGCTGATATAATTGAAGTTTTAGACAAAGAATATGTAGACACGATTGATAAAAAAGTATTGTTTGAAAAGACAATTGCTGATTTATTGCATGGCTTAGATCCGCATTCAAATTATATTGCTGCTGAAGATTTGGCGGCGATGAGTGAAGGAATTCAAGGGAAATTTGGTGGAGTTGGAATTCGCTTTACCATTTACGACGATACTTTAAGTGTTGTGAATGTAATTGATAAATCGCCTGCTTTTCGGTCTGGCGTTCAGAAATTTGATCAAATCATTAACGTAGATGGTGAAGATATCGCCAATGTAGGGTTAAGCAATTCACATGTTAGAGAGTTATTGAAAGGTGAAGAAGGTACACCAGTAAATGTTACCATCTTGCGCAAAGGTGAAGAGATTGAGATGGAAATTATTCGTGGTGCGGTACCTATTGAGTCGATTAGCGCTGCGTATATGCTCACCGATGATATTGGATATATTCGTTTGGGACAGTTCAGTATGCAGTCTGCCAATGAGTTTTATGTTGCGGCAATAAATTTGAAAAGTCAGGGAATGAAAAACCTTGTTTTCGATTTGCGTTATAATGGCGGTGGTGTATTGGGAAGTGCTGTTTCGATTTTAGATGCTATTTTGGATGAAGGAACGCCAATTGTTTCTACGAAAGGGAAGAACAGTCCAGAACGCGTGCTTTATTCTGAGAGCAAACCGTTTTTAGGTCATGTTGATGTTGCTGTTTTAATTAACAGTAGTTCGGCTTCTGCCAGTGAGATTGTGGCAGGTGCTATTCAAGATAACGACAGAGGAACTATTATTGGTCGTCGCTCTTTTGGGAAAGGATTGGTGCAACAAGATATTCAATTGAAAGACGGAAGTAATTTGCGTTTAACGGTTTCGCGTTATTACACGCCAACAGGCAGAAGTATTCAAAAACCATACACGGAAGATTACGAGGATTATATGATGGATGAATTAAAGCGCTATGAAAACGGTGAGCTTTATGCTGTTGACAGTAGTTTATTGGTGGATTCTTTAAAATACACTACACCTGGCGGAAAAGTCGTTTATGGTGGCGGTGGAATCATGCCTGATATTTTTGTTCCGTTAGACACGGCGGGGAGTTCAACATATTATAGAAAATTACAATATGCGAATGTATTTAATGAATTTTCGTTTCATTATGTTCGTTTTAATGGTTTGTCTGAATATCAAAGCGTACAAGATTTTGACCGTAACTTTAAGGTTACGCCAAAACTTTTAGCTGATTTCAAGGAGTTCGCAACAAAGAAACACGATATTATTTTCAATGAAAAAGAATATAATCATTCCTTAAATCGCATAAAACTGGCAGTTAAAGCGGAAATTGCGCGTCAGAAATGGTTGGAATTGGGTGCTTATTATGTGTTTAATAAGGATGATGAAGAGATTAGGAAGGCTATTGAGGTGTTGCGGTAAAATAACCACTTAACCCGGATTATTAACTCCTTTAGTCGTTGAGCTCGCAGGCTCGGTTCATGCATTTAATTTTAAATCTATTCTAGGCACAAGACCTAAAGTAATATATGCATATTTCTCAGGGCTTGTAACGACGAATAGATCAAAATTAAATCAAAATCTTACAAATACACAAATACCCAAAAATGGGTTTCTCAAATTTTACAGGAAATACAGTTAAAATACTGACTTACAGATATTAATATTCTTAAACTTTAAGATTGGTGAATAATTCGGGTTAAGTCCTGTATTAGACAATACAAAGAAGAACACTTTCACTTTTATTTAAACTAAATGTTTATTAAAAACTACTCAAAGAGTGGACAAGCGCTTTTTGAACGTGGACCTCTTCTACATCCGCTAAACTGTAATGAGATTTCATGTGTATGGTAATTCCCACCTCGAATGTCTGATGTTATAAAGTCGAAGCTATATCCTAATGTGAACTGTTTAATATTCACTTTCAGGAATCCAATAAATGCATCTACATTTCGATAGCCAATACCCAGCATGAATTTGTTTTTAAAATCAAACATAGCATTAATATCAAAACTAACTGGACCTGCGGGAGGAATGCGTATTAATAAACCTGGAAGTATTGAATTGTCATTTTCGAATGTAAACTTTGTTCCTGTTTGTATTTTGGTATGTAATCTAAACCGGGAAGCAAAACCAACATCTTCCCATTTGTTTTTGGCAATTTGATCTACCGCAGCACCAAAATAAAAATGATTAGAATTGTACCAACCTCCTAGTCCTAGCAATGGAAACATCATTTGATTACTTGATTGTGCAACGGCTGGATCTGCTTCAATTGTGGTGGCTACGGTATGGTCAAATCCAAACTGTTGAAGTCCGGCTGAAACTCCAAAACTTAGGCGTTGATCTCTACCAATTGGAAAATGTAAAGCATAAGCCATACTGATGGAGAAATTACTGAACGCGCCAAAGGCATCTCTTTCAATTTTACCTCCTAATCCATGAAATGAAGCGTTCAATCTCTTTTTTTTCTTATTTAATGGAGCGTTAATGGTAAATAAACCTGAAACGGGTGCATTTTCGAAGCCAGTCCATTGTGAACGAACAGCTGTACGTACATCCAAACATCTTTTAACGCCTGCTAAAGCCGGATTAATTGCAAATTGGTTAAAAGACCATTGGGAATATTGTGCTATCTGCTGTCCAAATCCCGAAAAGGAAACAAAGATTAATATTATGGTTATTAAATTTCTCATCTGATTAATGATACTGTTCCTTTTATGGGTTTCTCGTAGGCATCGTCTCTTAGATTAATCACATAATAATATGCACCTGAGGCCATTTTTTTACCCGATTTTGATTCACCGTTCCACCTTTTATCTTTTGAATAACCTGTTGTTTGGTATACCAATTGTCCCCAACGTGTGTAAATTTGAATATTACAATCTGGAAATTTCTCTATGCCTAAAATTTCCCATGTATCATTAATATTATCTCCATTAGGTGAGAATGTATTCGGAATCTCTAAACCATCTTCAACAAACACAGTTACTTCGTCTGTTCGGGTACATGTTCCATTATCGGCCGTTAAATAGTAGGTAGTTGTTTGTTCTGGATTAACCACAGGGTTAATCACATTTGGGTCACTCATATTATAACTAGGTGACCATTCAAAGTTTGCTTCACTGGTCTGTCCATCAAGGTTGGCACTTTCTCCTTTTTGAAGACTAAAGTTTTCGCCTGCATCAACTAAAAAATCGAGAACGGTTAAAGATACGGAATTACTAACTAGGGTGTCAGCACATTGTGAAAAACAACTTACTTTAGCCGTTACGACATCTCCTTGTTCAAAATTTGGATAAATAAAAACAGAATCGACTGTTGTTCCAATTAAATTCCCGTTGGCAAACCAATCAATTTTACCTTGGTCGTCACATCCGATAGTTGATGCATAGAAAGTAGTGCTATTTCCCTTGCATATTGTATTTGAATTGGTACCTATTGATAAACTTGCATTGCGATCAACCGCACTTCCATTTAACAATACATCAAAAGAAGCTTCTGCATTATCTGTCGTTCCCATTGCGCCATTAACTACAACATAATAAGTTGTGTTGGGAGGAAGTGCTGTGGCAGTTAATGAAAACATACCTGTTCCGTTAGCAATACAATTAGAAATTAGTGAATAGGAAGAGGAAACACATGGTACATTTACTTCAAGAATTGCAGCCTCTAATTGATTTCCTTGACCGGTTAAATTTTCAAATGTAATATTGCTGAAGTTAATTAAAGCATCACCGCCTATATCATTCGTTGTGAATGTCATCCAGATTGTGTTTTCTCCAGAGAAACAAAAGGTAAAATCATCTTCGCAATTACTGCATACAGTTGCATTAGCAGAAATATTATTGAGGTTGACTGTTTTATTTGGGCATAATTCAAACGCATCCGCACAGTTATTATACACTTCCTGACTAAATAGTGCAGGGTAGTGAAAAATAGAAATGGTGAAGAAAAGAATCAAAATTCTCATCATTGAATGTGCGTTAGTTTTAATAACAACGAATATAAAATTAATTTATGTTATAGACCTTACTATCTATCAACGAATTTTAAATGGATAAATTACTTGGCGATCAGTTAAACTTAAAATTTATTTGCCACCTGCTCTGGAAATATCGCTAAAGAACATATCTTTTCATTAAGCTTTTAATACAATAAAGATTATTCAGTAGTCTATCTATCACAAACTGAAATCTTATCAAAAGAATGCTTAAATTTGAAGAACAAAAGAATTGAATTACTTTTGTGAAAAAAAATGGTATTCAAGTTTGGCATAAAATCTGTCTTTGATTTTATCAAACGAAAAATTCACTGCTATGATTAGAAAATTACTTATTTCATTTTTTATTTTAAGTTTGACTTTCGGAAGTCAAGCCCAAAGGTTTGATTATGATAGTAACTCAAAACTATTTTTTGGATTAAACATTGGTAGAACCTGGCATAGTTCAGATGTGAAAAACGTAACGAAGCGTTTCCCTTTAGGAGCAGGATTCATTCTTGGAGGCTCTGTTAATCAGGATTACGGTAAAGCAGTTTCTTTTGATATTCGTTTGCGCTATTTAGGTGGAAACTGGTACGGACAAGATACAGATACAACTTCATCAATTCAAGATAATCAAGCGGTTAATGCTTTGTATGATACGTTAGGATATACCGTACAGAATTTTAAAGCTACTCAGCATCGTTTGGCGTTAGAACTTTCTATTCATGCGAACCGATTTAAGGAAAATACAGGGTTTGATCCATATATTTTCGCTGGAATTGGTATTACTGGTACACGAACTAAAGCTGATTTGTTACAAAAAACGGATCTTCTTGGTGGAACGGCTATTTATCCATATCAAGAAACACCAAATGGAAATATTATTGATCAAGAGTATAATTCGTTTTTAGACAAAAATGAGGCGGGTGATCCCTATCAAGAAGAACAATTCGAGACTAATATTATGCCGAGTTTAGGTGTGGGAATTGGCTATTATTTTAATAGTCGTTTTTCTTTGGGAATTGAACATAAATCAACTTTCTTCATGGGAGATTATTTTGACGGAACAACACTCAACCAAGAAGGAGGGAAGAGTAGTTTTTCTGAAAACGATATTTATCACTATTCTGGAATTTATCTTAAGTGGTATTTAAAATCTAGTAAGGACCGAACTACCCTACGAACAGATAATGATGTTCAAGTTCCCAACCAACCTGTCACAGAAGATCGTCCGAATACAGGAGCTACAGGTCGTAAGAACCCACCGGTTGTGAAGTTTACTAATCCATCTAGTACGCCCACAACAACGAGCAGGACATCTTTTACGATTAGAGCGAGAACAGAACACGTAAGTAAAGCAAGTGATTTAACATTTACGAGAAATGGAGTGGTTCATAACACTTTTATTTTTAACCCGATGAGCAGAAGCTTTGAAAGTAAAGTTCAATTAGAAAGGGGTGAAAACGTCTTTAAATTAGTGGGTAAAAATGAAATCGGTACTGATGAAGATCAGGTGGTGATTATTTATAAAGAAAGAGAAGCAAATGAAATTCAACCACCAATTGTTAATGTGGTAGATCCTGCTGTAAGACCAAAAACAGTAAATCAATTGAATTATATTGTTCGTGCGGATATTCAAAACATTCAAAATAGAAGTCAACTTCAAGTGTATTTGAATGATGAGGTATTCACCAATTATAGTTTTACACCTAACAAGAGCATCAATTTTAGTGCGAATATCACCTTGAAGTCAGGTTTAAATACACTTAAGATTACCGGTACAAATCAGGCGGGTCAAGATACCGACGATGCTGTTTTGGTTTATTCAAGAGCTGCAAATGAAGATACTGGATATCCGCCAACGGTTAACATTCTTCGTCCGCGAACAAATCCATTTACGAGTAATGAGCGTATGCAAATGGTAACTGCAAAAGTTGAGCATGTACAATCTAAACAGGAAATAAACGTAAGTGTAAATGGTGTTAACACAACCAATTTCACCTATTCAAATGCATCAAAACGTGTTGAATTTAATGCCAATTTGACTGCAGGAAGTAATGAAATAGAAGTGAAAGCGTATAATTCATTTGGAAATGCAAAAGATAAAACGATAATTGTTTACAAACGAAATGGACAATCTGAAACAACAGACTTACCTCCGCAAGTGAAGATTTTAACACCTGCTAGAGATCCGTATCGTTCTAGTGATAATACAATCAATGTTATTGCAGAGACCAAACATATTACGCAGAAAAATCAGATTGATGTGCGTATTAATGGTGTACCAACACAAACTTTTACATTTAATCCAGGAACGCGATTGATACAGTTTAACCCTAACTTAGTCGCAGGTAATAATATAATTGCAATCAATGCGACCAATAATTTTGGTGTAGCAAATGATCAAACTACAGTTGTTTATAGACGAAATGGTGATGGTTTAGGAGATGATAGCAAAGAATTACCAAAGGTGGAGATAACTACCCCAAACAGTAATCCTTATTCTTCTAGAAATGCTGTGGTAAATGTGGTTGCTGATATTAAAAATATTAGTAACGCGTCTCAAATTGATGTAAAAGTAAATGGTCAACGTACTTCTAATTTTTATTACAATGGTATGACAAAAAAGGTTAATCTAAACGTTAACTTGCGTCAAGGTAGTAATGAAGTAAGCATCAAAGCAACTAATAATTATGGAAACGATATAGAGTCGGTTCAAATTATTTATCGTAAAGAAGAATCCGATCAAGGAGAACGAACACCGCCAAAGGTGAGGTTTGTACATCCTCATAAAAATCCATTTACAACGGGTGAACATTCAATTGACTTTATTGCGGAAACAGAGCATATTGAACAAGCGAATCAAATTGAGGTAAAAGTAAATGGCGCATTAATATCGAATTTTAATTATACTACAACTAATCAGCGTATACAATTCAACTCTCCACTTATTTTGGGGAATAATGTTGTTAGCATTAAAGTGAGGAATGCCTATGGATATGATACTGCTGAGACCCATGTTGTTTACCGTAAAAAAATGGAAGGTAACCCGCCAAAGGTAAACTTTATCGCACCAGTAAATCATCCTCAGGTAAAGTCTGAAAATTATACAATGATTGCCAAAGTTGAGGGTGTAAATGATGTCTCTCAGATTGATGTGTATCTTAATAATCAAAACGTTGCCAAAACAGAGTTAAGCTACAATAGACAAACACAAACACTTCAATATTTGAGTCGTTTAAAATTAGGTGATAATACATTCCGTATAAATGTTAGAAACAATTTTGGTGCACATCAAGCAATGGCAAGAGTTAAATTCGTACTAGCTTCGATTGATACGGATCATGACGTTACCCCTAAGCCTTGTCCTCCTCCTAAAATTAGAATTACTCAGCCTAGTGAAGTTGATGTTGTTTCAACAAAAGAGACTTTTTCAATTAGTGCAATGCTAGAAAATGTAAGAGACAGAAATGATATTGAAGTTTTTATAAACGGAAAGTCTAATTCTTCTTTTGTATTTAACTTATCGAAAGCATCTTTTTTACATAAAATACAGCTTCAAAAAGGTAAGAATTTTTACAAGATTGTTGTGAAGACTTTATGTGGTAGAATTGAAAGAAAAATAACAATCAACTATACACCTGTAGATAAATGTGGTGTTGAAATAGATTTAGGATCTTCAGAAACTGATTTCTGTTTTACAACAGATAAAGGAACCATGTCTCAAAGACTATTGACTTCAAATACCAATTTTAACTACTATGGAAAAGCTTCGTCAATATATTTTAAAGCAAAAAAGAAAGGTAATGCGACAGTGGGAGGAAATTTGTATCCCATTATTGCTGGAAATTATTATCACTTCAAAGGGAACTTAACGGTGAACTTAAAAATGAGAAATGGTGAATGGGTATTATGTGTTGATGCTGATACTTCACCTTTGTTTGGAATAGGTCGATCGAAACCAAGAAGTCCATGTAAGACTTCAGAAGGTGGGAAAGGAATTGTTTCCCCTCAGACCAAGCCAAAACCTGAGGTTGGAAGTGGAAAAACCCCAAAAATCAATACACGTCCTAAACCTTCAAGTAGAAAGCCAGGAAGACAGAAAAGCACACGTCCTTCTAACTCGCGAACAAAGCCTGAAGGAAGATAATACAGAATTATGAATGAGGTATAAATAATTCTATATAGGGTGAATCGTGTTTTATTCACGTTAGTCTTAGGTTTGCCTATTTGCGATTTCACATTTTGATTGCTTACATATACGGAGATAGATGATCTAAACAATTGAATTTCCATATTGAAAATGTAATGTGACATACAAGGCTGTAGCTGCGAAGGTGTCGATGGTCAGTTTCCAAATGAAATCGCATTTTTATGCAAAATAACTTCCGTGTAGCGTGATTATTTCGGCGAATTAATGAATTGCATGGGTGTTATTAAAGCGCATTACTTTAAGAAAAATGTAGTGGTTAATCGGAAGGCTTGGGATTCTACAACGGTAATTCGCTATTTCACCATTCGTCATTCCCTTATCTCTTTCAATTAAAATGCTTAAATTTGCAAACTGCAAAATAAAGGCAAATTATGAGCGTAAAATATCCAGAATATAAAGGGTTGAACTTACCCGAATCAGCAAAGAAAGTTGCTGAAAAGTGGAAACAAGAAAATGTTTTTCAAGCTTCCATTGATTCGAAAGATGATGACAAGACATTCGTATTTTTTGAAGGTCCACCTTCAGCTAACGGATTGCCTGGCATTCACCACGTAATGGCACGTTCCATTAAAGATATATTTTGTCGCTATAAAACACTAAAAGGTTATAAAGTTAACCGAAAAGCAGGTTGGGATACGCACGGTTTACCCGTTGAATTAAGCGTTGAAAAAAAACTTGGAATTACCAAAGAAGATATCGGAGATAAAATTTCTGTGGAAGATTATAACGCTGCGTGTAAGAAAACAGTAATGCGTTATACCGATGTTTGGAATAACCTTACCGAAAAAATGGGGTATTGGGTAGACATGGAAAATCCATACATTACTTATGAATCAAAATACATGGAAAGTGTATGGTGGTTGCTGGGTCAATTGTATGAGAAAAACATGATTTACAAAGGTTATACAATTCAACCCTACTCTCCAAAAGCGGGAACAGGTTTATCTTCTCACGAAATTAATCAACCTGGATGTTACCAAGATGTAAAAGACACTTCTTGTGTAGCTCAGTTTAAAGTGATTAAAGATGAAAAGTCGTCACACATCCCCCTTTGGAGGGGGAACGAGGGGGAGGATATTCACTTCCTCGCTTGGACAACCACTCCATGGACTTTGCCTTCTAACACAGCTTTAACAGTTGGTCCAAAAATCGAATATGTTGTCGTAAAATCTTTTAACCAATATACTTTTGAACCAATTAATGTTGTTGTTGCGAAGCCTTTATTGAAAAAGCAATTCAACAAAAAGTTTAAGCAAGTTGAATCGGTTGAAGACCTAAAAACATACAAAGCAGGAGACAAAAAGATACCATTTTTCGTAGGAGAAACTTTTACAGGAAAAGATTTAGCGGGAATCCGTTATGAGCAGTTATTGCCTTATGCTCAACCAATGGAAAATCCAGAAAATGCGTTTCAGGTAATCTTAGGAGATTTCGTTACAACGGAAGACGGTACTGGAATCGTGCATACTGCGCCAACTTTTGGTGCTGATGATGCCATGGTGGCAAAGCAAGCAAAGGTTCCAGGAATGTTGGTAGCCGATGAAAATGGAAACCCTGTTCCTTTAGTAGATTTACAAGGTAAGTTCCGTCCAGAAATGGGTGAGTTTGCTGGAATGTATGTTAAAAATGAATATTATGACGAAGGAGAAGCTCCAGAGAAGTCTGTTGATGTTCAAATTTCGATTAAACTAAAAGAAGAAAATAAGGCTTTTCGTGTTGAGAAATACGAGCACAGTTACCCACATTGTTGGAGAACAGATAAACCGATTTTATATTATCCATTAGACTCTTGGTTCGTGAAAGTAACGGACAAAAAAGACAGAATGATGGAATTGAATAAAACCATTAACTGGCAGCCAGAATCTACAGGAACAGGTCGTTTTGGGAAATGGTTGGAGAACTTAAACGATTGGAATCTTTCTCGATCACGTTATTGGGGAATTCCTATTCCAATTTGGAGAACAGAAGAAGGTGAAGAATCTATTTGTATTTCTTCAATCAAACAACTGAAAGAAGAATGTCAAAAAGCCGTTGAAGCAGGAGTAATGGATGCAAACCCTTTAGCTGATTTCGATGTAAACGACATGTCGAAAGAGAACTACGATAAAGTAGACTTACATAAAAATTACGTTGATGAAATCACCTTGGTTTCTGCATCAGGAAAGCCAATGAAGAGAGAAGCAGACCTTATTGATGTTTGGTTCGATTCAGGCTCTATGCCTTATGCACAATGGCATTATCCTTTTGAAAATAAAGAATTAATCGACGAAGGAAAGGCTTTTCCTGGAGATTTTATTGCTGAAGGAGTAGACCAAACAAGAGGTTGGTTCTATACTTTGCATGCTATTGGAACCACTGTTTTTGATTCAGTAGCTTATAAAAATGTTATTTCCAACGGACTTGTTTTAGATAAAAACGGACAGAAAATGTCTAAAAGTAAAGGAAATACGGTTGATCCATTTGAAACGATAGAAAAATTCGGACCGGATGCAACACGTTGGTATATGGTAACCAATGCTGCACCTTGGGATAACTTGAAATTTGATACTGAAGGAATTAAAGAAACACAACGTAAGTTCTTCGGAACACTTTACAATACCTATTCCTTCTTCTCTTTATATGCGAATATTGATGGATTTGCTTACAACGAAGATAGAATCGCAACGAAAGAAAGACCTGAAATTGACCGATGGATTATTTCGAAATTGAATTCTTTGATTCAGGATGTGGATCATGCATTTGATACTTATGAACCCACAAAAGCAGGTCGTTTAATTCAAAGTTTTGTAAACGATCAGCTGTCAAATTGGTATGTACGTTTATGTAGAAGACGTTTCTGGAAAGGAGATTATTCGGCAGATAAAATTTCAGCTTATCAAACTTTGTACGAATGTTTGGAAGCTGTCGCGATTTTAAGTGCGCCAATTGCACCGTTCTATACAGACGAATTATTCTCTGACCTAAACAAGATTTCTGGTCGTCATGCGGCAACTTCTGTTCATTTAGCAGATTTCCCAACGGTTTGTGAGGAAGACATCGACAAAGAACTGGAAGCACAAATGGAAATTGCACAACAAGTTTCTTCTATGGCTTTGAGTTTACGTAAGAAAGAGCGCATTAGAGTACGTCAGCCTTTACAAAAAATCATGGTTCCTATTTTAGATCCAAGTTTCAAATCTAGAATTGAACACGTAAAAGATTTGATTCTTTCTGAAATCAACGTGAAGGAATTGCTTCTATTAGAAGATACAACAGGCGTTTTAACGAAGAAAATCAAACCGAATTTCAAAACCATTGGACCGAAGTACGGAAAACAAATGAAATCTATCGCCGGAATGGTAAAAGATTGGGGCGATGAAGAAATTGCTGCTGTTGAAGCCAATGCTGGATGGAAAGGTGAGGTAAACGGTGAAAACATCGAATTAGAACTCAATGATTTTGAAATCGCTACCGATGATATCCCTGGCTGGTTGTTGACTTCGGAAGGCGGAATTACCGTTGCCATGGACATCACTATTTCTCCAGAACTAAAGCAAGAAGGAATTGCCAGAGAATTGGTGAATCGTATTCAGAATTTTAGAAAAGAAGCAGATTTTGAAGTAACAGATAAAATTGAAGTAACTATAGAAACAACTGAAGAAATTCAAAAAGCAATCTTGGAAAACAAAGCATATATAGCCGCCGAAGTTTTGGCAAAAGACATTGTCATGAGCGAAGCCAAAGGACATGTTTATGATGCAGACATTGTTGAAGAAGGTGATGCGAAGATAGGTTTGGAGAAGATTAGTTAGGATTTTTCAGGAAATTACATATTTAATAAACCAAATAGAATATGTATTTTTGACACATGACTAAATTTAAAGTAGCTTTTCAATCTTTTGTTATCATTGCTTTTATAATCGCTTTTCTAACAAATTGTGAATCAAATTCCGTAGAAAAAGAGGTTAAAACGAATGAGAAACTGACTAAAAAAGAAGAAAAGGTTTCTATTGAGAAGATAGAAGAGGGTATAAAATCATATATCGATAAAACAACTGCGAAAGCTGGAGGTACTTTTCGTATAAAAGATGATTCTTTAGATCTAGATTTGAGATTAGTGCGTGTGCATACAGAATACTTATCGCATTTAGGCCCGGGGAGTTATTTTGCATGTGTAGATTTAGCAGATGAAAAGGGCGACATATATGATGTTGATTTCTTTTTGGAAGGTACAGCAGACAGCATGGATGTAGTTCGTACGAATATTCATAAGTTGAATGGACGACCCTTTTATACATGGAAGCAAAATAAGGAAGACAAAACTTGGTATCGAGTTCCTATCGAAGATGCGGGAGATGAATTGTTAGGTGTGATTGAAGGTAAGGATGAATTTGAATTTTATTATCAAGTTGAGCTTCCAGAAATTGATGGAGAAGGAGAAGTATGGATTCCAATTGCAGAAAGCAATGATTTTCAAGAGGTCGAACTTTTAGCTGTTAATTCTCCTGTTAAAGAACAGTATATTACCGATGATCAGTTTGGAAACAAGGCTTTGTATCTTAAATTAAATAAAACACATAGTGGTGAGCCCATTCACCTTTCATATCACGTTCAACGAAAAGAAAAGAAACCATATTTAGCTGATGCAGAAGAAGATTTGAAACAATATTTAGGCTCAAACACCCTTATACCTGTCGGAGAAAGATTTAAAAAGATTGCTTTAGAAGCGATTGGTAATAAAACCAAAGATGATCCTTTAATTAAAGCACGTGCCTTATACGATTATGTTATCGATAATATGAAATATATTAAAAATGAGGAAGGTTCATAC
This sequence comes from Brumimicrobium salinarum, assembly GCF_002844555.1. Lineage (GTDB taxonomy): Bacteria > Bacteroidota > Bacteroidia > Flavobacteriales_D > Crocinitomicaceae > Brumimicrobium > Brumimicrobium salinarum. The sequence goes on from NZ_PJNI01000001.1 coordinate 645,762, forward strand.
GGGACTGGAGATGCTGTTTATGCTTGTGATGCACAAAGTGGTAACTGCAGTGAATTTCATTCTTATTTTATTGCATTAGCTCGATCTGTGGATATTCCCGCGCGTTTTGCCATTGGTGCTTCCATTCCATCTGACCGTGATGAAGGTGGTATAAACGGGTATCACTGTTGGGCTGAGTTTTTTGCAGAAGGTAAATGGTGGCCAGTTGATATCAGTGAAGCGAACAAATATACTGCATTGGCTACATATTACTTTGGACATCATGGTGCAAATCGTGTAGAATTATCTAAGGGAAGAGATATAAAGTTCAATCCTGGACCAGCCTCTGGTGCAATTAATTTTCTAGCTTATCCAGTATTGGAAATTGATGGATTCGTAGTTCGTCCAAAAACAACTTTTACTTTTGAAAGAAAAGTTACCTCATAAGTTTTTATGAATTAAGGTTATATATTTCCATTCATTTTTGATTAATAACTAATGAATCAGCTTTTAATTAGCCCGGATTCCAAAACAGGGTCTTTTGTAACATAAAATAGCTAACTTCATCGATTAAGTCGGATTTTTTAGATTGAATTACACCTGACGCTGAAGGTGTCAAGTAATTATAGCCCCGTGTAAGCAAAGCGCAATGCGGGGCTATAAATATCGGTATAATTCTTTTGGCGGCATTTTTGTCGCGTAGCAAAACAAAAATGATGACAAAAAAAATCGTGAATCAAAATATTACCTGTATTCTAAAGTAGCGGGGCTTTTGTGATATAAAATAGCTGATTTTAGTAACTTAGTCAATTTGTTAATAATACGGGTTAGATCATAAGAAATGACATTTCTAGTTTTGCAGCTGCATATTTAGTTTTAAAAAGATAAGCTTTTGATATGCTATAAAAAAACGGTCTCCATGTAGATTACATAAAGACCGTTCTAAAAAAAGCTAAAATATTTTATTGCACCTCTTCCGAAGCTTAAAAAATTCTATTCTTAGTTTGAAGGATGTTCTTCGCTTGCTTCTTCTGCAGCAGCAGGGTGCTCCTCTGTTTCTTCTTCCGCAGCAGGATCAGGATGTTCAACTGAATCTACCATTGCTCCTTCCTCTGCAGCAGGATGTTCTTCTGTAGTAGGATGCTCCTCTACTTCTGTTTCAGTCTCTTCTTCAACAACCACTTCTTCAGTTTGAGCTTCCTCTTTTTCTGTTGCTTCTGCTTCAGTACATGCTGTTAAACCAGCTGTTAAACCTAAAGCCATTGTTGCCATTAACATGGTCTTTACTTTTCTCATCGTTAGTTTCATAATAATAATTTTCTATAAAAATAATGTTTCAAAATATTTAAAGAAGGTTTTTTCTGTTTTTTTAATTCATTATTTTCTTTAACAAGGTATTCACCTTTTCGGAAAAAGCTTCTGCATTGTTTATTTTCCCTTGAATAACTGTTGCTTCAGCAGTCTTTCCTTCAGCTTCTAATTGCTCACTTTCCTTTGTTAACGCAACAATAGTTTGGTCAACTCCTTTTTTAAGATTCATAACACTCATGGGTAATACCGCCATAATGTAAGCACCTCCATTTTGAGATAACTGATTAAAGACATGAAAATACCCTTCTTGGGTTTTAATATCCTGTTGCTTAACAGCCGCTGTAAAGTTAAGTAAAGCCCCAATGGCATCATATCCAGAAATATCACCACTGAGAATTGCATTTGCCATAAAATCGAGATGTGTAGCATCTCCATGGTTTTTATACATTCCGATAATTTGTCCTTTTAAAGCCGAAGAACGTTCTTTTTCTAACGTTTTTGCCAACTTAAGTGCTGTGTTTATATCTGATGGCTTACCTTTGGTTAAGCCGTTTAAACCACGAGCAATTGCAAAATATGAACTGTCCTTTTCAATAGTTTGTAATAAAGTGGACCTAGTTTTATCTTCGAACTCTCCTTTAAAATAGTCTTTAGATAATTTAGACAAAGCCGCTCCTCGTACCTTAGAATTAGCATCGGTTTTCGCTAAATTTACTAGGTGGTCAAATACCATTTGTTTCTGATCTGAACCTAATTTATCTAACTTAGAGATAGCTAGCTTTCGTATATACCAAAAATCATCGGCCAAAGCATCTACAATCATTTTTCTACCTGCCTCTGTTCGCAATCTTGATCCGTAAACAATAGCTTGTTCTCTGTCTTTATAACGTGGCGCATTATAATATTGATGAACATACCATTCACGAGGTTTGTCATGACTAAATTTCCCTAAAATTGTTCGGTCTTCATCCACAACAATGTTTTCTAACTCCCCATTATATTTAAAGGTAAAAGTGTTTATGTTTTTATCTACAACAACCTGGTAGGTTTCTTTTTCTCCTCCACTATACACTCCAATTTTTAGTGGTAGCTTATATAAAGGTGTTTTTTCTAAATCCTGATTTTGAGAAATTCGAATGGTAACTTCATTATTTTCGAAAGTTTGTGAAATTTTAATTTCTGGATGTCTTGAAGAAAGAAACCATTGATTAAAAAACCAATTTAGGTCTTCTCCAGAAACTTCTTCAAAAGCTAGGCGTAAATGATGAATTTCCGCTGCTGTATATGCGTTGTCGTTAAGGTATTTTCTCAATCCTGTATAGAATGCATCATCGCCTAAATAATAGCGCAACATGTGTAATATTCGACCACCTTTGTTGTAAGAATGCGCATCAAACATGTCTTCTTTTTCATCATAATCATACCATATCATATCATGGTGCCCTCTTTGGGCAGAGGATTGAAAATATCCTTCAGCTTCTTTTTCTGCAACATAATCTGCATGATCACGACCATTGTAATGTTCATCCCACAAATATTGTGAATAGTTAGCGAAAGCTTCATTCAAAGGTAGGTTTGCCCAACTTTCACAGGTCACTAAATTTCCAAACCAATGATGAAATAACTCATGCGCTATAATTGAATGATCATCAGCGTCAATTAATTCACGTTTCGTCTTGTAAACGAAATCGCCAAATACGACAGCTCCTGTATTTTCCATTGCTCCAGAAACATATTCTCTGACTACAACTTGGTGGTATTTATCCCATTTATAATCTACACCTAATAAATCAGAGAAAAAGGTAATCATTTCAGGTGTTTCCCCAAAAATTGCTTGTGCGTGTTCCTCCCATTCTGGTTCTACATAATAATGTACTGGAATAACTGTTCCGTCTGGCTTTGTATATGTGTCCTTAACAACAGCAAACTCTCCAATTGCCATCATAAAAAGATAAGGTACATGTTTTAATTCTTGTTTCCAATAATCTGTTCGGGTACCATCTTCATTGTGTGTTGATGAAACAAATTTTCCATTGGAAAGTGTTTTGTATTTATCTTCTACGGTTATGTATATTTCCTGTGTTGTTTTTTGATTTGGTCGGTCGATAGTAGGAAACCAAACTGAACTAGCTTCGGTTTCACCTTGTGTCCATATATGTGGCATTTGATTTTCATTTTCTCCTTTTGGATTAATAAAATACAAGCCCTTATCGCTACTTATGGCGCTAGACCCACCAATTTCTTTCTCTTCTGGTTTCGCGATGTAGTCAATTACTACAGTATATTCTTCATCTCTTGTATATTTTTTATCAAGTTTAATTCTCAAGAATTTAGCATCATTGTATTTGTATTGTAGTTTCTTACCATTGAGTTGAACAGATTTTATTTCCATCGCTTTTGCATCTAAAATAAGACTATCGGTAGGATAGAAATGTGGAGAACAGGTAAGTGTAGCGAGTCCTTTTAATTGAGATTTATCCCAGTCAAAACTTACTTCTAACTTGGTGTGTATTAGTCCAGTTTTAATTGTAGCCGAAGGGTTGTAGTTTGGACGGGTTATGATTTCTTCAACTTCTTCCTGAACTGGATCATTTTCCTTAATTACACCTTCTTTCACCGTTGCTGATGATTGTTCTTCTTTTGTTTCGCTCACCTGATCCTTTGATTGTTGATCTTTCGTGGTTCCACAAGCGCAAAATAAACCTAAAGAAAATATAATTGTAAACAGTCGCTTCATAACTAAAAATGTTTTTTTGAATAACAAAAATGGGAATTTTATTCGAATTATATATCAATTTATTCGTTTATGCTAGAAATGTATGCTTGAGTTGTTTACTCATTTCATTTAGAAAAACTATATTTGTGGCGATTACTCATTTTAATAAAAGTAAAATTTACCATGGCGGAAGCAAAGTTTTTGATTGACGGAGAAGCAAGTAAAGGTGAGCAGGGAATAAGTTCAGTTGAATGGATAGATGATACTTATTTCACTTTATTCTTCATGGGTAAAGAATTCCATGGTGAAGTTGTTGCGTCAAATACTGAAGATCAGAAAATGACCATTAAGATTAATCACCGAACTTTTGAAATTAAAAAGGATCGTCCAATTGATGCATTAATTCGCGAAATGGGGCTTGACAAGAAAAAAGTGAGAAAATTACACCAATTAAAATCACCAATGCCAGGACGCATACTTAGTTTTGCGGTTGAAGTTGGAGATGAGGTTACATTAGGATCTCCCTTACTTACCTTAGAAGCCATGAAAATGGAAAATGTTATTAAAGCTGAAGGAGAAGGAAAAGTGAAATCAATCACAAAAGCTAAAGAAACGGTTGTTGAAAAAGGCGAGCTGATAATTGAGTTTGAATAAACTTCACTTTATTAATTGTCTTGAAGATATATTTCCGCCAATACGCTACTTTCGTGTTCCCAGTTCTCAAGATTAGCTGCTTTTTTACAATTTTCTTTTAATTCATTTAACAAAATCTTATTATCCAATACTTCATTTATTGTTTTTGCAATTACCGAAGGTTCATGTGATTTTATTATTCTGCCTACATTATGTCGTTCGATAACCCTCTTTAATTCTATTAAATTAGAACTTATGATGGGTGTGGTTGTATGTAAATAATCAAAAATTTTGTTGGGTAAGGAATACTTATAATTAGAATTGGTATCCTTATCTAAACTTAAACCTAAATCGGCATGATACGTATAATTCATCATTTCATCATAGGGGACTCTTCCAATAAATCTCACTTTTGCAGATAATTTTTCTTGCAATACTTGTTTTTTTAGGTCGGGAATTACATCGCCACTACCCACAATTAGAAAAAGTGTATTTTCAATGTCTTTCATTGCCATTACAGCCTCTTCCGCACCTCGATCTACATTGATTCCTGCACCTTGAAGTATGATAATGTTTTGATTTTCAGGCAAACCTAATTCTTTCTTTGTCTTAATTGCTTTTGGTTTCCAAAGTGGAGATACGTTTCTAACCACTTTTACTTCCTTATTGTATTTTTTTTCATAGATCGAAGCAATTGATTTGTTTACTGTATAGACGGTTTTTACTTTTGGAAAAATCCATTCTTCTATTTTTAACCAGACTTTTCTTACCCGTGGTCTACTGGTTAACTCGGGTACTTCAGTGAAAAGTTCGTGGGTATCATAAACCAATCTTCGCTTGCCTTTTAGTTGGTTTGCACAATAATTTCCCAATAATGTATCTAAATCATTACTAAGTAAAACATCATATTTTTGAAAAAGTAAAAAAATAAATAATCGCAAATTAAAGAAAGCATAAAACAATGCTCCTTGTGTAAAAACGATTTTAAAACGTTTTATTTCGTATTTCCTGTCGTTTATTGGCTTGCTATTTTTGAGTAATCTTCCTACCAGTAAAACGTTATATCCGTTTTCATGTAAAAAAGAACAAACTTTATGTACACGCTGATCGGTATACAAGTCGTTAGTGACAGAAACGATTATTTTTTTGATTTCATGGCTTACAAAAATAGCATTATTCTTTCATTTGATATTAAAATTGATGTGTGGAACAGACAAAATATAATCTATAATGATTATAGGTTAAAAAAGGAAGACTTTTCGTATTTTTGAACAAAATTTTTAACTATGAGAATTATTTTAACACTTATAACCCTCTTATTTTTTGCAACTTCAGCTTTCGTTCAATCTCAAGATCTTGAATTAGAAAAAGGACTTTACGCAAAAATAACGACCCAAAAAGGAGAGATTATCCTTGAGTTGTTTCCTGAAAAAGCACCATTAACAGTGGCTAACTTTGTCGGTTTAGCACAAGGGAAACTAAAAATAGGAGATTCAATTCGATACAAGGAACCCTATTACGATGGGCTGGTTTTTCACCGTGTTATAGATAATTTTATGATTCAAGGCGGTGATCCTTCCGGAAATGGTTCTGGTGGGCCTGGTTATCGTTTTTGGGATGAGGCTGATAATGGTGTAAATCATCAAAAAGGAAGCTTGTCAATGGCCAATGCAGGTCCACATACCAATGGCAGTCAATTCTTCATTACACACGTTGCAACACCTCATTTGAACGGAAAACATACTGTTTTCGGTCAGGTTTTAGCAGGTCAATCAGTTGTTGATGAAATATCACAGGGCGACACCATGCAACAGGTAGAGATTATTGAAAAAGGATTAAAATACAAATGGTTATATAATCCATCAAAAACATTTAAAAAAGAATATGCACGATTAGCTGTTGTAGTAGAGCAGAAACGTTTAGCTGAAGAAAAAAGAAAAGCCGAAGAAAAGGTAAGGAGAATAGAAGCAAAAGCTAAAACTGAAAATGAATATAAGGAGTATTTTTATGATTTGGTTAAAAAGAAAGCACCTAATGCTGTTCAAACACCGTCAGGATTAGTATATGTTCTTCATGAAGAAGGTGAGGGTGAAACGGCACAAAAAGGTGACACTGTGAAATTACATTATAAAGGAACATTTGTTACTGGAGGCAAGTTTGATTCGTCTTATGATCGTGGTCAGCCTTTTGAATTTCAATACTTAATTAATAACCTTATCCCCGGATTTAACGAAGGTGTCGGTTTAAGTAAAAAAGGAACGAAAATCGATTTATATGTTCCATATTTTTTAGCCTATGGCGTTTCAGGAAGAGGCAGACAAATACCCCCTTATTCGGATTTATTATTTGAAATAGAAGTTTTAAACCTCGGAAAATAAAATGAAAACTACACTACTATTTACAACACTTCTTTTTGTTCATTTTTTCGTGAGCAGTCAAAAGACAACTGTTCAAGTTCTTGATGTAACCTCAGAGAATCCCATTGCTTTTGCTAAGGTAAATGACGGAAAAAGTCTTTCTTTACTTACTGATATTGATGGTAAAGCAACGATTAATATCGTGAAAGAAAACATGTATTCTTTTCGCTTTTTGATTACAACGACACCCTCGTTTCAGGTGCGGAATTAATTAATAATCCGATTGTTTACATGTCTTCCAATGCTCAAGTTTTTGATGAAGTTGTCATTACACCAGGAGAGAATCCTGCGCATCGGATTATTCAAAATGTGATGGATAATAAAAAACAAAACGATCCATTACGCAATAATTCTTTCGAATATGACTCGTATTCTAAACTATATTTAACAGGAGAATTACCAGAAGGGGTAAATAGAGATACGATTACTGATACCACCATGATCAATGCTTTTGAATTGCTCGATAGACAGTATCTTTTCTTAACCGAAACGGAGGCAACGCGAACTTTTAATCCACCCAACTACGATAAAGAGGTTGTAACAGCCTATAATGTTTCTGGATTTAAAGATCCGATGTTTGCTACCTTTGTTAATCAATTTCAATCATTTTCTTTTTATGATAACAATTTCGTTTTAAACCAAAAGGAATATATCAATCCCATTGCACCTGGAGGACTTAGGCGTTACCTTTTTATATTAGAGGATACATTATTCCATAAAGAAACCCAGGATACTACCTATACGATAAAATTTAGACCACGAAAAGGGAAAAATTTTGAAGGTGTAGAAGGTTACCTTTATATACATTCTAAGGAATGGGCCATTGAGCGAGTGATTGCATCCCCTCATAATCAACCGGGATCCTTGGTTTCCCCACGAATTATTCAAGAGTACGAAATAACCAATGGCAAAAAATGGTTTCCTAAAAAAATCAGTACGGAATTAGATTTTGCCATTGATTTTAATGGATATGTCAATATCATTGGCCGAAGTTCCTTGTATATTAAAAACGTTCAATTTGATATTGAAAGTAAAAAAGGTTTTAACCCTGTTTCGGTAGAAGTACAGGAAGATGCTTTGGCGGATTCTTCTAGCATTAATGAAATTCGTGGAAATACATATACAGGTAAAGAAGGTCGAACTTATGCGAAAGTCGACAGTGTAGTAGAAGAAAATAATTTAGACCGTTTACTTGATGTTTTTAAAATCGCTTCTACAGGAAAAATTCCAATTGGTGTTTTTAGTGTTCCAGTTCAAGAAATTGTTTACTTTAATCGACAAGAAGGGGTTAGACTTGGTTTGGGATTAGAAACGAACCGAAGACTAAGCAAGATTTTTCAAATAGGTGGTTATTTTGCTTACGGTTTAAGAGATCATAAATGGAAGTGGGGGGGAGACCTTAATTTCACATTGAACCAAGCCCGTTTAATACGCTTAAATCTACATTATAGTGACGATGTTTATGAACGCGGTAGCACTGATATGTATGATGATAATTTCAATTTAGTTAATCAAGGAATTTATAGAGATTTCTTTATTAATTTAATGGATAGACAACGTTTTGCTGGGGTAAACTTAAGTGGTTTAATTCGTCAAAATATGAAGTTGCAATTATTCGGTAACTATAAGCGATTTACATTTGTTGATGATTATCAATACACACCTTTATTTACTTCAAATGGAACCGCAGAGCAGTTTGATATTGCTGAGGTTGGATTTATATTTAACTGGAATATCAGAGAAAAAGTAATGATGCTTGAAAATAATCGTGTTTCTTTAGGTACGAAATGGCCAAAATTAACACTTAAAGCAACGCGAGGACTTGGAGGTGTTTTTGAATCAAACTATGATTATTATCGTTTAAAATTCACCGTGCATCAAACCTTTAAGATTCGAGGAGCAGGAAGTATCAGTTTGGTAAGTAAAAGTGGATTAACCATAGGTAACGTACCATTAACATTAAGTCATGTGCAAGAAGGAACAGGGATTAATTTTTTGTTATCGGTTGCCAATACTTTTGAGACCATGCAACCAGCTGAGTTTTTTAGTGATCAGCAAAGTTCTTTGTTTTTTAGATATACATTTTTACCGATTAAAACAGGTGAGGACTGGACAGAGCCGACTTTTGTGATTCATAGTGCAGCTGCATTTGGCACCATGAAAAATAGAGTCGACCATACAGGATTTTCTTTTAAAACACCAGAAAAAGGTTATTATGAATCAGGTTTAATTGTAGATCGGTTAATTGTTAGTAATAATATTCTTGGACTTGGTGCTGGTATGTTTTATCGATACGGCCCCTATGAACTGCCAAAGACCAAGGATAACTTTTTCTATAAAGTCTCTGTACGATTAAATTTCTAAATGTCTATTGTTTTTGTTTGTCTTCCATTACCTTTGCTTTGGCATGTGGAAAGACCAATTAAACATATTACAAAAGCTTTCACTTAAACGAATTTTAAATATTTCGCTTCTATATGGCTCCTATTTTTTAGCTAAATATTTTAAGCGCTTCATGGTTCGGGGAATGCCTTATGCCGCTAGTATAGAGCCAACAACAGCGTGTAACTTAGGTTGTCCGGAATGTCCTAGTGGACTCAAACAATTTACCCGGCCAACAGGAAAACTGGATTTGGATCTACATAGAAAAATGCTCGATGAATTAGGTAGCCAGTTATTTTACATTAATTACTATTTCCAAGGAGAACCATTTTTGCACCCACAATTTCTCTCACTAATTAAGGAAGCCAATCAACGTAAAATATATACTGCTACTTCAACAAACGCTCATTTTATAAATGAAAATACAGCTGAAAAGATTGTGAATTCAGGATTAGATCGATTGATAATTTCTATTGATGGACTAAGTCAGGAAACGTACGAACAATACCGTAGGAAAGGAGAGTTAACTAAAGTTATAAAAGGAACAAAACATTTAATTGCGGCAAAAGAGAAGTTAAACCGTACAACACCCCATTTAATATTTCAATTTTTAGTGGTAAAGCCCAATGAACATGAGGTAGATGATGTTTTTTTACTCGGTAAGCAACTAGGTGTTGACGAAGTGAGATTAAAAACAGCACAATTATATGATTATAAAAATGGGAATCCATTGATGCCTAGCAATGAGAAATATGCCCGTTACAAAAGACAGAAAGACGGTACATATAAAAGTAAATACACTATTCAAGACCATTGTTGGAGAATGTGGTCTTCAACTGTTTTAACTTGGGATGGAAAGATTGTACCCTGTTGTTTTGATAAAGACGCAAAACATGTTTTGGGCACATTAGGGAATAGTACCTCTTTCACTGATATATGGTACGATCAACGATACCAAAACTTCCGTAAACAAGTATTTACAGATCGTTCACAAATTGATATTTGTAAAAATTGTTCCGAAGGTGCAAAAGTATGGACATAAACTGCTTTGTTTCTGTTTGTATTTAAGTTGTATTATTAACTTCGTTGCGAGCTCATTTCGGTAAGCTCAATCCATCACAACGCAATTAATATTTCGGATTAGTTTGAACATTAGTTTCTGCTTATGCGGTGTTAAAAAGGTTAAGCCCGCTATACCTAAAGGAGATACTTGTATTTTAGTTCTCGAAAATGAAAAGAATAAAACTAAAACACATTGTATTTTTGATTAGTTCTGCGCTAATTGTGCTTGTGTTTTTGCAGCTATATCAGGCTTTTCAGCTGTATGAGAAAAAATCAGAGGAGCTCAACAATCACATTGAAAATGTTCTTTCTAAGGTTGCTATTCGACATGAGAAAGCTTCTGATCTTCAAAGATATACTTCATTTTTTGGAAGTGACTTTAGTGGACAATATAAAAAGGCACTAAAACAAGAATTTCAAAATCTAGTTCCCGTAAGAGAATCTGTTTCCATTACAGACACCATCATTTATGAAAATGGTACAGCAGTTAAGTATCTTCAAATTACGGGCGACTCCTACGACTCTTTATCTCATGTTTCAGCAAAACACAGTGTGCTCGCGCGTGATATTAGTGAGTTATCTTCTTACATAAAAAAAGGAACAAAAAATCAATCTAAAGACAAGGACGGGGATAATGATTTAGCTTTTCAGTTAGACAAACGAGTAATCAACAGTTTGTTTAAGAAGTCAAAATACATTAATGATTTAATGATAAATGCATTCAGGAGTAGTGGAAATATTACTCCCACAGATCGTGTTAACCTTGCATTTTTAGACTCAATGATTACCAAAACTTTTGAAATTGAGGATTTGGCAACGAAGTTTAATTACGCAATTTTTGATGAACAGGGTGATGTGGTCGAATTCCCAACCTATACAGATCGATATAATCTGAATATTGATACGCAATCCTCTAAGCAGGTAAGAATGTTTCCAGGTAATATTTTTGATAAAGAATTGACTTTACATGTCTCATTTCCCCAAACGAATATTGTTCTGTTTAATGAAATGTGGCTTACTTTACTTGTAAGTGTATTGTTGATTAGTTTGGTTGTTCTATCATTTTATGTCATGTTTAAAACCATCTTGAATCAAAAGCATTTAGCAGAGGTAAAAAGTGATTTTATTTCGAATATGACCCATGAGTTTAAAACACCAATAAGTACAATATCTTTGGCTTGTGAGGCTATGTCGGATTCCGATATGAACCAAACTGAAGCAAGTAACTTGAGTCCTTTTATTAAAATGATTGACGAAGAAAATAAAAGATTAGGTGGCCTTGTGGAGCAAATACTAAAGAGCGCAGTTTTAGATAAAGGAGATATTAAGATGAAACGCGATGAATTAGAATTAAATGAAATTGTTTCTCAAGTTGTTGGTAAAGCTAAAATTCGTATCAGTAATGGTGAGATTCAACTTGATCAAGCAGTTGGTTTACTTCCTTTTATCGGTGATCCTGTTCACACAAATAATTTGATTTCTAATTTAGTAGATAATGCTATTAAGTATAGCAAAGAGGAGGTTTTAATTAAAATTAAAACAGAGAAACTGAAAAATGGAGATTATAAATTTATAATCAGCGATAAAGGCATCGGAATTAAAAATGATCATTTAGATAAAATATTTGATAAGCTTTATCGTGTTCCTACTGGAAATGTACACGATGTTAAAGGTTATGGTTTAGGACTTAATTATGTAAAAGCAATTGTTGATCTTCAAGGTTGGAAAATCAACGTCAAAAGTAAATACGGAGAAGGAACAACCTTCACATTAATCATTAAAAACACACAAGATCATGAGTAAGAGTATAAAAATTTTATTGGCAGAAGATGATAATAACCTTGGTTTATTATTGGAGTCATTTATAAAAGCTAAAGGCTTTAAGGTTGATTTAGCAAGAGATGGTAAACAAGCATTAGAAAAATTTAATCAAGACACATACCATTTTGTTATTCTAGATGTTATGATGCCAGAAATGGATGGATTTACAGTAGCAAAAGAAATTCGAGAAATTGATAGCCAAATTCCTATTCTCTTCCTTACCGCAAAAAGCATGAAAGAAGACAAATTAGAAGGCTTTTCAATAGGTGCTGATGATTATCTTACAAAGCCTTTTAGTATGGAAGAGCTTGTCGCTAGAATTGAAGCTATTCTGAAAAGGTCACAAGGAGAAGACACACCTTTAGATGACACATTCACTATTGGTAGATTCAAATTTGACCCGCTAACTAGGGTAATTGATATCGATGGAGAAGAGAATAAACTAACAACAAAAGAAAGTCAGTTGTTAAAGTTACTAGCCAAGAATAAAAACCAAGTACTCGATAGACAAGCTGCTTTAAGAGCAATTTGGGGAGATGACAATTACTTTAATGGTAGAAGTATGGATGTTTATATCGCAAAATTGCGTAAAATTCTCAAAGCTGACGAAGATATTGAAATTATGAATATACACGGGAAAGGATTCAAGCTGATTGATCAATAGGCTTCGGCTTACTTTTAGGTGTTGCTTTAAGAGGAAAGAAAAAGTACATTTCTTACCTTAAACTTAGGGAAAACCCTTGTTATTTATAGTTAACAAATATTTACATTTACGACTTGCTAGGATAACCATTAAATAGACATTTTAAATCTCAAAACTAAAGTGTTTAATTGCAGTTTTTAGTTATACCTTTTTGCAGAGTCGCTTAATAAGTGATGATTTTCATAATGTAAAACCTCTTGGATTTAACCGAGAGGTTTTTTTATTTCCATATAACGGTCGCCTATACTTTACGGCAGAAACTACAGTCGGGAATACAGAACTGTATGAGTCTGATGGTACAGCTGCTGGAACTAAGAAGATATCTCCCGCTATAGCTCCAATTCTAGATCCATACTACGGTTCTACTCAATTTTATAATTATGATGATGCCTTGTATTTTAAAGCAAATTTTACAAGCAATGGTTATGATATGAATTATATAGGGTGAGAGACACTACTCTTTTTATTGACAAAGAAGCTCAATTAATAAATTTTCGAGCTTATCCGAACCCAACAAGTGATAGAATAATTATCACCACAGAGGAAAACACTTCATTTTCTCTACTTGATTTAACAGGAAAAGTTTTAAAATCATTTGAAGTAAACCAAGAAAAAGAAATTTCGATCGCTGAATTAAATAGTGGAGTTTATATCTTAAAAGAGCAAAATTTTGGGACGTGTTTAAAAATTGTGAAAGAGTAACATCTACGTGTTTATGTGTTAAATATTAATCTAATAAAAAGAATTTTTTTGATAAAAACTGAAGGTTTTCTGTTTTCATCCTTCAAAAATATACCACTGTTAAAACCAACATTTTTATGGTTGTAAAATATTGAAAGGCTAAATTACTAAAACGTTAAAAAAACCTACCGAAAAACTAATGTAAGGAGTTGAAGGCTATGGATTTGCTTAAATCTATTGATGTTTAGTTAATGGCTTTTTTTGATTTCATCTCATCAGATTTTTTTTCTTATCTATATTTTTGTTAACTTGGTCGTAAACATAAATACTACTAATGTCAAAATTTGAAAGATTTGACAAAAAGACATCTTATGAAATACACAATGTTAACATCTATAAAATCCATTCTTATTTTTGGGTTTGTTTTTGGGGCAAATTTGACGACCAATGCACAGCAAGGTGATATTATACCTCCAGCATGTGCAAACGATACATATACTTTAGATCCAGGTACAACTATTCACTTTTATGATGATGGTGGTCCTGGCGGAGATTGTAATAATGGAGGAAATGTATCGGATGGTAACTTTTCAAACGCCAACTGTGAAACGATAACAACGATATGTCCAGCGGCTTGTGAGTCTTTAGATATCGAATTTCTAACTTTTTCTATGTACAATACATCGTCAGGATGGGATTGGATGGTAATCTATGAAGGAACAGGAACTAGCGGCAACATTATTTTTGACAATAGATCTGGAAGTCCAGATAATCCGAGAGGAACAGATTGTGACTTTGTTAACAATAATGATGTTCTTGATATTATTTCCGCTCAAGATCAATGTATAACTTTTCGGTTTTTTGCAACCAGTGTGGTTAATAGAGAAGGATGGGATGCCAGAGTGACCTCAGTTGCGGTTCCAGGTGCAGGAGTCGTGGATATTGATGTTACAGCTCCTACCTGTACCGCTGATGGAAGTGCTGTTATTTCGAATTATGACAACAGCTCAACATATACTTTTACACCCACAGGACCTTCAGTAGGAACTGGAGGGGTTATTACTGGTGCTACTTTCGGTCAAAGTTATTCCGTAGAAGAAAACGCTGCGGGTTGTCCTACTAGTTTTCAAATCGATGCGCAAGTTCTACCTCCAGATGTGCCAAGTTTTAATATTACAGCGCCCACTTGTTCTGCCGATGGTTCTGCCGAGATAACAAATTACCTTTCAGGGGCAACATACACATTTACTCCACTTGGTCCTTCGGTTAATACGTCTGGTGCAATTACAGGAGCTAACTTTGGGCAAAGTTATACAGTGGAAGTAGAAAACGGAGGATGTACCGAGACGGCAACTTTCCAAATTGAAGAACAATTAGTATCTCCAGCAATACCGAACTTTAATATTACAGCACCAACTTGTTTAGCGGATGGTTCTGCTGAGTTGACAAATTATGATAATACAATGTCTTATACATTTACACCTGCTGGACCTTCAATTGGAAGTTCTGGAGAGATTACAGGTGAGACCACTGGGCAAAGTTATACATTAGAGGTTGATAACGGGAGTTGTACCGAAACAGCTGTCTTTCAGACTGACGAACAACTGGAAACCCCCGATGAACCTGTCTTTAACATTATAGACCCTACTTGTCAGGCTGATGGTTCGGCGGAGATATCAAATTACGATGCTACTTTAACATATACATTCACTCCGGCAGGACCTACATTAGGTAGTTTAGGCGAAATAACAGGAGTAAGTTTCGGGCAAAACTATAATGTAGAAGTTGATAACGGAGGTTGTAGTGCAACTTCTGATTTTCAAGTCGAGACACAACTAGAAACTCCAGTTCCAAATATTTTTGCTGATACAACAATTGGTTGTACACCTCAAACAATAACTTTTGTTGACACTTCAGGATATGTTAACGTAACTTGTTCATGGGATTTTGGTGATGGAAGTACTAGTGAAATATGCGATACTGTTGAACATGTGTATGATGAGGAAGGTATTTATGATGTAACATTAACATTAGAAAGTGCTGAAGGTTGTGTTGGTGATACAACTTTATATAGTTATATTGAAATTGTGGAAAGTCCAATTGCCGATTTTACAGCCAATCCTATGATAACTGATTTTAATAACACCCAAATAATTTTTACAAATGAATCTATGAATGACACAACTTATGTTTGGGATTTTGATGATACATCTTCACAAGTTAGTAATGTTGATCCAATTCATACGTATCCAATTGGAATAGCTGATGATTATAACGTTATGCTTTATGCATTCGGAGATTTTGGGTGTGTTGATTCAACAAGTTTAACGATAGTTGTAAATAATCCTGATGTTGAAATATCTGTTCCAAATATATTTACTCCTAATGGAGATAATGAAAATGATTTTTTTGAATTAATCAACGTTGATAATATTGAAGATTTAGACCTTATTATTTTAAATCGTTGGGGTAATGTTGTTTTTGAAAGTAACGACCCAAACTTTAAATGGAACGGATCAATTCAGAACAATGGAGCAGAATGTACTGACGGAACTTATTTCTATAAAATTAAAGTGAAAGACTTGATGGGAGAAGAAATCTTGAAGCATGGCTTTGTCCAATTAGCGAGAGGAAAATAATATCAGTTTAAACGCTATTTCTGTTTAGCTGATTACTTTTCTGTGTATGTCTTATAACATCAGCTTAATAAGCAATTTATTGATAATGGCTAACTAAAGTAACGTTGAAATGTTCTTTAAATTGGGATTATCCAGCGTTTGCCGAAATGTCACCACTACAAAGTCGAGTTTGTGTAGCTTTTTAACTCCTATTTTTTATAATCATATCATCTCTTCGGGAATAATAGAAATTCAACTTGATAAGCAAATAAAACAGTATTAATCTCTCCCCAACTTTGAGACTAACCCATAATTAATTTATGGGCTTCAATGAAAGTTTAAGGTTTTTGTTCAATCTTTTATTAAATCCCTTCTTGGGTGTAAGTTAGTATACTTTATAAATAAAAGATGGTATAACTACTTTTAAAAGACTTGGAACACCGAAAGTGAAGCATTTATTCCAATAGAATACTGACTAAATCACAAAACCTTCTAAGATCTGAATAAACGTTAAATTATTCCTCTGTATCTTGATCTTTCCGTACTGTTGTTATCTTAAATCTGTTAATTGTGTAACCTGTAGCTGAAGCGATCTCTTTAAAATTTTCTTCAGTATATGATATTTTTGAGTCGATATAAAAAACACCTTCTTTTATATATTGGTCTGATTCCTCTATGTGTTGAGTAAAATCAGATAATACTTGTTTTGGAGAATTGTTATTAAATGATGATACCTCAAAAGAATAAGTGTATTGTGAAAATGATACAAAAGAAGCACCAATAAAAAATGAGGTAATAATGAAGTTTTTTAAGTTCATAATGAATAGTTTCTAATATTGTTTACTAATTTAATAAAAAAAATACGTTTTTGATATTTTGCCAGTCAATATAACTTATCTAATAAGTTTTGAATTCTTCCTGATGTTTTTCGATTGGATTCAACGGTAACCCGGTATTGTTAAATTCGTTGAGATGTGTTGAGTCTATCATAATGGGATCAAAAGCCTAGTTCATGAGATTATTTTTGAGATTAGATGAGGTTCACAATTTACAGATAATGGTAAACAACCTGTTTCAGAAAATTAACTTGCTTGTTTGAACTTAAAAAAATTATCTTTGCCCTTTCAAAAACCAAACAGCAAGAAGCATGAGTTACGATTTTAACGCAATAGAGAAAAAGTGGAGAAAACACTGGCAGGAAAACAATACTTACCAAACTAAAGTTGAAACTGACCAACCAAAATATTATGGTTTAACAATGTTTCCTTATCCTTCTGGAGCTGGACTGCACGTTGGACATCCGCTAGGGTATATCGCATCGGATATTTATGCACGTTATAAAAAATTGAAAGGCTACAATGTTTTGCACCCAATGGGATACGATTCTTTTGGATTGCCTGCTGAACAGTATGCTATTCAAACTGGACAACATCCTGCTGTAACCACAGAAGAAAACTTAAAACGATACCGAGAGCAACTCGATAAAATTGGATTTTCATTTGACTGGTCACGAGAAGTTCGAACTTCAGATCCGCAATATTACAAATGGACACAGTGGATTTTTAAACAATTATTTGCTGCTTACTATTGTAATGATGCCGATAAAGCTTTGCCAATTGAAAATCTAATTGCTGTTTTTGAAAAAGAAGGAAATTCAAATGTAAACGCTGTTAATGCTTGCGAAATTGAGTTTTCTGCTGAAGAATGGAAGGCTTTTGATGCCAAAAAACAAGCAGATATCTTAATGGATTATCGCTTAACCTATTTGGCTGATTCATGGGTGAATTGGTGTCCAGCTTTGGGAACTGTTTTGGCCAATGATGAAATCGTAAATGGAGTTTCTGAGCGTGGCGGACATCCTGTAGAACAAAAGTTAATGCGCCAATGGTCCATGAGAATTACGGCTTATGCTGAACGTTTGTTGAAAGGTTTAGACAAGCTCGATTGGTCAGATGCTGTAAAAGACATCCAACGCAATTGGATAGGCAAATCTGTTGGAGCATCGCTCCACTTCCCCCTATGGAGGGGGGTTGAGGGGGAGGATATTGACCCTAAAATCTCAGATGATACAACAATCGAAGTTTTTACAACTCGTCCCGATACAATTTACGGCGTTTCTTTCATGGTTTTAGCACCAGAACACGACTTAGTAAATCAAATTACAACAGACGAATATAAAGATGAGGTGGCTGCATATCAGCAAAAAGCTGGATTGAAATCTGAGCGCGACCGTATGGCAGATACCAAAACAATTTCTGGTCAATTCACAGGAGCTTACGCTGTACATCCTTTGAGTGGAGAGAAAATTCAAATTTGGATTGGAGATTACGTACTGGCTTCTTACGGAACAGGTGCTGTAATGGCGGTTCCTTGCGGAGACCAGCGTGATTGGGATTTTGCTAAGCATTTCGAAATTCCAATTAAGAATATTTTCGCTGACGTTTCGATTGAAGAAGGCGCCTACACAGAAAAGAAAGGGAAAATCGCTAATTCTGACTTTTTAAACGGATTAGAGGTTGATGAAGCCATCAAAAAAGCAATTGAAGTACTAGAAGACAAGAAAATTGGAAAAGCAAAAACAAATTACCGTTTAAGAGACGCTGTTTTTTCTCGTCAACGTTATTGGGGAGAGCCGTTCCCTGTATATTATGATAAGGGAATTGCTAAAACAATTGATGATCAATATTTACCTATTGAATTACCTGAAGTAGATAAGTATTTACCTACCGAAGATGGTCAGCCGCCACTCGGAAACGCATACAATTGGTTTTGGGACAGTGAAAAAAACGAATTAGTTGGAAAAGATAAATCGGAAGAAGAAAACGTTCATCCGATGGAATTGAACACCATGCCAGGTTGGGCAGGAAGTTCTTGGTATTTCTTGCGCTACATGGATCCGCATAACGACAAAGCATTTGTTGCTAAAGAAAAAGTGGAGTATTGGAACAATGTAGATTTATACATCGGAGGAGCAGAACACGCTACGGGGCATTTATTATACGCTCGTTTTTGGTCCATGTTCTTGCATGATTTTGGACATATTCCTTTCGAAGAGCCTTTCAAAAAGATGATTAACCAAGGAATGATCTTGGGGAGAAGTAATTTTGTTTACCGCGATAAAGAAAGTGGGAAGTTTGTAAGTTTCGGAAAACGAAAAGAATATAAAACGTCGAGAATTCACGTTGACATCAACATAGTAGACAACGATATTCTTGATACATCGGCGTTCAAATCTTCACGAGAAGAATATGCCAATGCAGAATTCATTTTGGAAGACGACGGAACTTATCTCTGCGGACACGAAGTTGAAAAGATGTCTAAATCGAAATTTAATGTTCAAAATCCAGATGATTTAGTTGAAAAATACGGTGCGGATACCTTGAGGATGTACGAGATGTTCTTAGGTCCAATCGAGCAAGCAAAACCTTGGGATATCAAAGGAATTAACGGAGTAAATAATTTCTTACGTAAACTATGGAGGTTGTTTCATGACCAAGACGGAAAAGTTGTACTTTCCGATGAAAAACCAACTGCAGATGCTTTAAAAACCTTGCATAAGACCATCAAGAAAGCCCAAGAAGACATGGATCGTTACGTGTTCAACACTTCTGTTTCTGCAATGATGATTTGTGTAAATGAATTAACAGAGCAAAAATGTAACAACAAAACAATTCTTCAAGATTTAGTGGTGTTGTTAGCGCCTTATGCTCCGCATATTTCAGAAGAACTTTGGACAATTTTAGGCAATGAAGCAGGAACTGTTTCTGAGGCAAAATATCCTGTTTGTAACGAAGATTATTTAGTTGAAGACACTTTTGAATATCCAGTGAGTTTTAACGGAAAAATGCGTTTCAAAGCAGAATTAGCCAATGATTTATCAAAAGATGAGATAGAAAAAGAAGTTCTTGGCATGGAGAAATCACAAAAGTATTTAGAAGGAAAAACACCGAAAAAAGTGATTGTTGTTCCTGGAAGGATAGTCAATATTGTGGTTTAGAAGTTTATGATTGGAGTACTTCCCGAAATAGTTTAGACATTTTTAAATATATGTTTTGAGCAAGAAGTAAAGTCTATATATACTGTTCGTTTTTAATAAATAATACCATGAGTAAGTTACAATCCTTTTTGAATGACTTATCTCATGCTGAGTTGGTCAGTTTTTAGACTTATCGCTAAGAACAAAAATTAAAGTATAAAAAAATAGGCTTAATGTAAAGAACGGTATGTAAAAAATCTATTTTTGTTTATATAAACATTTATTAAAACCTTATGTACTATGAGAACTACAATTTTTATTTTAATCTTTTTACCTATTCATTTTTTATTTGCGCAAAACAGTATTCCTTTGGAAAGCAAGCACCAGAATAACTTTGGGTTATCATTCGACTTAGGTGGAGGTATGGAAAAAGCCAATGATATAAATACTACAATGAATTTTGAGTCAATCGGGGGGTATGCTAACCCCATTGGAAAACCAAACTTAGGCTTGAATATATTTTGGGATCATCAGTGGAGTTTTTATAAAAAACATGGTTTGACTTTTGGCTTAGGTGTATCATTCACAACCTTTAGTTATGATGTTGCATTTAAAAATATTGAATTTGATGAGAATAAAACTAGAGAACATATACTAGGTAATGGATTTAGAAGTAGTTTTTTTAGTTTGGATTTACCACTTTATTATACCTATACTTTTAAAACTAAACACGGGAATATTAACCCAATTATAGGTATAAATATTCGAGAGTTATCTTATATGTTTAATTCAGGAAGAAATAGTGGTGGCGTTAGTGGGAGTTCATCAGAGCTTTCAGGAAATGATACAATTTATTATAATAATTACAACTTTAAATTTGGTACTCAAAGCATGGAACCAATTCTCATGCCATCAATAGGTGTTAAATACAGTAAAATAATGTCGAATGACGACATAATTACTTTTCATCTTACAGGTAAGTTACATTTAAATACTTCAAATAGTCCTGAGGTTTACTTAAATGATTTTGACAATACAGAGAATGGAATTAAATACAATTATTATATAGTCGAGAATGAGAATGGAGCGTCGATGAATAATTCATCAAATTCAATATATTACCGTATAAATATGTCGAGTATAAATCTCGGTATTTCATATTCTTTCAAATAAACTTAGCCATTCTGTGGAATAGTTAGTTTTAATGTTTTTATCCCTTACGTTACCAATTCCATGAAAACCGCTAACTTTATAAAAAACTCCAATCATGAAACGTCGCGATTTTTTTAGAAACTCTTCTTTATCTGCTGCTGGTATAGCATTATCTCCAGTATTATTTGCAAGTCAAAATCATACAGATTTAAGGTTAGCCGAGCTCAAAAATGAAGCTAAAAATATAATCTTTTTGGTTTCCGATGGTATGAGTGCTGGAACATTGACCATGGCAGATTTATATGCTAAAACAACCAGAGGAAAACACACTACATGGATTGAAAATTACAAGAACGGACGGTTTAGAAGAGCAATGATGGATACAGCTTCGGCAGACTCATTAGTTACCGATTCTGCTGCAGGAGGTTCAGCTTGGGGTGGCGGAAAACGAGTGCCCAACAATTCTTTAAATGTAGGTTCGAATGGAGAATTGCACAAGCCTATTTTGCAAAAATTTAAAGATCAAGGAAAAAAAGTTGGCTGCGTCACTACTGTGCCAATAACCCATGCTACACCAGCTTCATTTTGTATCAATAATAAAAGTCGCCGCGATCAAGAACAAATTGCAGAACAATATGCTCAGTTGAATTTTGATGTTTTAATGGGTGGTGGAAATAAGTATTTTTCAGCAGATTTAAGAAAAGATAAAAAGGACATTTATGCCAACTTTGTAGCAAAAGGTTATGATGTGGCAAAATCAAAAGCAGAGCTTAAAACCGTTATTAGTTCTAAAGCACCTTTGTTAGGTGTTTTTGATGATGATGCTTTGCCTTATACAGTGGATTATATGAGCTCAGAAAAAGCTCAAAATAACATTCCGAACATTGTCGAAATGACTGCAGTTGCCATTGAGAAAATGAAAAACCATCCAGATGGATTTGTTTTGCAAATAGAAGGGGGTAAAGTTGATTGGGCAGCACACGCCAACGATGCACCTGGTTTAATTTTAGATCAGATAGCTTTTGATCAAGCCCTTAAGGTTGCTTTGGACTTCGCTATAGAAGATAAAAATACCTTGGTAATTGTAACTACAGATCATGGAAATGCTAATCCAGGTTTGTTCAAAGGAGCAAAAGCAGATGAGAATTTTGCCCGTTTTCAAAGCATGAAAAAAAGTAATACATGGGTAATGAGTCAATTAGAGCCTTCTCTTTCTCAAAATCAATTAATAGAAATGATTAATGAAGCACAGGGTTTTGCCATATCTAAGGACGAAGCAAAGACACTGCTCAATCATATTAAAGATTTTAATGCTGAAGAATTAAAGGATTATTACAAACAGCCATTTGAGAAATTTTCTCGTATTCAAAAAAGATACACTAATGTGGGATTTGGTGATATGAATCATTCAGCAGATTATGTTGAATGTGCCGCTTTTGGACCTGGTAGTGAGTTACTGCCGCCATTTATAGAAAATACGTTTTTGCACGATATGATGCTAAAATCATGTGGCGTGTCGGTCAACGAATAAATCGGATGTGGTATGAAAGATTATTATCTTTTATCAATAATTTGAAAGCATAGGTTGCTTAATTTTTCCTTGAAAATTACTTATTATCTAATTTGTCTAGGTCTTCGGTGTGCTTTTCCCAAGCTATCATTACCTCATCCATTTCTGTTTTAAGTGCATCATATTCTTTCAGTGTATGCGCAGCTTTTTCCTCGTCAGAATAGTCTAACTCTGCAACAATTTTATCCATTGCT
Organism: Brumimicrobium salinarum; assembly: GCF_002844555.1. Lineage (GTDB taxonomy): Bacteria > Bacteroidota > Bacteroidia > Flavobacteriales_D > Crocinitomicaceae > Brumimicrobium > Brumimicrobium salinarum. Next base: position 668,977 of record NZ_PJNI01000001.1, read on the forward strand.
TTTATGTCAACCTCTAATTTTTCAATATGCTGTTCTGCCTTTCGAATGGCATTTTTTAAGCGATTTATATTTCTTTTTCGGTCCTTTTTTTCTTCGTAAGATAATTCTTCTTCAGGTTCCTTTGGTTTATCTTCTATTTTCTGTGTTTTTTGTGCTGTCTTTTTACTCTTTCCTAATTGTTGAGCCTGTTGGAACGCCTCGGATTTTTTACTTAAATATTCTTTTACAGTATAGTGATGAATTTTTAATTGCCTATCTTCAATGTCCCAAATTCTATTGGTTAACCCTTCTAAAAATTCCCGATCATGTGAAACAATAATAAAAGTACCTTCATACTGTTGTAATGCTTGTTTTAAAACTGCCTTGCTTTGTATGTCTAAATGATTGGTAGGCTCATCCAAGATTAAAACATTCGAGGGACTAAGCAGCAATTGGCATAATGCCAAGCGGGTTCTTTCTCCTCCTGAGAGTACGCCAACTTGTTTGTCGACATCTTCACCGCTAAATAGAAACGCACCAAGAATAGATCTTAGCTGTTTTCTAATTTCACCTTTAGCAACTAAGTCAACTGTTTCAAATACGGTTTTTGTTGGGTCTAATTGTTCTGCTTGATCTTGCGCAAAATAAGTAACTTCAACATTATGACCATAAGTAACCTTACCTTCTCCATCCTCAGTTTGCATGATTCTTTTAAGGAGTGTAGATTTACCCACTCCGTTAGGCCCCAATAAGGCAATTTTCTCACCTCTTCCTACCGTCAAGTTGATACCAGAAAATAAATGCAAATCACCATAAGACTTACCCAAATTTTCTATGTGTAAAACAGATTTACCGGGTTGAACGCTCAAAGGAAAAGAAATTTTCATTTGTGCAATTTCATCGGTTTCAACTTCGATGAGTTCTGTTTTTTCTAATTTTTTCATGAGCGATTGAGCAAAAGAAGCTTTACTGGCCTTCGCCCTAAACTTATCAATTAGTTCTTCGGTTCTTTTAATCTCTTTCTCTTGTTGTTTTTGCGCATTGAGTAGCACTTCGATTTCTTCAGCCCTTCTTTCCTTATAGATTGAATACGGATAAGGAAAATTTAGAATTTTCCCGTTTGTAATTTCTAAAGTTTGCTGCGTTACATTATCTAGAAAATATCGGTCGTGTGATATTGTAATCAATGCACCATCAAAGCGTTTTAGATAGCTTTCAAGCCAGCCTATAGAAATAATATCTAAATGATTTGTAGGCTCATCTAAGAGTAAAATAGAGGGGTTGTTGATCAGTATCTTTGCTAATTCAGCCCGCATTTTCCAACCTCCAGAAAATTGATTTAACGATTTTTCGAAAACACTTTCTTGAAAACCTAAGCCTTTAAGTGTGGAGACTATTTTTTCCTCCCATTGGTAGCCTTCAAACAAATTAAATTGTTCGTTAGCAAAGTTAAGATCGTCTAATAATTGCAAATAGGAGTCGCTTTCATAGTCTGTTCGGGTGGTCAATTGATGATTAATATCCTCAATTTGATTTCTGATTTTATTGAGTGCGTCATTTGAAAAATCAAGATAATCAAAAACACTTTGATTGGTATCAATAACTATATCTTGTGTTAAATAGCCAATTGAAACGTCTTTAACTTTATGAATAGCACCTTCCGTAGGTTGTTCTCTACCATAAAGCAATCGGAGAAGTGTCGATTTTCCAGCACCATTTTTTCCAACTAAACCGATCTTATCGCCAGCATTAATTTGTAAACTAACTTCTTTAAATAAAAATCCTTGAGGTAAGTGAAAGCTTAAATTATCAATATTAATCATGCGGGCAAAGTTAGTAAAAGATGTTGAAAAACCTTTACCTTCTTTGTGCTGTGCTCATTTAATAATATTAGTAACGCTAACTATTCTTAGTCGTTCTCAAATTTATTACTTTGAATAAAATTAAGAGGTTGTTTTATATATTTTACTTGGCTGGCAATGTAAATAAAGGAATTTTTAAACGCTGAACGATTTGTTTAGATAAACTTTTCTTAAAAACTTGTGTGAAAAAATTGCGTTTTCTAGGCTGAATAGCAAGAATATCAATGTTTTTCTCTGCATAAAGCTGACAAATAGCTTCCTCGAAATTGTTACCCGTTATTACGTAAGAGTTTAGATTTGTTGTATCAACAATCAGTTTGTTTTTCCATGCTTGCATTTCTTTTTCAGATAAATCATCGACTTCTTTTTCAAAATGAATGCTGCATGTTGTGGCGTTAAAATATTTCGCAAATCGATAAACCTCGTTAAATGAAACGACCTCTTCATCTTTATAGTTTGTCAGATAAGCCACTTTTTTAATTGTATCTTGAAGCGAAACCTCTTGTGGTATAGAAAGCACATTGCAAGGTGCGTTGTCAATTACACCAGAAGCAACAGATCCCAAAAACACTTCCTTTAATCCTGTTGCACCAGTTGTACCCATCACAATAAAATCAGCTTCCTCTTCTTTGGCAATATTTACAATTCTTGGAACAATCTGACCTTCCGCCATGAGGTGTTTAAATTCAATATTGGAAAAACCTTTTTGTGTTGCTTTTTCACGCAACTCGTTCACAGACTTCTTGAAATTCTCCAAAGTCTCCATCTCCATAATTTCATATACCTCTTTCGAAGTATTGTGTAGCGCTCTACCTAAATCAGGTAATTCATAAACATGTACTAAAACAAGTTCTGCTTCTAATTTCATGGTCATTTGCAAAGCGTAAAAGAAAGCAGTCTCTGCCGCTTTAGAAAAATCTGTAGGAAAAAGTATCTTCATCATCGCTGCGTGTTTTATAAATAAATCTGACTACGAAGTTACCATTTTATTTGATTCGAAATTGACATAAGAATATGATTTTTAAAAAGTCTAAAAAATGTTAGAACCTCAATAAAGAAGTTTATAGTCAGAATTACATTTTGCAATCTAACGTTCATCTTTAGTTGAAGTTGAGTGTAGATTTAAAATATATCGTAAAATATTAATTGGCGTCTGGTTTTTTAGTCGGATTAAAAGTTGTTTGATAAAAAAACTCAATGAATTCAGGTTGAATCCTCTCAAAAGTTTTAATTTTGAAATGTTTATGGAGCATAACCATCTATATTCTATTTATGAAATGTTTTTGTCTTATTCTTTTATTGATGCTATCATTCTGTGTTCAAGCTCACAGTGACAGTTCCTATATCAAAGCTATTGAAAATGCTAGTTCTAATGAAGAAAAAGAGGATGGATTTATAGAATGGATCGATGTGTTAAGTCAGAAAAACACAAAGCACTGTGATTCAATTATAAGAAATTATAAGGCTTATGTTCCAGAGATATCACAAGATGGCACATTGTTTCTGATAATTACTTTTCTGAATAATTCTCGTTTAGGTGGCTTTTATACGATACCACAAATAGCTGACTATAATGTCAATGCATCAGACCGACTATTAATTGGCGGAATTCTAAAATGTTTTCAGTTTGAAGCTATCTCCAAAAAAGAATACGAATTAATTACTTCAAATTCACATCACTATAAGGATCCTACCCGAAAGAGTTTATACTATATACTTTCAACATGTGTTGAAAACATAAGTGAAACAAAAAAAACGATTCTTTTTAAAAAGGCTTTGCGACATGCAAAAAGAAGTTCTTTAAAAAGTATCTATTCCACGATTCTTAATGCCTTTTCTATCTATCACGCCGAAAATGAAGATTTTGAAGAAGCAATTTTATATCAGCAAAAAGGAGTTTCATACAGTAGAGAACATGAGTTAAAAGCCAATTTAGTAGTCCATTTAATCGAAATTGGAAAAATTCATTCTCGATTAAATCAAACTACTAAGTCTGAGTATAATTTGAATAAAGCATTAGATTTAAGTAAGGATTTAAAGATTGATTTTATAAAGGGTGAAATCTATAATGAATTGGGTATTGTAAAGTCTAAGCAAAACGAAATAAAGCAAAGCATCAAGTTCTTTCAACAATCTTTGCTTAGTTTTTATAAAGTCAACAATCATAAAGGTTTGGCGAATACACATAAAAATATTGGTCGTGTTTTTTACAATCGGAATGAATTAGATCTTGCTGAGAAAAACTATAAGCTAAGTTATGAATTTTTTAATGAATTTGAGAATAACGTAGGATTAGGTGAACTTGAATTTTTTTTTGCAGAGCTATATTACAACAGAAAAAAGTTGTCTTTGGCAGAGAAACACCTTAAAGAAGCTTTTAAACATTGGTCAGATAATGGATTACTTATTCCAATAAATGAAGCTCAATTTTTATGGGCAAAAATAAAGAATAAGAAAGGTGAATATGAGAAAGCCTATCAAATCTTGGAGGATTATTCAGAGTTTAATGATAGTCTACATCGTTTAGAAACGAGCAAAAGGATTGCCGAATTAAGTGAAATGTTTAAATCGGAGCAAAAGGAACGCAAGATTCTTGAACAAGAAAAGCAACTAGAAGAAGAGTTAATTCAAAAAATGCTGATTAAATCAAAGCTAGAAAACTTAAGACAAAAAAATCAATTTTATATCATCATCATTGTTATTTCCATTTTGTTCTTTGCCGCTATTATTTTATTGATTCGAAACAAGAATAAACAAGAACAATTAAAAAAGAAACAAAGAGAGATTGAACTACAACAAGCGCTTTTACGATCACAAATGAATCCTCACTTTATCTTTAATGCAATGTCGGTAATTCAAAGTTATATTTACGATGAAGATGCCAAAAACTCCTCTAAGTTTTTGATTCACTTTTCAAAGCTTATGCGTTTAATTTTAGAGAACAACACCAAGGAGTTTATAAGTTTAGAAAAAGAATTTGAAATTATTCATCGTTATCTGATCTTGCAAAAAATGAGATTTGAAGATCGTTTTAGTTTTACTATAAATAATGAGTTTATTGCCGACTCTTCGTCTATTTTAATTCCACCAATGTTGGTGCAACCATTTATTGAAAATGCTATCGAACATGGGTCATTAGACACAATTGAAGATGGAAAGGTAGAGGTAAACTGCGAAATAGAAGAAGATTTATTTATATTTACCATCCAGGACAACGGTGTTGGTAGAAGCGCTTCAGCAGCAAAACAAAAAGTGTCAAACAATGAACATTCTAGTATGGCTATTAATTTAACGGAAAATAGAATAGCATTACTCAATAAAAAATATAAGAATAATGGTTTTTTAAAGATTGAAAATCTCAATGTTGAACAAGCAACAGGTACCAAGGTAATAATCGCAACACCATTTATTCGCAAAATCTAAATGTATGGCATATAGAATAGTAATTATTGATGATGAATCGCGTACGCGGTCTTTATTAACTAAAATGGTTGAACAAACTGATTTTCCAATCAAAGTTGTGGGAGAAGCCGATGGTGTTGAGTCTGGACTAAAGATGATACAAAAACAAGAGCCAGATATTGTTTTATTAGATATCCAAATGTCTGACGGTTCTGGTTTCGATTTACTTGATCGTACAAAAAAGAGAAATTTTGAGGTGATTTTTGTTACTGCTCACCAAGAATTTGCTATTCGAGCAATTAAATTTTCAGCCCTTGATTATATATTAAAGCCTGTAGAAATTGAAGAATTAGAAAGTGCTGTAGAAAATGCGATAGATGCTATTGAAACCAAATCAGATCTTTCCGTTCGATATGAAGAACTACTCAATAACCTAAAAAATAACAATAAGCGCATTGTTATTAGAACCAAAGGGTCGATGTATGTTTTCGATTTAAAGGAAATTGTTCATTGTCAGTCTGATCGAAACTACACTTACTTTTATTTAAACGATGGTAGAAAAATATGTACTTCTCGTACATTAAAAGACTATGAAGATACTTTAGGTTTACCTGATTTTATTCGGTGTCATCGTTCTCATATTATCAATCTTAATTACTTAGATAGATATGAACGTGGCGACGGTGGTACAATCATTATGAAAAATGGAACTGAAATTCCTTTGTCAAGATTAAGTAGAGAAAGATTTTTAGATGTGTTGGATAATTTATAGTCGGGTCTTGGTTACAATCAGCTGAGTTTTTTGGAGAAAATGATGGTGAGTTCTCTGTTGGAGCAACTGGAGGAACGCCAGGGTATAGCTATGTCTTTGATAATTCAACTCCGCAAAACTCAACGGTTTTTGATAGTTTAGCAGCTAATCAATATACGGTTGTTGTTATTGATGATAATGGATGTACAGATACGCTTATACAAGAGATTACTGAGCCTGCTGCTCCAATAACGGAAATTACAACGACGCAAACAGAGTATTGTGCCACTGGTAGTATTCAAATCACAACTTCAGGAGTGGGGAATGGTACATTTTCTTCGACTCCTTCAGGTTTAGATTTAACTACTTCGAATGGACAGATAGATTTAGGTAGTTCATCAGTAGGGACTTATGATGTTTTTTATGCCTTCACCGAAAATGGATGCGATTACCAAGATTCAATAACAATCGAATTGCTTGAAATACCTGAATTAATTTTAGAAGATTCAATCGACTTGTGTTTGGGTGAATCTTGGACACCTAATGCATCAGGAGATTTTGATAGCTATAGTTGGAGCTCTGGACTCACGCAAGGAGTAGACACATTAGGTCAATTGGGTAATGAAACCTTTTATGTAACGGGGGTTTCTGCAAATGGTTGTGAGGTGTTAGATAGTGTAGTGGTTTCAACCTTTGAACAACCCAATGTAAGTTTTACAGCAGATCCAACTGAAGGATTGCCACCTTTAAATGTTACCTATACGAATACTTCAGACGGTGTTGCCGATACTTACACATGGGATTATGGTGATGGCTTTGATGAAAATACAGGCAATAACACCAGTCATATTTTTGAGTCTCAAGGAATATACTTTACCAATTTAATAGGAAGCACAATAGAGGGCTGTTTTGATACGGCTACAGTTCAGATTAATGTGTTATTTCCAGATATGATCTATGAAATTCCTAATATATTTACACCAAATGGGGACAATGAAAACGATCTGTTTAAATTGATTAATCCTTCTAATATCGAAGCTTTGGAGATTATAATTTTAAATAGGTGGGGAAATTTGGTTTTTGAATCAAACGATGTACTTTTCGAATGGAATGGAAAGATAAATAACACTGATGCTGAATGTACAACTGGAACATATTTCTATAAAGCTAACCTTACAAACTTGTCTGGAGAAAATGTTGAGGTACACGGTTTTGTTCAATTAGCAAGGGATTAGTATTACAAAATAAACAAAACCAGAAGTTGAACTACTTCTTGTTTTGTTATATGAAACGATTGCTTTTTTTACCTGAGATCAATTTGTAGCCTGGTTCCAACTTGCATTTAACCTAGTCAAGTGATGACTTCTTTCATAAACAAAAGAAATGCGCTGAACTGATCTTGTGTGCTCATTTCGACAAGCGTAACACATCTCAACGCAGCAAAGAATGTTAGCTAAATCGTTAGACCTACCCATACCAGCAGGAGTCCAAGGATAACGCTTAGACTTATATATAGCATGGCTAACGCATAATCTTGGTGTTGAAACATTTGCAAACTTTCCAAAGCGAAAGCTGAAAAAGTGGTGTACCCTCCACAAAAGCCAATGACAAACAGGAACCTTAAACTATCTTTTTCTTGAATATTCAAGCCTGATTTTCCCAACAAAATACCGATTAAAAAACAGCCCAACAAATTAACAATAAATGTTCCTAAAGGAAATTGATGGAAATAAAACTTTGTGGTGAGTAATGAAGTTAGGTAGCGTAAAGCACTTCCTATTCCGCCACCTAATCCGATTAATAAAAGTTGTTTTAGCATTTTAAATATGAATTTTGTCCTTACTCATCAAGTGAATTATAAAATTATAGATTTAAAATTAAACAAAAAAGAGCAGTATAAAATCATTATAACTTGATGTTATACCGCTCTATTAATTAAAATATTACTGTGTGAAATAAGTTCGCATTTCGTCTCTTGATTCAGAAAACTTAAATAATTTAAGTAATTTATTTGCATATATTTTGTCTGTCATACGATCGTAACAGAACTTTGCAATTTCCATTCGGTCATCATCAAAAGTAAATATTTCTACAATTTTATAAGACTGGTCTGAAGTTACGCATTTATTACGTAAAGCTTCTTTTGCATATTTAAGTTGTTCATCAGAAAAATTCATTTCTTCCAATTCATCTATTATGGGTTGAATAGTTGAAATAGGTTGGTAACAATTGTTTCCTTGATGCGGAAAATTTACATTTGGAGGTTGCTGATTTCCTGGAAAACCACCATGTTGACCACCAAAGTTTGGATGTTTACTACCATCTTGATGATAATGAAAACCAGGAGTAGTTGGTGTTGTACATAAAAAACACGGTTGATTATACGGAGACACATATTCTATTACTTCGAAATGCAGACCTAATCCACCATGTTGACTATTACTCACATTAACCCATTGTATCTTTTTTAACCCATTTTGCCAGTTTACATGTGCGGTATATCTTTTATTAGGTAAAAGGTTAACATTTTCAGAGAGTAACATTCCTGAACTTGTAGCGTACATTAATTTTATCTTGTGATAGGTTGCCGGAACCCCCATAATTTTTAAGTTACTGCTTGGCATACGATTTTGAACAACACCATCTATAACTAGATAAAATTGTGTATTCGTTTGATCGACAATCACCAATTCAGAAGTTGAAGTGTTGTATTGCCCATTTAAACCAAATATTAAAATGACGAATAAACCTGTAAGTATGTTTCTCATAACGCAAAAGTTCAGTTAATAATAATTTGTTCTTTTTCAAGAACAATGCCAAACCCAATTGTTTTTATGATAGGCATTTGAAAAAATAGTTCAAGATAAAAGCGATACAATATTAGTGAAAATTAATTATTGGTAACATAAGTATAATCTGTTTTCCAACAAAATTAACCCATTCGTTCCTTGCGCTTCCTTTCTCGATAACTCGATCTTGAAATCATAAAAACACCAGCAAAAATCATCAACATATATAGGGTCTTTTCAACGCTTATTGCACCTATAAAGCTCTCTGTCCAACCGATATATGCAAATAAAAATGTAAAAATCATTACCAAAACAGGTTGCGTATAAATGTAACTTCCACTGACGCTCGGTGTGACTTGTTTTAATGCGAAAGTGTTTAATAGATAGGTGAAAAATGTTGCTCCAACTACAATGAAGGTGATTTTAGACCAAATTTCAGGCGGGAATATATGAAAGTTTGCTTCGAAAACATCCGTCCAAACAGGTGGATACATCATAATAAAAATCAATCCGAAAATAAAATTGTAAGTAATGACCGTTAGCGGGTTGTATTTATTCATTAATGGTTTTACAACGACCAAATACACACCAAAGGACAGTGCATTGATGAAGATATAGAGATCTCCTATTGACGAATCAAATTCTGGTTGTTGTCCAATAGTTGTTAAGGCAATAGCTCCGACAGCTCCAACTAAAACTCCTATAGCTTTGAGTTTAGTAATTCTTTCTTTTAGCAAAAAGTAAGACAAAATAACCACCAAAATAGGGGTGGAAGTCATAATAATACCTACATTCATTGGAGAAGTTAATGCCAACCCATTGAAGAAAAATAATTGATTGAGACAAACTCCAAAAAGTCCTGTAATAGCCAGTCTTGGTAAATCTTTTTTATCTACTTTCTCCCGAATAAAAAGTAAAAAAAGCAGAACAAAAAGTATAGTGGTTATGGCACCACGTACTAAAATTAAGCCACTTGGACCGAGATAATCAGGAGTTACGCCTTTAGCCAATAAATGGTTTGCACCGTAAATTGCATTGAGCGCAAACAATGCAAAATGAGCTAGGATTACTTTATTCATCTAAGATTAATTCCCGTGATAAGCTTTTCTTGCCGCTTCAACAGTTTTCTTGGAATTCCCAATAAAAACCTCATCATCGAATATAATAAAAGGCCGTTTTAGAAATGTATACTCTTCCAACATATACTTCTTGTAATCTTCTTCAGAAAGATTAATTTCATTGAGTCCCATAGAGCGATATTTCATAGCTCTTTTTGAAAACATAGCCTCATAAGAACCTACTTTTTCCTTGATGAAATCTAATGTTTTCTCGTCGATGTTCTCTTTTTTGATGTCTTGTAGTTCCACATCATCACCCAATTCTAATTCTTTTAGAATGCGTTGATTGGTATTACATGATGAAAGATGATATATTTTTTTCATGATTATTTACTTTATGTAAGTTGCAAAGGTAGGGAAATGATGGAATGAAAGCAATTGTAAAATTATTTTGTATTAATTGCTTGCAATCGGATACAAAACGAGTAATTCTCGTAATTACAAGTGGTTTTATACCCATTAAATTAAATGTCTATCGGATACTTTACTAGTAAATATATCTAAGTCGTCGATCATGTTAATATACGGTTAACCCACAAGATCCTTCGCAAATTCCACTTTCCAACCAGTTGAAAAGAGAAATTTACTTCTTTCCTCTCGATTGCTTTTCCAACACCCAAAACTGTCATCCTTCCATATTGAAAACTAAGATTTTCAAATATGGAAGGATCTTGTCAAGTTGAAAAGAGACTCCTCGTCATTTCACTCCGATAGTTGATAAAATATTAGATTTTAACAACTGAGGAGTTCTCAAGCCTTCGACTGAATCCCTTCTTCCTTTTTTTGATAGAAGAAATAATTACAGAAACGATTCAATAAACATTCGGAACTACGCTAAAGCCATAAATTAAAATGTTCAGTATCGCTGCAAATGCATTTAAACTCTAGATGTTTCACACCACTTCCAAAATCTGACTCTAATCAAAAGCTTTGTTTTTCAAAAGTTAACAACACATTACACGTCGTTAAATATGAATAAGGGCCTCCGAGTGTTTCAACGAACTCATTGCCTTTTTCACCATATCTTTTGAACCTACATAATACCCACATCTTTGGTGTAGTTCCTGTGGGTCAATCTCCATGATTCTTTGATGCCCATCTGTAGCTAAACCTCCAGCTTGTTCAGCTATAAAGGCTAAAGGATTACATTCATATAATAACCTTAATCGACCTTCTGGCCAATTATTAGTGGTTGGGTATACATAAACACCACCTTTGAGTAAGTTTCGATGAAAATCTGCAACGAGAGATCCGATATATCGACCGGAATACGGACGACCAGTTGATGGATCTTCTGCTCGGCAATATTGAACATAATCTTTTAGGCCTGGATCACATCGGTCTAGATTTCCTTCATTTATTGAGTAAATACGTCCTGTTTCTGGAGATTGAATGTTGGGATGTGACAAGCAAAACTCACCTATTGATGGGTCAAGCGTAAATCCATTTACACCGTTTCCAGTAGTGTAAACCAACATAGTTGAAGAGCCAAATAAAACATAGCCAGCAGCAACTTGTTCTGTTCCCTTTTGTAAGAAATCTTCTTTTGTGGCCATTGTTCCAGGCTCCGAAACTCTTCTATAAATAGAGAAAATAGTTCCTATAGAAACATTCACATCGATATTTGAAGAACCATCTAGAGGATCGAAAAGAACAACATACCTTCCTTGCTTTGATATTTCATCATCGAAAACAACAAAGTCGTCATTTTCTTCAGAGGCAATTCCACAAACTTCTTCACCTGTCTTAAAAGCTCGAATGAAAGCGTCATCGGCAATTACATCTAGTTTTTGTTGTTCCTCACCTTGTACATTTGTTTCCCCTTTGGCACCTAATATATCTACCAATCCAGCACGGTTTACGTCTCTATTTACAATCTTTGAAGCGACTGAAATATCCGTTAATAGACTAGAAAGCTCTCCGGTGGCGTAAGCAAAATCTTTTTGACGATCTAAAATAAAATCGTGTAAAGTGATGATTTTCGACATAATGTTTTCTTTATTTTGCAAATATCGTTAATTGAATTGACTTCTCCACGATGAATTTAAAAAACCCTAATCAATTAATGATTGAAATGTATAATTTTCGATTATTTTTGGAATATGGAAATTCTTGATAAATTTAAATATACTTTTGAGGCACCACTTTTGGAAGAGTTTAAAAATGTTGCCAAAGAAGTTTCAGTAAAAGCAGGTGACGTTATCCTTGATTATGGTCAGATTGTTAGAAGCATGCCTATCATAGCGTCTGGTACAGTGAAAGTTTCGCGTATGGATGATGAAGGAAGAGAAATATTGCTGTATTATGTAAATTCACAAGAAAGTTGTGCAATGACTTTTACTTGTTGCATGGAACAATTTCCGAGTGAAATAAAAGCAGTAGCAGAAGATGATGTCGAAATGCTTAGTGTTCCCATTACTGTTATGGATGAATGGTTGGTGAAGTATTCAACTTGGAAGAGCTTTGTGATGGGAACAATACGTGACAGATTTAACGAAATGCTGAATACGATAGATCAAATTGCTTTTCAAAAACTAGATGAACGTTTAAGGTATTATCTAGAGCAAAAAGCCAAACACACTGGGTCTAAATTATTGAATTTATCTCACGAAGAAATAGCTAGAGATTTAGCTACTTCTAGGGTGGTTATTTCACGTCTTCTTAAAAAACTTGAAAATGATGATTTGCTGTTGCTATACAGAAATCAAATTAAATTGCTGAATGCATTTGAGTTAAAATAAATAACCTGTTAAACGAGCAGAAATTGTAATTGACAATTCGTTATTAAATATGATTACAGTAGAAAATATTTCGAAGTATTATCAAAGACAAACTATTTTACATGACGTGTCTTTCTCCTTAAATGAAGGAGAGATTTTAGGTTTGCTTGGCCCTAATGGTGCAGGAAAAACCACTTTAATGCGAATCATTAATCAAATTGTCGTTGCTGATAAAGGTCATATTACTTTTGAGGGAAATCTGATGCAGGAAAAGCATTTGCTAGAAATTGGGTATTTACCTGAAGAACGCGGACTGTATCAGTCTATGTCTGTTGAACATCAAATTTCTTATATTGGTCGATTACGCGGCATGAGTAAAACGGATACAAAATCTCAGCTCAATTATTGGTTAGAAAAATTTGGAATTCAAGCGTGGAGAAAACTCCGAATAGAAGAACTTTCCAAAGGTATGGCTCAGAAAGTTCAATTTATTTGTGCAGTACTGCATGAACCTAAGGTTTTGATTCTTGATGAACCTTTTAGTGGTTTTGATCCAATTAATATTGAGTTGATTCGGCAAGAATTACTTGAATTCAAGAAAAAAGGTCATGCAATTATAATTTCTACGCACAACATGAATAGCGTAGAAGAAATCTGTGACCGAGCAATTTTAATTAATGAAGGACATAAATTACTTGAAGGTAATGTTCATGAAATTCGTGAAAATCATAAAGAAGGCATTTATAAAATTTCATTTACCGGAAATATGATTGCTTTTGCGAATGCCTTGTGGGCAGGTTATGAAATTATAGATAAAGAAATTCATGGTGATGATGATTTTAGTGTTTATTTAAAAATGCGACAAGGAAACGAAATTAATGACTTGTTGAATGCTGTAATTAATGAAGTTAAAATAACCGGAGTAGAAACTGTTATGCCTAGCATGGAGAAAGTATTTGTTAAAACAATTAACGCAGAAAAAGAAATCCCTCATGAATAAAATAATCCTGATAGCGAGAAGAGAGGTTCTAGAACGTTTTAGTACACGTTCTTTTAAATGGCTGATGATAATTGGGCCTTTATTGATTTTAGGATTGGTTTATTTGTTTTTGTCCACAACTACCTCGAGTAAGAAGAACTGGAAGGTTTTGATTATGGATAAAAAAGAAATTTTTGACGGTAAATTGACACCAAGTAAACCCAAAAACTTAACGTTTGACTTTATTAATGCATTCGTTGAATATGATGATTTTGCACAAAATGAAAAATATAAAGATTATGATTTGGCTGTTCAAATCAATGAGAAAATATTAAGTAATAAACATGTCATTGTTTCCTATAAAGAACGTCCGCCAGAAAATATACAACGACACTTAATTTATTTTGTTGAAAGACGACTTGAAGAGATTTTGGTAGATCAATTCACTGACTTATCAGTAGACAGATTTCGTGATATTAAGCAATCTTTAAAGTTTAATTTAAAAGATGCTAATGACCCAAGAGATGAAAAGTCAACTACTGCGAGTTGGGTTGGATTCGGTTTTGGTTTACTCATTATTCTTTTCGTTTTTATGTTTGGTATGACTGTGCTCAGGAGTATGGCCAGAGAAAAATCGAATCGTATTGTAGAGGTGCTCTTGTCAAGTGTTAAAGCGCGACAATTACTAACAGGGAAAATGTTAGGAATTGGGTTTTCTGCCTTGATTCAATTTGCGGTTTGGACAGCTATCATTGGTTTTGGATTGTATGTTTTTAGATTAACATTGTTCCCCGATATGTTTAGTGCCGGTTTTGTTGCAGACGCAGTAGAGCAAGAAAGTTTGATTAGTGAGCTTTCAAATCAGAGTCCGTTCGTAGAACTCATTTACAGCCAAATACATTATACAAACATGTTAATTTTCTTCACTTTGTTTTTTATAGGTGCATATTTGTTTTATGGTTCTTTCTTTTCAATGATTGGCGCATCCATGGGGTCAGAATCTGATGGTCAACAATTTGTAATACCCATCACTATGCTGTTATTTATGGCAGTATTGTCTGGATATTACCATGTTTATTATCCAGGTACAGTTTTGAGTGACTGGCTTAGCTTTATCCCGTTTACTTCACCGATGGTTATGATGATTGAACTTTCAAATGGATTTGAAGATGGTAGCGCATGGCAATTATTCTTAGCCTTGTTGATTCTTTTTGTCTCGGCGATTGGAATGATGGGATTGGCTGGACGTATTTATAAAAATGGGATTCTCAGGTTCAACCATCGACTCAAATTGAAAATGCTAATCAAATGGACTAAAAAATAGCAGATGCGTGGAGCTGTAATTGATTTGGGCACAAATACCTTTGGATTAATTGTATTCGAGATACACGGTTCAGGTTTTAAAGTGTTGTTAACAGATAAATCTTTTGTAGATCTTGGTAAAGGTGGAATAAATTCCAATTACATCGCAGATGAGGCCATGGAACGTGCGATTTTTGCATTAGACCACTTTATCGATAGTTGCCGCGCATACGAAGTGTATCCTAATATGATTCGTGCTTTTGGAACTTCAGCATTGCGAGATGCTAAAAATGGACAGGTTTTATTAAAACACATGAAAACTTACCATCAATTAGATATTCAACTTATCAATGGAGTACAAGAAGCAAATTTAGTTTATGAAGGTGTAAGAGCTATTCATGATTTTTCTGAAGATTCTTCCTGTATAATGGATATTGGAGGTGGAAGTACGGAATTTACCGTTACCAAATGTCATAAAATTGTAGATCAGAAAAGCTTTAACATTGGAATTTCTCGAATTATTCAGCTTTTCGAATTGTCTGATCCTTTATGTTCTAATGATATTAAAAGAATAAAGTTGTTTTTAGAAGTTCAAACCAAGGATTATTTTAAAACACTTAAAGTTGATGAGCTTATCGGTGCGGCTGGTAGTTTTGAAACCTATTTTTTGCTGTTGAACAAGACTTCTGCCTATGACAATTATAAAACACATCTACTTCCCCTTGATGAACTCAATAAAATGCTCGATTACTTAATCTTTTCAACACGTGAAGAACGAAATAATGATTATTGGATTGCGGATTACCGGAAAGACATGATTAATGTTGCCGCTTACAAAACCAAATGGATACTCGATCAAATTGGGGCAAGTGCATGTTGTTTCTCTCCTGCTGGAATTAAGGAAGGAGTCATTGCTACGGCTTTTAAGAGATAAATAATCGGCCTTTTAACTTCATAAGTTAATCTATAGTTTTTATTGTCCTCCCTCTGAATCTACCTCCATAATGGATAGCTGCTCCGATTCACCATTTTTAATGAAAAAAATCCACTTTGCTTTACACATGAGCTTTCAACATCAATTAGATTTTCTATTTACTGAAATTGTCTTCGACTGGCTAAGTCAACGAAGAGAGGACCCGGTGGCTGAGTCAGTCGAAGGCACGGTTTAAAATCACCTTACCTCAGCGCCTATTTCCATATCCTTACCTGGAGCAATAAAGTTTAAGTTTCCTTTGGCATCTTCAGCCATTAGAATCATTCCATTAGATGTTACTCCGCGTAGTTTTCGTGGAGGTAAATTCATCAAAACCGAAACTTTTTTCCCAATAAGCTCATCAATTTCAAATTGCTTTGCAATTCCAGAAACGATTGTTCTTTGATCAAGACCAGTATCTACTAACAATTCTAATAGCTTATCTGCTTTTTTTATCTTTTTAGCCGAAAGAATTTTCCCAACGCGGATGTCCATTTTCAGAAAGTCTTCGAAAACAACATTTTCTTTTTGTGGAGCAATTACCGCTTCTATATCTTCTTCAGTTGCAACATCATTTTCAGCTTTTGAAGCCATTAAGATTTCTTTTTCTTTGTCCACAAACGCATCATCTATTTTTTGAAATAGAATAGAGGGTTTATTTGTTTGTGTTCCTGTTGGAAGTAACGTTATTGATCCAGCTTGAGACCAATCAAACTCATTCATATTTAGGAAGTTTCTTAACTTGGTGGCGGTTGCAGGAATGAAAGGATCGAAGAGAATAGCTAGGTTCGCTGTAATCTGCAAGGCAACGTGTAAAATCGTTTCTACACGCTTTGGATCCGTTTTAACAACCTTCCAAGGTTCTGTTTCAGCTAAGTAACGGTTACCTATTCGGGCTAATCCCATCACCTCGCTTTGCGCTTCTCTAATTTTATAATTGTAAAGTAGTTCTTCAACTTTAGATGGAATTTCTTTTATTGCATCAATGACCTTTTGATCCTCAGCTTTTAATTCCCCTAATGCAGGAACTGCTCCATTGTAATATTTATTATTCAATACTAAAGCACGATTCACAAAATTCCCCAATACGTCTGCCAACTCATTATTCACACGAGATTGAAAATCCACCCAGGTAAATTCACTGTCTCTACCTTCTGGTGAAATAGATGTCAATGTATATTTTAATTCATCCACTTTTTCAGGATGTCTTTCAAGGTACTCATGTAACCAAACCGCCCAGTTTCTAGATGTAGAAAATTTACTTCCCTCTAAATTTAAAAATTCTGAAGCGGGAACGTTATCAGGTAAGATAAACTCACCGTGTTCTTTCAATAAAATTGGGAAAATAATGGCATGGAAAACAATGTTGTCCTTTCCTATAAAATGAACTAATTTCCGATCTCCTGTCCAGTAGTCTTTCCAATTTTTATTTACCGATTTAGCCCAATCTTTTGTCGCCGAAATATATCCAATTGGAGCATCTAACCAAACATAAAGTACCTTCCCGTCAGCTCCTTCAACAGGGACAGGAATTCCCCAATCTAAATCTCTTGTCATTGCGCGTGGTTGTAGTCCACCATCAATCCAAGAAAGGCATTGTCCAATCACCTGATTTCTCCATTTTTTAGGATCGTGTTGTTTTACACCGTTTAGTTCTCCGTTTTTAATCCACTCCCTCAGCCAATCCTCATGACGCTCCATCGGCAAAAACCAATGAGAAGTTTCTCTCAATACGGGTGTTTTACCACTTAAAGTTGAAACAGGATTAATTAAATCTGTTGGACTCAATGCGCTTCCGCATTTTTCGCACTGATCTCCATACGCTTCTGCATGTCCGCATTTTGGACATTCTCCACTGATGTATCGGTCTGCTAAAAACTGTTCATTGTCTTCGTCGTAATATTGTTGGGTTGTTTTTTGCGTGAAAGCTCCATTTTTTTCAAGTTGTTTAAAAAAGTCTTGAGCTGTCTCTTTATGTGTTTGTGTTGTAGTTCGATCAAAAATATCAAATTGAATATCGAAATTTTTAAAAGCATTGGATAGTATTCCATGATATTTATCTACAATTTTTTGTGGTGACACCCCTTCTTTTTTAGCACGTAAAGTAATTGCAGCACCATGTTCGTCACTTCCGCAAATAAAGGCTACATCGTGCTTTTTATGCTTTAAGAAACGTACGAATATATCCGCAGGTAAATAAACGCCTGCTACGTGTCCAAGGTGTAACGGTCCATTTGCATAAGGAAGTGCCGCGGTAACTGTATATTTCTTATTCTCCATTGAGTTCTTTGTTTCTATTTGCAAAGATAAAAAATCAATTATGAATTATGAATGTTTAATTATGAATTGAAAAAAAGTGTACTACCCTAAATAGGGTTGACCGTTTTGGTTAATATTCATCATTCATCATTCATAATTCATCATTCATAATTACCCAACCCATAGTTTTTTCCTTTTTCGATTGCAGGAACTCCTTTGATTAACCACTCTGGAGCAGGTTTTCCTTGTAAAAAATGATCAAAGAATTGTCTCATACGAATACTTAAATCCATGCGGTTTGCATTTTGCATTAAATTATGTTTATCTCCGTTGTAATTAAGCATCCATACGGGTTTATTTAGTCTTTTCATAGCGGTGAACATCTCAATACCTTGATACCATGGTACCGCACCATCATTGTCATTATGCATTATTAACAGAGGTGTTTCTATATGAGGCACTCCAAACAATGGTGAGTTTTTTACGTAAAGTTCAGGAGCTTCCCAAATAGTTTTGCCAATTCTGCTTTGTGTTCGTTCGTATTGAAAAGCTCTATTGAGACCACTTCCCCAGCGAATACCACCGTAAGCTGAAAACATATTGCTCACAGGTGCACCAGCCATTGCTGCCGCATATCGATCGGTCATGGTTATTAATTGAGCGGTTTGATATCCACCCCATGATTGACCTTGCAGCCCCATTCGTGTGCTGTCAATGTTAGGATATAGTTCCAAGACTTTATCTGTTCCACTCATTATGCTATTATATGCACTTTGTGCTGGTTCTCCTGGAGTGTATCGGATATCTGGAATAAAAACAACATAACCCGCCGAAGTGTACTCTGTTGCGTAAATAATTGAAGCAGTCGGCTTCGGTATATAGTGATAGTGTTTTTTATCACTATACAATTCATAAAAATATACCATCAATGGATATGATTTCGTTGTGTCAAAATTCTCAGGCTTGTATAGTAACCCTTTTAATTTTGTACTATCATAAGCAGTCCACGTTACTTGTTCCACTGTAGGCCAAATATAATTCTCCTGTTGTGGATTAGCGTTAGATATTTTTTTAGGTTGCTCAAAAGAAGTGTTTGTGAGATAAACATCAGGATAATCTTTAACATTCATTTGTCGGAAAATTAGATGTGCATCGTTTTTAGCCTTTTGAATTCCTAATATTTTATGGTTACTTGAATAAACTGCTCGTAAAGTAGGTTGCTCCTTTTTATTTATAAATTTGAATATACTTTCATCCATTGTTTCTTGATTAACTCCGGTCACCAATGAATTATTCAAATCTATATATGTACTGTCCTTTTCCAGGCGTTTGATGCGAAAAACAAATTCTTGTTGATTGATCTCATTTGTTGAATTACTCAATAAGGAAAGCTTTTTATTTATTAGATCGTATTGATAAATGTGATGTTCTGCATATAAAACGATTGTTGAAGGGGTAATATATCCAGGTGAACCGAAGGAATGTGCCTTAAAAGGCATTCCGTTGATATCTTGCTTCCAGTTTATACTTTCTTCGGCATCGCAAGTTATACAAAATGTATTTTGATTTTCAATATCCACAGCGTAATAAGCGTTTTCATCACTGAGGAAATAAATAAAATAAGCCCCATCAGGAGAAAGTCCTTCACTATAATTAACTTTTGACTTGATCAGTTGCTTGTTTCCTGAACTTATATCAACACGGTAATAATCACTGGGCCAAGGATAAGTCCAATTATACCTATGAGCATAACTTTCATTTGAAGAGGCAAGGGCAAAGTCTGCATTTCCTTGGTCAATTAATCTTACCTTAAGCGTGTCATTTTCTAATTGGGTTAGTTTATTTTCCGCTAAGTGGAAAACACTCAAAAAAGAGGCGTTTTGGTCTTTTTTGAGTTCTTTTAATTGTTGCGGTTGAAGGCGTTTGTTTTGATAATGCCAAATATCTAGTTTTGCTTTTTCACTTTTCAAAAGCGTATCCTCTTCTTCTTCAACGGGCATTTCACGCAATCCAAAGAATAGTTTTGTTTCATCTAAAGAAAATTCCAATTTTGCTTTAGGTGAAAGTGTTAATTTTTGCTCTTGCGATTCAATTTTTTCAGAAACTAATTCCTGTGGTGTGGCTTTGTTTATGCTCCACAGGTATAGCTTGAACTTTCTTGTCTCTTTTATAGTGTCTGTAGAAGAAATAAAAGCCAATTGCTTTCCTTTTTTACTGAATTTTACATTTTCTATGGCTGTAAATGAGGTCTCAAATTGAAAATTAATGTCTTTTGTAAGATTAAACATGTTCATTTTATAGGTATCCGCATCGTTAATTTTTTGATGCGTTACATAATATAGGTGTGTTCCCAATTGGTTAATGCCGTATTTAGTGACATTTTTTAATTCAATTGTGTCACCTGAAATGAAATTTTGTACCACCAAGGTGTTTCCTTTGCTTTCAATCTTGTCTTTTTTCTTTTTTTTCTTGAAAAGTCTCCATTTTTTTGAGTAGGTTTTTCATCAGGTCGATCAACCAAATATAAAAGATGGTTTCCATTCTTTGCAATTTTGAAATTGAGTAGATGAGGTTCTTTTATCAAGCTATCTTTTGCTGTCCAAAATATACCTAAAGTGTCTTTCACCCATTTTTTCTTTTCAACTTTATTGAGTTCTAAACTTCTCAAAGTATCAAATCCTGGGGTGATGGTAAATACAAAAACGTCTTCCTTTTGACTAAAATATGCATCTTTACCCCTTTCAAAAAGATGTTTTTTGTGCGACTCATTGTTAAATAACATTAAAACTCCGTCTCCTCGATGTGGTTGTGTAAGGTAGGTTGTGAAGTTTCCTTGTGGAGATATTTTGACGTTCTTTAGAGATTTCCAATCATTGTAAACGGTGTGGTTAATAATTTCTTTTTGCGCAAACAGCTGGCTTTTAAAGGTTAGTATTAGGCTTGA
The DNA here is from genome assembly GCF_002844555.1 of Brumimicrobium salinarum. Lineage (GTDB taxonomy): Bacteria > Bacteroidota > Bacteroidia > Flavobacteriales_D > Crocinitomicaceae > Brumimicrobium > Brumimicrobium salinarum. Next base: position 690,055 of record NZ_PJNI01000001.1, read on the forward strand.
TAAAATTAATATTAAAATTTTTAGCATGTTAATCTGATTTTTTTAAAAGCTGAAAGATAATTATTTTCCAACCAAATATCATTTTCTTACGTTTTATAATTAGAAACAGAACATTGGAAAATTGACATTTTATTTTTACATTTGTTCGCAAACAAAAAAATATATTATGAAAAAGATTTACGTTATGGCGGCTTTTCTTGGAGCAGGTTTATTTGCTTCAGGACAAATTGCTGAGACTGGAGTTGCGAAACTCAATACACAGCCGTTGAAGGCATCAAATTCAAATCAAGGTTATGAAAAAGCATTGGGAGCAACGCTTTACCATGAAAACTTTGATTCTATTATGACAGTAAATACAACAGTTAATCCAGCTGATACAAACTATACTCAATCAAATGGGCAATGGACAATTGATAATGATGGAGAAACAGCTGATGAATTTGGTTGGACAATTGGAACAACAGACAATGGTTGGTTTGGAGTAGGTGATGCATTTACATCTAGTTCAGGAAATAATTATGCCCAGTTGAATAATGGTGATGCAAGCGCAACCCCTGGTACTCAAAAGCTAGATAAAGTTTATACAATGACGAGTGGTCCTATTGACATAGCATCATTAACAACTTCAAGAGATTTAATTTTAACTTTTGAGCAGTTTGGAGCTTTATTCAATGACAAGCAATACCTGGAAGTTAGTACAGATGGTACCACTTGGACAGAGGTATACAATAATAGTGACAAAGAGGCATTAACAGCTACAGGAGGATCTGCATATCCTAATCCAGAAATTGTAGAAGTAGATATCTCATCAGAGATTGCAGGTCAAGATGATTTATATTTACGTTTTGGATGGACAACAGACCTTCCTACTCAAGCAACTAATGCAAATGTGTGGGTTACATACGGTTGGGTTATAGATGATATTAAAATAGCTGAGAAATCTGATTTTGATTTACGTTATGTTTCATCAGATCACGAGTTTACTGGGTATCAATATTCACAAGTTCCAGATGACCAAGTTTCTGTTTTAACAGTTAAATCATTATTTGAAAATAGAGGTAAACAAGATTTAACAAATGTTGAGCTTTATTTAATTGAAGGAACTGATACTATTGCAACGTCAGCAAACCTTGCTTCATTGCCAGCTGGTCAACTAGATTCATTAGAGATTACTTATACTCCAGATAACACAATGGGTGTAAATACTTATACCTTAGGTTTGGGTATGACAGAAACTGATGATAATCCTGGGAATAACTCAATTCCTTATGAAATTAAGTTTGATGTAAATGATTTCACGTATGCTGCCGATCAATTAAACTTTGGTGAAACAGCAAGTGACTATTCTCTTGAAATCGAATTAACTACAGGGTCCGTAATTTATAATTCTGTGGGTATTGGATATGACATGTTCGGAGACAAACAGCTTACAGGTATTGACGTAAGAATTGCTGCCGGTGAAGGAGAAGAAATCAGTGTAGGTGTAGAACTTAATGATGGCCAAGGGGGGTATAGTTATGTTGCTGCTTCTGATTTGTATACAATTCAAAGTTCTGATATTGGACAAGTTATAACTATTCCATTGGAAAGTCCTGTAACTTTAAACTCAGGTAATACTTATAGAGCTTATGTTGATGCGTTTGGAAACAATTTAATTGAATTAGCTGCTGCTGGTACAACCACTAGACCAGCTCAAATTACGTTTTTTGATGGAGCAGATTACTCTTATATTGGTAATTTATATAGAGTTCCAGTTATTCGCTTAAACTTTGATCCTACAGTTGGAATTGAAAGCAATGAAATGTCTAACATTAACATTGCACAGAGTTACCCTAACCCATTTGCTAATGAAACAAAAGTTGCATTTAACTTGAAAGAAGCTGCTGAAGTTTCTTATACAGTTGTTGATGTTGCTGGTAACGTTGTAGCGAATGTTAATGAAGGTAACGTTATGGCTGGAGAGCATGAATTAACAATTGACGGTTCTACTTTCGCTAACGGTGTTTATTACTTAAATATCGTTGCTGGTGACAGTCGTGTTACTCAAAAATTGGTTGTGAATAAATAATCAATACACTATATATTAAAGAAGGGGGAGTCGAAAGATTCCCCTTTTTTATTTAATGTTATTTTCTACTTGACGACTTTTCGTTTTTAAATTGAATGGAAAAAGTTGTAACGGATCAGTATTACAAGTAGGTAGGAATCAATAATGCATTCTAACGATATTAATTAATAAGCTGTGCATTCACTATTTATCTATGCACTGAAATATTTGCTAGTATTAGTAGAAAAGTTTTACAAACCTAGCCTAGTCATTCCAATGCTTCGCATATTAAAACTTTATGGATGTACTCCATTTCATAAATTCAAAAATCAGTATTAATCAAAACCACTGTTGATCTAGTTGGTTAAGAAGTAGAAGGGCCTGCTGTAGTATTCTCTTTCAAGAACATTGTCAACAGATTACTTATTAAACTAACCTTTCACGATATAAACAAATTGACTAATATTTAAACTCATTCCATAGAATTACTAAAGGCCCGATATGATTCTTTCTTTTTTTAACCTATTTTATGATTTAAAAAGAAACAAATTAAGAATTGCTGCGTTTGTATGTTGTTAGGTTTCATAAGTAGTAGTGTTAAAACAAGAGAGGAGGCGCCCGCTTTCTCTCTTGTTTGTTTTGTGTGCCGTGCATGGTAATTAACTAGGTGGTGAAAGTC
>NZ_PJNI01000010.1 GCF_002844555.1 Brumimicrobium salinarum
AACGGTATGCAGGGTGGTGTGAGAGGACAGGTAGGGAATTAATCCCTATCTTCCTACTCGATTTAATTTGAATGGTTATTGTAAAAATTAAATCCAAATTAGTATCTTTAACTCAAATATAAATTTAAGATTATGAGCGGAATGTGGATTGCTATAATAATTGTTGCTGTTATTGTAATTTGGGTAATATCCATTTACAATACATTGGTAAGGCTGAGAGAAAACAGAGAAAATGCTTTCGCAGATATTGATGTTCAACTAAAACAGAGACACGACTTAGTACCTCAATTAGTAAATGCCGTAAAAGGTTATATGGAACACGAAGCTGGTACTTTACAAGCAGTAACTACTGCAAGACAAGCAGCAGTTGGAGCAAGCTCAGTGAATGAAAAAATCGCTGCCGAAAAAGACCTAACTTCAGCTTTAAGCGGATTAAACATTCAAGTAGAGGCATATCCAGACCTTAAAGCAAGTAGTAACTTTATGCAACTACAAACGGAACTTTCAGATATTGAGAATAAATTAGCTGCGGTAAGAAGGTTTTTTAACTCCTCAACGAAAGAGTTAAATGTTTCTGTTCAGAAATTCCCAAATGTTATTTTTGCTGGAATGTTTGGATTTAAACAAGAACCAATGTTTGATGTTGGTCAGGCAGAGCGAGTGGTACTTGACAAAGCACCCGAAGTTAAATTCTAAAATAGTACATTTTGCTCCATGAAATATGTAGGACTGCAACAGCAGATAACTTCTAATAATAGAAAATCTATTTTATTATTGATGGCATTTCCATTTTTGGTGCTTGTGATGGTTTTTGCCTTTTTTGTAATCATTAATTATGCGCAAGAAGAGCAAAACCCATTTGACTTTGTTTTAGAACAATTCATAACTGCTATTCCTTATGTTTTCCTTGCTGTTGGGATATGGTTCTTAATTGCCTATTTTACTAACTCTACAATGATCAACAAGGCAGCGAAATCTCATTCCTTGTCGAGAAAGGATAATATGAGGGTTTATAACCTAACTGAAAACTTATGTATGAGTGTTGGTATGCAAATGCCAAAATTACGTATTATTGAAACCTCTGCACTCAATGCATTTGCAAGCGGAATTAATAAAAAGAACTTTACTGTTACCCTAACAAGAGGAATTATTGATGAACTTAATGATGAAGAATTAGAAGGTGTTATCGCTCATGAATTAATGCACATTAGAAATAATGATGTAAAACTTTTAATTGTTTCAATCGTTTTTGTAGGTATATTTTCTTTTATAATGCAGGTGGCTTTACGTTCTATGTTGTATGGTAACTTACGCTCAAACAGAAGAAAAGACGATGGCAAAGGCGGTGCAATTGTTATGATTGTCATAGTTGTGCTTGCAGCGATTGCTTATTTTTTATCTATTTTGTTTAAACTTGCATTGAGTAGAAAAAGAGAATACTTAGCGGATTCAGGAGCAGCAGAAATGACTAAAAATCCATTAGGTTTAGCCAGTGCACTCGAGAAAATATCTGGAAATCATCATGTTGATAAGGTTAAGAGTGCAGATGTGCAACAAATGTTTATAGAGAATACACCAAAAGATACTGCCGTTGGATTATCAAGTGCTTTTAAAGGTTTGTTTTCTACACATCCACCAATTGAAAAAAGAATTGAATTTTTGAGACAATTATAACATCTTTTTATGCCGCACATTAAAAATGCGTTAATTCGATACCGTGTAATAGATAAAGCGCTTGGAAATAAATACAATCCATATCCGAATAAAATGGATCTTCGGCAAGCATGTGAGATGGAACTCTATGGAGATTCAAGTGGTAAACACATTTCAGACTCAACAATTGAAAAAGACCTCTTTGCTATGCGTCATGAAATGGATGCGCCAATTAAATATTCAAAAAAGTTTAAAGGATACTTTTATGAAAACCCTGATTTTACAATCAACGAGAAGCCTTTATCTGAAGATGATATTGCATCAATACAATTTGCGTTAAGCACGCTTTCTCAATTTAAAGATACAGAGATGTTTCAGAACTTTGGTTTTGCACTCAATAAAATTATTGATCGTGTAAATGTTGATGCCGACGCCAGAAAATCAGAAACCACTAATATCGAGGAGTATATACAATTTGAGCAATCTCTAGCCATTCAAGGTAATGAATATTTGCAACCTCTTCTTTTGGCAATTCAAAACCAACATGTGGCTTATTTTACTTACGAAAGTTTTATTACGCAAATCAAAAAGCAAAGAAAAGTTACGCCCTTACTATTAAAAGAGTACAATAATAGATGGTATTTAATAAGTTATGATTCAGTTAAAGAAGGTGTTATTACCTATGCATTAGACCGTATTTCAAACCTAGAAATTGTGGAACAAACAGGAGAGAAGCCAATAGACTTTCAAGCTGACAGGTTTTTTAAACATGCTATTGGTATTACTGCTTCAGCTAATTCAAGACCTGAAAAAATTGTGTTCATTGCTTCTAATATCGCAGGTAAGTATATTAAGTCACAGCCCTTTCATGCTAGTCAGCAAGTAACTGAAGAAAATGATCTTGAAACGAAATTTGAATTGTTTGCGCTTGTTTCTGAAGAATTAATTCGTGAATTGCTAAGTTATGGTGGTGATATTCAGGTTCTTCAACCAGAGGGGTTGAGAAATGAATTGATCAAAAGGATTCAAAAGATGAATGATAATTATGGATTAAAAACTTCATAATTCAGATCTAAATTCCGCTACTTAAACCAATGAGTAACGTGTGGTAAATTGATTTTCCAGTTTTATATTGTTCAGGATATCTTGCGTAAATTAATCCAACTGAGAACCATTTAGTTTGTAGTTTAATTTCTGGATATATAACACCTATATAGTTTATATAATCGCTCATAAAACCTGGCCCAATTAGGGCTAGCCCTCCTGAAAGAGTCAAGTCTAAATTAACATCTTTAGACAGTTTAATGTTATCACCAAAACCAATATTTAAAGGTGCACTTGGAAAAAGTAAACCATCGGCCCAAACCAAACCTCCCATTATCCAATTGGTTCGAAAATACCACCTGTTTTTACTTCTAGGCGTAAAATACCAATTGCTTGAAAATCGAAAAGAAACACCAAAATGTCGATCATAAAAATCAATTTCGGTTTGCGTATAATTGTCAGATGATGGAGAGATAACAATATTTGTATTTTTTGTAATATGAAATCCACCAAGTATAAATAAGGTTTGGTTATTTCTTTTTAATCCGTATTCTTTTAATATGTCTTTTCTTTTTCTGGAATCTTTAACTTGTGAAAAGCTGATATTGTAGATTAATGAGAGCAATAAGAGCAATATTATTTTTTTCATATCCTAATATACTACTTTTTTGAACCGATTAAAATCTAGGCTGTACAAATCAGTATTAAAACAAAATATCATGAAGGATTTAAAACACATTTACATATTTATATTTCTGAATCTTCTTTCTTTTTCAATTTTTAGTCAATCCATCTCTGGAAATATGAATTCTGAACATTCAATGGCTCTAGGCTATGGAAATGTAAACATTTATAAAGGTAAAAAGATGGTTGCCTCAGTACTAACGGATGCCGAAGGAAACTTTAATGTTCAATTAGATACTGGAAGTTACAAAGTTGTTTTTCAATATGAAGGACATGAAGAATTGGTAAAGAATATTCATGTTATGGGAAATGAGAAAGGAAACTTCGCCTTGAACCATAAAGAAGATTACATTGCACCTTTTGAATTAGAAAGTAAGAAGGACATTCCCCCTCCTGACATATATGAAGAGAGCCATTCATTTTCAGTTGTTGAAAGTAAAATCGACCATAGCCATAAATCCACACGTAGAGCTACGGAAAAATCTGCCTCTTCATTAGTTGATATTTCAAAAGGACATACAAAACCTGGTCGTTTAACAGCTGGTGAGATTAATGATTTTACAAAATGGGAAATGTGGAAAGATATTGCAGCAAATGAACTTTCTAAATATCAACAAAAATGGGATATGTTTTTTACCGATCGATATACAGTTCAAATAAAAAATGAAAATGGCTATCCAATGGTGGATGTGTTGGTTCAACTTGTTAATGAATCAAATAAAGTATTTTATGAAAGTCGTACAGATAATACTGGAAAAGCAGAGCTTTGGGGTGGTTTGAGTCTACCCAATCAAAAGTTTATAAAACCATCTGCAGTTGTGCATTATCAAGAAGATATATTTACCATTAAGCGTTTAAAAAACTTTAAAGATGGTATAAATACTTTTACTCTTGATGCAAATTGTAAGCCTATTAGTGATGTTGATATTGCATTTGTTGTAGATGCCACCGGCTCAATGGGAGATGAAATTAATTATCTAAAGGCTGAGTTAAATGATGTGATTTACAAGGCAAAAAATGAGCATCCAAAGCTTACTTTTAATTTTGGAAATGTTTTTTATCGTGATCATGGTGATGACTATTTAACGCGTAGACACGATTTTACTACGGTTTTGTCATCTTCAATTGGCTTTATTACCGCACAACATGCTAGTGGAGGTGGTGATTACGAAGAAGCAGTTGACGTAGCTCTAAACGAAGCCTTGGATAGTTTGAAATGGAGTCAGGAAGCTAGAGCAAGAATACTGTTTCTAATCTTAGATGCTCCGCCGCATAATACACCTGAAATACGTCAGAAACTGAAAGCTATCGCACAAAAAGCTGCTGCAAAAGGAGTCCGCATTGTTCCTTTGGCAGCTAGTGGAATTAAAAAAGATACCGAATATCTAATGCGTTGTTTTGCTTTGGGAACCAATGGAAGCTATGCTTTTTTAACCAATCATAGTGGAATTGGAAATACGCACATAGAGCCTTCAACCGATGAATACGAGGTCGAATTACTAAATGATTTACTAGTACGCATAATTGAAACGTATTCATTTATGCCTGAATGTGATAGAGCAATTACAATTGGAGAAGTTCAGGATCCAGAAATGAATGATTCATTGATTGAGTTAGACTGGAATGTTTGGCCTAATCCAACTCAAGGAGATTTGAGTATTAAGGTAAGTGAAGATATTGACGAGATTTTTATTGCCGATATCACAGGTAAAATATTGAAGCGTTTTACGGATATAAAAAAGAACCGTGCGCTAAAAACGAACATCGCCCAATATGCAAGAGGGATTTATTTGGTGACATTTACGCATCGAGAAAAGAAGTATGTGAAGAAGATTGTTTTGCAATAAGGATATAAAACCATACCGAAGAGGGAATCGAATAGCGCCTCAACGGTGTGGTTTTTTGGCTATATTATTATCCTTACTTATTCAAAATTGGCAAAATATGTCTTTCTTTTTTGTCTTCATAAATATCAGCAATTGTTACCACAATACCTGTTTCTTCAACGCCTCCAAAGTCTGGATTTACGGCTGTTCCAAACGAACGCATAGTAGGGGAGAGGTGCATATAGATATTCATTAATGGCGGAACATTCTCACCGTTTTCTCTAACGAAATGTGTTAAGACTTTAAATCCTTCTTTAAAATCTTTATTTGCTAACAGAGCTTTGAATTTTTCTGCATCATACGATTGATTTAATGGATACATTGAAGTGGCTAAACCGTCTTTGTCAGGAAAGTACTTTTGTAGAAAGAAAAGTAAAAAATCACGAGATTCCTCATGATAATCTGGATACATCGTAACTTTGCCAAAGAAATACTTTAAATTCGGATAAACTACTGTTAAAACAGCTAAGCCATCCCATAAATTATCTAAAGCAAACAGTCCTTTTCTTGGATTCACACTAGGTTGATACATGGGTTGTACCCAACTTCTTCCTAATTCTATCGCATAGGGTAGAAACTCTTTTTTAAATTGTTCTGAAAACTTAAAGTAATGAGAAGTACTCATCGGAATAAATTGATCTTTATCGTCTGAGATGATTTTAGCACAATTTATAAAACGTAAACCGCCTATTATTTCTTCATCTTCTGGACTCCAAACAATTAATTGCTGATAGCATAGTTCTGAAGTATCGTATTGATCAATGTCAATAGCCTTTTTTGTACCTCCTCCAGCAGAACGAAATGATAATTCACGTAAACGACCGATTTCACGCATCGTATTCGGAGAGTTATGGGCGTTTATAATATAAATTTCATTTCCACCTTTTCTCGTAGTGCGCCCAAAACGCTCTTTTGTTAGCTCTTGTTTTATTAACTCACGATCGACTGGATCTATAATTTTTTCTATTTTTTCAGCCATACTAATCTTTTAATTCATAGACCTTTTCTTTTACATGCTGTGCCCATTCTTGGTGCGATTTTGATTTATCAAATTCCGCAGCATTTAAAGGTTCTCCAAATTTAATCTTTATTTTTTTATTGTGTTGTTTATACAATTCATTTACTAAGTATAACATCTCAATATTGGCTTTTATACCCAGCTTTTTGCGAAAGCTGTATAGGTTATAGAAAAAATTAGTCAACGCTCCGTCTATATAAATTGGAACAATTGTTTTTTTGTATTTTATTGATCGGGTAACAAATGTTTTTTTCCATTTTAAATCCTCAACTTTTCCATTTGTTTTTCGACTGACTAATCCTGCCGGAAATATACAAAGCAGTTCATCTCCAGCAAATGTTTCATCTACTTTACGAAGCGAGGCTGCTGCGTTTTTCGCATGTTTATTAACGCCTACAAAAATCGGTTGTAAATTTTCTAAATGCATTAGCACATCGTTAACGACAAATTTTAAATCAGACCTCTTTTTATGTAAAACAGCAACTAAGGCCATTGCATCCATTCCGCCTAAAGGATGATTCATAGTTAAGATTGCGCCACCCTCTGTAGGTACATTTTCCAATCCTTCGTATTCTAGTTCAATATTGAACTTTTTCATTACGGATAAGCAGAATTCAATAGGTGAATCATTCTTATGTTCCTGAATAAAGTCATTAACATCATCCTCATGAAGTATTCGTTGAAGATAACGGACAACAAATCCAGGCATAAACCGTAATAAATTTGGGTTCTTGTCATGAATAACTTGTTTAACATCAATGATTTTAGATTGATCACTCATTTTAACATGAATTTACTCCTTATATCTTTAAAAGCTTAGTTATTAAACAACCATGCACCACTTTTAATGGAACGTACTTTTGATAAATTTGCTGATGCAGCATTTGCTGTTGGGTAGCTTTGCGCTGAAACGAAATGTAAACCACCATATTGACCTATTATTTGAGCGTCAAATCCTTGTTGCTTGAACTCTTGAACCAATCTATTGGCGTTGCTCTTTTCACTGAAACAACCTATAATTATATGATGGTTTCCAGAAGAAGAGTTATTTACTGGTGTTTCAACAACATCTTCAACAACATCCTCAGCAGCAGCTTCATTGTCTTCTCCAGCATCAAGATCTTCTGTTTGTGATTCTTCTATTTCATCTTCAACTGCTGTTTCTGTTTCAGGTTTTAAAATTTCTTCCTCGCCTGCATTAGACTCTTCCTTTTCTAAATCCTTATCTGTTGTTTCACCTTCAAATTTATTCCAGCCCATATATTCTTCGACCTTTTCATAATTAAGTCCTACATATACGCTTCCAGCTGCTACTAAAACAAGTATGATTAAGATAATCCACAGAAAAGGACTCACTTTCCTTTTTTTCTTTTTTTCTTTCTTTTCTTCTTTTTTATTACCAGTCGATTTTTTCAAAGGTGTTGAAGTGCTAACATTTTCTTTCTTCTTCTTTTCTTTTTTAACTGGTTTAGATTTTGGGGGAGTGTCTTCTTTTGATTGCTTGTTTACTTTGTCGCTATCAGATTTTGGGAACTTATCTTTTTTCTCAACATAACTGTTCTTTTTCTTACGCGCACTTTTTGGTTCTGCTGCAGAGGGAGTTGGGTTTGGCGTTGATTTCACTTCTGAACTATTCGATTTCTTTGGTTCTTCCTTAACTACATCTTTTACCGGTTTTGGAGTAGACTTTTCATCTTTTAATGGAGTAGGAGGAATTACTTTGTTAGTTTCTTTTGTTTTCGCGGACTTTAAATTCCCGATAAATTCAATTTCTCCATCATCGTTTTTATTAAACGTTCCCAATTGAAATATTTCATAAGTTTCTCCTTTATCTAATTGAGCTTGTAACTCACGAACAAATTTAGCAACCATGTTCTTAGCTTCTTGCTCGTCTTTTTTAGACTCTTCTTGAATTAATGAAGACAGTTTACCATCATCGTAGGTCAAGTATTCATTAAACATTAATTCACCAGTTTCTTCATCTTCAATTACAATTGCTCCAAATTGTGGAAGAATAATTTTAGAGTGTAATTCAAGTAGTTGTTTAATAAATTTATCCATAATAGTGTTATTTGAATTTAAAGATAATAAAAATCTTAAAATAGTTCGTTAAAACTAAATGTTTGGTCAAGTCGAATTCCTTTCTCGGTACGTTTTAAGGTACAGCATTCGTTGTTCACATCGTGTTCCAAAAACAAAACATATTCTTCATCAACTGCTTTTTCAAGGAATTTTTCCTTTTCTGATAAAGTAAGCAGAGGACGCGTGTCGTATCCCATCACATAAGGCAAAGGAATATGACCAACCGAAGGCAGTAAATCAGCCATAAAAACCAAAGTCTTTCCTTTGTATCGAATATGTGGAATCATTTGACTCTCTGTATGTCCATCAACAAATAGTAAGTCGATATCTTTAAAAACTTCTTTTGTATAATCTCCGTTTCTTGAGACAAACTTCAACTGGCCAGATTCCTCCATCGGAAGAATGTTTTCAGATAAAAAAGAAGCTTTTTCTCTAGCATTTGGCTCTGTAGCCCATTTCCAATGTTTTTCTGTACTCCAAAAAGTAGCATTTTTAAATACCGGAGCATATTTATTATCTCCAATTCGCTCTACAGCACCACCACAATGATCAAAATGTAAATGTGTTAGGAAAACATCTGTAATATCATCAGGTGAAAAGCCTAGTTTATCTAGATTTCCTTTTAAAGAATCATCTCCAAATAAGTAATAATACGAAAAGAATTTCTCACTTTGTTTATCACCAATTCCTGTGTCTATTAACATTAAACGATCTCCATCTTCAATTAACATGCAGCGCATAGCCCAACTACACATGTTATTTTCGTCTGGTTCATTGGTTCTTGACCATAAAGTTTTAGGAACTACACCAAACATAGCTCCACCATCTAATTTAAAGTTTCCAGTATTTAGCGGATATATTTTCATATTATTCTTGACTTTTTTGTGAATATATAAAATTGCAATGAATTGATGAATGCAAAAACAGATTGATCGTAAAGATTTATCAACATCAGCCACAAGCTAATTTTAATCAATCTTGTCTTAAAGTGAAAATTGATAAGAAAAAAGTCCAAACATTTCTGCTTGGACTTCTCTATATGATTGATTTTAAAATCTATCTTTTTTCAATGGAAACGTAATCTCTTTCGTTTTCTCCAGTGTAAATCTGGCGTGGTCTTCCGATTGGTTCTTTATTTTCTTTCATTTCCTTCCATTGTGCAATCCAACCTGGTAATCTACCTAGGGCAAACATTACTGTAAACATTTCAGAAGGAATGTTTAGTGCTTTGTAGATAATTCCTGAATAGAAATCTACGTTTGGATATAAACCTCTATCAATAAAGTAAGGATCTTCTAACGCAATTTTTTCCATTTTTTTCGCCAAATCTAAAGCCGGATCGTCAACACCTAGTTGTTCTAGTACATCATCAGCAGCTTTCTTAATGATTTTAGCGCGTGGATCAAAGTTTTTATATACTCTATGTCCGAAGCCCATCAAACGGAATGGATCATTTTTGTCTTTCGCTTTTGCAATCCATTTGTCAAGGTCACCACCGTCTTCTTGAATCTTGTCTAACATTTCAATTACAGCTTGGTTGGCTCCACCGTGAAGCGGACCCCAAAGTGCAGAAATTCCTGCAGAAATTGAAGCGTAAAGATTAGCTTGAGATGAACCTACAATTCTTACTGTAGATGCTGAACAGTTTTGTTCGTGATCAGCGTGAAGAATTAATAGTTTATTCAATGCAGATGCAACGACTGGGTTTGGTTTATAATCTTCAGTTGGCATTGCAAACATCATATTTAAGAAGTTCTCAATGTAACCTAATTCGTTCTTTGGATAAATAAAAGGATGTCTAACTGCATTTTTATAAGACATGGCCGCTAAAGTTGGAAGTTTAGCTAATAAACGATGTATTGTAAGATCAACTGCCTCATCTGAACGGTTTGGATCTTGTGATTCCGGATAGAAAGTAGATAAACTCACAACCATTGAAGCTAATACACCCATTGGATGTGCTTGAGAAGGGTATGCCTCGAAAAATTGTTTCATATCCTCGTGTACCAAGGTATGGTTGGTAATACTTTTCTTAAAATCTTTTAATTCTGATTCTTTTGGCAACTCACCGTAAATAAGTAGGTAGGCTACTTCTAAAAAAGTGGCTTTTTCTGCTAATTGTTCGATGGGATATCCTCTATATCTCAAAATTCCATTTTCTCCATCAAGGTAGGTGATCGCACTGGTGGTACTTCCTGTATTTTTAAAGCCAGGATCTATAGTGATACAGTTTGTTGTACCTCTCAATTTTTTGATGTCTATAGCTTTCTCGTTTTCTGTACCAGTGATTACAGGAAATTCAAAGGTTTTCCCGTCAATTTCTATTTTTGCAGTTTCGCTCATTTGCTTACTCGTTTATTTATTTAACTATTAATTCGGCTGCCTAAGATAATAAATTCTTTCACTTTGAAGCCGTTTTTTTAACAAATTTTGCGCTAAAATAAATCTTTTTTTATGCTGGTTTGGACCTACGCTAATATTAGGTTTAAAATAATGAGCATTATGTAATTTCTAATCATTTTATTAGCTCTGAAATTCAGGGGTTCAACTAGCAATATGCTTCTTGTTTATTTTCAATATTTAATCATATAAAATAGATTTAGATTAAAATCAAAAGACGAAAGTTTATCCCTTTTTCTTTACGAATTATGAAATAAATGAGCCGTCTAAAGGTTTTTCAAAGTAAAATTCAACATCATTCTATATAAATGATTTCTAGTATTACCACCATAAATACCATGGTCTTTATTGGGGTAGATGAACTGTGTGAAATCTTTGTCCGCAGCTACCAAGGCATTAACCATTTCCATAGCATTTTGAACATGAACGTTGTCATCGCCCGAACCATGAATAATAAAGTAATTACCTTTTAATTTATCAACATGATAAATAGGAGAATTGTCATCGTAGCCTAAAGGGTTTTCTTGTGGTGTGCGCATAAATCGTTCTGTGTAGATATTGTCGTAATATCTCCAATTCGTAACGGGCGCAACAGCAATGCCCATTTTGAAATAATCAGCTCCTTTTGTTAAAGCTAAAGATGCCATATAGCCACCATAACTCCATCCCATTATTCCTATTCTTGATGCGTCTACAAACTTCCATTTACCAATTGTTTTGGCAACTGCTATTAAATCTTCTGTTTCTAGTTTACCTAATTGTAAATAGGTTGATTTCTTAAACTTTGCTCCTCGATACATCGTTCCTCGTGGATCTACACTCATCACAATGTATCCATGTTTTGCCAATAGTTGATGATACGCTCCATTTCCACCGTTGTACTCGTCTTTAACCATGTTTGAACCTGGGCCGCCGTATACGTGGAGGTATACAGGGTATTGTTTGGTGCTGTCAAAGTTTGGAGGATACAAAATCCATGCATTTAATGGTTTGTCGGCGCCTTGTATTGATATGAACTTTTTTGGTTGAAAATTGAAAGTTTTCAATCGGTCATTAAGTAAATCGTTACGCTCAAGGGTTTTAATAAGTTTGCCGTCTGATTGATGCAAAGTGTATTTATTGGGCGTGTTAATGTTTGACCAATTATTAACATAATATTTCATTCCTTTGGCAAAGGTTACCTTGTTTTGGCCTTTATTGTCGCTAATTTTGACTTTCTGACTGCCATCCAATTGAATAGAATATAGCGATTTAAAAGCTGCTCCTTCTTCAGCTGAAGTGTAATAGATCAAACCTTTTTCCTCATCTACACCCTTGAAATTAATGACGTCCCAGGCTCCTGAAGTGATTTGCTGACTTGAACCGTCTACACCAATTTTATATATGTGATTATAACCGTCTTTTTCACTCGTTCGCATAAAGTGTTTTCCATCAGATAAAAAATGGAGATTATCATCGATTTCTACATAAGCGTCATCGATTTCTTCATATATAACTGGGTTTGATTTCTTTTTGCGTTCAGCATCGATCCAATGATACTTTAAATGATTTTGGTGTCTATTTAATGTCAATGCTAATAATTTGTTTGCTGTGCTGGAGAATTTAATACGCGGAATATATTCGTAATCGCCTAAATCAACTTTTTCAATTTTATTTGTATTGATCGTTGCAATGTTTAAAGTTACTTTTGAATTGTCTTCACCTGTTTTTGGATATTTAAAGGTGTAAGGGGAAGGATAAAGATCATAATAATACATCATTGTAAACTCCTTAACTTTACTTTCATCAAATCGTAGAAATGCTAAAAACTCACTGTTTGGTGACCAGTCAAATGCTTTAACTAACGCAAACTCCTCTTCATATACCCAGTCTGTCGTTCCGTTAATGATTTCATTCCTTTTTCCATCTTTAGTAATTGCAATGATTTTATTGCTCGCAATTTCTTTTACGTATAAATTATTTTTGTGGATATACGCTATTTTTTTACCATCAGGAGAATAAGTAGCCAATGTCTGTGGTTTACGTTCAGGATCAAGTGGTGTAAGTGCTCTTTCTTTCAAATCAAAAAGGAAGTATTCGGCTGAAAAACTTCTACGGTATCTTTTTTTTCTATCTACAGTCAAAAGAATCTTGGTTTCGTCATCGTTGAAACTATAACCGTCTATATTTAACTTTTTGCCTTTATAAACAAGGTCTGATGCATCAATTATTACTTTACCCTCCGCTTCTAAGTCTTTAAAAGCGTATTTAATGATTGACTTTCTTCCGTTAATATTTTCGAATCGTGTAAAGTGTTCTCCATCTTTCATGGAGCGAAATCCATCAACACCTTTTGAGAAAAACTGGTACTTTTTCCAAATATGTTCCACATTTAGTGAGTCTTGAGGATTGGCAAGGAGTATTCCTGTTGAAAAAATAAAAAGGTATATTAAAAGTGTATTTTTCATATTTGAATTCAATTTTTCACGAAGATAAATAAAAAAAGTAAGCCTTGAATATTTGTGTATTTGTTCAGAGGAACGCTGAAATTATAACAAAGTGTATTTTTTTAAACTTTTAGATGAGGGGTACACGTTGTTAAGGGATCTTTTTTTGTTAAAAAACAGAAGTTTTTCACATGTCATATATTTAACGTTTAGCTTTCGAATATTTCACAGTTTGATTTTGTAAAGGTACGTTATAACTGAAACTGGGAGTTTTATTATTCCATTTTTTAGTTGTGTGGCATGATCATTTTTCTATGATGTAGGATGTAAATTAACTAAAAATTAAAAATTGTTAATAATTACATAATATGAGGTTCAATAAAAAGCCTTAATTTTGTAATGAAAATTGAAATGTGTTCTCCTTGATGCTAAAATTAGAACGCTGAAACCACATTTCAATAAGAACAAAAAAACGATGAAAAACAAGTTGTAATCTTCTTAATGTTTATTCAAACAATCAACTGTTTTGTTTTTTTATATTCAGTAATCTATCAATAAAAATAAAATAATTATGAAAAAAGTTTTACTTTCTTTAGGACTTCTTTTAAGCGCTTCAGTTAGTGCTCAAGATTGTTCAGATTTATTTATCTCAGAATATGTAGAAGGTTGGTCAAACAACAAAGCATTGGAAATTTACAATCCAACGCAAAGTACTATTGATTTAAGTGAATATATTATTGTTCGCTATTCAAACGGAGCATCATTTGCAGGTTCTGAAGCAGCTGTTCAGTTATCTGGTATGCTCCCTCCTTATGGTGCGTATGTGGCTGTACTCGATAAGAGAGACGAAAACGGAACGGGCCAAGAAGCTCCAATTTGGGATTCTTTACAAGTAAAAGCTGATGGTTTCTACTGTCCAGATTACAACGTGTCAAAAGCAATGTACTTCAACGGTAACGACGCTGTTACACTTGAAAAAGGAACTTTGGCTGATTTAGACGCTGGAACAACTCAATTGATTGACTTATTTGGTAAAATAGGTGAAGATCCTTTTGGAACTTATGGAGGAGTAGAGATGAACGGATGGACAACAGAGGATCCTTACGTGGGTGTAGGTGTTGTTGTAACAGAAGATCATTCTTTAATCAGAAAATCAACTGTTAAATCTGGAGTAACTGCAAATCCTGCAAAATTCAATGCTTTAGCAGAATGGGATTCTATTCCAGCTGTAATTCCTATGCTGGATCAAAATGGAGACCCTATTTTAGATGGAAGCGGGGATCCGAGAATTAAAGGTAACTGGGCAACATTGGGTGTACATACGTGTGAATGTAATCCATTATCAGTAGAGAATGAAGAGTTAATAAACTTAGCGATTTATCCAAATCCTTCTTCAAATGGTGTTTTTGAATTAAATGCAAACCAAAAAATTGTAAATGTAACTGTTTATAGTGCTGTTGGTCAAAAAGTGTTAGAACAAAAAAATACAGCAGGTATTCAATCAATCAACATTGGAAAACAAACAGGAATTTATCTTGTGAATATAAAAACAGCAAACGGTGTGGTTTCATCGCGTCGTTTAATTGTGAAATAAATAAAATAGAAAAGGGGAGTGGATGAATTTACTCCCCTTTTTTCATTTCAATATATTAGTTGTGATAAATAAAATTTTACTCCTCGCTTTCCTAATTCCTACAATTGTTTTTGCACAGAATGGAACTTTAAAAGGAAAAATCACCGATCATTCTACTAGCGAACCCATTATTGGTGCTTATATTTTTATCTCCAAGGAATATCGAGCAAAAGCTCAATTAGACGGTTCTTATAAAATAAGTAATCTTCCTTATGGAACCTACGAAGTGAAAGTTTCCATGTTCTCTTACGATACTCTGGTAACAAAAGTAACGATTAACGCTCCTGTTGTTACCAAAGATTTTGCAATGGGAGATACCCAAGAAATGGAAGAAGTCGAAGTAATTGGTCAGCTAGCTGTTGATAGGAAAACACCAGTGGCTGTTAGTAGAATTTCAGCGAAACAAATTACTGAAGAGCTCGGTTCTCAAGATTTACCAATGGTTTTAAATTCCACTCCAGGTGTTCACGCAACACAACAAGGAGGTGGAGATGGTGATGCGAGAATTAGTATTCGAGGATTTAACCAACGTAATATTGGTGTTATGATTGACGGTGTTCCTGTTAATGACATGGAAAACGGTTGGGTGTATTGGAGTAATTGGTTTGGATTAGATCAAATTACTAATCAAATACAGGTTCAACGTGGATTAGGTGCTACTAAATTGGCGATGCCTTCTGTGGGAGGAACAATGAATATCATTACGCAGCCAACAGGAGGTAAGCGAATGATCAAAGTGAACCAAGAATATGGAACAGGAAATTTCTTAAGAACATCTCTTTCATATAAATCTGGAAAATTAAAAAATGGTTGGGGTGTTTTATTCTCAGGTTCATATAAACAAGGTGATGGTTGGGTTGATGGATTATCAACACGAGGTGCTTTTTACTATTTAAAAATTCAAAAGCGTGTAGGTAAACACCTAATTTCATTAAGTGGATTCGGGGCGCCACAAGAGCATGGACAAAGATCTTATACACAACCGATAGAATATTGGGACGCAGATTATGCACGCGGATTAGGGATAGATGTACCTGATGGAGCCCCAAAAACAGATTTGGGAATTCGCCACAACCAGCATTTTGGATATTTTACAGATCAGAATGGAAATAGAGTAAAAAGATCTGAAAGAAGAAACTATTATCATAAACCGCAAATTACCCTTAAAGATTTCTGGAAAGTGAACGATAAACTTTCTATTTCAAATATGGCATATATTTCTTTAGGAAGAGGAGGTGGAGAACGCTTAAAAAACTCTAGTGGGATTGTTTACGATGAAGAAGGCCATGTAGATTGGGACAGAATTATAACCAATAATCAAGAGGTTAAAAAGTGGGGGCAAACTTTACCAACAGTTGATCCTGCACACCATCCTTCTTTATTGAAATCTTCTCAAGTAGTAACCTCTGCTGTTAACAATCACATGTGGATTGGCGGAGTTTCTCAATTTGATTATGAAATTAATGAGTTCTGGAAAGTCTCTGGAGGTTTAGATTATCGTTATTATAAAGGAGAACATTACCAGGAATTAGCAGATTTACTAGGTGGAAACTACTGGATCAATACAAATGATCAGAACGCAATGTCAAATATGAAACAAGTGGGTGATAAAGTAGGATGGAAGCCTTATCATAACCACAGAGATGCGTTGGTTCAATGGGCCGGAGCATTTGGTCAAGTGGAATATTCAAAAGGAAGATGGTCTACTTTTGTTAACTTATCAACAGTAGTAAATGGATATAAAGGTATTGACTATCACAAGAAAAGAGAAATTCATTTATCAGACACTACACTTTATATCGGTGGTGAAGATGTGGTGAATTATGATGGGGAATACTACCACCCTAATCACCCAGATTTGAAATATAATCAAACAGATTGGAAATGGTTGGCTGGATTTACAGCTAAAGCAGGAGCAAATTTCAACATTACAGAACGAATGAATGTTTTTGTAAATGCAGGTTACCTTTCTAGAACGCCGCAGTTTAGTAATGTTATTGACAATACGACAAATGAATACTTTGAAGAAATATTGAATGAGAATATCATGGCTTTTGAAGCGGGATATGGGTACCGTTCAAAAAGATTTAGTGCCAATGTAAATGGATACTTCACTTATTGGGAAAATAAACCATTTCCTTTTGGAGTTTCTGTGCCTGACCCGAACGATCCAACTGAGTTTGTGGTAGCTAATGTGAATGGAATGGATGCATTGCACATGGGAATTGAGTTTGATGGAGTTTATAAAATTCTCCCCAACTTAGCTATTGAAGGAATGGTTTCAATAGGAGATTGGACATGGCAATCTGCCGAAGAAATAGATGTTGTAGGGCAAGTTTTTGAATTTGATGCAAAAGGTGTTCACGTTGGTGATGCTGCGCAAAGTACTTATGCTGGTGCAATACGCTATGAACCAATCCCTCGATTGTATGTAAAAGCAGGATATACTTATTTTGATCGCTATTATAGTGATTTTGATCCATTCTCTCTTAGTGTTGCTAACGGAAATGGGGGAACAGAATCTTGGCAAATACCCTCTTATGGAATATTATCTTTCCATACCGGATACCGTTTCAAATTTGAAAAGTCAAGTTTAGTTTTAAGAGGAAACGTATTTAATGCGCTTAATTCAATGTACATCTCAGATGCAAGAAATAATCAAAATGGAAGTACATTTGATGCTCCTTCCGCTGCAGTGTTTTTTGGACAAGGGATCAGAGTAAACTTCTCTTTAGGGTTTGAGTTTTAATAATTGTAAAAAAAGAATAATGAAAAATAAATTTTTAATTTTCGGAGCTTTGTTTTCATTGTCAACTGTGTTCGCACAAAATGACATTGAAGATGCTAGAAGCTTTCCTGTAGGTAATGAAGTAACCATAACAGGTGTTGCTTCAGATGGTGGTGAACTTGGTAATGCTATTCGTTACATTCAAGATGAAACAGGTGGAATACCGATCTATGATTTTAACTTGACAAATAGTGTTAATAGAGGAGATTCTGTCACTGTAACAGGAACGTTGAAAGACTTTAGTGGTCTTTTAGAAATCGACCCTATTTCAACATTGACAAACCATGGTCCGGCAAACGAAGTAGATGCTTGGAACATCAATATTGTCGATCTTGGTGAAACTTACGAAGGTCGTTTGGTAAGAATAGACAATGTGACCTTCAATGATGCGGGGAGCACTTTCTCAAATAGCACCAACTACGATTTTACAGACGGAACAAATACGGGAACAATCCGTATTAATTCTGGAACTTCCATGAATGGTCAAACTATTCCTTCTGGTGCACAAACAATCGTTGGTCTATTGAGTGAATACAATGGTTTATACCAATTGTTGCCACGCGGTATGAGCGATGTTTTTGGATACATTGCTCCAGATAAAAAGATAGAAGTTTCTGTCGATGGAGTACCTGTATTAGATGGTGCAACTGTTGAAATTGGAACAAGTGCTTCAACAGTTTTTGAATTATCGAATCTAGGTGTGAATAACTTAACAGTTTCAGCTATAGACTTCGCAGGAAATGCAGCAGCAGATTTTTCAACTACATTAAGTCCTGGAGCAATCGGAGGAGGAAATACTGAGTCAGGTTCGATTAACTTCTCTACAACTTCAAATGGTTCAAGATTGTCAGTTTTAACTATAGATTCTGACGATCCAAATACGCCAACATTTACACTTAATTTATATGGAATTGGAACGGACAACTTAGCGACAGAACCTACAAATGGTGCAACAAATTTGTCTTTTGGAAACATTGAAGCGTATACTTTAAATGTAGATTATGACGCATCGGCTGATGCAGAAGGTTACTTGGTTGTGTGGAAAAAAGGAAGTGCACCAACAGGTGCGCCAGTTGATGGAACGGAATACTTGAGAGGTGATGTTATTGGTGATGGTCAGGTAGCTTATGTCGGAGAAAGTAATTCATTTACGCCAAGAGGAATTCGAGCAAATATTGATTACCATTTTACAGTTTATGCAATGAATGGTTTCGACAACTTTGTAAACTACAATCAAGTTGAAAAGCTCGAAGGAAATCAAATGTCAGGTGGTGAAGAAATTGGTAATTATTATGCAGGTATATCTTCTACTAGTCCAAACTTGATTGGAGACCTTACTAATTTAATCAATCCACATACAAGAAGTTCTTACTTTATGTACAAAGGATTAATGATGGATAATTTTGAGGTTATGGATACAACAGGTGGTGATAGTTATGTAATTTGTTGTTATTCTGCAGAAAGAAAAGTCTTCTCTGGGGCTTTTGATTGGACAAATACAGGGTTTTCACGTGAACACACTTATCCTCATTCTTGGTTTCCCACGCATCCTGCAAATTCAACTTATGGACAAGAAGAGATAGAATACGTAGATTATCATAATTTATACCCGATTAATCAACAGGAAGCCAATCAACCAAGAGGAAATTTACCATTGGGTGTGGTTGATGAGGTTATTTTTGAATACTTAGAAGGAAAAAGAGGTAAAAACGCGAACGGTGCAATGGTTTACGAACCGTCGGATCGAAACAAAGGAAATGCAGCTAGAGCTAAGTTTTATATGGCGACTGCTTATCACCAAAAGACGACTCCTGGCAATTGGGGATTACCTACGAACCAAGATCAAGAAATCTTAAAACAATGGCATTTTTCTGATTTACCTGATAGTTATGAAATTGCTAGAAATGAATTGATTTATAGCATCCAAGGAAATAGAAATCCTTATGTAGATAGTGTTGACTTTGCATGTTATGTTGACTTTAATGCTATGACTTATAACTCAAATGGATGTAATGGTTTAGGTTTGTCTACAGAATTTGTTGAAAGTAACTTAACTATTTTCCCAAACCCGAGTAACGAAATTGTTTATGTTCAGTTAAATGGAGTTGAAATTAATTCAATTGATGTGAGCGATATGACAGGCCGAAAAGTGGGTACATTTACTACTTCAAATCAGTATGTAGAAATTGATGTTACCAATTTTAATGCAGGTGCTTATTTGCTTAATATTAATACTGAACACGGAAACTTATTAGAAAGAATTATTGTTCAATAAGCATATTATTTAAGCATGAAAATTGTTCAGATTTTTTGGATGATAGTAATTGGAGCAGGTCTTTTGGCCTGCTCTTCTGCTTCCATATTTGTCCAAACCGATAAAGTAGAAATCAATACCTCAGTTCCTGCAGATGATTCGCTTCAAGCGTTTATTGCGCCTTATAAAAAAGAATTAGCAGAGAATATGAACCGTGTAATAGGATACGCAACTGAAGATCTTGTGCGCAATAGACCCGAAGGAACACTCGGGAACTTTGTGATTGACGAGACAGAAAATTATCTAGAAGAACACAATTGGCTAAAAGGTAAACATTTTATCTCTGTTATGAATCATGGAGGATTAAGAGCACCGATTTCAAAAGGTGAGGTTACAGTAGGTGATATCTATCGATTAATGCCATTTGACAATACGGTTGTTTTGGCCAAATTGCCAGCAAGTGAGTTAGACTCTATTGTGGCTTATCTTCGGAATTCTGGAGGAGAGCCAATTGGCGGATTCCAAATAACTAATGAAGATTTCAGTCTTCTTAAAGATGCCGAATTACAAGATACTTTGTATGTAATTACTACTGATTATCTTTCAGCAGGTGGCGACAATATGTCTTTCTTTAAACGCAGTTATGAAACCGTAGATACAGGAATTTTCTTGCGTGAAGCATTGATAAAAAGAGTTGAAAAAATAGATACCTTGCGTCCAATTATTGATGGTCGTATAAAACTTTAGGTAAATATGGAGCGTAGAATATTTTTACAGAAGAGTTTAGTTGTGGGATCAGGATTAGCCATTAGTCCAGGCTTATTAAGTTTTCCAAAAGTTCCTGAGTATGCTGATAAAATTACAATTCTTCATACCAACGATACACATTCTAATATTGAAACTTTTCCAGAGAATCATGCCAAATACCCAAACCAAGGAGGAGTAGCTAGAAGACATGCTTTGCTGAAAAGGATACGAAAAGAAGAGAAAAATGTTTTGCTCTTTGATGCTGGAGATATTTTTCAAGGAACACCTTACTTCAATAAATTCCATGGAGAATTAGAAATGAAATTAATGTCCCAAATGAGGTATGATTGCGCCACAATGGGAAATCATGATTTCGACATCGGATTAGAAGGTTTTAAAAACGCTTATCAACACGGAGACTTTCCTTTTGTATGTTCCAATTATGATTTCACCAATACAGAATTGAAAGACGTAACAAAAGAATACCAAATCTTTGAAAAAGGACCTTTTAAAGTAGGCGTTTTCGGCTTAGGCGTTGGACTTGAAGGATTGGTAGCCAAAACCAATTATGGAGACACCGTTTTTCAAGAACCTATTCCAATTGCTAATAGAATCGCTAAACATCTTCGCTTCGAAGAAGAGTGTGATTTAGTGATTTGTCTATCCCATTTGGGCTACAAACCCAAACAGTTCAAAGATAACGACCAAACCCTAGCTGCAGAAACAGAAAACATCGATTTAATCATCGGTGGTCATACGCATACCTTTTTGCCAAAGCCAGAAGTGCATCAAAACAAAATAGGCGAGAAGGTTTTGATTAACCAGGTTGGTTGGGCAGGACTAGCTTTGGGGAGGATTGATTTCTTTCTTGGAGAAAAGAAAAAACACAAATGTCATGAGTTGGTTTTAGTGTAGTTTTTCAACTAAACAAACGCATTTTTCGGACGAGTTGGGGCGGACGGTTACAAACCGTCCATACCACTCTCACGACTTTCGCCAAAGCGCAAGGAGCAAAAACACTTCACCTAAATTGCATAAATGCAATTTCAATGAGCTTTGGTACGGACGGTTTGCAACCGTCCTCAAAGTTTGCAACCGTCCTCAAAGTTTGCAATCGCCTTTTGCCAATGCTCATCTTAATTTTAATAACATCAATTTTTTTTAACCTAAAAACAAATTTCTAATTTATATTTTTCACTATCTTAATATTTCTAAATCAAAATATTATGAAAAAATCTAAATTACCAAATCGAAAAAGTCTTCGTTTAAAAGGCTATGATTACGCATCAATTGGCTTTTACTTCATCACTATTGATGCACGAAAGCACCTTTGGCTTTTTGGCACTATCAAGGATGGAAAAATGTATCCAAATAAACTTGGGGAAATCATTGCAGAGGAATGGGAGTTTACCCGAGAAATAAGGAAAAATGTTAAACTTCACGAATATGTTGTGATGCCTAATCATTTCCATGCACTTGTGGAAATATGCTATTCTGAAAATAAAAGCAATGTTCCTGGAGAGTATAAAGCACCATCTCAAACCTTATCAGCAATAGTTAGAGGGTTTAAAGGTGCTGTTACAAGCAAAAATAAATCTTTAAAACTAGGTAATGAAAAGGGTGTTTGGCATAGCAGCTTCAATGACCAAGTAATAAGAGATGAGCAACACTATATCAACGTTAAGAACTATATTATTAACAATGTTAGAGACTGGAAGTATTGATAATGTATTCTCTCCCTCACAACAGAAAACTTAAAGTTTTCTATTGTGCCTCTCCCTTATTCTTGAAAATTTTCAATTTTTAAGAATACCCTCTCTCTGCTTAAGAAAAATATAAATTTTTCTTAAGCGTCTCTCCCTACAAATCAAATGAGCAGTGAAATTTCCCAAATTTCACCGCTCATTTGATTTGTTCTCGTACATTTGTATCTAAACAATTTTAATTATGTCTGTACATAAGAATGTAAAACGTGTAACCACTCATGTGTTACAAGAAATGAAGGATAACAACGAGAAGATTTCGATGTTAACTGGGTATGATTTTTCAATGGCAACGATTCTCGATTCTGCAGGAATTGATGTGATTTTAGTAGGAGATTCTGCTTCTAATGTGATGGCAGGTCACGAAACTACATTGCCCATTACTTTGGATCAAATGATTTACCATGCTTCTTCAGTTGTGAGAGCAGTTGAGCGTGCTTTGGTTGTCGTAGATATGCCTTTTGGATCCTATCAAGGGAACTCTAAAGAAGCACTTTCTACTGCAATTCGAATTATGAAGGAATCAGGTGGACATGCAGTGAAGTTGGAAGGTGGACAAGAAATTTTGGAATCGATTTCTAGAATCTTAACTGCTGGAATTCCTGTGATGGGACATCTTGGATTAACGCCACAATCTATTTATAAGTTTGGAACTTACGTAGTAAGAGCGAAGCAAGATGAAGAAGCTAATCGTTTGATTGAAGATGCAAAAGCATTGGAAGCAGCGGGATGTTTTTCTATTGTTTTGGAGAAAATTCCTGCAGATTTGGCCGCACGAGTAGCCAAAGAAGTGAACATTCCAATTATTGGAATTGGCGCTGGTGGAGGTGTTGACGGTCAAGTTTTGGTGGTGCATGACATGTTGGGAATCAACAATGAGTTTAATCCACGTTTCTTGCGTAAATACCACAATTTATACGAAGAAATGACCAAAGCTGTTCAAAGTTATATCGGAGATGTCCGTTCTGGAGATTTTCCAAATGAAAACGAACAATACTAAATAGAAAATACAATGGCTGTCAACGTTGTTTATGAGGATAATCACCTTATTGCGGTAAATAAAGCTTCGGGTGACATCACGCAAGGCGATAAAACTGGAGATGAACCTTTACCAGAAAAAATCAAACGTTGGTTGGCCAAAAAATATGATAAGAAGGGCAACGTCTTTTGCGGTGTGATTCATCGCTTAGACCGCCCTACTTCTGGATTAGTTATCTTTTCAAAAACAAGTAAGGCGCTTTCTAGAATGAATGAACTGTTCAAAAAACAGGAGGTTCAGAAAGTATATTGGGCCATCGTTGAATCGAAACCCAAAGAAGATAGCGGATGTTTGCTCGATTATTTGAAAAAGAATAAGAAGCAAAATAAAAGTTATTCCGTTAAAAAAGGAACTCCAGAAGCAAAAGAGTCTGTTTTAGACTACAAACTGATTGCCCAAAGCGACAGGTATTATTTGTTAGAAGTACACCCAAAAACAGGTCGTCATCATCAAATCCGAACGCAACTTTCAAATATTGGTTGTATTATCAAAGGTGATGTGAAATATGGTGCGAAACGTTCGAATAAAGACGGAAGTATTTCTTTGCACGCAAGAAGCGCAACATTCATTCATCCTGTGAAAAAAGAACCGATTGAAATTACTGCAAAGGTTCCGAATGACCCGTTGTGGAAGTGGTTTGAGAAGGAAGTGGAAAAGACTGTAGACATTTAGATGTTAGTCATTAGACTTTGTCTAACATCTAATTTTTTAGACATGCCAGTCTTTACGGTGAATTAAAAATCCGTGATAATCCGTGTTGCTTTCATTTATTGACATTTAGGATAAGAAAAAAGAGATTCCTCGTCGTTTCACTCTGTCGGAAAGACAGTTGTTATGGGGGAAGTAATAGAAAATGGGGCGGAAGCGTAGCTTTCGCCCCATTTTCTGTATCACCACAAACTAACTGTCATCCCGAACATCGAAGATGGAGGGATCTACTTTGACTATACTATATTTAAGGATAACAATATTCTCTTTTTATGCTGAAAAACTATAATTAATTAGATAATAATAGATTTTATAACTACACTCTATTTCATTTACTTCCTTTGAATTCCCTATCTTTGCAGAATTAAACAAACAGAACATTTACCATGGCTTTATTGATTGAAAAAGATACAATTTGTGCATTATCAACTGCGAATGGAGTAGGAGCAATTGCTGTAATCCGTGTTTCTGGAGACGAAGCATTGGCATTAACTTCTAAAATATTTTCTAAAGATTTAACGAAAGTTGATTCGCATACTGTGCATTTTGGAACTATTCGAGATGATGAAAATAAAGTCATTGATGAAGTTCTTGTAACCGTTTTAAAAGAAGGGAAAAGTTTTACTGGAGAAAATACCACAGAAATTGCTTGTCACGGTTCAACTTACATTCAACAGCAAATTCTCAACTTGTTGTTTAAAGCAGGTTGTAGAATGGCAAAGCCAGGAGAATTCACCATGCGTGCCTATTTTAACGGCAGAATGGATTTATCTCAAGCCGAAGCCATCGCAGACTTAATTGCTTCCGATTCAAAAAAAGGACATGAAATCGCCATGAATCAGATGCGAGGTGGATATTCTGATAAAATTGCTCATTTGCGTCAACGTTTGATGGATTTTGCTTCTTTAATCGAACTAGAACTTGACTTTTCAGAAGAAGATGTGGAATTCGCCAGCAGAACAGAATTGAATGATTTAGTTATCGAACTAAAAGAGAAACTGACTTTATTGACAGAATCTTTCGCTTATGGAAATGCCATAAAACACGGAATTAGCACCGTAATTGCGGGACGACCAAACGCAGGAAAATCGACTTTGCTTAACGCTTTGTTGAATGAAGAACGCGCAATCGTTTCTTCAATAGCCGGAACAACCCGAGATACCATTGAAGAAATATTGACCATCGATGGTGTACTTTACAATTTCATTGATACTGCGGGAATTCGTGAAGCAACCGACGAAATCGAGAAAATAGGAGTGGAGCGTGCCATTTCTGAAGTGAGTAAGTCTAACATTTTACTCTATGTTTTTGATGTCAATGAACTGTCAAAAGAAGAGGTTCAAAATGACTTAAGTCGATTAGAGCGCGAAGGACTGTCAATAATCCTCCTCGCCAATAAGACAGAAGATATGGATGCTTCTGAATTCGCAGCTTACAGTGAGGAGTACCCTGTAATTGCCATTTCTGCGAAAAACCACGAAGGTTTAGATGCTTTAAAGGCTGAGTTAGCAAAATCGGTCGAAGAGTTAGCAACAGAAAGCGATACGATTGTGATTAATGCAAGACATTATGAAGCTTTCTCCAACGCCCTTGCCGACATGAATCAAGTAGAACAAGCCTTGGAAATGCAAATTTCTGGTGATTTATTAGCCATGGATATTCGAAGTGCGATTCGTCATTTGTCGAGTATTACTGGAGAGATCAGTACAGATGATTTGTTGGGGAATATTTTTGCTAATTTCTGTATTGGGAAGTAAAAACTGATTCCGAAGATGAAAATGGAACAGTTGTTTTGATAAAAATTTCAGAAGAAAATGAGTCTCTTCATTTTGATTACTTTGCATTGACTACAAATGATAAGAAAGAAATTATAGATCGTAAACCAAAAGTATAAGAAGCTAATAAGTGTAAGCTCAACAAAGTGAGCTAGAAAGCATAAAGAAGGATAAAATTAATGAAAAGTATGACTTTAAAAGCAGTCAAATCTTTACTCGTTATTTTTTAATGTGAATTTGAAGGTTTAAGTATCTAAGAAGGAGTACAAATAAATGCTAATTAGCCAAAGTAATTAATGCGCCTTTATCTATTAGATATTTAGCTAATTCATTATCTTCGCCAAAACACTAAATCATGTCTACAAATAAACATGCCACAATTCGATATAACGCAATAGATAAGTGCCTAAGTAATTCTGGGCGTAAATATTATATTGATGATCTCGTTGCCTTTTGTAATCAAGCTATTTATAATTTTTCAGGGTTAGATAACGGTGTAAAGAAGCGGCAAGTGTACGACGATTTACGTTTTATGAAAAGCGATGAAGGTTTTGCAGCGCCAATTGAAACGTATAAGGATGGAAGAAGAAGTTATCATCGGTATACAGATCCAGATTTTTCTATTAACAAAAAGGATGTGTCGCCAAAAGAGCAACATCATATTCAACAAGCATTAGAGATTCTTTCACGTTTTCAAGGCTTACCTAATTTTGAATGGGTGGATGAATTGAAAGTGCGCTTAAATGACCAATTACCAGGAATATCTAATCAAGATAAAAATCCACATATTTCATTTCAAGAGAACCCATATTTAAAAGGAATGGAATTTTTTACGCCCATATATAATGCGATTCGACATGAAAGAATGATTGCCGTTGAATACCAAAATTATAAAAGTGAAGTACTTCAGCATTTTGAAATTTCCCCTTATCATCTTAAGCAGTACAATAATCGGTGGTTTGTTTTTGGCCAATCTCCAGCCTATGATACCCTGACTAATCTCGCTTTAGATAGAATTATCTCAATTAATGAAATTGCAACGCCTTTTTTGCCGACAAAGATTGATTTTGAAACCTATTTTGAAGATGTAATTGGGGTAACGATTCCTGAAGATGCTCAACTTGAAAAGGTTGTTTTGAAAGTAACGCATAACTTATATCCTTACATTGCTTCAAAGCCTCTGCACGGTTCTCAAAAGGTAATAGCACGTGAGGAAGATCACATTAAACTTCAGTTAGAAGTGTATATCAATTATGAATTAAAATCTGTATTGTTAAGTTTTGGTAATGCCATTCAGGTTGAAAGCCCATTAACTTTAATTGAAAAGTTGAAAACGATTTAAATTTTGAATTAAGCTTTTTAACCTGTGCATTTCTATTGCATAGATCCCCTATATTTTTAGCTTTCATTTTCAAATTAAAACTATGAAAGTCGGAGATAAAGTAAAGTGTATAAATAACTTAAAAGGGAAGGTTAACAAACAAAATATTTGTCCCAATTGGATTGAAGAAGGAAGAATTTATACCATCAGAAAAATTGTTAGAGGATATGTACTGTTAGAAGAGGTGCACAACCCTTTATGGAAAACTTCAGAAAAAGGAGAGCTATTGGAACCTGGATTTGATCAGAGAAGATTTATTATTTATACGGAGAGAACTTCATGATGATTAACGACTTCATTGGGGAATCCTATAAACATAAAACAAAACTTAATTCACCCGTGCACTTCTACTGCACAGGTCCCACTTACATTTGAAATATCATTTAAAACGAGACCTATGAAATATACATTTTAGAACAACTATTTACAAATTATACTTAGCTACCTAACAAGTATAACATGAAACTGCAGGAGCTGAAATATGCTCCTACAGTAAAACGTAAAAGCGAAATTAGAATACGTGGAGTTCAGCAACCACTTTAAATAACGAGGCGAAACTGAAAAGCCATACGAGTAGGAATTTTAAAAACTTTATGATGAAAAAATTAATTACAATCTGCATCTTAGCATTTGCAATCACAACTGCTCAATCTCAAACAGTTAATGATGTTCCTTTGAATGAAATTGATGTTGAATACATTCAGATTGTTGGAACTTCTAAGCTCTTTAAGAATGAAGTGACTATACAAATTGACTTTGGACAAGAGAATAAATTTTTTAGAGATAACACACGAGTTAAGGATGAAAATGGTAAACTTCTTTCGTTTAATTCGATGATTGATGCTTTGAATTTTATGAGCCACAATGGATATGAGTTTGTTCAAGCTTATGCATTGACAATTGGAAACCAGAACGTCTATCATTATCTTATGAGAAAATCAGAAGATTAGGCAGAGATTTTTTTGGTGTACGGACGAATTGCAATTCGTCCGTACACCAAAAAAAAATCCTATCTTCACACCACCAATAAAACAAGAAAAAACAAAATGATTACAGGAGAACTTAAATCTCAAATAGACCAAATATGGAATACCTTCTGGAATGGAGGAATCAGTAACACCATTACCATTGTTGAGCAGTTAACTTATTTAATGTTTATCAAAGACCTTGATGAAACAGAAACCAGAAACGAACGCATGAAAAATCGTGGAATTGATGTTCAAATGATTTTTGGAGCAGACGAACAACAATTTAGATGGAAAAACCTGAAAGAATTAGACGTAGAGGCACGTCATAAAATCTTTAGTGATACGAATGATGGTATTTTTCCGTTTTTGAGAAACTTGGGTAAAGATAAAAGTATGTTTGCTCAACACATGAAAGGTGCATCTTTTGGAATCAATAAACCTCAAGTTCTTGATCAAGTCATTGAGAAATTGGAGCGCATCAACATGGATCAGCAAGATATTAAAGGAGATGTTTACGAATATTTGCTATCCAAATTAGAAGGTGGTGGAACTTCTGGACAATTTAGAACACCACGACACATTATTAAATTAATGGTTGAATTGATGCAACCCCAATTGGATGATACCATTTGTGATCCTTCTGCAGGAACGGCTGGTTTTTTAGTTGCAGCTAAAGAATATATCGATACGCATTATAGTGTAATAGATCTCGATAAAAAGAGAAAACACATCAATGAAAACATGTTTAACGGAACAGAATTCGATGCGACAATGCTGAGAATTGCTTCCATGAATTTGTTCTTACATGGTGTAGAAGAACCAAATATTCGTGATGTTGATGCTGTTTCTAAAGACAATACAGTTGCCGAAGCTTATTCTTTGGTGCTCGCAAATCCTCCGTTTAAAGGTACAATTGACAAAGATAGTATTGCTACAGGATTAAAAAATGTAACGAATACAAGTAAAACGGAATTGTTGTTTTTGGCTTTGATGCTCCGTGAATTAAAACTTGGAGGAAGAGCAGCTGTAATTGTTCCTGATGGAGTGTTGTTTGGAAGTAGTAAGGCCCACAAAAATATACGACAAGAAATTGTAGAAAACCAAAAGTTAGAGGCAGTGATTTCTATGCCGAGTGGAGTTTTTAAACCCTATGCTGGAGTGAGTACTGCGATTCTTATTTTTACAAAAACCAACTCTGGAGGAACAGACAATGTTTGGTTCTACGATATGAAAGCCGATGGTAAATCATTAGACGACAAACGTTCTTTATTGGTGGATGCTGAATTATTTGAAAAATTCTCACGAGGAGAAGGAGCAGCTGAATTAACAGCAAAACAAAAAGAAGAACTCCACGAGAACTTCAATTTACCCGATATTCTTGCGCGTTACCAAAAGAAGGACACTTCTGAAATGAAACGCGAACGTACAGACCAAAGTTTTACCGTTCCTTTCCAAGAAATTAAGGACAATGACTGGGATTTATCTATTAACCGCTATAAAGAAATTGTCTACGAAGAGGTGGAATATGATGAACCGAAGGTTATTTTGAAGAGGATAACGGAGTTGGATAAGAAGAGAGGTGAATTGTTGGAGAAACTTTCTAAATTGGATTAGTATGGATTGGAAGCTAATAAAATTAGGAGATGCGGCTACTTTTATAAATGGTTTTGCATTTAAACCTAAAGATTGGTCAACTGAGGGAAAGGAAATTATTAGAATTGCTAATTTAACAGGTAGTAACTCTAATTTTAACTATTTTAAAGGAAGTATAAATGAGAAATATTTAGTCAAAAAAGGAGATTTACTTATTTCTTGGTCTGCTACATTAGGTGTTTTTGAATGGGAGCATGAAACTGAAGGATGGTTAAATCAGCATATATTCAAAGTGGTATTTGATAAAATAGAATACGATAAAGGTTTTTTCAAGTATCAAATAGAGTCCGTTTTACATGAATTAGAACGTGCAGTTCATGGTTCTACTATGAAACATATTACTAAAAAGAGGTTTGATGCGGTCGAAATCCCACTCCCTCCCCTCAAAACCCAACAAAAAATCGTAGAAATACTAGATGCAGCAGCAGCATTAAGAGATCATACTAAAATGCTTTTGGAGGAATATGATTTATTGGCGCAATCTATCTTTTTGGATATGTTTGGGGATCCGACAGAAGGTGAAACGGTTGTATTAAAAGAATCATTAAAAATCCTAGGTGGTTATGCCTTTAAAAGTAAAGATTTTGTTGAATCAGGTGTTCCATTAATTAAGATAGGTTCTGTAAATAAAGGATATTTTGACTTAGAATCATTTTCTTTTCTCCCAGAAAACTATCTTTTAAAGTATAAAAAGTGGGTGATTAAACCAATGGATATGCTAATTTCCTTGACAGGAACAGTTGGTAAACAAGATTATGGAAACATTGAACTAGTAACATTTGATTATGATAAATACCTACTTAATCAGCGTGTTGCAAAGCTTGAAGTAAATGATCAGTATAATAATACGTTTTTCTTTCATATGTTTTTACAAAAAAAGTAAAATATATACTTACAAAGTTAAGTCGTGGAGTTAGACAAGCAAACTTAAGCAATAATGATATTTTAAATTTAAAATTAATACGACCTAAAATCGCTCTCCAAAACGAATTCGCTAAAAAAATAGAAATCATAGAGCAGCAAAAGGAATTAGCGAAGCAAGAATTGCAAGAAAGTGAAGATTTGTTTCAGGCATTGTTGCAGAAGGCTTTTAAGGGGGAGTTGGTATAATTATTCTTTGCAAGAAAGTTCCAAATACTGCGTTATGCTTGTTTTGAATTACAGTCATTTATAAGTATAAACTCCTGACAATTAAAAACTGCACAAGCCTTGTCTTTGGAAATTTCTTATCAAAGACTTGAGCAGGCTAAGTTTCCTTGTGGACACTAAATAATTAGGGATTATGTAGATATTTTAATGAGCACTCTACAGTTGAGGGAGTATCTTTTGATTCTTTAATAGGGTTTCAATGGGAATTTGCCATGGATTACGTTTTAGAGTTGCAATTTTATAGTTTTTTTATTTATCCTTTTTTTAGGACTATATGGAAGTTAGCAATGTATTTGGAGATTAAACTTGCTTAAATGAACAAAATAATTTTTTATACAACACTATGAATATTATACAACACCAAGTAATAGATTTCGTAAGAACGACACCAGTTCCTCACTCTAATTATAGGCTTTATTTAGATAGCGTTAAAAGTTGGCTATATGAAATTAATGAAGAGGGAACCAAATATGAATTGTTAAGTGAGTTGATCAAACACTTTAAGCAAGAAATGGATGAAAAAGTTGAAAATACACTTAGACCTGATAAATCAATGGAAATCGATCAATATAAAGTTTTGATTTTTCGTTTAAATGATGAATTAAATGGAATTAGAGAATATGTTTCTAAAAAAAACTTTTTTGAAAACGAAAAGAGCAAATTGGATGAAAAATTAGACGAAATTTTATGTCAGTTGCAAACTTTGAAAAATGGGCAAGAAATCATATACGAAGATCTTACTAAGGAATTGAATGAAATGAAAGAATTTTACTTTCTCAATAAAAAAACATGGAAAGAACTTTTGATTGGAAAGTTGTTTTCCATGGTTAATTCAGGAGTAATTAGCCTGACAGTTAGTCAAAAGATTGTCAATATAATTAATGATGAATATGCCAATCTAATTGACCAAATATGAACAGACTAATAATAATTGGAAATGGCTTTGACTTAGCACATGGTTTAAAGACTAAATATGAGGACTTTTTGTTGTGGTATTTGAAGTCGAAGGTAGAAATATTAAGGGATGATGAGCCAGCAAAAGACAGGCTGTGTACATTAAAACTTAAGAATGAGAATTTAAGAGGACGCAGGTTAAATATTCTTGAGAATATAGATAAAGCAAAGGGACATAAAGATGTTATTAAATCAATCACTAGTTCTAGCTATAATATTGTATATAATTCACTTTTCTTTAAGGATATCATCAATGAAGATAGATGGGTCGACATTGAAAATATATATTATTATTTTCTTAAAAACTCAATGGTTATAGGTAAAAGAACAAGAATCAATGAACCTTTTCCTAGCATTGAAGAGATAAATAGTGATTTGGATTTCCTACGTGATAAATTTATTGAGTATTTGAAATCCGAATGCAATGACTTTGATTTTGATGTTTCAGAATCGCCCTATTTAAATTTGTTCAGTAGAAAAATGTATTATGAAAATGATAATAGTGAAGTAATAGATGGAGTTGCAGATGCAATGTTACAATCTAAAACAATGATACTGAATTTCAATTACACTAACTTGATTAAGAAATATGCGGAAGTTAAAACTGGTTTATTTGAGACCGTTCAAATTCATGGTTCGTTAGATTACCCTGAGAAGATAGTTTTTGGCTTTGGAGATGAGCTAGACGAAACTTATCAAGAGATTGAAAGGTTAAATGAGAATAAGTTTTTCGAACATATCAAATCGTTTAGATATTTTCAAGATGGGAATTATCAAAAATTAATGGCTTTTGTGGATAATGATCCTTTTGAGGTTCTGGTTTTAGGTCATTCACTCGGTCTTTCGGATAGAACCATGCTTTCACAAATATTTGAAAATGACAATTTAAAAAGAGTTCAATTGTATTATCATCAAGGTCAAAAAGATTTTACTGAGAAAACATATGAAATATCTCGCCACTTCACAAGTAAAGGTCGAATGAGGGAATTGATTGTTCCTTTTACTAGATCAGAGCCAATGCCGCAGGTGGAAATGAATTCTAAAGATTGATTATTAAACACTTTCGTAAATGATAAGAATTATTAATTGTAATAATATTTGTATTTTTGCAGTATAACTTGATTTAAAACATGGAAGAATTAATAGATTTCACAGAAACATTTCGTGTAAAGAAAGGTGTTGTCTCGGCACGCTTATTAAGTGTAAGTGGCAAGGAGGATGATAGTTTCGTGATTTTTGCACCTACGTTTAATTTAAGTGGTTACGGTAACACAAGGGGGGAAGCAGAAGAAATGATTAAAGAATCATTTGATGATTTTGTGCATTATTTTCTGACTTTAACTTCTAGCGAGAAAGAGTTGTATTTATTTCAACATGGCTTTTCAAAAGAGAAGTTTAAATCTAAAAACTTTTCAAAAGCTTATATTGATGAAAACGGTGAACTTCAAAATTTAAAATTGGAAAATCAATCTTATGAGTTAACAAATTTAGTGGCCTAGCCTATGGGGAATAATCGACCTATAAAAACCAAATGTTTTATTAAGTACCTATTGTATTTAAATTGTATTAAAAAAGGAGTTAAAGCTTCACACCATAAATACAAATGCCCCAACTGCCATCGTCCTATTATGATTAGAGAGGCAGATTAGGATGTTCCTCCGATGCATTTAAGAAGTTGTGCAAAGACCTTAGGAGTAACTGTTGATGAAATATACCTTTGGGTTGAAAAAAACTGCTAATCTTTTATTTATTTCGTTTCTGTCTTTTCTAATAAATTTTTGTTTGTTACCAAAACAAGTGAATTTTCTGTGATGATTTCTAACCTGTGCATGTATACTGCACTCGTCTGTTCTATATTTATTTCATATTCATTTGTAAAACAATTAAGATGAACATTATTCAAGAACAAGTAAATGACTTTTTAGTCCATACAAGGTATGTAAGTGGAAAGTACAATGACTATATAGACAAGACTTTAATCAATTAAATTACTTTTTTTGCTCTAAAACCTACGCTCAACCCTAAAAATCTAACTTCAACTAAAAAAATATTATATTTGAGAAAACGATATTGCAATTACCCCTAGACCTATGAATACAAACTTTCATTTTCTTAAAAACGAATGGCCAACTTTCTTCGATAGAGCAAGTAGAGCTGAAGGTTTTGTAAGAACAGACCCAAGAGCATCACTGTCTTATGCAAGAATGGCTTTAGAAGTAGCGGTAAATTGGATGTACCGCAACGATGAAGAGTTGGAGATGCCTTATGATGATAATCTGAGTGCATTAATGGTCAATAGAGATTTTAAAGATCAGTTCAACTATAAAATGCTGAATGAACTCCATTTAATTCGTAAAACGGGAAACCTTGCCATCCACAACAAGGCAGTCAGTGATGTTGATTCTTGTACAATCATTGAAAATCTGTATTATTTTGGAAAATGGTTTGCTAAGTCATACCGCAAGGGAGAAATTGATGTTCCTGGACCTTTTGATTGGGATTTAATTCCAGAAAGAAACACAGCATCTATCACCAAGCGACAACTTGAAGCGCTACAAAAGGAAATGGAAGAAAAGCTTGCTCGTTTTCAGGAACAACAAAAAAAGCAACAAGAAGAACGAGAAGAGCTTTTAGCGAAAAATGAATTGTATAGACGTCAAATTGAGGAACGTACAAAAATTACCGAAGCTCAAAAAGCCGAAGCCAATCAAGAAGATGATTTACAACATCCAAGAAATGAGGCTGAAACCCGTAAATATTTTATTGATGTTTCTTTGCGTGAAGCAGGCTGGGATTTAAGTGGCGCAAATGTAAAGGAATTTCCTGTGAAATTTATGCCGTCATCTACCAATAAGTCTACAACTGGAAATGTAGATTATGTGCTTTGGGATGACGATGGAAAACCGCTGGCAGTTGTGGAAGCCAAAAGTACCATGGAAAATGCTTCAAAAGGAGAGAATCAAGCGCAATTGTATGCAGAAGCATTAGAAAAAATGTTTGGAAAGCGACCAGTAATGTACTATACGAATGGATATGATACTTTTTTATGGGATGATCAGTTCTATAAAAAGGCGAGACTCGTTCATGGCTTCTATACTAAATCAGAATTACAAACCTTAATGTTCAGACGTGAAAACCGTAAGGATATTCGCAAAGCTGAAATTGATATAGATATTGCAGGAAGACCTTATCAAATGCGTTCCATAAAAAGTATAGCAGAACACTTTGCAGGTACAGATAAGCGTACAGGTGAGTTGGTAGGAACGAACAGGGGAGCTTTACTTGTTTTAGCAACAGGAACAGGGAAAACAAGGACTTCTATTGCCTTTTCTAAGATTATGTTGCAATCCAACTGGGCTAAGCGTATTTTATTCTTGGCTGACCGTGTCAGTTTGGTGAAACAAGCGAAAGCTAACTTTGTAAAATTACTTCCTGAACATGCATCAGTAAATTTAATTGAAGAAAAGGAAAACCCTGATGCTAGAATAGCATTTTCAACCTATCAAACCATGATGGGGTTAATTGATAAATCACGCGATGGCGATGCTCGTTTTTACGGTGTTGGACATTTTGACCTTATTATCGTTGATGAAGCTCACCGTTCAATTTATCAAAAGTTTCATGCTATTTTTGAATACTTCGATGCATTGTATTTAGGTTTAACCGCTACTCCAAAAGACAGTATTGATAAGAATACGTACAGTGTTTTTGATTTACCAGATAAAACACCAACAGACTCCTATGGTTTTGATGAAGCAGTAAAGGAAAAGCATTTGGTACCTTACCACAGCATTGATATGCCAACAAAGTTTCACTCAGAAGGAATTCGTTACGAAGACTTGAGTGATGAGGAAAAAGAAGAGTTTGAGAATGAAATTTTAGATGGAGAAGAAGCTACGGGGAATGAATGGATTAAACCAGGTGAATTAAATGAATGGTTATTTAATAAGGATACTGCGGTTAAAGTCTTACAATATATACTACAAAATGGAATAAAGAAAAGAGGTGGTGAAGAGTTAGGAAAGACAATCATATTTGCGAAAAATCAAAAGCATGCACATTTTTTAAAAGATATGCTTTTAGATATGGATAAAGAGCAATTTGGAAATGATTATGTGAAAGTGATTACTCACAATGAACCTAAATCACAAGAATTTATTGAACGTTTTTGTGACGAAGAAAAAGACCGCTTACCACAAATTGCAATCTCTGTTGATATGATGGATACTGGAATTGATGCGCCAAGCTGTGTTAACCTTGTTTTTTATAAGCCAGTAAGGTCATACGCTAAATTTTGGCAAATGATTGGTCGAGGTTCGCGATTAAGGCCGGATTTATTTGGTCCAGGAAAAGATAAAACCCATTTCTTGATTTTTGATTTGTTCGAAAACTTTGATTTTTTCAAATTAAATCCAAAAGGTATAGAATCAAATGCTCAGCAGAGTTTAACAGCTCAGAATTTTATTTTAAGGTTACAACTCGCAAATTATCTTGGATCAAATTCTTTTTTAAAGGATGAAGATTTGCAAGCGCATAGAAAATCACTTTTAGATGCTTTACATCATGAAGTTGCATCATTAGATTCTTCTCGATTTGATGTTAAAATGAAGTTTGAAATTGTTACAGAATTTGGAATTAATCAACGTTCTAAATGGGATAGTTTATCTAAAAAAGAGATCCGAACGATTGAAAATGAACTCGCAAATTTAATTCAACCACCAAAAGGAGACTCTGATTTGGCTCGCTATTATGATAAAAGACTTTATCTTTTAATGCTTAATCGTTTGGAAACTCCAGATTCAGATTTGTTCAAAAATAATTTTGCACTTCCTATTTCTAAAGTGGTAACTTTATCAAGGAAATTAGAAAGAAAGACAAGCATACCTATTGTTAAAGAAAATTTAGCATTGATTCAAGCGCCTCTTGATGATGCTTTCTGGGAGAAAAAAGGAATTGCTCATTTAGAGAAAATACGTTCTGGTATTCGAGACTTATTGAAATATATTGACCGCGAAGACGAACGTTATGTAATGACTGATTACGAAGATAAACTTGGTGAAATTAGAGTGAATAATGCGCTAAGAGTAGGTGAAGAAGATATTGAATATGAAAATCCTTTTGCTTCAACAGCCAAAAGATTGGAGCAATTGATTAATGAAAATAAAGAAAATATCACCATCAGCAGAATTCGTAAAGGAGAAAAGATCACACAAGAGGAGCTCGCAGGTTTGGAAGATATTTTGTTTACAGATAAAATTCAAAAGGAGAAACTCATTCAAGAGGTTGGCGAAAATTTTAATCTTGTATCTTTCATTATTTCATTAATGGGAATTTCCAAAGAGAAGGTGGATCAGGCTTTTGCTGAATTCATTAATAAATACCATTTAAGTTCTATTCAAATTGAATTTTTAAATACGATAAAAACCTTCCTAACAACAAATGGAAAGCTAGATCCCAAGAAACTGTTTGAAGAACCTTTTAGAAATTTCCATTCTCAAGGGGTTGAGGGAGTCTTTAATGATCAACAAACAGATGATTTGTTTAGGATTGTAGGAAAGATGAATGAGATTGGGTAGCATAAACCAATTGGTTCTAAAAGCAAAAAGCCTAGAACATATTATTGTTAACCCCCTTTCAAAATAACTTACACAGTTCTTAGGATACTCCCTCTTAAGTTGTGAAAAACAAAAAAGCAAAAAAGCCAATTGACTTTTTTGCTTTTTTTGCCTTTGTTCAGTAAAAAATATTTTCTACTGCTTAACTATTCTTCTTCTAACAATTCCCTCTTTTGTTGTGATGTTTACGATATAAACACCAGGTGTTAAGTTTGAAATGTCAATTGAATGATTATTAGTAACTTTTAAGGCAATAGTTTGACCGTTAAGTGCAGTTAAACTTATAGCTTCTATGTCTTGGTTGGTTTCAATGTTCAATTGATTATTTGCTGGGTTTGGATATAATTTAAAGTTTTTCAAATCATGATTCTCTAATCCAACATTGTTTAGTACCATACAAGAAGAAGTGTCGATACAACCTAAATTATCAATAATTACAGCATAGCTTCCATTAGCTGTTGGGGTAAACGATTGGTTGGTTGCTCCCGAAATAGGGGCGAATCCGTTATTGCAATCTACCCATTGATAATCTACTCCGCTGGCATTTGCACTAAATGTTCCATGAACTGATAAGTTTATTGTCGTATCGATATCACAAAGCTCGAATAGTTCAATTCCATTTGTTCCATCATCACCTCTAAATAAAAGTCTACCTAAACCATAACGAATATTAGAAGGGTCACCGTTTGCCACTCCTGGATTAAGTTCTAACATCGTTAATGTATTTCCGTCATAAACAAATAATTCTCTACCATTTGCGTCAGTATTAGCAACGAGATACATTTTATTATTAAAAACGGTAAATCTAGAAGGAGTAGAACTGTTTGGTCCTGCGTTAATATCCTCTACTAAAGAAGTC
This sequence comes from Brumimicrobium salinarum, assembly GCF_002844555.1. Classification (GTDB taxonomy): domain Bacteria; phylum Bacteroidota; class Bacteroidia; order Flavobacteriales_D; family Crocinitomicaceae; genus Brumimicrobium; species Brumimicrobium salinarum. The sequence continues at coordinate 38,480 of NZ_PJNI01000010.1, forward strand.
GTATTACCGTCATATTTGTGAAGTTCTACACCATCAGTACCAACTTCAGCCGAAAAGTACATTTCATTATTAAATAAAGTAAAGTTACTTGGGTATGAAGGATCTGTTCCAGGATTAACATCAATTAATGTCAATGTTCCATTATCATATTCCCATAGTTCAGAACCATTTGTTCCATCATCAGCCTTGATGTAAACTTTGCCATTAAGCCCTTCAAAAGCTCTACCTACACTTGACCCCGATGTACCAGGATTAATGTCATGTGCTGTTAATGTTGTACCATCATAGGTATGTAGTTCAGGTCCTACAGAATTTTCTGTCGCACCCATAAAAAGAACACCTCCAATATCGGTTAACAAATACGCATAAGAATCATCAGTTCCTGGATTTATATCAATAACATCTACAGTTGTACCGTCAAAACTTCTCAATTCATTTCCATTTGTTGGGTCGTTGGCTGTAAAATATAATACACCATTTGAAACTGCTGGATTTGATGGATAAGAACTATCAGTACCCGGATTTATATCTTCAACCAAAGTAACAGAAGAACCATCGAAAACATGTAGTTCACTACCTACAGAAGCTTCTTGAGCAGAAAAATAGAGTTTTCCATCATATTCTTGGAACTTACTAGGAAATGAACCAGGTGCTCCAGCGTTAATGTCAATTAAGTTAAGGTTTGTTCCATCAAATTCATGTAATTCTACACCGTCAGTGCCATTGTCAGCAGAGAAGTATAGTTTGTTGTTAAACTCAAAGAAATTGGATGTAAATGAACCGATGTTTCCTGGGTTAATGTCAAAACTATTGACTGTTGTTCCATCGTATGTAAACAGTTCCTCTCCCGTAGTTCCATCGTTAGCGGTGAATACTAACAGTCCATTCAAATTATAAAGATTACTAGGGAAAGAACCAGTCGCTCCCGAGTTGATGTCAATTAAAGATGTATTCGTTCCATCGTATTCCCAGAGTTCACTTCCGTTAACACCATCGTCGGCTGAAAAATAATATTTATTACCCACTTGTGTAATAAAGTTTGGAAAAGATCCGGAACTGCCTGGATTAATGTCCTCGACCAGCGTTTGCGAGTGTGCAAAAATTGTCGATGCAATTGTTGCAAGTGTAAAAATTGTTTTTTTCATAATAATATAATTAGATTTAATCATAGCACGTTTTAAAATGAAATAGGGTTGGAAAAAAATGAATAGGATTTACAAAAATGTTCATATTCTTCATCTCCTAGATTTTAAATAATTGATTATGAGTAGTTTGAATTCTTTTAAGGTCAAGATGGGAAAACCTTAACAATTGTTAAATAAATGATTACTGAAAAGGAGTAAGATTGTTATAGAATAGCTCCTGTCTTAAAAAAAACACCTAATAATACTTATTTTAGCATCTATAGGTTATACGGGTAATGAATATTTGTTTTGATTGAAGAATCAAGGCGTACAGCGTATTAATGATATATTTATAGAAAATATTTATGGAATTGTTCAAATGCTGACATCTTTAAGGCAAACGATATGAAATATTTAAGTATAATTTTCTTTTTTTTGACGCTTTCAGTTCATAGTCAAACTGCTCTGGTGAAGTTGTCCGTTATAGATCAACAAACTCAAAGTACCCTTGATTCTGTACAATTTATATTTTCCAATCAAGATGGACAATCCTTGGTGTCGGGCATGATTCTCAGCGACTCTGTACTTGAAATAGAGTTGAATAATGCTGAAAAACTACAAATTTCTTTAACAAAAGAAGGATTTTATGCTTTGGATACCTTAATTGATATATCTAGATACAAGCAGAAAATAAAACGAAAAAAACTGATCCATTTGTCTTTGCCTATGGTTTTCGACGGACAGTACACAGCAGCTTTTGATATAAATGCACAGTATAAACCCGCAATTGAGTTTTCTTCTGATCGCATCAGTGTAACTGATTACGTTGTGCGAAATGAACAGGATATTTTATTATTGGCGTATCCAAAACGCTTAGAGAAATCAAGTGAACTCATTTGGTTTAAAAATGAGGTATTATATGCTAAAATAAAGGCGCCTGCTGGAACTTATCAATTGGATGTAGATTATCAGAATAAGATTTATTTGCGTACAAAATATTCAGATTACTTGGTGAATGTAAATGAGGATTTAACGATTTCACCGATAGAAAAAGGGTATTATCAACAATATTTGGCGCCTATTATAGATACAAATCGTGCGAATCAATTGTTTTTTGATAATTACCAATATCATTATCCAGCCTTTGATTTTTTTAAAGTGAATTTATTAGACACCCAGCATGTCTTGCTACATAGTGTTGTAGATGATGAAATGATGGAGCACTACAGGGCTGAATATAAATGGGCGGACGTACGCACGAAATTATGGGCTTGGGATAAAGAAAGTGAAACAGGAATCGATCGTGAAATTTGGATTGGAGCGAATGTTTTTGCACATTCTATTTATTACGAAGACACTTATGGTGAGTTGTTTGTGCTTGATGATGAGGTTGTTGTGTTCGATTTCTACACAGATTATTTGTATTTTTATCATCAACGGACAGGAGAGGCTATAGACAGTGTTTTAATAAATTTTCATAAAAATTCGCGACAGCATGAGTGGGAAAGGCGAGTGGTTCAAGATCCAATTACAAAAAAGATATATACTTTTTATGATGATGGTGGATATTTAGATGTTTTTGAAATCAATATGTCTACTGGAGAACTGAAAACAGCATTTACTCTTTTTTATAGATACGCTGAGAATATTCAAATTTATAATGATAGAATTTATTACGTTTATAGACCTTTTGAAAGTCTTCAAAAGAAATATCTCTACAGTGAAGATTTAAGTAATGAAAATCGAGATCTTTCAGGTCAAAATAGGTTTGAAAACTCCTTTTCAAAGTGAAAAACATTGTATAATACAGATTAAGTTACAATTTCACTTATTTAGTCTCACACTCCTGAGCAATTTCGTGTAGCATTTCAGTTTGAATATCATGTTTCCCGTCAAACGTTTTTATTTGAATATTAAAGTTTTGAGCGGCAAAAACCTGTTGTACTTCATCGTGCTTTCCATCAAAAAAGGGATCTTCATTACCAACAACAAAGTAATTATCAGAAACGTTTAATGTATTTTCATCTGCTTCAAAGGAGATGTCTTCAGGAAAAACACTTGCCCATAATATAAAGTGGTTTGCTTTAAAGTTACCCGAATTATGCCATCTAGAGGCTGTTGCTCCACCTTGTGAGAATCCCAACAAAAAACGTTTTTTATAACTTTTTTTATTTAACAAAGTAGTAGCTAATTGATTAAGAAAAGCATGATTATCTTGAATATCGTCTTCTCGTGCTTCTTTTGTCATCCACGATGCGCCAACACGACCACTTGTTCCTTTTATATATAAACGATGGATTCCTTCAGGCGCTACGATGAAATTTTTTTCAGGATCCAAAGTATTAAATTTTCTAATAAAATAAGCTGGGAGTTGTGCATATCCATGAAGCACTATCCATATATTTTCGGCTGTTTCCTGATTCCCAAAAGTAAAGAAACGTGCTGTTTTGTTGATGTTGATTTTGTGTTCCAATTCAAATTATGATTAAAAAAAACCATGGAATATGACCTTCTATGGATTTTATGATGTTACTACTACTATTTGATCTTCCCTTGTACAGAAATTCAGTATCATAGGTGTAGAGTATGTTACTAGAACTTGTTGATCTTTCCTTGAAAATATATGTGCCATCAAAAGTAAATAGTACGTTACTACTACTCGTTGATCGGCCTTTTAAAAGATAATCTCCGTCAAGCGAATAAAGAATGTTGCTGCTACTTTTCGATCGACCTTTATATACATATTCACCATCAAAAGTGAAAAGTACGTTACTCGAACTTACTGAGTTTCCCTTGTATAAATAAAGACCATCCCATGTAAATAATATGTTACTACTGCTTGTCGTTCTTCCTTTTAAAATATGTGATTTCATAATTACCTTTGTGTTTGAATTTCTGAAATATAACAAGTTTACAGTGCAACAACTTTTTATTTTATTCTTAATGAAAGAATATGCTCATCAGCTAAAAAGCCATTCAGTTGATCTCCTATTTTAACTGGTCCTACTCCTTCTGGTGTTCCAGTAAATATTAAGTCTCCTATTTTTAAGGTCATAAATTGTGAAACATAAGCAATAATTTTATCGACAGTAAAAATCATATCACTGCTGTTTGCTTGTTGAACAATTTCCCCATTTTTTTCCAATCGGAAATCTATATTTTGAATATTTTTATCTTTCAAGCTCAAAAATGTTTTACTTAAAGGAGCACTGTGTTCAAAGGCTTTTGCTATTTCCCATGGATGACCTTTTTCTTTGCATATTTTTTGAATATCTCGTGCTGTAAAATCGATTCCTAATCCTACTTCATCATAATATTGGCTAGCATATTTTTCGGCTATATTCTTCCCTAAACGATTAATTTTAATCACCAATTCGCATTCAAAGTGTAGATCTTTGGTAAAGTTTGGATAGAAAAAAGGATTATTTTTTGGCAAAATTGCTGTGTCTGGTTTTAAGAAAAAAAGCGGTACATCGGGTAGGGGAGCATTCATTTCTTTGGCATGATTAACGTAGTTTCTGCCTATACAAATAATCTTCATGATGTCTTAATTTCCAAATTTATTTTTAAGCGCTTCTAATTTATTTTCTAAACGTTGTGCTTCTCTTTCTTTTTTGATTTTTTTATCGGCTTGACGTTTGGCTTTTATTTTTTCCATTTCATTTTTTAATACAGCCTTCGTATATCTTGGAAAGTTACCGTTCATCATCCAACCATAGTAGCCTGGTTCTTTTTGGTCAACTTCCTCAATTGTTTTTCCCTTGTGTTTTCCGAAATTGTATATGGCCTTACCTTCATCATTTTCAGCTAATCTTCCTGCAAAATCAATGATTTTAAATTTATTTTGTGTTGAAAAATCAGCTAAAAAGTTTACATTGTTTTCCAAGTCTTCGTAGCGTTCAACTTGTGCTTTAAGAACCTCATAAGTTGCGATAACATCAGCTTCTGCACTATGCGCGTCAACGAGATCTTTATTACAATAAAACTTGTAGGCAGCAACCAATGTACGTTGCTCCATTTTGTGGAAAATATTTTGTACATCAACAAATTTTCTCTTACTTAAATCGAAAGGATGATTAACCCTTAGAAACTCTTCCGCCAACATTGGAATATCAAACTTGTTAGAGTTAAAGCCAGCTAGATCTGCATCTCCGATAAATGTACTGATTTGATCTGCAAGAGCTTTAAAAGTAGGCTCATCTTTAACATCCTCATTGGATATGCCATGAATTTCTGTACTTTCCTTAGATATTTCTATTTCTGGATTCACACGAAGGGTTAATTTTTTTTCTTCTCCGTTGGTGTTTATTTTAAGCATGCTCAATTCAACAATTCTGTCTTTTGAAACATCTAATCCTGTTGATTCGATATCAAATACACACAGGTCGTTCTGTAAATTTAAATTCATAGTTATTTTTATATAAAGTGATTAAGTTTTCACCTTATTATTTGTGTATGGCAAATATCATGGCTTTAGATGTAAAAAACAAGTAGAATTGACAACTTCCTGATAAACCTAAGTTTTAAACTTTAGAATCGACTCATAAACGTAACCTTTAGAAAGAAGTATCTATGGGAGTCGTGTTGCTTAAAGGTAAAACATATTGAATAATGTCTAAATTGGCTTTTATCAATTAAAGATTTTACTGAGATGTATTTCACTCAGGTAATTCTTCTTCACGAATAGCATTCTAATTAATCAAGGGACGGCATATTTTTAAGTTCTTTATCTTTCGATTTAATAACTTTTGTTTTACCCTCTTTTTCACCTTGCAATTGAATGATTACATATTGATAGGGCGCATATCTTTCTTGCTGTAAATGCGTGCCATATTTATATGCAGGACCATTCACGCCAACTTCATTTATTTTTACAGTTATTTTATTTTTTAAGATTTCATGTTCTGCAATAAATTTTTGAAGCATTTTAGATACATTTTCAGCTCTTAAATTCGCCAAGTTCATATTGTTTTTATACGTTTTGGTAGGAACTTTGGAAGCAGATGAATTCACTGTAATTTCAAAAGTTTTACGACCTTTTTCTGCTTGTTCTAATATTTCATTAAACATAACTTTAAGTCCGTCTTTTTGCGGATCAAGTTTGTTATTATTATAACCAAAATAATGCTTAATCTCTAATGGTGCGTAAACAAATGGAAGTTCTTCTTTTGGTTCGTCTTCCTTGTTTTTTTCAACGGTCATGTTGTCTAAATTGATAACAATTGATTTTTCTGTTTTGTCAAAACCATTTTCACAATCTGTCTTAAATGTTTCTCTGTGGAATTGGTTGTTTCCGTCCTCGTTATGAAAAATCATTTCGTATTCCTTACATTTCTGTAAAGTAACAAAGAATCCGCCATCTGAAGGTCTTAAGTTGATATCTCTAGAGGATGCAATTCCACAATTCAAACAGTTAATGGTAAATGAAATATCTTCTGGAAGTTTTTCGCCGTTTGATGCAATCACATTTCCAACTAATACAGTTGCATTTTCAATTCCTAAATAATCGTTTCTCACTTCATAAATGTCTTTTTCACCATAGCCATCTGGTCTAAAAGAAGTATAGTAACCTGTTAATCCATCTGCGGTTGTTGTATAATAAATATCATCACCTGTTGAGTTTAATGGAACACCTAGATTTATTGGATCACTCCAACTTTGGTCTTCTGGATTTAAAACTGAAACAAAAACATCAAATCCACCAATACTTTTTTCTCCATTATGAGAAAAGTATAGGGTTTTGTTATCTATCGAAATAAAAGGAGAATCTTCATCATAAGGTGTATTAATTGTTGGTCCTAAATTCATTGGTTGACTCCATTCACCATTGGGGAGTTTCGTTATTCTGTAGATGTCTCTTCCTCCAAATCCACCTTCTCTATCAGAGGAGAAATACTTATACCTTCCATCGGCACTTGATGTGATATGTGGTTCCCAAGCATCAGTATTTACTCCATTTAATTCAATAGGTTTTAGGTTTTCGAACTGCTGGTCTTTATATTGTGTTTCAAATATATCTCCATTCCCCGCATCATCTTTGTAAATGTAAAAAGAACGTTCATCCGCACTAACAGCAACCGTTGCTTCATTTCTTTCAGGCAGAGAAAATTCCATAACTTCTGGTTCTTCCCATTTATCAATATCTTTTCGTATAGATCGATAAACATCTTCATTGTAAAGGTTGTTTACAGGTTCTTTAATGTGTTTGTTTGAACCATCTTTTCTTAATCTTCTAGAGGTGAAGTAAAGTACCGAACCATCTAGCGAAATTATAGGTGCATAATCTGGGTATTCCGTATTTATTCCTTCCCCCAAATTAATTATTTCATATTTTCTGGGTGTTTCGAAAAAGGTTTCAGCGTTTTTACATTGTTTTAGCATCAAAGCTGTTCTAGCTTTCATTTCGTCATCTTTTGAATCTGAATCTAAATACTGCTGGTATAATTCTTTTGCTTTTTCTAATTTATTGGTAAGGTGGTATGATCTACCCAAATAATGAAAAACTTCTAAAGGCGCCGAAGTTTCTTTGGCGGACATAACATCTGTATTGACATCAGTTTTTTGCTTCGCTTTTTCAAAGTATGGAATGGCTTTTTGGAAATCAGATGTTGAATTGAAAACTGCAAATCCCATCCGGTAATTGAAATTAGCATTATCGTTTTCTTGTTTAAGGAGTTCCTCTGCAATAACGATTGATTGTTGGTAATAACCTTCTAACATTAAGAAGGTGTTTTTTTGAACGAGTTCCTTTTTATTGGCACTTTTGATAAAAGATTGAAGTTGCTCGTCAGTCATTTGTGCATTAACAGTTGTAACGCTCAAAACAAGAATTATAATAGTGTTAATTATAGTTTTCATGCAGCAAAAATAATAAAAAAAACCGTTTAAAAAATTAAACGGTTTTTTTATAGTAACGCTATTTCAGTTTATAATTTTGTATTCGGATCGAAGCTTTCTAAATACTCCGCCACACGTTTTACAAACATACCACCTAATGCACCATCTACAACTCTGTGATCATAAGAGTGAGAGAGGAACATTTTGTATCGAATGCCTATGAAATCACCTTCTGGAGTTTCAACTACAGCAGGAACTTTTCTAATTGCTCCAGTAGCCATAATTGCTACTTGTGGTTGATTAATAATAGGAGTTCCCATTACGTTTCCAAAGGTACCTACGTTCGTTAATGTGTAGGTTCCACCTTGAATTTCATCAGAAGTGAGTTTGTTATTTCGTGCTTTATTGGCTAATTCATTTACCTTTTTTGCTAAACCATAAAGGTTCATTCTGTCTGCTTGCTTTATAACAGGAACGATTAAATTTCCTGAAGGTAATGCAGCAGCCATTCCAATATTGATGTCTTTTCTCTTTATTATTTTATCTCCCTCAACACTAATGTTAATTAATGGGAAGTCTTTTATAGCTTTAGCAACTGCTTCGATGAAAACTGGAGTAAAAGTAAAGTTTTCACCTTCACGTGCTTTAAAGTCACCTTTTATTTTATTTCTCCATTTCCATATTTCAGTAACATCTGCTTCAACAAAAGATGTGACGTGCGGAGATGTGTGCTTTGAACGAACCATGTGCTCAGAAATGAGTTTTCTCATTCTGTCCATTTCAATAATTTCATCACCTTCCATTGGCGCAACAGGTGGCGCTTTTGGTGCTTCGGATTGAACTTGCTTTGCTTGTTTTAGTGCTGTTGATGTATTTGAAGTACTGGCAGCAGCTTGAGGTTGCTTTGCTCCATTTTCAATATATTCGAAAATATCTTTCTTGGTTACCCTTCCGTTTTGTCCAGAACCAGAAATGCTCTCTAATTCATCCATTCCAATACCTTCCTTTTCAGCTATACTGCGTACTAATGGAGAGTAAAACTTACCGCTCGGACCTGTTTTATCTAGGTCTGAAGAGGTTTGTACTGTTGAAACAGCATCAGTAACTGTTTTTTCAACAGCTTCTATTGAGCTTTCTTGTGAATTATTAGCTTCGTTTGCAGTCTCATTGGAAGTATTATCTACTTCACCATCAGTTGAGATGAGCGCAATAACATCTCCTACTTGTGCTACTTCGTCTACCTCAAATAATATTTTTGCTACCGTACCAGAAACTTCTGAAGGTAGCTCATTATCAACTTTATCTGTTGCCACTTCAACAAGTGGTTCGTCCATTTCTATAGTGTCTCCTACATTTTTTAACCAATTGGTAATGGTTGCTTCGGTAACACTTTCTCCCATTTTCGGGAGTCGAATTTCTACTTGTGACATATTTTTGTTTATGATATAATTATCTATAAGAGTTGCACAAAAATAATTGAATTTTCGGTTTTATCAAACCAAATGCCTTGATTTATCGGTCTAAGTTTCTCCAAAACTTGCTTATAATCTTAAGATCTGTTAGGATGGAGTAATTTCTTGCGTAGATTAGATTGAGTTTAGAAAATGTTGATCGATCACCTTTTTCTTTCATTTCTTCTGCGGGTGTAAGAATCCCTTGTTTTAACCTGGGCAAACTCCTGTGGTTTTGCTCAGCTGCTAAAGCATATCCTATCCATGTTTTTTTTCCAATAAACACGTGCCATGTATTCTTTAAAAACTGAACTTTATCACTATAAAACCAGATTGATAGGGGAGCGCATAGGAGTAAGATAAAAGCAGATATAAAATCAAAAGTTCGTTTGTTCCTTCTGTTGGCAGTAGATGAAATGTTGTCAATTTCCATCAAATAAAGATCGCCTGCTGTATCAATTGAATTACTTCCAATTAAATACGTGCTGTTGGGTTGTGCAATTTTGAATTCTATGCTACTGGCTGATGTTTTTGACATCCAATGAATAATTGTTTCGGCGCTTGTGTTTTTAGCACAAAATATTACTTCATCAATTTTATATATGTCTATAATTTGATCCAATTGATTTATCGCTCCACTGTCTTCCTCAGATTTATGTTTGTATGGGGAGACGCTAAATATTTTATTTACCTTTTGTGGTGTGTTTTTTAAAATCATTTTAACACGTTCAATTTCATCTGTTTCCCCTACAACAGCGAAGTTTTTATTTTTTACTCCCCGTAAATCAAATTTTTGCCCTATTAAATAATGTAAAGCGGTTCTGGAGAGTAAAAAGTAAACCAAAACGATTAATGCACTAATTAAAATGAAAAGCCTAGAAAACTGTAGATCTTTAGGGAGTAAAGCATATACGACTAGTATAATGATTGTTCCCACAAAGGTTCCTTTAAAAAAGGATTTTACTTTAATTGGAAAGTCATAAGAACCCGCATAGAAATTGGTGATTAACCAAGTTAAAATATAACTTGGAAGGGCGTATTTAATTACTTCTATCGGAAAATTGATTTGTTCAAGTGACCAGAGCTTTTTTAAATAGTACAAACTGATCATTAAAACGCTAAAATCTAAAACAGGAAGGAGAATACGTTTGATAAAACGACTCAAAATGGCAATCCCAGCACGAAAATAAATAGCTAAATTGATGAAAAATGAAAATAACTTTGCGTTTTTCTGAGAAAAATGTTTTTCTGCAAAAATTACCATTGCACGGTAAAAAACAAAAACATAATTAATACTGCTTTTTTTTGTGCTTTCACCTTTGTAATGAATAATTTGTGTTTTTGGAAAGTAATAATTTTTATATCCTCCTTTTATGATTCTATATGAAAGGTCGATGTCTTCTCCGTACATGAAAAATGCTTCGTCAAGTAATCCCACTTTGTCGAGTGCTTCTTTTCTCATAAACATAAAAGCACCACTTAATATCTCCACTTCATTGGTTTCAAATTCATCTAAAAAGCCTAAATGATACTTACCAAATGTCTTATTTTTTGGGAATAAACGAGAAAAACCAAATATTTTGTAAAAAGCAACTGCCGGGGTTGGAAGTCCTCTTTTACTTTCAGGTAAAAAGTTTCCTTTTCCGTCAATCATGTGAACTCCCAATCCTCCACCTTCAGGGTGTTGATCCATAAAGTCAATACATTTTCTAAAGGTGTCTTCTTCTACAACGGTATCTGGGTTGAGTAAAAGAATGTACCTTCCTTTTGCGACTTCCATGGCTTGGTTATTGGCTTTTGAAAAGCCGACATTGTCCTTGTTTTCTATTAACTTAACTTCCTTAAAACGTTCTTTTACCATGGCTACGGAGCCATCAATAGAATTGTTGTCAACCACGAAAACTTCTCCTTCGATGCCTTTCAATGCATCAAAAACAGAGTTTAAACATTGTTCCAGGAAGTATTCAACGTTATAATTAACGACAACAACCGATATGCTAATGTTTTTGTTTTCCAATTCTTCTTATGTAAAATGAAATCACTTTATGGCGATACATGAAATTTCAACTGAAACATCCATTGGAAGCTTCTTGACTTCTACCGTTTCTCTAGCGGGTGGTGCGGCATTAAAATATTGCGCATAAACTTCATTTACTTCTGTAAAATCGTTCATTGATTTTAAAAAAATACTACACTTTATAATGTCAGACATTTCGAGCCCTGCTGTTTCAACTAAAGCTTTTATATTTTCCATTACCTGTTGTGTTGCCACTTTGATATTGTGATTTTGTAAAACACCTGTCTTTGGATCAATTGGTATTTGACCGCTGACATATAAAGTATCATTTTTCAAAACTGCTTGACTGTATGGACCAATTGGTTGAGGTGCATTTGGAATGGTAATCACTTTTTTCATATCAACAATTCATGGTTTTTCACAAGTTTAATAATTTTGATTGATTTTAGGTAGGCATATATGAAAATTATATGAATGTGATTCAATAAAAAAGCTGTTCTAGAATTCTAGAACAGCTTTTAAATTTAAGGATGTGTTTCGACGAATTAATTTTCGCCTAAGTCACATTATTTTTTATCATCTTCTACTTCCTCAAAGTCTACATCTGTAACCTCGTCGTCAGCTGTGTTTTCTCCGCCAGCTGCTCCTTGGTCTGCTCCAGCTGCACCTCCTTGATTAGCACCTTCTTGTTGATACATCTCTTGTGAAGCCGCTTGGAACACAGTGTTTAACTTTTCCGATGCAGTGTTGATTTTATCAATATCTTTTGCTTCATATGCTGATTTTAACTCAGCTAAGGCATCTTCGATTGGTTTTTTCTTCTCTGCTGGAATTTTATCTCCGTATTCTTTCAATTGACGCTCAGTTTGGAAAATTTGAGAATCTGCTTTGTTGATTGTTTCAATCTCTTCTCTCTTTTTCTTATCTGCTTCCTCGTTCGCCTCAGCTTCGTTTTTCATTCTTTCGATTTCTTCCTCGCTTAGACCTGAAGACGCCTCAATCTTAATTGATTGCTCTTTTCCAGTTCCTTTATCTTTTGCAGAAATGTTCATGATTCCGTTTGCATCGATATCGAAAATCACCTCAATTTGAGGCTCTCCTCTTCGTGCTGGTGGAATATCTGTCAATTGGAAACGACCTAATGTCTTGTTGTCATTTGCCATTGAACGCTCACCTTGCAATACGTGGATGTCAACCGATGGTTGATTGTCTGCCGCTGTAGAGAATATCTGAGATTTTTTCGTTGGAATCGTTGTATTTGCATCGATTAATTTCGTCATTACTCCTCCCATAGTTTCAATTCCTAATGAAAGTGGAATAACGTCAAGTAACAATACATCTTTAACTTCTCCAGTTAAAACTCCTCCTTGAATCGCTGCACCAATTGCAACTACCTCATCTGGGTTAACTCCTTTTGAAGGATCTTTCTTGAACAAGTTCTTAACTGCATCCTGAATCATAGGAATACGTGTAGAACCTCCAACTAAAATCACCTCGTCGATATCGTTTGTTGATAATCCAGCACTTTCTAAAGCTCTACGACATGGTGCTATAGTTGCTTCTACGATGTCTGAAATCAATTGTTCAAACTTAGAACGTTGTAATGTTCTTACCAAGTGTTTTGGTACACCATCTACTGGCATAATGTAAGGCAAGTTAATTTCTGTTGATGAAGCTGATGAAAGTTCAATTTTTGCTTTCTCTGCTGCTTCTTTCAAACGTTGAAGTGCCATTGGATCTTTTCTCAAGTCAATTCCTTCGTCGTTTTTAAATTCTTCAGCCAACCATTTAATGATTACCTCATCTACGTCATCACCACCTAATTGTGTGTCTCCATCCGTAGCCAAAACCTCAAATACTCCATCTCCTAATTCAAGGATAGACATATCGAAAGTACCTCCACCAAAGTCAAATACTGCCACTTTTTGGTCAACATTCTTTTTATCTAATCCGTAAGCCAATGCTGCTGCTGTTGGCTCGTTGATAATTCTTTTAATCGTTAAACCAGCAATTTCACCAGCTTCTTTCGTTGCTTGACGTTGCGAGTCATTAAAGTAAGCAGGAACAGTAACTACTGCTTCTGTAACTTCTTGTCCTAAATAGTCTTCAGCAGTTTTCTTCATTTTCTGAAGTACCATTGCTGAAATTTCTTGTGGTGTATATGTACGGTCGTCGATCTTAACACGTGGCGTGTTATTGTCTCCTTTTACTACTTCGTAAGACATTCTTCCATCTTCGTTGTTCACTTCATCATAAGTTACCCCCATGAATCTTTTGATTGAAGAAACTGTCTTTTGTGGATTTGTAATGGCTTGACGTTTTGCTGGATCTCCAACTTTACGTTCACCTCCTTCCACAAATGCAACAATTGAAGGTGTCGTACGTTTTCCTTCTGCGTTTGTAATTACTACTGGCTCGTTACCTTCCATTACGGAAACGCAAGAGTTGGTAGTACCTAAGTCAATTCCAATTATTTTTCCCATATCAGTTTTTGTTTTTTCTAATTTTAATTTTTAAACTCATTCTGCCTTAATCAATCCTTGTGCCACTAGCTTTTTCTACAATTTATGTTGCATTTTGTCATATTTAACGTATTAGTAATGAATTATAACTGACATCTTGTCTTAAAACTGTCAGGATTTAAAAACCTCTTGTTGACGTATAGCGTTTTTTCATTTGTTTTAATTATATTTAGGGTTATGTTAAGGTATATGCTATTACTTATTATGTCGTTTGTCATCTTGAATTCGAAAAGTCAGGAGGTGACACATATTCATTCAGTTCATTATTCATTCATTGAGAATAAAGGACAGTGGGGAGAGGAAGTTTTGTTCCAAAAGAAAATTAACGGAGGAAATATGTGGATCGAACAAGGTCGGGTTTTATTTCAACTTCAAGATTATTCAAAATTACAAGCCGCTCATTTTTCTAATTCTAAATTTTCAGATGAATTAACTTTTCGTGAACAATTGGTGGAGTTAAAATTCAAAAATGCTCTTAACGTTTCTCAAATTGAGACAAAAGGAAAAACAAACCATTATTATAATTACTTTTTAGGAAACAACAAAGCAAATTGGGCTTCTGATGTGCGCGGTTATAATGAGTTTACAATGAAGAACTTATACGCTGGTGTCGATTTGCGTTTTCTTGAACAAGAAAATGAAATAAAATACGAGTTTATATTATCTCCCAATGCTGACCCAAATAAAATTCAATTAGAATATGGTAATCATACTGATTTAAAAATTGACAGAAAAGGCAATCTAATTATTAAAACAGAACTTGGAGAAATTATTGAAAAAAAGCCATATACGTATCAAATAGTCAACGGAAAGATAGTTGAAGTTTCGTGTGCATTTCAATTAAATGATAATGTGGTTACTTTTGAATTAGGTGAATATAATCCAAGGGTCAAATTAATTATTGATCCCACTTTAGTATTTGCAACCTATAACGCAGCTATTTCTGATAATTTTGGAATGACAGCAACCTATGGTTATGATGGCTCTGCATTTACGGGCGGAACAATTTATGGAAATTCGCATCCTATGCCTGACCCAAATGTATTTGATCCTAATTCAAATATGACTGTTGTCAATGTAAATATAGTTACTACAGATGCTTTTATTGTAAAATATAATGAAGATGGATCTACAATGCAGTGGGCAACATTTTATGGAGGAGGTGATAATTCTAAAGGAACAGATGTTCCACATTCTCTAATTTGTGATCAGGATAATAATGTTTATGTTTTCGGATCAACTTCCTCGTTAGATTTTCCTACACAAAACGCAATTCAATCTTCTTTTGCTGGAGGAACACCTTTTACTGTTACCTACAATGGTATAAATTATGGAGCTGAGGGGACCGATATTTATGTTTCAAAATTTAGTGCAAATGGTCATAATTTATTGGGGTCAACCTATCTTGGAGGAAGTGAAAATGATGGTATAAATTACATTGTTAGTGCTGGGAATTATGGCGTAGCAAGTGCTTACGACAGTTTAACAATGAATTATGGGGATCAATTTAGGGGTGAGATCATGTTAGATTCTGTGAATAACATTCTTGTAGGTTCTGCAACAAGATCTGCTGATTTTCCAACCTTAAATCCTTTTCAACCTGCATTAGGAGGGCAACAAGATGGTGTGATATTCAAATTGAAGAATGACTTTTCGAGTCTTTTGTTTTCTAGTTTTTACGGTGGGTCAGAGGCTGATGCGATTTATTCAACCAAAATTGATTCGAGTCAGAATATTGTTTTTGCAGGAGGAACCGCCTCTAATGATTTGGATATTACTACAGGAGCGTATCAATCAACAAATCTTGGTGGAGTGGCAGAAGGCTTTATAGGTAAACTTTCAACTGATGGATTGAGCTTAATGCATTCCACTTACATTGGAACCTCAGATTATGATCAGGTGTTTTTTGTTGAGATTGATCGATTAGATAATGTCTTTGTTCTAGGGCAGAGTAATGGCGGATTGTTCCCCGTCAATAATGCGAATTTTTCAAATCCAGGATCGAGTCAGTTTATAGCTAAATTAGATCCAAGCTTAGGAAGTATTTCGGGATCAACGGTCTTTGGAAGTGGAAGCCCTATTTTTGATTTGTCACCTTCTGCTTTTTTAGTTGATATTTGCGGAAATATGTATGTATCGGGTTGGGGAGGAAGTGTTCTTCAGGGAGCACCACAAATGACCGGAATGGCCGTTACTCCAAATGCATTTCAAAGTAATCCGCAAAGTGGATATGATTTTTATTTAATGGTTGTTGAACGTGATTTTAACAGTTTACTTTACGGAACTTATTTGGGAAGTAGATCTTCTAGCGAACATGTAGATGGCGGAACAAGTAGATTCGATAAAAACGGTGTTGTTTATCAAGGAGTTTGTGGTGGTTGTGGAGGTTTTAGTGATTTTCCAACTACTCCTGGTGCTTGGTCAAATCAAAATTTAGCAAACAACTGTAATGCCCTAACTTTTAAATTTGATTTTAATCTTATTCCGAATGCTGAATTTACGACAGATAATACAATCGGTTGCTCTCCATTTACTGTCAATTTTGAAAACTTCTCTTCAGATTCAGATCGTTATATATGGGATTTTGGCAATGGAAACTTAGATTCTACAACTTACGAACCACAAGTTACCTATACTACACCAGGAAGTTACGAGGTGATGCTTACGGTAACGGATTCAATATGTTTGATTACTGACACTGCTTTTATAACTATTGAGGTTTATCCTGAACTTGAATTGGAAAGTATTGCAGATATTAGTCTTTGCGAACCTCAAGTAATAACATTAACTGCAGATGCGAATGGAACAGCAAATACTTTTATTTGGTCATCAGATGCCAACTTTTCTGATACGCTGAATAACTCAATAGCAGACTCTACAGTCACAATTAATACACCAACTGAAGGGTATTATTATATTTCAGTGGCTAATAATGGCTGTGAAGTGATTGACAGTGTGGCGGTTAATTTTACAAGTGCAAGTCTTGAGCTAACAGGTGAAACCAATTTATGTTTGAATGATGAAACCACCATTTCAGCAATGAGTAACAATCCATTGATAAGCTATACTAATTTCGATTGGAGTCCAGATTCAGTAATTGTTTCCGGAGACGGAACCTCAACTGTAGTTGTTCGACCTACTTCTACGCAGTATCTGTATGTATATGCAACTGCGAGTAATGGATGTAATTTTTTAGACTCAATTTTGATTTCTGTAAGTGATATCGATGAAACTTCCGTTATCGCTACCGCTTCAGAATCGAGTGTACCTGTTGGAGGAGAGGTGGAACTTTCTGCTGAACCGAGTGGTTATAACTATACTTGGATTCCAGATGAAAGTATTGAGCAACCATACAGTCAAGAAACAACAACAACGATATACGAATCAACCGATTTTTTAGTTTTCGTTTCTGATGGGATATGTACAAAATCGGCTTCTGTATCCGTAAAAGCTTATCCTTATGTATGCGATGAACCGTTTATTTTTGTTCCCAATGCTTTTTCACCTAATGGTGATGGAAAAAATGATGTATTGAGGTTAAGAAGTGCAGTTGTGGCAGATGTTATTTTTCGTATTTATGATCGATGGGGTGAGTTGGTATATGAGACCAATACCATGCATGGAGGTTGGGATGGAACTTTTAGAGGTAAACGATTAGATCCAGATGTTTATGATTATTATTTGGAAGGGCACTGTATTGATGGTCAAGAATTTTTGAAAAAAGGTAATATTACGTTAATTAGATAATTGAAAGCAATTAAATACATATTGTTTTTTTTGATATGCGCCCATTTCACTTATGGTCAGGATATTCATTGGTCTCAGTTTGATCACAATCCAGTATTTCAAAACCCTGCCAATGTTGGTCGATTTCAAGGAGATTATCGAATTCATGCCAATTATCGAGATCAATGGAGAAATGTAACGGTACCTTTCCAAACACTTTCCATTACTGGCGAGGCAAAACAGTTGTATAAAGATTTTAATTTAGGAGCTGTTTTCATGAATGATGTGGTTGGAGATGGATCTTTTCGAACGATTGAATTTATTCCTTCTGTTTCATATACTTATCAATTAACAGCAGATTCTACCCATTTATTAAGGCCTGCACTGCAAGTTGGAGTTAATTTTCGTTCTTTAGATGCAACCGCATTTAATTTCGATAGTCAATGGAATGGTCAGCAATTTGACCCTACTTTACCGACTAATGAAAGTTTTCAGACCCAAAAGAAGACAAATTTTACATGGGGAGTCGGTGCTGCTTATGAATATCAAAGAGGCAAACGTGAACGATTTATTGCAGGAATCGGGTTGTTTAATATTAATCGACCCAATCAAGGATTTTTTGGGGATAAAGTAAGGCGAGATATGCGGTTCAACCTCTTTGCTCAAGCAGAATATAAAATTGGGTTTGATTGGGATATTTTACCAAGTATCCAACTTAATCTACAAGGAAAATATAGAGAATTTATAATGGGATCACAGGTTCGCTATATTTTGATAGATCGCATGGGAGAGTATCGCGCAATTTTAGGAGGTTTATATATGAGGAGCAGTGATGCTTTTTATCTAACAGCAGGTATGGAATATCAAAACTGGTGGGCAGGATTATCATACGACATTAATTTTTCAAAATTGACACCAGCAAGTAGAGCGCGTGGTGGTTTAGAACTCAGTATTCGCTATATTTTTACGCGTTTTAATCCAAAAAACATAAAACATAGGGTATGTCCAGACTATATTTAATTTTGTCATTTGTACTTATTGGTTGCTCTGTTAATGCCCAACAAGATTTAAAAAGGTATCTTACGTTTGCCCAAGAAAAATATCAAGATGGCGATTATGTATATGCACTTCAATATTACAAGAAAGCCCTGCAAATTGATTCAAATAGTATTGACATCCTTTGGCAGTATGCAGAAACCTTACGCGCCTACAAAGATTATCCTAAGGCTGCGTATTATTATGGAAAGGTATATGAGAGAGAAGGTGCAGAACTTTATCCATATAGTCTGCTGTATTATGGTTTAATGTTGAAGCAATGTGCTCGATATGATGAAGCATTAACTGTTTTTAAAAAAGCAAAAAAAACATACCGTAGAGATAGAAGAGGGTATCTTTATCGCAAAAGTAGAACAGAGGCACAATCATGTGTTTGGGCAAAGTCTAACCAAGGAGACTCTACAGATCATATTTTTGAAGCGCTTCCGAGTCACATCAATACTCCTAATGCTGAATTTGGTCATCGTTTAATTAATAATCATTTATTTTTCTCCTCTTTACGAGCAGATTCAATAAGTGCTGAAGAAGAGGTATACGACCCAACATATAGCACACATCTTTACAAATCGAAATTACAAGATAGTACGTTTAAAGAAGAAGAAATCATTGAGGACCTAAATTGGACAGATGCACATTCTGGTAATGGAACCTTTAGTTTAGATAAAAAACGTTTTTATTTTAGTTATTGTTCAGATAATGGAAACAATTATAAATGTAGGATATTAGTAGCGTATGTAGAGGGGGATCGCTTTGTAGATATTGATACATTAGGGAACATTATTAATCATGAAAATGCGAATACTACAATGCCATTTATTACAGAATGGGAGGGAGGTGAAGTACTGTTTTATGCTTCCGACCGTGAAGGTGGAAAGGGTGGAATGGATATTTGGTATAGTTTTATTAAGGATGGGAATCAATTTAGAAAACCACGAAATGTGAAACGAATCAATACAATGGACAATGAGCTTTCTCCTTTTTTTGATGGTGAGTCACAAACACTTTACTTTAGTAGCTCTTGGTATGATGGATTTGGAGGATATGATATTTTTAAATCTAAATATAATAATTCATTCTCAGCTCCTGAAAACATGATGGAACCGATAAACTCACCTGCGAACGATTTATATTATTTCCAAACACCTTCCAAGGACACTGCTTTTTTTAGCTCTAATAGACTAGGAAGTAACTTTAGTAAAAACCCAACTTGCTGCAGTGATATTTTTATGGTGAGAAAAGAATTAAATGATACGCCACCTACAATTACTGAAACCTTGGAAGATTTGAATAGAAGATTACCTGTAACACTTTACTTTCATAATGATATTCCAAACCCGCGATCATGGGATACGACTTCACAAGTAGATTACATGGATAGTTATAATGATTATACAGCAATGATTGAAAAATATAAAAAAGAATACGCTTCTGGCTTAAAAGGAGAGGAGGCAGCTGATGCTAAAGATGATATTGAAGACTTTTTTATGGAATATGTTGACCAAGGTGTTAGGGATTTGAAACATTTTATAGATTTATTATTGGTTGAATTAGAAAGAGGTAGGAAAATAGAGTTGACAGTGAAGGGTTTTGCGAGTCCATTGGCTAAAACAGATTACAATGTTAATTTAACCAAGCGTAGAATTGCCTCTATGGTCAATTACTTGAGTAATTATAATAATGGCATTTTTAGAAAATACTTGAATCAAACAGCCGAAAATGGTGGTGCGATAAAAATCGTGCAAGTACCTTTTGGAGAATACGAGGCTAATCAAATTGTAAGTGATAATCCGAACGATGTAAAAAACTCTGTGTATTCTAGAGCGGCAGCTATAGAGAGAAAAATTGAGATCCAAAGTGTGGATATTGATGCTGATGGTCGTTAGGGCGTTTGGTATGGGCGATTTGGTAAGGGCGATTTGCAAATCGCCCATACCAAACGCCACATTATCTTACGATTCAACCTTTTTTAAATCCATTTCACAAACGGGACACTGTCCTGGCTCTTCGTATGTTTTACCTTCTTCACAATCCATTGGGCATTGGTAAACTTCACTGTTGGCTGTTTGTTCTTCAGCTTCAGTTGTAGCTGTTTCACTACCACATGCTGTAAACATCATTCCCGATAGGAAAAATGCTCCTGTAGCCATTAAAATTTTCACTTTTTTCATAATCTTCACTTTTATTGTATGGTTAATATGCTTTAAATTTACTTTAAACATTTGAAATAATCAAATGGTTCCTGACAATCATTGCATTGGTAATGCGCTTTACATGCTGTAGAACCAAATTGAGAAACTAGGCGTGTGTTTTTAGATTTACATCTTGGACAAGGAATTAATGGCTTTTCACCAAAAAGAACAGATTTGTCTCCTTCGTCTTGTGGTGGAGTAATTCCGTATTCTTCAAGTTTCTTTCTACCGTTTTCGCTCAACCAATCTGTGGTCCAAGCAGGAGAAAGTACGAGTTCAACTTCTGTTTCCAGTCCTTCTTTTGAAAGTCTCGCTTTGATATCATCTTCAATGACCTGCATCGCTGGACAACCAGTATAAGTTGGTGTAATGATAATTTTCCATTGCTTATCACCAAGCTGAACAACATCACGAACAACCCCAAGATCCACAACTGTTAAAACTGGAACCTCAGGATCTGTAACGTCCTCCAACATTTCCCAAATATCTTCTACTGTCATAATAATTACGAATTACGAATTACGAATGTTTGAATTACGAATTACGAATGGGTAAACTACATAATTCGTAATTCAAACATTCGTTATTCGTAATTAATTTACCATTCCATCCCTGGATATGTTCTCTGCATATATTGCAATTCGGCCAATAAATAACCCAAATGTTCAGAGTGAATTCCTTTTCTTCCGCCATCGAGTTGCCATCTTTTTCTGGAAGGACTAATGTCGCTTCTTCCAAAACAGCAGCTATACTTTTTTCGTAGGCTATTCTATAATCCTTTACGTTAGGAATAATTCCTTCTTTTATAAGAATTTCATCCACTTCGTCTTGGAAAAAAAGTTCTTCCGTAAATCGAGACAAGTCAGTTACAGATTCTTGAACACGTTCATGTGATTCTTCTGTACCATCTCCCAAACGAATCATCCATTCACTCGAATGTTTCAAATGGTATTTAATCTCCTTTAAAGTCTTAGTTGCAATTGCAGCAATCCTTTCATCTTTACTTTTGCTTAGACCTTCGTAAAGCAAGTGCTCAAAATGATCAAAGAAGAATTGACGTGTAATGGTTTTTCCGAAATCACCATTCGTTTGCTCTACTAAAAGAACATTTTTGTATTCTTTTTCTAATCTCAAGAAAGCCAAATCATCTTCGGTTCTTCCTTTTCCTTCAACCTCTGCTGCGTATTTATATAATTCTGTTGCCTGACCAATTAAGTCAAGCGAAATATTGGTTAACGCGATGTCTTCCTCTAAAATTGGACCGTGTCCACACCATTCAGATAAACGGTGACCTAGAATTAAACTGTCATCGGCATTGCGCAATAAATATTCAAATAATGCTTCTTGTTTTGTCATTTTTCTGGCTTACATGTGTTTTATTCCGTCTGGAACTTCGTAAAAAGTTGGGTGACGATATGCTTTTGAATTCGCTGGTTCAAATAAAGGTCCAGCCTCAGAAGGATCTGATGCAAATACATTTTTCGATTCTACAACCCAAATACTAACACCTTCGCTTCGTCGTGTGTAAACGTCACGTGCATTGTTAATTGCCATTTCTTCGTCTGCAGCGCGCAAACTGCCTGCATGTTTGTGACTCAACCCTTGTTTACTTCGGATAAATACTTCCCAAAGTGGCCATTCTTTTTTACTCATAATTTCTTTCTTTATTCAATTTGTTAGGATACTTTCTTTTTGCGTTTTGCTCTTTTATCTGCATACGCGTTAGCTGCTTCTCTTACCCACATTCCATCTTCTTTGGCTTTCTTACGGGCAGCAACTCTTTCTTTATTACAAGGACCATGACCTTTAACAACTTGCCAAAACTCATCCCAATCAATTTCTCCAAAGTCATAATGACCTGTTTCTTCATTGAACTTAAGGTCTTTATCTGGAATTGTTAATCCAATCAATTCTGCCTGCGGAACTGTAGCATCAACAAACATTTGACGCAATTCATCATTGGTGTGACGTTTAATTTTCCACTTCATGGATTGTGCCGTGTGTTTTGAATCAGCGTCGTTTGGACCAAACATCATTAATGAAGGCCACCACCATCTGTTCAATGCATCTTGCGCCATTTCTTTTTGCTCTGGCGTTCCTTGCGCTAGTTTTGTAATAATTTCAAAACCTTGACGCTGGTGAAAAGATTCCTCTTTACAAACACGTACCATTGCTCTTGCATAAGGTCCGTAAGAACATCTACACAAAGGAACTTGATTCATAATTGCAGCACCGTCAACCAACCAATCGTTCCCATATCGGCCCATGTTAAAGATGGATAGTTGAAAATACTCGAATATTTTGCTTTTCCTGAGTGCAAGTCATCAATCGTGTCTTCTCTATCTGCTCCTAAAGTTTCTACAGCGCTATAAAGATATAAACCGTGACCCGCTTCATCTTGAATTTTAGCCAATAAAACAGCTTTTCTTCTTAGGTTGGGAGCACGAGTAACCCAATTTGCTTCAGGTAATTGTCCTACAATCTCTGAATGAGCGTGTTGTGAAATTTGACGAATTAATGTTTTTCTGTATGCATCAGGCATGTAATCCTTTGGTTCAATTTTGATCTCATGATCAACTTTCTCTTGGAATTTTTTGTCTAACGCTTCTGTTGTATGTTCTTCCATGTTTTCTAGTTTTTTGGCTTAGTCCTTATAAGGGAATCAGTCCTTCACAAATTTATAAATATTTTACGATTTTATCACCTGATTTTTGTCACTACTTAATTTATGTCTTTCATTTCAAATTCAATTAACTAATAAATCCAAAATAATTTCTAATTTTTGCTTATTTCTTATCAGTTAAACATATTTCTAAAGCTTTTGTTTTGTCAACGAATTAACTGACAACAGCATTTGTTTTCTTCTCAAAAAAACAAATTTTCTTTCAGGTTAAATATAACATACAAATTTTTAGCTCCGAATCCAAGAAATATGGCTTTAGTTGTTAATTTTGTAAATACAGAATTTGAAAATTATGAATCCAAGATTTCACACTTTAAAAATTAAAGATATTCGACAGGAAACCGAAGACGCAGTTTCAATTGCATTAACGGTTCCAGAAGAGTTAAAAGAAAATTATGTTTATGAGCCTGGTCAATATTTGACTTTCAGAACAAATATAGATGGCGAAGAGGTTAGAAGGTCTTACTCAATTTGCACAGGATTGCATGAAGATGAATTGCGGGTTGCTGTTAAGAAAATGCAGTATGGTAAATTCTCAACTTTTGCTAATGAAGATTTAAAGATAGATGACGAAATTGAGGTCATGACACCTATGGGGACTTTCACGACTGAAATCACAGAAGATTCAGAAAAATCATTCCTTTTCTTCGCTGGTGGTAGTGGAATTACACCTGTAATGTCCTTGATTAAAACCATCTTGAATAAAGCAAAGAAGAGCAACGTAACTCTAGTTTATGGAAATAGAGGCTTTGATTACATTATTTTTAGAGATCAACTTGAAGACCTAAAAAATGTTTACATGGATCGTTTTAGTTTGATGCATGTTTTTAGTGCTGAGAAATTAGGAAATCAGCTGCAGGAAGGTTTATTGGATAAAACTCAAATTGAAAAAATTTATACTTCAATCCTTAAAGAGCAAGATATTGATGAGGTTTTTGTTTGTGGACCAGAACCCACAATTCATGCGGTAAAAGATGTTTTTACTGAAGTAGGATATGACGACAAGAAAATTCATTTTGAATTATTTACTTCACCTTCTCAGAAAAATAAATCTCCACTTCCAAAAGCTTCAAGTCACGCAAAAGTCGATGCTAATATTAAAGTTATTCTCGATGGAGAAGAAATTTTGTTGAATCTTGACAGCGAGGGAGAAAGCATTCTCGATGCAGCTTCAAAAGCAGGTGCAGACGTTCCTTATTCATGTAAGGGAGGAGTTTGTTGTACTTGTAAGGCAAAAGTTTTAGAAGGAAAAGCAAGAATGGATGTTAATTATGCTTTGGAAGAAGACGAGGTAGAGGCAGGATATATTTTAACATGTCAGTCGCATCCAGTTAGTGACAAATTAGTGGTTTCATTTGATGATTAAAAAACAATAATAAAATATTAAAATATGGGTTTTTTTAAGAGTATTTTTGGGGGTAAAAAGCAAGAAAAAGTAAAATCACCAAACAAAAAAGAGCAAACAAGTGCAATGTTGTCAATTCAACAAATTGATCGTTTAACCGATGATGCAGTTAAAGTAGTTTTTGACGTTCCTGAAGAATTGAAGTCAAACTATGCTTACACACCAGGACAATATTTAAATATTATTTTAACGGTTAAAGGTGAACAACAACACCGTTCATACTCTATTTGTAGCGATGTTAAAGAACCTTTGGCTATTGGTATAAAGAAGGTAGAAAAAGGAATTGTTTCCACTTACTTTAATGAAACAGCTCAAGCAGGAGATAAGGTAGAGGTTAGTTTTCCACAAGGTAGCTTTACAATTTCAAAAGTAGAAGGAGATTACCTTGCCATTGCAGCAGGAAGTGGAATTACCCCAGTTTTATCTATAGCCAAACTAATTAATGGAACAGCAACAGGTAAATTAAACCTACTGTATGGAAATCGCAACGATAAATCAATAATGTTTGAGGAAGAGTTGAATTTACTTTCCGCTGATAAGGTACAAACTACACATGTTTTTTCTGAACAAGAAAAAGAAGGTTTCATGCATGGAATGCTCACAGAAGACGTGATTACAGAATACCTCAAAAATGATTTGGAATTGCTAAAAGCTAAAGGTTTTTATCTATGTGGACCAGAGCCTGTAATTATTAACGCTCAAAATGTCTTGAAAAGATTTGGTGTAGCCGAAGAGAAAATCCATTACGAGCTGTTCACTACTCCCGTAAACATGGAATCGAATACTAAAACGGTTGCCTCAAATTTCTCTGGAGAGGCACAGGTTACTGTTATTTTAGATGATGAAGCGGAAACATTTGCATTAGATGCCTCAGGAGATACCATTCTGAATGAAGCGGAAAGTCATGGCATCGATGCACCTTATTCATGTCGTGGAGGGATTTGTTGTACGTGTAAAGCAAAAGTTTTAAAAGGTTCTGCTACCATGGACAAAAACTTTTCATTAACCGATAGTGAGGTGGACGAAGGTTATATTTTAACATGTCAAGCACACCCAAACAGTTCAGAAATTACAGTGAGTTATGATGAATAAGGTAATTGTTGTCATAGGTGCCAGTAGAGGAATTGGACGAGAATTAGTTACGCAATTTGCACAAGATAAATCCAATACAGTTGTGGCTTTATCGCGAAATGTAGCAGCCATGGAAAAAGTCTTTTCAGCTCCAAATATTAAATTCGCTTTTGCAGATCTAATGGCTGATGATTTACACGAAACATTAGATAAAACCCTTCAAGATTTACCCGCTATTGATATCCTTGTAAATAATGCTGGGAAGTTAGTCAATAAACCTTTTTTGGAGTTAACGCGCGAAGACATCAACACTTGCTATCAAACGAACGCTGTTGGCGTAATGCATGCCACACAATACATGGTGCCAAAAATGTTGGAGAATGGCGGTCACATTGTAAATATTTCTACAATGGGAGCGTTTCAGGGGAGTGTGAAGTTCCCAGGACTCTCGGCTTACTCCACTTCGAAAGCCGGAATAACAAGTTTTACAGAACTTTTCGCCGAAGAATATAAAGACACAAAAATCAAAATGAATTGCTTGTGTTTAGGAGCTGCTCAAACCGAGATGTTGGAAGAAGCATTTCCTGGAATGAAAGCACCAGTTTCAGCTGCTGAAATAGCCTCGTATATTGTTGATTTTGCATTTAACGCCTCAAAATTCTTTAATGGTAAAGTGCTGCCGGTGAGTTCAACTACGCCGTAGTTGATTAGGAGTTGTTTAATTACGAATTACGATGCACCTTAAACTGTACTCAATCCGTTTAAAGAATTTTTACTGAATTCTATTGGGATTTGCTACATTATGGTTAAATGTTACTGTGTTTTTACAACTCCTAATTTAATTGTAGAATAAGTGATTCCTGTAATTATTAGATAGGTTCTTTTATCGGGTACTGCTTTATTAGCCCAGAAAAATGCATGGAAGTAAATTGATGTAACGAAGAAACTAATACAGTTTCTTTCGATGATAATACCATTAAAATTGAAAATAATCTTCACATTAAAATCTATAAAACAGGTGTTGGTACAACATCACTTTAAAACAGGAGGAAAGTCGGTTTTAACCCTTATCAATCTCAAAGAGAAAGCGAATAAAGCGATTACTTTTCTTAAAAATTACTTACCAAGAGAAGAATTGATTGTAACTAAGGATTTGTTAGGATAGAAATTTTCTATCTATGATTTAAGAATCTTAAGATGGAAATTAAATCAAAACTACTTTTTAAAAAATAGTTTAATTTTAAGACTGATAAACTTTTATCTAAAGCGTCAACAGCTTTCCAAGTAATTCTTCCTTCTCCACTTTAGGTATAGCGTGTTTACCAATTGCATCTTTAAAATCGGTGGTAATTAGTTCATCTGCCTTTATACCAACCATTTGTTGTGTTTTTCCATCAAGTAGTAATTCTACCGCCATAATTCCAGAACGTGTTGCCAATGCTCGGTCAAAATAGGAGGGAGAACCACCACGTTGAATATGTCCTAAAATAGTTGTTCGGAGTCTGAAATCTTCTAAGTGAGGTTTGATTTTTCGCATAATGTCCATTGCACCTCCTTCTTCATCTCCTTCGGCAACAATTATAATGCTACTTCTGCGTCCTTTGTTTTGAGATTTTATCTGTTTTGCCAACGCTTCAATATTAGTTATGGTCTCAGGGATTAATACAGATTCAGCTCCAGAAGCTATGGCTGAATTTAACGCCAAAAAACCAGAGTTTCTACCCATAACTTCAACAAAAAAGACACGTTTATGAGAGGAAGCAGTGTCACGAATATTGTCAATCGCAGAAACTATTGTATTGAGCGCTGTATCATAGCCTATAGTTGCTTCAGTTCCGTATAAATCATTGTCGATGGTGCCCGGTAATCCAATTACAGGAATATTAACTTCTTCGGCTAGTATTTTTGCACCTCGAAAAGATCCATCTCCACCGATGACAATTAAACCATCAATTCCTGCGTCCTTAATGTTTTTAATAGCTTCTTTTCTGGCTTCTTTATTTTTAAATTCAGGAGAACGTGCCGAACCTAATATTGTTCCACCACGCTGAATAATATTGTCTACATCGGTGTATTTCATATTCACAAATCGTCCAGCCATTAATCCGTCATATCCATCTTTAATACCCACCGCTTGCAGATTGTAATGAAAAGCAGCTTTAGTTATAGCACGTATTGCAGTGTTCATTCCTGGAGCGTCTCCACCTGATGTAAGAATGGCTATTTTTTTCATGGATATTATTTTTTAAGATGAATGAGTAAAAATAATCGATTAATTGAACTTTCTTTAAAAGTAATGAATAAAAATTAAGTTCTTTTATTGAATTTGTATGGATTGTTATGAGTTTTTTGGACAACTTCACGGAGAATTAAAAAAATACAAGCAAACTATTCTGTTCAGCGCAATTTTTCTTAGTTTTACCCACATAAATTAACTTTTATCAAAAAGGAAAATATAAGACTTTAAGAATGAAGACAGTTCAGTTTAGAGAAGCCCTTAGAGAAGCGATGTCAGAAGAAATGCGTCGTGATGAGAATGTATTCTTGATGGGGGAGGAAGTAGCCGAATATAATGGTGCGTACAAAGTATCGCAAGGCATGTTGGATGAATTTGGCGATAAACGTGTGATTGACACACCAATTGCCGAGCTTGGATTTACAGGAATTGCTGTAGGTGCTTCTATGAACGGTTTAAGACCAATTGTAGAGTTTATGACATGGAATTTTGCCATTCTTGCTGCTGATCAAATTATAAATAGTGCTGCTAAAATGCTGCAGATGTCTGGAGGTCAGTATCATTGTCCTATCGTTTTTAGAGGTGGGAATGGTCAGGCTGGACAATTAGCTGCAACTCATTCACAATCATTTGAATCTATGTATGCCCACTTTCCTGGTTTGAAAGTAGTAACTCCATCAAATCCAGCAGATGCTAAAGGATTATTAAAATCAGCAATTCGTGATGAGGATCCTGTAGTATTTTTGAATCTGAAAAAATGTACGGAGATAAAGGTGAAATTCCAGAAGGAGAATACCTGATTCCAATCGGATTAGCAGATGTTAAAAGAAAAGGAAAAGATGTGACAATTGTTTCTTTTGGAAAAATCATCAAAGAAGCCTATAAAGCGGCAGATGAATTGAAAAAAGAAGGAATTGAATGTGAAGTTATTGATTTAAGAACGGTACGTCCTATTGATTACGATACGGTTGTTGAATCAATTAAAAAAACGAATAGATGTGTTGTGGTTGAAGAATCATGGCCTTTATCATCTATATCTTCTGAAATGGCTTATCATTTACAGCGTTATGCTTTTGATTATCTTGATGCTCCTGTTATGCGTGTAACGCAATCAGACACACCATTCCCTTTTTCCCCAACTTTAATAGAGGAAGCATTACCGAATGTGGGACGTATTATAAAAGCGGTAAAAGCAACTTTGTATAAAAACTAAACAATACCGAGAAAATGACAACACTTTTATAAAAGATAGTCATTTATATATTTTAAAGAAGCAGTCCATTTGGACTGCTTTTTTTATACTATCGAATAGTTTAACTCTGTTTTAATTACAAACTAAACTATATGTTTTGATATTAGCAGCTAATGTCCATTATAAACGAAGTTTAAAATCATAGGAAATACTATCGTCGACAACCTGAAGTTTTTATTACCATGATAAGATAAAACAAATCCAAAAAAAATATGCTGAAGGACTGCCTCAGCATATTTTTTTGGGATTCTAAATGATTTAAAAACGCAATTGATTAAAACGCAATTGAATTAATAATCAAACATCGTGACTAGTTGCTTTCTTCAATCTCGAATACCTTGTCATCAATTTTACCATTGAACTTAACTTCTTTCAAAGTACTTGTCATTGATGCAGCTTCAACAATTTGAGTTGTTGTGTTGGGTAATAAATATCCGTTATATTTTGAATAATCGCTGTATTTTGTAGATATACTTTGCGGACCTTCATCTGTTACTCGTAAGGTTGTACCACGATCTTTTAAACCAGTAGTTTTATTGTAATATCCAGTAGTTGTTGTTTTTCCAAAAGTATATTGAAGTACATAATAGGTTTGGTCTTCAATTTCTTCCATTCCAAGTAATTCTACATCTTCAATATTTTTAATGAGCGCCATTTCTGTGAAAGCAGCAGATGTTTTCAGTTCTGCTTTAAGTTCATCATCAGTCATGTGCGTAGTTTCAAAACCACCTTGTTGAGACATCGTTTTGGACATTCCTCTATCTTCATTTATAATCTCTTCTTGGAGCACCATTCCATTAAACTCCATTTTAGTTACGCTGTTGTTGGGCGCCTTATAAAGTGTTGTCATTTTTAATTCCATTGGCGACTGATCAGGAACAATGATTGCCTTTTTCTCTATGGTTTTAATTTTACATAACTTTTTATTCGCCTTTTTCATATTAGAAGTACCCGTAATGGCCATTAAATACTTTTCCAGTACTTCAGTTTTTGATATATCCGCAGGTAAATAACTTTTTTCCTTTGATGGATTACCAAATGCATCTAGAATCTCAATTTCTCCGTCTCCATCAAATTGTTTTAACTTTTCCAAAACATCTTTATTTCCAACAACTATAATATTGAGGTTGTTTGGAGTGATGTATTTCTGAGCCATTTCTAAAATATCGGTTTCAGATGTGTTACTTAACTTTTTTAAATAAGTTTGGTAGTAATCTTTAGGAAGGTTATTTCTATGGATGTTGAGTGCAAAATTGGCAATTGTTCGAGGAGATTCTAACCTTCTTGCGAAAGAACCTGCCATAGACGCTTTGTTCAGACTTAATTCTTCTTCAGTAGGAACAGCTTCTGTTATACGTTGAAATTCATAAAGAAATTGAACTATTGCAGAGTCGGTTACTTCATTTCTAAAATTACCTGAAGCACTCATAAATGAACCTTGTCTTCTTACGTTAAGTTGCGTATATGCGCCATACGTATATGCTTTATCTTCTCTAAGGTTTTGCATTAATCGTGTTCCAAAACCGCCACCACCTAATAACTTATTAAGAACAGAAAGTTTAATTTGATCTTCATCTCCAGGTGTCATTGGAATAGGAAAAGCAATATTAATTACAGATTGTACAGCACCAGGCTTTTCAACGAAAATTACTCGGTTATTTTTAGGTTGAATACCGTGATTGTATTCTTTTTCAAACGGAACTCCACCTTCCCAATCTCCAAATCTTTCTTCAGCTACTTTCTTTGCTTCAGCCTCGTTAATGTCACCTACAATTACCAAATAGCTTCCTGCAGGAGTATATTGTTTTTTGTATAAATCAACGACGTCTTCTCTTGTAATGTTATTTAGTGTCTCTTCAGTCATTACTTCACCATAAGGGTGTTCTTCAGTAAAGAGTGTCTTGTACATAGCGTTTGACATCATCGAATTAGGGTCTGTTTTAACAGCGTACAAATCTGACTCATATTGTTTTTTTATCCTGTCAAATTCTGCTTTTGGAAAGTTTGCATTTTTCATAACATCTGTCATGAGGTCTAATCCTTTATCCATGTGCTTTGTTAAAACACTCAAATACATACTATTGCTAGAGGCAAACAATGAAGCACCAATAAAATCTTTTTCTTGGTCTAATTGGTCTTTTTCTCTGTTTTTAGTTCCTGAGAGCAATAAATCTCCCATTAAATCTGATAAACCTGCTTTTTCCCCTTCCAATCTTGGATCAGATCCCATAACGAGGTTAAAAGACACCTTGGGTATTTTGTTGTTGGTAGAAAGAATAACTTTCATTCCATTATCAAGATCAAAAACAATTGGATCTGCGATGTTAATTTCTGGTGCTGGTCCTGGAACGGGCGCTTTAGATCTATCTATTTGTGCAAAAGAAAGACTCGTGATTGCCAAACTCAGGATAACGATTATTATATGTTTCATTTTATAAATTTTTTATTGATAAACTCCTTTTTATATTTTATTTAGGTAGGTAATACAATATTAAACGTGCATTATCTTTAAAATACTTCTGAGCAACCTCTTTTAGGTCTTCTCGTGTAATATCTTCGTACACTTTAAGCTGCTCATTGATAAGGTTTGTATTGTTAAAATACACATGATAATTAGCCAACGCTTCTGCTTTACCTGCTACGGAACTATTTGAGGAGTAAAAGTCATTTTCAAATTGATTTTTAACTTTTTGAAACTCTTTTTCAGTAACCAATTCATTCTTTGCAGTGGATATTTCAGCATCTAACGCCTTTTTCAGGTCTTCTATGTCTGTATCCTTGCTCGCAATTCCAGCAAATAAAGCCATGCCTGGATCTTCAAGTGGAAAAGCAAAGGAGAATGCAGATACTGCCAATTCTTTTTCTTCAACAATATTCTTATTCATTCTTGCACTTGTACCTCCAGAAATAATTGAGTTGAGCATTTCTAAAGCGTATGCATCTTTCGTGTTTTGTGCTGGTGAATGATATCCAATAAATACAGCTGGTAATTGAATATTGTCATAAACCGTATCTACGATTTCTTTTTCTAATGGTGGTTCAACTATTTCAGGTCGTGGAATTACTGTTTCAATTTCTTTATATTTATTAATCAGTGCTTTTCCGTCTTTGGACGTGGTTGCAAAGAAATTATCCTTGTTGAAAATACTTTTATCTTCTCCGTAAGTAGATTTGAATGTTTCGTTATTCATATTCAAATAATCACGGTAAAGGTTGATTGCTTGACCTTTTGGGATAGAGCCAAAGTATTTTTCAATTAAGACTTTAGCTTCTTCTACATTGATGTCTCCAGCAATTGATAATGTGGCATTAGCAGGCACATAAAATGTTTTATAAAAATTCACATAATCTTCTTCCTGTGCTGCATCTAAGTGTTCCATGTATCCGATTGGAGTCCATTTGTAAGGGTGTTTCTGAAAAAGACGATCAAAAGCTTCTGCCATAAATGATCCGTATGGTTGATTGTCAACCCTTTGTCTTTTCTCTTCTTTTACTACTTCTCTTTGTGTTTCGATTCCTTTATTGTCAACTTTTGCGTGTAATAATCTTTCAGATTCTAACCACAATCCTAATTCCAAGTTGTTTGAGGAGAAGATTTCATAATAATAGGTTTTGTCTTGAGAGGTATAGGCATTTAAAGTTCCACCATTACGTTCGATGTACTTATCGAATTCTCCTCTTTCAATGTTTTCACTACCTTCAAACATAAGGTGTTCAAAAAAGTGAGCAAATCCCGTTCTGTTGGGGTTTTCATTCTTTGACCCTACATGGTACATAACAGAAACAGCTACAATTGGTGTTGAATTGTCCTCGTGCAAGATCACGTGCATACCATTGTCTAAATCAAATTCTACAAAATCAATCGATGTTTCTTGCGCAGATAGATTGAAAAGTAGTGATGAAACTAACAATGAAGTAATTATTTTTTTCATATTTGTTATTGTTTATTTCTTCAAAGAAAAAGAAAAATATTGATTCTTTTTAAGAAAAATAGGTAAACTTTAAAAGTTGATAGCAATAAAAAACGTTCCCGTGAAAGAGAACGTTTTGTTGTGAGAAATTATATTTTAATGTTTTTGCAATTTTCCAATTAATGAAGATAAACTGCTCGACATCTTTTTTGTAGCCGAACTAATTGCCTTTTCAATAGAATCTTCATGGCTTGTTACAGCAACTGGTTTTAAACCTTGCGGACGTACTTCAAGCACACATTTTTTGTCATTTGTTCCAGATTTAGCTCCATTTTCGTCAGCTAAATGAACTTCAACACGTGTTACGCGATCCTCAAAACGCGATAAGTCTTCTTTAATTTGATTTGAAAAATACTCTTCAATTCTTTCTTTTCCCTCAATGTTTTTGTCTGTGTTAAAAAATACTTCCATTTGATTTAACTTTTTATGAACATGTGGTATGTTCGGGTTTATAAACTTTAAGTAATTCTGTTATTACTTTAATGACAAGATAACAATTTTTCTTTTGATTACGTTATGAAATTAAGGAATTTTATAAAATTGAGTAGAATTTATACACCTCTGATGGACGAACGTTAAATTGGAGTTAAACCACATTGAAAATATGGGTTTCCTTCGTCCAAATAAATATTAAGATGTTTAGTTTTTATTTGAATGTTGATTCAAAAGGTAGTCTTTGGAGTATTGAGCGTCCAAGTGTTAATTCATCGGCGTAATGCAATTCTGTCCCAACAGAAACACCGCGTGAAAGTGTAGTCACAACGATATTATATGGTGCAATTTTTTTAAATATATAAAAGTTTGTTGTGTCGCCTTCCATTGTTGAGCTGAGTGCAAAAATAATTTCTTTAACATTTCCTTGTGCTACTTTTTCAAGTAAGGGCTTGATGTTTAAATCTTCTGGCCCCTGTCCATCCATTGGAGAGATTACACCGCCCAGAACATGATAAATACCTCGGTAACTTGCCGTAGCTTCGATTGCTAATATATCTCTAATGTCTTCGACAACACAAATGGTTTCATGTTCACGCGATGGATTGGCGCAAATACTGCAAGTTTCATAATCTGAAATATTCCCGCAACTAGAACAATAACTAATTTTATCCTTCATTTCTATTATTGCGTTTGAAAAAACGTCCAACTCTTCCGGAGATCTTTTTAAAAGTGACAATACCAATCGCAAAGCGCTTCTTTTGCCAATACTCGGCAAAGAGGCAAATTGTTCAACAACATTGTTTAAGTATTTTGAAGGTAATTCCATAATTTGCAAAGTTATAAAGCATTTATTACAAAAACCTATTTTTTAATAGCATTGTTGTAATTTTCGTTTAGACAAACTTTAAAAAGAATTGTTTATTTTTGCCCCTGTTAATTTTAGTTATGAAAAATCCGTGTAATATTCCCGCAGAGAAACTTCCCTTTGATTTTATGGGGCTTTGTTTGCAAGAACCAATGGCTTTGGTAACCAATATGCTTATTGCCATTACCTGTTTTGTTATCTTTTATAAATTTAATCCCGTAGAAAATAAGTTTCAAAAACATTGGAAGTTGTTTTACTTACTTTTTGGATTAAGTACTTTCTTTAGTGGATTTGGCCACATGTTTTTTAACTATTCAGGGATTTACGGAAAATTTCCTACTTGGATTTTAGGTTTGATTTCAGCTTTCCACGCCGGTAAAGCCATGATAAGTTTAAATGTAATTTCTCCTAAAACAAATAAGATTTTAAACAACATCTTATTAGTAAAGCTTATTGGATTTACGGTATTAGCAGTTGTTTTTAAATCCTTTGTTTTTGTTATGGCTGATGCCGTAATAACGTATTTGTTCTTCTGTATGGGGATGGGATTGTATTATTGGAAAAAAGGTTTAAACTCTTTTAAATACACTGTAATTGCCGTTTTAGTACTAATTCCTTCTATATTTATATTTACGCTTCAGTTTAATCCACATTTATGGTTTAATAAGGAAGATTTGAGTCATGTTTTAATGGTAACAACCATAATTTTCTTTTATATTGGCATTATTCGTTTAGATAAAATAGATTTAGAGAAACTCGTTTCAATCAATCAAGTAAAATATGTCAACAAATAAAAACCGTATTAATATTGTAAATAAAAAAGCACGCTTTGAATATCAATTATTGGATAAATATGTTGCTGGAATTCAACTTGGAGGAACAGAAATAAAAAGTATTCGACAAGGAAAAGCAAGTATACTCGAGGCATTTTGCGTGATTGAAGAAGGGGAGGTGTATCTTAGAAATATGCATATTGCTGAATACGGAAATGCATCTTTTTATCAACACAAACCTAAGGCGGATCGAAAATTACTACTGAATAGACAAGAAATTAATAAACTGGATAAAAAAATGAAAGCAAAAGGATTCACAATTGTTCCTTTGCGCATTTTTATCAACAATAAAGGATTAGCAAAAGTTGAAATTGCTTTAGCACAAGGAAAGAAATTATACGATAAACGTCAAGACCTAAAAGAAAAAGACGATAAACGTGCTATGGACCGAATCAAAAAAGCCTACTAATTCTTTATAGATGCAAACCGTTTTAGATTATTTACTTCCAATATCTATTGCCATTATCATGTACGGCATAGGTTTGGGATTAACAGTCACTGATTTTAAACGGGTGTTAATAGCTCCAAAAGCGGTTTTTTTCGGATTGTTAGGTCAATTGGTCTTAATGCCACTTATCGGTTTTGGAATTGCCTTTAGCTTTAACTTAGATCCTATCTACCAATTGGGCGTTATCCTTATTGCTGCTTGTCCCGGTGGAACGTCTTCAAATATTGTTACGTATATGTTGAGAGGTAGAGTGGCATTGTCTGTTTCGATGACAGCTTTCAATAGTTTTTTAATTATTCTAACGATTCCAATCATTCTTGAAATTGCATTTGGATTGTTCTGGGATGCCAAAAAAATGTCCATTTATCCATGTTAGAGACATTTAAAGAAGTGGGGTTAACAGTGTTTTTACCTGTTATTATTGGGATGATTACAAGAAATTATTTTCCAATTACAGTAAAAAAGATCAGGAAACCACTTCGATTTATTTTACCTGCCATTATGTTTCTTGTTTTTACGCTCGTTTTACTCAATGAAAATGGAAATGGAGGAAAATCATTAATGGAGTATAAAGATCTGATTTTACCAGCGTTATGTTTAAACGTTTTGGTGATGTTTGTAGGGTATTATTTATCAGGATTGATTGGGATTAATCATAAAGGCAAATATACGATTGCAATAGAAATGGGACTGCAAAATTCTGCATTGGCTATATTTTTAGCAAATAACGTCATTCAAATTGAAAGTTTGTCTTTAATTGCTGTCTTGTATGGAGGATTTTCATTCTTTTCTACATTTTTAATTGCTTGGGGGATGAAAAGGTTAGGTAAAAAGGATGCATTGCCTCAAGACTTATAATGGTATCCCTTGTGATTTATCTTCATTTCTTATTCTCTTAGGTGATTGACTGATACGAAAAATCAACAAAAAAACATTATCTTCGCACAAAAAACAAACTATGATTCAACGTGTTCAATCCATTTATTTGTTACTCACTTTGATAGCTTTAATATTCTTAAGTGTAGGAACTGATGTTTTTGTAACTAAAGTGCAACAAAAAGATCAATTCGAAATGATAAGCCACGGAAATGTTTACGGGGTTCAGAAGGACGTTTATATTGAGGGTGAGCTATCTGATCAAAATCTTAATTTGTTGAGAAGCGCAACAGATAGAGTTGATTTCGTAGCAGAAATGGAAGGTATTCCCACATTTTATTTTCCTTTTTATTCAATAACTATTTTGCTATCCATGCTAACAGTCGTTGTTTTGTTTGGATTTAAAAACTTAAAAAGGCAATTGAAGTTAGGAAGGATTTTATTTATCATGAATTTCCTTGTATTTGGTGTAACAATCGTTTTTTATAATTTGATGCGCAGTTCAAATATGCCAGACTCTGCTGATTATATTGTGAATACTCAGCTTGGTTTTGGTTTCTACTGTATTGTTATTGCTTTGGCATTTTCTTTTTTAGCCAATATTGGAATTCGTCGTGATTTGCGACTGATTAAATCTATAGATCGTATCCGTTAATGAATTATTTATCTGTTGAAGAGTTAACCAAAACGTATGGTGATCGTACGATTTTTGAGGACCTGACTTTTGGTATAGACCAAGGTCAAAAAGTTGCTTTGGTGGCTAAAAATGGAACGGGAAAGTCAACACTTTTACGTTGCCTAATTGGTGAAGAACCTTATGATAGCGGACGCGTTGTATTTCGAAATAACATTGGCATTGCTTATTTACAGCAATCCGATGATTTGAATCCGGAGAATAGTATCTATGAAGAGGTTTTTGATCATGATTTGCCTAAGCTAAATGCTTTTAGAAAGTACAGTAAAGCGGTTAAAGAAAATAATGAAGAAGAAATGGCTGCGCTTTTTGAGACTATTTCTGAATTAAATGCCTGGGATTTAGATAGTTTAGTTGAGCAGATTTTGTCGAAATTAAAATTGGATAATCACGATGCTAAAGTGAGTACCCTTTCTGGAGGTCAACGTAAACGTGTAGCACTTGCAAAGGTGCTTATTGCTGAACCTGATTTTCTTTTTTTAGATGAGCCTACCAATCATTTAGATTTAGACATGATTGAATGGTTGGAGCAATACCTCTCTCAATCTAAATCTACCATTTTTATGGTGACGCACGACCGTTATTTCCTAGAAGTAATTACTGATGTGATTTATGAATTGGAAGACGAACAATTGTATAAATACAAAGGAAATTTTTCATATTATTTAGAAAAGAAAGCTGAAAGAGAAGAGAACACCGCGGCTGAAGTTGGAAAAGCAAGAAGTCAATTTAAAAAAGAACTGCAGTGGATTCGTCGTCAGCCTAAAGCACGTGGGACAAAACAGAAAGCAAGAATTGAAGCGTTTGAAGATACCAAAAAAGTAGCGAGTCAAAACTTACGTAAAGAAGAGTTAGAGATTCCGATTAAAATGGAGCGATTAGGTACTAAAATCTTGGAACTTCACAATGTTTCAAAATCGTATCCAGACAAAAAGATTCTGGAAAAACTTACGTATACCTTTAAACGTCAAGAGCGTTTGGGAATTGTTGGGCCTAACGGAGTTGGGAAGTCAACCTTATTACGCATAATTACTGGAGAAGAACAAGTAGATGCGGGGAAAGTTGTTATAGGTGAGACAGTTGTATTCGGGTATTATTCTCAGGCAAATATTGAAGTCGACGAGAACATGAAGGTGATTGATGTTATCCGAGATGTTGCCGAATTCATTCCTTTAGAAAAAGGTAGAGAAATGTCGGCTGCACAGTTTCTAGAAAAGTTTCTTTTCCCAAGAAGCATGCACTACAATTATGTTTATAAATTGAGTGGGGGAGAACGCCGAAGATTAAAACTGATGAAGGTTTTGATGAGCAATCCCAACTTTCTAATTCTGGATGAGCCAACTAATGATCTTGACATTTATATTTTAGGAGTTTTAGAAGATTATTTAAAAAACTTTCAAGGATGTTTGATTGTTGTTTCTCACGACCGTTATTTTATGGATAAAATGGTGGATCATATCTTTGTTTTTGAAGGAGAAGGTAAGATAAAAGACATCACAGGAAACTATACATCGTATAGAGACAAGCAAAAGAAAGAACTACTAGAAACGCAAGCACAAAAACGTGAAGAAAAAGTGAGTTTACCTAAAGAAGAGGTGAAGCCGAAAAAGAAAGTGGAAGAAGTCTCTAAACGAAAATTAAGTTACAAAGAAAAGCTAGAATTCGAAAAGTTAGATAGTGAAGTTGAGGCATTGGAAACTGAAAAAGAAAAATTAACACAAATCCTTTCTGAAGGAAGAGCTACATCTGAGGAAATGAATGATGCAAGTAGGAAGCTTGGTGAATTAATGCAGGACTTGGAAAAGAAAACAGAACGTTGGATGGAACTGGCGGAATTTGTTTAAGATTTGATTTTTGCTGCGCAAAAATCAAAAGGAATAGGGAGAGGTTAAGATTTTCGCTATGCTCAATCTTAATAGGGAGAGTGAGAAGCAGGTTTTTGATGAAAAAGTAGATCAAAGTATCCTATTCTAATTTATTCTCTTTATATTTGCACCCTTAATTATATTATATATTTATTAATAGGAGTTTCGTACTC
Organism: Brumimicrobium salinarum; assembly: GCF_002844555.1. Taxonomy (GTDB): domain Bacteria; phylum Bacteroidota; class Bacteroidia; order Flavobacteriales_D; family Crocinitomicaceae; genus Brumimicrobium; species Brumimicrobium salinarum. Next base: position 78,209 of record NZ_PJNI01000010.1, read on the forward strand.
CAACCAATAAAACATTATGGCAACAAAAATTAGATTGCAAAGACACGGTAAAAAAGGTTATGCTTTTTACCACGTAGTAGTAGCAGATTCACGTTCTAAGCGTGATGGTCGCTTTATTGAAAAATTAGGAACTTACAATCCTAATACAAACCCAGCTACGATTGATATCGATTTTGATCGATCATTAACATGGGTTTCTTCAGGTGCAGAAATGTCTGATACAGCGCGTGCGTTACTTTCGTACAAAGGTGTGTTATACAAAAACCACTTGATGAAAGGTGTAGCAAAAGGAGCTTTATCAGAAGCTGATGTTGAAAAGAAATTTGAAGCATGGTTGAAGGATAAAGAAGCTAAGATTTCAAAAAAATCTGATGGACATTCAGCAGCAATGAAAAAAGCAGCAGAGGATCGTTTAGCAGCTGAAAAAGCGACAAACGAAGCACGTGCTAAAGAAATTGCAGCTAAAAATGCACCAGAAGAAGAGGAAGTGACTGAAGAAGAAACTGCTGAGGAATCAACAGAAGAATCAGATGCAACTCCAGAAGCAGCAGCTGAAGCTACAGAAACTCCTGTACCTACTCCAGAAAAGGATCCCGTAGAGGAAAAAGCAAAAGATGCAAAAGAAGATGAAAAAAAGTAAATCTTGTTAATCGTTTGAAAAAATGAACAAAACAGATTGCTTTAATCTAGGTTATGTAGCGAAACTTCACAGTTATAAAGGTGAAGTTTCGCTTTTTTTTGATGTAACTAATCCTAACGACTATTCCACTCTTGATGCTGTTTACATTGACGTAGATGGTATTTTAACGCCCTTTTTTATTGAACGCATAACCATGAAAGGTAAAGGGTTTGCTAAAGTTAAATTCGAGGGGGTCGATACTGAGAATGACGCACGTCAAATTCTAAAATGTGATCTGTTTTTACCACTAGAAATTTTACCAAAACTCTCTGGAAAACAATTTTATGATCATGAAGTTGTTGGTTTTACAGTTGTTGATGAAGATTACGGAGAAGTAGGAGCTATTGTTCAGGTTTTGGATTATAAAGTGAACCCTCTTCTGCAAATTCAAAATGAAAAGTTAAACAAAGAAGTGCTTTTACCTTTAGGTAATGATTTGGTTCAGCGTGTTGATAGAGTGCAAAAAGAACTTCATGTAAAAGCAAACCCAGGGCTGATTGAGATGTATTTAAGCTGATATCACCATAAAAGCTTTTCTAGTTATACCATAATTCCTTATGTCCGTTTTTAAATTTAAAGCATTTAATATTCATCAAGCTGGGGCAACTCAAAAAGTGGGAACGGATGCCATGGTGTTGGGCGCATCTTTAAAATTTACTTCAGCCAAAAATATTCTTGATGTTGGAACAGGGACAGGTGTAATTGCACTCATGTTGGCTCAGTATAATCCAAGTGCTGAAATCACAGGGCTAGATATTAATTCGGAAACAACCAAATTGGCAGATTATAACTTTAAAAATAGTGGGTTTTTGAATAATTTTCGTGTTGTTAATGGTGATTTTTTAAGCTATAAGCCAGAACATCAGTTTGATTTAATTGTTTCAAATCCTCCTTTTTTTAAGACAAAAATGCCTTCACGTAATAAATTGCGTAGCTTAGCACGACATGAAGGCGAAATGACTGTCGAAAAATTAGTTTTGCATGCAACTAAACTGTTAACATCCACAGGAGAACTTTGGTTGATCTTGCCTCAAGAACGAACGGATGCTCTATTAAAATTTAACGAGAAACTTACACTTGTAAAAAGAATTAAAATTTTCGGAAAACCAAATCACCATGTACGAGATATTTTGGCTCTATCAAAAGAGAATGGTTCAGGTGTTCCTGAGGTTACAAGTTTAACAATTCGCAATTTGAAAAATGAATATACTGAAGCTTATAAAACCCTAACAAAGGAATTTCATTTTAATAAACTCTAATTCTTCAAGGGTTAACTGCTGTTTGATTCACCCTTTTTTTATGATGTTTTAACCTGATGCTAAAAAAAAAGCAACTTATCATTATTTCAATCGCTTATTTATTGTAATCGCGCACCCTGGAAAGGTATTGAAGTCAAATAGATTGTTTTTCTAGTATTATAATTTGAAAGATAAACCACCATTTATAATTCCACCTTGTCCAAGTCCTAAAGCAACGTTTAGACCTAGGTTTTGAGTAAAAAAGTATCTGGCACCGACACCAATTTTAGCTGCAATGGGAAAAAGACCAACTCCAACGTCGTTTATTGAATTGGGGTTATTAGATTTAAAACTAATTTTTCTTTTTGCGTATCCGGCTGCTACAACAAAATAAGCATCAAAATTATCAGCACCTTTTAAAAAGTGGTAGTTGAAGCTAAACATAAAACCAGGTTTGTGTGTGTTATATTCATATGTATACGTTTTTGTATAGTACTCATTCGTATTTGAATTATATTCTTCCACATCTTCTTTATACGATAAATTAGTATTGTTGAATCCAATTTCTAGACCTAAACCAATATTGTCACTAATCATGTATTCACCTCTAAGTCCCAAAGGACCGATGCCTTTCACGGTTACATCTTTTTCATAGCCAGAATTTAATGCAGCGCCTTTTAAAATAACGGTGTACAAGTTGGGAAATCCATAATAGGTATCAATAATTATATCATCTTTCTTAACAACTTGGGCTTTTAAATTACTTGCAGTTCCGATAACAAAAAATGTAATAAGTAGTAATATATAGTTTCTCATGATAATTATTTTAGATTCAAATATAAAATAAATATATAAAATAAGCACATAAAAGGTTCATAATCAATTGAAGTTATTATTCGTATGTTGCGTTAACCAGCTGTGTTTTTTAATTGTGCTTTTATAAACGGCAGTTTGGGTGCCAAGAAATATCCTGTTAAACTTGCAAATAAAATAGGAATTAAATAGGTGAATCCTGTTAAGGTTGCTACTAAAATGGTTGTACTCATTGGCGTGCGGGTTACAGTAGCGTTAATCGCTGCCATGCTACAGATAATAGCCAACGAAGTATTAATATGAGGAAAGAGTTCTGAGATAATTAATCCTGTCGTTGCGCCTACAAAGAACAAAGGAATGATAAACCCACCGCGCCAACCAGATGTGACTGTAATAGATATCGCTGTAATTTTGAAAAATAAAATGGCGAACAGCATAGTTACGGTATAAGAAGTCGTAAGTAATTCATTGACCTCGTAATGACTAAAGTAACGCGTAATTGGAAAAGCGTAAGAAATGAAGCCTAGAAAGATTCCTCCAATCATCATTTTGATATAAATTGGAAGTTTTTTCCATTCAAAAATCTTTTTAAAGCCTTTGGTTAAGTAAATGAAAAACCATCCCACAGCCGCAGCTATTACTCCATATATAACTGCCAAGCCAAAGTCGAACATGCCTTTGTATTCGTATACAGGTACCTCCCAAAGTGCACCTAAGCCAAGACTTATAATCAGAGCAAATACCATATAACTAAATAAACTTGAAACCAAAGCAGGTGTAATAGCTCTATAGTATTGAACTACGTGTTTGTGGTGCAAGATTTCTAAAGCGAATAAACTTCCGCCTAGTGGTGCACCAAATAATGCGGTAAAACCTGAGGCCATTCCTGCAATACTCATCGAACGTAGTTCTTCTCCTTTCAATCGGAAGAGTTTGCCTAGCCAGGTTCCAGTTGAGCCTGTAACTTGAACAAGGGGTGCTTCTGGACCTAAACTTCCACCTGAGCCCACACATAAAAGAGAGGATAAAATCATGGAAGGATTGCGTTTGGGGTCAAGCTTCCCCTTGTTGAAGCGTATGTTGTTGACAATTAGTGATATTTCTCCAGGGTCTCCAATCAAGTGAATGATTAATCCTGCTAATAGGCCTGATATTGTCATAGTTGGAACAACGAGCCATCCTTCAAACTGACCTAAGAAGCCAATTACAACTTCTAAAACAATCCAATAGACTCCAGCAATAAGTCCACCCAATAATCCTAATATTGCCCACAGGAAAAAAGTACGGCTAAATAAGAATGGGTTGAACCGAATGGGCTGATCCAATATGTTTAAATAATTAACAAGCTTTCTTCTACTTTTTAATTTCACAACTATAAAAGGTCTTTTACTGATTAAAAAATGCGAATGTAGTAATTTGTTAAGGGAGAAATAGAGGTTTTACTCTTTTAATGTTTTGGTTTGTATGAAAAGCTGTTGTTTAGTTCAGGGTAGATAAGGCCGCCAGCGGAAACGGATAGCTTGCTGAACTTTGCCTTGTTGTTTTCTAAAACAGGAAAAAGCGACCACCGGAAGCTCTTTTGCTGAGCAATAGAAACCACTAGGTAAGAAGGCAACTAGCAGTGGTAGATGGATTACGGCTCCAAAATAAATAAGATTTGTTGGTGATTTGATGATTAAAATTGTAACTTTAAATAAATAGATAATATGAATAAATTACTGATTATGGGGTTGTTTTTAAGTTTATTTGGTTGTGCAACTATTCCTAAAAAAGCAGAAGCAGTAAAAGGATTTAATGCTGACCAATATTTAGGAAAATGGTATGAAATAGCACGCTTTGATTTTCGTTTTGAAAAGAACCTAAACAATACGACAGCAGAATACTCTAAAAATGAGGACGGAACGATTAAGGTCATCAACAAAGGCTATAACTATGTCAAAAAAGAATGGACCTCAGCTGAAGGGAAAGCAAAGTTTGTGAAAGATGCTGAAACAGCAATGTTAAAAGTATCCTTCTTTGGACCGTTTTATTCTGGATACAATGTGATTGAATTGGATAAAGATTACCAATATGCATTAGTGGCTGGAGAAAGTTTGAAATATTTATGGATTTTGTCGAGAACGCCAAGCCTTCCCAACAAAATTAAAGAAAAGTATATTCAAAAGGCACGAGAAATTGGGTATAAAACTGAGAATTTGGTGTGGGTGAGTCACGACGGTAATTGAATTGTGAACTATGTACTTTCTCAATAGGGTGTATCGTTTTGGTTATTCACGATTTACTCCATTCAAATGTTTCGGAAATGATGATTCGTGAACTAACTGTTTTCGTAGAGAAATTGTTTACTTTTGCAAGATGAAATATATTTTTATTCTATTTTTTACAGTTTCAACGCTTGCTTTTGCTCAAGATGAAACCTTATCTATCGTTTCTTATAACCTTTTAAATTTTCCAGATGGAAGAGATGATTGTGGATACAACACTGTCGTTCCTAATCGTGCAGATACTTTAAAGAAAATTACAGATTATTTGCAACCCGATATTTTTGTTGCTTGCGAGGTGCAAACTCAAGCGGGAGTTGATGCTGTTTTAAATGATGCGTTAAACGGAAATGGAAATACAAACTATGCTGCTGCGCTTTTTAGTGGAAGTGGGTATTTGCACAACGCGATGTTTTACAATACCGATAAACTTGTGCTAAAAGAACAGCATGTGGTTGTAAGTTCGCCTCGTGATATTGACCATTATGTTTTGTATTTGAAAGATCCAAATTTGAGTGTTTTTTATGATACTACATTCATTGAGGTTTTTATGATGCATTTAAAGGCAGGAAATTCAACTTCAAGTGAAGCACAAAGAGAAACACAAACCCAGGTATTAATGGATTATATTGCTACACGACCAACAGATAGAAATATTTTTGTGGGTGGAGATATGAATGTATACAGTTCTAACGATGACGGGTATAAAAATCTAACATCTGGTCCTTTTGCTTTGAAAGATCCGATTAATATGCCTGGAGATTGGAACAATACATCTTCTTACTCTGAAATCCATACGCAATCTACAAGGTTGAGCCAAAATTATGACTGTGGCTCAAAAGGGGGGATGGATGATCGCTTTGATCAAATTTTAGTTTCTCAAAACGTGATGAACAACACTGATAATATTGAATATCAAACAGGAAGCTACCGTGCTGTAGGAAATGATGGAAATCATTATAATTCGAATTTGATGTCGGGTTCGAATAGTATGTATCCACGAAATGTTGTTCGTGCTTTGTACTATATGTCTGATCATTTACCTGTAGAGTTGAAGGTTGATGTTACTTATCCAACCGAAAATGGTTTGGCTTTGGTTCCTTCACAAGAGAAAGTTTCGTGTAATGGTGGTTCAGACGGTGAAGCTTCGATAACACCTAATTTAGGACAAGCGCCTTATACTTATTTATGGGATGCCAATGCCAACAACCAAACAACAGCAACGGCGACTAATTTATCTGCAGGAACGTATTGTGTAACGGTAACTGATGATCTAGGAGAGACAGATGCTTATTGTGTAACTGTTAGTCAGCCAGAAGCGCTTATGGTAAATTCTTTCGTTGCTCCTGACCCTAATGGAAATTGTGATGGAAGCATTCAGTTAATTGTTGCAGGCGGAGTTTCACCGTATAGTTATGCATGGACTCAGCTTTCAGGAAACAATCAAGCCTTAGCCACAGATTTATGTGCTGGGACTTATGAAGTTGTTGTTACTGATGCAGCTGGTTGCGAATTTGTTATTGAAAAAACGGTAAATGGAACCACAGGGATATCAGTTGAGAAAAATGAAAAAATTAGACTTTATCCAAATCCGGTACAGGATAAGTTGACTATCCAAACGGATAAACAAATCAGTGATATACGAATAATGAGTGTCTTAGGAAAAGAAATGCAGATTCAATACACAGAAATTGAGGAAGGCTTGTATGAACTAAATACCCGTTCTTTAGCGGCAGGAACATATATTGTATTGATGGAAATTGACCGTGTAATGAGCAGTTTTCGTATTGTTATTCAGTAGCCAGCGTAAAATTGATTTACCACAAATTATTAACCAACAAAAAAGCGAGAAACAATTAAGTTTCCCGCTTTTTTTAATGTATAATATTGATTGTCATTATAAATGAATCACTTCATCATAAGCAGCCGCAGCCGCTTCCATAACAGCCTCTGACATTGTTGGGTGAGGGTGAACTGTTTTAATCAATTCTTCACCTGTTGTTTCAAGTTTTCTAACTGCAACTAATTCAGCAATCATTTCCGTTACGTTCATTCCAATCATGTGACCACCTAATAACTCTCCATATTTGGCGTCAAAAATCAATTTAACGAATCCTTCGTTTGCTCCAGCAGCACTTGCTTTACCAGAAGCTGAGAAAGGGAATTTTCCGATTTTCAATTCATATCCAGCTTCTTTTGCTTGTTCTTCGGTATATCCTACAGAAGATATTTCAGGAGATGCATACGTACATCCTGGAATATTGTTGTAGTCTAAAGGCTCTGGGTTGTGTCCAGCAATTTTCTCAACACAAAGAATCCCTTCAGCACTTGCTACGTGAGCTAATGCTTGTCCAGGAACACAATCTCCAATCGCATAGTAACCTGGTATGTTTGTTTGGTAGTAGTCATTCACTAAGATTTTACCTTTATCTGTAGCAATTCCTACGTCCTCAAGTCCAATTCCTTCAATGTTTGCTTCAATACCAACTGCAGACAATACCACATCGCATTCAATGGTTTCTTCTCCTTTTTTGGTTTTCACGTGAGCTGTACATTTACCGCTTTTTACGTCAACTTTCTCAACTGAAGAACTCGTCATTACTTTAATGCCTTGTTTTTTCAAGCTTTTAGTTAACTCTTTCGATACATCTTTATCTTCAACAGGAACAATTCTATCTTGGAATTCAACAACTGTTACATCGGTTCCTAATGAGTTGTAAAAATAAGCGAACTCAATTCCGATCGCTCCAGAACCTACAACGACCATTTTCTTAGGTTGTTTTTCTAAAGACATTGCTTCTCTATATCCAATAATGTTTTTTCCGTCTTGTGGAAGATTTGGCAATTGACGAGAACGAGCTCCTGTGGCTATAATTACACCTTTCGATGCAGCGTAAGTTTCCTTTTTACCTTTGTCATCAGTAACTTCTACTTTCTTTCCAGCGATCACTTTACCGAATCCGTTGATGACATCAATTTTGTTCTTCTTCATTAAGAATTGAACACCTTTACTCATTCCTTCGGCTACACCACGACTTCTTTTGATTACTTTTCCGAAATCTGCTTTGGCTTCTTTAACAGAAATACCATAATCTTCTGCATGATTCAAGTAATCAAATACATTAGCACTTTTTAGTAAAGCTTTCGTAGGAATACATCCCCAGTTCAAACAAACTCCACCAAGAGATTCTTTTTCAACTACAGCTGTTTTTAATCCCAACTGTGAAGCGCGGATTGCGGTAACATATCCGCCTGGTCCACTTCCAACAACAATAATATCGTAACTCATATTCTTAGATTTTTCAAATTTCGTAGTGCGAATTTAATGATTTAAGCCTTAAAAAGCGGATAATGATGCAGAATTTTTAAACATCAAATAAGAAAGCCTAATAAAAATGTTTGTCTTCCTTTTAATTAAAAGAAAAGCCCTGTTGTAAATTAACAGACCTTATCCATATTTTATGTAAGGATCAAATCTTAACACGCAGTATTCACCGCTTTTTGTGATCAATGCAAAAAAACCAAATATTCAATCATTTACATTGTTTGTTTAACCCGGATTATTCATGCATTTAATTTTAAATCTATTCTAGGCACAAGACCTAAAGTAATATATGTATATTTCGCGGGGCTTGTAACGACGAATAGATCAAAATTAAATCAAAATCTTACAAATACACAAATACCCAAAAATGGGTTTCTCAAATTTTACAGGAAATACAGTTAAAATACTGACTTACAAATGTTAATATTCTTAAACTTTAAGATTGGTGAATAATTCGGGTTAAAATCATTTACATACCCAAATTTGGGGTACTGCTTGCGATTGTCTTTGTGCATTTATTATGCGGATAACTTATTGTAATGCAAATGTATAACTATAAAGTTAAACATCTTGTATCTAAACAAAGCTAATCGCATGAACCGAGCCCGCGAGCTCAACGACTAAAGGAGTTAATGATTCTATCTAACAAATTGACTAAGTTACTAAAATCAGCTATTTTATATCACAAAAGCCCCGCTACTTTAGAATACAGGTAATATTTTGATTCACGATTTTTTTTGTCATCATTTTTGTATTGCTACGCGACAAAAATGCCGCCAAAAAGAATTATACCGATATTTATAGCCCCGCGTTGCGCTTTGCTTACACGGGGCTATAATTACTTGACACCTTCAGCGTCAGGTGTAATTCAATCTAAAAAATTCGACTTAGTCGATGAAGTTAGCTATTTTATGTTACAAAAGACCCTGTCTTGGAATACGGGTTAATTGATAATCAATCGCGCGGAATTAACATTGTTCTTTATGACAATTTGACTAAGTTACTAAAATCAGCTATTTTATATCACAAAAGCCCCGCTACTTTAGAATACAGGTAATATTTTGAGTCACGATTTTTTTTGTCATCATTTTTGTTTTGCTACGCGACAAAAATGCCGCCAAAAAGAATTATACCGATATTTATAGCCCCGCGTTGCGCTTCGCTTACACGGGGCTATAATTACTTGACACCTTCAGCGTCAGGTGTAATTCAATCTAAAAAATTCGACTTAGTCGATGAAGTTAGCTATTTTATGTTACAAAAGACCCTGTCTTGGAATACGGGTTAATTGATAATCAATCGCGCGGAATTAACATTGTTCTTGGTGACAATTAAAACGGTGTAAACACCATTACTGAAATCTTTTGTGTTTACGTTAATTGTTTGCATTCCTTTTTTAAATTCTTTATTGCTGACAAACTTTTCTTTTCCGAGTGCGTCAATAATTTTAACTTCATATTTAGCATCAGTTGGAAACGCAAAGGCAATTGCTACTTTTTCATTTGCAGGATTTGGGATTAACTGAATAGTTTCTGTTTCACTGTTTCTTTGAACTGTTTTAATGTCTGTATACTCTGTATTCCCATCCATATCTACAATTCCTAATTTATAGTAGGATACGCCAAGCAATGGACGTTCATCTTTAAATTGATAGTGTAAAGTCTGATTTGAATTTCCTGCACCTTTAACTTTTTCCAGCATTTTAAATTCTTTTCCGTCCTGTGAACGATACACTTGAAAATAATCATTATCTGTTTCCGTCTCTGTGGTCCATTCGAGGAGCACACTTTTACCCAGATTCTCCACATTAAACGCTGTGAGAGAAACTGCTAAAGGACATTGGATTTGAAATTGTGCAGTTCTTACCGTTCCACAAGCATCTGTTACGTTTGCTGTAACTGTTTGCCCGTTGTAAGGGTAGGGTGGAATAGAGATAGTTGGCGTGGAGGCACCAGTACTCCATGAATAAGAATAACCTGGAACACCATACTCTGGTGTAGGGTCGAGGGTAACGTTTCCGCCTGAACAGCTGACTGGTGCAATAGTTGCGTTACCATTTCCTGTTAGTGGGTTTCCGAGGGTTTCTAAAGTGCGGCCTTGAACGCGAACCGCCCATCCATCAACAACAATGTTTGATTCGTAAGAGTTATTTGAAGGATTAAATTGCTGACATAAACATTGAGAATAATTATTAGTTCCTGTTATGTTAAAATCGAATGACATGATCTGGTCGTTGCATGAGGGAGGGTAGCATGTTACCATTTGTTCTTCTCCGATATTAAAAGGGAGAGTTGGGCTCCAAGGTCCAGGATCATCACATCCAGAACATAACCAACCATATACTGTACTCCCAGATATACCTCCACCTACAGGAGTTTCTGATCCACAACTAGAGGTTATCCATACATTGGCATCTGACAACCAACCTTGATAAAGTGCACTTTGACACACCCGGCCTGTATGCAGCTCCCACTGTGTTGAAAAATCAGTAGGGGTGGCTCCACCAGGAAAGATGAGGGATAAACTTCTTGAACAATAGTAGGGGATTTGTTCAATAGAGAACTTATTACCTAAAGCAGAAAACCAACCGTACTCTACTGTTGGGTCAATAGAAACGGGATAGGTTAAAGTATCGTTATTGAGCACTTTTTCATCAATTTGTGTAATGATTTGATGATTGCTATTATTGATTGTATAAGGAAGGTGAAAAGTATGTGATCTGTTTGCAGAATTATCGTAAACAACTGTGGAACTATAGATGTAGTCAGGCTGTTCAATTGATCCACCTACACCAATACTTCCATAGTATGAGTTATCTATAGTGTCTCCTTTAAAGAAGTTTAAATTTAATTCTTGTTCCTCAAATGATAATTGATCAATAAGTTGAGCAGATGATATATTGGGCATTTTTTCTTTGACTTTAAATGTACTCTTTATTCTACTTTGCTTATATACAATTTCTAAATCCATATTCGGAAAAACATTCGTAATATAAATACCTTCATTACCAATTGTCCTATCGTCCCAATTGGCATTAAAAACTTCAGAACTGCCATCTAGATAGAGCACGTGTAACTTAAAGTTGTTAAAATACAAGGTGTTTTCATCTCCTTTAATACCAGTTTTTAGATTGTGAACATCTAAAATTGTAGGATGGTTTTGATTCTTAGCTATATATATGCCCTCGCTATCTTTGTATAAATATGGATTTATCGCACGTAGAAAACCATCTTTTTCATAATGTAATGGGACATTGGATTTTGTGATATAAAACTTATTAGGATTATCAATACTCCTAAAAAACCTTGACGTTTCAGTTCTTTTGTCCAAAACCTCAAAATACCCTTCAAATTCGTCTTTAGGAAGAACACCAAAATCAGGGTGATTTGAATAATCCATTTGGTTATACTTTGCCGCTATATCTTTAGGGTAAGTACTTTGTTCATTTATTGTTGTTAAATTAGGTTTAGCTTTTTCTAAAGCTTCGGTGCTACTTTGATTAAATCCTGTTGCAAAAAAGCAACAAGTAATGAGTAGTGTAAGTATTTTTTCCATGTTATAGTTGTCTGTTAATTATCAATCAGTCTATTTTTGTCTCTACAACTGCAAAGTTACAATTAATAACGATGAATAATGTGTTTTGGTTGCTTAATGACTAATTTAAATAGATTTAAGTTAACATAATTACTGGCTGAAGTTTTAAAATCAATAACCTGTACTTTTATTAACAAACCGTTATGCGTATTTAGGCAATACTTCTATATTTAGTATTGTGTTCAAAAAGAAAAAGTAGTTTAAATTTCTTATTTTTGTTACTGAAGATAAAATACAGTTATGAAATTTACTTTTGACATTAAATCACCACAACAACAATACATACAAATTACCGCTGAAATAAAAGCAACAGGAAGTGAAACCACCTTGTTTTTTCCGGCGTGGCGACCTGGAAGGTATGAATTAGGAGATTTTGCGAAAAACGTTAACCATTTTCAAATTCACAATGGTGATGGAAAGTCATTAGAATACAAAAAAGAGAATAAAAATACGTGGACGGTTAAAACGGAAGGCTGTCAAACGTTTACTGTCAAATATAGTTATTATGCAACAGAAATGAACGCAGGTTCAACATTTTTGGATGCTTCTCAGTTGTATGTCAATCCTGTAAATTGCTGTGTTTTTACAGATGAAGAATACAATGATCCAATCACCGTTCAATTAAATATTCCAGAGACTTGGGAGATTGCCCATTCGTTAAAAGTGGAGGATAATTCCTTTACTGCTAAAGGATACGATGAATTAGTAGATAATCCATTTATTTGTTCTTCAAACCTTCAAAAATCAAGTTATGAAGTAGAAGGTACAACTTTTTACGTTTGGTTCAACGGAGTTGTAAAACCCGATTGGGAGCGATTGATTACAGATTTTACTGCCTTCACAAAAACACAAATCAAAAGGTTTTTAAAATTCCCTACGGATGAATATCATTTCTTTTTTCAAATTTTACCTTATAAAACATATCATGGCGTAGAACATTCTAAATCAACAGTAATAACACTTGGTCCAAGTTACGCCGTGTTTGAAGAGTTGTATAAAGAACTTTTAGGCGTAAGTTCACATGAGTTATACCACACTTGGAACGTTAAATCGATTCGACCAATAGAAATGGTGCCCTATAATTTTAAAAAAGAGAATTATACTGAACTAGGTTACATTGCTGAAGGGGTGACGACCTACATGGGAGATTTGATGCTTTTTAAAAGTGGTGTATTTACAATCGAACAGTATTTAAAAGAACTAGATGCTCAAATTCAAAAACACATGGATAATTTCGGACGTTTTAATTATTCTGTAGCAGCTTCTTCCTATGATACGTGGTTGGATGGATACACTCCTGGTGCTCCTGGAAGAAAAGTATCAATTTATACAGAAGGTTGTTTGTTGGCTTTTATTGTCGATATTTATTTATTGAAAAATACTGCGAATAAACGTGGTCTTGACGATGTTATGCGTAGTCTATATTATAATTTTGGTTCGCTAGGTAAGGGAATCACCGAAAAAGATTACCAAGCAGCAATTGAAAACATTGCGGGAGTTTCTATGCAGTGGTTTTTTGATGACTATGTTCATGGAACTAAATCTTATTCAACATTGTTAGTTGATTGTTTCGAATATATCGGTATTGCATTTGAAAATGAACCTGTAAAAGATGAGGTAGCAGCATATTTAGGTGCAAAAACCTTAAAAACACTAGAGAAAACTGTTATAAAAGCCTTGTATCCTGGAGGTCCACTGGATGTTGCTGGAGCAATGATTGAAGATGAAATTGTTGCTATTAATGGAATGGCCATCAAAAATAATGTAAACCGTTGGGCAAAGTTCTTTAGAACTGATGACAAAGAGATAACAATTAATAGAAAGGGAGAGATTATTCAATTGCATATCCCAGAATCGCATCGTCCATATTATCAACGTTATTTTTTAAGATTAATTGATGCACCAGACAAGAATCAAATCCACGCTTTTGATGAATGGAGGGATGCTGCTTTAGGTGAGCGAACGGTTAGAAATAGAAATTCCTCAAAATAGCGCATATTCTTTGTGGCACATATTCTTTTCGGTAAAAACAAGCTAATTGTCTAGAAGTTTATTGGTCTGTTTTTGTTGGTTTGTTGTTGAAAATAGGATGCGCGCTGAATTCTCGACAAGAATTAACCCGGATTATTAACTTCGTTGAGCTCGCAAGCTCGGTTCATGAGATTATTTTGTATTTTAGATGAGATTCGTGATTTGATGATAATAGTGCTCTATATCAATAAATTACAATTGAAATATAAAATCAAAAGAATCCAAACATTAAGGACAGATACCCAAATTTGGGGTAGTTTTATACGATACAAAACCAGGTTAGTTATTTTAAAATCAGACAATTAGTTATTAAAAATAAGAAATGTGCTGAACCGAGCTTGCGAGCTCAACGAAGTTAATAATATGGGTTAAATGTCGTAATATTTTCAGTAAGCAAGGATTGTATTTAGCGTAGCTCTATAAATAAACTTCTATTCCTACATTAAATCCAATAGCAAAAGGTTTTCTGATAAAATCACCTTGTTTGGAAAAGTTATTGTTTAATTGTCGTCGACCTTCAACCATAAAGAAAACTCCGTAATGAGGGGAGAATTTAATTTGAGTTCCTATTTGCGCAGCCACATCTATTAAGAAAAATTGATAAGGATCTCTAATTATGTTTTCTTGTGTTTCTTCGTTATCAAAATCATCTAATGTTGTTGTTTCATTTTTCATAGATAAAAACGCTTTGGGAATGATTCCAATCCCTCCATAAAAAGAAATGTCTTCGCCATAACTATAAGCTACGTTTATAGGGAATGAAATATGTCTATAGGTATTTGTATATCTAAAAATAGAATCTTTTTGAGTGTAGTCATAGTGCACTCTGTTGCTGGAATAACCAATACCAATGGCCAGTTTTATGTGTTTACTTAATTTCGTTCTTACTCCAGCATTGAAACCAGTAGTCCATTTACCAATTTCACTTTCCCGGTAGCCTAAAGGTTTGCCAAAAATCCCTTCGTTTTGCTCTAATGTGCGGTAGGTAAAGGCAGGATTAACGCCAAAGTACAATTCAGTTCCTGATTTTTGAATAGGTTTTACTTCTTTTGTTTTCTGTTCCTTCTTTTTTTTCTCGGGTTCCTTTTGCTCTGGCGTAATGATTTGAGCATTGTATAAATTTGGAATTAATAATAAAATAAATATTGCTGCTTTTTTCACCATAATTTTGTCGAATTGGAATTGAAAAATGAAAAATTCAATTATATTTAGCTAATTAAAGCATAATTTTAAAAATAAACTGAGAAAAACGATAATATGTCATCCAAAAAAGAAAAAAAGAAGAAGTCGGTATTTAAGAAAATTCTAAAAATTACAGGAATTACTTTTGTCTTATTGCTAGTTGCATTATTCTTAATTCCAATCTTTTTTAAAGATCAATTAAAAGAAATTGCCCTGGCTGAAGCCAATAAAATGTTAAAAGCTGATGTCGCGGTTGGCGATTTTGACTTAACGATCATTTCATCGTTTCCAAAAATGAAATTGACGTTTGAAGATGTTTCCGTAACAGGAAGAGATGATTTCGAAGGGATTCAATTAGTTGATATTTCTTCTTTCGAAGCCAAACTTGACTTTTGGAGTGTAATCAATATGGAGGATATTTCTGTTCGCTCTGTAAGTTTAATTGAGCCTTATGTGCATGTTAAGGTACTTGAAAATGGATTGGCCAATTATGATATTATGAAATCATCCGAAGAAATGGCTGAGGAAGGAACAGACACAACCTCAACTCCGTTTAAGTTCTCTTTAGAATATTATGAAATTAAGGAAGGGAATATCATTTATGATGACCGATTATCACCTATGTATGCTGAGTTAGTTAATTTAAACCACTCTGGTAGTGGAGATATGACAGCGGATGTTATCGATTTTGAGACAGATACAAAAATGGATGAACTTACATTTAAAATGGACGGATTGTCCTATTTATCTAAGGTTAAAACAGCATTAGATATGGATATTCTTATGGAGTTTACCGAAAAGAGTAGTAAGTTCACACTAAAGGAAAATGAGTTAAGTCTAAATGCTTTAACACTTGCTTTTGATGGTTTTTACGAAATGCTTGAAGGTTATGATGACATGGATATTCAATTAGCTGCATCCAATACAAGTTTTAAAGATTTACTGTCTTTGGTACCTGCATTCTATCATACAGGTTATGAAAGTATGGTTGCAAAAGGAAGTTTGAGCTTGAATGGATTTGTAAAAGGTCAAATGGATGCAGAAAAATTACCTGCTTGGGATTTTGGCGCTAAGGTAAATGGTGCCTCAATCGCTTATCCTGATATGCCTGCAAATATTAATAATGTTAATATTATAGCTGGATCTAAATTTCCTGGAGGAGCTAATCTTGATGCAATGACTATCGATGTAGACCAGTTGAAAGCTTCTTTTGTTGGAAATACAATTGATGCAAATTTTTACTTGAAGAATCCCATGACAGATCCTTACATGAAATCTAAAGTTCACATGGACGTAGATTTGGCAACTATTGGACAGGTTTATCCCTTAGCAGAAGGCGAGACTTATAATGGGAAGTTAACCTCAGACTTGTCAATTGATGGTCGCATGTCAACCCTTGAAAAAGAAGAATACGATCAATTCAATGCAGAAGGGAGTTTAAGATTGCAAGACATGCATTATGCATCTGAAGATTTACCTGCCGCAGTAGATATTAAGAATCTACTATTTGAATTTTCACCGCAACAACTAAAATTGGCAGAATTAAAAGCCAATATGGGTAAAAGTGATTTTTCGATGGATGGAGAAGTTAAAAACTATATGGCTTATATCTTTGATGAAGGAGATTTACAAGGTGTTTTTAATTATCATTCTAATTTATTAGATGTTGATGAAATTATGCCGCCTACAGAATCAAGTACAGAGTCGGGAAGTACCTCAGAAGAGGTTGAAACAACAGAAAATACAACAGTAGAGGAGACGGAACCTTTGTTGATTCCAGAGAAAATCGATTTTGTGTTAAATACATCCATAGATAAAATCATTTATGACGGAATGGATATAAATGATCTTTCTGGGAACGTAATTATAAAAAACCAAGAAGCAATTCTCGAAGGTTTAAACATGAATACTTTGGGTGGTTCTGTGACTTTAGATGGTAAATATAATACACAAAATAAGGCTGTTCCAAAAATGGATTTTAGTTATAGCATAAAGAGTTTAAATATTCAAAGTCTTGCTGAGAACTTTGTTACAATCGAAAAGCTAGCGCCAGTTGCTAAATATGCTAAAGGAACAATTTCATCTGATTTTAAGATGACAACAAGCTTGAAGCCATCTTTTGAGCCGATATATAACACATTAGCAGGAGATGGAACATTGTTCTCAAATCAAGTAGTCATAGAAGGATTTGAACCACTCAAAAAATTAGGAGATGCTTTAGAAATTCAAAAGTTAAAAAAACAAACGTTTGATAATTTAAGAGCAAGCTTTGAATTTGAAGAAGGAAAGGTTAAGGTAAAGCCATTCGACATTAAAATGGGTAAGATTAAAACAAATGTTAGTGGTACAACCTCTTTTGAACAAGATATTGATTACACCCTTCAAATGAATATTCCTAAGGAAGAAATTCCTGGAGAAATTCTTAAAATTGCTGAAAAAGCAATCGCAAAAGCAAAAAACATCCCTGGTTTTAACATGAAGGAGCTACCTGCTAATATTCCAATTACAGCCTTGTTGACCAATACAATTACAGATCCTAAGGTTAAAACCAATTTAAAAGAAAAATTACTTGAACTTGGTGGTGACATCAAGGGTGGAGTAGAAGATTTTGTGGATGATAAAATTGAAGAGGCTAAAGACAGTGTAAAAGCTGTAGTTGATGAAAAAGTAGATGAAGCAAAAAAAGAATTAGAAAAGAAAAAACAAGAGTTGTTAGACGCAGCACAAAAAGAGGCGGATAAAATTAAAGCAGAAGGGAAAAAACTTGCAGATAAGACTAGAGCACAAGCAGAAAAAAGTGCACAAAAAACAATCGATGATGCTGGAAATAATCCCCTTCGTAAAAAGGCGGCGGAAGTTGCTGCAAAGAAAATCCGTGAAAAAGGAGAGGAGTCTGCGCAAGAAATTGAAAGAGAAGCGAATCAACGTGCCAATAACTACATGGATAAGGCCAGAGAACGTGCCGATAATTTAGGAAAATAAATTTGAATAATGAAATGCAAATCAGGAGGTTTTTAGCCTCCTATTGCTTTTTAATAGGTTTGTAAAACCATCAATAGACAAACATTATTATTTTAGCATTCCATTATTGAAAAAAATACAAAAAAAGTGATAGATCAAATTAAATTTGGAACAGATGGCTGGAGAGCCGTTATTGGAGATAAATATACAGTTAATAATGTTGCTAGAGTAGCTGCAGGAACGGCTTTATGGGTGAAAAAACAATCAAATGAACCTGTAATAGTGATAGGTCACGACTGTCGTTTTAATGGTAAACTATTTATGGAAACAGCCATAAAGGTATATTTACATTATGGGATAAAAGTTTTTTATGCGGATGGATTTGTTTCAACACCTATGGTGTCAATGGGCGCGAAAAAGTATGATGCAAATATTGGCGTCGTTTTAACAGCTTCACACAATCCACCTTCCTACGGAGGATATAAGCTGAAATCAAATTTTGGAGGGCCTTTACTTCCCGATAAAATTCAAGAGGTAGAAGACCTAATTCCTGAGCATGTTGCTCCTGAAATCATGAGTTATGATTTGGATGTTGCCTTAAAAGAAAAGCAATTGGTTCAAATTGATTTAGAAACCGAATATATTGATGCCGTAAAAAAGAACTTTGATGTTGAGTCAATTGAAAAATCAGGTCTTAATTTAGCATTTGATGCAATGTATGGTTCAGGACAGAATGTTCTCAAACCATTATTTCCGAACATGCATTTTTTACATTGCGAACATAATCCAGGTTTTAAAGGTCAGGCACCAGAACCTATTGCCAAAAATTTAAAAGAACTAGAGGCTTTTATTAAAAAGAATGGTTCCATTGATGCTGCGTTAGCAACAGATGGTGATGCAGATCGTATTGGATTATTTGGAAAAGAAGGAGAATTTATAGATTCACACCACATTATTCTTTTATTGATTCATTATATGGTCAAATACAAAAAGATGACTGGAAAGGTAATTACGGCATTTAGTTGTTCTCCTAAAATTGCTAAAATGTGTGAACATTATGGTTTGGCACATAAAACAGTGAAGATTGGATTTAAGCATATTGCAGGATATATGATTGAAGAGGATGTTTTACTTGGTGGTGAAGAGTCTGGTGGTATTGCTACAAAAGGTCATATTCCGGAAAGAGATGGGATTTGGATGGGAATGATTATATGGGAATTCATGGCGAAATCTGGTAAATCTTTAGCGTCCTTAATTGATGAGGTGTATGAAATTGTTGGTGCATTCAAATTTGAACGAAGTGACCTACATATTGATGAGGTATTAAAACAAGAAATTATAAATAACTGTAAAGACAATGTTTACACTTCTTTCGGAAATTATAAAGTAGAAAAGGTGGAAACCATTGATGGATTTAAATTTTACTTGCCAAACGACGCTTGGGTAATGATTCGTCCGTCAGGTACAGAACCTGTACTAAGAATTTATGCAGAAGCACATGATTTAGAGGAGGTGAGGAAAATTCTAAAAACTACCGAATCAACAATTACCCAAAAATAGAACATTATTAGATGGCTGGTAATACCATAGGACATACTTTTAGACTTACTACTTTTGGCGAATCTCATGGAGAAGCCATTGGTGGAATTATTGATGGTGTGCCTTCTAACTTTTCGTTAGATTTAGACGCTGTTCAATTGGAGTTGGATCGAAGACGACCAGGACAATCAGATATCGTTACACAACGAAAAGAATCAGATACAGTTCGCTTTTTATCGGGTGTATTTGAAAATAAAACAACTGGGGCTCCCATTGGTTTTGTAATTGAAAATGAAAACCAAAAATCAAAAGATTACAGTCATATTCAAGATGTTTATCGACCATCACATGCCGATTTTACCTATGATAAAAAATATGGACATCGCGATTATCGTGGCGGCGGACGATCAAGTGCACGAGAAACTGCGTGCAGGGTTGTAGCAGGAGCGATAGCCAAACAGTTTTTAAGTCATTATGGTATATCAATCCATGCATTTGTGTCGCAAATAGGTCCAATCCGATTATCGGGAGATTTGATAAAGATAAGCTTACCAGAAAAGGAAAATAAAGTACGTTGCCCAGATGAGAAAAAAGCCGCTGAAATGATCACATATCTTAAAGAGATTCGAAAGGCAGGCGATACTATTGGGGGTGTCGTTTTTTCTAAAATTACTGGTGTACCTGTTGGGCTTGGAGCACCTGTTTTCGATAAATTACATGCAGACTTAGGTAAAGCTATGCTTTCTATTAATGCAGTGAAAGGATTTGAGTATGGTTCTGGATTTTCAGGTGTTGAAATGAAAGGAAGTGAACATAATGATGTTTTTCAATCCAATGAAAAGACTGTAACAAATTTTAGTGGTGGAATTCAAGGTGGAATTTCAAATGGTGAACCAATTTATTTCCGTGTTGCTTTCAAACCTGTGGCTACGATTATGCAAGACCAAACATCCATCAATAAGCACGGAAAGAATGTTACGGTGCAAGGCAAAGGAAGACACGATCCTTGTGTTGTCCCAAGAGCTGTTCCAATTGTAGAAGCAATGGCCGCTATAACAGTATTTGACCATGTCTTACGACACAAAACAACACAAATCTAATTTATGTCAAACAAGAACAAAAAGAAAAAACTGGCCCTGCATTGGAAGATTCTCATTGGAATGGGAGCGGGAGTATTGTTTAGTTTAATACTCTTAATGACGCCTTGGGGAAGTGCAATGACAACAATTTCTGTAGCAGGAGAAGAGATACCGATTTCCAACGCAGAATTATTTGTTCGACACTGGATTAAGCCATTTGGAAGTATGTTTATAAATGCTTTAAAATTGATCGCTGTTCCGCTAATTCTGGCTTCCTTAATAAAAGGCGTTTCCGATTTAAAAGATATATCCAAGCTTTCAAAAATGGGACTGAGAACAATTTTAACCTACTTAGCCACAACTATTATAGCGGTATCTATTGGACTTATCATCGTAAATATAATTCAGCCTGGAAAAACCATCACTTCAGAGACCCGAGAAAATCTAATAGAAAACTACAGTGGTGAAGCTGGAAAAAGTATTGATAGCGCTGCAAAACAGAAAGAGAATGGGCCATTAAGAGCTTTAGAAGATTTAATTCCCGACAATATCTTCAATGCTGCTTCGGATAATGGAAATATGCTGCAAGTAATTGTTTTTGCTATATTTTTCGGAATTGGACTCATTTTAATACCTAAAGATAAGTCAGGGCCTGTAAAAGCATTTTTTGATGGTTTTAATGAAGTGATTTTAAAATTAATTGACTTAATTATGCTTGCTGCACCAATCGGAGTATTTGCTTTATTAGCTGGTTTGGTAGTAGAATCACCAAGTAAAGATTTATTTATTGCCTTGCTTTGGTACGCAATATGTGTTATTTCAGGCTTATTATTAATGATTCTTATTTATACATTTATTGTTTTCCTTTTTACGAAAAGAACACCTGCTAATTTTTTAAAAGGAATTTCACCAGCCCAACTTTTGGCGTTCAGCACGAGTAGTTCTGCTGCGACTTTACCAGTTACAATGGAAAGAGTAGAAGAGCACCTCGGTGTAAAAGAAGAAGTAACGAGCTTTGTACTACCAATTGGTGCCACAATAAACATGGATGGAACCAGTTTGTATCAGGCTGTGGCGGCTATTTTTATTGCGCAAGCCTTCGGAATGGATTTGGATTTATATGCTCAACTGGGAATTATTGCCACTGCTACCTTAGCAAGTATTGGCTCAGCAGCTGTTCCAGGCGCAGGAATGGTGATGTTAGTGATTGTTTTAGCACAAGCCGGTATTCCAGAAGCAGGATTAGCCTTGATTTTCGCCATTGATAGACCTTTGGATATGTTGCGAACAACTGTAAATGTAACAGGTGATGCCGCAGTATCCATGTTGATTGCAAAATCAGTAGATAAACTTGGAGATCCCCAAGTTAAAGATTGGGATGATTATTATGGGAAATCAGCACACAATTGATTCTGTATTTATTTATCGTTGAATCACTTTGACTGAATAGATTTGATGTTTTTCCTTAGGTTTTATTAAAATCAAAAACAATATTATATTCGTGTGTGAAAGCCACTGACATCCGACATAAACTTTTCGATTTTTCTTTAGCCTTTAGCTATTCAGTGTTATAGCTTGTTTTTCGATTCTAAGGGCTTAGATTTGAGGAGAAGTCTGTTCGTGGCATTTGGGATTCCATCCCGAGGGCTCGGGATGGAATTGCATTTCTTTGAAAAAACAACCGAAGCGCAGTGAGCTCATGAAGACCTTAAAAGGGTAATAAGACTGAATAAAAAGGCATAAGAAATGGAGCGAAACTTTTATTTTTACAGTAAAAGCTTTTAATCGGACTGTAGTGTTCAAAAAAACATGATGAACAGACTTGTTTTAAGTGAAAAAGAAATCGTTTTTTACTTACATTATCCGGCTAACAAATAACTAGCTTAAATTGTTGATAACCCCGTTGAAAAACCTTTAAATTCCCCTTATTTATAGCTGTTAATTTCGTATCTTTGTTAAGTCTTGAATTTTCGAGATTAATGATTACATTTTTAATTTATTTGTAAACAAATGAGTGAAGAAGAAAAAAAAAGAGAGGATTACTCAGCGGATAATATTCAGATATTAGAAGGTCTCGAGGCGGTAAGAAAACGTCCAGCCATGTATATTGGAGACGTTGGAGTTAAGGGGTTACACCATTTGGTGTACGAGGTTATTGATAACTCCATTGATGAAGCAATGGGTGGTTATTGTGATACCATTAGAGTAACAATCAACGAAGGTAATTCTATTACAATAGAAGATAATGGACGTGGTATTCCAACGGCTATTCATACCAAAGAAAATAAGTCAGCACTTGAAATTGTTATGACTGTACTTCACGCTGGAGGAAAGTTTGACAAAGATACATATAAGGTTTCAGGAGGATTACACGGTGTTGGTGTATCGTGTGTGAATGCTTTATCATCAGATTTATCAGCTGTTGTACATAGAGATGGTAAGATATTTCAACAAGAATATAAAATTGGTATTCCTCAATACGAGGTAAAGGAAATTGGTACATCTGATAAAACAGGAACCATTGTAACTTTCTCTCCAGATCCAACAATTTTTGAAGATGTAAATTACAATTACGATACCCTAAGGGCACGTATGCGAGAGTTGGCATTTTTAAATAAAGGAATAACCATTACAATTTCTGATTTAAGAGAAGATTCTAAGGATGAAGAAGGAAAATCACCATCTGAAGTATTTCATTCTGAAGGTGGATTAAAGGAGTTCGTTAAGTTTTTAGATAAATCTAGAGAACCTTTAATTGAAGAAATTATTTACATGGAAGGCGAAAAAGATGGTATACCCGTTGAAGTAGCTATGATGTACAATAATTCGTACACAGAAAACATTCTGGCGTATGTAAATAACATTAATACCCACGAAGGTGGTACTCACCTTTCTGGATTCCGTCGTGGTTTAACGCATACTTTGAAGAAATATGCCGATGAATCTGGAATGTTGGCCAAAGAAAAAATTGAAATTGCTGGTGATGACTTCCGTGAAGGGTTAACTGCAATTATTTCTATTAAAGTAGCAGAACCTCAATTTGAAGGACAAACCAAAACGAAGTTAGGAAATAGAGAGATTCAAGCGCCAGTTTCACAAGCGGTTACTCAAATGTTGACCAACTATTTGGAGGAACATCCTAATGACGCAAAAAAATCGTTGAAAAAATAATCATTGCTGCTCGTGCTCGAAATGCTGCACGTAAGGCACGTGAAATGGTACAACGTAAGAGCGTTATGTCTGGAAGTGGTCTTCCAGGTAAGTTAGCCGATTGTTCTGAAAAAGATCCCGCAGTTTGTGAAGTATTCCTTGTAGAGGGAGATTCGGCAGGTGGAACTGCAAAGCAAGGTCGTGACAGAAATTTCCAAGCGATTATGCCTTTACGTGGTAAGATTTTGAACGTTGAGAAAGCAATGCAGCATAAAATCTTTGAAAACGAAGAAATCAAAAATATCTATACAGCACTTGGGGTAAGAGTAGGAACTGAAGAAGATTCGAAAGCCTTAAACACTGAGAAATTAAGATATCACAAGATCGTAATCATGTGTGATGCCGACGTCGATGGGGCGCACATTGAGACTTTGATTTTGACTTTCTTCTTTAGATACATGAAAGAGTTGATCGAACAAGGTTATGTTTATATTGCTACACCACCTCTTTATTTATTGAAGAGAGGAGCAAAATTTGAATATGCTTGGGATGATGATCAAAGAGATGCGATTATCGATAAGTTACGTGGAAACGCACCAAGAACATCAGTTGGAATTCAACGATATAAAGGTCTTGGAGAGATGAATGCAGAGCAACTTTGGGATACAACAATGAATCCAGAAGCAAGAATGTTGCGTCAAGTAACAATTGACAACGCAGCTGAAGCAGATCAGATTTTCTCTATGTTAATGGGAGACGATGTTCCGCCACGTAGAGATTTCATCGAAAGAAATGCAAAATATGCAACGATTGATACTTAATTTATAATTGAGATTCACGATAATATAAATGCCGTATTCGAAAGAGTACGGCATTTTTTCTTTTTAGGATTAACTCATTTTGATTTTTTAGAAACACATTGATAGTAAGTGCTGAAGAAAAGATCCTTCCCTTAGAAAAATATGATTTTTTAATTTCCTAAGGATTTTTTTAACTGTAATAACAGGTGGAATTTTGATTACTAATGTAATAGCGGGTTTTGCAATGTGGTTTAATTAGCTTTCCTATTATGTTTTAATTAGATTGTTATCCTGATATGCAAACCGTCCCTATAATATTCATCTCCCAACAAATTCCATGATCTTTTCTATCACGACTTCTTCTTTCTCTAAATGCGGTGCATGTCCACAATCATCAATGAAAAATCCTTCTGCATTTTCTAACAATTCCACAATTCCATTTACTTGTTGATCAGTTCCGTATTGATCGTCATCTCCTTGTAAAATTAAAGCAGGAACAGCGTTTCCTTTGATGTCTTCAGAAATATTCCAATTCTTGAAATCAGCTTGTTGCCATGTTTTGGCCCATGCAAAGAATAAACGTTCAGTTTTTGCGCCATGATAAAACTCAAGTCCTTTCAGTTTCTTATTTTCCCAAGCATCTATTGCAGGCTGAATTCCAGCTCTTGTCTCTTTTTCATTGATGTAGTGCGCTGCCATCGTAACAATTGCCTTAACTTGTTTGGGAAACTTCGAACTGTAGAGTAGAGCATTTGTTCCGCCATCCGAATGCCCAACAATGTACATTGGATTTTTTAATTCAATGGATTTTAGGAAAGCAGGGAGGTATTCTAAAGCAAATTCATGTAAATATTTGGCGTCTCTTTTTTTGTCTTCCTTTTCACTAAATCCGTATCCAGGAAACTCTATAGCAATACCTGGTAAATCTAGTTTTTCGCATAGATTTTTCGGGAAATCTTTCCATTGAGCAATAGATCCAATGGCTTCATGTAGGAAAAGAACAATGGGCTGATTTTCATCTTTAATGTCACCAATAACTTCATAAGCCATTTCACCGAATGGAGTAGGCGTCCACTTATAATTAAAACTGTTCAATTGAATTGTAATGTGCCTACTAATATGTTTTGGCTTGATAAATCCCAATGGATGAATCATGTGAGGAACTTCAAAGTAGCGACTATTTTTAATGTTTTCGCAAATTAAAAGCGTTTCTTCTTTACTCACCATTTTGTCTCTTCCGCCGCGTGTCATGCTAACTGGAACAGAAATTTGTTTAACGCTTTCAGGAGTAAGCAATGGATTAGCTCCCAAAGTAGTCATGAATGAAGTAGTTTTATGCAATAGTTCGGACAAATACTCACCATGTAAATCAAGGAGATACTCGTAGAAGCCTTTGACTTTAGTGGAAAGAAAATCTATGTTTAAACCAGCCGTTTCTTTTTTTGCACTTTCTGGAGTCCAATCCAATTTTGTTCCTTGGGTTATAATTCCTTTAATGTTTTTGGCATTGACCTGTGCTGCAGCCAAAGCGATATATCCACCCAAACTAAAGCCATAAATTGAAGCAGGACCAAATTTTTCCATGAAATCAATAAAATCTACAACTAAAGCCGACATTTCAAAATCAACATCGCTGTCTTTTTTGTTTCCGTGATGGGGAATTTCATAAGGAATAACTTCAATGTTCTTGTTTAACGAAGGAATTATAGCATCAAATTCTTTTTGACTTCCTAATGCTCCATGAATAACGACTAACTTTTCCATATTTTTAGAAATGAAAAAAGCCCAATATTATCGGGCTTTCAAATTATCAATTGAGGGGATTTATTTTATACGCTCAACGTATTCTCCTTTTTCAGTGTTAACTTTAACTTTTTCTCCTGTATCAATAAACAAAGGAACTCTAATTTCCGCTCCCGTATCTATTGTAGCCGGTTTCATTGTATTTGTTGCTGTATCTCCTTTAATTCCAGGCTCAGTGTAAGTGATTTCTGCCTCAATGTACATCGGCAAATCTACAAGCAGAGGATTTTCTTCTTCAGCATGAAAAGTTACATCACAAATCATTCCCTCACGCAAATACAAAGGATTTTCAATCATGTGACTTGGAATCAAAACTTGCTCGTAGTTGTCTGTATTCATAAAATGATACCCAGTTCCTTCCTCTTCATAAAGGTATTGATATTGCCTTTTTTCAATTCTAACTACATCAATTTTATGACCCGCAGAAAAGGTATGATCTAAAGTCTTTCCCGATTCAATCTCCTTAAGTTTTGTTCTCACAAAAGCAGGACCTTTTCCTGGTTTAACATGTTGAAATTCTGTGATTGTGGACAATTTTCCATTTAAGTTAATGCAAAGTCCGTTTCTTATATCTGAAGTATTTGCCATAATTAATTTTTATTGGTTCCCAAAGATACAAACAATTGTTTAATTAAGAATCCTTAGCTCATTACGAATCCTTATAGAATTACGAATGATTTAATTACGAATTGGAGAACCACTCGATTCTAAATTAGGAAATGTTTGGATTATGAATTATCAATGCCCAATAAAAAAAGGCTTAAGAACATCTTAAGCCTTTTTTTGCATTAATTAAAACTATGTTTAAACTCGAAGAAAAATTTCATTTAAAGGTTTTCTTACTTTTTTGGCATATTGTGCCTGATCTTCTTCATGTCGATAGCCGATAGCCAATAAAACACTTGCGTTTAGTCCTTTTTCATTAAGTCCAAGTAACTCATTCACATCAGAAGGGTCGAATCCTTCCATTGGCGTGCTGTCAACCTTTAATTCGGCACATGCATTCAACGCGTTAGCCAAAGCAATATACGTTTGTTTTTGTGTCCAGTAAAACATTTCCTCATCCGATTTCTCTTTGAGTTTACCTTTAACGAACGCTCCATACCCAGCTATTTCCTCAAGTGGAACTTCACGAATATCAGACTTCAATTGAGTTGAATCATCAACATCTTTATTTGTGTTTCTGATTTTACTACAGAAAATGAATAAATGCGAAGCATCTACAATCTGTGAATGATTCCAACAAAGAGGCTTTAATGCTTCTCTAATTTCAGGAGTTTTAACTTCTAAAACCAAATAAGGCTGTTGTCCGTAGGAAGAAGCAGAAAGTTGAACCGCCTTTTTAATTTGCGCTATCTTGTCTGCTGATACTTTCTTTGTGGCATCAAATTTCTTTGTAGCATATCGCCATTTGAGATTTTCTATGAGTTGCATTTCCACTTAAGCCTCTTTTGTAAATTGAATATCTACAACTAATTTGACTTTGTCAGAAACAACCACACTTCCGGCTTCTGTCACAGCACTCCAAGTTAAGTTGAAGTCTTTTCTATTGATTTGACCTGTGATTTCAAACCCAGCTTTGGTTTGTCCATAAGGATCTACTACAACTCCGTTAAAATCAGCATCCAAAACAACCTCCTTCGTTACGTCTCTTAAAGTTAGATCACCTACGATTTTCTCTCCATCAAAAGATTTTGAAACAAACTTCATTTCTGGATATTCTTCCGAATTAAAAAAGTCATCTGATTTTAAGTGTGCATCTCTGTCTTTATTTTTGGTATTGATAGATGCTGTTTTAGCACTAAATTCAAACTTTGCATTTTTAAAATCATCTCCATCAGTAGTGGCTTTAGCTTGAAATTCTTCAAAGTGTCCTGTTACTGTTGAGATCATCATGTGTTTTACTTTAAACGCAATCTCTGAATGTGCGTTATCTACTGTCCAATTTGTTGTGTTACTCATTTTATTTTGTTTTTTATTGTTATTACTATTTATTAAAATTGCTTTTTCTTAAAGAGTCTTAGTTTTGGCGATCAAATAATCAAGTGAATATTTTCCAGCACCAATAAGTGTAATTGTGAGATAGGGGAGTGCATATAGCAAAGCGAATTCTTGCTTTCCAAAACCATCATTAATATGAACGATAAAAGCGATGATGATCATATTGATAAACAAAGTGATGCTTGCAATTCGTGTTCCTAGCCCAAAGATTAGTAAAATGGAACAAAATACTTCTGCGAAAACAACAAGTACTAGAGACGCTACAGCCCCAATTCCTAGAGGGTCCGCAAATTGAATAGGTCCTTCGCTTAAAAACAATTTCTCAAACTTTCCTATACCATGCGTTAACATTAATATACCGATTGTAACTCTTAGGATTAAAAGTGCAAGATTTACATTACTTGCGTAGTTTCCTGATTTGAATAAAATGTTTACTATTTGTTTCATTTTTGTAATTTTAAATTGATAATTATTGTTTATTATTTCTGTTTTTTACGGCTTTAATTGCTCCAGTAGACCAAATTGCGCATAAGACCAAGATGGGTTGGAAAAACAATCTGATTAAACGAGCTTGGTCAGTATCCAATCCAAAAGCATCGACTTCATTAACATATTGTGAAATGTTCCCAGGGAAAATTAGTATAAAGAAAACTCCCGTAGCTATACCAACCAAAGCCTTCCATTTTTTTAATCCAATGAGTGCTAAACCAAGTATTATTTCTACAATTCCAGAAAGTACAACGACTAAATCTACAGAAAGAGGAACCCAAAGCGGAACTTGTGCTACAAACTCTTGTCTGTTGAATGTTAGGTGACTAATTCCTGCAAATAAAAGTGCCGCACCAAGCAGGACCTTAAACACAGTTTGTGTTTTGGAAGTTTTAATTCCAGAAGCCCATTTTAATTTCTCTAAAAGATTCATAATATTTCTTTTACATTTATTTTTTCAATACATCTTGTATTTCTGACATTTTCTCAAACATTGCTTTTGCAAAAGGGCATAAGGGCAAAATATTTAATTCACTTTCTCGTGCCATTTCAACAATTTTTATCAATAGTCTTTTACCGACGTCTTGACCTTTAAATTCTGGTTCTACTTCCGTATGATCAATGATTATATTGGAAGTAGAGAACTTAGAATAAGTCATTTTACCAGCGGTTTTCCCATCTTCTTTTGCAATGGCATATCCTTTTGATTCGCTCTCTTTAATTGTTATTTCCATCTCTGCTATTTTTTGCACTATTACAGTGACATTGGAACCTCCATTAAAAGTACACGTGCATCTTCGCTTGCTTTTACATTGATTGCATCTGTATCCCAAACTCCCATTCCATCTCTTTTAGAGAGTTTTTCACCATTGATTTCTACTTCACCTTCTAAAATGAAAGCATACACGCCATTTCCTTCTTTTTTGATTTTATATTCATCTGCTTTCCCTTTTTCAAAATTTCCTAAATAGAACCAAGCGTCTTGGTTTACCCAAACTCCTTGTTCTCCTTTGTGAGGTGAAACCACTTGATAAAATTTATTTTCAACTTTAATATCTTTTAAAGAAATTTGATCGTATCTAGGTGTTACATTTCTTTTATTAGGGAAAACCCAAATTTGAAGAAACTTAACTTGCTGATCTTTGTTTTTGTTATATTCAGAATGAGTTACCCCCGTACCAGCACTCATCACCTGTACATCACCTTCCTTTATGACAGCGGTGTTTCCCATACTGTCTTTGTGCTCTAAATCTCCTTCTAAAGGAATAGATACAATTTCCATATTGTCATGAGGATGTGTTCCAAATCCCATTCCTGCGCTTACTGTATCGTCGTTTAAGACGCGTAAAACCCCAAAATTCATTCTTTCAGGATTATAATAATTTGCAAAACTAAATGTATGGTGTGAATTCAACCAGCCGTGATTTGCGTGTCCTCTTGTTTCTGCTTTATGTATTACTGTGTTCATCTTTTTTAAGTTTTTATTGGGTAAATGATTAAATCCTACTTGTTGCCTCAATGTATCGTAAGTAGATTTTATCGCTTCTTTATTGGAAGAACTTAATATTTGCGGTGCAATCGCTCCAGCTGCACCCGTTAAAATTGCTCTTTTTAAAAACTTATTACGATTCATTTCCTTTGCTGATTTAATACAGTACAAAGGTGCGGAAGTTATTGAGAATGTGGAATATGAAAAAAAGGGGTAAACTTATGAAAATCCGACATTCGATGTTTTTAGCGGTAGGAGCGGGGGGAATGATGAATTATGTAGAATAACTTGTCTAAATTCTTCCATATATGAAAATTTTAATTTTCATATATGATCAGGATAGCAGTTGTGGAGAAAGCAAGAGGAAAAAAGTAAAAATGCAGACATTAGTGATCCAAAAGTAGAAAAAGAGTAGAATATATCGTTAATGCTCAGAAAAAGGAAATAAAAACTGATTCACCGTTATTATACCACTAACAATTTCTCCTATTAAAACAGATGCACATATACTTTGAAGCGAAAACCACTGTCTTAGGATTTTTAAAATTTAAAAAGCTTAACGCTAAGCTGGTAGATTAAGAGAAATCTTATTAATGCCATACTGGTATAATTGTGGGGAATCATGATGAAAAAGATGATTAAAAGTTTAGAAATACTTTATCTGACTTCAATCCGTATAAATTAATCAACTGAAATCAAATGTATTACAACCAAAGCCTCAAATAAAAGCAAGAATAAATCATAAAATGATAACACTTTATCATTTTTATTTGTATATATTTGTTTTAATTCAAAGTTGTGCTGAAAAATTTTCTATCCATATCATTAATAATCGTTATTCTCGGACTCAATTCGGGACTAACATTTATCACTCATTACTGTGATGGTGAGGCGGTAGAATCCTCATTTAGTCTTACACAAGCAGACTTAGATTGTGGAATGTCTCAGGAAGAAATGAAATCTTGCTCAAATGATAAGCACAATCAAAAAGAAGTCATTCATAAAAAAGGTTGTTGCGAGAATGAATATCTTTCTTTTGATGCTGACTTCGACTATAATCAAGCACAGGTTACTCCAAACACACATTTAGATTTTAAATTTGCCGTTGCTTTTGCTTATTCTTTTGTAAACAATCACTTACTACTTCAAAAAGAAAAGCCTTCACTTGAAGCCTATCGACCTCCTTTGATTAATCAAGATATTTCTGTCTTGCATCAGGTATTCATAATTTAGAAACAACATACATTAATTATTCATTCTTATTGAATATTAGAATGATGAGTGAGGATGCTATTTGCAAACCTCAATGAATGAATTTTTCATTTTTAATTATTTGTTATGTTGAATAAAGTTATTCGGTACTTTCTTGAAAACAAGTTAGTAACCTTTTTGATATTAGTTTTATTTATTGGCTGGGGTTTGGTGACCTCACCATTTAATTGGGACACAGGATCTCTGCCTTCAGACCCCGTAGCCGTTGATGCTATTCCAGATATTGGAGAAAATCAACAAATTGTTTTTACCGAATGGATGGGAAGATCACCTCAAGATATTGAGGATCAAATCACATATCCGTTAACGACTTCTCTTCTCGGAATACCAGGAGTTAAGTCAATTCGGAGTTCTTCCATTTTCGGATTCAGTAGCATCTATATTATTTTTGATGAAGATGTTGAGTTCTATTGGTCGCGTTCTCGTATTCTTGAGAAATTGAACTCACTTCCTGCCAATTTATTACCTGATGATGTTCAACCAGCTTTGGGTCCCGATGCCACAGCACTCGGCCAAGTGTATTGGTACACGCTGGAAGGAAGAGATAAAGAAGGAAATCCAACAGGGGGATGGGATTTACATGAGATCAGAACTGTTCAGGATTTCTTTGTGAAATACAACCTTAATGCGGTGGAAGGAGTTTCTGAAGTGGCTTCCATTGGAGGTTATGTTCAAGAATATCAAATCGATGTAGATCCCGATGCCTTGAAAACTTATGATATCCCACTTTATGATGTGATGAATGCTGTAAAGAATTCAAATCGAGATATTGGAGCCAAAACCATTGAAATCAATAAAGCGGAGTACTTGGTAAGAGGTCTTGGATATGTGGAAAGTATCGAGGATATCGAAAAAGCTGTGGTTACGGTAAATGACAATGTTCCCATTAGAATCAAAGACATTGCGGTGGTAAACTTGGGACCTTCTACCCGACGTGGATTATTAGATAAAGACGGTGCTGAAGTTGTAGGTGGTGTTGCTGTGGCAAGATACGGAGCTAATCCTTTACAAGTCATCAATAATATTAAAGATAAAGCAGATGAAATTGCCAGTGGATTACCCAAGAAAACCTTAGCCGATGGAACAGAAAGTCAATTGACTATTGTGCCTTTTTATGACCGAACGGAACTCATCAATGAAACCATTGGAACCTTGGAAGAAGCATTGTCACTCGAATTATTGATTGTGG
The DNA here is from genome assembly GCF_002844555.1 of Brumimicrobium salinarum. Lineage (GTDB taxonomy): Bacteria > Bacteroidota > Bacteroidia > Flavobacteriales_D > Crocinitomicaceae > Brumimicrobium > Brumimicrobium salinarum. The sequence goes on from NZ_PJNI01000010.1 coordinate 111,104, forward strand.
TTTTAGTCGTTGTGGTGATGGTACTCAATTTACGCGCTTCCATTCTTATTTCAAGTTTGCTTCCTGTTGCCATCTTGATGGTTTTTATTGCCATGCGCTATTTCAATGTCGATGCCAATATTGTAGCCTTATCGGGAATTGCAATTGCCATTGGAACCATGGTCGATTTGGGAATTATTCTCTCTGAAAACGTCATAAAACATATTAAAGAATCTCCCAAAAGCCAAAAACTAATTGATACGGTCTATAATGGAGTGGCAGAAGTAAGCTCAGCTATTTTGACAGCGGTAACCACAACAATCGTAAGTTTTATTCCTGTTTTCACTATGCAAGCAGCAGAAGGAAAGTTATTTCGACCTTTGGCGTTTACCAAAACCTTTGCTCTTATTGCTTCATTAATTGTGGTTTTGATTATTCTTCCCACCCTTGCTCATTTAGTTTTTAAAATTAACATCAAGAAAAACACCAAAGGAATTGTACTCAATACACTGCTAATTGTAGGTGGGTTATTTGTTGCTATGTGGATGAGTTTGTGGGGCGGTTTAACTTTGTTGGCTTTTGGAATAGCTTGGTTTATCACCGAGTACAGCAAACAAAATCGAATCACCAAAAACCTTACGGTATATATCACCGTGGTTTCTGTAGTTTGGTTGTTAGCCAAATATTGGATGCCACTAGGTCCAAGCAATTCTCTTTTAATGAATTTCTTATTTGTAGGAGTTATTGTGAGTCTCATTTTGGGGGCATTTTATCTATTGGAAAAATACTATACCCACATTTTAAACTGGTGTTTAGACAACAAAGTCAAGTTTTTATTGATTCCCACTTTTGTAATTCTTTTTGGTTCAACAGCTTGGTTAGGATTTAACACTATGTTTGGCTTTGTAGCCACTGGGCTTGACAAAATCGGAGTAAACATCAGAACCACCAAAGTTTGGTCGGGAATTTCCCATTCTTTACCTGGATTAGGAAAAGAATTTATGCCTTCTTTGGATGAAGGAAGCTTTTTATTGATGCCGACTTCTATGCCACATGCTGGAATTGAACACAATAAACAAGTGGTTCAGCAATTGGATATGCTTTTGGCCAATATTCCAGAAGTAGAATTGTCGGTTGGTAAAATGGGAAGAGTAGAGTCTGCATTAGACCCCGCTCCAATTTCCATGTATGAAAATGTGATTAACTACAAACCCGAATATTTATTAGACCAAAAAGGACATCGTGACCGTTTTAAAGTGGATGATGAAGATAATTATATCCTAAAAAATGGAGACACTTTAAGCAATGAAGAAGCGTTAAATCAAAATATCTCAAGAGAAAATTTAATTGCCGATGAAGATGGACTTTACTTCCGAAATTGGAGAAAAAGCATCCAATCTCCTGATGATATTTGGGATGAAATCATTCGGGTAACAAAAATCCCAGGATTAACTTCTGCTCCTAAGCTACAGCCGATTGAAACACGTTTAGTCATGCTTCAAACGGGAATGAGAGCACCGATGGGAATCAAAGTATTTGGGCCAGATCTCGAAACCATTGAGAAATTTGGAATGGAACTGGAAACTATTCTAAAAGAAGTTCCTTCGGTAAAAAAAGAAGCTGTTTTTGCAGACCGAATCGTTGGGAAACCTTATTTACATTTCGATATTGATAGAGATGCCATTTCCAGGTATGGATTGAATATTGAAGATGTGCAACAAACCTTGGAAACGGCTGTTGGTGGAATGGAAATTACGTCAACTGTAGAAGGACGTAAAAGATTTCCTGTGCGTGTACGCTATCCACGAGAACTCCGCGATGATCCTAGTCAGCTGGAGAAAGTATTTGTACCCACTCCAACGGGAGTTCAAGTTCCATTGATTGAATTGGTGGATATTGAATATGTTCGAGGTCCACAAATGATAAAAAGTGAAAACACATTTTTGGTAGGCTATGTACTGTTAGACAAAAAAGATGGATTTGCCGAAGTGGATGTGGTAGAAGCTGCACAAAATCATATCAAAGATAAAATTGATAATGGTGAATTAACCGTACCCAATGGCGTTAGTTATAAATTCTCGGGGAGTTATGAAAATCAAGTCCGAGCAGAAAAAAGGCTAGCGATAATCGTTCCACTTGTGTTGGTGGTCATTTTCCTTATTCTTTATTTTCAGTTTAGGTCTGTGAGTACTTCCCTGATGATTTTCACTGGAATAGCCATGGCATTTAGTGGTGGGTTCATCATTCTATGGTTTTATGGTCAAGATTGGTTTTTAAACTTCAACTTTTTTAATATGAACATGAGAGATCTTTTTCAAATCTCTACTATTAATATGAGTGTTGCGGTTTGGGTCGGATTTATCGCCTTGTTTGGAATTGCCACCGACGATGGTGTTTTAATGGGAACTTACCTCGATCAAAGTTTTAAAAGAAACAAAACAAATTCAATTGAAGAAATAAAAGAAGCGGTGGTTATTGCAGGCCAACGAAGAATTAAACCTGCAATTATGACTTCAGCCACAACCATTATTGCCTTGTTGCCCATTCTCACCTCAACAGGAAGAGGAGCCGACATCATGATTCCAATGGCGATTCCCGCTTTTGGTGGAATGTTGCTGGCTTCTATCACTTATTTTGTTGTTCCTGTATTATACTACTGGAAGGAAGAACATAAACTTAAAAAAGAATCGAAATGAAACTATATTTAAAAATCTTATTGATCCTATTGATAGGAATAAGTGGGGAAGGATTTTCGCAATCTCTGGATAAATATTTAGAGGAAGCTGCAGAAAACAATCCATTACTTAAAGCGAAGTATGCCGATTTTGAAGCGAGTGTGGAAAAAGTTGCGCAAGTCAATTCTTTGCCCAATCCAAGTATTTCATTTAGCTATCTGGTTAGTCCAAGTACACCTCATACAGGAAATCAAAAAGCAGGCTTAGGCATTCGACAAACGATTCCTTGGTTTGGTACGTTAAAAACCTCGGGCAGTGTTTATGAACTTCAATCCGAAGCACTTTATCAGGAATTTATAAATGAACGCAATCAACTGTTTATGGAGGTAAAGTCGGCTTGGTATCCGCTTTACGAATTGCATCAGGAACTCAAATTGCAAAAGGAGAATAAAAAGGTGTTGTTAAGTTATAAGCAACTCGCCACAACGGGATTTAAAGTTGGCAAAAACAGTATGGCCGATGTGCTGCGGGTGGATATCAAAATTGAAAGCACCACCACAGAAATTAAGTTGCTTGAAGAAAAGATCAAACCTTTTACGGTGCGTTTCAATAGGCTGTTGAATAAATCAGATACAGCCGCAATAGAAATTGAAGAAACGATACAATTGGCAGAAATCCCTTTGAATTATAGAAGAGACAGCTTGTTGGAAAATCATCCCAGTTTAAAAGCTTTGGATTTAGAATATCAGTCCGCTCAAGCTTCGGAAACCTTAGCCAATAAAGAAGGATTACCAAGTTTCGGAGTCGGCCTAGATTATGGCTTTATGCCCAATGCTAGAAATATGGTAATGCCTATGGTGAGTATTTCTCTTCCCATTTATAGAAATCGATACAAAGCTTTGAAGAAGGAAGCGCAATTGAAACAAGATGCCATTGAATTTTATAAACAAGACTTTGAAAATGAGTTGATTTCCAATTATGAAATGACAAGATACGAATTGGATCGTGCAAAGGAAAAGTTTTTACTTTATCAACAACAAATTGAAAGAACCAAACAAGTTATTCATCTGCTCGAAGTGGAATACAGCAATTCGGGCGATGATTTTGAAGAAATACTGCGCATGCAACAAGATTTAATTAATTATCAAATAGGAAAAGCTACAGCGGTTAAAGATTTCTTTACGGCCTTAGCTAAACTCGATTATTTAACAGCAAAATCAGAATAAAATGAAAAATAGAAAAACAATATACATCGCTTTGTTCACCTTAATTTTAGGATTGTTTTTTGGTTGGTTGATTTTTGGTTCGTCAAAAGAAAGTACATCACCAACCGAACAACACGACCACAGCGAAGAAACCATTTGGACGTGTTCCATGCATCCACAAATTAGAAGTCAAGAATCAGGCGACTGCCCGATATGTGGAATGGAATTAATTCCTTTAAGCGATGACAAAAATGAGGGCGGAGACCCAATGGAAATCAAGATGTCGCCTACTGCTATGCAATTGGCTTCTGTACAAACTTCCATTGTTTCTAAACAAAAGCCTATCAAGGAAGTAAGAATGAATGGAAAGGTAAAAACCGATGAAAGAAAAGTGTATTCTCAATCTTCTCATATTCCGGGAAGAATTGAAAGACTCACGGTAAACTTTACAGGAGAATCCATTCAAAAAGGACAAGTTTTGGCATACATCTATTCTCCAGAATTGGTAGCTGCCCAAGAGGAATTATTTGAGGCGAAAAAAATAAAAGAAGAACAACCTTCTTTATATAAAGCCGCCAAAGAAAAACTGCAAAATTGGAAATTAACGGATAAACAAATCAATCAGATAATAGAGCGTGAAACTATTCAAGAACAATTTCCAATTTTGGCTGATGTTTCAGGAATCGTAACAAAGAAAAACATCAATCTCGGCGATTACATTAAAAAAGGAGAATCGCTCTATGAAATTGCAGATATCAGTACCGTTTGGGTGCTTTTTGATGTTTACGAAAGCGATATTCCGTGGGTAAAAAAAGGCGACAAAGTGGAGTTTACTGTTCGCTCCTTGCCTAACGAAACTTTTAACGGCGAAGTCTCTTTTATCGATCCTGTTATCAATTCCAAAACAAGAGTTGCATCGGCTAGGGTCATTATCAAGAACCCAGGGAAAAGATTAAAACCCGATATGTTTGTTCGAGGAATTGTAAAAAGCGAATTGGAGCAACAAGAAAAAGTGATTGTTGTGCCCAAATCTGCGGTAATGTGGACGGGAGAAAGATCATTGGTGTATGTAAAAACCAGTAGTTCAGAACAAGTGAGTTTTCTCATGCGCAAAGTGACTTTAGGATCTTCCTTGGGAGATAGCTACATCATAAAAGAAGGATTGGAAGTAGGCGAAGAAATTGCTACCAACGGAACCTTCAGCATTGATGCCGCAGCACAGTTGGCGGGTAAACCAAGTATGATGAGTCCTGAAGGTGGCAAGCCAGTTACGGGACATAATCACGGAGGAGCTTCTCATTCTGAAACTATGACAATGGAAGAAATGTCCATCGGTCAAAAGGAAAAAGATGCCTTGTCTCCACTTTTCGAAGCTTATTTCAAATTAAAAAACAATCTCGTAAATGACGATTTCAAAGCTGGAATTTCAAGTGCGAAAGAAATGACTACAATCTTAAATAAAGTTGACATGAAAATTTTTAAAGGCGAAGCCCATGACTTTTGGATGAAGCGAAGTGACGTTCTAAGCAAGGAATTAAAAAAAGCAATTTCGACTAAAGAGATTGGAGAGCTTAGAAAACCATTTGAGGAAATTTCGAATCAATTAATTATGATTCTGAAATCTTTTGGAGCGATGGACAAGGCCATTTACATCGAACATTGTCCTATGGTGAATAACAACAACGGTGCAGATTGGTTGAGTTTAGAGTCTGAGATTAAGAATCCATATTATGGTGAAGCGATGTTGAAATGTGGTGAGGTAAAACAAGTAATCAAATAGTTAATTAATAATCAAAAACAAATAAAATGAAAAAAGTAATGACAGTATTAATGGCAGGAGGTTTTTTCGTTCTAACGAGTTGTGCAGGTAGTGATTCTACACCTACTGAAAAACCAACAGAAACTACAGAGCAAGTGAATTCTTCTACACAGACAGAAGAAGTAACGAAAAAGGACAACCTTTCTTCAATACTCAATAGCTATTTCGAAATGTCAGAAAACCTTACAAATGATTCAGCCGCCGACGCAGCAAAATCAAGTGAGAAGTTATCAAATGCATTAAAAGACTTTCAAGGTGATCAGCTTTCAAACAAAGAATACAAAGAAGTTGATGAGATCATGAATAGTTCAATTGAACATGCTGGACATATTACTGAAAACGCTGGCGATATTCACCATCAACGTGAACATTTAGTCTTGCTTAGTTTGGACATTAAAGATTTAATTGAAATTGTTGGAACAGACCAAAAGGTTTACGAAGCTTATTGTCCGATGGCAAATAACAACAAAGGTGCTATTTGGGTAACAAATAAAAATGAAGTGAACAATCCGTTCATGGGTCAAAGTATGCCAAAGTGCGGAAAAATAAATGGTGAAATCAAATGAAGTCTTATATTAAATGGATAATATATAGTTTATTGATAGTATTGGTTGGGATTCAATTTATCCCAACCAGTATCAATCAACAAGAAATCACGCCGTATACTGACATACGGAAGGTTTATACTATTCCAGATAATGTCTTAACTATTTTAGAAGTTTCATGTTTTGATTGCCACAGTAACAATACAAATTATCCCTTTTACAGTCGAATTCAACCCATGGCAATGCTAATGGATAAACATGTTCGTGAAGGTAAAGAAGAATTGAACTTTAGCGAGTTTGGTGATTATTCAGATAGAAAAAAAAGAAATAAACTATTCTCTATACAGAACCAAGTTAAAGATGGTGAAATGCCACTTTCCTCCTATACACTAATGCACAATGATGCCAAATTAACAGCGAATGAAAAGAAGCTGATTGAAGAATGGATTACTAATTTATAGAAAGATGGATGTCATAACAAAAGAATTTAATGTTAAAGGAATGCTTTGCAGTCGATGCTTAAAAGTGTTAAGTATTGAATTTAAAGAAATAGATGTTAAAATTATTGACATCTCTCTTGGAAAAATTGTATTACGCTACAATCCAAAGAAAGTCAGTAATTCAAAAATCGAAGAGATCATAAAAAACAATGAATTTGAAATCATTGGTAATAGTGAAGATATTCTTGCAGAGGAAGTTAAAAGGATAATTATTGAATACGTTTGGTCTTCTGATCTTCAGCTAAAGTTATCTGAATATATCACCAAGAGAATAGATTTAAATTATGATTCCTTAAGCAAATTATTTTCAAAAACATTCAACAAAACGATTCGTCAATATAGCATCTTATTAAAAGTTGAGCGAGCAAAAGAATTAATTGAAAATGATGAATTAAACTTTTCTGATATAGCCTACAAATTAGGTTATCAAAACTCTTCTGCATTATCTCGACAGTTTAAAAATGTTACTGGAATTAATTTATCTGAATACAAAAACCATGAGAAGAGTAAGCGCATTCCCATAGACAAAATATGATATTCATTAAATGTAAAATGGTAAACAATAAAGTTAATACTATTATATATTTGTTTAGCAACGATTTAGTAACAGATAGCTTGAACTATTATAAATTATAAAAGTAAATAAAATGAAAAATATACTTGTACCCACAGACTTTTCGAAATGTGCTCAAATTGCATCAGAGCTTGCCTTAGAAATGGCAAAAAAAGCAAATGCAGAAATTCATTTCCTTCACTTGCTCATGACTCCAGTAGATTGGGTTAATCTTCCAAAAGAAGAAGAGGATAATTTTCATGAGACCAAGAAAGAGATCGGTTATGCAAAAAGTGAATTAAGCAAACTCAAAAGGAAAGCTGAGAAAATGGGGTTAATAGCCAAAGATTTTCTAGTTTTTGATAAAGGCAGAGAGGAAATTGATGCACATACCCAACACCATAAACATGACTTTATTGTCATGGGGTCAAATGGAGCGAAAGGTTTTAAAGGGATGCTTGGTTCCAACGCTCAAAGGGTAATACAAACTTCAACCGTTCCTGTCTTAATAATCAAAAAGAAAGTAAAAACCTTTGACATAAAAAATATTCTTTTTGCTTCAACTTTTGAGGAGGAAGCTATTGAAGCTTTCAAAAGAATACTTAAATTTTCAGGATCAATGAATGCAGATGTTCAATTACTCAACGTAATTACGCCTCATAATTTCAAAGAAACTGATGATGCTCTTAATGATATGCAATCGTTTCTAAATTTGTCTGCAGGGAAAGGGAACAAGGGTCGTACATATATTTACAATGCAAAAACCGAAGAAAAAGGTATACTGAAGTTTTCTCAGGAGAATAAAATAGATGTTATTGTTTTAGCTACTCATGGAAAATCGGGTTTCAAAAAAATATTTTCTCCAAGCATTACAGAAAAAGTAATTAATCAATCTGAAATTCCAGTATTGAGTTTGAATTTAAAGACCCATTAAAACACAAATTCATGGAAAGTGTAGAGGAATAAAAAGTAGAGTTTCAAATTTAATCAATGAAATTAAAAAGGAACATCCAACATTATAACTTCAAATAAAAGAAAATTACTTTTCTGCTTCAAAACCAATCGATAAAGAAGTTGATGTATTAAATTTTAAAGAATACATTACTTTTCTTACAACCATGATAGAGAAACATTCAGACTGAAAATAAATATTCATTCTAGAAAATTAAAAAATGAGCGATTATAAAAAAAATAGTTTAACATTGAGAGGTGCGGTTTCCTTAGGTACCGGGGTCATGATTGGTGCAGGAATATTTGCTTTATTGGGTCAAGTTGCCGAATTATCAGGTCAATTATTTCCTTATATATTTCTTATTGGTGCTTTGATTTCTGGATTTAGTGCCTACACTTATATTAAGATGTCAAATGCATATCCTTCAGCAGGTGGTATAGCCATGTATCTTAGTAAAGCTTATGGAAAAGGAACTATTACTGCATCTGCTGCACTCATGATGGCCCTTTCAATGGTCATTAATGAAAGTTTAGTCGCACGTACTTTTGGCACATATACATTACAATTATTTGATGTAAGTGAAAACTCAATGCTGATACCACTTTTAGGTGTCTTACTAATTATCTCTGCATTTATAATAAACATTTCTGGAAATAAGTTGATTGAAAAATCATCCTTAACAATGGCCATTATTAAAATTGGTGGAATTGCTGTTTTTGCAATCGCTACGTTATGGTTTTCTGGTGTTACTATGGAGCGTTTAATACCTTCTGATACTTCCGAATACAGTTGGGCTAGCTATATAGGTGCCATTGCATTGTCAATTCTAGCCTACAAAGGGTTTACTACAATCACAAATAGTGGTGATGAAATTATAAAACCAAATAAGAATGTAGGAAGAGCCATCATTATTTCAATTTTAATCTGTACGGTGGTTTATATTTTAGTCGCTTTTTCCGTGACATCAAACCTTTCTATAGCTGAAATTGTAGCTGCTAAAGATTATTCATTAGCTGAAGCTGCTCGACCAGCTTTTGGTCAATATGGGGTTTGGTTTACTGTAGGAATTGCAATCGTTGCTACCATTTCAGGTATAATTGCAAGCATTTTTGCAGTTTCAAGAATGACAACTATGTTAACTAACATGAAACTCATTCCCCACAGTCATTTTGGTATGAAAGGCAGTATTCAAAAACACATGTTAGTTTATACAGCCGTACTTGCTATAATACTCACGATATTTTTTGATCTCAGTCGGATTGCATCCTTGGGTGCAATTTTGTATTTAATTATGGATATAATTATTCATTGGGGAGTTTTAAGACGTTTAAGAAAAGAAATTAAAGCAAACAAGTATATTATTTCTATCGCCATAATTCTTGACTTTATAGTTCTTGGGGCATTCTCTTGGATTAAGTTTGAACAAGACACTTTAGTAGTAATCGTTGCTGCGGCATTAATTCTACTTATATTTATAGGAGAAAGACTCTTTTTAAACGCTAATAAACAACAAAATGGAAAATCACGAACATTCTGATCACGATACCGGAGAACACAATCATCATAAAATGATGATTAAAGACTTTAAACGCAGATTTTGGATCTCTCTAATTCTTACGCTCCCCATCCTTGCTTTAGCGCCAATGATACAAGGCGTATTGGGTGTTGATTGGAGTTTCACTGGTAGTAATTACCTGCACTTTGGGTTATCCAGCATTGTCTATTTTTATGGCGGATGGCCTTTTCTAAAAGGTTTAGTCAGTGAACTAAAAAGCAAATCCATGGGAATGATGACCCTTATTGCGGTCGCTATTTCCGCTGCCTACTTCTACAGTGTCGCAGTTGTTTTCGGCCTTGAAGGTCAAACTTTCTTTTGGGAATTAGCAACGCTTATCGATGTAATGTTGCTGGGCCATTGGCTTGAAATGCGCTCCATATTAGGAGCAAGTAAAGCTTTAGAAGCCTTAGCAGATTTGATGCCCAATGAAGCTAATCTAGTAGAAGATGATCAAACACGTAAAGTGAAAATTGATGAGCTCAAAGAAGATGATATTATTTTAATTCGTCCGGGTGAAAAAGTCCCTGCCGATGGTATAATTATCGAAGGAGAAAGTGATTTCAATGAAAGTATGTTAACCGGTGAAAGTAAACCAATCACCAAAAGCGTTGAGGAGGAAGTCATAGGTGGTGCCATCAATGGAAACAGTGTGGTGAAAGTTCGTGTTAAAGGAATTGGAGAAGAGGGGTATCTCTCCAAAGTAATTGACATGGTGCAAACGGCTCAAAAGCAAAAATCAAAAACGCAACGCCTCGCAGACACCGCAGCTAAATGGTTGACAATTGTAGCGCTAGTTTTAGGTTTTGGAACTTTCTTTACATGGTTGGCATTGGGTGAAAACCTAGCGTTTTCAATGGAGCGCATGGTAACAGTGATGGTGATTTGTTGTCCTCATGCCCTAGGGTTAGCCATTCCACTTGTGGCTTCAATTTCCACAAGTATTTCTGCTCAAAATGGTTTATTAATACGCAATAGAACTGCTTTTGAGTCGTCTCGAAAAATTTCAACTATAGTGTTTGATAAAACAGGAACTTTAACCAAAGGTTCACATGAAATCACACGTATAGTTTCGCTTCATTCTGACTATACGGAAACGGAACTTTTAACTTATGCAGCGGCAGTAGAAAGTCCATCAGAGCATCATATCGCCAAAGGATTAGCGCGGAAAGCAAAAGAAGATAAGTTAGACATTCCATCAGTTACTGATTTTAAATACACAGCAGGTGTTGGAGTGAACGGAAAAGTAAATGGCAAAGAAGTTCACGCTGGAGGAAATATGTTGTTGGAGAAAATGAATGAGACCGTGGATAAAGATGAGAAGGAAGGAGTAGAAACCAAGGTTTTCACTTTTGTAGAGGGCGAACTAATCGGTTTTATCACTTTTGCAGATGAAATAAGAGAAAGTTCTTTTGATGCTATTAAAACGCTACATGATCACAACATAAAAGCTTCTTTACTCACAGGAGATAATGAAATTGTGGCCAAAGATGTGGCAGATAAGTTAGGCCTCGACGATTATATGGCAGAAGTGCTTCCCGATCAAAAATTAGAGAAAATAAAAGAATTGCAAGCACAAGATGAATTTGTGGCCATGGTTGGAGACGGTGTAAATGACGCGCCTGCTCTTGCCCAAGCGGATGTTGGAATAGCCATTGGTTCAGGGACTGATGTAGCTGCCGAAACGGCCGATATCGTATTAATGGACAGCGACCCAAAAGACATTGTAAACTTAATTTTATTTGGAAAAGCGACGTACCAAAAAATGGTTCAAAACTTAGTTTGGGCTACAGGCTATAACGTGATTGCCTTACCCATTGCCACAGGTTTTATTCCAGGACTAATGATAAGTCCCGCTTTTGGAGCTGCTTTGATGAGCGTGAGTACTATAGTTTGTGCCTTGAATGCGCAATTGTTGAGACGAAAGATTGGATAATGCTGAAGAGGTAAGCACTAAAAATGTTGTATTAAAAAGATGAGTCGTAAATATTTGAAAAGTAATTCATCGTTACTGAGCTTCCTTTCGAATGACAGTTTTTTGTGTTAAGGAGAAGAAAGTAGCTTTTATAATTTCTCAATTTGAAGAATCTTGTCAGTTAACCGTTTATTCGTATGAATGACGATTTAGAAATATTGACTTGTAAAGTATTGGATAGGCATTTTAACTAATTCCTTCTTTTTTCTTAAAAAGAGAAGGGGACAAATCTGTATGTTTTTTAAAAAATGCGCTGAAATTGGCGGGTTCACTAAATCCGAGTTCATATCCTATTTCTTTATTGGAGAGATCTGTAAAATAAATTAATCTTTTGGCTTCGGTAATAATTCTAGATTGAATATACTCTTTGGCTGTTTTCCCAGTTCTCGCTTTAAAAGTACGATTAAGATGATCAGAGGAGATAAACAACTCATTCGCATAGAAACTAGTAGAATGTTCTTTTTTATAGTTTTTATTGACAGCCGTTTTGAAATTTCGAATTAAATTATCACCCGATGAGTCAGCATCAGATTCTATGGGATTGATTGAACAAATATTGTTGCATTCTATTAAGAGCAGCTTTAAAAGTGATCCAATGGACAAAAGCTTCATGTTCTTATCACTATTAAAAAACTCAAATATGTTTTCAGCATAATTAAATATGGATTTGAATTTTTTATCATCTGGTGTTAGAGGCGGACTTTGCCCATAATTTTGAAAGAGGTTTAAACTTTCAATAAAAGAAATTGGAATTGCATTTTCGATTAAAAATTGATTGGAGAACGTCATGGCAAATCCATAAGACTTGTCCGTTTCAATGACTTGGTGGACTTGTCCAGGAGCAACGAAAAACACTTGTTGGTTGGCTAGATCATAAGTGTTGAAGTCAATTTTATGCTCACCTTTTCCTTTTTTAACAACTAAAACAGTATAGAAGTTATGCCGATGTGGTTCATCTGGTTTTCCTTCTCTTTTCACATAAATATCTTCCATGCGAGAAATCCCAAAGCTTAAATTCTCTTCTTCGGCATTTACTTTTTGATATGTTTTAACGGTGTTCATCCTTACACTAGCGAATTATTAATTTAAATCAGGTAATTAATTTTAAAGTAAAAATAGAAATAATTTGTAATTACTTTGAAAAAAAACAAGTCAGCTACTTAAGTAGTTGGCTTATTTAAAGTTATTTGGCTCGTAAGAGTACAATTAATTTTTAAAAACCGTTTCGCCATCTTTAGTCAATTCAAGGTCGTCTCCTTTACCCCTCAATTCATAAGTGTCGTTTTTATACCAAATTCCTGACGCTGCTCGTTCACCTTTTAAATCTATTTGCACACCGCCATTCAAATATATTTTTACGGTATTTTCTGTATTATTGAAAGTCATGTCAAGCGTTTCTCCCTCTTTATTTTTCAATGAATAATTAACTATATCATCTTGGTGTTCAAATATAACTTTACCGTCCTTTTTCAGCTCTAAGTCGTTTCCTTTTCCTCGGAGTTCATAGTGATCGTTTTTGTACCAAATTCCAGAAGCAGGTTTTTCTGATGCTAATACTATCGTTTCTCCTTCAAAAGTTAGAGTTACTCTCCCTTCTGCATTATTGAAGGCCAATTGGAGTTCTTTACCATTTTCATCAACGGAAGTTATTGTCTCTACTTTTTCGGTTTTTGTTTCTTCTGTCGTTTCTAAACTCTCTTGTTCTGCGCTTTCGCTGCAAGAGCTTAAAATCATTGCGGAAACCAATGTAATGGTCAAAATCTTTTTTGTCATTCTGTTTTTTTATTAATTCTTATTTTTTGTGTAAAAATTTAGTTCTTAATTGAGGCTTGAAGATGTTTCAAACTTGCTAATTGCATTGTGCAAAGTCCATTCCAAAATCATGATGAATATTTTATTCCCGTTAAATAAAAAAAACACTCAATTTGGAAAAGAAAATTCGCTTCATAATTGAGTGTTTTAATTTTAGAAAGGTCAAGCTAATTTTATACACAAAGTGTGTTTATACCTTTATCTAAGATAAATCTAACTTAGAAATGTCTATTCCTAAAGCTTTGGCAACACCTTTCCCATATTCTGGGTCAGCTTTATAGCAATTTCCAATATGTCTTTCTTGAATAAATTGTTCAGCTCCTGTTATATTTCTCGCTGTGTTTTCAAACAAAACATTTTGCTGTTCAGGAGACATTATTCGGAATAAATTTCCGGGTTGCGTGTAATAATCATCGTCCTCTCTGTGGTCGTAATGAAATGCATCACCGTCAATTTTAGAAGCAGGTTCTGCATACTCTTTGCTTTCTTTCCATTGATCATAGCTGTTTGGTTCGTAATGTAAAGTAGAACCTTCGTTTCCATCCACACGCATTGCACCATCTCTGTGCGGATTATGGAAAGGACATTGTGGTTTGTTCACAGGAATTTGGTAGTGATTTACCCCCAATCTATAGCGCTGTGCATCTCCATAAGAGAACAAACGTCCTTGTAACATTCTATCTGGTGAAAACCCAATTCCTGGAACTACATTCGCAGGATTAAATGCCGCTTGTTCAACCTCTGCAAAATAGTTTTCTGGATTTCTATTCAATTCAAACTCACCAACATCAATTAAAGGATAATCTCCGTGAGGCCAAACCTTCGTTAAATCAAAAGGATTAAAACGGTAATCTTTAGCATCTTCTTCTGGCATGATTTGAACCTTCATGTGCCATTTTGGGAAATTCCCTTCCTCAATTGCATCAAATAAATCTCTTTGATTACTTTCTCTGTCTTTTCCTACCAAAGTTTCAGCTTCTTGATCGGTAATGTTTTCAATTCCTTGTGCTGTTTTGAAGTGGAATTTCACCCAGTAACGTTTATTGTCGGCATTCAAAAAACTAAAAGTGTGACTACCATATCCATTCATGTGACGGTAGGACTTTGGAATTCCTCTTTCGCTCATCGTAATGGTTACTTGGTGCAAAGCTTCGGGTAGGAGGGACCAGAAATCCCAATTGTTGTTTGGACATCTTAAATTTGTTTTTGGGTCACGTTTTACCGCTTTATTTAAGTCAGGAAATTTATATGGATCTTTTAAAAAGAATACAGGCGTATTATTTCCAGCTAAATCCCAATTTCCTTCTTCTGTGTAAAATTTCATTGCAAATCCACGAATATCTCTTTCTGCATCTGCCGCGCCTCTTTCTCCAGCAACGGTTGAAAAACGAACAAACATATCTGTTTTCTTTCCTATTTCAGAGAAGATTTTTGCTTTGGTGTATTTTGTAATGTCATTTGTAACTGTAAATGTTCCAAACGCTCCCGATCCTTTAGCGTGCATTCGTCTTTCTGGAATTACTTCTCTATCAAAGTGTGCTAATTTTTCTAAATACCAGAAGTCTTCTAAAAGCATTGGGCCTCTTTTTCCAGCTGTTTTTACATTTTGATTCTCTGCTATAGGTCTTCCAGAAACGGAGGTGAGTTTTTTCTTCTTATCTGTCATAATTTGAATGTTTTGTGATTTAGCTTACAATATAAATAATAATGTTGGTTTATATGGAGTGAAAAATCAATAACTCCATAAAAAAAGCAGTAGGAACTAATTTTTCTACTGCTTCACTGAAACTTAAATATTCTAAACTACTTTTTGAACTTCCACATTGAACCGTTCTTGGTGGTTAACTTTTCCAACTTTCCTTTAGCAGTTAAGTCATTCAACACATCTTCACTTTCTGCTCTTGGTGTTCCTGAAAGCACAGAATATTCTTTTGCTGTGAGTGTTGGATAAACTGCAAATAGGTTTTCCCATTTCTTACTGTATTCACTTTTTTCAATGTTAGAATTCACTTTTAGAATAGCCATTTCATAAAAAGCGTAAGGTTTTGTACCATAAACAATATCTCTATTTCCAGCGTCATCAATAACGAAAATTGTTGGAAAACCTCTGACCCCATAATCTCTAGCTACTTTTAAGTCTTTCTCAAAAAGAGATTTTGCTTTTCCTTCATAATCTGTCTTTAATTGCTCAACATCAAGTCCAACCGTTTTTGCTGCCGTAGCCATGTGTTCCCACTTGGCTATGTTCTTCTTCTTTAAGAAAACCAATTCGCGCATTTCTCTCATGAACAAATGAGCTTTTTCTTCACTTTGCATTTGCGCAGCCTTGAAAGCAATTGATGGCGGATAAGAAGAGTCGAGCGGATCTTCTAGCCATAAATCACCATCTATTGGCATGTCGTAATGAAGACTTACTTCATCCCAGTGACTAGCAACATCTGATGGTTTTCCAATTCCACCGCTGTTGTAGCTCCAGTCTGGTAAAAGTCCACCCATTCTGTATTCAATGTCAATGTGTTCTCCGTATTCCAATTTAAGCTTTCTTAATTGTGGTTCAATTCCCCAACAAGAAGAACAAATCGGATCTGTAAAGTAAACTAATTTCACTTTTTCGCTATTTGAACCTTTTACATTCTTGGGAGAGTTTTCTGTTTCTCCCGTTTCACACATTCCCGTTTCAATATCACAAAGAAGCGGATTGTTTGCTTTTTCTGTTGTATCTTTTTTCATGTCTTTACTATTTGTTTGTCCTTGAACAGTTCCAATGCTGAACAAAGAAATTAATATTGCTAAGAGGCTAATTCTAGATATCATAATGAAGTTTCTTTTCTAATTTATAAACTCCAGATAACTTTTTCATCCTTCGTTTTTTTATTTCTATAAAATTTTAAGTTATTACAAAGATACAAGATTTTAACTGTATATTTGACATGCATTTCCCTTTGGAAAGCACTTTCCTTTAGGAAACTACCAAGGAGGAAATATAGTCTAAAAGATTCAGCATAATGATATAGAATGAAAAAGAAAGCGATAATTAATGATACCCCCGTTTGTCAAACGAGGATGCAGGCCATAAGTGATACTATGAGTATATTATCAGGAAAATGGAAATTTCACATTATAGGAACTTTAATTGAAGGAAATAAGTTGGGATTCATGGATTTATTGAGGGAAATAGATGGAATTGGAACTAAAATGCTTTCCAAAGAACTTCAAGATTTAGAAATGAATCATTTGGTCAATCGAAAAGTGATGGATACCAAACCAATTACTGTTCAATATTCAATTACAGAATATGGCGCAACCTTAGCTCCAGTTATTAATGAAATAGCTAATTGGGGAATTGCCTATAGAAAGTCTTTGTTTGGGTCAAATGAAAATAAATAGTGGCTGGTCGGAAACAAACGGTTTTTAATATTAAGATAATTTGATCAATTCGCATAATAGGCATATTTTCGAATACACAAAAACTATAGATTATGAAAAAAGTAACGCCTCCAAGAGTTCGTACATTGGCTACAGGGAAAAACCTAATCGCCAAACAAATGCAAGGAAAATCAGGTGATTTAATGCCTAAACACCTTGCCAACGTAGAATCAATTGTATTTGTTCACGAAGGGGAATGTCTTTTCCACATGGACGGACAAGCAACTCCACTAAAATCTGGTGATTCATTGCTTGTTCCTCCACAAGCAAAACATCAAATTGAAGTGGTATCAGACTTTAAAGGTGTTCACTTTATGCCTAAAGATATTGAATTTGAGTTTTTTAAATAGAACTCAGCATTTTTATAACAAAAAGTAAAACTTACAAATTATCTCGAAATATCAATTAAGTGAGCTACCGGGACGAAAATAAACGATTTTCTATTTCATTTTAAAATTGAGATAAGGGATATTTTTTGTCTTGTAAGCACACCTTATTTAAAATCAAAAAACTAAATAATTATGAAAGCAGCAATATTAAAAGATACAGGAAATGCAGATCAAATGACAATAAAGGAAATTCCTACTCCAGCTATAAAGGAGAATGAAATTCTGATTAAAACGGAAATGACCAGTATCAATCCTATCGAAATAAAAACACGTGATGGAAATCGATTTAGCCCAGAGCTACTAAAGCATGAATATCCTATTTTAGGATGGGATGCCAGTGGAGTAGTTGAAAAAGTAGGGAAAGACATTACGGAGTTTAAACCTGGTGATAAAGTTTTTGGGATCATTGGCTTTCCAGGCTTTGGCAAAACTTATGCTGAATACTTTGTAGCTGAAGAAAAGCATTTAACACTTATTCCTGAAGGAGTGAGTTTTGCAGCTGCAGCAGCCAGTACCATTGCTGCTATTACAGCTTATCAAGCGTTGAGGTATTTCGGAAAATTAGGTCCCAATTCAAAAGTATTGATTCACGCTGCTTCAGGTGGAGTAGGACATTATGGAGTTCAATTTGCTAAACATTTTGGTGCTGAAGTATGGGCAACAGCTTCTCAACCTAAAGAAGACTTTGTAAAAGAATTGGGTGCTGATCATTTTATAGATTATAAAACCCAAAATTTTGAAGAAGAAGCACAAAATATGGACGTGGTTTTTGATTTGATTGGTGGGGAGTATATCGATCGTTCATTAAAATCCTTAAAGAAAGGCGGCGTATTGATTAGCATTCCTAGTTCGTCTAATGAAGCAGTTGAAGAAAAAGCCGAAAAAGCGGGATGTGTTGGCGTAAGGTTTAGTCTTAAAAATAATAAGGAAGACATGCAAGCCATCGCTCAGTTATTAAAAGCTGGTGAATTGAAACCTCATATTTCATCAACCTTTACCCTCGATGAAATTCGTGAAGCCCATAGAGAATTGGAAAAAGGACATACTAAAGGAAAGATTGTTATTGCGATGGAGTAATGTTTTGTGGGTTTTAACCAATCTAAGTTTAATCTATTTTACTGATTTGAACAACAAAGAGCTACACACCTAAAAATAGCTCAACACATTATTTGTCACTTTAAATCTATTTTATACCTTTGGGTATAATACCTAACAGTATAATATGAAACAATCTCCATTTATATATGGTGTAACAGTAAGTTCGAAAGCTTTTACAAATCGTGAAAACGAATTCGAAAAACTAAAGGGCAACCTTACCCAAGGAATTATCCAAACATATATTTAATTTATCTGCTTTAAGCCCGATAAATCCAATTATCTGCTTTTAAAACGATATTCTTATTTATCTGCTTTAGAATAGATAAATTAAATAAACCAACAATGTCATGATAGGTGTAATAACTGGAAATATAACTTTATTTACTGATTATTTCCGGGTAGGATAGGGGATGTATTCCTCATCTCCTTCAATTTTACCGAAAGATTGATCTTCCCACTTCTTTTTTGCTTCTTCAATCAATTCTTTATCAGATGAAACAAAATTCCAGTCGATGTATCTTTTTTCTGGAAAGGGTTCACCACCAAAAATATAAACGGTACTGTTGGCGGAAATTGTAAATTCACATAAAGTACTGTCTTTGGCAACTAAAATTTGCTTTTCTCCATACTCATGTCCACCTTCTTTGATGCTTCCTTCCAGAATGTATAAACCTGACTCTCCGTAAAGCTGATCTCCAATTTTGAGTGTTTGCTCCGATTTACTTTTTATTTCAATCATGAATAGCTTACTAAAAACAGGAACAGGAGATTTTCTTCCTAATGCTTCTCCAGCAACCAGTTTGAAATCTACATCTCCTTCCGACCAAGCTGGAATTTCACTTTTTTCAATGTGAGAAAACTGAGGTTCCATTTGTTCTTTATCCTTTGGAAGCGCCACCCAAATTTGCAATCCGTGCATGAATAAATCAGAGTCACGCAAATATTCGGGCGTACGCTCTGAGTGAACAATCCCTTTTCCAGCTGTCATCCAGTTTACTGCTCCAGGTTTTATTTCTTCTTCATTTCCAATAGTATCACGGTGCATTATACTGCCTTCGAATAAAAACGTCAACGTGGAAAGTCCAATATGTGGATGAGGCAAAACATCAAAGTTTTGACGCTCGTTTAACTTTACTGGCCCCATGTGATCAATGTAAATAAATGGACCGACCATTCTTTTCTTACGAAATGGTAATAATCGTCCGACCATAAAGTTTCCAATATCGGCAGCTCTTTCTTCTATAATTAAATCTACGTTTGACATATTTTTAATTTTTTCGTTGTGTTATGATTTTGTTTTATTGAGTTTCAAGTTGGTAGGTAAATGTAAGTTAAATTTGACTGATAACAGTCGAAATAAAACGACCGACACAAGACATGAAACTTTGCTCACCATTATTGGCGCGTTTAGTTTTAGCAGAATAAAGAAGATCAGCCCTCCAAAGATACAAGTAGTGGCATAGATTTCTTTTTGAAAAACCAAAGGAATATTACTCAAGGAGACATCTCGAATAACTCCACCAAAACAAGCCGTAATTATTCCAAGGGCAACGCATATCACTGGATTCATCTCAAATTCAATTCCAGTTTGTATTCCAACTACGGTAAAGAATCCAAGACCAATAGCATCAAAAAACAAAAGCGTTTTATGATAATTCTTGATTTCACTTTTAAAAATGAGAACTAATATTGCCGTGATGAGCACAACAATTGTTGAACTTAAATCAAGCATCCAAGAAACGGGAACTTTTCCAATTAGAATGTCTCGTTATGTTCCACCTCCCAATGCGGTGATAAACGCAATAATAAAAACACCAAAAACATCTAGTTTTTTCTCCTTTGCTGCAAAAGCTCCAGCAATACTATAAGCAGCAGTTCCAATAATTTCTATTACTCCAATAGATTCCATTTTAATAACCAAGTTTTGTCTAAAAAAAGCTGTCTTGCATTACTTTACAAAAATAGCTTGTTTCAACACTTCAATATTCTAATGTTTAGGTTTTTATTCAACCTCATTCTATTTTAGAATTTTTACAGCTTATTAAATTAAGAAATATTCAGCGTGTTTTTTCATCGCTTACGAACTTTTTTTATTTTGCAATGGTATGAACCCACTTCTCAAAAGCATCCAAATATGTATTAAAGAACTCTTTCGTGGAATCATTATTAAGATTTCCATTGTCATCGTAAAGCGCTGAAGCTTCTCCGATGTAAGCTTCTGGTTGCGCCATCGTTGGTACATTCACAAAAGTCAGTGATTGTCTCAGGTGATGATTTGCACCGAATCCGCTAATATTCCCAATAGAAACACTTACGATTGCAGCAGGTTTTCCATTCCAAGAGTTTTCACCATACGGACGAGAACCTACATCAATAGCGTTCTTTAAGACACCTGGCACAGATCTGTTATATTCTGGCGTAAAAAAAAGTAAACCATCAGCTTTTTGAATACCTTCACGAAGTGTTTCCCACTCTTTGGGCGGATTACCTTCTAAATCTTCATTAAACCAAGGTAGTCCTTTAATATCCAAAAAACTCATTTCTAAAGATTCTGGAGCCATTGCCATCATAGCTTTGGCGGTTTTTAAATTGAAAGATTCTTTTCGTAAACTTCCTACGATAACTGCAATTTTGTATTTTTTCATAATTAAGATTTTTAAGTTTTTAAAGAAAAAATTAACCTACCTAATCATTAAATGATAAAGCAGGTTAATTGTGTGTTTGCAAAATTGATTATTTAATTTAATTCGTTTGTAGCTCGTCTCAGGACATTCTGCATATCAATAAATTCATGTTTTTTGATAGCAGTCTTATTGATTAACCGTTGCTGATATCAAATTTTGCATACAAAGTCAATTTACTGTTTTGCAAATTGTAAGTGAATAACCAGTTCAACATCTTTAGCAATCCCTGCACCTGTTGGGTCGTAATCAACATTGTAATCTAGTCTGTTAATGGTTGTTTCAGCTTTCATCCCTAATTTCTCACCTTGGTCACTTTTAACAGTACCTCCGTAATGAACATCAAAAACTACATCTTTTGTTACATCTTTAATGGTCAATTTTCCATGTAACTTATAGTGATCTTTTTTCTTTGCTTCTTCGATTTTTGTACTTACAAAAGTCATGTTTGGATATTTCTCAACTTCAAAGAAATCCGCACTTCTTAGGTGATTGTCTCTTTTTTCAACATTTGTGTTGATACTTTTTACCTTTACAGTAAAGTCAAATTTCGCTTTCTCTAGCGCTTCACCTACAGTTGTTAAAGTTCCTTCATAGTCTAAGAACTTTCCGTTTACAATGCTAATTCCAGAGTGTGCAATGTTAAAATTTAAAGAAGAATGGTAAGGATCTACTTTCCACTCAGTTTGAGCAAAGGTTCCTACACTAAATAAAATCGAAACCATTAAGGCTAATAAGTTTTTCATAATCATATAACTATTATTTTTTTGTGAATTGACAATATACTGATTTTGAACCTATAAAACCTTATACTTTTCGGAAGGAAGCTTGTAATTTTAGGTAGTAAGTAGTTTTTTCATCTCATTTCTAAACTCAGTAGGGGATTGACCAGATTTTTTCTTAAAAACGTTTGAGAAGTAGGAGTTTTCATTGTATCCTAGATCGTTAGCAATTTCAGTAATGTTTTTATCTGTAGAAATTAAAAGGTTCTTCGCTTCAATTAATTTCCTTGTGTCTATAATTTCAGAAACACTTTGCTCTAGAATTTCTTGACAAATTAAGTTTAAGTTGCGCGTTGACATAAAAAGCTTATCCGCATAGAAGTCAACACTAAGTGGTTTTTGAAAATTTTCCTCCAAGATATTTAGAAAATTACCGAATGCGATATTTTGTGATTTCTGTAATTCAACCCTTGATTTATCTAATTTCTTTTTTTCATGTTCAATTATTGTAAATAAAAGACTGAGCAGCTGCTTAATAATTGCATAGCTTGGATTCTCTTGTTTTGCTTCTTCCTCCATCATTTCACATAAAGCTACTAATCGGTTGAAACAAGTCCCATTGTTTAATTTTACGTTTGCTTTACCATGATACATTGAATAAAGTTGAAATGTGGATTCTGGAATAAACTCACTTTTAAACTGAACTCTCCAAATTTCACACTTTTCTTCTTTTTTCTTTGGAATAACTCTATGCACCTTTCCTTTGGTGATAAAACTCACAAATGGAGCTTCAATATTTGATGTTTTAAAATCTATAAAGTGTTCAATTTCACCTTTTATACCCAATAACAACTCTTCGTAGCCCTGACTTTGAGGCTCCTCAAAATTTACTGAAGTATTTTCAAGCTCCCTCTCGTCAATTTTGAATATTCGGAATAGTTCATTCATATCGTTTCAAGAATGTTTAGTTTAATAAAGACAATAAAAATAATTGTTTTTTTAAGAATTAGACGCTAGAATTGGATGAATGAATTGCGATTTCATAGACAATTACGAATGAATTAATTATGAACGGCTTTAGCACTCAGCGAAGCTTATTTTGAATTGGAGAGCCTCTTGATACTAAATTGCGGTTAATTACTAAATGTAGGAATCGTACTTTAAGGTCTAAAACAAAACTAAATCATAACACTGATTCTCGTTTTCACTCTCATTCTCCCTCTCCCTCTCACACTCCTTTTTATGCGCCCTATATCTGCCTGCACCTCCAATCTGTTCCACTGTTGAAGCTACGCTGTTAAACCCCGAAAAGTGAGCTTCCAAGGTCGCTACTTTTGATGTGTACAGCTGAGCACAACAGAAGAACAGGATTTCCATCTTCGTCAGGGTCGGGGAGGAAATATTTGCGCTGGAATTGGCATTTAAGTGATATTTAATTATTTAAGAGTTTGAATGGTTTGGTGCTGATTAGGAAATTTTAGTTAGATTTACATATATGTTATTCAGTAAAACTGTACAATATTTCCACTTTTAGCATATATTGTACAGTTTATATGTATGTATAAACGAGTTAGCGGTCAGGCAATAAAACGACCCGAGAAACAAATCGGGTTATTTTTAAAATATTGTATTTTAGCATTTGCTTAAATAAACAAGTTGACTATCTTTGTGTTTATGGAAAACAATTCTTGCATAAGACAACAAGCGGACATTAAACAAATCAACCGTTGTAAAGACCGAGTTGCAGAACTCAACGGCTCGTTTGACTACTTATCGAACGGACTTGAATTGGCGGGTAACAACGTCAGACTGAAAATCCTGTTCCTGCTTTATGAAGAGAAACAACTTTGCGTTTGCGACCTGAGTGATGTTCTTGGAATGACCATTTCGGCAGTTTCTCAACACCTGCGAAAACTCAAAGACCGAAAACTCATTGAAACAGAAAGGCAAGCACAGACCATTTTCTATTCGCTGACAAACGAATACAAAAACTTGCTTGAACCGTTTTTCATAATACTTGACGAAAACAAAATTTTGGAGACAATATGAAAAAGGACAATAAACTAATCGGAGCAGGAATTTTAACGGCATTCGCTGCTTCTCTATGCTGTATTACACCAGTTTTGGCACTAATTGCAGGAACAAGCGGACTTGCTGCCTCTTTTTCGTGGCTTGAACCTTTCCGACCGTATTTAATTGGTTTGACAATTTTGGTTCTTGGTTTTGCTTGGTATCAAAAACTAAAACCGAAAAAGGAAATAGACTGTGATTGTGAAACTGATGAAAAGCCAAAATTCATTCAGAGTAAAAAGTTTTTAGGAATTGTTACAGCATTCGCAATTGTAATGCTTGCCTTTCCTTACTATGCACATATTTTCTACCCTAAGACAGAAAAACAAGTAATAGTAGTTGACAAATCAAATTTACAGACCGTTGAGTTTACTATCAGCGGAATGACTTGTGCAGGATGCGAAGAACACGTAAACCACGAAGTGAACAAACTTTCAGGAATAATCAAATCAACTGCTTCATACGAGAATGGAAACGCAATCGTTGAATTTGACAACTCAAAAACTAACATAGCCGAAATCGAAACAGCAATTAACGGAACAGGATATTCAGTAAGAGACAAAAAGGAAAAATAAAATGGAAATAAAATTGCAATCAACAATCACTTGCCCCAACTGCGGACACAAAAAAGAAGAAACAATGCCGACAGATGCTTGCCAATACTTTTACGAGTGCGAAAACTGCAAAACTGTATTGAAACCACAACAAGGAGACTGCTGTGTTTATTGCAGTTATGGGAGCGAGAAATGTCCACCAATTCAACAAGACGAGAAATGTTGCTGACCGAAGAAAAAAAGCCCGAACCGCTAACAATGTATATACAAAATAGGCGAAATAGCAGTAAATTCAACGGTTGTAGCTCGCTTCAACTTCATCTCGGTTTGATAAGTTTGAAGCCCGCAATCGCCTACTTTGCATATACTAAACGTTAGCGGTCATTAAAATGAAACAGATTCTAATTATCATACTCAGTTGTTTTCTTGGACAAGTTTCATTTGCCCAATTGGATTCTGTATATCTTTCAATTGACTCCAAGCTGATTTCTGAAATTGAGATAATTACTCCCCAAGGTGAAAACGGAATCCGTGAAAATTACACCTACTTTAAATATCGTTATTGGTTAGGTGAAATAGATACTGTCTCAATGACTGTGCTAGATGAAGCTAATGCTACTAAGTCAAAAAAGAAAGCAGTTCATTACCAGAAATATGGAGCTTGTGATTCGATAATTAACAAAATCAGGAATAGTGCTGAATATTGGAAAATGTTTAGTGAAACTGACAAAATCGCAAGACGAGAAATAGGATATAATAACGAACAGTTTAACAAGCTTAAATATTCAGAAA
Organism: Brumimicrobium salinarum; assembly: GCF_002844555.1. Classification (GTDB taxonomy): domain Bacteria; phylum Bacteroidota; class Bacteroidia; order Flavobacteriales_D; family Crocinitomicaceae; genus Brumimicrobium; species Brumimicrobium salinarum. Next base: position 136,406 of record NZ_PJNI01000010.1, read on the forward strand.
GCTCCAGACTAAGCAACTTTTCTGAAAAATGTCAGAAAGAATTTAGAATCGAAATTGCTGAACTTAAGGACACGTTTTTAAAAGAAATTAATCGCATAAGGGAAAACAAGTATCAGAGATTTACTCAAGTAAAGGAAAGACCGCAGTCGATTGACTCAACTTCAATAACCTCATTCTTTGAAACATTCGACTTGTGTGAGACTGACTTAAAAACGTTTGAACTAATTGTTCTAACAAACCCACGTGAATTTGTGGATTTTATAGACAAAATGAACGACTCTGAGTTTTTCACCTTAACATTAAAACTTGACGATTTCTCTGAAGACACTAATATTTCAGAAATGAAACAGACCCTAAAGGAATTGGACATTAGGAGTACGAGAAAGAATAAGGTTATTAGAAAAATAAAAAAAACGAAAGGCTAATCGAGTAGACGGCTGACAGTCGAATGACTGCCAGTGCGCC
>NZ_PJNI01000011.1 GCF_002844555.1 Brumimicrobium salinarum
CATCCTCTACCTGTGGTAAGTTTTACAGGGGTTGATTTAGAAGGATGTTCGCCAGTTTGTCCTGAGGTAACAACCACTTCGACAATAAATTCACCTTCAACAATTGCAGAATATGAATGGACATTGTCTACAGGACAAACCTATCAAGGTCCCGTTTTGAGTGATTGTTATGAGAATTTAACGGGCAATAATATTTTTCATGATTTAACTTTAACAGCAACGTCAAATGAAGGATGTGTAACCACGCATACGGAGAATGATTACATAGAAATCTTTCATAATCCTATTGCAAATTTCTATTATCAACCAAATGAGCCTGATGTAATTGACCCTGAGGTAGAGTTTTTAAACAACTCTTCTTATGCAGATTCTTATGCGTGGACTTTTGGTAATCAGGGTGTTTCCACAGTGACAAATCCTATATTCGAATTTTCAGCTGAGCCTCTTAAACATATTGTGACATTAATGGCAAGTACAGTTGAGGGATGCAAGGACACGGCAAGAGTGGCTGTTGAAATATTAGATAAAATCATTTTTTATGTTCCCAATACTTTTACACCCGATAACGACAATTATAATGAAACATTTAAACCTATTTTTACACATGGTTATGATCCGCAAGATTATACATTGTATATTTTTAATCGATGGGGAGAAATTGTATTTGAATCGCATAACACCAATAAAGGATGGAATGGGCGTTATGGTCTTAACAGCAATAAGATTGTAAAAGATGGAACGTATGTTTGGAAAATTGAATTCAAAGAAACAATGTCTGATAAAAGGCATACTCATAAAGGACACGTGAATGTATTGAAATAAAATAATAGGATTATCCATTTAAATCGCAACAAGCAATTTCGTTTAAATCTATTTACCATTTATTGTAAAAGACTTTGATAGTAAATAGATAAGAAGAGATGTGAAAATAAAAAAATCAATTTTTATTTTGCAAAGGATCTATTTTGATTTATCCTAATTAACAATAAGATGTCAAGGTTCTGACTATCAATATAAAATATTGGGCTTGTTTTAAGAGTCATTTATGATATGAAACTATACATAAATCTTCCTTTTTATGTAGTTAAAAAGGAAGATTTTCAAGTTTAAAGAACCTGTTTTTTTTGTTTATTTCCAAAATATTTATCAAAAACTAAACATGCAGTCAAATCTCCTGTAACATTCACGGAAGTTCTAAACATTCCCAGAATACGATCTATTCCGATGATGATCAAAAGCCCATCTATAGGAATTCCTGAGCTTTGTAAAACAGAAGTTAAGATGATAACGCCACCACCAGGAATCGCAGGTGTTCCTATTGAAGCTGCAACAACTGTAAATGTGATTAAGATTAGATTAACCATGGATAAATCAACACCATAAGCTTGAGCCATAAACAGAGTAGTAGCGACTTGAAATAATGCCGTTCCGTCCATATTGATTGTAGCACCAACAGGAATAACAAAATCACTGATGTTGGACGAAATTCCGAGTTTTTCATCAGCTGTCTTCATGGAAAGCGGCATTACTGCAGCTGAACTAGCAGTAGAAAAAGCTAAGAGCATGGGGCCTTTTATAGCTTTAAGGAAATGAAATGGATTTTTTGGCGTGACTAACCATACAATAATAAGATAAAAGGTCAATAATAAGAGTAAACCTAATATGATAACACCCATGTAGTATCCTAATCCAAAAAAGACCTCAACACCTGTTCTTGAAATTAATGCAGCTATTAATCCAAATACTGCATAAGGTACCAACATCATCGCCCAAGAAACGACAATCATACATATTTTTTGAACCGATTCAGCTACTCGTATTATAGGGGTTGCCGTTTTTTCTTTAAGTTGCGTTACAGCCACTCCAATTAAAATGGTAAAAACTACTACGCCTAACATTTCTCCTGTAAGAATAGATTCGAGTGGATTATTGGGGATTAACTCTGCTATTGCATCGGGAATACTTTTAAATTCTTGTACTACTTCATGCGTTGTTGGTGCATTTTCACCGCTAATAGGAAAGCCACCCAAAGATAAAATATATTGACCAGGTTTCATGATTAAAGTCACGAATAACCCAATAGTAATAGCCACTGTTGTTGTTCCAATAAAATAGAGCAACAATTTTAGTCCAAAAGACTTTAAATTATCAACAGTGTTACTGATAATCCCAGTAAGAATGGAAGTAAAAATTAAAGGAATCATAATCATTTGGACCAATCGCATAAAAATCTGTCCAGGTAAATCCAACCATGCTGCAATTTTTTCACTAGCTTTTTCCGTAATAAACCCAGTGTCTGGATTAAGGAAAGCACCTAAAATAGCCCCTAAGAAAAGTCCAATGAGAACTTTAAGCCACAAACGACCTTTTATCAATCGTTCTAGATGAATTGATAATTGATTTAAACGCTTGAATCTAATCATTGTATTTGTTTAGTAGGTTTTAATTTTAAAAATTAAGAAAGCTTAATTATAAGTAAAGGTACAAACAACTTGACAAATTTTGCATTAGCATGCGTTAATTACTTTTTACCACATCCAAAACAAAAGTGCTTTTTATTTGATTTACATTTTCCAATGCAGCCAGTTTTCCAGAAGAGAATTGGTGATAATCTTCAAGATTTTTCACCATTACTTTTAAAAGAAAATCATTTGCACCACCCATTAGGTAACATTCAAGTACCTCAGGAAGCTTTAGAATTTCTTTTTTAAATAATTCTATTTCTTTTAATTTCTGAACGTCTAATGATACTGTGCAAAAAATAAACATCGCATCATTTAACTTTTTATCATTGATTATAGCGACATACTTTTCTATAATCCCCGTTTTTTCAAGTTTTTTTATTCTTTGATGAACAGGGGTTTTACTCATCCCAACCTGATTGGAAATTTCATTAATGCTTAGTTTAGCATCTTTTTTTAATAGTGTTATTATTTTTTCATCGACCTTATCAATTCCTTTCATGGTAAAATTTTCTGTATTTAAATATATTCAAGTCAAATTTAATTCTTTTTCCTTGTTCTTGTATGTTTTTTAGGATTGTTTCCTTAATTTGAGTAATATTTCAATGTAAAAAAATCATTTGTTAAATTTGTAAAGAATAAAAATGATAAAAAGATGAAAAATAAGTTTAAGCCCGAAAGTTTGATGATGAGCTATGGTTATAAACCAAAATTATCAGAAGGGGCGGTTAAGTGTCCAATTTTTCAAACCTCAACCTTTGTTTTCGAAACAGCAGAAGAAGGAAAGAAGTTTTTTGAACTGGCTTATGGCCTGCGAGAAAAAGAAAAAGAAGAAGAATTGGGGTTGATATATAGCCGAATAAATAACCCAAATCTTGAAATACTTGAAAATCGTTTGTCGCTTTGGGATGACGCAGATGATAGTGCCGTTTTTGAGAGTGGAATGTCAGCAATTAGTACGGTGCTTTTGGAGTTTTTAAAACCTGGAGATTTACTACTTTACAGTTCACCTACTTATGGAGGGACTGATCATTTTATTCATGATTTCCTACCTAAAATTGGCGTTGATGCGGTTGCTTTTCACCCAGAAAACACCCAAGAGGAGATTGAGGAAATAATTCGAAATACTGGGAAAGCAGATCGATTAGGATTAATTTATATTGAAACACCTGCGAATCCAACGAATACAATTATTGATATTGAAATGTGTTGTCGAATTGCGAAAAAACATAAAAACAACACTGATAGGACCTATGTGTGTGTTGATAATACCTACATGGGGCCAGTATGGTCTAAGCCTTTAGCTTTGGGAGCTGATCTTGTCGTATATTCCGCAACAAAATTTATTGGAGGTCATAGTGATCTGATTGCAGGAGCTGTTTTAGGTAAATCGGATTTGATGACCCGTGTAAAAACTTTAAGAACTTTCTTAGGAAATATGGTTAGTCCACATACAGCTTGGTTGTTATTGAGAAGTTTAGAAACCTTAAAGATTCGCATGGAAAAACAATCGCGAAATGCACAGAAAGTAGCTAATTTTTTAAATCAACATGAAAAAGTAGAAAAGGTAAATTATTTAGGATTAATTGATGAACAATCAGCTCACTATGATTTGTACAAGCGTCAGTATAACTCGCCAGGTGCTATGATTTCATTTAATATTGTAGGTGGAGAAAAAGAGGCTTTTCAATTTTTAAATAATTTAAATCTGATTCAATTGGCAGTAAGTCTCGGAAGTACAGAGAGTTTGGCGCAACATCCTCAAACAATGACACATTGTGCAATTGAACCAAAAGCACGTGAAAGAATGGGCGTTACTGCTAATTTGGTACGTGTTTCAATTGGAGTAGAAGACGCAGAAGATTTAATTGCTGATGTTGATAATGCTTTAAAAAGTGTTGTGTAGAGATACAGATTGTTATCCAATAAAAAAACTCCTTTAAGATTTATCCTAAAGGAGTTTTTGCTTTTAAAATTTTATTTTTTAGAAAGGTAAATCATCGTCACCTTCGTCTACTAAAGTTTCTGCGCTATCTGCACTTGCAGGTGCGATATCTGGAGGTGTAGGTTGTCCACCACCTTGTGTTTTCTCTAATCTCCAAACATCTAAAGAATTGAAGTACTTTACTTCTCCTTGCGGGTTTGTCCACTCTCGACCTCTAATGTTAAAAGTAACATTTACGGCATCATTTTCATTGATGTTATCGAGTAAGTCTGTACGCTCTTGTGTTAATTGAAATAAGATGTCTTGCGGATAATTTCCTGAGGCATCTGTAACTACAAACTCTCTTTTTTTAAATTTTTCTGTTATTTGTTGGGTGTCTTTTTTGACCTTAACTAATCCCGAAATACTGAACATAATGTGTTGTTTATTTTATTGGTTATTAAATGCTAATAATGTTTTCCAAGCTACTTCAATTTCATTTTTCTCTAAATGTTTTTTGGCTAATTGATGAAGTTCAAGTTCTAATTTAGCTGGTTCATCTTCTAAAGTTACAAAAAGTTCTGATAATTCAATAAGTTTATGCTCATTAACATCAGTTTCATTTGGGAGTTCTTCAATACTTCCCAGTTTGCCTAAGTCATTGCCGTTTAAAATACTACTGCTTTTTATGTCGGCTGGAATTTGATCAAATCCTATCCCGATTGTAGTTACTGGTTTTTCAACCTCAAACATTGAAGCTTCGTTGGCTCGACAATACCAGTTTCCACCCATTCGTGCGACTAAATCTATTTTGTGCTGATCAATCATTTGGTTTTCATCTAAAACCTCTTCGTTCACATGAATTTTAATGACCTCACAAATAACAAGATTTCCTGCGCCTCCATTTTCTCCTAACTCTTTTACCTCAATGACTTTACATTCTAGTTGAACTGGCGATTCCTTTACGCGAAAAGGCTTTACTTTTTCGGAAGCCAATGGTGTGAGTCCACTTTTTTCAAATTCATTAATACTTTTGTCATAAGGTGATGAACATAAACTCATTTGTTCTACCATGTCATGATTTACGATATTAATAACGCATTCAGCAACTTTTTTCACGTTTTCGTAAGTATCTTTAGTCGTGTTTGTTCTTCCGCTTCTTGCTGGTGAAAAAACAAGAATTGGAGGATTGGCACTAAATACATTAAAAAAGCTGAATGGCGCTAAATTAGGATTTCCCTCTGCATCAATCGTAGAAGCAAATGCAATCGGTCGTGGACCAACTGCTCCTAATAAATAACGGTGTAGTTGCGGAATGGGTAATTCTTTTGGTTCTAATGTTAACATATCTTTATTGCGCTAAATTGAGAAGTTACAAAGGTAATGGTATTATGACTTAATAAAAATGAAAGTTCTAAATTGTTGAAAAGTTATTTCTAATATTTTTTAGTCTACCGTTTAAAATTATGCAAATCTTTCTAACTCTAAATAGCAAATTCCCTTGATTATATTAATTTTGATAGTGATTCCTTCGGCAACTGTTAACTCGAATTATTAACTTTATTCTAAAATTACTTGTCCTTAATTGAAATGGAGTATGTTAAGAACTAAAAGAAAACATTTTGTTTATAATAAGGCTTGAATAAATGAATAAAATTGAAATAGAGCATTTAATCGTTCAGGATTTAGAACGTAAAACGCGTATTTATGACTATTTGAATGGAAAACTTACTTCCATTCCAACGAGAAAAGGTCTTAAAAAGGCTTTTTCGAGAAAACAAATTTATTTGAATGGAGAGCTTTCTACTACAGCTGACTTTGTTAAGGATGGTGACGAGATCAACATATACGAAAGAGAGAAAATAACAACTCCCTATTTCGAGCTAGACTTAAAAATTATTTATGAAGACGAGGAGTTAGCGGTAGTTGAAAAACCAGCGGGAATTCCAGTTTCTGGAAACGTATTTAAGTCCATTCAAAATGCAATTCCACATCATTTAGCGTTAAGTAATTCTCAAGACCGCTTAGTTATTCCATTACCTGTTCATCGGTTAGACCAACTGACGCATGGTTTACTCATTATAGCAAAATCATACCATGCAAGGGTGGATTTGGGTAAACAATTCGAGAATCAAAGGATTGAAAAAAAATACATGGCTATTGTTCAGGGACGATTGCTGGGAAGTGGTACGTTAAACACAGCAATCGAGCAAAAAAAATCAATAACACATTATACTTCCTTGGCTGTTTATCCTTCTGTTAAAAACCAATGGATTTCGGTTTTGGAATTGCGTCCAGTTACAGGTAGAAAACATCAGATTCGCATACATTTATCACGGTTAGGTTTCCCGATTATAGGAGATCAACGTTATGGGAAGCCAGGAAATACATTGAAGCACAAAGGATTGTTTTTGTCCGCTGTGGCTTTGAAATTTAATCATCCTAAAACCAATGAGGTACTTTCATTCCAGATTACCCCACCAAACAAGTTCTCTCGGTTTTTGGAGAGAGAGGCCAAATGGGTGGCAAGAATTGGGAAATGAAAAGTTTAATTCGAGTTAAGATTAGAAATAATAAGAATACCCAAATCCAATAGTGAAATAGGTTGTGATTTCATTTAACTTTGAGTCACTAACTCCACTGAAATTGTCAACTCCCATTTGATATGGACTAAACTGAAATCCATGAAAAGCATATCCCAATGCTAATCGAAAAGATGTGTTTTCGTTGCTCATTAATGCTAGTCCTAAGGTGGGTTCAACAAATCCACCATCGTTTTGATAGGGTTCTCCAAGTTTTTCTTGATTTTTATTGGTATCAAAAAAATTCATCGAATATCCAATTCTTACACCGTAGTCCAAACCGAATTTGCCATAAAACTTTTCTTGACCAATTTTTCCAAAAATACCAGCGATGTGCATACCACCAGACATGTCAATGTTGTTTTTAAATTCGTTTACATTAAAAAAACCATATCTCAGTCCAACTCCTAAAGAAAAAGAATTGTCCATGGTGAATTGATAACTGGGTGTAATTGCAACCAATCCTTGCATTAAATCTCGAAATGCAAAATTTGTAGCATTATTGGGTAAGCCTACCTCAACTTTAAAAGAAGATTTAGGATTGAAATCGGTTTGTGCGTATGTTGCTGTAAGTGAGAGTAGAATGAGAGCAGATAATAAGAATTTCTTCATTGCAATTGATTTGTTTATGAATATAACGAAAATAGAAGACGAATCGTACTAAAAGACTAGTTTTTTATTTCAATTATTTTTTTAGTTTTTTGATTTTTTGAAGTGGCTTGATAGAAATAGGTGCCATTAGCAAAAGCTGTTGTGTCTAATTCAATAATGTTCCCTCCTTTACTAAACTTTTTATTTTCAATAACTTCATTGATTTCATTTTTCGTCGAAAAAAGCCGTATCTCAACCTCCATTGGTGTATGCATTTCAATGAAAATAGGAACTGTTCCGCTGGCAGGATTTTTCTCAATAGGATGCAGAATTAGATATAGTTCTTTTTCTATTCTTCCTTTTTTTAATCGCCGCATAACGATGCGATAAACAATAAAAAAAAGGAGGATAAAAAGTGTGATCCATCCTATTGTAGCAAGTGTTTGTTGTATGTCAATTACTAATATCATTTTTATATTATTATTACACCTTTAATTTTTGCGGCTTTTTTATATACCTTAATAACATTTTCAGCACTCATCATAACTTCTTTTACACTGATGCTTGTATATGTTCCTTTCTTCGAGGGACGCATGTTAATGTCAGAATTCTCATTAAAAATAGAAGTAACCATTGCAATTTTTTTATTGTCACTAGGCGCTATAAACTTGAATAGGTACAAGCTAGGCCAGTCTTCTTTTTCTAATTGCTTTTCTAATTGATCAAATTGATTTCCCATAACTATTCTTTCGCCAGCAAAGTTAATCTTTTTACTTCTTTTTGAATAGTTTCAGGAAGATTATTGTAATTGTCTTTTAGTAAAGCTATACTTTCAATTTGATTGTCGCTTTTTACTTTTTTTAATGCTGCAAGTATTTCCATTGGGTCTGGCTCTTTGCCTTGTAGAACCGACAAGTGATTATCGGAGCATGCTACATACGACCATGTTTGGGCGTACTTTTTCTCTAAAGTTAACCAAGACGCAATGATGACTATTAATTCATCTGCTGATTGAGCTCTTAATAACAGAGATTTGAATTCATTTCTTTTTTGATGTAATTGATTAAAACAGGTTATAGGATTATCAGAAAATTCAAATTTGTTATCAATTAACACTTCCTTGTTTTTTTCGTCTTTCTTTGCAGAGGTAAGCACTAAAAAAGCAATATGTTGTTTTTCTATTTTTTTAGGCGAGCACTCCAAACTTTCTCGATAGGAGGACGCGTTAGAAAAAACTGTTTATGTTCAAAAAAACGTGTTTCCCAAAGCTCATGTAAATTATCTGTTGGACTATGTTTGAAAAATAATGTAGCTTGTTCCTTTGTCATTTTGCGAAAATAAGGACTTACTTTCATATTTCTTTTATTTATGTGTAATTTCGTTCTGTATAATCATTTTATAAGATCGAAGTTTAATTATATATAAAATATACTTTATGGGAAACATAAAAAACTGGTTCATTAACCTTGCTTTTCTTTTTATTGCGTTGTCTTCCTTTTCTCAAGTCACAAGTGAGATTTACAATAGAAGAAGTGATACCATCGATATTTTAAACTATAAAATTAATATTGATTTTTCGGAAATGGGACAAAGTAAAATCTCAGCGTCTTGTGAGATTACTTTTGAAAGTAAAATGAATAATATAGACTGGATTACCCTTGATTTATTGCAAATGAATATTGATTCTGTTCAAGCTGCTGGAATCGATTTAGGTTATATTTACAACGATTCCCTTTTAAATATAACGTTACCCAATTCTTTAAATATAGGAGATCAACAAAGTGTTACCGTTTTTTATCAAGGGGAACCACAAATGGATCCTTCTGGTTTTGGAGGTTTTTATTTTCAAGGAGATTATGCCTACAATATGGGAGTTGCATTTGAATCACAACCTCATAATTATGGCCGTGTTTGGCATCCATGTTTTGATAATTTTGTTGAAAGAGCTACTTACGACATAGAAATCATTGCGCCGCCTTCAATGCATGGTTACAGTAATGGATATATCCACAGTGAAAGTGTTGGTGTAAACAATGAGAATATTAGAAGATGGAAGTTGGATGAATCTATTCCGACTTACCTAGCTTGCGTTGCTGTTGCGCCATATACACATGTAGATCAAACTTATATAAGTAGTATTTCAAATGCAGAAACACCGGTCATGTTAATTGCTAAAGAACAGGATACGACAGCATTAAAACAATCATTTATTAATTTGTTTGGTGCGATGGACGCATTTGAACACCAATATGGGCTTTATCAATGGAATAAAATAGGTTTTGCCCTTGTTCCTTTTAATGGTGGTGCAATGGAACATGCTACTTGTGTTATGTATCCAACTTTTGCAGTTGATGGAAGTTTAAACTATGAAACCCTGATGGCGCATGAATTATCTCATCATTGGTGGGGGAACCTAGTGACTTGTAAAACAGCTGAAGACATGTGGATAAATGAAGGTTTAGCTAGCTATAGTGAATCTATATTTTTAGAACATGTTTATGGGTACGATAGATATTTGGATGAACTAAAATCTGTTCATCGAAGGGTGATACAGAATGCACATTATTCAGATGGTGACTTTTTGCCGATTTCCGGTGTCCCACATGATGCAACTTACGGGTCACATACTTATAGTAAAGGAGCTACATTGATGCATAACTTGAGAACACACATGGGAGATACTGCTTTTTTTAATGGGTTAAAAGCAATTCAAACCAATCATGCTTTTACAAGTATAGATGCTGAAGGATTTAGAGATGAGCTAAATCAGGCAACTCATTATGATGCAACCCATTTTTTTGATAATTATGTATTTAATCCTGGTTTTAATGGATTTGAGATAGATTCTTTTAACGTATCATCAAATGCAGGTCAGTTTGATGTGGAGGTTTATATCCAACAAAAACTTTTTGAAGCGCCTAATTTTTTTAAAGATGTGCCTATTCAAGTTACCTTTTTAGATGAAACCAATCAATCGTTCTCATTTGAGGGAATTGTTTCTGATGAATTATCTGTGCTTGCAGTTACTGTTCCATTCGAACCAGCAATCGTATATCTGAATAAGGACTATAAGCTGTTGAATGCTGTTACTGCACAAAATGTCGATATTATAGCAGATAGCACAACATATTTTCCTTTGAATTATGCTTATTTCACATTAATGGTAGATAATGAGGATGATACTTCGTTTATGCGTATTGAGCATTGTCGAATTCCACCTGATAGAAGCTTAAATGGTAATCTTTCACATTTATATGAAATCTCTCCAGATCGATACTGGAAAGTGGATGGTTTGCTTTCTGATTCTTTTTCAGCTTCTGGGCGATTGTTTTATGATGCTAGAAACAATAATCAAGGAAATTTAGATAATGGACTCATGATTGATCATGGAGGTGTTGCTTTTCACGAGGACAGTTTAGTGTTGCTTTGGCGTAAAAACCAGAGAGAATCATGGGAAGAATATCCTTATTATGAATTGAACCCTCAAGGAACTAAAACAGATGGTTACGGAAGGGTGGAGTTGTTAGATGTGAGATTAGGAGAATACACCTTCGGATTTAAAAAGAGTACTCTTTCCGTTCAAAAGAACGATAAGGTTGTTTCTTTCAAAGTTTACCCTAATCCTAGCGATGATTCTGTTACAATATCATGTGAGGACCTGGTTGAGGCGGAATTTGCTAGGATTTACGATGAAAGTGGTCGTGTAATGAATAATGTGAAGTTGGAAGGTGGGGGAGCTAATTTCTCTATTAAATCCTATCAGAGCGGAACTTACTTTGTGTTGATTTACAAAGGAAATGAAGTTTTAGGTAAGCAAAAGTTAATGAAAAAATAAAATGAAAAGATATTTAGGGATTGATTTTGGGATGAAACGCACAGGGATTGCGATAACAGATGAGAATAATATTATTGCTTCAGGTTTGACGACTGTTCCTACACAGGAGCTTATGCAGTTTTTAATCAATACAGTAAAAGATAAGAACGTAGGAACTTTAGTCTTGGGTGAACCAAAACGATTAAATATGGAAGATTCGCACAGTTCTCAAAACGTTCGTTTGTTTAAAGAGGCGTTAGATCAACAATTTCCAAATTTAAAAATAGTAATGATGGATGAACGATTTACCTCAAAAATGGCTTTGGATTCTCTAATTGCGGGGGGTGTTTCTAAAAAGAAAAGAAGACAAAAAGAAATTATCGATGAGGTGAGTGCAACTATTATCTTACAATCTTATATGTCATCTATTTAATGTTGATTTTGGATTGCTGTAAGAATGCCTTCGACCATTTGGATTATTTAAGTTGATAAAAAAGTAAAGGTTAAGGTTTTTTGGATAAACTCCATAGTCCTATATAACACAACAAACCATTTACTCCTAAAATTTCGTGTCCCGATGTGTAACCATCAAACCATTCTTGTTCATAAGATTTAAAGATGTAAATAAGTATAGGGGCAATCAGGCAAACAGTCCATGTAAGTCTATCGTCTACAACTCTTTTGCTTATAATTCCAAAGAAGAAAAGTCCTAACAAAGGTCCGTAAGTATAGCCTGCAAGCGTGAAAATAGTATTGATCACATCCTGACTTTTAAAGGCATTAACCAGAAGGATTACGATAAATAAAATTCCGGTCATTCCAATATGGACATATTTTCTTATTCGTTCTGCTTTATCTTTGTTTTTCCATTCGTTCACCCTAAATAAATCCACGCTTGTTGATGTGGTTAGAGAGGTTAGTGCAGAATCTGCAGATGAATACGCAGCTGCTACCAATCCTAGCAGGAAAGTGATACCTATTAAACTGCCTAAGTCACCATCTAGAGCAATTAACGGAAAAAGTCTATCGGTTTGTTTATCAAGATCCATTCCTTGCACAGAGTTGATGAATTCTGGATTTTGTTGGGCGTACAATACGAGTAATCCACCTAAAATTAAAAATACAAAGTTCACCATAAATAAAATGACAGAGAACCACATCATATTTTTTTAGCTTCTTTCTCATTGCGGCAGGTTAGGTTTTTTTGCATCATGTCTTGATCTAATCCTGTCATTCCTAGAGTTATGAATAATCCACCTAAGATTCCTTTTATGATGTAATTATTGCTTTTTGGGTCATTAGTTACAAACCAATCTGTCATTCCCAAAGACTTCAAACCTGTGGTGACCTCTTCAGCTCCGCCAATTGATTGTGTAATCATAACAACACTAACTACTAGGGCAATTAACATGAAAAGTGTCTGAAGTGTATCTGTCCAAACAATAGTTTTTATACCGCCTCGATAGGTGTAAACATAAATCAGAAGTAATGTTACTAAAACAGATGCTTCAAATGGAATTCCGTATCTGCTTAGTACAAAATAATCAAGTACATCGGCAACTAAAAACAATCGGGCTGAGGCTCCTAGAATACGTGATATTAAGAAAAATCCTGTTCCGACTTTGTGTGTTTTTGGACCGAATCTCCCGCCAAGATAGGAATAAATTGAAGTGAGGTTAAGGCGGTAGTAGAGTGGTAGTAAAACAAATGAAATTATGGCGTATCCAATCATGTATCCAATCACCAGTTGCATATAAGAGAACCCCGATTTACCAACAAGTCCAGGTAATGAAATGAATGTGACGCCGGAAAGTGATGCGCCAATCATTCCAAAGCTTACCAAATACCATTTTGATCCTCTATTTCCAGTGAAGAAAGCTTCATTTTTTGCTCCTTTGGATGTTAATTTAGAGATAACCAACAGCACAACAAAATAAGCGATGATAATAGAAAGGATGAATATACCACTCATAATATTTAATTATGGGGATAAAAGTAATTTAAAATAATAAGGATGCAATTCTAAATTGAAATAAATAGGATGCGGTGCTATATTTCAAATGTGAAGAATTTATGCGCCTATAATACGACGTAATTCTTCGATTGTGCTTTCCCAGTATAGTTGTATTTCATCAAGTTCATCTGGTTCGGCAAAACTAGTAAGATGGAGTACGACCGCCTTAGTCATTGGGTCTACTTTAAATTTTAACTCTACAAAAGTCTCTAAATCCTCCTCTTCGTCTTCAATCCATTGAAACTTAAAGTGATCATTATTCTTTTTGCTGATTAAACGTGCTTCTTCTTCACTGCCATTCCAATAAAAAGTATAAAGATCATCTTTTATATTTACATCGTCAGCGAACCATTCACTAAGCCCACTAGGTGTTGTAACCATAGAGTTAAGAACTTTCATTGAGGTTTTAAAAAGATATTCTTGTTCAAACTTAATTTTTTCAGGCATGTTGTAAATGTTTTTTATTTTCTATCTTCGCCGAAGAATTTGTTTCGCAATATACTAAAAAGTTTTAAATGGCTCTAATACATTCACTTGAAAAATCAGGTAATACCTTATTCAAATACAGAGGTCAAATCCCTGTAATCCTTTTTGTTTTGGCGATTCCAGTAGTCTATTTTACTGACTATGGTTGGATGAAGCTCAATGAAAGTTATTACTGGATTTTATTAGGCTTTGCAGCTGTCTTATCTCTATTGGGGCAAGTGATTCGTGCCATTGCAATTGGAACATCAAATAAGAATACCTCAGGAAGAAATACCAAAGAGCAGGTGGCTGAAGCTCTCAACACTAAAGGGATTTACTCTACAATGCGTCATCCTTTATATGTAGGTAATTATTTTATGTGGATCGGAATTGTTGTTTTTACAGCGAATATCTGGTTCGTTGTAATTGTTTCCTTAGCGTTTTGGCTGTATTATGAAAGAATTATGTTTGCTGAAGAACGTTTCTTAGAGCGTAAGTTTGGACAAGATTATCTCGATTGGAGCATGAAAGTTCCTGCATTTTGGCCATCTTTTAAAAATTACGTAAAGACTCCAATCTCATTTTCAATGAAAACAATTTTGAGAAGAGAATATTCTGGTGTTACGGCAACTATTATTGGTTTTTTATTTGTTGATATACTACGCAACTATTTACTAGATGATGCTTTTATTTTTTATACTTATTATATAATTGTGTTAGGAGTTGCTTTATTTATTTCTTTGTTTTTAAGAACGTTAAAGCATCATACGAAAATTTTATTTGAGGAAGACCGTTCTTAGTGTTTGAAATTCAAAAAAAGCTATTATATTTGCACCCGCATTGAGAAATTAATGTAACAAAAATGGCGAGGTAGCTCAGTTGGTTAGAGCGCAGGATTCATAACCCTGAGGTCAGGAGTTCAAATCTCCTTCTCGCTACTTAAAACCAGAGTGAAAATGAATACTAAAACAATCATTTTCATCTGGTTTTTTTTATTTTATACATATTCTGTATTTTTTAGTGTTTTTATGGGATAAGGTATATCTCTCCAAATCTGTTGACATCTTGGAAGATTAATTTGAATAATCATCTTTAATTCTGTTTGTGAAATAGATAACATGTACAAGGTTTTATTGTATTATTTGTGAGGATCGACATCTTTTATGAAATGCCACTACGGAAAAGTCAGGTTTGTAAAATACTTTTACACCTATCTTTTAAAAACCTTACCTCCTTTCTAGATTAATAGTGAGTGTCTTCCTTGAAAAGTATAAATGAACAGGTCAAAAAGTCATGTTTTAAACACGTTTACTGACTAATTGGCATTTAGGGTAGCTGATTTAAGACATTCTAACAGCGATTTTCGTTGTGTTTTGCATTGGTATTTCATTTGATAACTATAGACCAAAAGAAATTAAAAATTAAAACAATAGAAGTTATGGAAATGTCAAGAAGAAATAGTGGTTTTTTACCGTCTTTTTTAAGTGGATTTGATGAGGAGCTTTTTAATAATCGTCAAAATATGAAATTTTCTAAGGTGGCTGTTAATATTATGGAACGCGATGAAGATTATCTTGTAGAAATGGCGGTGCCTGGTATAAAAAAAGAAGATATTCATATTGAATTAGACGGTAACAAACTCTCTATAAGAGGTGAAGCTAAAGAAGCTAAGGAAATAAACGAAGAAAACTATACACACAGAGAGTTTTCTTATGGGGAGTTTAGACGCTCATTTACGCTGCCCAAAGATGTTGATGGTCAAAATATAGAGGCAGATTATAAGGATGGAGTTTTAAATATATCGGTTCCAAAACCAGAAGCAAAAAAGAAAATAGTAAAGAAAATTGAAGTTAAAAGTAGTAAGTAGAAGTAATAATAGTAGTAATAAGTAGTTTTAAGTTAATTAATGAAAACAGAGGTCTATTGAAATTGATCTCTGTTTTTTTTATCGTAATATGCCAAATAACTTAATCGGTAAAAGTCAAATAAACGTAAAGATGGAGAGGAACTGAAAAGTCGAGTTTTCATATTGTTATTGAACGTTTTGTGCATCAATGCGATGATGCTGACCAATCCTAATTTCTTTATTTTTTCATAAACTTTGAAGATTTTTATTTGGGCTACTACCTCCTTATTTCTAAAGTGAGGATTGGATACATATTTTTCTACGGCTGTCAAACTATTTTTAAGAAACCCTTCGTTTGTTTCTGAATAGTTGTGAACCAGTTGATTGTCGATGTGTAAAACGGTGATATTCTGTTTTTTGAACGAAAGACCTAGAAGTGTGTCTTCATGTCCATATTCGTTTTTACTGATCACCATTGCTTTTTCTTCAAAAGAAATCTTGTTAAAAACCTTTTTCTTAATGAGTATGTTAAAGCTTATTAAGGATTTATAAGGGTTGATATTTCTCTTTGTGGCAGGTATGTTTTCACGTTGTGTGCCGTAATACCAGCGTAAAGCATTTTCTTTTGGTGGATTCCTGTCATAAGCCATCCCTCCAATTATGACTTGCGCCTTCTCGAGATGTTTAATGTAGTTTTCGATAAAGTCTGTACGTTGTACCTGTGCGTCAGCATCGATAAACAATAAGTTTTCGTATTGTGCACGTCTACCTAGCTCATTACGAATCTTAGCTCGACCATAATGTTCTTCAGATTCAATGTATGAAACATTAGCTAGTTGGTTTATTGTCCGATTTTCTTGTTTAAACAACGTGGAGGTATCATCTAGAACTAAAATTTCAAATGCTATTTTACTGTCAACAGATTGTTTGTACAAAGCTTCAACCAAAGCTGTACAATCAAAATTGTATACTGGAATGAGAATTGAGAGCATTTAAAACTATTTCAAAAAAAACGCCTATTTATTTCCTTTCTCAAAATCTGCTAAAAACTTAGCTAATCCACTATCGGTAAGTGGGTGATGCGCCAATTGCATAATTGCTTTTAAAGGTCCGGTCATTACATCAGCTCCAATTTCAGCACAATCAATAATATGCATTGGATGACGAACCGAGGCAGCTAAAATTTGCGTTTCAAAATTATAATTATCGTAAATCCTTCTAATCTGTGCGATTAAGCCAATTCCATCTGCTGAAATATCATCTAATCTTCCAACAAATGGAGAAACATACGTAGCTCCTGCTTTTGCTGCTAAAATAGCTTGTCCAGCAGAAAATATTAATGTGCAATTGGTTCTTATTTTATTCTCAGAAAAGTAACGTATGGCCTTAATTCCTTCGGGTGTCATAGGTACTTTGACAACAATATTGTGATGTAAGTCTGAAAGTCGAGTTCCTTCCTCAATCATTCCCTTGTAATCTGTAGTGATAACTTCTGCACTAACTGGACCATTCACAATGTGACAAATGTCCTTGTAGTGTTTGATGATTGCATCTTTGCCTGTAATGTTTTCTTTGGCCATTAATGAAGGATTGGTTGTAACGCCATCTAAAATTCCTAAATCATTGGCTTCTGTTATTTCTTCTAAGTTTGCTGTATCTATAAAAAATTTCATCTTTTTCTTTTTTACTAAAATAAAGAGATTTCTGAATTATTCAACCTAAAATTTGTTTTTCATTTTGGGTTGATTTTGGACTTAATCCAGACCTAGATCTTTTCGAACATTGATGTTGCTTCCATATTCATTAATAATCGACTGATTTTCTTGTATTTCAATCCAATGAATTTGTTGAATTGAAAACAAAATCCATAATTCTACATAAAATCCACATACCGCGTAAAGATGAACTCGGTGATCGCCTAGTTGACGAACTCCAATATATTCACCTTCTTCTTGAACTACTCGATAGCGTTTAGGAAGTGACAAAGATCTGAATTCTTTTTTATCGTATTTATGCATTACTTTTGTGTGAACCCTTTTTTATCTAAACTGTACACCTATAAAAATAAGCAAGATTATGTACAAAATGTTCATCATTTTTATCTTTTTCACATCAATGTCCTTTGGACAAACTGTTCCTCCAATAACCAATCAAGCCAGTCCTGAGGAAAAGCAAGAAGAACTTCAACAAAATAGAGTAAATACTTTTGATTCGCAAGCCCTAAGTGTGCGTCAAATTGAGTTTCAGGAAAATGTAAATGCGTTTTATTCGGGTATTAATGCAATCAACTATTCTTCTACTAGAAAAACACCAACTTCACAACAAAAGCAACAATTAAATAAACAATTGAAAACAATTGAGAAGATTGATAGTGAGAGTTTTGAATATCATTTGTTCAAATATAAACTCGGTAATTATGATTTTTCTAAAATTAATCATTTAAAGAAAGCTGCCGAATTAAAACCCCATCATCAAGAGGTCTTAAAAGAATTCTCTGCTTTTTCATACATTAACGGAAATGAGCGTCAATTGAGAAAATACCTTAAACTGTATTCTCAGTTTAATTACAAGCAAGATGAATTTTATGTAATGGCCAGAAATGTCTTGCTTTCAATGCCTAAAAATACTTATTTAATTACGCATGGCGAAAACGATACTTACCCAATATTGATCGAACAAAAAATAAAAAATATACGTCCTGATGTGGAAATTATCAGTTTAGATCATCTACAAAGTGAGGATTTTCGAGAAAAACTAAAAAAACAAGGATTTAAAATGCCCAAAAAATTAATTATTGATACCGCATTTTTTGATGTATTTATGCATTTGAATAAGACCAAGAATATTGTTGTAGCTCCCTCTGTTCCTCGCTCTTATATTGAAAAGGGTGAAGAAATTACTTCAATGGGGTTGGGGTTTGCCTTGTTTTCTAATCCGCAAAAGGATTATAACAGAATGTTGTATGAGCAAACAATGCGAAAGCAAATTACTGAACACATTAATAATAGTCGGGAAAATGCGCCAATTATGAGTAATTATTTACCTTTTTTATTAAAAGTAAGAAATGAATATAACGAAAGAAATGACATTGAATCGTTACAAGAAATAGAGCATCTGATTTTAGAAATTGCGAGACTGTCCAATAAGCAAAATCAAGTAAATAGACTTTTGAATAAATAAGATGGGAATATTTCGGGTCAATCATAAAAAACAAAGTGATGAGCAACTTCTTCGGATGATGGCGAAAGGGGATGAACGCGCTTTTGATGAAGTTTATCAAAGGTACGCTTCAAAAATGGCCGCTTTTTTTACACGAAAATTAAAACATGATAAGGAAAAAGGAGAGGATTTTATGCATGATTTATTTGCTAAATTGATTGATCGACCTGAGCTTTTTGATCCCAACAGAAGTTTTAAAACGTGGATTTATTCAGTGGCAAATAACATGTGTATCAATGAATACAAGAAAATGGCTGTACGTTCAAATACAAATAATGGTTTATCTTCAGATTTACAAGTTTCAGCAAATAATCTACCCATTGAAGAGCAACTATTTGAAAAAGATTTTAGTTCTGATTTAGAAAAGGCAATGGCTAAATTAGAGGAAAAACACAAAGAAGTTTTTGTGCTTCGACACATCGATGGTTTGTCTGTTAAAGAAGTAGCTGAAGTGATGGATATAAAGCCTGGGACGGTAAAATCTCGATTATTTTATGCAACCAAAAAAATCGCCAGTGTTTTACAAGTGTATGACCCTACAAAAGTGAGTTAATTATGGAAGATCACGTTAAAAATATAATTTTAGAAAAAAAATGGTTTGAACTGACCATGAAGGAGCGAATGTGCTTAAAGGATTGGGCGCAAAATGAGGAGGAGTTTGATGCCTTGAAATTGACTTTTCTTTCTGCTGAAGAATTGAGACAAGAAAATAGAGGTGAAAAAGTATCTCCTTCTGTTAAACATCGATTGGACGAGCGATTTGCGCAAAAACATGTTCATAAAAAAGAACTGTGGCTCAATAGAGTTTTTATTTTCTTCTTTCCTAAAGATGTGGCTGTTTATAAAAAACCAGCTTTCCAGTTGGTTATGGTTGCCTTACTGGTTGTAATTGCTATTCCTTTTCTATGGCAAAAAGATACGCCTAGATATGCTATGAGCGAAAAACATCTCGAAATAGAGATATGGAATAAAGAGAAGGAAGTTCAAAAATCAAAGAGTAATTCAGCAGAAACAAAAACAACATCAAAGATGGGGAGTGAGGATAATGAAATTCCTGTACCGGAAATTACACCTGAAGAACAGCAACCTGGTTTTAAAATAAAATCTTTTGAAAAGTTAGAAGAACCTATTCTTGTTCCGCTAAATGCTGATGCTTATGAAGTTGAAACAGAGATTCATGAAGATGTTGAAATTGAAATAGCTGAACAAATCCAACCTGAAATTCAATCATTGAAAGAAGTACAGGGCGATTTTAGTAAAAAGAGGGCAGTAGAGAAGAGGAAAAAACAGCATAAGCATGTTAATCCAGAGGAAACCTTAGACTTGTTAACGGTTTTGTATTAATTGTCGTTAAAGTCAAGTGGAGCTCTTGATAGAATATCATATTTTTTACCTTCTCTTTTCATAAATTTTTGCCAAATATCTTTGATGTTGGTGTCCATGATTTCCATAGGGCTAATGACCGGTGCTACAATCCAATTATTTCGCGTGATTTCTTCTTCGAGTTGACCAGGATCCCATCCAGAATATCCAAGGAAAAACCTGACTTGCGAAGGATCTATTTTTCCATCAGTAAGCTGCTCTGTAATTAAATCATAATCTCCACCAATATAGATTCCATCCATCACTTCTGTACTTTCTGGAATTCGATTTCCAAGCGTGTGAATAAAAAAGATGCTTTCTGTTTGAACAGGGCCACCAATGCTAATATTTGCGTTTATATTGGGGAAGTTTTTCGCTACATCTGCTAAATTTATATCCAGATAATTCGTTAGCACAAAACCAAATGTTCCTTTGCTATTATGATCACATATATAAACGACAGATCTTCCAAAATATTCATCTTTGGAGAACGGATCGGCAATTAAGACTCTCCCTTTGGTAGGCTTTCTGTTGTTTTTAAATGATAAGTCCATTGTCATAACTTTATAAGTAAGTCCAAATTTATTGGTTCAATATAGATATTCTTATTCAACCATTATAAGATTTTAACTAAAAAATTATTTAGGGAATTTATTTATTGAGTAATGATTAACGTAAATATGTATCGCGTTAACCAAAATAAGTATGGAATAAGGGTTTATGATATCTGTGGAGTGAAAAGCGAAGAAATCATTTAAATCAATATTAAATCAAACGATTTGCAATATTTCTCCATTTAATACGTTAATATATGTGAAAAGCGGTCAATTACTTTGACGGTCGCTCAAAAAAATACTGTCTGCAAGCAGTTATTTCGAACCCCATAAAACCCAATAAACTATGAGTAATGTAAACCCCATTTACCATCACACCCATCAAATGTTGATTCAAGAAAAAGAATGGATTGATAACGCAAAAGATGATATTACCAATTTTGCGCCTTTGTATGAAAAATATTATGATCAAATTTTTCGTTATATCAATCAGCGTATGCATGACGAACACCTTGCATCTGATGTCACCTCTCAAGTTTTTCTAAAGGCAATTAAAAACCTTAATCGTTTTGAATTTAGAGGAATTCCAATTGCTTCTTGGTTGTATCGCATTGCTAAAAGTGAATTGAATCAAGCATATAGAGATGCACGTGCGAAAAGAGCCATTAATATCGATGATGTTCAAATCGCAACCTTTATTGATGTTTTTAAAGACGAGTCTTTTGACTTGAATAAAAAACGTATGTTTCATGCGTTAAGTCAATTAAATGGTAGGGATATACAATTAATTGAATTGCGTTATTTTCAAGGTTATGCCTACAGAGAAATTGCTGATATAATCGGTGTAAAAGAAAATAATGCTAAGGTTAAAACCTTTAGAGCATTGGAAAAGTTAAAGAAACATTTTGCAAATAATCAATGATTTTATTTTTGAGACTTGGCTTATTAAGTAATTACTGATTTGTTTTAAATGCTAAATTCACTTTTATATAAGGGATATTTACCCTAATGTTTGTTGATTTTACTAAATTTGTGTGAATAAGTGAATTTACTTATTTTAAATAACAATTTGAGTGTAGATGAGAACGGTATTATTAGGATTTTTGTTTTTGTTAGGAGCTAATTTAACAGCACAAGTTTCGATTTTAGAAGAAAATTTTGATAATGGAAATATTCCCGCTACGTGGTCTGTTATTGATAATGATGGAAATGCCGTGGACGCTTCTGTGCAAGAATATGATAAGGCATGGATTTATAAAGAAGATCCTATTAATGTAGGGAATGGAACTGCATCAAGTACTTCTTTTTTTGACCCTATTGATCGCGCAGATCGTTGGTTGATTTCTCCTCAAGTAACATTAGGAGGTTCAGGAAATTACATATCATGGAAAAGCTTGTCAAAAGATGCTTCATTTCCAGATTCATACAAAGTGATGATTTCAACAACGGGAAATGCAACAACTGACTTTACGGATACACTTGAAATTGTGAGTAATGAAACCCCATATTGGTCAAGCCACACTACTGCGTTATCTAATTATAACAACCAATCGGTATATTTTGCTTTTGTCAATACAACCTTTAATGGCTTTAAGCTTTTTATAGACAGTGTTTATGTAAGAGAGCAAGATCCTTTGAAAGTCGTAAAAGAGGAGATGAACCTTTATGTTTATCCAAATCCATTGCGTGAAAACATTACCATTTCACTCGATAATTCGATCATAGAACAAGTTCAGATTTTTAATATATCTGGAAATTTAGTAAAAGAACCTGTCGTTATGGAAACGATAAACGAACTAAATATTGATGTAAGAACCCTAAAATCGGGTGTGTATTTCCTTCGTGTAAAAACCCCTACACGAATTATCAATAAGAAATTGATCAAAAAATAATTAATTAAGTCCATAAGTCCTCGATTTGAAAATAGAGAAGTTCCTTGCCGCAATGATAATATGATAAGGTCGGGCTTGTATAACTTTTCTATTCATGCTTTTTACAAACACATCATCTCTATCTCCTCGGGATTAATAGTATTTATACAGCTAGATAAGTAGTATCGTTGTAATTTTTTACTGATTTCCCGCTATTATACGACCAGCGATTTTACATGTAAGAACTGTTACACATACTCTGTTATTTCTATCCTCAGCCCAACTGACTGTCATTTATAATATTTTTAATTTCATAAATAGAGAAATATTATAAAACCATACTGGTATACTTGTGGGGAATTATTTTATATTTTAAAGGCCTCCTCAAATTTGAGATTGATCCCTAGTTTTTTTATTAAAAAATAATATTTAAAACAGTTTTCTCATTTTGTTTAAACTGTTTATAAATGGGGGCTTAGATATTGATTTATTTTGATGACTTTTTAAGATTCATCAATACGGAAAAAGCAGAATCGATATCATCATCATTAACGACTACGGTAAATTCATTGGCTGTTGAAACGACCTCTACAATATTAATTCCTTCCCAAGCTAAATGTTTTAGAATGTAATAATAGATTCCGCTTATCTCAGTGTTTTGAGGTGGAAGCTTGATGGTTATTGAAGCTAAATTCTTTGTATTGGATTTTAATTTCTCTCCCTTGAAAATTGTAGTTAGGTCTTTTGATATTGAATTACTTGTTATAATTGTAGACTCTCCTACACCATGACAGAAAGTATAAAAATAATCTCGCTTATTGACCAACAATCGCATCAATTCGGATTGTTTTAAATTAAGTGTGTTTGAATTCTGGTAAGTGAAATCCTCTAAATCACTTCTAACTAAAAAATCACCTAAAGTGGCAATGAAGTTTCTAATTTTCACATCAACATGGTAGTAGTGACCTGGTGTCATGCGTTTGATAGCCATAACAATTGCGCCTTCTTTAACGCTTTTCCCTAGAATATCTTCAAGTTCTGGTTTTATTTTTCTTGATAAGGCAGAAACATTGATTAGATTTTCGGTCATTGCTTCTCTTAAAAACGGAGAACGATTGATTATCTCTTCCGTAACTTTTCCAACTGAGCTCATTTGTTAAATAATTAGTGATTGGGTTAAAATTAAACAAAAAAAACATCTTTTGTTACAAAAGATGTTTTTTATATAAAATATATTTTTGTTTTAATCTCGAATCAATTGATAACCTGGGTAGTTTTTAGGATTGTAAACAAATTTACTGTCTGGAACTTCTTTATTCTTAGCAAACTTTTGAATGGTATATGTCATTGTGCTTCCATCTTTAGTGCTCATCTTGGCTTTTTTTAATTCATTATTTAAACCAACGTATAAGGTGATTGTATGGTAGTTTACTTCAGACGGATTGGTTGGAAATAAATTGATTTTATGTACACCAACTCCGTTTAATTTAGTTTGTTCAACATATCTACTTTTGAAACCATTCTCCCAAATTGTCATTAATTTCTTAGGATTCATTGCTTCGTCATCCTCTAAATCTACATCACTTTGATAAGTGACCTTTTCTTCTTTTACAATCGTCCAATTTTTCACACCATTTGAGACTAAGGTATTTTGTCCTAATGAAGCGAAGTATTTATCTCCTTTTACATATCCATTTCCTTTTTGATTGGAGTTTTCTCCTGTAGCTGGATTTTTAACTTTCATATCAAACTCAATATAGAATGAGTTCAGGGACTTAATTTCAGTGGACATCTTATCAAGGATTTCTGAAGATTTTTTATCCGACTGAGCGAATAATGATGCAGATATAAAAACTAGTGTAATTAATAAGTATTTCATTTTTTATTTTTTCGTAAGTTTTACATAAACTGTGCCACGTTAAATGCACTTTAAAAATTTGTTTCAAATATAGGGCTAAAATTTTATATTTAAAAAGCTTATAATAAACCTTTGGTTGTTAGGTGCTCATTCAATGCTTCTGCAGTTGGAATTAAAACATCTCTAGCTTTACTGCCTTGAAATGGCCCTATGATTCCATGCGCCTCCAATTGATCAACAATTCTACCGGCGCGATTGTATCCCAATTTTAATTTTCGTTGTAATAAACTTGCCGATCCCTGTTGGTGCATAACAATAATTTCAGCAGCTTCAATAAATTTAGCATCTAAATCATCATCAACATCTGCTGAACTCGATTCACCGCCTTCACCAACATATTCTGGAAGTGCCATAGCATCTGGATATCCGCGTTGGTCTCCAATGAAATCACAAATTTGTTCCACCTCAGGAGTGTCTACAAACCCACATTGTAAACGAATTACATCATTTCCTGTTGAAATAAGCATATCACCTTTACCAATTAATTGATCAGCTCCTGAAGTGTCAAGAATTGTACGTGAGTCTATTTTCGAAAGAACACGGAATGCAATTCGCGCAGGAAAATTGGCTTTAATCATTCCAGTAATTACATTTACTGAGGGTCGTTGTGTTGCTACAATGAGATGGATTCCAATTGCTCTTGCCAATTGTGCTAATCGCGCAATGGGGTGTTCTACTTCTTTTCCTGCCGTCATAATTAAATCAGAAAACTCATCGATAAGTACAACAATATATGGCATGTATTTATGTCCGTTTTCTGGATTGAGTTTCCGTGATATAAATTTGTCATTGTATTCTTTAATGTTTCGCGTTTGGGCGTCTTTTAAAAGATCATATCGCTCATCCATTTCAATACATAATGAGTTTAAGGTATTTACAACTTTTGAAGTGTCTGTGATAATTGCCTCCTCCTCATCAGGTAATTTCGCTAAAAAATGACGTTCAATTTTATTGAATAAAGTTAATTCTACCTTTTTAGGGTCAATTAAAACAAATTTAACTTGTGATGGATGTTTTTTGTACAACAAGGAAACCAAAATTGCATTTAATCCTACAGACTTACCTTGTCCAGTTGCACCTGCGACTAATAAGTGAGGCATTTTTACCAAATCAAAAGCGTACGTTTCGTTTGTAATGGTTTTACCGAGAACAATCGGAAGCTCAAATTTTGAATTTTGAAACTTTTCAGAAGCGATCAATGAACGCATACTTACAATTTCTGGAGAACTGTTTGGAACCTCTATTCCTATTGTTCCTTTTCCTGGAATAGGTGCAATAATTCTTATTCCTAGTGCAGCCAAACTTAAAGCAATGTCATCCTCTAAATTTTTAATTTTCGATATCCTAACCCCAGGAGCTGGAATGATTTCGTAGAGTGTTACGGTTGGACCAATGGTAGCTTTAATCTTAGAAATATCAATTTTATAATTGGCGAGCGTATTTACAATATTATTTTTGTTTTCTTCCAACTCTTCTTTTGAAACACCTCCTTTTTTGCTATCAAACTTTCTAAGTAAATCAATAGGAGGTAAGGTGTAACTCGATAAATCGAGTTTCGGATCATAAGGTCCAAAATCACCTAGCTTTTTATTCAAATCATCATCTGACAATTCTTTTTCTTGTGATGCTAGTTCAACAGAAAACTCTTCTCCTTCCTCTTCATCCGAGTCGTTAGAAGTAGTTGTAGGTGATTTCTCTTTTTCGGGAGAAACTGATTCAAATTCATCATTGTTATTGATTTCATCAACTAAATTTTCTTCAGTTTCATTTTCCGCTTGATTTTCATCAATAAATGTAACATCTTGCTCTTCCTCCTCTTCCTCTTCCTTTTCCTTTTCTTTCGTTTGCTCTTGCTCTATATCTTCTTCTTCTTTTAATTCAGGTTCAAGCGTATTGATATCTTTATCTTCTTCTGTCTTGTTGTTTTTTCCAAGATAAGTAGCGAATATTGCTTTAAAGTCAGGATTAAAAAGTGCTACAATAGCAATGAAAAGTAAAACTAACAGTAAAAGAGAAGCTCCAAAATAACCAAGTACAGCGGTGAGCCATTGATTGGTTGCAAAACCGAAGGCGCCACCTAAATAACTCACAGAGCTAGAAATTAATCCAAAAAAGGCTGAAAACCATAATATTGCTATTAAAGTAACAAGGTAAGTTTTTCGTAATGGAAGAATCCTAACATTGAGTAATAGACGAACTCCTGTTATCATTAAAAGAAAGCTAAAAGCGAAAGATGCAATTCCAAACCATCTATACATAAAGAGGTGAGCTGTCCACGCTCCAAATTTACCTAACCAATTTTTTACTTCTACATCTTCACTGTTAAAAATAAAATCAAAAAATGAGGTGGAAACAATTAAGTTTTGATCTTCCTGCCAAGAGAACAGATAAGAGGTGAAAGCGATGAATAGATATATGGATAATAACAGCATTATTGAACCACTAATGGACTTAGCTTTTCGGCGATCCACTTTAGCATGAAGCGAAATTAAAGAGATTCCCTTTTTTTGTTTTTTTGAAGGCTTACTCTTTTTGGTCTTCTTTTTCTGCTTTAAAATATTTCCTTTACTCATTCTGTTCGTCACAATTAATCTTACGAAGATAAGGAATCAATTGCTTGAAAAGTGGAAATGTTTATTCTGCTATTCACAATTAATTGTTAGCAGCGAAGAATACTACTATTAGTGGTAGATTGATGAAATTTTTAAAGAAAAACTGTATTTTCTTCTATCGGGTAGTAGTCAAATAAACATTGTATTCAAATATAATTCTTTTTATTTTCTTATTCCTTAATTATGTCTATAAATTCATCTAAAGTGATGATTTCATGATCTGAGGGTATTCCAAATAAATCGATATCTATTGTTTTCTCTTCCATTTCTATTAATTTATATTGTATCCAAGTTCCATTTGAAAATAATGCATATTTCAAAGGAAGACCAGGGATGTTCTTTAATGCAGTCGTATATTTCGGAGAAATGGTTGGCGAATAGTTCATAATTATTGTTGTGTCTTGCTCGGTATCGGTAACTTTTATGTTCTTTCCTTTAAGTCCAGCAAAACGAGAAGCCCCAGCTTTATGTTCAAATATATATTTATCATCATCCTTTAAGGTGTCAGGAATAGTTTGGATTGCTACTTTTTTTACGCCTAAATCCATTAATATATAAGCGCGATTTTTCGGGATATGCTTAATATAAATTTGTTTTCCTATAGGTGTAAAATTATCAATTCTCAACATTGAATCTTTGGCGTATACAATTTGGTAATTAATACTATCATTTGGATTAGGTGTATTACCAGGAGATTTCACAGTATAAACAAATTTACCTTCAAAATCGTCGGAGACAGCATTGGGAAGTGAACAACTTGAAAGATAGAAAATCAATAAAAAGTGAAGAAGAAATTTTTTGTTCAAAATATGATATGTTTATATTTAATAACTTAATGCGAATTTATAAATTATTTTTGCAAAACGCTTCAATACTTTCTTTGAAGATAATGGATAGCGTGTATTCATGAAGTAGATACATCTATTTTTTTAACTTTGTGATGTCTTAAACTATTAAAAGTATTATTCAATGTCAAAATCTATAGCATATATTATTAATGATTCTGAAATCTCTGCTGGAACACGTGGTGCAAGCCTTGGACCTGGAGCAATGCGTGTTGCGGATGATAACTCAGGAAATTTTTTGTTTTCTAAGTATCCTATTCATTATGTTCAAACAATGAATCATTTACTAGACCGTCCTTCTCCTTATAAATATGGAAAAAGAGCAGATGGCTTAGCAACGGTATATAAAAACGTAGCATCTGTAGTGAGTGAGCAAAGGAAAAAAAATGAATTTATCGTTGTTGTTGCTGGAGATCATGGCTCGGCAGGAGGAACGATTGCCGGTTTGAAAATGGCTAATCCTTCTAATAGATTAGGGGTGTTGTGGATTGATGCACATGGTGATTTACATACACCTTATACTACACCTTCAGGAAATATGCATGGAATGCCTTTAGCTACTGCCTTAAACGAAGATAATTTAGAATCAAAACAAAACGAACCAGATACTGATACTCTAAAGTTTTGGAATGAAATGAAAAACACAGGGAATATAGCTCCGAAGATTGAAGCAGAGGACCTTGGGTTTATTGGACTAAGAGATTTGGAGACGCCAGAGGTCGAGTTGATGGAAAGAAAGGGAATAAAAAACATTTCTGTTGATGAATTGCGTTCTGAAGGTGTGCAAAAGATAGTAGAAAGACTAGAACAAAAATATGCTAATTGTGATGAATTATATATTTCCTTTGATGTAGATTCAATGGATCCTGATATTGTGTCTCATGGTACAGGAACTCCAGTACCGAAAGGCTTAACTCCTCAAGAAGCAAGTGAGTTGTTGCGTCATTACGCTGGACATCCAAAGGTGAAGTGTATAGAATTTGTTGAGGTTAATCCTTGTTTGGATGAAAAAACAAATCACATGGCTGAAGTCGCTTATTATTTGATGAAAGAGGTAGTTGAAACTGCGGAAAAAAAGATCTAGATTAAAATAAATAATGGAGAATAAAATAAAAACGTTATTACTCGAAAATAGTCTTTCTGTTTTTGGTGTTAAAATTGACGAAAAATTAATTCAGTTTCAAAAAACTAGAAAAGATGTTGATGGAGATTTAACCTTGGTGATCTTTCCATTTGTTAAAATCTTGAAAGCATCTCCCGCACAAGTAGGAGATGATATTGGTCGATTTTTAAAGGAAAACCTAGAAGAGATAAAAAGTTTTGAGGTGGTTAGCGGTTTTTTAAACATTAGTTTGTCCAATCCATATTGGAAGGAGGTATTAATGAATATTGCCAAGGATGAACTTTTCGGATGTTCTTCCGAACTTTCAGGTCAATTGTATATGGTTGAGTATTCTTCGCCAAATACGAATAAACCTCTGCATTTAGGACACATGAGAAATATCTTTTTAGGATACAGTGTCGCAGAAATTCTCAAAGCCAATGGTCATGAAGTGGTGAAAACACAAATCATTAATGACCGAGGAATACATATTTGTAAAAGCATGGTGGCTTGGGAACAATTTGCAGCAAAAGATGTGAATGGAAATAGAGAAACCCCTGAAACCAGTGGTATGAAGGGTGATCATTTTGTTGGGAAATATTACATCGAATTTGATAAGCAAGTTACTCTTCAAGGATTTGAAATGGCTTACCAATGGAGAGAGAATGATTACGCGGATGCTATTATTCCAAATGAAGCCAAAGAAAAGTTACCTGGATTATTTAAAGCTTATGAAGATTCAACAGATGATAAAAAGAAAGCGGGTATATATCGAAAGATAGCTGCTTTTGCTGTTCCTTTTGCGCAATTAACTTTAGATGCAAAGGAAATGTTGTTGAAGTGGGAAGCAAATGATCCTGAGGCATACAAATTGTGGACAACAATGAACAATTGGGTGTATGTTGGTTTCGATAAGACCTACAACAGAATGCAAGTCGATTTTGATAAAATCTATTATGAATCTGAAACTTTTTTAATCGGGAAAGACCTTGTTACTGATGGTTTGAAGAAAGAGGTTTTCTTTAAAAAAGAAGATGGCTCTGTTTGGGTTGATCTCTCTGATGAAGGATTAGATGAAAAACTTGTTCTTCGAGCTGATGGAACTGCTGTTTATATGACACAAGATATTGGAACTGCAATCGATAGATTCAAAGATTATCCTGATTTGAATGGAATTATATACACGGTTGGAAACGAACAAGATTATCATTTCCAGGTTTTGTTTTTAATTCTAAAAAAATTAGGCTTTGATTGGGCTAAAAACTGTTACCACTTATCATACGGAATGGTTGATTTACCAGATGGTAAGATGAAGTCACGTGAAGGAAGAGTTGTTGATGCTGACGATTTGATGGAAGAGGTTGTTTCAATGGCAAAAGAAAGCACCAAGGAACGTGGTCACCTTGATGGAATGACAGATGCTGAGCGCGAAAACCTTTATGAAATGATTGGTATGGGGGGATTAAAGTATTATTTACTGAAAGTTGACCCACAAAAAAGAATGAAGTTTAATCCCGATGAATCAATTGAGCTCAACGGAAATACAGGTCCATTTATTCAATATGCCTATGCACGAATCAATTCACTGATGTCTAAGGTAGAATTAGAAGATGTTAATAATCATTTGGCTATTCAGCAGGATGAGAAAGACCTGATTAAGCAATTAAATGAGTTTCCTAACATAATAAAAGAAGCAGGAGTAAGCTATAGTCCAGCCTTAATAGCTAATTATACCTACGATTTGGTAAAGAACTACAATTCTTTCTATCAATCAAATAGCGTAATGAAAGAAACGGATGTTGCACTTAAAAATGCTAGAATATTGATTAGCCAAAGCACAGGAAAAGTAATTCATACTGCAATGCGCTTGTTGGGTATTAATGTTCCAAATAGAATGTAAAAACAAACAATAATGAACATTATTCTTCACGATTTATCAAACCATTTAGTCTTTGCTCCTCTGAGTTTGACAAGACCTGTTGGGAATCTCCGTATGGGAATGTGGACGAATGATGAACGCTGGCAGTTCTATCTTCCAGAAGCTACAGTTTCCTTTCGAACAGAGGAATATTTGGTAGATAAATTCCCAATGCATCAAACAGATGATAATGTGTGGGTGAATGCTACTGTGATTCCAAACGAAGAACTTGTAAAGCTTGTTCAGGAATTAAAAGTAGATGAATCTTTGTACGTCAATGGCGTGTTTGTTGCCCAGCGTGGAACAACATTTTCTCCAAAGGAAAACGATTCTCATCAACTTGAAGAATTCTTAGTTTTAGAACATCGTTGGGATTTATACCAAAAAAATGATTCCATTTTAGCAACAGATTTTGCAGCCTATGTAAAAGGACGAAAAAGCGCTTCACTTTCCAAAACAAATACATTGATTGGTGATGCAAATCAGCTTTTTATCGAAGAAGGAGCAACTGTTGAATGCGCAATATTAAACGTGAAATCAGGACCGATATATGTTGGCAAGAATGCTGAAATAATGGAAGGTAGTGTTGTGCGTGGTGGATTAGCCATGGCTGAAGGCAGTGCCTTAAAATTATCAACAAAGGTATATGGTGCAACTTCTCTCGGACCACATTCTAAAGTTGGTGGAGAGGTGAACAATGTTATTTTTCAGGCGTATTCCAATAAAGGACATGATGGATTTTTAGGTAACTCCTTGATAGGGGAATGGTGTAACCTTGGAGCCGACACCAATTGTTCTAACCTTAAAAATAACTACGGAAATGTAAAAACCTACAGTTATTTAACTGAATCAATGGAGCAAACAGAATTGATGTTTATGGGGGTTACAATGGGAGACCACTCTAAAACAAGTATCAATACTATGCTAAACACCGCAACAGTTGTTGGAGTCTGTGCTAATATTTTTACTTCTGGATTTCCACCCAAATACGTTCCGAATTTTTCTTGGGGTGGAGAACAAAATTCACCGGTTTATGACTTGGATAGAGCAGTGGATGCAGCCAATCAAATGATGATTAGAAGAGGGAAGAAAATTCAAAATGGAGATTTAAAAATCTTGGAACATTTGTTTCCAAATAAGTAAAAGAGGAAGGTAAGTAAATCCAAGCTCCATATTTTGAGAATATGAAGCTCGGTTTTTTTAATGAATAACTTCAGTAACCTAATTGCTTTTAGAAAAATAGTTGAACTACTAGAATTCCCAGGCTCAAGACAAGCTTTTGTAAAAAAAAGTTATTATTACTGTAGTTTATTAAGCTACTGGCAAAGGTACCGATAAGCATAAAAGAAAATTATCATCTTTATAAAGTACTTCAAAAGCGTCTTCACGCTCAATACTCTCCCTCAAAACTGTAAAAAACTGTCAAACCATGTCTTTACATTTAAGTGTTTTAGCGTATGGTACGTCTGAAATAGATTTTGGGGCATCTCATCTATTTACTATCACCAATGATCTAAAAATTTAATTCTAAAAGAAAATGATAAAATCATCTTCATAAAGCACATCAAAAGCGTCTTCACACTCTATACTCTCCCTCAAAACTGTAAAAAACTGTCAAACCTGACAGTTTTTTATTATGGCATAAGTCTTGTCTAATACAGCCCTACATTTATAAAAGATGAATTTCACGGAATCAATAATTTCCCCTTATGAAATTCATAGTATTAACTGACAGATTGACGCAAAAGCGAATAAAAGATATGACTGACATTTTTGACAAAAGTTTATTTGGAATGGGATCACCAGATGATTCTGAAGCAGAATTTATTCCATTAATAACGCAAGAGGAGGAGGACGATATGCACAACGCAAAATTCCCTTCTGATATTCCAATACTTCCGCTACGAAATAATGTGTTATTTCCTGGAGTTGTAATCCCCATAACAGTTGGACGAGATAAATCTATTGATTTAATTAAGCACGCCAATAATAGTGATAAAGTTGTGGGCGTAGTCTCTCAAATAGACCCAGAGGTAGAGAATCCAGAGGAGAAAGACTTGAATAAAATTGGTACGGTAGCAACAATATTAAGATTGTTAAAGATGCCTGACGGTACTTCAACTGTAATCATTCAAGGGAAAAGGCGATTTGAGCTAAAAGAAATCACGCAAAAGGAACCTTTTTTACGGGGTAAGATTGAATTGTGTGAGGAAGCTAAAGCACCTAAGAATAACAAAGAGTTTACGGCAATTATTCAATCAATGAAAGAATTGTCATTAAAGATAATTCAAGAATCTCCAAATATTCCTTCTGAGGCGCAATTTGCAATTAAAAATATTGACAGTCCAAGCTTTTTAATCAACTTTATTTCATCAAATATGAATGCCGATGTTTCGACAAAGCAAAACATGTTGAATGAAATGGACTTGAAGAAACGTGCAATGGCTGTTTTACAACACCTAACCGTTGAATCTCAGCAGCTTGAAATGCGAAATGAAATTCAAACACGCGTTAAGGTAGATTTAGATAAACAACAACGTGAATACTTTTTAAATCAGCAAATTAAAACCATTCAAGAAGAGTTAGGCGGAAATCCGCAAGAACAAGACTTGGAGAAGATGCGCGAACGTGCGAAAAAGAAAAAGTGGACGAAAAAAGTAGATGAGATGTTCCATAAAGAATTATCTCGTTTGCAACGTATGAATCCACAAGGTGCAGAATATACAGTGCAATTGAATTATTTGGATTTGCTGCTAGATTTACCATGGGAAGAATATACCAAGGACAACCTAGACTTAAATCGGGCTAAAAAAGTCCTCGAAAGAGATCATTATGGATTAGAAAAGGTGAAAAAGCGTATCCTTGAATATTTAGCAGTATTGAAATTGAAAAAGGATATGAAATCACCCATTCTTTGTTTTTATGGACCTCCAGGAGTTGGAAAAACTTCTCTAGGAAAGTCTATTGCGGAGGCACTGGGTAGAAAATATGTGCGTATGTCTTTGGGAGGTATTCATGATGAAAGTGAAATCCGTGGACATCGAAAAACTTATATCGGTGCGATGCCTGGACGGGTTATGCAAAACATTAAAAAAGCAGAATCATCCAATCCAGTTTTTGTTTTGGATGAGATAGATAAAATTTCAAGATCAAACCATGGCGATCCATCGAGTGCAATGTTAGAAGTATTAGATCCAGAGCAAAATGATGAGTTTTACGACAATTATTTAGAAACAGAGTACGATTTGTCTAAAGTGCTATTTATTGCTACGGCAAATGACTTATCTACTATTCAAGGCCCACTGCGAGACCGAATGGAGTTAATTGAAGTTTCTGGATATACGGTAGAAGAAAAAATAGAAATTGCTAAACGTCATTTAATTCCGGATCAGATTAAAGAACATGGAATTAAAAAATCGGATATCTCAATTGGTAAAGCTACTCTTGAAAAACTTATTGAAGAATACACCCATGAATCAGGAGTGCGTGGTTTAGATAAAGCAGTCGCAAAATTAATCCGAAATCGAGCGCGTCAAATAGCAATGGAAGAAGACTTCAAGAAAGTTATTGCTGCAAAAGATTTAGTTGATATTATGGGGCCTGGTCGACCAAAAACAAAATATGATAATAACAATGTGGCTGGCGTAGTTACTGGATTAGCGTGGACTGCAATGGGAGGTGATATTCTTTTTATCGAATCATCTTTGGCAAAAGGAAAAGGTAAACTTACACTTACTGGAAACCTAGGTGATGTAATGAAAGAGTCGGCAACAATTGCCTTACAATTTTTAAAATCACATCCTGAATGGTTGAATTTAGATGCAAATGTATTTAATAAATATGATGTTCACATGCACGTTCCTGAAGGCGCAACTCCTAAAGACGGACCTTCTGCTGGAATCACTATGTTGACCTCTTTAGCTTCCTTGTTTACACAACGTAAAGTGAAGAAAAACGTAGCTATGACAGGCGAGATTACTTTAAGAGGTGATGTTTTGCCTGTTGGTGGAATTAAAGAGAAAATATTGGCGGCTAAGCGTGCGGATATTACAGAAATCATTTTGTGTGAAAAAAATAAACAAGATGTAAATGAAATTAAAAAGGAATATTTGGAAGGACTTCAATTTCATTTTGTTAAACACATGAAAGAAGTGTTGGACATTGCTTTAACTAAGGATAGGGTAGCGGATGCAATAACGGTGAGTTAAATAATTACATTATTCAATTACGAATTACGAATTGCGAAATTACGTAATTCGTAATTGATAATTATTTCTCTTTTCTGTAAAATATAGTTTTCAAATAATTACTTTCTGGAAACGCAATCGGGTGATCGTCATCGTGAAGCGTGAAGTGTAGGTATTTCCAATTATTCATTTGGGTTATGCCAGCATCTTGATGGATTTCTTCAAAGTCTGTTAAACTAATGCGACTAGAACATGATCCAAGGATTAAAACGCCTTTTTTATTGACTAATTGTGCACCTAAACGAGCGAGTCTTTCATATTGATTTGAAGCACTATCCACTTCGCTTCCTTGTTTTGCAAAAGATGGCGGGTCGATGATTACAATGTCAAACTTCGTGTTTTTCTCTATTAATGTCTCTAAAGCTTCAAAAGCATCAGCCGCAATTGGGGTCCATTTTGAAAGATCTAAATTGTTGAGCGATAAATTCTCTTTGGCCACATCCATAGCTTGCTGACTAATATCCACAGAAGTCAATGATTTTGCACCACCTTTTAAAGCATGAATTCCAAATCCACCGACATAACTAAAAACATCCAGCACCGTTTTGTCCTTTGCATTTTCTTGTACCCAAAGTCTATTGGGACGCTGGTCTAAAAAGAAACCTGTTTTGTGGCCAGATTGTGTGTAAGCGTAATACTTTACGCCGTATTCTTCAAATTCTACTTTTTCATCCGTTAAGGTTTTCCCAACGACATCGCCTTCTTGGTAATTAAAAGTGTTTTTTAATTGTATTTTTCGACTAAATCGAATGACCAAACTTTCCAAGCCATAGATTTCTTGGATGGTCGTAATTAAGGTTTCCAAATACGGTTTCCATATATTGGAATAAATTTTCAAAACACCAACATTGGCGTAAACATCTAAAATTAATCCTGGAAAATCATCATTTTCACCATGAATACCTCTGTAGCCTGTAACTCCCTTTTCGATGAGGTTTGTTCTTTTTTCGTATGCCTTTTTAAGTTGATTTTTCCAAAATTCATCATTCAGTTGTAATCGGTTTGCTCTATAAATAATTTTGATACGAATTATTTCTTCGGCATCCCACAATCCAAAAGCAATGGGTTTGTTATAGCGTTGATCAAAAATAACGCACAAACTACCCGCAATAGCTTTGTCTTTCGGGCCTTTATCAATGCTGTTCTCAAACACCCAAGGATGTCCTTGTTTAACGGCTCTTTCTCCAGCTTTATTGAGTTTTATAGCTAATGTGGGGATTTTCATGACTTTAATTTAAAGCAACGAAAGTAGTGAAATTTCAAGATAGAAAGCTACCCATCTGTCCATAAATCAATAATACTCCACTAATAACCATTAAAGCGATAACCCATTTGCGAAAGGTTTCACTTTTCATTTTGGAAAGGAATTTTTTACCGATAATGTTTCCTATCGTAGCGCCTATTCCTAATGCGATTCCGTAAATCCATAATTCTTTGTGCAGTAATCCAAAGAAAGCGTAACTTCCAATTTGAGAAACTCCCATTAAAAATGAATTGGCAGTTTTGGTAGCTATCAACTCTTCTTTGTCTAAACCGAGGTTCATATAAAAGGGATTCAGCACGGGGCCTAATGCGCCGATTATTGTTCCAAAGACCGAAACTAAAAATCCTAAGGGAATGAAATACCATAACTTCATCTTGAAAGATCTCTTCTTTTTTCCAAAACGAAATTGCCAAATTGTACTGATTAAGAAAACACCAACAAAGATTTGAAGCCATTCTACTTTGAAATAGCTAAAGAATAAAGCAGCAAGATAAGCCCCAACAATTGCTGCGGGTGCATAGTAAAAACAAACTTTCCAGTTAACGTGTTTCCAGAAAATGATGAGTCGAGCGGGTCGACCAAGAAATGTTCCCAAATTAAGAACAGGAGCAGTGTTGCTTACACCAATTAAAGCATTTAATATAGGGATGGAAACAAGGGCACCGCCTCCGCCAGAAATGGTAGAAAGAATAAAAGCTCCAATTCCTAATACGAATAGCAATAAAATTATGCTTAGGTTACTTTCGATTAACATTGCTTTTAGAGATTCAAAAGTTCAAATTAAATTTCAGCAAAATTAATTAATGCAATTATTATCTAACGATTACTTCTATTATGAAATGGTTAATTCTTAATGAAATCAACTCATTACTTTTTAAATGATATCGAATCGAATATTTCCATTAATTCTTTTCTTTGTTTCTTATCTGTATAAGTGGTTATGAAGCTGAACGCGAACATCTTAGTGATGGTTGTGTAATAGACTTGTGTTATTGAAACATCTAAGTATTGTATTTCACATTTCATGAGGTAAAAAGTATGTCCACTAATTATTGTTTTTTTGAATTTTTCATCAATATGTTCATAATTCATTTTAGACTGTTTTAATAATCTCTTGACTTGAAAAAGATAATCGCTTCCCTTTTTAACTCCAGGAGCATGAGAAATATTTTCTACTACAATACCAAAACTAGGGTTAAACTCTACTGGAGCGCCCAATTCATATTTGTTTACAGACAGTAAGTTGGCGGTATTAATCTCTGAAATTTCAAAAATGGTATTTAATTCTTCATCATCACCTGCCATCATTTGTTTTCCTTGTTTTTGCAATGCTTCTATTTGTGCTTTATTTTGAACAAACCAATCTTCGGGTATGTCTATCGTAAAATTAAAATAGTCATTTTGATACTGATTGTTTTCTATTTTTCCATAATCAAATTGCGTAGATTGATTTTGTGCTAATGATAGCACAGATGACAGACAGACGAACAATATTAAAAGTATAGATTTCATAATAGTAAGGATTGAAAGTAGTTCAAAAATAACATTTTTGATGAAGAAAGTTGTACCTTGCAAGAACTTTGCGCTTCTTTATCATGTTGTATAGATGTAGCAATTATAATTTATACATGTTAAGTTATTCAATTTTCGAAAATAAAAACACATCCAAATGGGTGACATTTGTTCATGGAGCAGGGGGAAGTAGTTCAATTTGGTTTCGACAAATTCGTGCTTTCAAAGACGACTTTAATATTCTATTAATAGATTTAAGAGGTCATGGAGCAAGTAAAACACCTATTAAAAACATAAATAATCAGAAATATACTTTCGAGGTAGTTTCTAATGATGTCTTGGAAGTTTTAAATCACCTTAATATTAAAAAATCACACTTTATCGGCATTTCTTTAGGAACAATTTTGATTCGTGACCTAGCAGAAAGAAATCCAGAACGGGTAGAGAGTATGGTAATGGGAGGTGCAATACTAAAATTAAATGTCCGATCGAAATTCCTAATTAAATTTGGAAATGTTTTTAAATCTGTTGTACCCTACATTTTCTTATATAAACTATTTGCTTTTATTATCATGCCCCGCAAAAACCATAAAGAGTCAAGGTCTTTGTTTGTAAAAGAGGCGAAAAAACTATATCAAAAGGAATTCAAGCGATGGTATAAATTAACAACTGAATTAACGCCATTATTGAAACTTTTTAGAATGAAAGACATCAGTATACCCACCTTCTACATTATGGGGGAACAAGATCATTTGTTTTTACCTTCTATAAAAGAGGTGATTTCTAAACATTTAAGCGCACAATTGCACGTAATAAAAAATTGCGGGCATGTGGTGAATGTTGAACAACCTGTGGAATTCAATCATAAAGTACTTTCATTTTTGAAGAAACAAAAAGCTTGATCCCGCTTTATTCACCAATCTTAATCTTTAAATTTATAAACCAGTAATATTCTTGTATTTGATTGTGTTTCATTCAATTTTTAAGAACCCCAAATTTGGGTACTAATAATTTTGCAAGATTTTGATTTAATTTTGACCTATTTGTCGTTACAAGCCCCGTGAAATATGCATATATTCCTTTAGGGCTTGTGCCTAAAATAGATTCAAAATTAAATGCATGAATAATGCGGGTGATGTCACATTTTATTGAATAATTTGTAAATATTATAAATTCAAATTGAAAATGCTTTCAATTATCAAAATCTAGTAATTTAGAGTTTATTTTTGCTTAACGTACTTCTCTAACCATTGGTCTTGCTCCCACAACAAATGCAGAATACTTTCTTTGGCTTTGTAACCGTGACTTTCTTTGGGCAAAACAACTAATCTCACTGTTGCTCCCAAGCCTTTTAGCGCATTAAAATAACGCTCACTTTGCATAGGGTAAGTTCCAGAGTTGTTGTCTGCTTCTCCGTGAATAAGCAATAATGGCTGGTTCATTTTATCGGCATTCATAAACGGCGACATGGTGTTGTAAACATCTGGCGCCTCCCAGTAATTTCTTTCTTCACTTTGGAATCCGAAAGGCGTTAATGTTCTGTTGTAAGCTCCACTTCGTGCAATTCCTGCTGCAAATAAATCAGAATGCGTAAGTAAGTTGGCCACCATAAAGGCTCCATAAGAGTGTCCTCCAACAGCTACTCTTTCTCTGTCGATATATCCCATTTCGTCTACTGCGTCAATTGCCGCTTTTCCATTCGCAACCAATTGTTTTACATAAGTATCGTTAGGTTCTTCATCGCCTTCTCCAACAATTGGAAATGCAGCATTATCTAAGACAGCATAGCCTTTGGTTACCCAATAAATCATAGAACCATAATAAGGGAAAGTGAATTTATTTGGGTTTTGTGTATTTTGTCCTGCACTTGCAGAATTTTTATATTCTCTTGGATAAGCCCAAATGATTAATGGAACTTTCTCCTTCTTCTCTTTGTCGTATCCTACAGGTAAATATAAAGTTCCAGACAAATCTAAACCATCATCTCGTTTATAGTTGATGACTTCTTTGTGCACATTCTGAATACTTTTAAATGGATTTTCAAAGAATGTAATCTGGTTTAATTTATTTCCTTTCGTTTTTCTGAAAAAGTAATTCGGATATTCAGTAGGTGATTCAATTCGAACCAGCAAACGATTATTTGTCGGATCAAAATCTCTCAAATTTTCCACTTTATCTGTGTATTTTGATTGATAAATGCGCTTTGTTTTTAAGTTGGATAAATTTAATTCATCTAAAAACGGAAATTGACCTTCTTCGGAGTGTCCAGCACCTAAAAGATATGCTTTGTTGTCTTTTAATGCCAAAACACTACGACTCATCTCATTTCTTTTCATTACAAAACTTCCAGGATCGCTGTAGGCGTCTTGGTAACTTCTGTCGTTGATTACCTTTGCTTCTTGGTTATTGTCAGAAGGATTAAAAAGGTATGTTTTTGTATTTCTTGTGTTCCACCAGTAGTCGCTAGCAATTGCAACATTGTCATTTGCCCAACGAATTCCACCCATTCGATTAATTGTCTTTAGCAGGCTTCTTCCTTCTCCATCAAACGGAGCTTCTACTTCAAAAGTTTCATCTCTAAATGGTACTTCATTTTCTGGATCTCCGCCATCTAATGCTTTTGTATAAATCAAGGAGGAAGGCTTGTCATTTCTCCATGAAAAATTTCTTTTTCCTGTTCTCACGGCCATAAATCCTTGTGGTAAATCTTCAATTAATGGAACTTCAAGCACGGTTTTTACTTCTTTTCCTTCTTTCGTATAAATTGTTGTTTTCGATGGGAATCGGTAATACGGTACGAGGTATGAAAATGGTCTTTCAACGGTTTCAATCATTACATAGTTTCCATCTGGAGAAAATGAAACAGTTGTGTAAATATCATCATTCAACCATTTTTTACTGCTTCCGTCAAGATTTACTACGTAAAGTTCTGTGCGGGCCAATTGTTCAAAGTTGTGTTCATCACTTTTGTTACTCAATAAATCTTGATAAGTTCTGTTTTGTGCTTTTTTTCCGTCATTTACAGAAATTGTTGGACCAGAAGGAATCGCAGTTTTAGTATTGATCAATGCTTCTTTTTGCGAAGAAACTTTCTTCACTAGA
Organism: Brumimicrobium salinarum; assembly: GCF_002844555.1. GTDB lineage: Bacteria > Bacteroidota > Bacteroidia > Flavobacteriales_D > Crocinitomicaceae > Brumimicrobium > Brumimicrobium salinarum. The sequence continues at coordinate 41,225 of NZ_PJNI01000011.1, forward strand.
ATTGAATTTCCGTCGGCAAACCAGTTAATTGCATCACCAATATTTGCATTGATGTTGGCATCTGTTAGTTTTCTTACTTTCGCTGATTCAACATCCAAAAACCATAGTTCAACCCCATTTTCTGTAGTATGCGTAAATGCAATTTTTGATTGATCAGGAGACCAACTAAAATTTGTGAGTCGAGGATTTTCAGGCAATCCTTCTACTTGAATCCTTTTGGTATTTTTTGATTTTAGATGTTTAAGTTCTATGTTGTTGAAATAACTTACACGGCTTCCAATGTTTGTTTTTGGGTCAATTCTTAATCCTCCTAAGCGCAATTCTTCTTGAGAAAGCTCCTCAATTGAACCGTAAGCATTTCTAGAAACTAAAATCATGTGATTTTTTGCTTCGTCCATAAACACACTTGGAGCCCGACTTACATCAACTAAATCTAAAATTTCTTGTGATGGTTTTTGATAAGTTAAGCCTTCTTGGGCGTGAACGCTATAAAATGAAAGGACTACCAATAAAAATGAAAATATTCTCATGATGTTGATTTATTAATTTGTGAAATGTTTATTGTGCTTCTAAAGTAACGAATGTTAATTGATAAATGGCTTTTTTTGAATTATAAACTCTCAGTTCCCTTCATCCCTTCAAAAACCGCAATAGCAATTTCCTCCGCATCTTTTATCATGTCTTTGCCTATCCAGGATGTCATTTTGAAACCAATTCCTGCGGCAATGGCTTGACCAACAAATGGAACCCATTTAGAAGCGGTTTTTGTGGCAATTGATGAACCAACGCGCTTGAGTAAAATCATAATGGCTTCTTTTCCGCCATATCGTGAGGTATATTGAAGGATTTTTGAAGCAATAAACTTTGTGGTTTTCTTATCCAAATACTGTAAATTGAATTCCTGATGTTCTTCGTCAAGGCCGTAAATGGTTTTTACTTCTTTCGACATTTTTACCATTAACGCAATGTCTAAACTGATGTCGACTCCAGGTACAGGGTTCAATCCGTTTGCGGCAGCTAGGGCAGAATGACGCATAACAGTTTTCTCGGCAATTTTCTTTTTTTCTTCTAAAATACGCTGACTCGTTATGTTGATATCAGCTATGAATCGTTCTTTTTTAAAGTCATTTAGAGAAAAAAAAATATCTTCAAGCAGCTGACTTAAATCAAATAAATTAGGGTGGTCTGCCGAGGTAAGATAAATTCCATTGACATCAATTGACCCCAAATTTTCCTTAAGGTTGTTAAGAATTGTTTCTTGTGTTTCCTCTGGCGTAATTCCTCTTTTTAAAGCTCTTTCTATCGAGAAGTCAATTTTTGTTCGCACGATAAAAACAGGCATTTCTATTTTAACCAATTCTTTAATTAAGAATAAATCATCTTCAAAAAATCGATCGGCTGTGACTAGAATAACGCAGTCAAAAGACTTGATTTTAAAGGTTTCGATATATTCTTCCTTTGGAAAAGAAGTGGTTGAACATCCAGGAAGATCGTAAAATAAAAGTCCGTTGCTTTCAAAAGGTGTATTAACATCTTGAGTTGTTTCAATTTCACCTACTTCAGCAATTTCTTCTCCAGCAATAGTATTGATCAAAGAAGATTTTCCTGTACCACTTCGGCCAATAATTCCACATTTGATCTTCGCATTTTTATATTGTTCTAAGTCTTCTTCAAACTTTTTTAAAATGTTCGTTTTATCTGAGTTTTTAGGATTCATATCTAAAGATAAGGATGTTAATTGAAACTATTCATTAAGAAAGATAAAATTTATCAGTTTTAAGCTAATTTTCTAATCGCTCATCGTCTTCCTCATTCTTATCTTTGAGGGAGGTTATGTCACTTGGCGCATCCAAATGTTCCAGGTCAATAATGAACTTGTATTTTGTTTGGCGTCTTTTCCATCTTTCGCGCGCATATTTTTGCATATCTGTTACCGTGTCTTTTTCGTCTAAAATTTCCAAACCAAGTAGCGTCTCAATAATGTCTTCCAAAGAAACGATACCATCAACACCACCATATTCATCTACAATTAAAGCGATATGCTCTTGATTTTCTAGCAACTGCTCCCATAAATTTAAAAGAACTGTTTGGTTTGGGATGGTTAAAATTTTATGTTTTAAATCTTTTAATGTAAGCTCCTTTTGACCTTCGGCTAAATTTTCAAAAACCTCTTGACGTAATACGTATCCAGTGATGTTTTCAACATCGTTGTCATAAATAGGGATACGTGAAAACCTTAAAAACTCTTTATTTTCTAAAAACTCTTGAAGCTTGAGATTTTCATCAGCTGAGGCTACAACTACTCTAGGCGTCATTATCTCTCTAACACGCACATTTTTAAGTCGTAATATGTTTTGTAAAATTTTATTTTCTTTATTCGTAAAAAGTCCCTCATCGGCTCCTATACTTGCAAGAGCAGCGATTTCTTCACGGCTTGTTGTATTTTCATTGGCATTCTTAGATAAAAGTTTGGTAACTAGTGCTGACAATATTACAAAGGGATAAGTTAAAAATATGGTAACGCGAATAATAGAATAAACAGGTTTCGTTAATTTCCTCCAATATCGCGCGCCCAAGGTTTTAGGAATAATCTCAGTTACAAACAAAATTAGAAAAGTTAAAACAGCAGAAACTACTCCAAAAGAGGCTTCACCAAAAACCTTTACTGCTTGTGCACCAACTCCTGCAGCTCCTATTGTGTGGGCAATTGTATTAAGTGTTAAAATTGCTGAAAGTGGTTTGTCTATATTGACTTTTAATTTCATGAAAGCACCTGCCCAAGTTTTACCTTCATCTTGTTTTACAATTAAATATGCTTGTGGAATTGAAAGTAAAACCGATTCCATAATTGAACATAAAAAGGAAACAAAAAGCGCAAGAAATAGGTAGATAAATAATGTAATCATTATGTCTGTTTTAATTTTTTTGGTTTTAATTAACTATTGTAAACCGCAATCAAAAATACTAAAAGTTTCAGGAATCAAAATTCAATTCAAGATGCTTTATGTTAAAAAAGACTTGTAAAGTTTCTTAAATAAATTAAATCTTTACGCTTTTTTTGTAGTTTTCATAAAAAAATCAAAATGGGAATTCTGCCAGAGCAATACGATAAATATATTCGTTTCTTTAAATTCATGCTTAAATATTGGAATAGCGACGTGTTTTCCTTTCCGGATGGAGAAATTTTAAGCGCAGAAAAAGAAGAGGCCCTAAAAGAATTCGATCATTCACCAGAAGAACTCACAGAAGATTTGAAGAAAATGGGACCAACTTATGTCAAGTTGGGTCAATTGCTTTCAACACGTCCTGATTTACTTCCTTCACATTTTATGGATGCTTTAGCGACTTTACAAGATGATGTAGATGCGGTTGATTATAAAGTAATAGAGGATGTTTTTAAGGAAGAAATAGGTAAAGAAATTTCTAAAGTTTTTACTTTTTTTGATCCAAAACCGCTTGCAAGTGCGTCAATAGGTCAGGTGCATAAAGCTGTTTTACATTCCGGAGAAACAGTAGCAGTAAAGATTCAACGTCCTGGAATTCGAAAAAGATTTATAGAAGATTTGGATACATTAATGGAGATTTCTGAAAAAGTTGAGGAATTTAGTGAGGTCGCCAGGAGTTATAGTTTTCACAACGTTATAGAAGAGTTGCGGTATATTTTATTAAAAGAATTAGACTATACGTTAGAAGCTCAAAACCTTACGACGTTAAAAAAGAATATGCGAACGTTTAAAAAACTTTATGTTCCTGCTGCATTTCCCGATATCTGTTCGTCTCGTGTTTTAACCATGGAGTATGTTGATGGCGTAAAAATCACTGAAGTTTCTAAACCTAATCACGCTAAAATTGAATTTGAGCCGTTGGTTGATGAGTTGATTAAGAGTTATTTAACACAAATTGTTATTGATGGTTTTGCCCATGCAGATCCTCATCCTGGAAATGTTTATTTTACCAATAATCATAAGATTGCTTTGATGGATTTGGGAATGGTAGTAAAATTCAATGACCAAATGAAGGAAAATATTTTAAAGCTCATGATTGGGTTGAGTAACTATGATGGTGATCGTGTTTCTTCAGTTTTGCTTTCAATGAGCGTTTACGATGAAAAAAGTGTAGATATACAAACGTTTAAAAAAGAGATTAACCGTAAAATTCAAGATAGTAGAAATCAAAAGGCGAAAGATCTGAATACAGGTCGAATATTGATAGATGTCAACCAATTAGCTGCAAAGCAAGGCGTGAAAATTCCTGTTGATTTGAATATTTTAGGAAAAATCCTATTGAATATGGATCAAATTGTGGCTACATTGACACCGGAATATGACATGCAAGAGACTGTAAAATCCTACGCTCATCATTTAATGCAAAAACGAATTAAGTCCTCATTAAATCAAGAGTACCTTATGGAATTATTGATGGAAATGAGAGGTTTAGCTAAGGATCTTCCGTTTCGAATAAATAAGTTTAGTGAGAATTTAGCTGAAAATCGGTTGAAAATAAAAGTGGACGCCATTGATCAAGATCGTTTTACAGATGCCTTTCAAAAAGTGGCCAATCGTATAACCGCAGGAATTATTGTAGCCGCTCTAATTATTGGTGCTGCTATGCTAGTAAATATTCCAAGTGAATGGACTGTTTTTGGTTATCCAACTTTTGCTTTTATCCTTTTCGTTTTTGCCGCTTTGATTGGCTTTTATTTGGTTTACCAAATATTGTTTAAAGACGAAAATAAGTAAGTGAAATTTTAAATGTTTATACAATACTTTACCAGTAAATATATCTAAGCCGTCAATCATGTGGATAAACGGTTAATTGACAAGATCCTTCGCAAATTTCAATTTCCAACCAGTTCAAAAGAAAAATCCCCTCTCAATTGCTTCCCACCCCAAAATCGTCATCCTGATCAAATTTAAAAATTAAGATTTTCAAATTTGGAAGGGTTTTGTCAGGTAAAAGAGAATACTTTTTTCATCTGGTTTATTAAACTACTGTTAAATTTTCTGGTAAGCATTAAGTTTTAAACTGTTTAATGATATTTGAAGTTTTGAAATGATTGACTTTTTCACTAATTATAATTTGATTGATAATGAGATAAGCTGTTTTTATGTAAATATCTCTATCCCACGTTATTCATGTGTTTAATAATTAATAAGCACTTTTCGATATATTTACTTCTTGTTTTGGTTTTATTACAATTTCAAACTTTAAAACGCCTAAAATTTGTTCCTCAAGTGTAAGCACCTCAACCTTCCATTTACCAGGATGTGTGTTTTCTTTATATGTGTATCCTCGATATCCTTTATTTCTTCCTCCTATGATTTCATATTGGATTTCATCTGTTTTGAGCCATTTTTCGTTGTTATTGTCAAATTTAAACCATCGGTGAAGTATTGGTTTGCGAATTTCAGTGGGTGCAAAAATAGTTGTGAATACATAAACGGGGTCGTTCTTTTGTAATGTGATTATTTCGTTGTAGTCACGCCAAAAAGTTGACCAATGATTTTTTTCGTAACTCACCTCGAATCCATTCTTTGTTTTCTGTACATTGTGTGCGACAATTCCCTCTTTTAACGCCAAAGGAACGGGGGGAATTAGATTTGTGAAATAAAAAGTGTTAATGATAAAATATATCACTGCTATTAATGAAAATGTTTTGCTTAGCTTTATCTATTCTCGTGTGCTCGGACTTTTAAAATAGATCCATGTTATTAGTGACAACGTAAGCACTAAACTAATTATTCCTGAAAGTATAAACACCGCAGTATTCATTTCTTTAATGATAACTGGTATCATAAAAGTGAAAAAAGTAAAACTAACAAAAAAGTAAAGTGAAAATTGCAGGTATTTATTGGAGATTTTCTTTTTCAAAAATTCATTGGCGAGCAGTAAGATAACGAGAATGATAAAAAATGAAATTGTTTTGGAAATAGAAACGCTACGTGAGAAATAAATGACGTATGCGCTCGATAAACCTCCAAAGAAAAACTGAATGGCTAACGGCAAATAAATTTGATAACGCTCAAAGAATGTCTCTTTCCATTTTTGATCATCTGCGAGATTATACAAGTATAAAGCGCATGTTAATGCTGTAATATGAAAACTTAAAACTGTTAAGTCATACACACGGTCAATTCGACCTAAAGTGAGCGAATCAAATATAAAGCCACCAACAAAAAATAAGATTAAAACCGTCTTTTCATTGTTTTTAATAAACTTTCTGAACTTACTGTTCTTAAATTGTGTTATGGTTTTATTTGTTCCCACCTGTCATTTAATTTATAGCGTGATGACCATAAGTAATCCAATCATATTTATACTACCAATCAATTGTTTATTTGAAGTGTTAAAGTTTTGGTTTCCATTGGGCTGAAAAAAAGTAAAGTCTTGTTGTAAGGCATAATTCAATCCAATTTGATACGTACGGTTAATTTTATAGGTTAATCCAATGCCTAATTGAGCGCCCATATTCCATCCTGAATAAACATTTTTTATTGTGGAGCTTTCCAGTTGAAATCTGTCTTTCAAAATGTTTTGAGCATAAATCCCAATATTCGGAACAACGCTGAAATGATCCGTTATTGTATAGTCTAATATGATTGATATTGGTAGTTTTAATGTAATTCGTTCATGAAAAAAATAATCTTTAGCCTTAAATCCGTTTCCAGATATTCGATTTATCCCTATTCCTGTTGCTAAACCTAAACGATAGGTGATTCGATATTTTAAAAATAAGTCAGTGTTATTAATATTGACATTGTAATTTGGATCAAGTTTATTGTTTACAGTTCCAAATCCAAAGTTGCCATGAGCAAGAATGTTAAAGTCATACGATTTAATCTGCGCGCTTGTTGGCAATGATACAATGAAAATTAAAATGGCGAATAAGAAACGAAATGGTTTCATTTATTGCGTATAATATTTTACGTGCATTTTTTTAATTTCTTCAACCAAAGGGCCTTCTGCTGGACCTTTAACCATAACATTTTTCATGATTTCTTCTGACGGAATAAATTTAATAGGAGCTGCAGGAACATTTAATTCGCTTAGCCATTTTTCCAGTTGCTCGGCTGAACTTAAATAATTCATTTCCCCAACCTGAGACCAAGCATGAGCACCAGCACACATCGGACAATGTTCTCCTGTAGTGTACATTTTCGCAGCTTTACGTTCTTTTAAACTTAAGTTGTTAATGGCCCATTCTGCTAATTCATATTCAGGATGAGCAAGTACATTTTTCTCATTGACTCTATTTCTTGCTTCTGCAAGTATTTCATCATTTTCGTTCACCAGAATAGAACCAAAAGGTTGGTCTCCAGCTTCGAGTGCTTCTTTTGCCAAGCCTAAACAATGCTTTAAAAATCGTAAATCAGTTTGAGTGAATGATGCTGCTCCTTTTTTGTTACTTTTTGTCATGTTATGTTCTTTTTCTGTCTCCTTAGCCTGATCTGTTTCTTTGTTTGCTTTTTTGTCTGTTTGTTCACAGCTAACAAAAAGCAGTAAGCTAATTCCCAAAATATAAGGTATTATTTTCATCGTTTTCATTTTTACAAAAATATACAAAAAAAAGCGTTTAACTTTTACGTTAAACGCTTTCAAAATTATAAATTCAAACTACTATTTTAAAGTAGCAATAATTTTATCTGCCAATTCAGTTCCGATTCTGGCTTGCGCTTCAGAAGTTGCCGCTCCAATGTGTGGAGTAGGAGCAATTGATGCGTCTTCCAATAAATCTGTTCTTGGAGATGGTTCGTTTACGTATACATCGAGTGCCGCTGCAGCTACTTTTCCGCTTTTTAAAGCATCTAGTAAGTCATCTTCATCAATGACACCACCACGCGCAACATTTACAATTCTCACTCCATCTTTCATTTTGTCAAACTCCGCTTTTCCAATGATGGCTTTACCATCTGGCGTTGCAGGAACATTCATGGTGATAAAGTCAGCTTTTCCAAGTGCTTCGTTTAAATCTGCGGTTGTTTTTATAGTACTTTTCACTTCACCTACGCCTTCGATGGAAATTGGAATTTCTACTTCACGAGCAGTTCTTGTAACTCCTAAAACTTTCATTCCAGCACCTAAGGCATAACTCGCTAAAGATTGACCAATACGGCCGAACCCAACAATTAGTAATGTTTTACCTTTTAGTTCAACACCTTTGCTGTATTTTTTCTTTAATGTTTTAAACTCTTCTTTTCCTTTGTTAGGCATTTCCCTATACGAATCGTACGTTGAACGTGCCAAGGCAAATAAAGAGCCCATTGCTAATTCAGCAACAGATTGAGAAGATGCTGCAGGTGTGTTCTCTACTGTAAGTCCTTTTTCACGCGCATAAGCCACATCGATATTGTCCATTCCAACTCCACCCCGACCAATAAACTTAAGGTTTGGACAAGCGTCAATTAGATCTTTTCTTACCGTGGTTGCCGAACGCACTAAAAGTCCAACATAGTTTTCCTCATTAATTGTATCAATTAATTGATCTTGCTCAACCTTTTCTGTGACTACTGTAAATCCGGCAGCCTCTAATTTTTCTATTCCTTCTGGTGAAACACCATCGTTTGCTAATATTTTCATATCTCTATTTTACAGTGATTTCATGATATTGACTAAAGCTTTTACGCTTTCAACAGATAACGCATTGTACATAGAAGCTCTGTAGCCTCCAACAGATCTGTGACCTTTAAGGCCTACAATATCACCTTCATTCCATAATTTGTCAAACTGCTCCTTTTTATTTTCGTCTGTTAAACGGAAAGTAACATTCATCAACGAACGATCTTCTACCGCTGTAGCACCTTCAAAATTTGGGTTGCTATCAATTTCGTTGTAAAGCAATTCGGCTTTTTCTTTGTTTTTCTTTTCCATTGCATCAACACCACCATTGTTAAGTAGGTGCTTCAAGTTTAAGTTGGAAACAAATACTGAAAATACAGGTGGAGTATTAAACATACTGTCCTTTTTATGTTGAACTTGTAAGTCTAAGTATGTTGGAATATCAACAGTAGATTTACCAAGAATACTTTCTTTAACGATGTATAAAGTAGCTCCTGCTGGACCTAAATTTTTCTGTGCTCCTGCGTAAATAATATCAAATTTAGAGACATCAATTGGCATAGAGAAAATATCAGAAGACATATCACAAACCAATGGAACATCTGTATCAGGAATTGATTTAAACTGTGTTCCTGCAATTGTATTATTTGAGGTGTAATGTAAGAAATCAATATCCGAAGGAATATCATCAACTTTTGGAATATAGCTGAAGTCTTTGTCTTCAGAAGAAGCAACTTCAACAACTTCTAAACCTGCGTTTTTAGCTTCTTTAATCGCTTTAGTTGACCAAGCCCCTGTGTTAATATAACCTGCTTTTTTATGTTTGCCTGCCATGTTCATAGCTGAAATTAAAAAACCTAGACTCGCGCCACCCTGAAGAAAAAGAACAGTGTAACCTTTTGGAATATCTAATGCTTTCTTTACATTTTCACGTGCTTCTTCCATAACTTTTACAAAGTCTGGACTCCTGTGTGATATTTCTAAAATGGATAAACCGTTAAAATCAAGAACTGCTTCTGAGGCCGCTTTGAATACTTCTTGAGGTAATATACATGGACCTGCTCCGAAATTATGTTTCATATCTGTCTTTTTTTACAAAGATGTTAAAAAAATAGCAGTTTTCAGAAGAAATAAGCAATTAATAAAGGCTGTTCAATAGAAGTAGAGTGAGATTTAACTTTATTTAAACGTATAGTCTAAATGAAAAAAATGGTCAGTAAGATCGGATGGAAAATGTTGAATCAAAAATAAATAATGAAAGCTTATTTATTATTTTAGGTCTCGTTCAAAAAATAACTTTAAGAATAAAAAAAGAGTCAATTGTATTGACTCTTTTTAGTATCGATTTCAAAAATTTTATTTCTTATCGTCTGATTTTTTGTCGTCTGTTTTGCTTTTTTTCTCAGCAGTGGTCTTTTTTGTTGTCGTTTCTTTCTTTTCGGTTTTTTTCGTTGTTGCTTTTTTAGCTGCTGGTTTCTTTTCTGCAGTTTTTTTAGCGGTTGTTTTTTTAGCGGTTGTTTTTTTTGTCGTTGTCTTTTTTGCTGTCGTTGCTTTTTTTGCCGTTGTAGTAGACTTTTTATCTGCAGTTTTTTTTGTTGCAGTCGTTTTTTTCGTCTCTTTAGCTTTTTTTTCTGGAATTATTGTAGTTGATTCAGATTTTCTTGGTCTTGACTTACCGTATGAACCTCTAAACCTTTTTCCTTTGGCTGTTTTAACGTCACCTTTTCCCATATTTTATGTATTTGAGTTAGTATGTGAGCTAAATATATGAAAAATATATAGTTTATTGTGATTTACGAGTGGACTTTTAAGCTTCTTTATCTAAAATTCTTCTTTTAAAATCTTTGATTGTTAGATTAGGATTTTTAATGATGCGCTTACACCATTCTATTTTTAATAGCGTTTGTTCTTCTTTACTCAGTTTCCATTCAAAATCTTCTTGATGCTCTAAACGTGTTCTGATGGTGTTGATTGTAAGTGCTGCTGAAACTGAAATATTAAAGCTCTCTGTAAAACCAACCATTGGTATTTTTACAAAGTAGTCGGCTAAGTCAAGGGCCTTTTCAGATAGTCCTGTTTGTTCTGTACCAAATACAAATGCAATAGGCTGATCAATCGGAACATTATTAATTGTATAGGCTTCTGTATGCGGAGTGGTTGCTGCAATTTTATAACCTTTATCCTTTAAAGTTTGAATACATTTTGTGGTTGGGTACAAGTCATCTGAGTAGTGATGATTATCGACCCATTGAGCGGCTCCCATGGCAATGTCTTTGTTGACATTGAATTTATTGTTTTTTTCAATGATATGTAAATTTTGAATACCAAAACAATCACACGTTCGCATTACCGCACTAGCATTATGCTCTTGAAAAAGATTCTCAACGGCAACGGTAACATGGTTGGTTCTTTCGGCAGCTATACGGTCAAACTTCTCCACCTTTTCGGGAGTAATAATTTCGTAAAGGGCTTTTAACAATTTTTCATTCATCGAATCGAGGTCAAAATAAAAAAGGGAGCAAAAGCTCCCTTAGTTTCAATTTAAACTTAGACTAGTTAACAGCAGATGCTAATTCTGATCCAGCTTTAAATTTAACTACATTTTTTGCAGCAATTTGAATTTCCTTACCTGTTTGTGGGTTTCTACCAGTTCTCGCTTTACGATTAGAAATAGAGAACGAACCAAATCCAATTAAAGAAAGACGATCACCGTCTTTTAATGCTCCAGTTGTCGCGTTAATAAATGCATCTAATGCTTTCTTTGCATCAGCTTTTGACAATCCAGCTTCAGAAGCCATTGCTTCCACTAATTCTGCTTTGTTCATAGTTATGGTTTTTGTTTGTTAAAAATTAATACTGTAGCAAATATAGCGGAATATCCAATAATCACAAGTGTTTCGAATAAAAAATGCGATTTTTTGTTGAAAAAACTGTCAAAATGTTGAAAATATTGAGCTGAACCTACCTATTTAATTGACTTTTTTTGAATTTTATGGTGTGAATTTCACAAATAATTAATTTCAAATACAGATGAAGTTATATTTTTTGTCGACCAATTGCCTTAAAGCGAATAGCTATTTTTATAATATATATTGTTGTAAACATTTTACTGACGAGAATCTAATCAATCGATGGGTTGCTGGAGAATTAAATTTGAAATTCTAATTATACATTCCTAATGGTCAAAGTATCATTCTAAAATGAATATATCGTTGAATGTTTTTATAATACAAGTGACCATTCTTCTGGTTTAAAACCAAGTAAGAATGCTGTTGCATCTAGTCTTTTCTTGCCTTCTAGTTGAAGTGTTTTAATGATTAATCTACCTTCAGGATGACTAATGTAAAGCTCTCCGTTCTCTTTCTGTAGCGCTATTTCTTTATAATGTGTTGAGAGCTCAATTTCAGAAGTAAAAACCTTCATTGTTTTAATATCTTCGGTTTTTGTGTTTTTTATTTTTAACCATGCTGTAGGATAGGGAGACATTCCTCTGATAAAGTTATGAATTGTCTCAAGAGACTGTGAGAAATCAATTAGGCAGTCTTTTTTATTAATTTTTGGGGCTTCTTTTAGTTCATGATTTGATTGTGGATAAGTGGTAACTGTTCCCTGTCGAATTTCTTCTATGGTGTCAATAACCGTTTCTGCTCCAACCAACATCATTTTATCGTGCAGAGAGCCAGCGGATTCATTTTTACCAATCGTTATTTTATCTTGTTTGATAATATTTCCCGTATCGATCTTTTCATCTATAAAAAATGTAGTAACTCCAGTTTCTTTTTCTCCATTAATGATTGCCCAGTTAATGGGAGCGGCACCGCGATACTGTGGTAGTAAAGAACCATGTAAATTAAAGGTTTTCATTTTGGGAAGTTCCCAAACTACTTTAGGTAACATTCGAAAGGCAACAACAATAAAGAGATCAGCATTCAATTCTTTTAATCTTAAAATAAAAGATTCATCTTTTAAGTTTGTTGGTTGTAAGACGGGAATTTTATTTTTCACAGCACATGCTTTCACTGCACTTTCTTTCAATTTTCTACCTCTCCCAGCCGGTCGATCTGGTGCAGTTACGACTGCTTTTATGTTATACCCTTCTTTAATAATGCGTTCTAATATAGTCACCGCAAATTCAGGAGTTCCCATAAAAACGATGCTTAAGTCTTCTTTTTCTTTCATTGGTTTTATTGTCATTTTAAAATACGCTTTTTTTAATGTTGCACTGTTCTCGATACACCTCCATTTCATTCCAGCACTCGAACTGACGTGCAAGCTCGATACACCTCCATTTCATTCTGATACTCGAACTGACGTGCTCGTTTTCGTCAGTTCGAGTGATTTTATGTAGTGAAACGGAATAAAATTGTATCGAGAACCGAAAACCCCAATATAATTCTACGCCTTCCTAATAATCAATACTCTTTTTTGCGCCAATTAAATATCGATAAATATAATAAGGAAAATACTCCTAGAGAGATAAAATAGAGATACTCAACAGTCCAAACAGCTTCAATGTTCCATTTCCAAACCTTTATTGTTACATAAGCGTAAGCAATATATAGAATCATACATAAGACTTCAATTAAAAGGGTTACTCTGGTGTTTCCAGACCCATTAATGGTTTGGAAATACGGTGTAGAAAGTCCAAAAAACAAGATAGATCCAAACATTAGCCTTAATATATAAGCACTGTCTTCTATATATGCTGGGTCTGGATTAATAATGGCTATCAATGTTTCAGGGTAGAGTAAAGCACCGTGAAAAATGAGTAAAAGAAATACAATAATTAGGAATTGGATACGGTGGACGATTTTAGGAATAATCTTTTTGTCAGCAATGTCCATATATTGAGCAACATAAGTTTTTGTTGTTGCTGCAAAGCCAAAAATGGGGACAAAAGCTAGAAAATATATTGCTCTGATGTTCTGAGAAACGGTGAGATCATACGTACTCATTTGTTCAATCCAAATAAAGAAAACCGTCCATGTTGCAAGTGCAAAAAATCCTTGAATAACGAGAGGTAGACCTACTTTGAATAATTGTCTAAGACTTTTTAATGTTACTTGGAATTGTTCAAAGATACCATGAGTCTTCAGCTCTTTTGAGTTGAATAATAATATCAACAACACTAAACCTGTTATTCCTTCTGAAATTACAGAAGCCAACGCTGCTCCTTTTACGCCCATTGGTGCCAAATCCCAAAATCCAAATATTAGGAGATAATCTAGAATTATATTTGAAATGGCGAATATTATAGTGCTCACCATTATCACCCAAGTTTTTCCTGTGGCCATGAAAAAACTGTTTAAACTCAGCATTAAAATTCCCATGAAAAAACCATAAGAACGAATAGATAAAAAGTTTATTTGTTCCTGAGCAAGCTCTTTGTTTTTTGAATAATTTATCAAAAAATCATCGGTTCCAATTTGTATCAAAAGAAAGAAAGCTATGGCAAAGGAAAAAATGACAAGCATTGCCGATTGTAGCACTGCATTCAAAGATTTGGGCTCATTTTGACCTATTCTCCGCGCCATTATAATTTGAGAAGCATCTCCTAATCCCGTTAATCCCATAAAAAGAGTAACATAAATTAGTCCTGCATTTCCGCTTGCGTCAAAACTTATAGTGCTGTATCGACTTAGAAAAGCTGCATCCGTAATCATTACGATAGACTGAATGAAAGTCCCTAACATTAAAGGAAATGCAACCTTTAAGATTTGAGGATAGGAATAAGAGAGTCTCATGGGTTTTAAGGGAGAGGGAGGAGTTTAAGGGAGAGGGAGAGATAAAATTAGTTGTGACTATTTAACCAACTTTAAGATACCATTTAGGATTCTTTGTCTGTCTTGATCTGTTAAATTTGAACCACTAGGCAAACAAAGACCGATTTCAAATAAATTTTCAGCGACATCAATACCATAGTAATCACAGTCCTTAAAAATAGGCTGTAAGTGCATAGGTTTCCATAGAGGTCGAGTTTCTATGTTTTCTTTTTCTAATGCTAAACGTAAGTCTTCACGTGTAAAACCTGCTTTTTCTGGGTGTATTAACACCGTCGAAAGCCAACGGTTACTGAAAACTCCTTCAGGTTCATCGACAAATTCAAATCCTGGTAGGTGACCTAAACTTTCTTTATAAAAATCATAGTTTTTTCTTCTTGCTTGGACATGACTATCTAAAACCATCATTTGTCCACGACCAATACCAGCAGTAATATTAGACATGCGGTAATTGTAACCAACTTCGCTGTGTTGATAGTGTGGAGCTTGATCTCTTGACTGAGTTGCAAAAAATACTGCGCGTTGTTTCTCTTTTTCAGTATTACAAACTAACGCACCACCGCCTGAAGTTGTGATAATTTTATTTCCATTAAAAGATAAAATGCCGTACTTTCCAAGCGTACCACAGTTTTGGCCTTTAAAGTTACTTCCTAATGCTTCAGCAGCGTCTTCAATAACAGGAATATCGTATTTCTTTGCGATAGCATTTATTTCATCTGCTAAATAAGGCATTCCGTACAAATGAACTCCAATAATTGCTTTGGGTTTAACGCCATGTTTTTTTATTGTTCCTTCAATAGCATCAATTAAATCAGTTGGACAAATGTTCCATGTTCTTGTTTCACTGTCTACAAAAACAGGATGTGCTCCTTGATACATGATTGGATTTGCTGAAGCTGAAAACGTCATAGACTGACAAATTACAAAATCACCTTGTTTTACACCAAGCATAATCAAAGCAAGATGAATAGCAGCTGTTCCAGCAGATAGAGCAGCAACGTGTTTATCCTCTTTGATGTAGTCTTTTAAATCTTCTTCAAAACCATTCACGTTTGGACCTAATGGAGCCACCCAGTTTTCGTCGAAGGCTTGTTGAATGAATTTTTGCTCATGGCCTCCCATGTGAGGTGAAGAGAGCCATATTTTCGAGTTCATACTTTTCTAACTTAATTATTGTTCTAATTCTTTATTTATAGATAAATCAAAAAATGCACTCACGCAGTGCATATACTTCTTTTTATCATTTATTTTCATCAACTCCACCGATTGTAGACTTAATTATCTTACCAGGATTTCCAACTACCGTTGCGCCGTCCGGAACATCTCTAATGATTACAGCTCCAGCACCAATTGTGCACCATTTACCAACTTTAATTCCTTGAATTATATTTGCGCCAATACCAATATGAGTTCCTTCTCCAATCTTTACATTCCCAGCTATTCCTACGTTAGGAGAAATATGGACGAATTCTTCAATTTTACAATCATGATCAATGGAAGCATTCGTATTGATTATACAATGCTTACCAATTTTCGATTCTGAATTAATACTTACTCCTGCCATAACTACAGAGCCTATATCTATGTTTACACTACTTGAGAGTGAAGATTTGGGGTGTATTAACTTGGTGTACTCTTTTAAACCAAACTGCTCAACTATTTTTTTTCTAATTGTATTGTTTCCTATTGATATTATCCAATACTTATCTTTTGCTTTAAACTTATTGTGTATCTGAATATTCAAGAGTGACTTTAAATCTGCATTATCATCAACTAAGCCAGTAACTTTCCAATTTGTACTTTCGGCAATTTCAATTAAAACTTTAGCATGACCACTAGCACCAAATAAATATAATTCTTTCATTTATTTCCTTTAAAAACTTCCATCGTAGCTTGTCCGTCTTGAGAAATTCCTTCTCTAACAAACACTTTTTTCAATGTCAAAAGTATAATTTTTAAGTCTAACCAAAAAGACAAGTGATTTATATAATAAACGTCATATTCAAATTTCTTTTGCCAAGATATAGCATTACGACCATTTATCTGTGCCCATCCTGTAATTCCTGGTTTTATTTCATGTCTGCGTTTTTGTTCTTCATTGTACAAAGGTAAATACTCCACTAGTAGGGGACGAGGGCCTATTAAACTCATGTCTCCTTTTATTACGTTAAGTAATTGAGGAATTTCATCCAAACTTGTTTTCCTTATGAACGAACCTGTTTTTGTTAACCGTAAATAATCAGGAAGAAGATTTCCCTGCTTGTCTTTTTTATCATTCATCGTTTTAAACTTGATGACCTTAAAAATACGTTCATTTTTACCTGGACGTTTCTGAAAGAAAAACGGTTTACCATTATTAGCGAAAATCAGTAGTAGGGTAATGATTAGAAATATAGGAGATAAAATTAAAAATCCAATAAAGGCAGCGAAGAAGTCGAAAAGGGGTTTTAAGATGGATTTATACATGTTTTTCAATTGTATCAGCGAACTGTTTGCAAAGTAAGCCTTTGTCATATTTATTTTTAGCCAGATTTCTTGCATTCTCACCCATTTGTTTAATAAGGGCAGTGTCATTTTGTAACAATCGGATTTTATTTACTAATTCTTTAGGTCGGTTAGGGTCAACATAAAATCCACAATTGTTTTTTTCTACAATCTCTTTTGTCCATCCAGAAGAGTTAACAATGATTGGTTTTCCAGCGGATAAAGAATCAAATAATTTATTTGGAGAGTTCGTATATAAGATTGGAAGGTCTAAAAAACTGACCATGGATACATCACAGAGGTTTACAATTTCAGAAGTTTCCTGCATAGGGAACTTTCCTAAAAACTTAACATTTGATAATCCTAAATCTTTACATTTATTTATAAGTTGTTCTTTTATAGCACCTCCACCAACAAATATAAACTCCACTGTTTTATCACTATTTAATAACTTTGCAGATTCAATAATGGTATGAACTCCATTGGCTAATCCTATTGCACCAAAGTGAATGATTTTAAAACTCTCTTGTTTCAAGCCTAGTGATTTCTCTAATTCTAGATTCTTATCCCTCGGCCAAAACTCATCAATTTTCGACATATTTGGAATCATCGTAGTTTTTTCTTTAGGAACATATTTTAGAACTCCTTCTAACATTCCAGGTGATAAGGCAATTATATGTTTCGCGTTTTTATAGATTGATTTTTCAAACCTTCGCATTATTCTAATTAGTAGCTTGTTTCGAATTGCCCCCATTTGTATAGGAACTTCAGGCCATAAATCTCTAACCTCAAAAACATACGGTATTCCCTTAAACCATTTTAATATAAGTGCGGGTACTCCAACCGTTAGTGGTGTTGAAGTGGCGATGACTAAATCTATATCCTTTTGTTTCATAGCCAATCTACTGGCTTTAAACATAAAACTTAGAAAGGCTTTTAATCGCTGACGAATACTCATCGATTGTTGATAATCCTCTTTAATGTATATCACATTAATTCCATCAATTTTTTTTCTTTCTATTTTTTTTGAAATATCAATAGAACTTGTAATCATGGTAACCTCATGGCCTCGATTAATTAGCTCTTTTGCTAGCCAGTACGACCTAGTTCCTCCAGACTCTGAAGGTGTAACGAAATATTGATGGATGTATAGTAGATTCACTTTAATCTTATTTTGATTCTAAAGGTATTACTTCTCTAGAATGTTTTGATAGATGTCTGTATATTTTTTAGCAATTTTAGACCAGTCCAGTTGGCCTACAACTTGTTGTGGATTAAAATTAAACTTATTATAATTTTCAATGATTTTCAACAATCCATCAGCAATTGATTCGACAGACTTTGGGTTTACAGCTACTCCAATGTTTTCTTTAAAAACACCGTCTATTCCTTCGTTTCTAGTGTATAACACAGGGATGCCCTGAGAAAGTGCTTCGGCATATACTAAACCAAACGTTTCTTGAATTGAGGGCATAACAAAAATATCAGTTTGTTTAAACAGTTTACTTAATGCTGTTTTACTGTAGATTTTACCAAGAAAAGTAATATTCGTTTTGTTGGAAACTTGAGATAATATTTTTTTTTCTTGGTGTCCACCTCCACCGACAAGTGTTAGTGTGCATTTAATACCCAAATCATTAACTTTTTCAATTGATTTAATTAATCGCAATACATTCTTTGTTTTCGAAAAGACACCGATATAAAGCAAGTTGACAGGTAAGTTAATTATCATTCTGCGTGGTTTAACGTTTTTCAACCAATAATTATCTAAACCATTCAAAATAACAATCGTCTTTTCTGCTAAGCACGCTCCCTGTTGTTTTACTTTATTAATTTCAAGAAATCGTTCTCTATACCGTGGGGTGATGAAGATGATTTTTGTTGCTTTACTTAATATCTCAAGCCCTTGCTTTTTTAAGTGAGGTAATTTCCAGAATTGATTTAAATCTGAACCTCTTACAGCAATTATGTAAGGAATGTTAAACTCTTTATTTAATTTCAGTGCAACAGCTCCATCGCTGAACCAAGTGTGAGCGTGAATGCAACTAACTTTATTGAACTCTACTTTGGTTTTAATGTCTTTATCAATCTTATTTATTTTAATGTTAAATAAAACACGATCAATGTGCATATTTAAAACATTACTATAAATAATCTTTGATTCTTTTTCTTTTAGTTCAATACTATTTTTACCAATGCTCTTACTACTTTTTATTGGGGTATAAATTATTTGTTTAACTCCACTTTGATCGAGATTTGAAATCAAATTTTTGTAAACAGAAGAGCCAGCATAATCGTTTGTAATGTGGAGAATCATGAATAGTTTTTATTTAACTCTTAGTTGTTGGAAGATATCTACTGTATAGTATATATCTAATAAAGAATTGTTTATTGTTTTGTAGTTATGACTTTATAGTCAATCTTGATCAAAGAAAAACTGATATATTAGATGTGAGTCTTCTGAAGCTACAGCAATTGAAGATAAAAAAACACCAATAAATAAAACGATTAAAATTAAAAATAATACTTGATTTTGTGGTGTTTTGTTTTTTATTAAATAATAGGCAAAATAGGCATACATTATTGTTTCAAAAATATAGAAATACCTAAAGGGCCTTGTTACCGAAATATAACCTATAGGAAACATATAGGAAGTTATTAAACCTATAAAAAAGAGAAAATAAATGATGGTGAATTTGTTGGTATCGTAAAAGTCTTTCAGTTTTTGACTATAAAATATGATAATGATATTGATGATTATTTTCGAATAATAAACTAAATTAGTTCCCTCACTTTCAATATAACTGTTTTTAAGACCTTCTATCCCATACGTTTTGCCATAAGCTTTTCCACCTCCTAATAATGTTTTATAAACATCTAATAAAATTTCGGTTTTAGGTAATAAAAACAGAAAGTAACTTTGAATTAGAAATGCTACTCCGAGCAATAAAAGTTGTAGCTTTATACTTTTAAAATAGTCTTTTGAATTGCGTAAAATGGGGTAAAGAATGATGAGAATAGCCGCACTATAGTGAAACATACTGCTTGCAATACACAATGCCAAATAGGTCCAAAAGCGTTTTTCTGCTATATAACGAACAGCAACTAACCATACGCACAGTGCTAATGCTTGTCTTATTCCATTCATCCAAAAAACCCATTCATAGTTAGTGAACAGAAAAAATACTAAAAAGGAAATAGGTACTTCTCATTTTTGAAAGCATAGAAAAAGAGAAATACTTGAATAAATGCAAGAAAAGAAAAGTAGTAGACATAATGAAGGTTGAGTCCCTGAAAAAAATGGGTTATTATATCAAATAATGGTTCGCCTTTAGATACATCTACTCTCTGCTTGTAAGCATTTAGATAATCCAAATGATCTACTCCTACATCGTAACGCATTCCAAAAACGATGGCAAATAGAATTAATGGCAGAATGATGTAAATTTTCCAAAATGACTTATTCTCTTCCTCAGCTGATACTATTTTAGAATAGCTATGTCTCTGTTGAGTTACCATAGAAAATAACATCATTACAGCAAATAGTGAAGAATAAACCAATAAGCTCTGAAGCATTAGCTGTGTTGTTTAAGTTTTTCTCTAAATAATTGCTTTAACAAAACAGAAACTGCAAAAAGAGGTAAAGAAAAATTGAGGAGTTTAACTTTGGATTTACTCATTTGAATATCTAAAGTTTCAATTTTAACGGGTACTAGATTTTTTAAATTCCTCATTATTTTGAAAAAATATTTAAAAGAGAAGCAATAATAAAAATTATAAAATAAAGTAGATACAACACCGTATATTCTGTAATCTAAAATGGCAAGTTGACTTTTTGAGAGTTGTGGATGTTTTTCTATGTAATTTTTAATAAAAGTAATGCTGTCTGTCATTTTTAAAACCTTTTCCGGGGTCCAGCTTCTTGACGCACTTCCTTCGCGTTCATTGATTATGTAAAATATTTGATCAATGAAAACAATGTATTGACTGTATAAATGAACTAAGGTTATAAAAATACTGTCTTCACCAATTTTTAAGTCATGTGGAAATTCAATTCTGTTTTCTTTTAAGAAATGCGTGTTAAAAAGGCATCCGCAGACAGAACCTCTTAAATAAGACTTTTGGGTTATCAATTCATAACCAGAAAAGGATTTATCTAAAAAAGAAGAGTCAAAACCATAGTCTTCCTTTTTTAATTTATCTTCTTTTTCTACAAATGATCGAGCAATAATCAGCTCCAAACTTTGATTATCTGTAGCTTTCATTAAGGTGGATAAAGAGTTGGGGTAAATGGTGTCGTCTCCATCAATAAAAGAAACCCAAGTTCCTTTTGCTTTTTTTAAACCCAAATTTCTGGCTGCACTTACACCTTTGTTTTCTTGATGAAATACTTGTATGCGTTGGTCTTTTATTGCATAACCATCAATGACTTTTCCCGAGTGATCTGTGCTGCCGTCATTAATTAACAACAACTCATAGTTTTTAAAATCTTGGTTTAGAATAGAATCTATACACCTAGAAATATCTTTTTCTAAATTGAAAATAGGGACGATTATTGTCAATTCAGGATTAGTCATTTAATGCCGACGTTAAGAAATCAAATGATTTTTCTTTTTCTTGGTTTAAAATTGTATTCACCCTTTCAAAATCTATTTCTTCATCCAATAAACTTAGGTTGATTTTATCCTCTTGGTTGATCGCTCTATTTTCAAGATCAAAAGTTTTCAGCAAGGAGTAAAATCGTGAAGCCCCTCTAGTTTTATTAACTATAGCTATGAATGGTTTGTTAAAAAGAATGGAAAAAGCAGTGCCATGAAAAGAATCTGTAATGATAAACTCAGCATCCATAAAAGCTTTTAGCCATTGTTCGATTTTTGGGAAAATACATTTGTTAATATCAAAATCATCTTTGTATTCCATTTTGAAATTTTGTTCGGGCAACACTTCAAAGTCTTTTAACTCTAATTTTTTTCCGATCTCATTAATGATTTGATTTTTATCTTTGTTTCGGTCGAGAACATAACAAAAGAGCGATCCTTCATTTTTTTGAGTTTTTTCTTTTTCAACCAATGAAATAAATTTTTCTTTTGTTAACAACATCGTCGGATCAACTAAATGCTGAGCTTCTACGTTTAGATAATTTTTGCAGAGTCCCACTCCTGCATCTTCACGTACAGAAATAGCATCAAATAATTGGGCCAATTTTTGAAATCGCTTTGTCTCCTCTCCATTAAACTCCCATTCCGAAACACCAAAGGAAGCAGAGTAAGCTATCTTCTTTACTTGATTGTTATTTTTTAAAAATGCTAAAAACTCGTCGTTGTTACCATGTGCATCATTTCGTCTCCACACCTGATCACTTCCTACAATATACGCATCAAAATCGTATTTTTTATGAATTTTTTTATTTCAGTATCTGTAAAGATTGAACTTGTTGTTTGGATATATTTTTTGACAAATCCTCGTGTATGCTTATTAATTATGTCGCTTTCTTTTTGGTTTTGCCAACTGCGTAGTTTTACTTTTTTACCAGTTAGTTTTAATAATGCTCTTTTTCCGACAGAGAGGATTTTGATTATTAATTTTGTTTTGGGAAGTCTATCGATGGTGTACACTTCATGCCCCATTTCTTCTAATACCTGTTGTAGGGCATAGTTCTGTAGAATGCCGCCATAATTGTAAATAATGGGATGGGTGATAATTCCTATTTTCATAATGTGATAAGCTTTATATTCGTTTTATAAAGATGGATTCTATATTTAATATAATAAAGATTAACGTTTTATATGTTTTTATTATAAATGAACTAAAGTTTCCTCTACACTTCTTCTTTTTGATAGTGTAACTCTAAATTCCTCTTTGGCAATCCCAATCGGTATCATACAGATAATTTTCTCCGACTTTGGTATAGAAATGATTTTTTCTAATGCTTTTTCATCTTTAACCATTTTACCCCAATTGGCTGGACAATTTGCTATTTTATAAAAGTGAAGCGAATAAAGTAGATTAAGAAGAAAAACTCCTCCATCAATATAAAATTGATTTCTTTCTCCAACTGTATAGTAGTAATTTCTATTATTAGTGAGTATCAATAGTTGACTCACATTCTTTTCATATCCCTTAAATCCACCTTGGATATCTAAAACCTTATCGATTTTTTGCTTGTCCTCTAGTAAGTAAACTGTATTGGCTTGTCTATTACAAACTGAGGGAGCGGACAGTGATAAAGAGATAGCTTTTCTTATTTTTCTATGACTTACCTTTTCTCCTGTGTAATTTCTTACACTTTTTCTGGAATATGCAAACTTATCAAAAGGTGCTGATGCATTGTGGTAAAAATCAGAAGCAGAAACATCTATTGCTCCACAAAATTCTTTAGCATATTTTTGATTGAGGAGTTCCTTGTAATTTTCATATTGAGATTTAGAAAAATAGTCTTCAATTTCTATATTTTTGTCTTGATGAATTTCATAATAATTGCACATTACTTGAAGCGTAACCTCTATTTGAGATCTTTGTAAGTTTTGCAATAATCTTTTTGATTTAAGATGTTTATGTATTCTTTCTACTCTGTTTTGCGCAAATCGTGGCTTCATATCTAGGTAGAGCATTCCTTTTTCAATAGAATGATAATCAAGTATTAATAGTGCTTCTTGTTTTTTTATGCTATCCAACCTAAAAAGTGTAGAATACCTAAAATAAAGTTTGAAATCTGCTAGTGTATTGGTAGCCAGGTAAAATAGGTTTCTAAAGTTTTTAGCTTTTTTGAATAAAAAATCACTAAACTTTTTACCTAAAATGACTCTTAAAAAGTTCTTTATTTTATTTCTCATTTTTTAATAAAAGTTCTTAGTAAAACATAATCTGATTTACTCAGACCTATAATTAAAACAAATGTTACTGTTGTTAATATTGAAAACATAATGTTTATCCAACCACTTGCGATGTTAAATTGATCCAATAAAATGAAAAATCCGTATACGATAAAAGAAACAGATAACATTCTAAAAATTAAAATTTTAAGAAAATATAAAATATTTAGATTCAATAAGACTTTTAAAAAGAATAGTCGAAATATAAATGACAGTATATTTATTAATAGTATCGCATAAAAAACAGTTTTTGGATCACCACCATAGTAAATCCATAAGACTGATAGAGGTAGAGTTAGAATGATTAAGCTTCCAATTATAATTTGATACCTCATTATTTTTCCCGTTGCTTGAACAGCTACTATTAACGGACCAGATATACAATCTATCAACACACCCAACAAGCTCAACTGCACAAAAACTACAGTATACTCAGGTGGCTCTTTCAGCCAAATATTTAAAATAAACTCGGTGTTGAATAAAATGGGAGCGACCAAAAGCATCATCAATAAAAAAGAAAATTTTGAGCTTTGAATAATGAGTTTATGCATCTGTGCTAAATTCCCTTCTGAATAAGTCTTTATAATTTGCGGATTAACAGCTTTTTGAAAATTAGTAACGAATTGATTCACTGCGCTTTGTACTTGAAGCGTTAAACCATAGGCAGCGTTGACTACTGTTCCGAAAAACAGGTTGAGCACAATGTTTATTCCTTGACTTCTACTTACAGAAGCAATTCCTCCGAAGAGGTTCCAACCTGAATAGCTAATCAATTCTTTAAAATAAGTTTTATCATATTCGAACTTAAATTTGCTCGCTGCATAGTTTTTTCTGCAATAAATTTGGTAAGCTATTCTAATAATCAATGACACTAAAAACATCATTATTGCATAGGCAATTAATTTATCACCTCCATAGATGACCAAAAGAAAAACTAAACCTAATTTTAAACCTACTTCAACTAAACTGATATACGCATAGATGTTCATTTTCTCGTAAGCAATGATAAGGGAATCATAAGGCACTTGAATAATGCCAACTAACGCCGTTAACACAGAGAATTGATAAACAACGTTTGCAGCAAAAAGTCTATCGGGTGGCAAAACTACTTTATAATTGACATACCAAAGCCCTAAAGTTTCTGCTACTAATAATATCAGAATAGCGATTACAATATGGATGGATAGTGTTGCACTAAATGTTTTTTGTAATCGTTTTTCATCTTTTTTACCCAAATCAAAAGACAAATACCTTTGAGTAGCCGAGGACATCGAAGAATTTAGAAAACCAAACATAGCAACAATTCCACCTACTAAAGAATAGATACCATAATCAGTAACACCCAACTGGTCTAAGACAATCCTAGACATGTAGAGTGTGACTCCCATGACCAGAAACATCCTAAAATAAAGGAATAGGGTGTTTTTTGCTATGGTTTTTGATGTGGACATTTCTTAACTCCCAATAGCATAATACTCAAACCCAATTTCTTTTATTTCTTTTGGATTTAAAAGTTTTCTACCATCAAATATAAAAGCGGGTTTAATTACAGAATCATAGATTTTTTGCCAGTCATATTCTTTAAACTCATCCCACTCGGTGAGTATAGCAATTGCATGTGATTCGTTACATGCTTCATACGGCTCCTTAACTACTTTGAGTAATTTTCTGTTTTCTTCGGGACTACGTGTGCCGAGATAATCCAAATCTTCATAAATTCTTTCTTCGCTTACTTTAGGGTCGTAAACTGTAATTTCTGCTTGCTCATTCATTAACGCATCCGCTACATATATTGCGGCAGATTCACGCGTGTCATTGGTGTCTTTCTTAAATGCCCATCCCAAGAAAGTGATTTTCTTTCCTGATACCGTATTGTAAAGCGTGCTTACAATATTGTCAGCAAATCTTCTTTTTTGATGGTCGTTCATAATAATAACTTGTTCCCAATAATCTGCTACTTCATGTAAACCATAGGTTTTTGCTATGTAAACTAAGTTCAGTATATCCTTTTGAAAGCACGAACCTCCGAAACCAACTGAAGATTTTAAAAACTTAGGACCAATTCTGCTGTCCATTCCAATTGCTCGACTTACTTCATTGACGTCTGCACCAGTGACTTCGCATAGTTCTGAAATGGCATTGATAGAAGAAACCCTTTGGGCTAAAAATGCATTGGCAACTAATTTTGAAAGCTCTGAAGACCAAACATTAGTTGTCAAGATTTTTTCTTTCGGAATCCATGTTGCATAAATTTCAACCAAAGCATCGATAGCTTCTTTGCCTTCCGGACTTTCCTCTCCACCAATTAAAACACGATCAGGATGGAGTAAATCTTGTATCGCTGTTCCTTCGGCTAAAAATTCTGGATTAGATAAAATTTGGAATTTCACTCCACTTCCTGTATTATCCAATATGTTTTTAATTGCTTGAGCTGTCCTTACAGGTAGGGTAGATTTTTCTACAACGATTTTATCAGATTTAGCTACTTTAGCAATTTGTCTGGCACATAATTCAACATATTTTAAATCTGCGGCCATACCCTTACCTTTACCGTAAGTTTTGGTAGGCGTATTTACAGAAATAAAAATCATATCTGCCTCATCGATAGCTTTTTCTACATCTGTATGAAAAAATAAATTTCTATCTCGTGCTTCATTTACAATTTCTTTTAATCCTGGCTCGTATATGGGTAAATCATTTAAATTTTCATCATTCCATGAATTAATTCTGTCTTGATTAATGTCAACAACAGTTATTTTTATATCTGGATTTTTTTGTGCTAAAACAGACATCGTTGGTCCTCCAACATATCCGGCTCCAATGCAACAAATGTTTTTAATCTTCATTTCTATAGTTTTTATCTTGAATTAATCTTGAATTAATCTTTTTAAATATTCAGAATAATTTCCTTTCATTCCTTCAATTTGATTTGAAAGTTCATCCTTACTGATCCATTTATTATTTAGCGCAATTTCTTCCAAACATGCTATTTTTAAGCCTGTTCTTTTCTCAATAGCTTTTACAAACTCAGTAGCTTCTGTTAATGCTTCATGTGTACCTGTATCTAGCCAAGCAAAACCTCTACTTAAAAGTTGAAGTTTTAAATTATTGTCTTCAAGATATGTTTGGTTTACCGAAGTTATTTCAAGCTCTCCTCGATTGGAAGGCTTAACTTTTTCGGCAATGTGAATTACAGAGTTAGGGTAGAAATATAAGCCTACAACTGCGTAGTTTGACTTTGGGTGTACAGGTTTTTCTTCAATGCTAATTACGTTTTTGTTTTTATCAAATTCCGCTACTCCATATCTTTTTGGATCATTAACATAATTACCGAAAATAACTGCTTTTTTTTCTTCCTTTACCTCAGTGATTGCTTCTTTTAGAATGTTTTTTAAGCCTGCGCCGTGAAAGATATTGTCACCTAGCACTAAACAAACATCATCAGAACCTATAAAGTCCTTGCCTAATATAAAAGCTTGTGCTAAACCATCAGGGGAAGGTTGCTCTTTGTAACTCAGTTGTATCCCAAAACGACTGCCATCTCCTAAAAGTCGTTGAAAATTTGGTAAATCGTGGGGCGTGGAAATAATTAACACCTCTTTTATTCCTGCTAACATGAGAACAGACAAGGGGTAATATATCATTGGCTTGTCATAGATCGGTAATAACTGCTTACTGACTGCGTGAGTAAGAGGGTGTAGTCGGGTTCCAGAGCCTCCTGCTAAAATAATTCCCTTCATGATTCCTTATTTAAAAGTGATGGATTATTAGATAAAAATTCTTTAAGACTTTTTTTCCAATGTGGTGGTTTAATGTCGTAAAGACGTTCGATTTTTGTTGTATCCAATAAAGAATACTTTGGTCTTTTAGCTTTAGTTGGAAACTTTGTAGAATCAACAGCGTTTATATTACATGCTAAACCAACTAAATGCTGAATCTCTTTTGCATAGCCGTGCCAGGAAACTTTACCTGAATTCGAAAAGTGATAAATACCTGGTATCCATTTGTTTGCTTTAATAATTGTCAGAATTGCGTTGGCCAAATCTGCTGCCCATGTGGGAGAACCAATTTGATCATTCACAACAGAGATTTGATCACGGTTTTTCATTAAATTCAACATTGTTTTAACGAAATTATTTCCACTAGCTGAATAAACCCAAGAAGTACGAATAATTATTGCATTATTTAGTTGTTTTGAAACGGCTTTTTCTCCTAGAAGTTTTGTTTCTCCATACCAATTTATTGGATCAGTAATATCGTTTTCTTTATAAGGTTTATCACTGTTACCATCAAAGACATAGTCAGTTGATATGTGAATTAACTTTGCACTATTTTGATTGCACCATTCTGCAATAACTCTTAATGCTTGGTGATTGACTAAATCTGCTACTTCTTTTTCTTCTTCCGCTTTATCAACGGCAGTATATGCACCTGCATTAATAATTACATTGGGTTTAAATGTATTTAGTACTTTTAAAATAGCATCCTTGTTTTCAAGCGGCATTTCTTGTCTATCTAAGAAAACAAAATGAAAGTCAACCTCGACCTGGGAGTACTTTTGTAATTCAGAGCCCAACTGACCATTCTTACCTGTTATAAGTACTTTTTTAGTCATTTCTGATTACTTTTTCAAATTCTTCCAATACCAACCGATTGCTTCAGCAATTCCGCTTTCTATTGGGTGAGATGGATTGTAATCTAATAGTTTTTTCGCTTTTTCTATGGAAGCAAGTGAATGAGGGATATCGCCTTCTCGTTCAGGTCCATGATAGATATTAATATTTTCAATAGACTTGTCAAATTTTATTAGGTATTTTTTAAGGAGCTGTGTTAGCTCTAGTAAATTTGTTCGATCACCCACTGCGGTATTATAAATTTGGTTGACCGCTTTATCGTTTTCGGTTGTCAATGCTAGTAAATTCATTTGAACAACATTGTCAATATACGTGAAATCACGTGAATAAGTTCCGTCACCATTAATAACAGGAGATTCATGATTCATGAACTTTTTTACAAATAATGGTATAACTGCTGCGTATGCACCGTTAGGGTCTTGCCTTCTTCCGAATACGTTGAAATAACGCAACCCGATTGTGTCTAAACCGTAGGTAGAATGAAAAATTTCTGCATATAATTCATTAACATATTTTGTAATTGCATAAGGTGACAAAGGTTTGCCAATAACATGCTCCACTTTTGGTAACTCTTCTGCATCACCATAAGTAGAACTACTTGCTGCATAAACAAATCGTTTTACTTGAGCATCCCGTGCGGCAACAAGCATATTTAAAAAACCATTGATGTTAACTTCATTTGTTTTTATAGGATCTTTGATTGACCTTGGAACTGATCCTAGTGCTGCTTGATGAAGTACAAAGTCTTTATTTTCACAAGCTTCTTTACATGTTTTGAGATCGCATATATTACCTTCAACAAATGTGAAGTTCTTATTTTTTAGAAAAGGTTCAATGTTATATAAATGACCAGTAGCAAAATTGTCTAGACATGTGACAATTGCACCAATCTCAAGTAAAGTCTCACACAAATTAGAACCGATAAAACCAGCTCCACCTGTAACAAGAATTTGCTTATTTTTTAATGTTGATGTTTCTTTTAAATTCATTATGATTTTTTGGTGATGTGAAAAATAGTGTTGTTTTGTATTTTAAGCGTGTTTCTTTTTGGTAAAATAATGGCATGGCTTCGCCACAACGAGTCACATCACGTTTCCGTGTTGAATCGTCTACTGATTTCGTAATTGCTGCAAATATAGATAAAATAAGCTTCTCATGCTAAATAAATATGACATCTTAAATGGTTAGTTTTGTCGCAACAAAAAAAAAGTATTTCGATCCATCAGATTTGAAAAGGACACCAAAAAGGAAGATCGAAGCATGTAATTGATTTTTTTACTACGCAAGAATTTTCAGTGAAATGCTAGATTTTAAATTCACAATCTTCATTCTTCTTTAAATTTAAAACCATAATTTTTAGTATTATTGCGACTAAAATTAAGCGCATGTCAGATAAGCAACAAAATAACGTTAAAAGTAATAGGGATTTTGATTACTTTATTGAATTGATTAAAAACAGAAAGCTGATTCTTATTACAGCCGCAGTTTTTCTTACTGTCACCTTAATTTATGTGTTTTTGTTGCCTAAAAATGTAGTCTCAAAGTCATCCTTCTCAATTTCGCTTGATGAACAAATAGAAACTCCTTATGGCATTTATAAATATAAGACGCGAAATCCATCGCATTATACAGAACTTTTGGAGAAGAATAGTTTTAAGCATAGTGTTTGTAATAAGTTTGGTATAAATAATCCAAAGGATGTTCAATTTACTGTAATTGAAGACGAGGTTAAATTTGATGCGAAAACATCAGGTGTTGTTTATCCGAAAAAATATGATTTAATAGTGCAAGGGGTTGAGGGGGATGTTTTAAATAACCTTAATCGATCTGCTTTGAATCGTTTTTTAAGTTTAACGGATAGCACAATTTTGAATGATATGTATATCAATTTCATGTCAAAGCTAAAAAATAACGTTGATGATTTAATGCTTGAAATCGCTTCTAAACAGCAATTTGTTGAGGTGCTAAGAAAAGATAATTTGTCTAAAAGTGAGGTAAATACAGACAAAACTAATTTAAACAATTTAATAGATGATCGTATTGTAAATAGTTTGAAGGGAAGCGAAAGAGGTGTTTTGATTGCTATGCTTCTAAATGGTGAACAAGGTAAACATTATTACCGAGAAATGCTGTTGTCATATCAAGAGGTAGAATTAGAAGTTTTAAAAAATCAATTAGTTAAAAGTGAAACGCTGATGGAAAAACTTAATGATGCTAATGAAACAAATCAACTTTCAGCACTTTTTGGAGGGGTTTTTAGTAGTAACTTTATTCAATTAACAGAAGGAGAACTTCAAAAAATGAATGGAGGGCTAACAAGGGATCTTAAATTTATTTTCTTGGCTTTATTTTTAGGTCTGTTCTTGTCTTCAGTTTTCGTTCTTTTCCGTTCATATATGAGGTTTTACCAAGATCAATTTTAAATAAAAAGAGTTATTTTAATAAGTCAGGGCGTCTTTCCTTGGTTCTTCTATAAGCCTCTTCTTCTCGGTATTCTTCAATTTTTTTGAAATTTCCTGAAAGCAATACCTCAGGAACCTTATGCCCTTTGTAATCAGCGGGGCGTGTGTAAATAGGAGGGGAGAGTAGGTCGTCTTGAAAACTATCTGTTAAGGCTGATGTTTCATCATTTAATACACCAGGAAGTAGACGAATAATACTATCAGCTATTACGGCAGCCGCTAACTCACCGCCAGAAAGAACGTAAGATCCTATTGAAATTTCCTTAGTAATATATAATTGCCGAACTCGTTCATCTACGCCTTTATAATGACCGCATAACAAGATTAAGTTTTTAAATCTACTCAAGTTATTAGCAGTTGATTGATCAAAGACATCGCCGTCGGGTGTCATATAAATAATTTCATCGTATTTTCTTTCTGATTTTAACTTTTCAATGCAATCTGCAATCGGTTGAATTGACATGACCATTCCCGCTCCACCGCCATATTGATAATCATCTACATTTTTATGTTTATCGGTTGAATAGTCGCGAATATTGTGAATATGGACTTCAACCAAGCCTTTGTCTTTGGCGCGTTGCAAAATTGAATGATTAAATGGACTTTGCAGCAAGTCAGGTACTACAGTTAAAATATCTATTCTCATATTGCAAAAATACAAATTAAGATGAATCGCTAGGAAAATGATAATGTCTTTAATAATTAAAATGCCTTTCTGATATTCTTTCCTTTCGTTTGCTTTCCGACCACACAACCGTCATCTCGATTATCTTGATATCCTTGATATTCAAATATGGAAGGATTTTGTCAAGTAAAAGAGAGTACGTTATATTCTAGTTTATTCAGTGTGTAAAGATGGAGTATCTTTACTCTATTTTAATATTTTTTGATTACTAAAAGAATGAAGTTGTTTACATAATATGCAGCTATTAACATTTGCCTTTTTATAACCATTTGGCAATACATTAAAAATCACTTTATTCTAACCTATCTTTGTAGTGTGATAACAAAAACATCCATACATGCACTGATTAAACTTATGGGCGATACTGACCCTATGGTTGTAGCTCATGCACGAACAAAACTGCTAGAGTATGGTGATCAAATCATACCTGATTTAGAAGTTTTGGCTGATGATTGTTATTTTAAAGAAGAACAACTCCACATTGTGACAGATGTCTTAAATACCTTAAAGTTTAGTAAAGTCAAAAAAGGTTTGATTGCTTGGTTGAATACAGACCAAAAGTCATTACTTGAAGCGTTATTCCTTGTTTGTTCTTATCAATTTCCAGATTTGGATAAACACGAATTTGAACAACAGTTTATGAGTATACGGAGACAATGTTGGCTAAAAACAAACACTAAACAAACCAGTTTTGAGAAAATTTCTGCTTTAAATAGTGTTTTTTTTGATGATTTAAACTTCTCTCTCGCCAACTCCTCAACTTGTACACCATTTGATTTATTGGTCAATGCCGTATTAGATACACGTGAGGGAAGAGGAATTTCATTAGGTTTGATTTATAGTGTTGTCGCTCAATCATTAGATATTCCTTTATATGGCGTAACTAGTTTAAATATGCGTGTTCCTTTTGTGTTGGCTTATTTAGATCAATCAAATTTGCTCTCCATTTTGAATTGGGGAGTACACAATAATGGTGTTTTGTTTTATGTGGACATGAGCTTAAAAGGGATGATAGTTGAACCCCAATACCTTAAAGAAGCTTTCGTAAAAGATGGTTTGCCACATAATAAAGGTCAATTCGAACCTTCTTCAAATAGTTTAATCATTAAGAGGTATTTAACTGAACTGCGCATAGCTTATGAAAATCAAATTAACTTTCGGTATAAATTAAATGATATTGATGAGCTTCTTGAAATATTTAAAGCAGTTTAAACGATTATTCTCTAACCAGTAACTTAGGTTCAAGATAATCTTTCATCGTATATTTAATTCCTTCTCTGCCAAAACCAGAGTCTTTTATTCCTCCATAAGGCATATTGTCTACTCTAAATGTAGTTGACTTATTGTGAATTAGTGCACCAACTTCTAGTTGATTAAACGCTAAATTTCTTTTAGAAATATCATTGGTGAAAAGCGCAGCCTGAAGTCCCCAGCGACTATCATTTACTGTGTGTATTGCCTCATTAAGAGTTGCGTAAGGTTCTATTATAACAACAGGACCAAAAACTTCTTCATCTCTAACTTTTAAACCTTTCTTTACATTCGTTAAAATAGTAGGTGTGTAAAAATTATTTACGCGTTCGCCTCCCAAAAGACATTCAGCTCCATTGTCGGTTGCTTCTTTGACCCATTTTTCAACACGTTTGGCATTTTCTAAGTCAATCATAATAGCGAAATCTGTTGCTTGATCAAGTGGATCGCCAATTTTAAGCTGTTCAACTCTTTTTAAATATAAAGTTTTGAATTGTTCGAAAATAGATTTGTGAGTATATATTCTTTGTGTGTGAATACAAACTTGACCAGAATAAGCAAATCCACCAACGAGTAATTCTTCAACTGCAAGCTTTAGGTCTGCATCTTGCGCAACTATTGCCGCTGCATTCCCTCCAAGTTCGAGAACCGTGTGCTTTTTCTTAGCCATAGCTTTCATTTTCCAACCTACGCCAGGTGAGCCAGTAAATGAAAGTACATCTATTTTTGGATGTGCGATAATATTGTTTCCTGTTTCTCTTGAGCAATGAATGATTTCAAAGGCGCCTTTTGGGAGTTTTGTAGTAGAAATAACTTCTTTTAATAACTCCATTGTTAAAGGGGTTTTACTCGATGGTTTTAGAAGTATGGGACAACCAGCTGCTATGGCTGGTGCAATTTTATGAACAGCTAAGTTAAATGGAAAATTAAAAGGTGAAATGCCAAATACAATTCCTCTAGGAAAGTAAATTAACTCACCTCGCAGATGTTTTCCTTTTTCAGTTGCGTCCAAATCGAAAAGCTCATGTGGTAATCTTGTGGCTTCTTCTGCTGCGAATTTAAAAGATTGTATAGCCCTTTCTACCTCAGCTTTAGCGTACTTAAAAGGTTTTCCACTTTCTTGAATGATCGTTTCTGTAAAAGTTTCCTTTTTTTGTTCAATTCCTTTTATGATTTCTTTTAAGATATGAGCTTTTTCTCCTGAAGATAATTTGCGCATTTTTCCTTTAGCTTCAATAGCTTTATCAATGAGTTTTTCCACCTCATTTTCATCACTTAATGTGATCTCACCAATTACTTCTTGGGTGTACGGATTTATAACATTCATATCTCTAATATAAATTATATTTGCAATTTGAACAAGTGGAAAAGTGTTTATAACACAAAAAAATAGTTAATTGTTACCGGAATAAGATTCGGTACGATTTGATGTTTTCAATTGGACGTAATTTTGATGTGGATGTTGTGAAAAAGTTTACTTTATTTTTTAAACCTTAACACCTTCAACAATTGCTTTGGTTATTTTTGATTCAGTGATTTTAACAAGTTTAGCTGAATACCGCATTTCTGCTAGACTCCCAATTACAGTTAACATTTGCTCTGTGTTAGTTTGGTCGCTGTCAAAATATACATTGATTTCACTTTTAGGGTCAGATTCTTTAAAGTCAACTTCAACTGTACTTACTCCGCCTGCGTCGATTAATCCTTTTCTAATTGCAGCTCCACACCCTTTTTGGCACATCATTCCTTCCACCTCAAAAGTGGCAATATGAGTAGGTTTTACTTGCTCTTCTTGTACTTCTTTATTGTCGATTAAAACGGGTTGTTCTGAGCAACTGACAATAATTACTGTAAAAAGAATGAAACTTAAGATGTTGCGCATACTTACTTTTTAAACAAAGATAAACAAAGTTTAGTTATCATACTATCTCGCCAGATAATCTTTAAAGAAATACTACTTTTGCGGTATGAAATCAAGTGTGAAAAATGCCTTGTTGCTTTTGGTCTTGTCCTTGGTGTGGGGAAGTTCGTTTATTTTAATGAAAAGAGGGATGATTGATAAGGAAACTGGCGACGCAATTTTTAGTAGTAACCAAGTTGGTTCGATGCGAATGCTTTTTGCTTCTACGGTTCTTTTGCCAATCGGTATTCGATCGCTCAAAATGATAACTTCTTTTAAAATTGGAGTGAGTTTAGCTGTGGTATCTCTGGCAGGAAGCTTTATACCTGCTTTTCTTTTTACTTTTGCAGAAACCGGAATTAGTTCTGGATATGCAGGTATGTTAAATAGTACAACGCCAATTTTTACATTGATTATAGGTGTTTTGCTGTTTCGGCAGAAACTAATTCAAAATCAAATATTAGGTGTTTTGATTGGTACGATTGGTATAATTGTTCTTGTAAATGGAGTTTCTGTAATTGATACTTCAGGTACTTATCTACATGTTTTAGCAATTATACTGGCAACGCTTTGTTATGCGCTTAGCACAAATACAATGCGTTATAATTTAAGCCACTTACCACCATTAAAAGTCACCTCAGTAGCTTTTGTTTTTGCCTTTTTGCCTGCTTTATTTTTGTTCTTATTTTTTGATACACCCAAAACAATTATTGAAAATGAACACGCGTCTCAAGCGCTCATTTATATTTTGATCTTAGCGATTCTTGGTACAGCTTTATCATTGATTTTATTTAATTATGTGATAAGCAAAACCTCAGCATTGTATGGAAGTAGCGTAACTTACTTAATTCCAATCGTAGCTGTTTTAATTGGTTTTTTGGATGGTGAAGTAATTAGTTGGCTGCAGATTGCAGCTATGTTTATTATCTTAATAGGTGTTTATGTAGCAAATCGTATGAAGCATAAAGTACCATCTATTGGAAAATAAAAAGATTAATCGCCTCACTTTAAGGAAGGTGTTTTTCTGACTTAACATGAAAGTCTTAACCCACATTCCAAGACAGGGTCTTTTGTAACATAAAATAGCTAACTTCATCGACTAAGTCGAATTTTTTAGATTGAATTACACCTGACGCTGAAGGTGTCAAGTAATTATAGCCCCGCGTTGCGCTTCGCTTACACGGGGCTATAAATATCGGTATAATTGTTTTTGGCGGCATTTTTGTCGCGTAGCAAAACAAAAATGATGACAAAAAAAATCGTGACTCAAAATATTACCTGTATTCTAAAGTAGCGGGGCTTTTGTGATATAAAATAGCTGATTTTAGTAACTTAGCCCGAATTATTCACCAATCTTAAAGTTTAAGAATATTAACATCTGTAAGTCAGTATTTTAACTGTGTTTCCTGTAAAATTTGAGAAACCCATTTTTGGGTATTTGTGTATTTGTAAGATTTTGATTTAATTTTGATCTATTCGTCGTTACAAGCCCCGCGAAATATACATATATTACTTTAGGTCTTGTGCCTAGAATAGATTTAAAATTAAATGCATGAATAATCCGGGTTAGTCAATTTGTTAGATAGAATTATTCATCGTATTCTTTCATTAAAATCCCTAATGAGTTGGTTTTATGTGATTGCTCTATTTGTAAGAGAATGTAAAGCTACCCAAATTTGGATATCGACTATTTGATGCTTGGATTCTTTTAATTTTATATTTCACTTGTAATTTACTGATATAGAATACTATTATCTGTAAATTTCGAATCTTGTCTAAAATCAAAAATAATCTCATCAATAATGCAGATTAAATAAGTTGCTTGATGCGTTGTGGTTATAAATTTGACTGTTAGATGTTGTTTTTTTGTAAGCGTGCTCCATTTTATTTCTGATCAACTGTTCTCTATTAAAGATTTATTTATTATATTTGCCATCTGAAATTTTTCAGAAAAATAATAATTAATTAAATTAGCTATGTACGCAATTGTAGAGATAGCAGGGCAACAATTTAAAGTTGAAAAAGATCAACGTTTGTTTGTTCACCGTTTAGACGCAAAAGAAGGAGATAAAATTGATTTCGATCGCGTTTTATTAACAGGTGACAAAGGGAAAATCAACGTTGGCGCCCCAGCTATAGAAGGTGGTTTAGTTTCTGCAAAAGTAGAACGTCACTTGAAAGGAGACAAAGTAATTGTTTTCAAAAAGAAAAGAAGAAAAGGATACCAAAAACAAAATGGTCATCGTCAGCACCTGACGGAAGTGACAATTACGGGTATAAAAGCATAATTATAGGTTTTTATTATAAGAACTTTAAAAAATTAAACAAAGATGGCACATAAAAAAGGAGTCGGAAGTTCAAAAAACGGTCGTGAATCAGAAAGTAAACGATTGGGTGTGAAGATTTTTGGAGGACAAGCTGCAATTGCAGGAAACATTATTGTTCGTCAGAGAGGAACGAAACATCATCCAGGTTTAAATGTAGGAATTGGTAAAGACCATACATTGTTTGCATTAGAATCAGGAGTTGTAGAATTCAGAAAGAAAAAAGACAATCGTTCTTATGTATCGGTTGTTCCACGCGAAGACGCTGCTAAAGCTTAATTAAAAAGCTAGTAAATATTCAAATGCTGTCAACTTTTGTTGATGGCATTTTTTTATATTCAAATTTTTTTAACCTTAAAAGCATCGACAATCTACCTAATTTTATTTTGTTTTATAAATTGATTTTCTGTTTTCTACTCATTATATCGATTAACAATTAAAAAATGTTTAATTTTCCGATGAAAATAGTTAATTTACTATCAATGAAGTCAATAATTTATTTTACAATCGGAACTTTCGTTTTAGTTCTATTATTTTCTTGTAATGTTCAAAATATAGAGAAGTATAACGAAGATTTTAAAGGCGAGTGGCACACTAAAGTATATTACTCCCCTAGTAAAAGTGATTCTATCAGAAATTATCTTACTATTGATGGACAAGATAGTGGTTTTGGAATCGGTTGTGATAAAGACGAAGCGTTCGAGGGATGTTTATTTTTTCAAACAGGTAAAGTTAAGTTTAATAAAGCCAGCAATGGAATTCAAGTTGGAAATTCAGTCCAACAAATTCAACGTGTAGATCGTGAACCTTTTGTTAATAGTAATGGAGAGTGGGAGTTAATACTAGATAGTATCAGTTATTTTAAGATCTATTAGTTAGCATGCCACAAGTAATTAGGTTCGACAATTTATTGATGGTGATAGGGTTCATTTTTTAAAATCGTCATTGCTCTGTACATTTGTTCAAGAAAAAACATGCGAATCATTTGATGAGAAAAAGTAAGCTTACTCAATGCTATATTGTCATTTGCACGTTTATAAACTTCATTTGAAAAGCCGTAAGGGCCTCCAATAACGAAAGTCAGATTTTGATGACCAGCATTAAACTGTTTTTGAATATATTTAGAAAAATTAATGGAAGTAAACTCTTTGCCTTTTTCGTCTAATAAAATTAAAAAATCATTCCCTTTTAGTTTTTTTAAGATCTGTTCTCCTTCGATTTGTTTGATCTCTTCCTCTGACCTTTTTTTGGCATTTTTTACATCATTAATCTCAATGATTTCAAATGGAATATATCGATTTAGGCGTTTGAAATATTCTTTTTCTCCTTCTTTTAAAAAGGATTTACCCGTTTTTCCAACATAAATTAACTTACTTTTCATAAGATGATGAGATGGTAATGGATTCGATTTGATGTTGTTTTTTGACGTTTTTAAACTTTAAACTCACGCGAAACTTTTCTTTTGATTGGTATTCTCCTACAGCGAAACTTGAAGCTCCTTCCTCTTTTCCTTTGAAGTTAAAGGTGAAAGAATTGGGTGGGTGTTTTTTAAAAAAACCACTGAGAACTTGTGTTCCTTGCGATTTGCTATAAACTCCTTCTTTTCCATTAATAGAAATAAGTAACTTGGCGGTTCCATAGCTTACTATTTTACTTGCATTACCTTGTTCAAAAGCTTTTTGAACATCATTGTAAGGAATTGCTAAAATTGACATTAGCATAAAGTAAATACCAAAAAAAGATGCGACTATATAATTCATTTCATTTCGTAATTCTCAAGAAATAATAGCAAATTTTATGCCTATAATTTTATGCCTTGTAAAAGCTTATTGTTGTTGGAGTTGTGTCCAAAACTGATTGTTGAGAATGGAACTAATTTCATAAACATTTTTACCATCTTCAGATGTCCATCTAACAAGTCCATATCCTTTAGCATAGTACCTATTAATCACAGATGTTTGTGAACCAACTTCTTTGGTGGTTGTGTTGGCAAATATATATCGTACAGAGTCTTTAACTAAAATTGTAGGCGCAATCGTATCTAAAAAAGACATTTTAAAAATAGAATCGTAAACATGTTTCTTTGATTGGTAAATCAAGGTGATAGAATCTAAATGTGAAGGAAAGTCAGAGGTAAAACTAGTTTTAACATCTTCATTAATTGGGAAAAATTGTTTTTCTGATACTTTTGCTTTTCTTTTTTTACCATCTCCATCTACAATCATATGATCCATTACCTCAAAGCTATTTAGAGATAATGTAAATGCTTCAGTAATCATTAATTTTGAATTGTAGAATTCTAATACTAAGCCTGTATCTTTCTCATTTTCCTGCTTGTAAAATCGATGAAACTTTTCTTCAAGAGGATTAATGGAATTCTTGTATGCATAAATCGTAGGGAATAGACTGTCCGAAGGATAGAAGTATGATTTTAAGTTGTCTACTTCCTTACTATTACTCTCGTGCTGTGTAGTGTCATTTTTACAACTAACAAATGTGAGTAGGCATAATAACAACAGTAAAATTATGTTTTTCATCAGCTCATTTTTAAATATCCAATTTCTGCCTCTGTTAAATGTCGATAATGTCCACGTGGTAAATCTTTTTTGTTTAATCGCGCAAACTCGACACGATCAAGAATTTTTATTTCATATCCCATTTTACCCATCATCAACTTTACCATATTGCTTTTGTGTGACAAGACCCTAACACCAATTTCATTGTGAGGCTTTCCGTTGACAAAACTTGCTTCCTCAACGCTAAACACCTTATCGTCAACATAAAGACCTTTCGTTAATTTCTCTAAATCTTCATCTGAAACTGGTTTGTCTAAAACTACATGGAACAACTGAGCGACTTTAAATTTGGGATGGGTTAATTTCTTTTCCATATCTGAATCATTCGTATATAGCATCAAGCCACATGCGCTACGATCCATTTTACCTACAGGCATTACTATTTCAGGACATGCTTTCTTAATCAGTTGATAAACTGATTTTTTTGTTGGGTCTTCTTCATACTTATAAGTAAAATCTTTTGGCTTGTTAACTAATATATATCTTTTGTTTTCGTGCTTAACAGTAGCTCCATCATATCTTACTTCATCCGTAGGTGAGACTTTATAACCTAGTTCAACAATGGTTTTACCATTCACACTAACAACGCCTGAAGAAATCAATACGTCTGCTTCACGTCGAGAGCATATTCCTGCATTAGCTAGATATTTATTTAGTCTGATTTTATCATTGAACTTTGGTAACGGTTCTCCTTTGTTGGTTCGTTTTCTTTTTGGCAAACCAGCAGGCTTTGAAGGACTATCTTCCTTCTTGTTTTTTCCTTTGTTTTTGGAAATGTACTTTAAGTTTTTTCCAGCATACTTAGAAGTCTTTCCTTTTCTATTCTCTTTGCTTTTTGGATTTCCGTCTCTGTTTGTACTCATAATAAAATTATTATTTGACAAAGATACAGAATCAGATAGATAAAAGAAGATATTTAAGGCGTCTTCTCCTATTTTTTTGAAGCCTAAAATTCCTACTTAAAGAAAAAAAGAGATAAATATTTCGTTTAAAAATCCAAAATACGTCTTGTAATTATACCCTGGGGTAAAAAGCTTCGTCTATATGTAGGATTTTTGTTCCATAACTATTGTGAACAATCGAAATAATGTCAAATTGTGCTTCCACATCTAAATCATTTGAAACGATGTAGTGATGCGCACATTTTATTATTTGATTTTGTTTGTGACGGGTAACAGACTTCCATGGTGGACCAGCAGCTTCTGTTTTTCTTGTTTTCACTTCAACGAAATTAATTTTTCCAGGCGTCTCATAAATAATATCGATTTCATTTCTGTTATATCGATAATTTGTTTCGATTATGGTTAATCCTTTTTTTATTAAATATTGACGAGCAAGTTGTTCGCCAAAATCGCCTAATTCTTTGGTGGTCATAATTTGATTTTTTTGATTAAGTTAATCTAAGTTAATTAAAATCCTTCACAATAAAAAGTATATATTTAAAAAAATACAATACACTTTTTTAATAGCATCAGTTACGTAAGGAGGTGCTTTCATTTTTATTGTAAAAAGCAAGTGTTAAGTTAAATAGGATGAATCACGACCTATTTTTGATGATTTTCTTTAAAATAACAGATAAAATCAAGGCATAAACAACATAAGTAATAAAAAGAATATAACCTGGTTGAAGTGAGGTATTATTTGTTGCAATACTATTCATTGTTTCTGATGAAATGTTCAGGTATTCAATTTGATCATCTAAAATACCATTAAAACCAACATACCCCATGAATATAGCTACAACCATTACATCAGCCATTGACCATTTCCCAGATTTAAAGATCAGCCATTTAAGAATCTTATTAGAACGCCATTTTTGTTTTCCAAAAAGATAAATTTCTGTACATATAAGCTTTGTTAAGGGCAGTAACACACTAAAAGAAAGTACCAGTACACCAACTAATATAGAATCCAATTTTCCTGTTACGAATAATATTTTAACCAATTCAAGTATGCTTTTACTTTGGTAAAATATTACTTGATCATCGAAATGAACTTGCTCCCCCAGGAGTACAAAGTTAAAGCTGTTGATTCGTGCATCAATTTCTATCATTGCGCTTGTTAACCCAACAAAAAGAACGGTAATAGCAAGACAAACAGAGAATAGAAACATTATTTTTTGTAGATAATCATGTTTAATTACGTAGAACCATGCAAGGAGAAAAAGGATTACAATACCAACAATAATAAATGTTTCAAGGTAATTTTTTATTTCTATCTTTTTTGCTTTCGCTAAAAGTTTAGGATTTACATTTTCATGTAATTCAAAATTGTATTTGGCATAAATTGATTTTATTTTACTTGAATCTTGATTGTCATAAGTTTGTTCTGTAAACTCATTAAGTTTACTTTTGGCTAAAGTTTTAAGTCTATCTTTATTTTTATCTTTTAATACTTCGTCAATTATTGCCCGGCTAAATTGAGGAGCACTTGCTTTTATTTCTTCAGGATTAACAAAAGCATCAACAATCCATTTTCTTAACGTGTTTTTTAAACCATCATCTTCAACTTGAATTGTACTGTCTGCCTTGTCTACCAGGCCTTTAATTAAATCGGTTAATTGTAAGTGAAGTAAACTATCCTGTTTTTTATTTAATTCGAAGGTTTCAATTTGATTTACAAATATGTTTTCAAAAGTTTCTTTCCATGCGGTAACAGACAAAACACCATTGTCAATGTAATTCAGTTCACTGTAATCAGCTTTAATTTGAGCTCTCTTTTGTCCGTCATTGTAAACATTTATTGACAAAATAATGGCGCTAACCAATAGAGGTACCGTCATTAAAAGAAGAATTATTTTGCTTTTTAAATCCTTTTTCATTTGTGTAGATTTCTGTTTCAAGAGCACTTATTAAATTAAATACCGATTCGATACTTTGCCAATAAATAGATCTAAGCTGTCAATCATGTGATTAAACGGTTAACTGGCAAAATCCAGATCTTACCAAATTAAAAGTAGTACTTTTTATTGTAGTTTATTAAACTACTGGTAAAGTTCCCGTTAAAGCATTAAAATTAATATCATTTTTAAATTATATCGGTTTTCTGAGGTGGAAATGAGAATTTTAGGCAAAATTAACATCCTCACAAAGTGTTGTTTTGGATGAAATAACTGATGATTTTAATAGTCGAACGCTTTTATTCAGAGAGGATTATCTTCTAATCTAAAAAAATATTTTCATAAAAGTGTGGAATCTTTACTTTTAATTTCCCTATTAGATAGAAAAAGGATAAGTTTAAACTGAATTTTTAATTTTTTTGAGTGTTTTTAAAGTTGCTGAGAAAATATGCACAGTATTCCGATGTAGACTTGGTCTCAAAATATCAGGCTACAAAAGATTTGTACTACTTGGGTTTATTGTTTGAACGATACAATGAAATGACGGTTTCTTTGGCTTTAAGTTA
The DNA here is from genome assembly GCF_002844555.1 of Brumimicrobium salinarum. Classification (GTDB taxonomy): domain Bacteria; phylum Bacteroidota; class Bacteroidia; order Flavobacteriales_D; family Crocinitomicaceae; genus Brumimicrobium; species Brumimicrobium salinarum. Next base: position 84,154 of record NZ_PJNI01000011.1, read on the forward strand.
CTTAAAAAATGAACACGATGCTGAAGATGCTGTTATGGAGTGCTTTGAGTTAATGCATAAAGAGTTGGCTACAGCACAAATAAAGAATTTTGGTGGGTGGTATTACACTATGGTTAGAAATCAGTTGCTGAAAATAAAACGAAAGAGAGGCAGTCATCAAGCTGTAGAATTAGTAGAAGGTCTTCACGACCATGGGGACGCTGATTTATTTCATATGCTTTTTGACACCAAAGAAAGCAGGATGACTGAAATAGTAGAAGAAGTACTGGACAAGCTTAAACCCATTCAAGAAAAATGCGTGAAAGCTTTTTATATGGAAGGCAAGAGTTATAAAGAAATTTCTGATCAATACAGCATGACAGAAAAAGAAGTGAAAAGTCACCTTCAAAACGGGAAAAGAAAAATAAAAATTGAATTAGAGAAGAAAAATGTCAAATCAGTCAATGAAATATCATGAATTACCCACTTTTGATATGCTCGTAGCTTATCAAAAAGGGAATTTATCATCTTCAGATAGAAAATGGATTGATGAAATGATCCATGATAATCCAATGGTGAAAGCAGTTTTTGAAGGAGTTTCAACAATCAGTCCTAGTGCTGTAAAATCTGTATCTTCAAAAACGAACCTTCAAATAAATAGTCGTTATTATACAAAGCCAGGATTTTGGTCGAAGTATGGTGTTTGGATCGGACTCAGTGCGATAACGCTACTTATCGGATTTGGAATCTTATTTCAAAAAAATACTGTTCAAAAGAAATATGTAGCTGAAGCATTTTCAAAAAATATTGCCATAAAAAAATCTCAACATAATAAGGTTTTACCTGCTGAAAAGGAAGAGGACGAAGATGTGAGTGTACAAAAAGAGACGGAAGAATTAAAAGAAGATAATCGAGATTTGAATCAAAATAACCTAGATGAGTCTGTAAGTTCAGCACAAAATGAAAAACTAAATGAGGAGGAACCAAAATTTATTCAGGTTGAGCTTCCAGAATTTAAAGAAAAGACAAATAATTCAAATAAGGATAATGTAACGCAAGAATCAACTGCAATTGATCCAATCCCAGATGCTTATGAGGCGAAAAAAGTAGGTCAAACTGATAACACAAGGACTTTTACTTATGCAAAAGAAGAATCAGTTGCAACCATCCTTTTGGCTGTGCAGGAAGTACAAATTTTGGCAAAAACAAATCCAAATGACTTAAAGCGTACAAAACCCAACAAAGGTGGTAATCCATTTCAAAATACCAATACCTCATCAGGTACAAGTGGAGGTTATTCAATTGATGATGTGCCTAAGTTTCCAGGAGGAGACCGCGCATTACAAAATTATTTTATTGGTAAATTAAAACCCATAAAAGTTTCCAAAGGTGAGGATAAGTATGCCAAGAGTATTATGATAGATTTGCATATTAACTCCCGAGGGAAATTGAAAGATCACAAAATTTATGGTCAAATACATCCAAAGCATCAAGAAGCATTAATAAAAGCTATAAATAACTTGCCACGTTTTGAAAAAGGTTCAGAAAGCATTACTTATTCGTTAGGTATTGCCTTTTAGAATTTGATTTTATTCAGGACAAAATTTTCAGTTTAAAGTTCGGGTAAGGATTTCTTGAATTGTTTTTAGTTTAAATTTCTTGCAATTCTCATTTTCTCCTATCTTTGTGATATGTTTTTATTCATCAATAGTATTGCTGGTTCAGAAATTATTATAATCCTACTTTTTGTTCTCATATTTTTTGGAGCGAAAAGCATACCAGGTATGGCAAGAGGCTTAGGAAAAGGAATACGTCAAGTGAAAGATGCTAGTCAAGATATACAAGATGAAATTCGTAAAACAAGCACAGAAATGAAACGAGACATGAATGTAAACCGAACAATTCATGAAGCAAAAAATTCACTTGAAGCGCCTGTAAGAGAATTAAAGGATGATTTGCAGAATTCTGGAGCAGATATTGCCAAAAATATTAATGCTCAGGATGTAGATAAAAAACAGAAGTCTGTTCCTCCAACTATTCAACCAAAACCAAATCATACAGGAGAAGAGCATGTGAAACCTGATCAACAAGTCGATTAATAATGCTATATAATATCGTTTTAATAATCGTGGGGCTCGTCCTTTTAATTGCTGGAGGAGAGTATCTGGTAAAAGGGGCTGTAGGTATTTCCGTTAAAGCAAAGCTTTCTAAGTTAGTCATTGGAGTTACTGTTGTTTCTTTCGGGACCTCAACTCCTGAATTACTCGTTTCTCTGCAATCGGCAAGTGAAGGATTACCCGAAATTGCAATAGGAAATGTAATTGGTTCAAACGTTGCGAATATTGCACTTGTATTAGGGGTAACAGTGTTGATTTTTCCTATACCCGTGGCAAGAAACACAATTCGTTTTGACTGGCCAATGATGATGTTAGCATCGGTTTTATTCTTTGTTTTTTCTTTGGATCTTAATTTATCCCGTTGGGAGGGCTTAATTTTATTTTTGCTGTTACTTGGGTTTATTATTTTTATCATTTTCAATACAAGAAAAACAACGCGACTAAACAAAACGGAGAGTCCGGAAATTGAAGCGTTAACCGCCAAAATTTCTATTTGGAAGCATATCGGGTTTTTGTTAATAGGATTACTCGGTCTATATTTTGGTTCTAATTGGTTAATAGAAGGAGCTAAATCTTTAGCAGTTGAAGCGGGTATATCAAAACATGTAATCGGTATAACGATTATTGCGTTTGGTACTTCTGTGCCCGAATTAGCAACTAGTGTAGTTGCTGCTTACAAAAAAGAAACGGATATTTCTGTTGGTAATTTAATTGGGAGTAATATTTTTAATATCATGGCTGTCCTTGGCTTAACAGCTATTGTACAGCCCATAGCTGTGGCTGAAAATGTATTGAATTACGATATGTATTGGATGATTGGTATCGCTTTGCTTTTATTTCCGATGATGATATTTGGACGTAAAATAGGTCGATTTAGTGGTGTACTACTACTTGGTTTATATATTACTTATATCATTACTTTATTTTAGATTGCTCTTTGTTTAATAGAGCAAAGGAAGCCTGAATTGGATAATGGTCTGATAACACCTTTTCCTTATAGGTTTTAAAGGAAAGTGGCACGAGTTGATTGTCATAAAAAATATAATCAATTCTTCCTGCTGGAACTTTTCCTGCATAGGTGCGTGTCGCATTAAAGCTACCTACTTGAAAAGCGTCTGAAAAATGCGCTTCAATTTGTGCATAGGCATAAGATGTTGGAGGATCATTCAAATCTCCCATTAATATTGTGGTATATGGAGAAGTTAATGCATGCGCTATTATTCTTTCCACTTGATGAGTACGTGAAGGATAGGCTTTTTTTAATTTTTTTAAAAGTCCTGTGATGCGCTGTGTATAATCTTTTTTACTTTCAATTGTAAGATCAAACAAGGAGTATTCATCTTTTTGAAAGCGAATGCTCTGTAAATGAAAGTTGTAGACTCGAATTGTGTCTTTATCTTTTACTATATCAGCAAAAAGACTGGGGAAATTTGCTTCTGAATTGTCAATTGTTCCTGAAGCTATGATTGGATATTTTGAAAAAATGGCTTGACCGACTTTTAGACGATTGGCTTCTAGGGTTAAATTGCTAACATGATAGTCATACCCTCCGTGTTCTTTTATCGCTTCGGGTGAAATAATCAAATTATTCGTTGGATCTTCAGCATATTCTTGAAAACTAATTACATCTACTTGGTTCTCCTTTAAGAAATTTTTAAAAGCTAGTTTACTATTTTCTAATGCTGGTTCAACAAGTTGATAAACATCAAAAAGCTTTACGTTAAAAGACATTAATGTTAATTGCTCGTCTATACTACCAATTGTTTTGCTTGATGCTTTATTTGTACTAATGCCAAAATACTTAACATGGGTAAAGAATCCGGCTAGAAGAATGAACAGTGAAAAAATAAACTTTCTCCGAATAAGAAAATTTAGAATTGTTAAAACAATTGTACCCACAAGAAGTAGGGGATAGGCTAATCCAAATAACTGAATATACCAAATACTTGTTGGAGAAACATAGCTACTGAAATAACTAATTAGTAATCCTATAGAAAATAAGAAAGTAGTAATTCTGATAATAAGTTTAAGCAATGAAAAGATCATAAGTTTGTTTTAGTCTACCTACTTTGGTCAAAGAGAACTTGCTTTTCACGTTTGGTCAAGCTATCATACCCTGATTTAGATATTTTATCTAAAATAGCATCTATTTCTTCTTGTTTTTTCTTTTTATTAAGATTGTACTCCTCATCTGTTTGTTTTTTCGCAGATGTGTTACTAAAAGATTTTCCTCCTTTTTTGGCTTTCATTTTTGGTTTACTGCTTAAGCTAGTTTTGAGATTCTCAATTGTTGTTTGTGTGAAATTTACAACGTTATTTTTTGATCCAATTTTATAAATTGAGAGAAATCCGAATGCTGCTCCTCCGAGATGAGCAAAATGAGCTACGTTACCGCTTCCGCCCATATTGAATAGGTCAATAAGTATATAAAAAAGAGCAATGTAAATCATTTTTACCTTTACTAAACCAAAAAGATGAACTTCTGCCATTGGTCGATAAAAAGCTGCGGCCATAAATACTGCGTTTACTGCTCCAGAAGCACCAACAACAAATGTTTGCATACCTTGAAGTTTTGGAAAAACAGCATACGCTAAAATCTGAAATAAGCCACCTGCAATTCCCCCAAGAATATAGGTGTATAACATTCTCTTGTTAGAGAAGTACATTAAAAAAAAACGTGAAATAAAATAAAAGAAAAGCATATTGAAAGCAATATGCATAAAGTCGAAATGAGCAAAAATACTCGTGAAAATTCCCCAAGGATGAGTTAAAAAGCCTTTGACATCACCACGTAAGGTGAAAATGTCAAATACAATTCCTTCCATTGGATTTGGGTTGCCAGAAGATACCGATAAAGAACCTAAAACTAGCAGTACATTGATTAATATAAAAACAACAAGGTTGATGCCCATTAATTTAATGTGCATTCCACCATTATTCCATTGATATTTAACCTCATCCGTAAATGTACGATTCATAATTGATGAATTTTAATAAAATCTTTTCTTGTCTTTTTGCCAAATCCATACCAATATAAATCCAACGATAGCTCCACCTAAATGCGCTAAATGTGCAATATTGTCGCCTGGATTGGAAAGGAATGAATTGTATACTGCTATACCCACCATAATGGTTACTAGGTATTTGGCCTTTATTGGGATGGGAGGGAAGAGCAGCATAAGCCTTGTATTGGGAAATAAATATCCGAATCCAACTAAAACACCATATACGGCCCCTGATGCTCCAACAACAGGTGTTGAAATCCCAACCATGTAATCTTGAACCAAGCCATTGGTGTTGGCAATAATATTAAAAGTATCAATTGAGCCGGATCGAAGGCTGGCTATTTTCTCTTGTAAAATAAAAAGATCATAACCCGCGGAAACAAGTTGGTCCTCAATATGTTTTACTTCGATGTATCCTACGATTTGATGCAAGAAAAATGCTCCAAACGCCGTTGTCATATAAAAGATAAAGAAACGTTTTGGTCCCCAAACTTGTTCCAATGCAGAGCCAAATATAACAAGGGCAAACATGTTAAATAAAATATGAAAAAAGTCACCATGCATGAAAAAATGAGTGACAATTTGATACGGCTCAAAATAGGGGGAATTAAAAACATAACCTCCTAATAGGTAGGTAATGGGAAAGCCTTGTGCTTCGCCTAAAAACTTTATAATGAACATTACGACGTTTAAGAGTAGCAAGTTTTTAACCACTGGGGGCATGTTTCCTAAGATATTGTTCATGATAGATATTTATAAAGTTCCTCTAAAGTTATTGTACTCATAATTTTATTTCCACTAGGTGAATATTGATGTTGCTCACTTTGGAAAATTCGATCAACGATGTAATTTAATTCTTCTTCATTTAACACCTTGTTCTTGTAATTTGTTGCCGCCGCTGATAAGGATAAAATTAATTCATGAACCAACTCACCTTTATCTAGATCTTCATGCGTTATTTTTTCAACAATTCCATCTAAACATTGTGTCACATACTCAATTTCAAGCATGGACGGAATACTAGAGAGAACAAGTGTGTTTTTTTGCCAATCCCAATCAAAACCTAGACGTTTCAAATGAGTTGCGTTGTTTTCCCATTCTAATTTCTGGGTATTTTGCATATTATATTCGTATGGAAACATAAGTTGTTGGCCTGCAATTGGAGAAAGCATGAATTGTTCCATTAAATCATCATACAAGATGCGCTCATTGGCTCTGTTCAAGTGAATGAGTAAAATGCCCGATTTAATTTGGACAAATATTAAATTGCGATGAATTTGAATTTTACTTCCGCTTGACTGTTGTGGTTTATCAAAAGCAATTTCTTGATTTGTACTGTCCTCCTCTTGCGTCAATTCTTCTTCTGTTATTTCGTAAAAATCTTCCCACTCTTTTTTATTGGGACGCAATGTATTTGGCATGGGTCGCGCCGAATTTCCTTTGTTTGATGAACCCTGACCTGCGTTTGAAGTCTCAAAAGGATTAAAAGTTGGATCTACCTTTATTTCTGGTTGCCGAATAGGGCTATTTTGCTGTTCTATGGTAAGGTCAAATTGCGGTTCTCTTTCAAAATCGAGGCTTGGTGCTATATTGTATTTTCCTAAGGCCAATTTTATCGTACTTCTCAGAATACTATAAATATTTCTTTGATCTTCAAATTTAACTTCGGTTTTTGTTGGATGAACATTCACGTCTAATGTTTCAGAGGGAACATCCATATATATAAAATACGAAGGAAAATGTTTTGGAGCAATAAGATTATCATATCCAGAAACTACTGCGTGGTGCAAGTAACTATCTTTAAAAAATCTATTATTGACAAAAAAGTATTGTTCTCCCCTAGTTTTCTTGGAATACTCTGGTTTAACAATAAAACCTTTCAGGTTGACTAAATCTGTATTCTCTTCTATCGGAACAAGTTTATTATTAAAATTTCTTCCAAATAAATCAACAATTCTTTTGCGCAAACCTGCCGATTCTAAGTTGTGAATTACATTGCCATTGTGTGAGAATGTAAATGCTATTTCAGGATGTGTTAATGCAATTCTGTTGAATTCTTCAACTATATGCTTGGTTTCTACATTGTCTGATTTTAAAAAATTTCTTCTTGCAGGAACATTGAAAAATAAGTTTTTTACAGAAATTGAGGTGCCGTTTGCACGTGAACAAGGTTCTTGTAAGCTAATTTTACTTCCAGCAATTTCAATTTTTGTTCCTACCTCTTGGTCTTTTTCGATGGTTTCTAACTCAACATGAGCAATAGCGGCAATAGAAGCTAATGCTTCTCCTCGAAATCCTTTTGTATTCAAGTTAAACAAATCTGCAGCAGCTTCAATCTTACTTGTAGCATGTCTTTCAAAGCACATTTGGGCATCCATAGCAGACATACCTTTTCCATTGTCTATAATTTGAATGGAGGTTTTTCCCGCGTCTTTTATATGTAATTCAACCTTTGAGGACGAAGCGTCAACAGCATTCTCAATTAATTCTTTAACCACAGATGCTGGTCGCTGAATTACTTCACCTGCAGCAATTTGATTGGCAATGTTATCGGGGAGTAAACGAATTACCTCTGACATCTTTTGATTACTTGTTTTTGATTTGACTTAAGGTTCTAAATGTATAACTTCCGCAGTAAAAATATCAACGTAATCTAAAATAAAATAAGCGCCTAAAAGTAAGGCGACTAAAATAATGATTAAACGAATATTGGCTGCTCTAGATTGTTGACTAAAAGATTTCTCTGTATGCCATGCACTCTGCATTTTATCTTTTAATCTGGCTTGTTGATCTGTAAGTGATAATTGAGCTTCTTCACTATACGCTTTTTGCATCATTTTTATACGCTCTTTACGTGCATCATAATAACGCGGTGTATAATCAAATTTCTTATTTCTGTTCACTTTCATGAACTTAATTCGCTCTAGCATACTATAACTTTACTTTTAAACCATAAAGATACATCAAATTTTAAAGTAATAAAATCATTTTCTATATCTTCGGTCGTCATTTTTTACACATAAATATAAATAGGTTTATGCTTTGATTATATTTGTTCTCAAAATTTATTCCAATACATTTTGAAATGACATTTCGGCAGAATGTTTGCTTGAATGTTTCTTAACAAACGAATAAAGGTTTAAAATTATACGATTTCATGAAGATTACTTTTATTTTTTCTATTGTAATTCTTTTTTCTAGCGGATTGCTAAGTTGGTCAATGTACAGTAAAAATGAAGATGAACCGAACCTTAAACCATCCGGAAAAGGAATGCCCGCCTATATGCGACTTTCACCTCAGTGGGCATTGGAAAAGCTTGAATCAATGACTCTAAAGGAAAAAATTGCACAAAGCTTTATGATTGAAGTTACCCCAAATAAAGGAGTTCAGCATATCAATCAAATTGATTCTTTGATAGAAAAACATAAGGTTGGTGGAATTATTATGTTTCAAGGTACGCGTGACAATACACAAGCTACCATTCAGCGATTACAAAGCAAAAGTACAGTTCCATTATTGGTCGGAATTGACGGGGAATGGGGCAGCAATATGCGTCTAGCTGATGGAGAACGGTTTCCTTTTCAATTGACAATAGGGGCAGCAAACGAGCTGAAGCAAACAAATCTTATTGGTCAAGCGATGGGAGCAGAGTTAAATAGCCTCGGAATTCATTTAAGTTTTTCTCCTGTGGTGGATGTAAATACAAATCCTCAAAACCCTGTGATTGGATTTCGTTCTTTTGGTGAAAATCCATTGCTGGTGGCAAGACATGCTTCAGAAATGATTAAAGGAATTCAAGATTTTAATGTACTCACTTGTATGAAACACTTTCCAGGTCATGGTGATACAGATGTAGATTCACATTATGATTTACCTTTAATAACTAAAACTAAAAAAGAATTAAGTAGAATTGATTGGTTGCCTTATCGTCAGGGAAGACTTGCTGGGGCATCTGCAGTTATGATGGGGCATTTAAACGTGCCTGCGCTTGATTCGTCTGGAACACCGGCAAGTTTATCGCCTATTATTATCCAAGAAAATCTAAGAAAAGAATTGAAGTTTGAAGGTTTGGTGATTAGTGACGCTTTAAATATGAAGGCATTAACTAAAAAATATGATGATGTTGAAATTGCGAAAAAAGCTTATATCGCCGGAAATGATATTTTACTTTATCCCAATGCAATTGAAAAATCTATTGCTGAAATAGCAGCAGCTGTTGAATCTGGTGAAATATCAACAGCAATTGTTAATGAAAAAGCTTTACGGGTTTTGAGGGCAAAATATTTTGCCATTATTCACAAACCTGAAAAAAAACCATTAATAGATCCTGAAGTGATTGATTATGCTCAAGTTGATATTTATGAAAAAGCTTTGACAGTGATAAAAAATGAAAACGTAATTCCTGTACAGGATGCTTCTGCACGAAATTTTGTACTTAACATTGGAGGAGAGGGGAAAGCGTTTAACAAATCTGCTGAAAAATATATGAATGCAACCTACGGTTCAATCTCATCAGCTAAAGATGCTTATGCGATTTATAAGTTCTCATTAAAAAATTACGATAATATCTTTGTGAATTTGATTGCTCCATCAGTTTTACCACGTAATGATTTTAGTTATCCGGAAGGTTGGAGAGAACTTCTGAAAAAAATGCCCGAATCTTCAAATGTTTATGTTAATTTTTTTGGTAATCCTTATGCAATAGATGATCGATGGACTTTTGAAAATGTTGACGCAGTAGTTTTGGCATTTCAGAATACAGAAATCGGTCAGAATAGAGCAGCACAATTGCTTTTTGGAGGTTTTCAAGCGACTTCTGTTTTGCCAATTACACTTAGTGCCGATTATCAAGAGGGATATGGGCTTAAAACAGAAACAGCTTCCCGATTAAAGTTTACCATACCAATGGAATTGGGTATTTCTAATAAGGCATTTTATAAAATTGATTCAATAGCCAATAATGGAATTACAGAAAAAGCCTTTCCTGGGTGTCAAGTTGTAGTGGCTAAAGATGGTAAAGTAATTTATGAGAAAGCATTTGGATACCAAACATACGATAGCGTATTAGCTGTTGACTATAAAACGATGTATGATTTGGCTTCTGTAACAAAGATAGCAGCTTCAACTACTGGTTTGATGTACTTACAAGACGAGAAAAAGTTTTCTTTAGATAGTACTATAGGTGATTATTTAAGTGGGTTAACACGTGGAACTGTTTATCGGAATTTAAAGATGAGAGATGTTATGGCACATCAAGCAGGCCTAATTCCATGGGTTCCTTTTTATACCCAAACATTAGTGAATGGAAAACCAAACGAACAGTTATACGCAACATCACCCTTTGGCAATCGAAATGCTGTTGTAGCGAATAATTTATACATTCGAGATAATTATGAAGATGATATACTAAAAGTTATTTTGTCAAAACCATTAAGAAGAAGTAAGACCTATAAATATTCAGATTTAGGATATTACTTTGCTAAGAAAATTATTGAAAGCACTGCAGATGAGCCATTAGATCAATTGCTGCTTAACAAGTTTTATGCTCCGATGGGACTAACTACATTAGGTTATCATCCACTCAATAGTTTTGATTTGAAACGTATAGCACCCACAGAGAAAGACACTTATTTTCGGCATCAATTGGTGCATGGATATGTTCATGATATGGGAGCAGCTATGATGAATGGAGTAGGCGGTCATGCAGGATTATTTTCAAATGCTACTGATCTAGCTGGGTTTATGCAAATGCTATTGAATAAGGGAAAGTATGGAGGTAGACAATACTTGAGCTCTTCAGTAATAGAGGAGTTTACAGATTGTCAGTTTTGCCCAAGAAATAGAAGGGGTGCTGGTTTTGATAAACCAGTTATTGAAGGTGAAGGTGGACCAGCAGCTGAAGCGGTATCAAAATCATCTTTTGGACATTCTGGTTTTACAGGAACGTTAGCATGGGCAGATCCTGAAAAAAATATTAACTATGTGTTTCTGTCAAACCGTGTTTATCCAAGTGCTGAAAATTGGAAAATCGTACGGATGAATATTCGTACTGAAATTCAAAAGGTTATCTATGAAGTGTTGGAAGATTAAAAGTTAAATTTCTATTATATCAGAACAAGTTACAACATGAATTGTTTTTTCTAACTACTTTTAGGCAGATTAAGAAAGTGGATAAAACATTTAAAAATGAAAATTGGAATTGTATTATACCCAACCTTTGGTGGGAGTGGAGTTGTGGCAACGGAATTAGGAAAAGCATTAGCAGAAAAGGGACATAAAATTCATTTTATTACTTATTCTCAACCTGTTCGTTTAGGTTCTTTTAGAGATAATATTTTTTATCATGAAGTAGTCGTTTCTAATTATCCCTTGTTTGAATATCAACCTTATGAGACAGAACTCGCTTCAAAAATGGTTGATGTAGTAGAATATGAAAAATTAGATCTGCTTCACGTTCATTATGCAATTCCACATGCTTCGGCTGCGTTTATGGCACAGCAAATCCTAAAAACAAAAGGTATTGAGATTCCGTTCATAACTACATTGCACGGTACAGATATTACGCTTGTTGGGAGGGATAAATCTTTCGAGCCTGTAATTTCATTTTGTATTAACCAATCCAATGCTGTTACAGCGGTATCTGAAAGTTTAAAAGAAGATACCTTAAAACACTTTAAAACTGAACGAGAAATTCAGGTTATTCCTAACTTCATTCATAGCTCTCCTTACAACTCTTCCAATACTGATTTAGAGAGAAGAAGGAAGTATGCGAAAGATGGTGAACGCATCATTTGTCATGTTTCTAATTTTAGAAAAGTTAAAAGAGTAGAAGATGTAGTGCGTATTTTTGAAAAAATAAATCAAAATGTTAAATCGAGATTATTGCTCATCGGTGACGGACCAGAACGTTATAACGTTGAGTTGTTATGTCGAGAATTGGGAACATGTGATCGGGTTATGATGGTAGGTAAAATTAGAGATGCTTCTAGTTTAATGAGTTTATCAGACCTTTTTCTTTTGCCTTCTCAAACAGAAAGCTTTGGATTAGCAGCGCTTGAAGCCATGGCTGTTGGTGTGCCGGTCATTTCTTCTAATACTGGTGGTATTCCAGAGGTAAACGTAAATGGTTATTCTGGATATTTATCTGATGTAGGAAATGTAGATGAAATGGCAGAAAATGCAATCAAAATAATTTCCGATGAAAATATTTTAAATAAATTTAAACATCAAGCGCAGCTACAATCTGAAAAGTTTTGTTTGAAAAATATTTTACCATTGTATGAAGATCTATATGAAAAAGTAATCGCTTCAGTGCGCCGCTAATTGAAAATCCTATAAGCATTTACTTCTCATTTTTTTTAACTCTTGTATCCTCTGGGATTTACTGCGTTGCCTGATGTTCTTGGCAGTTTCGGTGTAAAATTGATGTTTGTTTTCCAAATATTCTAATTGAAAGTCAATCCACTCGAGATCGGTTAAATTTTTACCATAATTTTCAAATTCATTTCGAAGCGTTTTGGCTACATTATGATAATCTGCTCGACCTAAATAATCATGGTCTGCATCACACATAATTTTCTCTAAAAGTGTTTGAGGACGATTGTTTTTGTTAGTAGCTAAAATAATACCCGTAATTGTTTCAATTTGTTCTTGTGAGTAACCAAATTTTGGTAATTCGTTTTTAGCCATCTGAATACCAAAATTTTCATTGTCTTCATAGCGGACAATAAAACCAGAATCATGAAAGAGTATAGCTGTTCTGAGGATAATCCAATCTTCTCCGGTGACTCCTTCTAAAGCTGCTATACGTTGAGCAGATTTTTCTACATTTAAAGTATGCTTTAAGTTGTGATAATCTAGCTCATCAGGTAAAGCCGATTTTAATTTATTGATAATAAAAGTTCGGGTATTTTCAAAATCCATGGCAGGGAGCTCACATTTTAAGCGTAATGCTCTATTGGGTAACTTTCCTTCATTAAAAAGTGAATTTTCTGTTTTGAGTTGATCTACAAAATACATATCTACAAAACTGCCAAATTTTAATTTGATCTCTCCTCGATGGGTAATATCAAAATAAGGATGAACAAGTTTAGCTACATCTGCAGTAATGGTTATGTTATTTTCAACTGAATTTTGTTCTGCTCGAGCAGCAATGTTAACGGTGTCACCCCAAACATCAAAGCTAATTTTTTTTGAACCAATAACACCAGCAACCAAAGGCCCCGTGTGGATACCTATGCGAATGTCCCAAGCTTCGGTGCGGGTAGCTTTTGCTAAAGCCTTTCGATTTAACATGTAATTTCTAATTTCAATTGCTGCTAACGTCGCCCGTACTGCAGGATTGTCATTCGTTTCTGTTACCCCTGCTAATGCCATGTATGAATCTCCGATGGTTTTTATCTTTTCAAGCTTATACCGATCGGTTATCTCATCGAATTTTGTAAAATAACCTTCAAGTTCACGAAGAAGCTCCATCGGTTTTAGCTTTTTTGCAGCTTTGGTAAAAGCAATAAAGTCCGTAAAAAGCACAACCCCTTCTTCAACTTTTCGAGGCGAAAACTTTCCTATTGTATTAAGATCCTTCAAAATATTCATAGGAAAAATATTCTCCAGTAGTTGGGAAATACGAAGATCTTTAAAATAAAGTGTTTTGAAAACTTCAATTTTAGCTTTTACTAAATTAGGATTAAAAGGACTTGATATGTAGTCAACAGCGCCTTCTTTAAATCCTTTCACTAATCGCACACCACTAGAGGTACTTTCACTAATTACAATTTTATAAGCGTCTTTAGAGTTGGGATTGGATTTTAAACGTTGTAACAATTCAAATCCATTTACAGCCTTGCTTTGAATATTGATAAGAATAATTCCTACACGTCGCTTCTCTAGTATGGGAAGTGCAGAAGCTTCATCCTCACAAAATATTAAATTATTGCCACTTCCTAATAACATTGCACGCAAACCATCTATGTTTATAGGGTTGTTGTCGATTACAAGAATGTTTATAAATCTTTCCACCAAGTTGAATTTAAGAAGCTATTCAACGAAAATAATATTTTCAATCGAGTATTTAGTATTAAACAGGAGAATTTTCCGCCTATTCGTCGAAGAAAAATAAATATTTCGAGTTGTGTTTTCTAGGTAATTCAAATTTACCACCAATCCTGAAGGAATGAAATGATCTTAACTGCTCATCAAACCAAACACTCACCACCAATCCCGAAGGGATGTAATAATTCTAACAGCTCATTAAACCAAACACTCACCACCAGTCCCGAAGGGATGAAATAATTCTAACAGCTCATCCAACCAAACACTCACCACCAATCCCGAAGGGATGTAATAATTCTAACAGCTCATTAAACCAAACACTCACCACCAGTCCCGAAGGGATGAAATAATTCTAACAGCTCATCCAACCAAACACTCACCACCAATCCCGAAGGGATGACATAATTATATGTCTTGTTATTAAATAAAAAAAGCCAGTTAAATAAATAACTGGCTTAGGTAAACTCTATTACTGCATCTACAAGTGCATAAAATCTTTTTTCTTTAAGAGTTCTTCTTCAGTTTCTCTAAAGTCAGGATCATCTACACAACAGTCTACTGGACAAACAGCTGCGCATTGAGGCTCGTCGTGAAACCCTTCGCATTCAGTACATTTATCTGTTACAATATAATATATATCCATGTCAACGGGCTCCTTTTCCTCCTCTGCATCTGTCTCTTCTCCATTTAAAGTGGTAATCATACCTTTTAGCGAAGTTCCATCAGACCAAGTCCATTCAGCACCTCCTTCGTAGATTGCATTATTTGGACATTCAGGCTCACATGCTCCACAGTTGATGCATTCGTCCGTAATTATTATTGCCATTTTACTACTTTTTAAGCGTTACTTCTATACATTTGCAAATATAATAAACCTTTAGGAAGGTATTTTGTTTTAATGAACTTAAATTTTTTCAAGGCTATGGACCGCAAAAAGACAATTCACGCTTTATCCATCTTAGGAGATACAATGTTACTTTTGGCAAAAAATGCTGATAAAGAAGCGTATAACCCTTTAGTGGCTACTGATTATTATGAAAAGATGCAAACAGCAATCTTGGGCGCGAAGGCACAAAATGGTTGGTTTTCTGAAGATGCTATTCGTGAAAGTTTACAACAAATTGGCGAGCGACTCAATGAAGAGGAATTGGGGGAATGGGTAAATGCCTATGAAGTGGCGAAAAAGCCCAAATCCGTAGGCCTGATACTCGCTGGAAATATTCCTATGGTTGGTTTTCATGATGTGCTTTCAACCCTTATTTCAGGTCATAAAGCTCATATTAAATTGTCAAGAGATGATAAAGTGCTAATTCCTGTCTTTTTGGATATTTTAAAGACCTTGCAACCTGAATTGACTGAGCAAATTCAAATAGTAGACAACTTAAAAAAGGTGGATGCTGTTATCGCTACGGGAAGTGATAATACAGCACGTTATTTTGAAAAGTATTTTGGACATTTGCCAAGAATTATTCGTAAAAACAGGACTTCTGTTGCCGTTATTACTGGTGAGGAATCTAAGAATGAACTGAAAGCCCTTGGGAAAGATATTTTCACCTATTTTGGTTTAGGGTGTAGAAATGTGTCTCACTTGATTTTACCAAAAAACTATAACCTAGATTTAATTTTTGAGGCTATTATTGACTATAGTGATGTTATTAATCACAATAAATATGCGAATAACTATGATTATTATAAAGCCATTTTTCTACTCAACTTACAGCCTATTTTAGAGAATGGATTTTTATTGACCCGAGAAATAGAAGATTTACATGCGCCTGTTTCTGTATTGCATTACCACTTCTATTCATCAAAAGATGAGGTTGATGCATATTTGAATCTTCATGCAGAAAAAATTCAAGCGGTTATAGGAAAAGATTATTTGCCTTTTGGAGCTGCTCAATCGCCTGCGCTAGATGATTACGCAGATGGTGTAAATACTTTAAAGTTTTTGAGTGAATTATAAATGTGTGGATGCTATTCTTTAGGAAAGTATCTGATAAGCATTAAAAATAATTAGGTGTAAATTATTTCCTATTAATTAATATTATATTTGCTATAAATTGAAAAACTGAGCAATGAAATTATTAGAAGATAAGGTTGTATTGATTACTGGTGCATCTAGAGGAATAGGAAAGGCTATTGCAGAAAAATGTGTGGCTGAAGGAGCTAAAGTTGCTTTTACTTATTTGTCATCTGAAGAGAAAGCAAATGCCTTGATTGCAGAGCTTACAAAAGATGGTGGAGAGGTAAAAGGATTCAAATCTAATGCTGCGAATTTTGATGCTGCCCAAAAATTAGTGGATGATGTTATGGAAGCATTTGGGGCTGTTGATGTTTTGGTGAATAATGCTGGAATTACTCGTGATAACTTACTCATGCGTATGACTGAGGAAATGTGGGACGAGGTAATAAACACTAATTTGAAATCCGCATTTAACTTAACAAAAGCTGTGCAACGTCCTATGTTGAAAGCTCGAAAAGGTTCAATCATTAATATGTCTTCTGTCGTTGGTGTTTCGGGTAATGCTGGACAGTCAAATTATGCAGCTTCAAAAGCGGGAATGATCGGTTTTACTAAGTCTATCGCTCAAGAACTAGGATCGCGTAGTATTCGATGCAATGCAATTGCTCCAGGTTTTATTGAGACAGAAATGACGGATGTTCTAGACGAGAAAGTAGTGAATGAATGGAGAAATAGTATACCATTAAAACGTGGAGGAACTCCTGAAGATGTTGCAGATGCAGTTGTTTTCTTAGGTTCTGATCGATCAGCATATATAACAGGCCAAACCTTAAATGTTTGTGGAGGTATGTTGATGTAATGATTATCATGATCTCTCATTTTGCTTTTATCATAAAGTATTTTGATAATTAGTAAGTCTGACAAGATCCTTTCCTTTGGAAAATTCCAATTTTATCAAGATTTAGGACGATTGTTAGACAAGGAATTCAATCAAAGCCTGTCTTTATCCACAATACAATTTATTTTGTCATCCTTCGTCAATATAAAATATTAGATTTTTAATTGACGAAGGGTTTATATTGACCCAACTCTGCAGAAATTCAGATTTCAAAAAAGAAATGATAGTTATGGTGAGGGCATACCGTTAAAAGCGTTTAATTGATTGGCAAAAACCAAATTTTCTTAGATCAACGAAATAAACCAAAAAATACAACGTTCATATAGGGAACTTAAATATAAATGCTTATGGCAAATAGTTACTCTAAAACTGCTCCGGGGATGGTGGAGGATAAACAAGAACCATCAAAAACTACGCTTCAATTCATTCTAAATTATTCAAAGAGTATTGAAGTCAAAAAGTCAAAAAAAGAATCCTTATTGATTCATTTGAATTAAAAATTAAACTGAAACTGAAAAGTTTCAGTTTTTTTTGTGGTGTACTTTGAGAGAAATCAGCCAGCTAGCCAACTATACGTAATCCATGAAGCCAGATAGGCAATTCCTGTAAAAACAATAAATTGAATTCCTGCTATGGTCCAGCTTCCTGTTTCTTGACGCACAATAGCAATGGTACTCATACATTGCAACGCAAAAACATAGAAGATCAGAAGAGAAAATGCTGTTGCGTAAGAAAATTGAATAGCTTTGAGTCCTTTTTCATTTTCTTCACCGCCTTCTACACTGTAAATAGTTGACATTGTTCCAACGAAAACTTCTCTTGCGGCAAAAGAGGCTACAATAGCAATTCCAATTTTCCAGTCAAATCCCAAAGGTTGTATAACGGGTTCAATAGTTTTTCCCATAATTCCTAAATAGGAGTTTTCTAGCTTTTCGCTGCTCATCTTAGTATAAAGCGAATCTGCGTGTATTTCATTTTCTGCAATTAACGCAGTGTATTTTTTATCAATTTGTTCAAAACGATCTCCAGGACCAAAATACGAGAGAACCCATAAAATGATCGAAGCAATTAAAATAACTTTACCTGCTTGAACGACAAAGATTTTTCCTTTATTGATGGCGGCATTTAGTGCGTTTCTCAGACTAGGTAATTTATAATTAGGCAATTCTAAAATAAAACTACTGTGTCCTCCCTTTTTTCTGAATAAATTGATGATCATAGCTATCAAAAGTGCCACAACAAAGCCCAATAAATAAAGTCCGAGCATGTATAGTCCTTGAACGCTAATTACGCCCCAAATAAACTCATTAGGAGCGATGAATGAAACCAAAAATACATAAACGGGAAGCCTTGCAGAACAAGCCATTAAAGGTGTAATGAAAATTGTAATAAAACGCTCTCTTTTATTTTCAATTGACCGCGCTGCCATAATAGCAGGAATTGCACATGCAAATCCACCTACTAAAGGAATAACAGACTTTCCGTTCATTCCAAAGCGCTTCAGCAACCCGTCAGTCATAAAACTTACCCTTGATAAATAACCAGTGTCTTCTAAAATTGCTATTAAAGCAAAAAGTATCATAATTTGAGGAACAAAGACTAAAACACCAGCAAGTCCTGCAAAAATACCATCTGTTATAAAGTCTGCAAACCATGAATCGGGCAGTAAGTTCCCCACCCAAACACCTAAATCAACAATACCATCATTAATAAAGTTCATTGGATATTCTGCAAAGGTGAAAATAGCTTGAAATAGAAGAAAGAAAACACCTAAAAAAATGAAAAGCCCCCAAATAGGATGAGTTACATATCGGTCAATCTTGTCTGTAATAGTTTTGTGATTTACTTTCGTTTGTCGAATATAGAAGTTTTCGCTTGCTGCATTTATTTGTGCAACGCGATCACTAATTTCTAAAATTTCTTCTTTTAAAGGCTCAAAATTATTTGCTTCAAATTGCGAATTGAGTAAATCAAAATCAGATGCTGGTAAAAGATCGGCTGCATTATTGATTTGCTTAAATAACATATAAGGAGTGCTAGCCTCGAAAAAATGTGCTGAATCATTTAGCACAGAATTGTACTTTTCTCTTTTAAATAAAGTTTTATTTGAAGGAGAAATGTCTGTTTCTGCTAAAGAAAGTAAGGTCTTGATTCCTTTGTTTTTTCGTGCGGAAATAGTGGTTACAGGAACATCGAAAAATCTAGAAATTTCATTGATCTTTATTTGATCCCCCGATTTCTCAACGATATCTGCCATATTTATCGCTAAAATTGAAGGAATACCTAACTCGATGACTTGTGATGCCAAGAATAAATTTCGGGCTAGGTTTGTTCCATCAATAACTACGATGATTAAATCTGGAAATGAATTGGATTGTGGATTGAGTAAAATATTTTGTACTACCTTTTCATCATCATTTTTTGAAGATAAACTGTATGTCCCCGGTAGGTCAATTAATTCACATGCCTCTCCATTTTCCAACTTTAATGTGCCAGATCGTTTATCTACGGTTACTCCAGGGTAATTTCCGACTTTTTGATTTAATCCAGTTAGCAGGTTAAATAAAGAGGTTTTTCCCGAATTGGGATTACCTACTAATGCTATTTTCTTCTTCTTTGTCATCACAGTGCAAAAGTGATGAAAATATCTTGGTATCTTAATACCATTTAATTGGTATTTAGAAAGGTTCAAGATAATACTTTCGTACAACTCTTTTCATTATTCACTCCACCAAGTCATTAAAATGGAATGTCTATATCTATTTTTTATTTGAAAACAATCCAATTCTCTCATTGTAGTTAAGAAGGTGCTTTGCTCTATTATTCTGACTAAAATGATTATTTTCGCTCAACGAATTGAACGTTATGAAGAAAATCATCACCATTATTGGCGCTCGACCTCAAATTATAAAATCTGCCGCATTGTCAAGAGCCATAGCTGAAAAGTATACCGATCAGTTAACGGAAGTCTTGGTACACACAGGCCAGCATTACGACGAAAAAATGTCTGAGGTCTTTTTTACTGAGTTGGGATTGAAGCAGCCAGATTATAATTTGAACATTGGATCAAATGCGCATGGTCTTCAAACAGCCGAAATGATCATAGGGTTGGAAAAGCTTTTAGTTAAAGAAAAACCTGATGCGATTGTTGTTTATGGAGATACTAATTCAACTTTGGCTGGAGCTATTACTGGGTCAAAATTGGGGATTCCAATTGTGCACATTGAAGCAGGTTTGAGAAGCTTCAATAAGTCCATGCCAGAGGAAGTTAACCGCATAATGTGTGACCATGTTTCTACTCTACTTTTTTCGCCAACAGAAACAGGGGTAAAGCATTTAGAAAATGAAGGGTTTAAATTAGATAACATTGCACCATACAATGCAAATAACCCAAAAGTATATCACAGTGGAGATGTGATGTATGATAATAGTTTATATTTTTCTGAAATTGCTGCAGAAAACCTCACAACACATCAAGAGTTAGATTTACATTATAAACCTTATTTCTTAGCAACAGTACATCGTGGAGCAAATACCGATGATCCAGAAAAATTAAAAGCTATTTTTGATGCGTTCTTGGAAATAATTGAAATATACCCTGATCATCTAATCGTTTTGCCACTTCATCCTAGGACGCATAAATGCATGGAAAAACATTTTTCGAAGGAATATCATCAGAAAATTAAAAAATGTAAACATTTTAAAATCATTCCGCCTGTTTCATTTTTAACGATTATTTCATTGGAGAAAAATTGTGAACTCGTTATTACAGATAGCGGAGGACTTCAAAAAGAGGCTTATTTCTTTAAAAAACCATGTGTGATTCTTCGTCCAGAAACAGAATGGGTTGAAATAGTTGAGCAAGGAGTTGCCATGATTACAGATGCTGATCAAAACAGAATTGTAAATGGAGTTCGAGCAATGTTAGATATGAAAAATGCAGAATTTCCAAGTTTGTATGGTGATGGAAAGGCAGCAGAGTTTATAGCTGGTGAGATTTTGGAATGGTGTTAATAAATACATCAGAATAGGTTAATTTAAAACCATTACCTTATGAATTATGAATATGGTGGGTGCGAAATTATCTCATTTCAATTCATGTGTTTTTACTTTAAATGAATCAAAATAAAATTAATTTTACAGTATGCTTACTATTTATGCCGATCAAATATCTCAACGTTTAAGTTATGTATTAACGCTGATTTTCCATGAACGAAATGTGGCATATCAAATTGTTTCTGATCACGATAGCTTTAAAAAAGCAGCTTTGCCCAAAGTGGCGTATTCTGATGATTCAAGTTTTGAACATTATCCTAAAATTTATCCTTCAACTTTACTTTTTGAAGATAAAATTAAAAAACAGATGGTACTTAAATCTGAATGGATGACCCATGAAGTGTTAAGCTTTAATGGAGTGCCTGATATCTTGGCGAGCATATTTTATGTAATCTCTCTTTATGATGATTATCTGCAGGAAGAAAAAGATCATCACAATCGAAATATCGGATCTCGTTCACTTTTATATAAGATGAATTGGTTGGAAAAATTAATGGTGGAAAGATGGAGTGAACAATTCATAGACTTTATTGAACAAGAAAATGGTTGTCAGCTAAAAACACAAGCAATACCTTTTAAAATTGTCCCCACCTTTGATATTGATAATACTTTTGCATATCGATATAAAAAAGGTGGAAGAAAGTTTTTGAGTATCGGGAAAGACGTCTTAAAAATGAATTTACCTCGGCTAAGAGAAAGGAAAGCAGTTTTGAGTGGACATAAAAAAGATCCGTATGATACATTTGATCAAATTGAGCGTATTGCAAGAAACGGCTTCGATGTAAAAGTGTTTTGGTTACTCGGTGATTATGGGAAGTTTGACCGCAACTTAGCAGCGAAAAACTTACACCATCAAAATGTAATCAAACAAACAGATGGTTTTACAGAGGTAGGTTTACACCCAAGTTATGCTTCAAATGAATCTGAAACCGTTCTGGAAAAAGAAAAACATCAAATAGAAAAAATATTGGTGCGAAAGGTCAATCATTCCCGTCAACATTTTTTAAAAATAGATTTACCCACCACTTTTGAAAGATTAAGTAATGTTGGTTTTTCTGATGATTACTCACTCGGCTATGCGGATCAGTTAGGTTTTAGAGCCGGTATTGCTCGACCATTTGTATGGTTTAATTTGAAAGAAAATAAAGTCTCTAATTTAAAATTACATCCTATTTCATATATGGATGGAACATTGAATGAATATATGGAATTGACGATTGAAGAAGCAGTCAAAACGGTTAGAAACCTCAAAAAAGAAGTAAAAACCTATGGTGGAAACTTTGTAGCGCTTTGGCACAATGAAACGATTGGAGATTACGGAAAATGGAAAGGATGGAACGAAGTATTAGCGGAAACTCTAAAAACTGAAGAAATAGATGTATAAGACTAAAGTACATATTGATCAGCATCAATTGATTGATTACTCTTCCAAATATGCTTTTTTAGGAAGTTGTTTTTCTGAACATTTATCCCTTAAGATGATACAGTCGGGTTTTCAAATTCAAACAAATCCATTTGGTGTTGTGTTTAACCCTATGTCGTTATCAAAAGTATTTTTAGCTTCAGATAAGGAATTAAAAAATTCTATTTTTGAAAGAAATGATGTTGCATTATCGTGGTTGGCAAACAGTACATGTTTTGCCTATGACCAAGAAGAGCTTTATGCTAAATTAATTAGTCTGCGCAATGATTTTTTAAATGAACTACGTAAATCAAAGGTGTTGTTTGTGACATTCGGAACAGCATGGGTTTATATGAAAAAATCCTCAGGAGATATCGTAGGAAACTGTCACAAAGCGGCAAAGAATGATTTTGAAAAGCGGTTATTATCAGTGGACGAAATTACTATTCAATGGAAACATGTCATTGAAAAACTAGAAAATGAGAATAGCATAAAAGTTATATTTACAGTAAGTCCGGTGCGGCATACAAAAGACGGATTAATAGAAAATTCAAGAAGTAAGGCAATCTTACTCAATGCTGTTCATCAATTAAAAGACAATTATAAAAATGTGGACTATTTTCCGGCGTATGAAGTAATGATAGATGAAATGCGCGATTATGCGTATTATAAAAAAGATGGCATTCACCCGAATGACATTGCTATTGATGAAATATGGAATCGCTTCAAAGTAACATTCTTTACTCCTGAAACAGATGAGATTTGCAAGGAATATGATAAGATTAACATGTTGTTTGAACATCAATCTATACACCCCGAGTCAACGGCAGCAAAACAGTTTAATCTAAAACGACAGAATAAATGGGAGGCACTTAAGAAGAAGTATCCTTTTTTAATTCGTAAAAAAAGTTAGAAAATCAGAGAATGGGTGATTTTCATGACTTTGTTGATCATTCAATACGCCTTAACTCAATACCATTTGTCTCATTTTCTCATACAAAACTATTCCAGCAGAAACTCCAACGTTGTAGGATGAAATAGTACCTAAAAGTGGAATTTTTGCACGTTGATGTGCAATTTTTAGAAGCTCTGGTGAAATTCCATCTTCCTCAGATCCCATTATAATTGCTGTAGGACCAGTTAAGGTAACATCAAAAACAAAGTCATGTGTTTTTTCGGTACACGCCACAATTCGTAAACCAGATTCTTTCATATAAAGTACGGTTTTGTTCAAATCTCTTGTTTTACAAACAGGGATTTTATGCAAAGCACCCGATGAAGTTTTGATAGAATCGCTGGTGATTAACGCCGAGTTTTTATCAGGAATAACAATCGCATGCACTCCAGAACATTCTGCTGTTCTTGCAATGGCGCCAAAGTTTCTAACATCTGTAATTCTGTCTAAGACTAAAATGTTTGGAATATCTCCACGTTCAAAAACATCCGATAAAACATCTGTTAAATCATGATATACAACTGGAGATATGAAAGCAATAACGCCTTGATGATTTTTCCTTGTTAGGCGATTCAACTTTTCCGCAGGTACAAATTGAAGCGTATATTTTTTATTCGCCAAAGCTTCTTTTAATTCCTTAAATAAAGCCTTGTCCATACCACGCTGAATCATAATTTTATTGATCTCTTTACGTGCTTCAATAGCTTCAATTACTGCACGAACACCAAAAATTAAATCCTCTATTTCACCTTTTCTACTTGACATATCTACTTTTGTATGCAACAAAGTTAACGCTTGTTTTTGAATTAACGCTGTTGGTTTTATATTCTTTCAATTTGAAAAGTTGAATTCATTTCCTTTCCACACTAAAATTGAAAGACAAAAATGTACTCGCATTATATCTAAATTAATGTACTTTTTGATTGCTAAACTCACAGATATGCAAATTAATGGTTGTTTTAACGAATAATATGCTAGAAATACAAGGAATTCTCATCTTGGAAGCTATTTTTGCAATATGGGTAATACTAAAAAACAAATCTTTAATTTTTATATCCTCAAACGGCTTTTTGTATTCGTAAAACCATACATGCGGTTTCTATTACTGGCATTTGTTTTTACATTAGGTTTAGCTGTCTTATCGCCGCTCCGTCCAAGTATTATTGGTGACATGGTCGATGAATATATTGTAAAGGATCAAAATGCTGATGCTTTATGGTTTTGGACCATGATCGTTGTAGGGATGTTATTATTAGAAGCTATTTTTCAGTTCATGACGACCTTCTTTGCTAATTTGCTAGCTCAATCTGTTATTAAAGATATACGGGTTAAGCTGTATAAGCACATGATGTCTTTTAAAATGAAATTTTTCGATCAAACTCCAATAGGGTCTGTGGTAACAAGAATTGTTTCGGATTTAGAAGCTATTTCGGAGATTTTCTCGCAAGGATTAATCAATATGTTTAAGGATATCATTATTCTGATTACAATTATAGTTTGGATGTTTTCCACGAATGCGATGCTCACGCTTTTTGTGTTACTCCCGATTCCTTTGCTGTTGATAGCTACGCGAATTTTTGCAAAAGCAATGAAAAAAGCTTATCAAAAAGAAAGTGTAGAAGTTAATCGACTCAATACCTTTGTGCAAGAACGTTTAACAGGAATGTCGATTTTACAATTGTTTAATCGAGAAGAGGTAGAGAAAGAACGTTTTGCCGCGATTAACAAAAGACATCGACAAGCGCATATAGATACCATCTGGGCAAATTCTATATTTTTTCCCGTCGTTGAGTTTTTAACCTCTTTATCTATTGCTTTTTTAATTGTATTTAGTGCGTGGTCCTTGGCAAATAATTTTTCAATTGCAGCGGATTCAACAGGAACAATTGTCAAATTTACTTTATGGGTTAATATGTTATATAGACCTATTCGCCAATTAGCAGACAAGTTTAATATTCTTCAACGTGGTGTTGTTCGTGCTGAAAGAGTTTTTAAAACCTTAGATACAGATGAGGTGATTCAAGATACAGGAACAGTTACAGAATTGGATTTTCAACAAGATATACATTTCAATAAAGTATGGTTTGCCTACCAAGATGAAGATTGGGTCTTGAAAGACATTAATTTACATATTCAACCCAATCAAACTGTTGCTTTTGTCGGTGCTACAGGAGCAGGGAAATCTTCAATCGTTAACTTGCTGTCTCGATTTTATGAATACCAAAAAGGAAGTATTAATATTGGAGAAACAGATATTAGAGATATCGATTTAGGCTATTTAAGAGAGAACATTTCAATTGTGTTGCAAGACGTTTTCTTGTTCTCAGATACCATTCTGAATAACATTACTTTGAGAGATGAAAAAATCTCAAAAGAACAAGTAATTGAAGCTGCAAAGGCTGTAGGAGCACATGATTTTATAATGAAACTACCCAATGATTACAATTATGAAATTGGAGAAAGAGGTGGTGTTTTATCAACTGGTCAGCAACAACTTTTAGCATTTATTCGCGCTTATGTTTACAATCCACATATTTTAATTTTGGATGAAGCCACTTCAAGCGTTGACAATGAAAGTGAAGAAATGATTCAAGCGGCTACGGAGAAGTTAACTGTTGGTAGAACCTCAATTGTAATTGCGCACCGACTTTCAACGATTCAAAGTGCTGATAAAATTATTGTGCTTGATCAAGGCCGAGTAATGGAGGCTGGAAGTCACCAAGAACTTTTAGGCAAAAACGGATTTTATAAAAAATTATACGAAAAACAATTTTTAGGAGATGAAGAATAGAATGAGAATAAAAATAGGAGGTGTTCCAGAACATTTCAATTTACCTTGGAGATTGGCTATGCAGCAAGGTGATTTCGAAAAAGAAAACATTGCCCTACATTGGGAAGATATGGGCGGAGGAACCGGTCAAATGATAAAAGGGTTACAAAACAAAACCATTGATGTTGCTGTTTTACTTACTGAAGGAATTTCAAGAGCAATTTTACAAGGATTAGACGCCAAAATATTACAAGTTTATGTGAAATCACCACTAAGATGGGGAATTCATGTGCCGTTTGCAGATCAATCCATTCAAAAAGTGGAAGATTTAAAAGGTAAAACTTTTGCTATTTCTCGTGAAGGTTCTGGCTCACATTTGATGTCTTATGTCTTGGCAGATCAGAAAGGTTGGGATATTGATAATTTGAAATTCAATAGTGTTGGAGATGTTTACGGTGGACTTTGGGCGCTTGAAAATGACGAAGCACAAGCCTTTTTATGGGAAAAATACACCACGCATCCCTATACTGAGCAAGAAAAATGCAGATACATTGACGAGGTGGTAACTCCTTGGCCGTGTTTTGTGGTGGCGGTTCGTGGCGAAGTTGCAGAACAATATGAAGAAGAGTTGCAAACGATGTTGTCAGTTGTAAATAAAAAAGCAGAGAGCGTTAAATACGACGAGAAAACACCAGAGGTTTTATCATGGCGTTATGGTTTAAAACTCGACGATGTTACGAGTTGGTTAAACGAAACAGAATGGAACTATAAAGCTGAAAAGTTTGATAAAGACTTTGATAATGTGATAAAATATTTGCTGAAACTCAAGTTGATTACTGAGCGGGAAGCAGAAAACTATATGGAAAAGTTGTTTTAAAAACAGTAGCAGGTTTAAAACTAAAAATGGTTTTTTGATGTTGTTTGTAGAAGTCTTTTAACTTGTGTTAAAGACGCTTCTTCGGTTGAAGTGGAGAGTATCACTTTTTTAAGTGTTAATGTAGAATCACTGATTTTTAAAGATATAAAAGGAAAGTAAAATGGGAAAAGTAAGTGAAAAAGCTGGAGTTCAGCAATTGGTAG
Source organism: Brumimicrobium salinarum (assembly GCF_002844555.1). GTDB lineage: Bacteria > Bacteroidota > Bacteroidia > Flavobacteriales_D > Crocinitomicaceae > Brumimicrobium > Brumimicrobium salinarum. The sequence goes on from NZ_PJNI01000011.1 coordinate 111,431, forward strand.
AATCATTTTATAATCACGGAGTAAAGTACATTGTTTTCTCTCCTGGTTCAAGAAATGCGCCACTTGTAGTAAGTTTTGCGAATGATGAACGCTTTAAATGTTTTGTGATTCCAGACGAAAGAAGTGCTGCTTTTTATGCGCTTGGAATGGCTGAACAATCCGGAACTCCTGTGCCTGTGATGTGTACTTCTGGTTCTGCGCTTTTAAATTACTATCCAGCAGTAAGTGAAGCTTTTTATCGCAATATTCCGCTAATTGTGGTTTCTGCAGATAGACCAAGCGAATGGACAGATCACGGCGACGGACAAACAATTCGTCAGGAAAATGTCTTTCAAAATCATATATGTGCCTACACCCAGCTATACGAAACTCCCAATACGGAAGATCAAAAATGGTTCAATAAAAGAACAATGGATGAGGTTTTAATCCAAGCAAAATCTCCTCAAGGTGGTCCTGTTCATTTTAATTTTCCGTTTACAGAACCTTTGTACGCTTTGGAAGACAAATCTGCGCATGAAAAAAAGCAAGATAACTTTTTAGAAGTAATGAAGTTATCTCCACAATTGTCTTCTGTTCAAAAAGCAGAACTTCAAGAAACGTGGAATAATTCTTCACGAAAATTGATTTTATGCGGACAAATGCCTAAAAACGGTTATTTGAACGAACAGCTAAAACAATTGGCCAACGACAAAAGTGTAGCCGTTGTGGTTGAAAACACAAGTAACTTGCAAGATCGAGGCTTTATTCATTGTATCGATAGAACCATTTCTAGCTTTCTAGAAGACAATCCAGAATTGTATCAACCCGATTTGTTAATTACTATTGGTGGTGCGGTAATCTCTAAGAAAATCAAAAAGTATTTACGTCAATATAAACCAAAAAATCACTGGAAAATAGGTCAGGAATTTCCATTTATGGATACCTATCAATCCCTAAAGAAATCCATTCCAATGGATGCAAATTCATTCATGGACTTCTTGTTAGAAGAAGGATTCAATCGAAATAATTCGAGATATGGCGAACAATGGAAACAACTCGATTATTTGGCGCAAGGCAATCATGAAGATTATTTAATGTCGGTGCCTTATTCTGATTTATCGGTGTTTAACTTGGTGTTAGATGCCATCCCAGATCACAGTAATTTACACCTCGGAAATAGCTCTGTCGTTCGTTATGCGCAACTGTTTGATCCGATTAAGAGCATCAATTATTTCTGTAATCGCGGAACGAGTGGCATCGACGGTTCAACAAGTACAGCTATCGGAAATACTTTGGCAGGAGAAGATAAATTACACACTTTAATCACTGGCGACATTAGTTTTTTCTACGATAGCAATGCATTTTGGAATCATCACGTACCTTCCAATTTCCGTGTTTTTTTAATCAATAACGGAGGCGGAGGCATCTTCAATATTATTCCTGGACCAAGAAGTTCAGCGCAAGGCGAGGAGTTCTTCGTAGCCAAACATTCCTTTTCTGCCAAGTCAATTGCAGAAGCTTTTAATGTGAATTATTTCCAAGCTACATCAATGGAAGAAATCGATAATCAACTCGATGTTTTCATGGAAATCCAAGACAACGACAGACCCGCAATTATGGAGGTCTTCACAGATGGGGAGGCAAGCGGAAAAATTCTTTTAGATTATCTAGAAAAAACAAAAGTGAAAGACGTACCAGAGTTGGAGAATTGATAAGTTAGAATTGATAGTTGAAACTTCATAATTGAAAATTGAAAATTCGTAATTTGTAATTAAAAATTCATAATTCATAATTACGAATCCTTCTTCTTTGGAACATAATGATAAGTTACCCCAAAGTTTTGTGTCGATGAGCTATTTCTATCGTTGTTCGTACTTGGATTATTATTATTTTCTTTACTTTCATCCAATGACTTTTGCTTTTCTAACGCTTCAATTCTTTGTTGGATGATATTTTGCTTTTGCAATTGTTGTTCTTCCCAAATCCTTCTGCGTTCTCTCCATTCTCCTTCTAAATCTGGTGGTTCAATGCCCATTTCTTTTTCAATTTCATATGCATATTTTGGAGGAACAGGACCCTTTTTACGAAAGATAATAGCCATGAGCGTTCCCACTAAAAAACCGGATAAATGCCCCTCCCAAGAAATACCTGCTTCCATTGGGAAAACACCCCAAATCATGGAGCCATAAACAAAAGCCACAAATAAAGAAATTGCTTGAAGCGGCAAATACTTTTTGAAAAAGCCGCTGATGAATAAAAATCCGAATAACCCATAAATCACACCCGACATTCCAATGTGGTAAGATTGCGTATTTATTGCGATATACCAAACTAAAAAACCTGTTCCAAGCCAAACAAACAGTACAACATAAAACGCAATTTCACGGTAGAAATATATCAGTGTACTCAGAAGAACTAGGGTAGGAACAGAATTGTTGATGATGTGAGAGAAGTCACGCTGACCATGTATAAATGGCATAAAAAAAATTCCTTTAACGCCTTCTAATGTTTGTGGTTTTACTCCAAAACGGTATAAGTCTAGTTGAAAATAGCGATCCATTAAAAATACAGTCCACATGATAATCAATACCAGCAAAGGATATATAATCGCTTCAAGTGTTCTATTTTTCTCAGCTTGCATCAGTTTCATAGGAATTGTCTTGTCAATTTCTGTTCCGATTGTAAACTTACGTCATTCTGTCATTAATTCTTTGCTTTTTTTGAACGATCTAAGAATGCATCTTTTCCGCTTTACTTATTTTAATATCGGTATGTGTTTTCACAAGCTAAAATGTTTGAATCTGCGTTTCCCCCTCTGGAGGGGGATAAAGGGGGAGGATGCTTTGAGTTCATTTCCTGCTTTTCAAAACTTGTCTTACAATACATCAACGGCGAAAAGCGAGAAGGCTTTTTAATCAGGGATTGAAGCAGTGGATGAAATAATCAACCCATTAAATCTCCTCCCTCTATGTCTCCCTCCAGAGGGAGATGTTGTCTCTAAGCCTTCTTTTTATGAAATAACATTTCCGCTTTACTTATTTTAGAATCAAGAAGTTCTTTCAAGCTTGACTGCCAGTTACGAAGCAGAAATGTTTTTTTCGGCTTAGGGGTAGAAACGGCATCCTTTTTTTCAAAAAAAAGATATAGTGGATGACCCGACCCAATTTTCTTGGAGTATACGGAGAGAAATTTGGGGAAGCCCCAAAACAGTATTGAATAAGATAGGTAGATCGGACAATTAGCTGCAATTCGACAGGATCTTTGTACCACGCTGATGACAAAGCGATTCGTAATTCTACAATTCGTAATTCGTAATTGAATCATTCGTAATTCTACAATTCGTAATTCTACAATTCGTAATTCGTAATTGAATCATTCGTAATTGAATCATTCGTAATTGAATCATTCGTAATTGAATCATTCGTAATTAATTTATTTCTTATCTTCGCTTTGCAAAAAAAAAGAATGTTATGCGTAGAGTTGTAATCACAGGAATGGGAGCTTTGACTCCAATAGGAAATACAGTAGAGGAATTTTGGAAAAATGCACTTGAAGGAGTGAGTGGTGCAGCTCCTATACAAACATTTGATGCAGCTAAGTTTAAAACTCAGTTTGCATGTGAATTGAAAGATTTTAAAATTGAAGATCACTTGGATCGCAAGGAACGTAAAAAGTATGATAAATTTACCCAATATGCACTTGTGGCTGTTGAGGAAGCTGTGCAGCAAGCCAATATTGATTTTGATAATCTAGATTTAGATAGAGTAGGTGTGATTTGGGGGTCAGGAAATGGAGGTATTCAAACCTTTGAACAACAACTTACTGAATATAATGAAGGTGACGGAACACCGCGTTTTAATCCTTATTTTATTCCTCGAATTTTAGTGGATATCGCTGCTGGTGTAATTTCGATGAAATATGGTTTGCGTGGAGTTAATTTTGCTCCTGTTTCGGCTTGTGCCACATCAACAACAGCGATTATTGAAGCGTTTAATTATGTGCGTTGGAACAAAGCAGATATGATTGTTTCGGGTGGTTCTGAATCGCCTATTGGGCCTGCAACAATTGGCGGATTTGGTTCTTTAAAAGCGCTTTCAACAAAAAATGATGCGCCAGAAACGGCTTCGCGTCCTTTTGATGTGAATCGTGATGGTTTTGTAATGGGAGAAGGAGCTGGAGCGCTTGTAGTTGAAGAATTAGAACATGCGAAAAAGCGTGGAGCAAACATTATAGCTGAAATTGTTGGTGGTGGAATGGCTGCTGATGCTTACCATTTAACGGGAACACATCCTGAAGGTGAAGGAGCAATTAAAGGAATGAAACTAGCGATTGAGGAAGCCGGAATTTCGCCTGATCAAGTAGATTATGTGAATATGCATGCTACTTCTACTCCTAATGGAGATGTAAGTGAAATAAAAGCATTAGATACTGTTTTTGAAAAAAGGAAATCGCTTATTGTAAGTGGTACAAAGTCAATGACTGGGCACTTGCTTGGTGCAGCTGGAGCAGTGGAGACCATTCTTTCTGCTAAAGCTTTAGAAAAACAAAAAGTACCACCAACCATAAACGTTAAGGACTTTGAGGAGAGTTGTAAAGACAGTTATTATTTTCCTGTTGAAAAAGGGGTAGACGGTAGAATTAAATATGCTTTGAGTAATACATTTGGTTTTGGAGGACATATTGCCGCGCTTCTGTTGAAAAGATATGAAGAGGAATAGTTTTTCATTTATTTTCTTGGTTTAATCTTTTGTGGTTTAATTCAGGTGTAAATTACATTACTGAACAGAATATGGGGCAGTCTCAAAAGTTGGGGAGGGATTAATGCTATGCTATAAAGATATTGCTTATCAAGTTAGATTTTCACTTCTAAACTCTGAGAAATAACATGATTGTAAAAATCAATTTGAATTTTACAATCAACCGCCTATCACGTTGAGTTTTACCATTAATCCCGAAGGGATGACATGAGAATAAATGCTAATCAATTTAAATTTTGTTATCAATCCCGA
>NZ_PJNI01000012.1 GCF_002844555.1 Brumimicrobium salinarum
AATCAAGCAGGTTGTGATTCAATCGTAACTTTAGATTTAACTATTTCTGGAGGTGTTTCGGTTAACGTTGATAACATTCAGGATGTAACTTGTGCTAATGGAGCGGATGGAAGTGCAGAAGTTATTGCTTCGGGAGGAACTTCTCCTTATAGTTACAATTGGATTCCAAGTGGTGAAACAACAGCTAACGCCACTAATTTACCAGCAGGAACTAATACCGTTGAAGTTACAGACGCAGCAGGATGTGCTACTACAATTGATGTTACAATCGATAGTCCAGCACCTATTGGACTTGGAACAAGTGTCATTCACGCAGCAGATTGTGGAATAAATAACGGGTCTATTTCAATTATTCCAGGAGGAGGGACGCCAGGATATACCTTTGAGTGGGAAAATGGAACAACCTCATCTAATTTAGACAGTTTGACCGCAGGCAATTACCAAGTAACGATTACAGATGCAGAAGGATGCACCTTAGACACTTCTTTTACAGTGAACACTTCAAATTATTTTGATTTTTATGTATCTCCAACTGACACCACAATTTTATTGGGAGAATCAATTGAAATATCAACAAATGTTGAAGATGGGGTAAATGGAACAACTTATGAATGGACTCCAGCTGAAGGTTTGTCATGTACAACATGTACCTCACCAATTGCAACACCTGAATCAACAACAACATACTATGTTACGGCAACTACACCAGACGGTTGTTCAGCAACCGATTCAGTTGTTGTAAAAGTAAACGATGAAGATCCCTGTAAAGATTTATACATTCCAAACATGTTTAGTCCAAATGGAGATGGACAGAATGACGAATTCTGTGTTTATGGAGATTGTATTTCAAACTATCAAATCTCTATTTACGACCGTTGGGGAGAACTCGTGTTTTCTTCAGAAGACCAAACGGAATGTTGGAACGGAAAATACAGAGGGAAATTAATGAACACAGGTGTATTTGTGTATAAGTTAAAATTAACAACCCAAGAAGGCGAAGATATTGAAGCGTCTGGAAACATTAACTTAATTCGCTAAACTATTGTAATATGAAAAACAGAAATTTTAAAAAATCGATAATAATAGCATTATCTTTTACGATTGGAATTCTACGTGCGCAAGACATTCATTTTTCAGCAATGGATTATTCACCACTAACTATAAACCCAGCCATGGCGGGTGCAAATTATGATTTGCAAGCAACAGCCAATTACCGTACACAATGGAATTCGGTTGCTACGCCCTACAACACAATTGCGGCAAGCTATGATATGCGCTTTTTCAACAACAACCAGTTTGGAGAAGGGTTTTTAGCTGCGGGGATTCACTTCAATAATGACAATGTTGGTGAAAGTCGTATTAGTTCTAACAACATTGGCTTATCTGTCGCTTATCATTTAAAACTAAACCAAGAACATACTTTAGGTTTAGGAATTCAAGGAGCTTATGGTTCGCGCTCTTTTACAGAAAACAATGGTCAATGGGGAAACCAATATGACGGTACAGGGTACAATCCTAATATGGCAACCGGCGAATCATTTGATCGTGCTAACTTTGGATATTTTGATGCTGGAGCAGGATTACATTACACCTACAGACCAGTTCAGAAAACAACCAACAATAACGGAACATTATTAAATATAGGTTTTGCAGCATATCATTTAAACCGACCCAGCTATTCTTTTATTAAAGAAGACGGTGAAGACCTTTATGTTCGACTTTCAAGTTACGTGATGGCAGAAATTGGGATTGGAGAAACAAAAATGGCAATCGAACCACAATTAATTATGCAATTTCAAGGCCCTTCAATAGAGACATTATTGGGAACTGATTATCGTTTTTATTTAGGTCAAGGAACAAGTAAAAATGGTCATTACGATGGAACATCTCTAGCGGTTGGTGTATTCTATCGAAACAAAGATGCTTTATTATCTCGTTTTTCTGTACGTTTTGGAGGAATAGATGCGGGATTAGTCTATGACTTTAACCTATTCTCTTCTTTAAAAGAAGTTTCACGTGCGAAAGGAGGCGTTGAAATATTCCTTAGGTATATTTTAAACAACCCGTTTAAAGAAACAAGAGCAAGGATTTAAATGCTACGGGTTTAGCTCATTTTTTTACTAATACTATACAATTATGATACTAAGAATTACATTAACAGTGTGCTTGATCATCTCAAGTGCACTAGCTATTGGTCAATGCACCGACTTAAATTTAAACATATCAGAAAGTCAAAACTCGTTTTGTGGACCTGGTACAAACACGGTCACATTCACAAATAATTCAACAGGAGCTGAAGCTGCCACAACAACTTTTAACTGGTCTGTAAATGGTAGTTTAGAACATACTTCAGTTGGAACTGGAACCTGGACTTACGATTTCAACGGTGTAGGGAATTACACCTTAACAGTTGAAGCAGAAACAACTGGTGGTTGTACAGATAACACCCCCCCTATTTCCATTGAAGTTGTACCTGTTCCAAGCGCAAACTTCTCAGTGGCCGCACCATTACTTTGTTCAAATCAAGCTTTTAGTTTCACAAATAACTCAACTGGTACCTTTACAGGAACAACATACAACTGGGACTTTGGAGATGGAAGCAATTCAAGTGATGAAAATCCTTCTTATACTTACACAAATGCAGGTAACTACACTGTTACACTAACAGTTACAAACTCAGCAGGCTGCCAAGACACATATATTCAGCCGGTAACTATAGAACAGTCTCCTGTTGTTGCAATTGCAGGAGCAGACGATGATGGAGACCTAGAAAGTTGCGTTACCGCTTCTAACCCATTAACAGATATGGATGTAGTTTTCACAAACTATACAACCAATGCGATTAGTCATTTATGGGATTTTGGTGACGGAGCAACAGGAAACACACCATCTCCAACGCATAATTACAATACATACGGTGTGTATAACATCCAATATACAGCAGAATCAGCAGCTGGATGCGTGTCAACAGACAGTTTACAATTTATATTCCAACGACGAACGACCGCAGATTTCACCTTTGATGTTAACCAAGAAGAGGGATGCGCACCACATACAATCAATACTTTAGTCAACAATTCTGATGCAGCAACCTCCTATTTATGGGATTTCGGTGATGGGACTACATCCACTGCAACCACACCGACTAATGTGTACACAAATGAAGGGAATTATACCATTTCTTTAAGAGCCATTAATAGTTGTGGATATTCAGAAGCGTCTTATGGACCAATTATCGTTGAGGATGTTCCCAACACTGCATTTTCATTAAACCCGTCTTCTAACTTTTGTGCTCCTGTTAGCAACATTATGATTACCAACAGCACCACAGAAGCTTCTGCTGGCCCATGGGGATCTAAATATGAATGGGATTTTGATAATGGCACAACATTAAATACAAATGCAGAAATTACACCTCCTCAAAATTATACAAACCAAGGCAATTACACCATTTCATTAACGGCTACAAACGGATGTGGTGCAAATACGGTTACCCGAGATATTCGTGTTGATTCAATACCTGAACTTTCAGTTATTGCTAATCCTATTGAAGCTTGTTCACCTCAAGTTATTGAATTTACGAATAACTCTACTGATAATCATCCTAGTACAAACCATTATTGGCATTGGAGTCCACGTTTTCCTGGCGATATAGAAAGAAACTATTATCCCTATTACTACGTAAGACGATCTTATAATAAACAACGACCAGATTTGACCTTTAATTACCCAACAGGACCAAACCCTGTAAATGGAGACGTTTATTACAGAATAAGCAATGCGTGTGGAACAAAAGATACGACTATCAATATCATAACGCATAGACCGACTCATGCGAATTTCAGTATTCCATCATCAGTTTGTGTTGGTGATGCTATTAATATCAATGATAATTCTAATGGTGAAAATATTGCTTACAAATGGGATTTTGGTGACGGAAACCTATCTACAACCTTAAGTAATGACACTACATATACCTATAATACAGTAGGAGATGTTGATCTAGAATTAATCGTTGACGGTTATTGTGGTCCTGATACAATTGTACGTACCTTAACTGTCAAACCATTTCCAATTGCAGATGTTTCTGTAGCCGAAGACAGTTTATGTTTTGGTGATGAGATCATATTAGAGAACAATATTCCTGACACTGTTAGTGCTCATTATTGGAATTTCGGTGAGGGAATTACCTATACATCGGGAGGCACAGTTTATAGTAGTTCCTCAGCATATACACCCGGCAATATAACTTATGGAACTGATGGACAAAAAAGAATAACATACCAATCTACTTTAAATGGATGTACAAGTCATGATACTGTTTATGCAAGGCTTCACCCAAACCCAGAAGCGTTATTCAACTTGTCTTCTGTCGAGGAATGTAGCCCATTCGAAATAGATGGCACCGTATTAACAAACTCAAGTATTAACAACACAAATCATTCTTATAATTGGGATTACGGAAATGGTTCAACAAGTAATGGCTTCAATGCAAATACGACAATTTATGAAGCTTTAGGTAATACAGATTCACTTCACACCATTAAACTGGAAATAATTACGGATAAAGGATGTGTAGACTCTTTGAAACGTGATATTACAATTCATCCTTTGCCAGTTTCTGATTTCTCATTGATCGAAGATACCATTTGTAGAAATGTACCTACAGATATTATCAATAACTCGACAATAGGAAGTAATTATGAATGGAACTTTGATGGTACAGGTTCTTCCATCGATTTCGAACCTAATTATATCTTCCCTTCAGATGGAAATTTCGAAATTGAACTCATTTCATTTACCAACTTTGGATGTTCTGATACTATTACAGATTCCATATTTATCGATCAAATACCTAATGCGAACTTCGACGCATCAGAAGTTTGTGAAGGTTTTAATACAGTTTTTACTGATGCTTCAACAGGAAACATTAATCGTTGGGAATGGATTTACGGTGACGGAAATAACAATACAACTGATACTAATCCTATTCATCAATTTGGTAATGATGGCGCATATAATACAAGTTTAGTTATCGAAAACCTTGCGGGATGTACAGATACCCTAACAAAGACGGTAAATGTACTCCTTGTTCCCGAACCTCAAATCAATGCCACGGAATTTTGTTTAACTAACAACACGCAATTTCAAGGAACAAATAACGCTCCAGCAAGTACAATCAACAATTGGTATTGGGACTTTGGAGATGGAAATAACGACAACAGTAATGTGAATAACCCAACACATGAGTATAGTACTGTAGGTGTTTATGACGCTAAACTAATTGTTGAGAATGATTTAGGCTGTATTGACTCTATTGAACAAACAATAACAATTACAGAAACCCCTGTATCTGACTTTGATTTTACAGCAATGTGTATGAATGATACAATAATGTTTAATGATTTATCTTCAGGTGCTCCGGATTCGTACAATTGGAGTTTTGATAATGGTGACACCAGCACAGATGAAGAGCCTAGGTATGCATATAACGTTGACGGAACTTATAATGTAAGCCTAACAACAGCATATACCGCTTCTGGGTGTAATCATACAATTACCAAACCAGTTGAAGTTTATCCGAGAACGGTGCCTAACTTCACCAATACAACTGTTTGTTTAAATGAACCCACTGTTTTTACAGACGCAACAACAAATAACCCTAATGATTGGAAGTGGATTTTTGATGAAGGCGCTGCAAATGCAAATACACAAAACACAACTCACACCTATGGTAGTGCTGGAAACTATGATGTTTCTTTAATAACAGAAAACTCGTTTGGATGTGTAGACACCATTACTAGAGTGGTAACCATTAACACATTACCCATTGCTGATTTTAGTTTTGACACGGTATGTTTAGGAAATTCTACAACTATTAATGATTTAAGTATTGATGCGATAAACTGGGAATATACATGGGGTGATGGAAATAGCGCTGCCGGAACTCCCTCCCCATCATATACATATACAACTGCGAATACATATACTGTAGAACAAATTGTAACGACAATTAATGGTTGTAAGGACACTACTGATAGAACTATTACCGTTCGTCCTAATCCAACTGCTGATTACAGTTTTACTGAAGTATGTAATACGTACGCAACGCAGTTTACCGATATGTCGTCAGCGAGTGCTGTTGGCTGGTCATGGGATTTTGGTGACCCCGCAAGTACAACAGGTCAAACACAAGACACAGCATTTGTTTATCCTGACGAAGGAACTTACACAAGTACCTTAACTGTTTCAAATACGTATGGTTGTACAGATCAAATTTCAAAAACAGTTCTCGTGAAACACCAACCAACAGCAGATTTCACAAATCCAACTGTTTGTGCGGGAAGCAGTGTTAATTTCAATAACACATCTCAAGGAAACAATCACATTTCCTACGCTTGGGATTTTGGGGACGGAACAACTTCAACAAACCAAGATGAAGTACATGATTATGCGATTGGTGGAACCTATCCAATTACTCTTATTGTAGAAAATAACGTTGGATGTATCGATACACTAATTCGAAATATTGATGTGTTTAATGTGCCTTTCCCAGATTTTGTTGCTGACACAGTTTGTATTGGGTCCATGACATCTTTTACCAATTTAACAACAGATGCTTCAGGATTAGGTAATGATTACTTCTGGGATTTCGGAGATGGAAACTCGTCTTATCAAGCAACACCAACATATATCTATGACACACCAGGCGTTTATACCGTAACCTTGTTAGCAGGAAACCCTAATGGATGTGATTCGACCATTCAAAAAGATGTACGCGTTGCAGAAGTTCCAGTAGCTGACTTCATAAACGATACAGTATGTATGGGAAATCCAACTGAATTTACGGATGTCTCAACAGGAATTCCTAACGAATGGATTTGGAATTTCGGAGATGGTACAATTATTAATGCCACAGACAATGTTACACATGAATTTAACACTGAAGGTGATTATCTTGTCACACTAAGAGTAACAGGAGGCGGTTTAAATTGTACGGATGAAGTTTATAAAATTGTTACTGTCAATGAGGTACCTAAGGCAATGGGGACTTTAGACGATCAAGCTTGCCTAGACCAAGAAGTGAATTTCCAGAACAATAGTGTTATGATTAAAGACTCAATCGTTTCTTATAGTTGGAATATGGGAGACAATACCACTTACTATACTGAAAATGGTGAACATCAGTATACAGCTGAAGGCGTTTACGATGTTCTTTTGCGTGTAACCTCATCACAAGGTTGCCAAGACAGTATTGTTTTTTCAACTGAAATCCATCCTTTACCACAAACAGGGCTTAACACCTATCCTCTAGAATTTTGTCCAGGAGAAACCTTAACATTAGAAGCCTACGATGGTTTAAGCTACGATTGGACAGGTCCTAATGAATTTACTAATAGTCAACAAATGTTTACTCTTGAAAAATTAACCAAAGAAAACGAAGGTTTTTATAATTTACGAGTAACTGATGGAAACAATTGTGAAAATATAGACTCAGTTAATGTCTCAGTCCTCACAGGTAAAAATTGTTTAGTTGTAACACAATTGGTCACACCCAATTCAGACGGAAACAATGATACATGGATAATTGAAGGTGTTGAACAATACCCTAATGTTGAAGTTAATATATTTAATCGTTGGGGAAGTTTATTGTACAACAACAAGCAATATGCTAATGAATGGTCGGGTGAGGTCAACAAAGGCTTGAAAATCGTTCCTGAAGGTCAGGTTCCAGAAGGGACTTATTATTACACGATAGATTTAAATGATGGTGTTACAGAAATTATTAATGGCTTCATTGAGGTAGAATACTAAGAAATATGAAAAAGATAACTTATATAATTACCGTTCTTTTATTGATTAGCTTGAGCACAAATAAGGCACAAGCTCAACAAGATGAACAGCTAAGCTTTCAAAGTTTAAATCCACTCTATTATAATCCAGCTTATGCCGGGAGTTCAAATTCAATAAACATTACAGGAATTGGACGGTTCCAATGGGTAGGAATGGAAGGAGCGCCAAACACACAATGGCTTACCGTTCATGCACCTATTATTGGGAAGTCATTAGGAATGGGAATTCATACAGTAAATGATCAAATAGGTTCCCGAAATAGAACTGGAGTTTATTATGACATAAGTTCAAGTATTCGGTTAAACGACAAGGGTGCAAGATTAGCTTTTGGATTATCGGCAGGTGTGGATATTATTTCAAGAAACTTTACTTCACTCACAATACACGATCAAAATGACATTCATAACTCACAGTATTCATACTCAAAATTTAATCTTGGCGCGGGGCTTTTTTATTACAATGAGAAAACTTATATCGGTTTATCCATGCCAAGGGTACTTAAATATAAAGATGAAGATTTAATTTCAAATGTAGAACATGGTTTATATGCACAACATCTATTCTTAACATTTGGACAAGTTTTTCAGCTTAATTCATCCTTTAAATTAAAAGCTACTCTTTTGGCGAAACATACACCTGAAACACCAATTGCAATAGATTTAGGTCTACACACGCTAATGTATGACAAAATTAATGTCGGTGTAATATACCGTTTAACAGAAGCGCTCGGTGTAAACATGTACTATCAAGTTAAAAACTTTATGCGTATAGGATATGGATATGAATTCCCTTTAAATCGATTGGCAAATTATCAAACTGGCTCACACGAAATTTTATTGCAGTTCGATATCAAAATGAAAAACTCTGTTTATAAATCACCACGTTATTTCTAACACAATGAAAATACTTATACCCATATTTACTGTTTTATACTTTTCAATAGGATTAAACGCACAATTAAAACAGAAAAATGCTGACCAATACTTTGAATTGGAACAATATTATAAAGCCGCTCCAATATATGAAGAGTTGTCGAACAAAGGAATTAAGAAGAATAATGTCAACTGGAAAAACATTAGAAAAGCAGCGCAAGCATTCTCTTATTTAAACAAGAACAATAAGTCGGCTGAATTTTATGAAATGCTTAATCAAAATAATCAACTTGTAGAACAAGATTATTTAGACTACATTTTGGTTCTACGTCAATTAAAAAGGTACCCGCGTGCTGCAGAGATTACAAAGAAAGGTCATAAAAATCATCCCAAAAACAAATTATTATCAACATGGCAGGAAGAGCTTTCAACTCTACTCAGTTTATACAACGACCTATCCAACAATACTGTTGATGAGACAAACTTAAATAGTGGAAAAGGAGATTTTTCACCCGTATTCTACAAAAAAGGTATTGTATTTTGTTCAAAGTCGATACAAAAAGGATTTTTAGTAGGCAAAACAGGTTGGGATAACACCAACTTTATACGTTTATTTTATGCAACCAAGCCTGATAGTTCCTCAAAACAAAGACCTGAATTAATGAAAGATAAGTTCTTTTCGCGTTTGCACAATGGTCCAATCGCTTTTGATTCAACAGGAACACAGATGATGATCACTAAAAATGTTAGAAATAAAACGGATAAGACTGCTTATCTAGCTTTGTTTTCGTCAACAAAAAATGAAGATGGAGAATGGAGCGATTTAGAGCCCTTTCCTTACAACGAGGAAACTCATAATGTTGGTCATGCGAGTTTCTCTAACAATCAAAAAGGAATCTATTTCACATCTGACAAACCTGGAGGGTTTGGAGGAACAGACATTTATTATTCAGAAAAAGTAAACGGGAAATGGACAACTCCTATTAATTTGGGACCAAAGATCAATACGGCGTTAGATGAAATGTTTCCTTATATGAACAATCAAAATACACTATATTTTTCTTCAAATGGTCATTTTGGTTTAGGAGGTTTGGATATTTTCAAAATCCAATTAAATGAAGAACAGCAAAAGGTAACTAATTTAGGATATCCTATAAATTCATCAGCAGATGATTTTGGCATAATTGAATTCAATGATAAATCGGGTGGTTACTTCAGTTCGAACAGAACCGATTATATAGACCGTATTTATCAATGGAGTGGAGAAAAAGAATTTGACCAATTTTATGCGTATCAATTGTCTGGATCTGTTTTTAATGCAACAACAAAAGAAGCAATTGAAGGAGCAGATATTAGCATTAAAATGTTTTCTGAACAAGAAAGCCACCGCTCTAAAAATGATGGAGCATATCATTCAAACCTCCTTGATAGCATGTCGTATGGTGATAAAATAAAGGTAGCATTAGAGGTTAACAAACCTGGATTTATTCCACAAACGATCAACATTGATATACAACTCGATAAAAAAGAAAACTTAGTGTATGACTTCCATCTTAAACCTTTCGATATCGGTAGTGACTTAAGTAAAGTTTTACAGCTTAATCCGATTTATTATGATGTAGACAAGGCAACTTTAAGAAAAGAATCAAAAATAGAACTAGATAAAGTTGCAAAAATCCTCAATGAAAATCCGGAAATGATGATAGAGTTGGGTTCTCATACAGATTGTAGACAAACCTATACATACAACATGGAACTTTCCAAGAGAAGAGCCATTTCAGCTGCGGAATATCTAAAAACTAAAATTGTGAATCCACAACGTATAATTCCTATTGGATACGGGGAGTTAAAACTTATCAATGATTGTGCGTGTGAAGGTGATATTACAAGTGATTGTAGCGATGAAGAACATCAAGAAAATAGAAGAACAGATTTCATAATTGTAAAGAATTAATTGTTTTAATTAAAAATAAGTTAGGCTAAATTAAGTTAGGCTAATTTAAATTTATTAATAAATTTGTGGCAAACAAATAAAATTATGAACTCAAATTATTTACATCATCATTTACATTTTTGCCCTCAGGCGATGTAATCTGATATGTAAATAAAAAAATAATATCATAAACACCGTTTGAGCAATTCAAACGGTGTTTTTTTATACCCAGAGGTTTGCTCAAACATAACAAATAAAAAAATGAGTAAACTAAAAATTGCAATTCAGAAAAGCGGAAGATTAAACGAAAGTTCCCTTAAACTCCTAAAATCATGCGGAATCGCCATAGATAACGGGAAGGATCAATTAAAAGTAGCAGTTGCTAATTTTCCAATGGAGATTTTATACCTCCGAAATTCTGACATACCTCAATACCTTGAAGACGGTACAGTTGATATCGCTATAGTTGGAGAGAATCTATTAGTAGAACAGCAAAAACAAGTAGAAATTGTCGAAAAACTAGGATTCTCAAAATGTAGAGTTTCACTCGCAATTCCTAAAGATATAGAGGATGAGAGCACTAACTACTTAAACAATAAGAAAATCGCTACTTCTTATCCTGTAACATTAAAAACCTTTTTAGACAAAAACAATATTAATGCTGAAATTCACAATATTTCAGGCTCAGTAGAAATCGCACCGAATATAGGTTTAGCAGACGGAATTTGTGATATTGTAAGTTCAGGAAATACACTTTTTAGGAATGGACTGAAGGAAACACAAAAAATACTTGAGTCTGAAGCCGTTTTAGTTAAATCACAAAATCTTGGCGAAAGTCAAAAGCAATTATTAGAAAAGTTATTGTTTAGAATTAAAGCCGTTCAAAAAGGTAAAACAAGTAAATACATACTTTTAAACGTACCTAACGATAAAATAAAAGCGGTTACGAATATTCTTCCTGTTCTAAAAAGCCCAACTATTCTTCCATTAGCCGAAGAAGGTTGGAGTTCTTTACATTCAGTAATTGAAGAGCAAGAATTTTGGGAAGTGATAGATGCATTAAAATCTGCAGGAGCCGAAGATATTTTAATCGTACCAATAGATAAAATGGTGAGCTGATGAAAACATATAATAATCCAAAGAGAGAGGAATGGAACCAACTTGCATTACGCCCAAGCATCAATCAACAAGAACTCGATGAACTGGTTTCCTCTATTATCAAAAATGTAAAATTAAATGGTGACCAAGCCCTAATAGATTATGCACTACAATTTGATCGGGTAGCACTCAATGAACTTTACGTTTCTGAAAAAGAAATTGAAGACGCAAAAAATGAAGTCTCTAATGAATTAAAATCAGCTATTCAATTGGCTTATGCTAATATTTCTACATTTCATCAATCACAACAAATAGATGAACCCATAATTGAAACAGTAAAAGGGGTGAATTGTTGGCGAAAACCTGTTGGAATTGAGAAGGTTGGTTTGTACATCCCAGGTGGAAGTGCTCCTCTTTTTTCAACTATTTTGATGTTAGGGATTCCAGCCCAAATTGCTGGATGTAAAGAGCTAGTGCTATGCACCCCTCCAGGAAAAAATGGAAAAATAAATCCTGCTATTTTATATGCAGCAGATTTAGTTGGTGTAACTAAAATATATAAAACTGGAGGAGCCCAGGCTATTGCGGCAATGGCAGTTGGAACAGATACCATTCCGCAAGTTTATAAAATTTTCGGGCCGGGCAACCAATATGTTACCAAGGCTAAAGAACTTGTTCAACAAATGGGAGTAGCTATAGATATGCCTGCGGGTCCAAGTGAAGTACTTGTTGTTGCAGACCAAACTTGTAATCCAGAGTTTGTTGCTGCAGATTTGCTTTCTCAAGCAGAACACGGCCCCGATAGTCAAGTCGTTTTATTAAGTGATAACGAAAGTACCATAAAAGCATGTCAATTGGCAGTTGAAAGGCAAGTAGCGTTACTTCCACGAAAAGATACAGCATTAAAAGCCTTGACAAACAGTACAGCTATTACTTTTCAAAACATCAAAGAATGTATTGCGTTTAGCAATCAATATGCACCAGAACATTTAATTATCGCTTCAGAAAACGCTTCTCAATATGTGAATGATATTACCAATGCGGGTTCTGTATTCTTAGGGAACTATAGCTGTGAATCAGCAGGTGACTATGCAAGCGGTACAAATCACACTTTACCAACAAATGGGTTTGCTAAGAATTATAGTGGCGTATCTTTAGATAGTTTTGTAAAAAAAATCACCTTTCAAGAGTTAAGTGCAGAAGGAATAGAAAAAATTGGTGAAGCCATTGAAATCATGGCGGAAGCTGAAGGATTAGATGCACATAAAAACGCAGTTACATTAAGATTAAACAAAATTAGAAATGGTAGAAATTAACAACCTTGTTCGTTCAAACGTACTCACATTACAGCCATATTCGAGTGCTAGAAGCAAGTTTACAGGAAAAGATGGAACTTTTTTAGATGCCAATGAAAATCCTTTTGGAACCTTAAATCGTTACCCTGATCCTCAACAAAGTGAACTCAAAAAGAAGCTGGCTCAATTAAAGGGAGTCAATACACAAAATATATTTGTAGGGAATGGAAGTGATGAAGTAATCGATTTAGCATTTAGAATATTCTGTAACCCTGGGAAGGACAAAGCACTTACTTTTTCACCAACTTACGGCATGTATAATGTTTCGGCAGCAATTAATAATATTGAATTAATTGAACAACCGTTAAATTCAGCATTTCAAATTGATTTACCCACTTTAAGACCTTACTTTAATGATCCATCAATTAAACTCATGTTTATCTGTTCGCCGAATAACCCTACCGGAAACTTGATCGACAGAGCAGCAATAGACTATATTCTCACCAACTTTAAAGGGATTGTCATTGTAGATGAAGCATATATTGATTTTGCAACTGATGAATCCTTAATTTCAATGATTGACCAATATAATAACCTAATCGTGAGTCAGACTTTCAGTAAAGCCTGGGGGTTAGCGGCTGCAAGATTGGGAACAGCCTATGCTGATAAAGAAATAATCAATCTTTACAACAAGGTGAAACCGCCTTATAATGTAAGTGAACTCAATCAAAAAGCTGCAAATGAAGCCTTAGACAAAATTAAAAAATATGAGGAGAATTTAGCAGTCATTTTAAGTGAGCGCAAGAGGGTTGAAAAAGCACTTTCAAATATAAAAGAAGTTCAAAAAGTGTACCCTTCAGATGCAAACTATATACTTATTGAAGTTCAAAACGCTGATCAACTTTATACAGATTTAGTCAACCAGAATATCATTACAAGAAATAGAAATAACCAAGTTAAAAACTGCATACGTATTTCTATAGGTACACCAGAAGAAAATAACATATTGATTAACGCAATAAAAAATATAAAATGAAAAAAGCATTATTCATAGATCGAGATGGAACGCTGGTAATCGAACCTCCAGTGGATTATCAATTGGACAGTTTAGAGAAGCTAGAGTTTTACCCTGGAGTATTCCAGTGGCTATCTAAAATAGCTAAAGAAATGGATTATGAATTGGTTATGGTTACGAACCAGGACGGATTAGGAACAGATTCATTTCCAGAAGATACTTTTTGGCCTGCACAAAACAAAGTTATCCAGGCTTTTAAAAATGAGGGAATTGAATTTGATGAGGTCTTAATTGATAAAAGTTTTCCAGAAGATAATGCTCCTACAAGAAAGCCTAGAACTGGATTGTTGCAAAAATATATTCACGGGAATTATGATTTAGCTAATTCTTATGTAATTGGCGATCGTGCAACTGATGTAGAATTAGCTACAAACCTAAAAGCACAAGCTATATATATTGGAGAAGAAGATAAGAATGCAGCATTAAGCACTCAAAATTGGAGTGAAATATATCAATTTCTTAAAGCTATTCCTAGAACTGGTGAGGTAAGTAGGGTTACTAATGAAACCTCAATTCTTATCAAGCTTAATTTGGACGGAAGTGGTCAATCAAATTTGGACACTGGACTTCCATTTTTCGACCACATGCTAGAACAAATAGCCAAACATGGAAATATTGACTTAGCGGTTAAAGTAAAAGGTGATTTAGAAATTGATGAACACCACACCATTGAAGATGTTGCCATAACTTTAGGAGAAACGTTTATACAAGCTTTAGGAAGTAAAAGAGGTATTGAGCGCTACGGATTTTTACTGCCAATGGATGATTGTTTAGCGCAAGTTGCTATTGATTTTGGTGGTCGTCCTTGGTTAATGTGGGAAGCTGAATTTAAGCGTGAAATGGTTGGAGATATGCCAACTGAAATGTTTATGCACTTCTTTAAGTCTTTCAGTGATGCTGCTAAATGTAACCTGAATATTAAGGCTGAAGGAGATAACGAACACCACAAGATAGAAGCTATATTTAAAGCCTTTGCGAAAGCGATTAAGTCAGCCGTAAGCAAAACAGAAAACTACAGTATTCCGAGTACAAAAGGTAAATTATGATTGCAATCATCAAATACAATGCTGGAAATATTCAGTCTGTTCAGAATGCACTAACTAATTTAGGCTATGAAAGCGTAATCACAGATGATCATGCAACAATTCTTGCGGCAGAAAAGGTGATTTTCCCTGGTGTAGGTGAAGCCAGTTCGGCTATGCAGTATTTAAAAGAAAAAGGCCTCAACGAGGTACTTACCGCTATCAAACAACCTTTTTTAGGAATTTGTTTAGGTTTACAATTGATGTGTAAAAGCTCTGAGGAAGGATCAACAGAATGTTTAGGTATTTTTGATACAGAGGTAAAGCAATTTCCTCCAACAGATAAAGTGCCACACATGGGTTGGAATAATTCAACACAATTAGAAGGATCACTTTTTTTAAATATAAATTTGGAAGATAGCTTTTACTATGTGCATAGCTATTTCGCTGAAGTTTGTGAAAACACAATTTCTGTTTGCGATTACATCGAACCTTTTAGTGCAGCATTGCACAAGAACAACTTTTACGCCACGCAGTTTCACCCAGAAAAATCAGCAGATATAGGGATGAAATTACTGAAAAACTTTTTAAAATTATGAGAATTATACCTGCAATAGATATCATAGACGGAAAATGTGTTAGGCTTTCCAAAGGAGACTATAACACACAAAAAGTCTACAATGAAAACCCGCTTGAAGTTGCTAAAGCATTTGAAGACAACGGCATTGAGTTTTTGCATGTCGTAGATTTAGATGGAGCAAAGGCCCAACACATTATCAATCATAAGATACTCGAAGAAATATGTACTAAAACAAACCTAAAGGTTGATTTTGGAGGAGGATTAAAATCCGATGATGATCTTAGAATAGCTTTTGAAAGTGGAACGCATCAAATTACCGGAGGAAGTATAGCGGTTAAAAATCCTGAAGTTTTTAAAACTTGGCTGCAACAGTATGGAAGCGATAAGATTATTCTCGGAGCAGATTGTAAAGATCGAAAAATAGCAACCAATGGCTGGACAGAAAGCGCAGATCTTGATATTGTTGACTTTATCCTTGACTATGAAAAAGAAGGTGCAAAATATGTAATCTGTACTGATATTTCAAAAGATGGAATGCTTCAAGGTACTTCCAACGAATTATACGAAGAAATTATTGAAAAAAGCAATGTAAACCTTATCGCTAGTGGAGGAGTTTCTTGTGTTGAAGACTTGTATTTACTTCATGAAATAGGTTGTGAAGGTACAATCCTTGGAAAGGCTTTCTATGAAGGTAAAATCAGTATGCGTCAACTGGTAGAATTTATAAATAAAACAACTTAATTATGTTAAAGAAAAGAATTATTCCGTGTTTAGACATCAAGGATGGAAGAACCGTAAAGGGAATCAACTTTGTGGACATTAAAGATGCAGGTGACCCAATTGAATTGGCGAAAAAGTACGTTGAAGAAGGGGCTGATGAATTGGTTTTTTTAGACATCACAGCAACACTAGAAAATCGTAAAACCTTAGTTGATTTAGTGAGGGCGGTAGCACAAGAAATAAATATTCCTTTTACTGTTGGTGGAGGAATCAACTCGGTTAAAGATGTGCAGAAAATAATTAAAGCTGGAGCTGATAAAGTGAGCGTAAACTCTTCTGCAGTAAAACGACCAGCTCTAATTACAGAAATAGCCAATCAATTTGGAAAACAGTGCGTTGTTGCAGCTATCGATACCAAGTTTGAAAATGGTGAATGGAAAGTTTTTACACATGGTGGAAAAACAGCAACACCGCTTAATACTGTTGCCTGGGCTAAAGAAGTTGAAGCGCTTGGTGCCGGAGAAATCCTATTAACATCAATGAATAATGATGGAATGAAAACCGGATTTGCAATAGACATCACACAAGAGGTTTCGGAAGCTGTGAATATTCCAGTAATTGCCTCTGGTGGAGCAGGTGAGATGGAGCATTTCAAAGCTGTTTTTGAAAAAACAAGCGCAACAGGAGGATTAGCAGCAAGTATTTTCCATTATGGTGAAATACCAATTCCACAGTTGAAAGAATATTTAAAAACACAAAAAATTGCAGTTCGATGATAGATTTTAAAAAAGGCGATGGCTTAGTGCCTGTAATCGTTCAAGATAATGAAACTTTACAGGTTTTGATGCTTGGATACATGAATGAAGAGGCTTATGAAAAAACAAAAGCCGAAAAAAAGTAACGTTTTTTAGTCGCAGCAAAAGCAGATTATGGACGAAAGGTGAAACTTCAAATAATTTTTTAGAAGTGGTTGATATTCAAATCGATTGCGATCAAGACAGTTTGCTTATAAAAGCGAATCCCGCTGGTCCAACATGTCATACAGGAACAACCTCTTGTTTTAAAGAAGAAACGCCTAAAGGATTTCTGTATGCTTTGGAAAGTATCATTCACCAAAGAATTGATGAAAATGATGAAAAATCATACACCAATCAATTATACAAAAGAGGCATCAACAAAGTGGCGCAAAAAGTAGGCGAAGAAGCTGTTGAATTAGTCATTGAGGCCAAAGATAATGATGCTGATCTCTTTAAAAATGAAGCGGCAGATTTGATGTATCACTATATCATTTTACTAAAAGCTAAAGGATATCAACTAGAAGATATAGAAGAGGTGTTAAAGCAACGAAATGAATAATCCTCATTTCTATTCAAAATAATATTAACTTCGCTTTTTTAAGTAAAATATGGAGACATTAAAAAACATAGATGAACAACTATTCCTTTACCTTAACAATTTAGGAACTGAATCTTGGGATGGGTTTTGGCTTATTATCACCGATAAGTATTTAGCTTTTCCGCTTTATGCTTTGCTTGCTTTATTGATTCTCTGGAAAACAGGATTCAAATCTGCTGTAATAAGTGGCTTTATGATTCTAGGAACAGTTGCCGTAGCGTATGGAATTTCTCTAGCTATGAAATACGGAATAGCCCGACCAAGACCTTGTAATACATTTGAGTTTGGCTCAGAAATGCGTTTCCCTTTAGCTTTAAAAGGAAAAGAATGTGGCGATTTTGGTTTTGTCTCTTCACATGCTACAGTTGGAATGGCCATGATTACACTCATTGCACTAATTCTAAAACCTTATTTTAAATATATTTTAGCTCCTCTGATTGCTTGGGTAGCTTTATTTTCTTACAGTAGAATTTACGTGGGAAAACATTACCCTGGAGATTTAATCGTAGGGATACTCATCGGAATTGTTGTGGGTATTTTGGCATTTAAAGCGCATGGCTGGGTGCAGAAAAAATACAGTAAATAATTTTGCATGAAGGGAAGTTTTGCATGTAAGGATGTTTTGCAAAACTTCCCTTCATGCAAAACATCCCTACATCGCAAAAGGTTTTCCGATCAAAAACATAGTCGGCCGTTTACTCAAGTCAAACGCATTCTTTCTCCATTCAGCAACTGTCATTGTTTGAACGCGTTCTGTTGGTAACGTCAAATCACAGGCAATGCATAAAAATGTGTTATCTAAACACTCGTTGAGTAAATCTTCCAATAAATGATTATTGCGAAAAGGCGTTTCCATAAAGATTTGTGTTTGACCGTATTTATTGGCCATTCGCTCAAATTCTTTAAAGGTGTAAACACGTTTTTTACGCTCTTTTGGAATATAACCATTAAACGCAAAAGACTGACCGTTGAAACCACTCGCCATTAATCCCAATAAAATTGAAGAAGGTCCAGTTAAAGGACTTACAAAATGACCATTTTGATGTGCTAAAGCAACTAAATCAGCCCCTGGATCAGCAACCCCAGGACAACCTGCTTCAGAAATAATTGCAACATCATGACCATTTCTAATAGGTGCTAACATTCCCGCTAAATCCGTTGGAGGTGTTTTTTTATTGAGGATAAAAAACGTAGAGTCATCGATGGGAAAAGTGCGGTCTAACTTTCTTAAATACCGCCGTGCAGATTTTAAATTCTCTACAGCAAAATAGCGCGTATTTATCGCAAGTTCTGCTACTTCTTTTGGAATAACATGTTCCCATGTTTCCGAGCCCATCAATGTAGGCAATAAATACAATCGTCCTTTAGCCATTGTTTTTTAATTCTTCAATGAGTACATCTGTCCCTGCATCCAACATTTTAAATACATCTTGAAATCCTTCATCTCCTCCAAAGTAAGGGTCTGGAACTTCAAGATCTTTTCTTGGGTGTGTTAAGTTTAAGAACAATTCTACTTTTTTTGTATCATTCTCATCACGAGAAAGTTTAGTAACATTCTCAAAATTACTCTTATCCATCACAATGATTCTGTCGAATTCATCAAAATCAGTAACTTTAAATTGTCTTCCACGCAATTCATCAATTGGCACACCATTTTTTCTTCCTGTCTCCATCATACGTGGATCTGGTTGGTCGCCAACGTGCCAATCACCTGTACCGGCAGAATCTACAACAACATCCAAGTTGTTATCAGCTACTTTTTTACGTAATAATCCATCTGCCATTGGTGAACGACAAATATTTCCTAAGCATACCATTAATATTTTCATATCTCTATCTTTAATCTCTATGTTGGACTTTGATTCTTAATAATCTTCCAAAATAAAGCAGGAGAAAAACGTTTGATTTTCGCCGCTAATATTTCTTTATTACCAATTAAAACTTCTTTTTTCTTCTTTACTGTAGCTTTTAGCATCTGATTTACACATTCCTCAACAGACATTCCTGTTTCTTGATTGTGATCCATTTCTCCATGAGCCGTTCCGTCCTCTGTCAATGCACTTTTTGAAATGGGGGTGTTTATTTTTCCTGGACAAACAATCGTAACATATATATTGTTCTTTGCTTCCTCCAACAGCAGACTTTCGTAATAACCGTGCAAAGCATGTTTCGAAGCTGAATACGCAGAACGCAAGTAGAAACCGAACTTCCCAGCAATACTAGAGGTAATAATAAAATGTCCACTTTTTTGCTTTTGCATATAAGGCAACACAGCTTTAGTTAGCGCAATATTTCCAAAGTAATTCACTTCCATAATGCGACGATCTACGTCAATTGATGTTTTAGAAGCCTCTGCGCGTTGAGAAACTCCACCACTATTGAATAAATAGTCGATGCGTTGATATTGTTCAATAACCACTTTGGTTAACTCCTCATAGTTAGAGTTTTTCGCCAAGTCTAATGGCAATACCAAGTGCTTTTCGGAATTTTTTAAAGTTGATTTTAATTTTTCTAATTCCTGCTCATTTCTAGCAGACAAAATTAATTTACTACCTAATTCAGCTAATTGAATGGCCAACTCCTTCCCTATTCCTGAGGAAGCTCCTGTAATCCAAACTACTTTATTGGCAAATGTTTTCATACCTACAAAGATACCTAAAAGCTTTCACATTATCCCATAAAATAAAATGTTCAAACAAACCAAACACGAACAGGTAAAAGAAGTTCGATTTTATAATGATTTTGTTCTTCCACCATCAACAGGAAGGTTAATTCCATTGATATAACTCGCTGCTGGACTAGCTAAAAAAGCGACTGCATTGGCAATTTCTTGCGGCTCTGCAATTCGTTTCATAGGTGATTGAGCTGCCATATTTGTTAAAATCTCTTTATAATCTAAATGAGACGAATCTGCTGCTTTATTTTCTGCGATTGATTGTAAACGAACCGTATTTGTTGCACCTGGCAATACGTTGTTCACTGTAATATTAAATGCTCCTAATTCGTTGGCTAATGTTTTACTCCAATTTGCAACCGCTCCTCTAATCGTATTGGAAACTCCCAATCCGTCCAATGGTTGTTTTACGCTAGTAGAAATAATGTTGATGATTCTACCATATCCTTCTTCTTTCATTCCTGGGTACAAAGCTTGAACAAGAATATGATTGCAAATTAAATGTTTTGAAAAAGCATCGACAAATTCATCTGTAGCCGCTTTTCTAATTGGTCCTCCTTTTGGACCACCCGTATTATTCAAAAGAATATGAGCTTTATGGTTGGCTGTCCAAACCTTAAGTTTCTCTTTTAAGACTTCTGGAGACGAAAAGTCCGCTACGATATAATCGTTTTTATCATGTGGAGTTAACTCCTGCAGAACAGCTTTTAATTTCTCCTCATTTCTAGCTACTAGAGTAATTGAAGCACCTAGTTTTGACAAAGCGAGTGCTGATTCTTTTCCAATACCTTGAGTACTACCGCAAACTACTGCGTGCTTTCCATTCAAATCTATTTTCATATACTTTTATTCTACAGTTACAGATTTTGCTAAGTTTCTCGGTTGATCAACATTAGCTCCTCTCATTACCGCTACATGGTAAGAAATCAATTGAAGAGGTATAGTAGCTAATAAAGGAACAAGATGGTCGTCTGTTTCCGGAATTTCAATATAATGGTCTGCCATTCCTTTGACTTGTTCATCGCCTTCTGTAATCACAGCAATGATTTTACCTTTTCTGGCCTTTACCTCTTGGATATTACTTACCACTTTTTCATAGGAAGTGCCTTTTGTTGCAATAACAAATACGGGCATCTCTTCATCAATTAAAGCAATTGGACCATGTTTCATCTCAGCAGCGGGATATCCTTCTGCGTGTATATAAGAGATTTCCTTAAGTTTTAGAGCGCCTTCCAATGCAACGGGAAATGAGATTCCTCTTCCGAGGTAAAGTGCATTGCTCGCATCCTTATAAACTTTAGATATTTCTTCTAATTTCTCATTTTTATCTAAAATTCGACTTACTTTCTCTGGAATAAGGTCTAATTCAGTAATTATTCGTCTAAAGTCAGATTCTTTTAAAGTGCCTTTATTTCTAGCAATTGTCAAAGCCATTAAAGTCAATACAGTTACCTGAGCTGTAAAAGCTTTGGTAGAAGCCACTCCAATTTCTGGGCCTGCGTGGGTGTATGATCCAGCATCTGTTACACGAGAAATTGATGAACCTACAACATTACAAATACCTAATATTGTGGCACCTTTATCTTTTGCTAAATTCAAAGCCGCTAGCGTATCCGCAGTTTCACCAGATTGAGATATTGCAATAACGATATCTTCTTCTGATATAATTGGGTTTCTATAACGAAACTCAGAAGCATATTCAACTTCAACAGGAATTCGAGTCAATTCTTCAAAGAGATACTCTCCTACTAATCCAGCATGCCAAGAAGTACCACAAGCAACCATGATAATACGTTTGGCATTTGCCAATTGTTTCTCATAGTCTTTAATTCCTCCTAGACCTACCCATCCTTTCTCAACATTTAATCGCCCTCTAAAGCAATCGCGAATTGAACGTGGTTGTTCATGGATTTCTTTCAACATAAAATGCTCATATCCACCTTTCTCTATGGCCTCTAACTGTAACTCTAACTCTTGTATATAAGGTGTTTTTTCTTTATTTTGAATACTAAAAATACGTAATCCTGAATCTCTCCCAACAACAGCAATTTCCTCGTCTTCCAAGTAAACTACTTCATTAGTATATTCGATGATTGGCGTTGCATCAGAGGCAAGATAAAAGTCTCCATGTTTACCAATACCCACAACAAGAGGACTTGATTTTCTTGCAGCAATCAATTCATTTGGATTGTCCTTACTCAACACAACTATCGCATAGGCACCAACAACACTATTAAGTGCTATTCTTACCGCTTCTGATGTTTTAACATTCTCATTTTTTTTAATATCATCTATAAGATGTACTAAAACCTCAGTATCAGTTTCACTTTGAAATGTATGTCCCCTAGCAATGAGTTCTTCTTTAATGGCATCATAATTTTCAATAATCCCATTATGAATGAGTGCCATTTCACCATCACTAGAAACATGTGGATGTGCATTAATATCATTTGGCAAACCATGAGTTGCCCAGCGTGTATGTCCAATACCTATTGTTCCTGAGGTATCTTTGCGCTCAGAAAATTTTTCTAGTTCAGATACCTTTCCTTTTCTTTTATAATTGTGAAGTCCATTTTCATTCAACACAGCTATTCCGGCACTGTCATAGCCTCTATACTCTAATCGTTTTAAACCTTTCAAGACAATAGGAAAGGCTTGTTCTTCACCGATATATGCAACAATTCCACACATATTTACTTTTTTTCAGTTAATTAATTATTTAAAGTTCCGTATAAACGATACTTAATTTAGGTTTTGATTTATTTTGTGTATCCACACCATTGAAGACAATTCTTTCTGCTGTGGTATTATATTTTTTTGGAGAAACATATAGTCCATTATTTTGTATTTCTCCTTTTAGGATATTTTGAATGTACGTTCTTAAATCAACAATATAAGACTTACTGAATTCATCATAAATAACTGAAGAAACAATATATTTTCTAGAATCGTCATTAAACAATACTGAACTTACATTAACTTCCGTACTTGGATAAAAGTTACTCCCACCATAATAATCAATCGGCAAATGGAGCTTTGCACTGTGTACAATTATATTTTCTGGTAAATCTTTAATGGATGGGAAGTCAATTTTCGCACGTGTTGAAAACGCTTGTGCATAAAACTCTTCATTTCCTGAAGTCGAATCGTTAATAACTTGTTGCACTCGGGTGCTTGAATAATCTGTAACCACATGGTTGTAATCGGCAGCCCTTCCCGTAACTATAAATTCATATTCTGCTTGTGCACCATTGACGGTGTAATAAACTGTTAATTTAGAATTCGGCCGTGTTGTTGCTAAATATAAAATAGAACCTTCACCTGAAGACATCATTCCGTTATTTACTTTAAAGTGAAGTCCTTTAAACAAGTTTAAAAAGTCTTCATCTGAGCTCGCTCCATCGGCGTAAGTTAACAGTTGTTTTGCAAAGGTTTTATCCAAAGGGATACGTAATTGAGGATCTAGGGTGTCATTTCCTACCACTACTGGTAACTCAACATTTGGGGTGATCAATCCTTCATTATTCACAGTTGGCACAAGGTTTTGGGCAGCGGTTTGCTTTGTTGACGTGCTAACATAATTTGAATCAACATGTAAATCTTCAGTTATTTCGTAAACCTCAAATAATTGTTCATTCAAATTTCCATAATAACCTCCATATTCAAAAGCCATAACAGCAGAGTCGACTACCAAAGAAGCTAAGTCTTCAAAATCTGGGTCAAACCCAGACAAAGTTAGTTGCGTATAAAAATCTGCTGAAACCTCTCCAAAAACAGGATCCATGTAAGACCCTAATAAATTAAATTCAGGATCATTAGAAAAAACGTCGCCTTCTTCAACCGTATATGTAGATATAGAAAATGTATCTACACCATCTGAAGTCATAAGGCTTTCTGTTGGAAGACTTCCTTTACCAACTGGGTTTACTTTCTTTTTACAAGCGCCTAAGCCAATTGTAAAACAAAAAAAGCAGCGAAAAACGTTAATGTTTTCCGCCGACTTTTAATTTTAAATATAATTTTATTCTCTGTCATCATTGAATCAATGCTTCCTCGTCTATTACTTTATCGAAAAACTCACTCATCACTTTGGGTTGTGGTTCTTCTGATTCAAAGTCTAGTTTCATTTTATCTGAACTTTCGAAAGCTGTTTTCAAATCTTCATGAACACTGTTACTTCCCATAACAACTCCATCAGAATACTCCATTGCTGCTTTATTCAGGCTCAGGTAATCTCCAGACTTAATTGAATCTATCACTTTTTCATCAAAACCTTCAAATTTAAGTTTTTCATCGAAACGATCGTTCCAATTATTGTTAAATTCATTATCATATAAAGAATAAACTACCTTGGTGTCTGCAAAATGCGGATCATTTTTGTAAATATCCTTTACATATAAAGGCATAAGAGAGGTCATCCAACCATTACAGTGAATTACATCTGGTTTCCATCCCAATTTTTTAACCGTCTCTAGAACACCACGACAAAAGAACATTGAACGCTCATCATTATCAACGTATTCTTTGTCTTTATCATCAGTAAAAACACCTTTTCGCTTAAAGTACTCCTCATTATCAATGAAGTAAACTTGCATTCTTGCAGTTGGAATTGATGCAACCTTAATAATTAATGGATGATCTGTGTCATCAACAATTAAATTCATTCCCGACAATCGAATTACTTCATGTAACTGATGCCTCCTTTCATTAATCACGCCAAATCGCGGCATAAATACTCTAATTTCTTTCCCACTCTCTTGAACCCCTTGAGGTAATTTACGAGCTGCGGTTGAAACTTCTGAACTTGGTAAAAATGGTTTGATTTCTTGCGAAACAAAAAGGATTCTTTTCTTCTCCATGAAAATTAATTTGGTAAAACGTTTACAAAAATATAAAAAAAAAATCGGATTTTCGTTATAAAAAGATAGTTTTGTTGATTGGCTTTTTTAAAACTATAGAAATATTGATAACATCACACCATATAGCCGATCTCAAAACACATCTTACACAGCTGAAAAACAAAGGCTTAAAGATTGGATTTGTACCCACAATGGGCGCTTTACACGCAGGACACATCTCCTTAGTAGATCGTGCAAAAAAAGACTGTGACACCGTAGTTGTGAGTATTTTTGTTAATCCAACGCAGTTTAACAATGCATCTGACCTAGCATCATATCCTCGGCAAGAAGAAAAAGATATTCAAACATTAAAAGAAAATGGCTGTGATATTGTTTTCCTTCCTAGTGCCGAAGAAATTTATCCTCCAGGTTACGATTCAATAACAATAGATCTTGATCCAATTGAAAACACGATGGAAGGAGCACATCGACCAGGTCATTTCAATGGCGTAGTTAATGTCGTTTCTCGTTTATTTAAAATTATTGGACCGCACATAGCTTATTTTGGACGCAAAGACTTTCAACAAGTTGCAGTTATAAAAGAAATGGTAAAACAACTTCAGTTTGATATAAAGATTGCAACAGTTGAAACAAAACGAGATCCAAATGGTTTAGCTATGAGTAGTAGAAACTTAAGGTTGAGTGAACAGCAGAAGGAAGAAGCAACCATCCTATCTCAGGTGCTGAAAAAAGGAAAATCATGGGCGAACACCTACTCTCCTTACCAAACAAGAGAAAAAATGAAAACTTATTTAAGTGAATCTTCTCTGGAGCTGGAATATCTACAAATTGTTCACCCTGAGGACTTGACAGACCTCAACCAATATTGGGTAGAAGGAGCAACGGCATGTATTGCAGCTTTTTGTGGGGATGTGAGATTAATTGACAACATGGAACTTGTGGAATACACATAAAAATTTAACTTTCAAGGATATGTTTACAGGAATTATTGAGGATTTAGGAACAATTACGAAAATAGAAAAAGAAGGAAGCAATATACATTTTACGCTACAATGTAGCTTTACAAACGAACTCAAAGTCGATCAAAGTTTAGCGCATAATGGTGTATGTTTGACAGTAGTAGATATTAGTGACAATCAATATACAGTTACAGCAATAGCCGAAACGTTAAGTAAAACAGATCTCGCAGATTGGAATGTTGGCAGAAAGGTTAACCTTGAAAGGTGCATGCCTGCTAATGGTAGATTTGACGGCCACATTGTTCAAGGCCATGTAGACACTGTAGGAATCTGCACATCAATAATAGAGAAACAAGGAAGTTGGGTGTTTACCTTTACATACACTTCAGAAGACATCACAGTTGAGAAAGGGTCTATAACGGTAAACGGAGCCAGCTTAACTGTTGTTGACTCAAAAGAGAATGAATTTTCTGTACACATTATTCCCTTCACCTATGAACACACTGTATTTCACCAACTAAAGATAGGTGATAAAGTAAACTTAGAATTTGACATTATAGGTAAATACCTTGCAAAAATGTTAGATAAAAGAAAATGATTATTTAATCCAGTCTTTACGTAATTTGCGTTCCACTTTTTTCATCAACTTCTTCATTACAGCATCCTTAGACCCAACCGTTCCAGTACGTATCAATTCATAATGAACAGGCGCTAGATTACGGTAGAAAGTAAATGTAAATGTAACGTTAGAAGCGCTCTCTCTATACAGCGGGTATAGGTGTCCTGCTTTTATTTCTTCATCAAAATCATTAATCTCTTCCGAAGGTTTAAACCGCTTGTTATATCCACGAATAGATACCAAAAGATAAGTGTCAATACCTTCAGATTTTAATTTTTGAACAGTTGAGTCTGCCTGTAAGATATTCGCAGCTCCACCTTGTTTTATCACGTTAAGAGAAGCTTTGGTATTTATACCATATCGATTAAACAACTCAAGTAAAGCTACTTCCAAAGTATATCGATCCGAGAGGTCATCCTGTTGAGCCACAACTAACACGTTTTCCAAATCTAATTCCTGTTCGTTTTGAGCGGAAACCGATTGAATGATTAAAAAAGTGGATATAATGATTATTAAATACTTCATATTATTGTTATTTATTTTGATTTAGAAAAGTTCTCTTGCAATTTCTTTAACTTCAGAGGAGTCCGACATGGTATAATAATGAATACATGGAACTCCAGCTTCTTTTAACTCTTTAGACTGTTGTATTCCCCATTCAATCCCAAGTTCTCTTACATCCTCATTGCTTTTACACTTTAAAAGTTCATTTGACAATGTATCAGGTAAATCGATATGAAAGAATTTAGGCAAAAAAGGAATATGTCTAAGTTTACTAATGGGTTTTAACCCAGGAATAATAGGAACGTTTATCCCTACCGCTCGACATCGTTTTACAAAATCAAAGTACTTTTGATTATCGAAAAACAATTGTGTTACAATATATTCTGCTCCGCTATCCACTTTTTGCTTGAGGTATTGCAAATCTGTTGCCATATTCATAGCTTCAAAGTGCTTTTCAGGATATCCTGCAGCTCCAATACAAAAATCTGTAGGTTCTAGCTTGATTTCATCTAATGTATAGTTACCTTCATTCATTTGTTGAACTTGTTTTATTAATTCAACAGCGTATTTATGACCATTTTTTGCGGGTCTGAAGGTTGATTCCGTTTTAATTGGATCACCTCTCAAGGCCAAAACATTATCGATACCTAAAAATTGTAAATCAATTAAAGCATTTTCGGTGTCTTCTTTACTAAAACCACCACATATTAAATGAGGCACAGCATCAACATGGTATTTATTCATTATTGCAGCACAAATCCCCACAGTACCCGGCCTTTTTCGTATGGCTACTTTTTCTAACAAGCCCTTATCACGCTCCTTATAAACATACTCTTCGCGGTGGTAAGTCACGTTAACAAACTTTGGTTTAAACTCCATTAAAGGATCAATTCCATTATATATGGACTGAATACTTTTCCCCTTTAAAGGTGGAAGGATTTCGAAAGAAAACAAAGTGTCTTTAGCTTCAGCTATATGATCTACTACCTTCATTTATTGTTTTTTTGAGTTACACAAAGTTAAGAATCACCTTTTAATAAAAGCTTAAAAGATTATAAATCGTTTTTCTTTTTTAGAAGTGCATTTGCTATTTGTAAATCTGTAGGTGTAGTAATCTTAATATTCTCTTCATTTCCAGGTGAAAAATGAATTTGATATCCTAATTCTTCAACCAAACTAGCGTCATCTGTTATTTTAGGGGTATAAGGAAGATCGTAAGCTTTTCTTAAGATGTCGGCATGAAATACCTGAGGCGTTTGTACTTTCCAATATGCATCGCGGTCAATATGTTTATTCTCTTTTGCAGTTCCATATCTAAGCGAATCCTTAATCGGTAAAACGGGGATTGCCGTGAGGTTATGTATCGCACATTTCTTTGCGCTTTCTATGGTTTCAATACTCACCAAAGGTCGAACAGCATCATGAACAAAAATCAAAGCTCCATTTACCAATGCTAATGCTTTTTTTATAGAATGATACCTTTCCTTTCCACCTTCTACAACAAGGTGTTCAATACAAAAATCATACTCGTCACACAACTCTTCCCAATAAGGAATAAATGCTTTTGGGAGTGTGATTATAATTTGGCTATCGGGATTATAATTATAGAATTTCTTAATGGTATGCATAATGATTGGC
Source organism: Brumimicrobium salinarum (assembly GCF_002844555.1). Lineage (GTDB taxonomy): Bacteria > Bacteroidota > Bacteroidia > Flavobacteriales_D > Crocinitomicaceae > Brumimicrobium > Brumimicrobium salinarum. The sequence goes on from NZ_PJNI01000012.1 coordinate 29,098, forward strand.
TGATCATGCAATAATAAAAATTGCTTTGGGATTTCCTCTCCCATTCTCTTCCCTATTCCTCCAGCTGTAATTATTACTGTTGATTTCATTGCACCTACTTTAAAGTAAAAAAGTCACTATTCAATAATGAACAGTGACTTATATATGTTTTTCCAATTCTGATATTGGTAATTTAATCAAATAATAAGCATCGCATCACCATAGGAAAAGAATCTATATTTTTCCTTGATTGCTTCCTTATACGCTTTCAACATCAATTCGTGTCCTAGAAACGCCGAAACCATCATCAATAAAGTAGAAGATGGTGTATGAAAGTTGGTAATCATAGAATCGGCAATACTAAAATCATAAGGTGGGAAAATAAACTTATTGGTCCATCCTTCGTATGGTTTGAGCATTCCATCAGTTGATACTGACGTTTCAATTGTACGCATTGAAGTTGTACCAACAGCACAAACTCTTTTCTTATTTCTCTTTGCTTTGTTTACTTTATCAGCAGCTTTGGCAGTTATAAATGCTTGTTCAGAATCCATTTTGTGCTTTGTGAGGTCCTCTACTTCAACCTCTCTAAATGTTCCAAGACCGACATGTAGGGTGATTTCTGCAAAATCGATACCTTTAAGCTCCAAACGCTTTAAAAGTTGTTTTGAAAAGTGCATGCCCGCCGTTGGTGCTGCAACCGCACCTTCTTCCTTTGCAAATATCGTTTGATAACGCTCAGCATCATCTGGCTCGACTTCTCGATCGATATATTTTGGAAGTGGTGTTTCTCCTAACTCTTCGATTTTATCTTTAAATTCATCGTAAGAACCTTCAAATAAAAATCTTAACGTTCTCCCTCTAGAAGTTGTGTTATCAATAACCTCAGCTACTAAAGATTCATCTTCACCAAAATAAAGCTTATTCCCAATTCTAATCTTTCTCGCTGGATCAACAAGAACATCCCAAAGTAAAGATTCACGATTTAATTCACGTAATAAAAAAACTTCAATCTTCGCACCGGTTTTTTCTTTATTCCCGTACAATCTAGCTGGAAAAACCTTGGTGTTATTCCTCACCATCACATCACCTTCATCAAAGTAATTTATGATATCTTTAAACTGTTCATGTTTAATCTCTCCAGTTTCACGGTTTACTACCATTAATCTGGATTCGTCCCTATTTTCCATAGGGTGTTTTGCGATGAGTTCTTCGGGTAATTCGAAATCGAACTCTGAAAGTTTCATTTTATTCAAATCTGCGTCTTTTTTAAAGGGATACAAAGATAATAAATATATCTGTGAATTTCATCAAAGTAAGCGGTAAACATATTTAACGAAAGGAAAGTCCTGAGTTTATTGGATATTTCTAGGTTTTCAAAAACAGATGATTAAACAAACTAAAGTAAGTTGAATGCAAATTTTTTAATCGAATACAATACTAAAAAGCAAAAACGCAGATTTATACCCAGTAAAGTTTTTTCTTTAACCAATAGTCATAAAAACGAATTCATTCGCCATTAAGTTTATATTTCAATATTGATAAGTATATTTAACAATTAACTGAAGGGATTTTACCGTTTAATTCGAACAGCAGCTTTTATAATCACTTCCTGACCTACAATTTCTTCAATCTTATCTTTTACAAGATCAATATCAGTGTTTTCGATTTCATTGTCCACAAGCACATCCAAAGAAATCACCATTGGTTTTGTTTCTTCCAAAACAACGTTTTCCAATTTCATATTGTTAATTTCGGTGGTGTTCAAAGAGCGTATAATATTATTTTCTTGAACAACCTTAAAGAAACCATAGCCAAGTGGAATACTGATTGAAAAAACAACAATTAAAGAAATCAAAAGCCCTTTCTTAGCTAACCTGAATGGACTATATCCTGTCATTAAAAATGTAAAAGATGCTGCTAATATCATTCCTGTCAAGTTGGTAATCAATAGCAAAAAAGCACCAAAAAACACCTCAAAATTTAGCCAAGCCAATCCAATTCCCGAGACTGCTAATGGAGGCACAAGCGCAACCGCAATAGCTACCCCAGCCAAAGTTTTAGCAATTTCCTCTTTAGAAAAAGCATACGCTCCTGCGGCTCCAGAAACAACAGCAATTCCTAAATCAATGATGTTCGGTTTTATTCGAGAGGTAATCTCGGGATTTATCTGTGTAATAGGTGTTATTATAGTAAAAATTATTGCAAACAAATACCCTACACCAACCCCTACAAGAATGGTAATAAAGCTGTTTTTTATTAACCTTTGGTCTTGTCGCAAAACCCCCATCGACAATGAAATAATTGGAGACATCAGCGGGGCCAAAATCATCGCTCCTATTATGACAGGTGAAGAATTCGCAAAGACCCCAAGAGTTGCTAAAATAACAGATAGCATCATTAAAACAACGTAGTTCTGACTCGGTCGTGCATTCTCTCTCAACTGTTTAAACAAGCCTTTGTATTCATCTGATGAGGCATGGGTGATAAAAGGTAAATTTTTACGCACCATTTCTTTCCTAGACTCTCCACGAGGTAGATTTTTTGTATGAAAGGCTTTTGAACTACTCGCATCCTTTGACTCTGCCTCATAAGTGATAGATTCACTCGGAATTTGTTTAAGGTTTCCAACAAATTTAAAATTCAACTCCTTAGTTTCTACCCATCTGCCATCAATATCACACTTAAAAGACTGTGTAGAAGTAATTGATACATTTTCAGTTTTTAAATGACTTAAAAAATCAAATTTCTTATTCGTTTGTCCCGATCCTAAAAGCAATTTCACCAAATAAGCACGTATAAGCTGTAAAACACTTCTAGGCGCAAAAATAAATGTATGAAAAAGACGCTCACTCGAAAGTTTGGTGGAAGTAAAAACACGGGACACAACTGAATTGTGAGCATATTGAACAATTAAGACATCTGTTGCTGCTGTATCAATTGCATTTTTATCTTCAGCTTTTATGGTTAATGGAAAAGCTTTAATATTGACTAATCTTTTTAAATATCTAAAAAAGCGATACAGTTTATGAAAAAAGTTTTTCTTGTTAGATTTTTTAGTTAAGAATGTGACAATTTCACCGATCACCACATGATTCAATACGATTTCATCATTACACGCTAACAGACCAGTATCCACACGTCTTTTGCTGTTCAGCAAATCCTCTAGAGCTGTTTGTGTATCTTTGGGAACCTGATATCCGGATCGAGTTTCTGCAGCATCTGGATGAGGCAAAAAACCAACTGCACATTCTTTTTCCGAAAGTAGTGGCAAGACTTGTTTAACCTGTTGATCCTTTAGATATAAAAAAACACGAGTTTTATCTTCGATCTCTGCTAAAGCAGCATCGGTATAATCTAAAACAAGATCGACCTGTTCTTTAATAAACACTTTTGTCTTTTCACTCTCTTGGTCAAGAACACCAACATCTGCGAGTAAAATTGTCTTAGGAATTTCTTCTAATATTGAGTTTTTCATTTACGGTATTTCAGTAACTTCAAATCGATCAATAATCTCCAACCATTCATCTACTGACTTAGCTTCCTGAATGTCAAACTCTCCTGATTTGGTTCTTCTTAGTTTTATCAAGGTCGCCCCAGTATTTAGTGCTTTACCAAAATCATGTGCAATAGAACGAATATAAGTTCCCTTCGAGCAAGAAATTTTAAAATCTACCTCTGGAAATCGAACTGCTTCTATACTAAATGAATGAATAGTTATGGAGTTTGGCTTCATTGTAAGATCGATTCCTTTCCGAGCAGATTCATAGGCACGTTTTCCGTTAACCTTTTTAGCTGAAAAAACGGGTGGTACTTGCTGCTGTTCACCAATAAAAGTTCGGGCAACCTCCCCCAACATTTCTTCAGTAACATGCGTTGTATCAAAGCTTTGATCAAAATCTGTTTCTAAATCAAAACTTGGTGTTGTTTTTCCTAATAAAAAAGTCCCTGTGTAGGTTTTGTCTTCAGAGGTCAATGTCTGACTTATCTTTGTGCTTTTTCCTGTACATATTAACAAAAGTCCAGTTGCAAGTGGATCTAAAGTACCAGCGTGCCCAACCTTAAAACGTTTTATTCCATATTTTTTACTGAGGCGCCATCGTAATTTGTTCACTACATCAAATGATGTCCAATCAAGGGGTTTATCAACCAGAAGCACCTCACCCTTTCTAAAATCGTAATTACTCTTCATTATTTTCGGAAGTCATTGTCCCTTTATCGACTAGTTGATCCTTCTTTTTTAAACCTTGCGGTTTCTTCATTATACTGTAAATAATTACTCCATAACCTATTAAAATAAGAATTGGAGCTACAGTTAAACGAATAGGAGAAAACAATTCATCAGGATTAAATTCATCAAGTGATTCTGCGGCACCTCCAATCATTAAAAGGAATCCAACAACAATTAAAACTACACCTATAATTAAAAAGGTATAATTTGATTTATTGAAGAGGAAACTTTTTGCACTATTTTTATCTTTCATAATCAATGTGTTCTAGTATAAATTATCAAGTCTTTTTCTTAAGTATTTATTGAGTGCAAACCATGTAGACAGTAAACTGATGAGTACGCCAATCAATATAAGTGCACCAAACAAAATTAAAAAGGTTTCTAAATTGTAAGTTGATATAATAATATCCATATATCTTTTTAATGCAAAAAACACGGCCAAGAGCAACGCTACACCAATAATTGCAGATAACAAGCCCTGAATTATAGAGTTAATTAAAAATGGACGGCGAATAAATCCTGATTTGGCACCAACTAATTGCATGGTTTTAATGGTAAAGCGTTTAGAGTATAATGCTAGTCGAATGGTATTATTAATCATCGCAAAAGCAATAATCGTCAACAACACCCCAATTGCTATAAATAAGTATATCCATTGTAAAAAGCCCAAGTTTACTTGAGCAATTCTATTTTCATCATAATTAACCTCCGCAACCTGCTCAGGATAGGCTGCTAAAATATCATGTTTAACCTTGGCAAGCCCTTCCTTATTTACAATTTCACTAACGGGATGAAAAGAAATTGAAGGTGGAAATGGACTTCTATCCCCAAAGATAGCTTTAATCTCATCAGCTTCTTGATCGTTAGATTGAAAAACCTCAAGTGCTCTTTCAGGCGAAACAAACCAAACAGATTTAATTTCATCCCAGGATTTTAACTCTTGTTCAATGAGCTTAATATCAGAATCATTTAATTCTGGATTAAAAAACAAATCAACCTCAATATTTTCTTTTGCTGAATTTTGTGTGTGTTCAAGACCAAAATAAGCGCCCAGAACCAAACCAATCATAAAAAGCACGAGTGATATACCTACAACCACTGATAGATAACCAGATTGGAGTCCTCTTTTACTATATTTTTCTATTTCTTTGGCCATACAGAAGACGAATTTAGTAAGAATTTTTTAATAACTCGTCTTAGCGATACTCAAGATAATTCGGATTATTCAACAAACCAACAACTAAAAACACATAACAATCTGTTTTAAAAGGTATTAACTGATTTATCAACCTATAACACCAATGAAATTCTGAACATGACTTTTCTAAAAATACGATTGATGAATAATGATTTTGTGATAATAAAAAAACACGTTTTGTTTTAAAAGTACCGTTGACCGCTTACATCAATAAAGCTAAGGCGTTGCAACACAATAAAAAACCCAAAACAGATATTGAAATATTAAACAAAAATAAATACCGTGGTAATTAAATTATTTATATATTTGTCTAAATTTTAAAAAAAGAGAGAAATGAAAAAATTAATTTACGGAGTATTTGCATTTGCTGCTATGGGTTTAACCGCATGTGGAGCAAATGATCAAGAAGAGGTAACAAATGAAACGAAAACTGAAGACACAAAAGAAGAAGTTGTTGCTGAAACTTACAATTTAAATAGTGAAGAAAGCGTTCTTAACTGGGAAGGTTCTTGGACAGGTGGTAAAAATGATGGAAAAACACACTACGGAATTGTTTCTATCTCTGAAGGATCTGTTACAAAAGAAGGAGATAACTACAAAGGGTCTTTTACAGTAGATATGAACACAATTGAAGTTCAAGACATTGATGAAGCGAGTGGAAAACCAAAGCTTGAAAAACATTTGAACAGCGAAGATTTTTTCAATACTTCTGAATATGGTACAGTAAACGTAACGTTAAATGAGATAGTAGACAACAAAGCATCTATTACAATTGACTACCATGGTGTAGAAATGAATGAAACATTCCCAGTAGAGGTGAATACTTCTGGGGATAACATGTCAATCTCTGGGGAGTTTGGTGTTGACTTCGAAAAAGCAAACATGAGTGGAATGCAAGTTAACCCAGAAAAACCAGAAGATGGAAAGGTTTCTTCTATGATTAACTTTGAACTTGAAGCTGAATTATCGAAATAATTCATTTTAAAAAGATTATATTGCAAGGACGATATCTGTTTTTAGATGTCGTCCTTTTTTTATATCATGGAAACAAAGAATATCATATTAGATCTTGGAGGTGTAATCCTTAACATCGATTACAACAAAACGATTGAAGCCTTTAAAAAACTCGGAATTAAAAACTTTCAAGAACTATACACACAAGCTCAACAAAGTGAAGTTTTTGATGCATTTGAGAAAGGCTTAATTTCAGCAGATGAATTCTTAGACTTTCTTAAAAACATCCTACCTTCAACTGTTGAAAGAAATCAGATTATCGATGCTTGGAATATGATGCTGTTGGATCTTCCGAAAGAACGCCTTACTTTTCTCACTACATTAAAGCAGAACTATAATCTTGTTCTATTAAGTAACACTAATACAATCCATTTAGACCATTTCGCAAAAGAATTAAAAGCTAAACATCAGATAGATTCATTGGATTCTTTTTTTAAAAAGACTTATTTTAGTTGCAACATGGGGATGCGAAAACCTGATCAAGAAATATTTAAAGAAGTATGTAAAGACTCTAACTTTAATCCTTCAGAAACGATTTTCATTGATGATTCTATTCAACATGTGGAAGGAGCAAAAGAAGCAGGCATAAAAGCCCACCACCTCAACACAGAAGATCTTGATATTATTCAGTTATTAAACTCGCTCTTGGCATAACTCAACCAAGGTGCCTTCAGTTGATTTAGGATGAAGAAAAGCAATTAACTTATTATCCGCACCATTTTTGGGAGATTGTTGAATAAGAGCAAAGCCCAAATCTTTTAATCGTTTAATCTCTATTTCAATATCAGAAACATCATAAGCTATATGGTGCATTCCCACTCCTCTTTTTTCAATGAATTTTGCTATTGGACTATTAGGATTTGTGGCTTCAAGTAATTCAATTTTGCTATCACCAACTTTAAAAAAAGCTGTTTTTACACCTTCAGAGGCAACCTCCTCTACTTTATAACATTTAGAGTTGAGCAACTTTTCATACGTTTGGATTGCCTCATCCATGTTACGAACCGCTATTCCGATATGTTCAATTTTATTCATCCTTTATTAAAAAAAAATCCTGCTCAATAAATGAACAGGATACATATTTATACATTAAGAAGAGTATTAAGATTTAATAAACTTCTCGTTTTTGTTATCAAAATTAATGTAATAGGCACCCTTACGTAAATTCTCACAGTTCACTTTATCAGAGTAACCTTTCTTTACAATATTACCATAAGCATCGTAAATCTCATATTTGGTTTCTGACGGCTCTCCATTAGCAGTGAATTTAATCACTGACTTTACCTTTGTTGGTGACATTTCAACTGCAGGAACGGTAGATTCAAAAGTTTTTTCTGGTGATTTTCTTTTCGTTCCTGAATGATCTTTTTGAACAACTCTTACCTTGTTCTCACCATGGTGTGGTGTAATTTTGTAGCTGTAAGTATTTGGACCTTCTTCTCCAGTTCCATCAACCTCTCCTGCGCTCACCCACTTACTCCAACGATACTGTTCTACTACATAAGGCAATTCACCTTGTTCTCCAGTAGTCACCCATTCAATAGACCCATCTTTATCAACAGTCATACTTGTAACTTCGAATGTAGAACGCGGCAAAAGAACTTCTGGATTAAGTATTTTAGGAACACATCCATTTCCGTGTTCGATAACAATGAAAACTTCTTCACCAATATCGACATTAAACAATGAAAAGTCTATTTCAAATGCACTTCTCCCCACACCTCCTGGCATGATATTATTGTTAACGGTGACCTTAGTAACACAAAATCCAAATCCATCTTCAGAAGCAGGGTTTTGCACGTATAGGTTCTTTCCTTGATAGCTCCCCTCGATTGACAAATCAGCTTTAGCGTGAAAAACTGCAAAGAGTGTAACGATCGAAATAAGTAATGCTCTCATTTAATTAGTTGTATGATAGTTTTCGAGTACAATATTAATAGGATTTTATTAAAAAAGCAATTTGTTCGCTTCTTTTTTTCTCCGAACATATAAATTTGGTCTTTTAACTAAAAAAAAGCAACGACAAATATCAGAAGATGTGAATTTTATTACTAAATTAGTTTTTTGTACAAAAACACTTCTAACTATGTCAATTCATTCGATAGGCTCCAAATACCTTTTTAAACTACAAGTTTTGTTCGTTTTTTCAATTGTAACATTAATTTCTTCGTGTTCTAATATAGGAGGCAACAAAGAATTTGAACATGCTGGCGGCTCATTTAGTATGGCTATGGGAAATGAGCCAAGTACTTACTTAGCACGAAACGTATCAGATGTTTACACTGCTATATTTTTGAATCAAATATATGAACGTTTAGTAACCTTTGATCCACAAACGTTAGAAGTTGTTCCTTCGCTTGCTAAAAGCTGGGAAATCTCAGAAGATGGGAAGACCATTCAACTTGAAATACGAGATGATGTTTACTTCCACCCTCATGATGCCTTTCCGCAAGGTATTAAACTTACTCCTGAAGACATTGTTTATTCAATTGAACTTTCTTGCAAACCTTACAAAGGAAATGAAAGCTATGCTTACACCATAATATACAAAGGTATATTAAAAGGTGCTGATGAGTTTTACCAAGGGAAGGCAGACAATATAGAAGGGTTGAGCATTAAGGATAATACGGTCACTATAGAGTTAGTTGAGCGAGACATCAATTATCTGAACAAATTAGCATTAACAAATGCAGCGATTGTTTCTAAAAAGGTTGTAGAAGCAGGTTATGAAACAGACCTTATAGGAACAGGAGCTTTCAAGTATTCACAATCACAAGAAGTTGACGGACGTGTACACATGACCCTACTAAAGAACAACAATTATTATGGAAAAGATAAGGCAGGCAATCAATTACCCTACTTAGACAGTCTTATATTAAAAGTTGAGCCTAGAAACTTAAGGCAATTAGAAATGTTTGAAAATAATGAGATTCAACTCATTGATGGTTTGCCTCCGAGTAGAATTTCGATGATGCTTGATGGAAAAATAGATGATTTTAATAGCACACCGCCAAAGTTAATTCTTACAAGAAAACCGTTACTGGCAACACAGTATTATCATTTCAATTTGCTTCGAGAGGAATTTCAAGATGTTCGGGTTAGACAAGCAATCAATTACGCGATTAATCGAGATGATATCGTTAGAGATGTCCTCAACAATCAAGCGTTTAGTAAAGGGAATGGTGGAATTGTTCCTCCCGCTGCTTTTAGTGGTTACAATTCTTCGATGGTTAAAAAACATGCTTACGACTACAACCCTGAGAAGGCTAAAAAATTAATGGCTGAGGCGGGTTACCCAAATGCGGAAGGATTCCCGAGTATAAACATTAAGTTTAACATTGGCTCAAACCACTCAGCTGTAGCAGATAAAATAGCTAAACAACTCAAAAAAGTATTGAACATCAATGTGAGTCTAGACGGATTAAAGTTCCAGGATCGTTTAAATGACCAAGAAAATGCTAATGGTCAAATCTTTAGATCTTCATGGTTTGCTGACTATTACAGCCCAGAGAGCTTCCTGATGAGTGCTTTTGGAGGAAATGTTCCTCAAGATCCATCAGAGCCTTCTCCTAGTAATCATTCACGCTATAAAAATGACGCCTATGATGCTGAGCTAATCAAAGCGAAAAGCGCAACTGATATTATTAAAAGATATGAACACTTTGCAGCAGCTGAGCGTATTCTAATGCAAGATGCTCCTTTTGTTGTTCTTTGGTATGAAGAAACCATCAAGATAATTTACTCCAAAGTAAGAAATTTACATATTAATGAAATGAATTACTATACTTTTAACGAAGTGTATATTAAAGATTGGACAAAAAAGGAATGGGAAGAACGTCAAAAAAATAATTTCCTTTTCTTTGTTCCTAAATTAAATTTTTATGATTCGGTATTTTTTAATGTTACTATGCTATATCCCTTTAGTTGTGATAGGGCAAATTTCTCAAACTGTTAAAGGCGATATTGTTGATGCTGAGTCAAAATATCCACTTATCGGTGCGCGAGTAACTCTAATATCGAGTGATTCAAGTCGGATTTTGAATAGCACTTCTGACCTTGATGGTTTTTATCGATTTGAAAATGTACCAATCGGGAAATATGCAATTGTTGCCACTTATTCCTCGTATCTCAAAAGCTCGCAGAACATCGTTATCAATTCTGGGAAGGAAAGTATTATACAAATCGAACTCCAAGAAGATGTCATCACAACTGAAGCTGTGGATATTGTAGGTAGAAAAGCAGGTGATATTAATAATGACATGGCGATGATTTCTGCACGTCAATTTAGTGTTGAAGAAACCAATAGATATGCCGGATCTCGTGGAGACCCTGCAAGGATGGCCAGCAATTTTGCAGGTGTTCAAGGTGCTGATGATTCACGAAATGACATTGTAGTACGTGGAAACTCTCCAATTGGTTTGCTTTGGAAAGTAGAAGGAATTGATTTACCCAATCCAAATCACTTTGCTGTATCTGGATCAACAGGTGGACCAGTTGCCATTTTGAACAATAAAATATTGGGGAATTCAGACTTCTTCATGTCAGCTTTCCCTGCCGATTACGGTAATTCAATTTCAGGTGTTTTTGATTTAAAATTGCGTAAAGGAAATACGGATAAGCATGAGTTCACAGGACAATTTGGCTTTCTAGGTACAGAAGTCATGGCCGAGGGACCAATCAATAGAGAAAATCGATCGAGCTATTTAGTCATGGGGAGATACAGCACATTGAGTATATTTCAAGCTATGAATATACGCATTGGAACGGATGCTGTTCCAACTTACGGTGATGGAGCGTTTAAACTTTCATTTCCTTTAAAGAAAGGAGGCCATCTTGGTTTTTTTGGCATAGGAGGAGCGTCAGATATAGCTATAAAAATATCCGATCAAACTGAAGTTTCAGAAGAAGCATTTGGAGAGGGAGACCGTGATCAATATTTCGGCACAGCTATGGGTGTTTTTGGCATTACCTATAAAAAACCCCTCTCAATGAATACTTATTTTAAAGCTACGGTTGCTCAAACTTATGACCAGCAGCGTTCCCATCATGACTTCTTAGAAAGAAGCATTGATTCTTCAGTTGTAAATGGAGAAACACAATATAAAATAAGAACTGATTCCATTTATCAATTAATGGGTTATAAATTTAAAACTTACAAAACAGCACTTTATACCAGTATAAACCATAAAATTAATAAGAGACATATCATTAGAGGTGGTTTAAATGTGGATGGATATTATATCAATAACCAAGATTCAGCTTTAAATGTTGCTCATACGGAATTTACTACGCGTCATAACTATGAAGGTTTTAGCGCTTTGATACAACCTTTTATACAATACAAATGGAGAGTCAATGAAAACATGGGGTTTACTGCTGGAATTCATAGCCAATATTTCAGTTTGAGTGATAGCTGGAGCTATGCTGAACCTCGCTTAGGATGGAAATGGAATGTAGGAAATGGAAATGAACTGAGTGCAGGGGCTGGACTACACTCCCAAATGCAGCCAACCTATCAATACACATATCAACGAGTGGATAGCGAAGGCAACGCTAGAAGATTAAATGAAGATATGGACTTCACCAGAAGCTTTCACAGTGCTATTGGATATCAAAAACGTTTTAAAAATGCTTTAACAATTAAAACAGAGCTGTATTACCAACATTTATACAACATACCTGTCGATACTTATGCTTCATCATTTAGCTTGATTAACCAAGGTTCAGGTTTTCAAAGATTTTTCCCAGATGAATTAGTTAACGAAGGAACAGGAAGAAATTACGGTGCAGAGCTAACCATCCAAAAGTACTTTAATAAATCATTTTACTTTTTAGCAACAGGTTCATTATTCGAGTCAAAATACAAGGGAAGCGACAATATTGAAAGAAACACTGATTTTAATGGAAATTACGCAGTAAATTTTTTGGCTGGAAAAGAATTTAAGATAAATGAAAAGAACATGATTTCTGCAGGAATTAAAGTAACAGCAGCAGGAGGAAAAAGGTATGGATATGTGGATGTTGATGAGACTGTTTTAAATAATGAATTGGTGTTCAAAGATTCGTTATTCAACACCCGTCAATTCAAAGATTATTTTAGATTAGATATTAAATTGACCTATGTTTTAAACACCGAAAAATTAACGCATGAAATTGGTTTGGACTTGGTTAACTTGCTTAATACTAGAAATATTTTAGCGTTAAGCTATGCACCAAACTTGATTGATCCTTCAGCGGAGCCTATTGCCAAACGTTATCAATTAGGTTTCTTACCTATTTTCTATTATAAAATAGATTTCAGCTTCAACAGAAGAAATAAAGTATCTAATTAAAAAAACTGATTCCTAGAACTATGTCTTTAAGTTCGTTCATTTTCATTGGCATGAATTACATACTGGTAAAATAGTAGGGAATTATTTAAAAAATTAAGAATTAAACCTTTGCATCAAGAAAACAAGGTTAATAGTGATAAGCACAGAGGCAATCTTTAATTATTCCTTATTTTCTTGAGGAATATTTGCATACCCCTCTCTATTGTCATCCCCCATGTGAATGGTTCGTTGTGGAAATGGAATTTTAATCCCATTGATTCTAAATAAACGATCTATCTCAAAACGAATTTCAGATTTATATTGTTCAGCATACCATTTATGATTCGCCCAATACAAGAGTTCCATTTCAAGCGCATATTCACCAAAGTTAATAATACGCACAAGAATCGGATCATGTTTGATTACCTTAGGATGACTTAGTGCAGCTTGTTTAAGAAGTTTTTTAACCAATTCAGTGTCCGTACCATAAGGAACTCTTAATTTAATATGAAAACGCGTATGCTGTTCTCCGAAAGTCCAGTTTTCAATTTGATCTTGTGTTAATAATGAATTAGGTATAATTAAAGTATTTCCATCTCGGGTTTCAACCTTTGATGTCCGCACATTAATTTTGAGCACACGGGCAATTAGTTCCTCTTTAGTAACTGGACTTAAAACGCGAACAATATCTCCAACTTTTATTGTTCCTTCAAATAATAAAACAATGCCCGAAACAATGTCTCTAAACATACCTTGCAAACCAAGGGCTAGGGCTGCAAATATAGCAGCAGAACCAGCCAAAAGTACACTTAAATCAGAGAAAAGAAATTGTAGTGAAAGAATAATAGCAAAAGTAAAAACAATATATTTCGCTAATTGTAAATAAACAAAACGTGTAGCTTCATCAAAATCCTTGCTGTCTTTAAATCTTCTATCCAGATACAAGCGGAAAATATTGATTAAAAAACGAGAAATAGCAAAAACCAAAATAATTGTTAGCACATCCATCATGCTGACATGAAACTTACCATCAGCGGTCTTTGGAATAATATCATAACTTAAAAACTTACGAATAGAAATTACATCATTTTCTAATCTGAACGCCTGAAAACCAACAACAAAAGCAGTAAGAAACAGCAATTGATTAAGCACACGCAATAAAGTTATTCGAGTTCCTTTAATTTTTATGTTTGGTCTTTTGAGGTATTTTTTTAATAACCTTTTGATAAATTTATTAAGAAGAATAGTAAGGAGAATGGTTACTAACCATATGAGAACAATCCATATAGATGCTGTATATGGTCCAATATCAAATTTTAAAAACAAGATCATAAGTGCAATTTAAATAATAATTCTTCCTAATTGGGCAGCAAATGTGCTTTTTATGCCTTCAAGTAACATTTGTTCCTGAAGCAGTGCATTAATTTGAGTTATTTCATAATTGGTGTTTTCCTTCAGTTCCTCTTGAATTTCCTCAATTCTTCTCATAATCACAGTCTTCTTAAAAGCATATAATGACTCTTTAACTGCTTGCGCTATTTTATGAATTTCTTCCGTTGTTTCAATATTAAAATCAGCGAGCCATTTTCTACTGAGTTCATACTTTGGGGTAAGAATATCTGACACAAATCTTACAATCTCTTGATCCTCGTGTCTCAAAAATCGGGCAGGTTCATAAAAAATATTTTCAGCTAATCCTTCAACACAAAGCAAATAAATCTTTTGGAATAAAGGGTAATGGAAAGAAAGATCATCTCTTTGCAACTCTTGAATTATTAACTCAGCAACACTTACCTCTACAATTAAAGGCTTTCCTCCTTCAGGGTTAGGTGTTTCGACATCAATAGCTCTACTTCCATACAAAACTAAAATACGGAGTAAATCAAACTCTTGATCATAATAACTTCGCTTTCCTTCTGTGACTCCCGCATTTTTCTGCTTAGGAATAAGTTCAACAGGATCTTCTTTAGGTGTTGGAATACCACGACTTTCGTTTTGATGGCGTCGGCGGACTTTATTTAATTCATTGAGTAAAGTTTGCTCTTCAAGCTCAAATTGATTGGCAGTTTGTTTGATGTAAACAGAGCGGGTTATACTATCGGGAATTAAAGCAATTGATCCCACGATTTCCTTGATCAAAGATGCACGTTGAATAGGATCATTCTCTGTTCCTTGCAGCAAAACATCTGTTTTAAATCCAACAAAATCTTTTTGATTTTCGGCTAAGTATGATTTAAGTTCTTCTGTACTCACACTTTTAGCAAAAGAATCAGGATCTTCACCTTCAGGAAAAAGACAAACCTGCACTGTCATTCCTTCTTCAAGCAACAAATCAATTCCTCTAAAAGAAGCTTTTATTCCAGCGGCATCACTATCGTAAAGAACTGTTATATTTTGCGTGTAGCGCTGTATTAACTTTATTTGACCTTTTGTTAAAGATGTACCACTACTAGATACCACGTTTTCCACACCGGATTGAGCCAAACTAATAACATCGGTATATCCTTCTACCAAGAAACAATTATCTTGTTTTATAATTTCATTTTTAGCGAAATAAATACCGTAAAGCACCTTACTTTTGTCGTAAAGAATACTTTCTGGTGAATTAAAATACTTCGCCGTTTTTGAATGTGTTTGTAAAGTTCGCCCACCAAATCCAAGTACTTTTCCAGAAACTGAATGAATTGGAAACATAACTCTTCCACTAAAAAAATCAAACTTTCTATCGTCCTTAGTTTTAGTAAGCCCTAGTTGCTCTAAGTATTGTTGTTTGAACCCTTTTTCTAAAGCCGTTTCGGTGAATGATTTTTCCTTTCGCGGACAATAACCCAACTGAAATTTATCAATCGTATCCTGCGTAAATCCTCTTTCTTTAAAATAAGAAAGCCCGATACTCTTGCCTTCCGTGGAACTTTTAATGGTATCTACGAAAAAATCACGTGCAAAAGTATTAATGATTTGTAAGCTTTCTCTTTCAGTTAGCTCGTGTTGTTCTTCTGGCGTTAATGGTTTTTCCTCTGGCAACTGAATATTATATCGTTCAGCCAACCATCTAAGCGCCTCGGGATAACTAAACTGCTCCAATTCCATTAAAAATGATACAACTGTTCCCCCTTTACCTGTTGAAAAGCATTTAAAGATTTGTTTGGCGGGACTCACCATAAAAGAAGGTGTTTTTTCCTCCGTGAATGGACTCAATCCCTTGTAGTTAGAACCTGATTTTTTCAATTGCACATATTCACCAATCACCTCCTCAATACGAGCAGTATTCATGATTTCATCGATGATATGTGACGGAATTCTAGCCATGACTACTTTGTATAATCTTTTGTTTGCGTTAGTTCACCATTTTCATCATAAAACTTCCATTCTCCAATTGGCTCGTCATTCAAATACTCTCCGGTATAGTGAATCGCTCCATTTGGATATTTTACAATTGTATGCCCTTCTTTCTTGCCATTATTATAAACTGTGATTGAAAGTTCAACCCCTTGTTCAGAAAAGTATTTCCAAACGCCAACTCTTTGACCTTCTTCATTTTTGCGGCCGGTCATCTTAATTTGCTCATGTCCAGGGTACCATTCAGTATATTTTCCGTTACTACCTTGGACAATCAAAGGCCGGTGATCCTTTTGCTCAACCTTCTGCTCAGCAACGGGTTGTTCGTTGTCACAACCTAGTAAAAGAAAACCAAATAAAATGATTGAAAAACTTTTTATACTCATTTTTGAATGTATTTCTAATAAAGAACAAAAATAAGCTATTTATTAGAATGTTGGATACAAAAATAAAAGAGAAAAAGCGTATATGATGTGTATCTACCTTTGATTTATTTCCATTGCTTTCAAAGTATTCATCATCAAAGAAACAATTGTCATTGGTCCTACTCCACCGGGAACTGGAGTGATAAATGATGCTTTTTCAGCAACACTTTCGAAATCTACATCACCAGTAATTTTGTAACCTTTTTTCTTTGTAGTATCCTCAACTCGTGTAATTCCAACGTCCATCACCACAACGCCATTCTTTACCATGTCCGCAGTTAAGAAATTAGGTTTTCCAATTGCTGTGATAATGATGTCCGCTTGAAGGGTTAATTCTTTCAGGTTTTTTGTTCTAGAGTGCGTCAATGTTACAGTTGAATTGCCAGGGTAGGCGCTTCTTCCCATTAGAATACTCATAGGAGACCCTACAATATGCGAACGCCCAATCACCACACAATGTTTTCCGGAAGTTTCAATCTCGTATCTTTTGAAAAGTTCTAACATTCCAGCAGGAGTTGCAGGTAAAAATCCAGGTAGATTCAAAACCATGTTTCCTAAATTCGTAGGATGAAAACCATCCACATCTTTTTTCGGGTCTATGGCTAAAGTAATTTTCTTTTCGTCGATGTGTTTTGGAAGCGGCAACTGAACAATGAATCCGTCAATTTCCTTGTCATTATTGAGTTCATTTACTTTCGCTAACAATTCTTCTTCTGTGATAGTATCCTCGAGGTGAATAAGCGTGCTTTCGAAACCTATTTCTTTACAGGCCTTAACTTTAGCGCCAACGTAAGTTAATGAACCTCCGTCATTTCCCACTAAAACTGCCGCTAAATGAGGTGTTTTTTGACCTTTTTCTTTTCTTTCTTGAACGGCTTCTGCTAATTCTTGACGAATTGTCTTTGAAGTTTCTTTACCATCTAAAATCTGCATGACGAAAATGTTTTTGCAAAGATAGAATTTTAAAGTCAATTAGAAATTACATGAGAGGAAATTACCTGCAATAGAATACGGAATTGTTAGATTTGGCAAAAAAAGCCAAGCGCTCCCTTTAATAATCATTAAAAAACAACAACAATATCAAAAATTGGCGGAGCTTGTTCCAAATTGAATAAGCTTTGGAAACGTTTAAGGTCAAGCGAACTGCAACCAAGCTCTTCATTTTCACTACCTCGAAATAATAATACGTATAACTAGTATTAAATACGAAATAAGCCACTCTATTTCTTCATCAAATACACATCCCCATTTGGATTGATTAGGGTTTTCTCATAATATCCTTCTTTAGAAAATGAAATAGTTATGCTAGGACATCCACCAACCGCACCTATCATTCCTGTGGTCATATAATATTCACCTTCTGAATTCGTGTAATATTCATTGTAAACCCGTTCTATACCTTTGACAAATACTGAGTCAATGGGAAGCTTCGTTGATATATCGAGCACATTACCACTAGCTGTTCTCCTGCATTCACATGAAATCAGCAAAAGAGCACATAGCGCTATACTCAAAATTCTTACTATCGATATTTTGAACATTTTTTTCTTTTTATAGAATACTAGCTAAATTAAGTAAAAAAATATTCAAAAAAAAAAACAAACCACTCATAACCAACAAAAAATCAGGGAAAACCCTTGATCAAAAAAAGCGACAACCTTTCGATCATCACTTTTAATATAGTTCCACTTCTTGACAGAAGTCTTTTTTCAAAATTATTTAGAAGCTCGCTTACGCGCATTCTCATCCAAAAGAATCTTACGAATTCTCAAAGATTCTGGTGTCAACTCAACGTATTCATCAGCTTGAATGTACTCTAAGCTTTCTTCCAAAGACATTTTAACTGCTGGCGCAATTCTTACCTTGTCATCCGCTCCTGAAGAACGCATATTAGACATTTTTTTGGTTTTGGTAACGTTAATTACCAAGTCTCCTTGTCTAGTATTTTCTCCAATTACCTGACCACCATATATATCTTCATTAGGATCAACAAAGAAGGTACCTCTATCTTGCAAGTTGTTCAAAGAATAAGGAATCGCCGAACCTTTCTCCATAGAAATCAATGATCCGTTTGTACGACCAGGAATCTCACCTTTGTACTTTTGGAACTCAACAAATCTATGGTTCATAATCGCCTCTCCAGCAGTTTGCGTTAATAAGTAGTTACGCAAACCAATAATTCCTCTCGAAGGAACGATAAAGTTAATAACCATTCTATCGCCTTTGGCTTCCATGTTCGTCATTTCTCCCTTACGCTTTGTTACCGCCTCAACAGCAGTTCCAGAATGTTGCTCTGGTAAATCAATTGTCAATTCCTCAACTGGTTCACATTTCACACCATCAATTTCCTTGATGATTACCTGTGGCTGACCTACTTGCAATTCATAACCTTCTCTACGCATGGTTTCCACCAATACAGATAAGTGCATTACACCTCTTCCGTAAACCAACCATTTATCCGCTTTATCTGTAGGCTCAACACGCAAAGCTAAGTTCTTCTCTAGTTCTTTGTTTAAACGTTCCTGAATATGACGCGAAGTCACAAACTTTCCTTCTTTACCGAAGAAAGGCGAATCGTTAATTGAGAACATCATGCTCATTGTTGGTTCATCAATAGAAATTGATTCCAAAGGCTCAGGGTTTTCAGCATCACAAACAGAATCTCCAATTTCAAAACCTTCAATTCCTGTAATTGCACAAATATCTCCTGGCTGAACAGCGTCAACTTTTACACGCTCAGTTCCTGCAAAAACAAAAACATCTTTGATCTTGTGTTTCTCTTGTTTACCATTATTTTTTGAAAGAATGATTGGCATTCCTGGCTTAATTTCACCTCTTTGCAAACGACCGATTGCGATACGTCCAACGAAAGAAGAAAAATCTAAAGAAGTAATCAACATTTGGGTATTTCCTTCTTCAATCTTTGCTGGTGGAAAATAATCTAAAATTGTATCCAAAAGCGGTGAGATAGAATCTGTTGGTTTTTGCCAGTCTTTTGACATCCAGTTGTTCTTTGCAGAACCATAAACTGTTTCAAAATCCAATTGGTCTTCATTGGCCTCCAAATCAAACATTAAATCAAAAACTTTTTCGTGTACTTCATCTGGTGTACAGTTTTCTTTGTCGACTTTGTTTACAACCACCAATGGTTTCAACCCCATTTGAAGTGCTTTTTGCAATACAAAACGCGTTTGTGGCATTGGACCTTCAAAAGCATCCACCAACAAACAAACCCCATCAGCCATGTTCAAAACACGCTCTACCTCCCCGCCAAAATCGGCGTGACCAGGTGTATCAATGATGTTAATTTTTGTTCCTTTATATTGAATTGAAACGTTTTTTGATACGATAGTAATCCCTCTTTCTCTTTCAAGGTCATTGTTATCCATCATTAGAGCTCCTCCTTCAACAAGGTTTCTTGTGTCAAAAGTTTCTCCTGCTTCAATAATTCGTTCAACCAAGGTAGTTTTACCGTGGTCAACGTGAGCGATAATCGCTATATTTCTAATTTCCATTTGTTATTTTCTCGTTTTCGTGTTTTATCTTCTTCTACGGCTACTTCCTGAACCTCCTCTGCGGTCTCTTCCACCTGAGCGTCTGTCGTTTCCACGACTTCTCCCTCCGCCACCACGGCCTTTTCTACCTTTAGCGCTTTTGTTTTCAGTTTTCTCAATGTTCATGGTTTTCCCTTCAAATTCGGCACCTTTTACTTGAGATAAAATCTTATCTACATCAGTTTTATCCGCATCAAAGAAAGAAAACGCTGGCATAATATCAATTCTACCAATGGTATTTGATTTCAAACCTGTAGCATCACATATTACACGCAATAGTCCACCTGGATTTAAACCATCTTTTTCTCCTAGAGAAACAAAGAAACGTTGTTTGTTTTCATCTGTTCCTTCTCTTCTACCTCTTCTTTTAGATCCTCTATCATCACCTGGACGATCTGATGGCTTAGCATTCAAATCACCTGCTTTTTTGTAATAATCTAAGAATCTATTGAATTCAGCCGAAACGAATTTCTTAATCACTTCTTCTTTAGAAAGCTCTTCCAAATCTTCTAAAATGTGCGGAATAAACGGAGCAATTTCTGCTTCATTTACTTTAGTCGCTTTCACTTTATCAATCATCGATTCCAATTGCACAGCACAAATTGCTTCAGCTGGTGGAATTTCAGCAAATGTAAATTCTTGCTTGATGATTTTTTCAATTTGTTTGATCTTATATTTCTCTCTGGTATTAATTAAAACCAAAGATTCACCAGTGTTTCCTGCTCTTGCAGTACGTCCACTTCTGTGCGTGTAGTTTTCTACCTCGTCAGGAAGGTTGTAGTTAATTACGTGTGTAATATCATCCACATCAATACCACGTGCAGCAACATCTGTCGCTACCAATAATTGAATGCTTCTATTACGGAAAAGGTTCATTACGCGGTCACGTTGCGCTTGCGATAAATCACCGTGCAATGCTTCTGCGCTGTATCCTTCTTTTCCTAATTTTTCAGCAACTTGTTGTGTTTCTCTTCGCGTACGACAGAAAACAAGTCCAAAAATCTTCGGATTAAAATCGATTAAACGTTTCAAGGCCACATAACGGTCTCTTTCTTTTACGGCAAAGTAAATATGGTCAATGTTGGCATTACCTTCATTTTTGTTTCCTATGCTCACCTCAAGTGGGTCAGTCATATACGTTTTCCCAATTCTTGCCACTTCTTTTGGCATTGTTGCAGAAAACAACCATGTACTTTTTTCTTCTGGTGTTGCACTCAAAATGAAATCCAAATCTTCTTTGAATCCCATGTTTAGCATTTCATCTGCTTCATCGAGGACTACAACTTCAACTTCGTCAAGCTTTACGGCTTTACGTTTAATCAAATCACACAATCTTCCTGGGGTAGCTACAATAATAGAAACTCCTCTTTTAATGTTTTTAATTTGACGTTGAATATCTGATCCACCATACACTGCTTCAACACTGGCAGCTTTTTCATGTTTTGCATAGTTTCCTATGTCTTTTGCAATTTGCAAACACAATTCCCTAGTTGGACAAATAATTAAGCCTGTTGGAAATTTTCGGCTTTCTGTAATTCTGTTCACTAATGGTAATCCAAAAGCGGCAGTTTTCCCTGTTCCAGTCTGTGCTAATCCTACAAAATCACTCTTAGACTTGAGTAAATGTGGTATAGCTTCCTGCTGGATTGGCGTTGGCTGTTCAAACCCCATGTCTGTAACAGCTTTGACCACTTGGCTTCTCAGCCCTAAATCGTTAAAGGTCATACTTTTATTTAAAATTTGGGTGCAAAGGTACGACATTCTAAAGAGAATCAAGATTTTGAGGTTTTTTTTATTGATTTTTTTTAATCTATACATTAGAAGCATAAAAAAAGCTATGAAATTAAGTCATTGAATTGATGAGCATTCTCCAGCTATTAAGATTCCTAAGAACAACAAATATTCGAGATGATTAATACGCTAAAAATCAGATGAAAAAATCTAAAAATTCAACTACTATCATATGCAGAATTATTTAGAGTGAATAGCTAAGTGTAAAAGTAAAAGAAAGACAACTGGAGAGCAATTTATTGAAATAAGCGTGATATATACTTTTTGAATCAATAAACTCTATAAAAGAAACTTTGTCCCATTAACAATTATCTAATACCTCAACTTTCTTTTAATCGTAAAATTAATTTATAGACTATAAAGTTATGTCGCCCCTGGTTGGAAGTTTTCGAATAATCATAACCACTCAATCTTGACTATTATTACAACAGTTCAGAAGGTTAACCCGCTTTATTCATGAATTTAATGAGTACTCAAAAGTGGGGTTCTTTAAAAACATTGTTTTAACTCCTAAAAGATTGTTTTTAAATCATTTACAACTTTAAAGTATGACATTGGTGAATAAAGCGGGTTAGGCAAAAGTAGAAGGTAAAATGATAGTAGCCTACACTAGTGCCAGTGAGGAAAAGATAGGTAATATTGTGCGTTCAACAATAATTAACAGTAAAAAGACGAGGAGCTAAGAGAAAGCATCGGTCGTTTTATGAAAATATAAAGAGAGCATGACGGAAAAATTTCGCCATGCTTCTCATATCATTAAAACTACCATCTATTTAAGCGGCTGATTATTCGACTATGAATCTCTTTACTTGATCATTTAATTTAATTAAGTAAACTCCTTTACTAAAGTCAACAACACTAATTGTTCCAAAACCACTTTCTATAGTGCCTTCGCTAATCTTCATGCCTAATGCATTAATAATTTCAAATTCTACATACTTACCAAACTTATTTGAAACTTCAATGTTAAGAACACTAGATGAAGGGTTTGGATAGACTTTAAACATCTTCAATGCTTCTTTATCAATAGAATTAGTTTCAGTTTCAATATTAAAAGTATCAGAAGCTACAGTACAACCATCGGAAACCAATACTATATATGTACCATCCTCAGGAGCTGTGATATTCTGATTGCTTGAACTGAAGTTATTCGGTCCTGACCACTCATAATCTAAAGGTCCATTCCCTCCGTTTGTTGTAAGGTTAATATCTGAACCATTTACAGTTCCAGTAACTGAGATATTCGTTGTAGTTGTTTCACCATCATCATTAATAACCCAACTAAAATTAGATATAATTGACTGTCTTTCATTTGTTGCAAATTCTGTGTAGTGAATTCCTAATGCTCCAAGGGTTACATTGTTTGTTAAATTTAATGTAGACCACCCTTTAAGGATATCATTATACGTACAATGATCTAATCCTGAATTATCAAACATAGACTCCATATTAGCAACATTCTCAACATTCCATACTCCAGTGTTTTGATCAAATAAACTGGCATCATTAAACATAAAGCTCATGTTTTGAACATTGGTCACATCCCATGTACTTAGGTCTTGATTAAATGTATTTGCTTCATTGAACATATATGACATATTTTGAACATTAGATACGTCCCATGCACTTATGTCTTGGTTAAAGGCTGACGCTCCATTGAAAGCACCTTTCATGTTCGTTACATTAGAAGTGTTCCAACTTGATATGTTTCCATTAAAGTTAATTGCATTGCTAAAAACTTCTTCCATAGTGGTAATACTTTCTGTATTCCAGTTATTTAGGTCACTAGCCAGAGAAGTGGCACCTTTAAACATTCTTGACAATGAACTTACAGACATAAGGAACGGGCTATCCGTTGCATTAACATTCAAATTGTTACAACCGTGGAATGCGTCCTCCATTGAAGACCAGAGTATACTTCCCCATTCTTCAACAGATAGAATTTTTTCAAGGTCATTATTTACATCGTTGTTAAAGTAAATTCTTGGGAAATCTCCTGTTATTTCGACCTTATACGTTCCGGCAAGGGGAAGATTTACAGTTACATCTCCAGTTAAATTACTCAAGGTCCCATTAGTTGATGGATCGTTTACATCCTCCCAGTACAAATCATAATTATATCCAGCTCCATCGGTAGGTATTATTATTTGATTGTTGAAAGACGCCCCTGGATTATCAGACTTCCATATTGTTACAAATGGCCCTTCACAAGAATTAGCGTCCCCTACAATCGTCCAGTTGTTATTGTTAATAAGATTTAATCGTTCTAACATCGCTAAACAATACTCAAGATTATTTGCTCCAAGTGTTACATTATTCTGAACAGATTGATTACTCCAACTAATAAGAATATCATCATAGTTTGAAACAGATATATTGGTATTACTAAGCATATTTTGCATATTACTTACATTCGAAACATCCCACATGCCTAGGGTTTGGTCATAAGCTGACGCCCCAATAAACATCTCCTGCATATTGGTAATTGTAGAAGTGTTCCAGTTGCTGAAATCATTGTTTAACGAAGTAGCATCCCTAAACATTCTGTAGGTAGTTGTTACATTTGATAAATCTGGCGCATCCGTTGCGGGCACCGTTAGGTTTTCACAACCATTAAAAGCACCATACATACTTGTCCATGCAATATCACCCCACTGTTCTACAGTTAAGATTTTAAGTTTATCACTATAGTAACTGTCATTAAAATATATTCGCGGAAAGTTTCCACTGATTTCTACACGATATGTACCTGCATTTGGAAAAGTTATTAAAGCACTACCTGAGTTACCATTTATCCCGCCATTGATATTTGGATCATTGACATCTTCCCAATATATATTATAATTATACCCAGCACCAGTGGTTGGAATTCTAATTTGATTATTATTGGAACTTCCTGAGTTATCCGTTTTCCATCTAGTTACGAAAGGAGTTGTACAAATATTTGCATCTCCGTTAATTGTCCAATTAGAGTTAGTAACCAGATTATTTCTTTCAACATCGGCATTACAATATTGAAGCATGTTAGCTCCTAAAACAACATTGTTTTGAACCGTTTGGGCTTCCCATCCAATCAAAGTAGCATCATAATTAGCTGTTGAAATCGGGCTGTTATCTAGCATACTTACCATCGTTGTTACCGAAGAAATATCCCATGAAGCAAGACTTTGGTTAAAAGCTCCAGTATTTTGGAATGTGCGCTGCATGCTTACAATATTACTTGTATTCCAAGCACTTAAATCTTGATTAAAAACAAGTGCTTCACGAAACATACTGTTGAGATTATCAGTTCCTGTTACGTCCCACCCACTGATATCTTGATTAAAGGCAGAAGCACCATAAAACATAGACGACATATTAGAAACATTAGAGGTATTCCAGCTTATTATATTTCCATTAAAAGCAGAAGTACCTCGGAACATATTCTGCATATTTGTAACACTTGAAGTATTCCAACTATTTAGATCTTGGTTAAACGCTTGAGCATTCATGAACATATTCTGCATACTTGTTACATTAGAAACATTCCAACTGTTTATATTTTGATTAAAGGCAGAAGCACTATTAAACATAGATGACATATTAGAAACATTAGACGTGTTCCATGTAGTAATATCACCATTAAAAGAACTTGCGTAGATAAACATCTCCTGCATATTGGTAATCGTAGAAGTGTTCCAGTTACTGAAATCATTGTTTAATGAAGTAGCATACCTAAACATTCTGTAGGTAGTTGTTACATTTGATAAATCTGGAGCATCCGTTGCGGGCACCGTTAGGTTTCGACAACCATCAAAAGCACCATACATACTGGTCCATGCAATATCTCCCCACTGTTCTACAGTTAGGATTTTAGGTTTATCACTATAGTAACTGTCATCAAAATATATGCGCGGAAAGTTTCCACTGATTTCTACACGGTATGTACCTGCATTTGGAAAAGTTATTAACGCACTACCTGAGTTGGCATTTATTCCTCCACTGATATTTGGATCATTGACATCTTCCCAATATATATCATAATTATACCCAGTACCAGCGGTTGGAATTCTAATTTGATTATTATTGGAACTTCCTGAGTTATCCGTTTTCCATGTAGTGATAAAATTTGTTGTAGCTCCTGGTGTTACTTGCGCAAAAATTACGTTAAAAGCAAGCAAAAATAATATTGACAAGATACCTGAAGTCTTAAGACCAAAAATCATTTTTTTCATAATTTTATTTTATTTAAATTTTTATTTACGCTTTCCTAAATTGAAGTTAAGGCGTATTTATTTTGAAATATCGATATAAGCTTTTGAAAGAAATTATTCTTAAAATTATACTCCCTCCAAAAGATTGGAGTTAATTTACCCCTTTCAATAAATAGCCTCTTAAAGGCTGAATTAATTTCATAATGAATTCTCATAATCTAGTTTTAGTGTTGTAAATAATTCTTGACCTCTAACTTAGTTAACACGACAGGTTAAAAGCAAATAATAGGGGTGTACAAAAGGTTTACATAACTCAAAACAGTCACCAGTACAGCCACAAAGCCATCAGTTTGAAAGATTCTACAAACAAATAAATAACAGAGCATAATCCAGTCTTATAAGCTATTAACCACCTATTTTAAAATTATTTATTCTTATTATGATAGTAATAACCAAACAATGCCCTGAAAAGAGTTTATACTGATAAGTTAATCCTAGTAAGAAACTCTTTGTGGTAAAAAACGAGATAAATCCTAAAAAACATCTAAATTTCAAAGGCAATTAATCAACGATTTTCGTTAACAAGAAGTATGTCTAGAAAAGTTTTTTATTTCAAACACAAAACCCTAATAGGTCAAATTGAAACGGCCCTCTAACGCTTCTTTGTTATTTGTTATTACACTACTTAAATATTATATATTAGACTCAAAACAACTCGTTATCGAAAATCATATATGCTTTCATCACCTAAGTTCACTCACAATTATGAAAAGACCTATATAATCAGCCATATTTACACAAGTCAATGAGAGCAAACGACTAAATTTAAACTGTATTTAACACGTTAAACATTACGTAAAAAAACTAGGAACATTGTATTCATAAAATGCTTACATTTATGACTTGTATTAAAAACAATACACATGAAAAAAACGGCTACATTACTTGGAGCAACTGGATTAATTGGTAGCGAAATACTTAAACAACTGCTAAAAGACGTATATTTTGATGAAATTAAAATTATTGTTAGGAACCCCTATAAATGCGACCATCCAAAAGTGAATGTAGAAGTTATTGATTTTGAAAATCAAGTTCAATTTGAAAATGCAATGCACGGAAGTACATCAATATTTTGTGCTATTGGGACCACTCAAAAGAAAGTCAAAGGCGACAAAAAAGCGTATCGAAGAGTAGATTTTGATATACCTGTTAATGCCGCAAAATGGGCTAAAAAAAGCGGAGCAAATCAGTTTATTGTTGTTTCTTCAGTTGGTGCAGATCAGTCAAAAAACAACTTTTATTTAAAACTAAAAGGAGAAGTAGAAAATGCGCTTCAAGACACCTTTTTAAAAGACGTCAAAGACAATCAACTATCCATTTTCAGACCTTCATTGTTGTTGGGAAAACGTTCTGAAACACGAATAGCAGAAGATATTGGTCAGTTTTTCAGCAAAGTATTCAAATTTTTAATTCCAGGTAAAACAAAACCAATCGAAGCTGAAACTGTCGCCAAAGCAATGATCGCGTCAGCTAAAACAAACCAACCTGGTGTGAGGGTTTATCACTATCGAGATATGATACAACTCATTCAAGAAGAAAAATAAAAGCCCTCTAATTTTACCTATAGTTTTATACTTTTTAACCTTAAACTATTGAGAACTACAGATACCGAACTAAACGCCATTGCTGCTCCTGCAATCATTGGATCAAGCAAGAAACCATTTACAGAGTAAAGTACACCTGCAGCAATTGGTATACTGATGACATTATAAAAGAACGCCCAAAATAGGTTTTGACGAATTCCTTTTACGGTTTTTGAAGACAGTTTTAATGCCTTTGGAATCGTTGCTAAATCTGAAGTTGTTAAAGTGATTTTTGCAACGTCCATCGCAATGTCTGAACCGTGCGCCATCGCAATACTAACATCGGCTTGTGCCAAGGCTTCGGAGTCATTAATTCCATCGCCAACCATTGCAACAACACGGCCTTCACTTTGTAGTTGCTTCACAAAGTCTGATTTGTCGGAAGGCATTACTCCTCCTTTATACTCCGAAATTCCCACCTGTTTAGCTACTGCGGTAGCCGTATTTTGATTGTCTCCAGTTAACATATACACATCGACATCAAGTGCTTTTAAATCTTTAATGGCTTGAACCGAGTTCTCTTTAATTTCATCTGCAATTCCTAAAATGGCAATTAATTCAGTTTCATTGGTAAAGAAAACCACTGTTTGCGCCTCATTTTGCCATAGCTCTATAGTGTCGTTTAGTGATTTGTCAATAGCAATTCCTTGTCCTTCTACTAATGCACGGTTCCCGATAAAAATGTTTTACCGTTTGCATCCTTAGCTTGAACACCTTTTCCTGTAATGCTATTAAAATCGGTCATTTTAACCGGTTGAACCCCATTTTCTTTTAACTTTCTGATGACAGCATCCGCTAAAGGATGTTCAGAATCTGCTTCTAAAGCCAATAATGTTGATTTTAATGTTTCATTTTCATCTTTGATCAACCACTTTTGATTCACTACATTCGGTTTTCCTTTCGTAATTGTTCCTGTTTTATCGAGAATAATAGCATCTACTTTATGTCCCAACTCCAAACTTTCAGCATCTTTGATCAGAATGTTGTTTTCGGCACCTTTCCCAATTCCTACCATAATAGCTGTAGGAGTGGCGAGTCCTAAAGCACAAGGACAGGCGACAATCAATACCGCAATAGCCGTGGTTAATCCATGAGAAAATGCTAAATCTCCTCCAATACTTAACCAAATAATAAAAGTTAAAACAGCAATTCCCATAACGGCAGGTACAAAAATACTGGCTATTTTATCTACCAGTTTTTGCACAGGAGCTTTACTTCCTTGGGCTTCTTGAACACGTTTAATGATCTGAGATAGCATCGTATCTTTCCCTACTTTTTTGGCTGTAAATTGAAAGCTTCCTTTTTGATTCACTGTTCCGGCGAAGACTTTTTCCCCTTCGCTTTTCTCAACAGGTACTGGTTCTCCTGTAATCATGCTTTCATCAACAAAAGAACTTCCTTTAATCACTTCTCCATCCACAGGAATTTTTTCACCTGGACGAATGATAATGGTATTTCCTTTTTCTACTGCCTCTATTGGAATTTCTTGCTCTTCTCCGTTGATGATGGCTCGTAACTTCTTGGGTTGTAATCCCATTAACTTTTTTAAGGCTGTTGATGTATTCGATTTCGCTTTTTCCTCGAAAACTTTACCCAACAAGATAAAAGTAATAATCACCGTAGCTGCTTCAAAATAAACGTGCGCTTCAATTCCGCGACTTTCAAAAAATGAAGGAAAAAAAGTGGTGAAAACACTAAATATAAAAGCAATCCCTGTACTCAGTGCAACCAATGTATCCATGTTGACTTGCTTGTTTTTGGCTTGTTTCCATGCATTGATGAAAAAACTACGACCAAAAATGAATAAAACAGGAACAGCAAAAGCTAAAGAGATATATTTTCCGGGTTCCCAGCTCATAAAAAACATCCCCAAAATAAAAACAGGTAAAGTTAGAATTCCCGCCCAAAGTGTTCGTTTTTTAACTTCTTGATATGCTTTATCGTGCAGTTCAGCTTGTTCTTCTTCGGCGTTATCACTGCTGATGATAATATCATATCCAGCACCTTCCAAGTTCGATTTTAATTCTTCTTTACTGACTCTTTCTGTGTCATAGGAAACCAATACTGTGTTTGATGCGAAATTTACTTCTGCACTTGAAACACCATCCGTTTTGTTGAGAATGTTCTCTACACTTGAAGCACAACCCGCACAAGACATCCCTGTCACTGGAAACGTTGATTTTTCTATCGTTTGTGTGCTCATAAATTTGAATTTTTGTTGAATTACAAAGTTCGATATATAATATAGGAAAAGTGTTACGTTATTTTGCGAAAAGAATATGATTTTTTGCTAGGGTGATTTGGTAGGGGCGGTTTGGTAAGGGCGGTTTGCGAACCGCCCCTACCAATCAATCCCCTTACGGTCTGGATCTCTTAACTCCTTAAACTGCGAAAGCGTCATTCCTGTTTCTTTTTTGAAAACTCCCGAAAGATATGCAACACTATTATAATTGAGTTGATGTGCAATCTCAGCTGTGGTCATTTCACCATAAAACAATAACTCCTTTACTTTTTCAATCTTTTGAATTATGATAAAACGATTAATGGTGATGCCTTCAACCTCGGAAAATAACCGACTCAAATAAGTGTAGTCATAATTTAATTCTGTACTTAAAAAATCAGAAAAGTTAATTGATAAAGGCTCTGAAGTGTGATGAATTTGTTGAATGATTGCTGTTTTAATTTCAGAAATCAACTGTGCTGTTGTTGAAGAGAGCAATTCAAATCCTAACTCATTTAGTTTTTGACTCAGTTCGTCTCGAACTTTATCAGTCAGATCTTCTTTTAGAAAAACCTGTCCCAACTGTACTTTTTCAGTTTGAATCTGCATTTCTTTTAAGGTGTTCTCTACCGCGGTAATGCACCGAGGACAAACCATGTTTTTTATGTGAAGCGTTTTTGACATTTGCTAGGGTTCAAAAATACAAAATCTATTGCTCAAAAGTGTTTTTAATCAAAATACAAGAAATAGTAAGCCTCAACATTGTCTAGGTATGCACCGTCAAATCCAGAATCGATAATTTTTTGGGTGTAAGAATTGCTGCCACTGTAAATAATTTCTTGCCATTCTTTTTTCCAAAATTTCACCCAAATTTCATCATCATATCCATCGTATTTCTTTTTCAGCCAACCTGGAGAATGTAATTTCCATTTGTCCTTCCAGTAATACCTATATTTCTCAGCTGCCCCGATATTCATGTAAGCAATTACCACTCTTTTTCCGCCATTTTGTTTCATTTTTAACGAATTGACTTCGCTTTTTGTAAGTTGTTCACCTTTGAAAAAAGCATCAATAAGAAGTACATCATAATTTGTTGTACGCAAAGCGTTCAGATAAGCAGTTTTTGAGGTAAACTCGCTATCATTAATTAAATAAAGATAGTTTTTCGCCTCAGAAAATGTAGCAATATGACTTGTATTCTCATTGATTAAGGATGATGGAATTTCTTGATAATCGTAATTCCCACTTTTTCGTGAAAAACAAATAAATCCATTGCTTTGATTTTTTTGAACAGCAGCAGAATAACTATCCGTATCATTTACATAATCTGCTACCAAAATTACTTTCTGCTCACTTACTTTCTGTGCCATTTCTAATGTTTCAGGATTAGAAACAGAAGTGGAGTTATAAAACAGTTCTTCGATTCCAAAGCCATCGATGGCGTTCAAGAATGCTTGGTTTACCCCGTCTTCTGGAGCTAAGTCATTAAATACCAATTCAATTCCATTTTGAGGGATGATTATGAAATTTGGAATTTGCTTTCGCGCATAATTTGAAATTTCTATGATGAATTCTTGCATTTTCAACCCTTTCTTGTCTGACCTTTTTTCTTTTGAGCAAGAAGATAGAATAAAGATGTAACTAATTAATACAAGAAATTTTGTAGGGATATTCATGGCGGTAAAAATAGTTATTTTCAACTTTGAATTCTTTTTACTTGTTTTTTCTTTTAAACCAGGAAATATCAATGTCAAAATTGATACCTTTCATCACATCTTAATCCGATTTATTTTGAAAAAAGATGATTTAGAATTACATTTAGCATTCACTTGCAATTAAAATTATGAAACCATTCTTAAAAAATTACGCTCTAATTGTGTTAACCTTTATTTTTTATAACACTTTTTTGGCGCAAGAGAGTAAAACTCAACTTCAGGCTATACTTCTTGAAAACATTGACAAATATGATTTAACACAAAAAGACATACAGTCTTGGGAAATCACAGACAATCATAAGGACAACTCTCTTGATATCAACTATTATTATTTAACGCAAACGTATAACAACCTACCCATACACAATGCTATATCTGTGATCGCAATAAAAGATCAGAAGATGTTTTTAACAGCTAATAATTTTATTGCTAATCTGGAACAAAAAATAGAAACTAGCACAGCTTCAATATCAGCTAAAGAAGCAATTATATCTGCTGCAAACGCATTAGACTTGGCATTTACGGGAGAAATCAAAGCAAAAAAGACTGAGAAAAATCATCAAGTTTTTAGTGCAAAAGGTTTATCGAAAGAAGATATTAATGCGC
Organism: Brumimicrobium salinarum; assembly: GCF_002844555.1. Classification (GTDB taxonomy): domain Bacteria; phylum Bacteroidota; class Bacteroidia; order Flavobacteriales_D; family Crocinitomicaceae; genus Brumimicrobium; species Brumimicrobium salinarum. The sequence continues at coordinate 61,318 of NZ_PJNI01000012.1, forward strand.
GACTAAAGCTTTTCCTGACTGCTAATGAACGGATAAAAATTGTTTGGGATTTAGACATTTACCAATTAAACCAAAAACACTGGTGGAATGTGCAGATTGATGCACAAACAGGAGCGCTTTTAAATAAAACAGATTGGGTTGCTCATTGTAACATCCGTTCGGGTTCTCATAAAGGACACAATCATGCATTAAAGGCTTCTTCCTCTACTCCTGCACCACCTTCATCTGTTCTAGGTGCGAGTTATAATGTATTTGCCATTCCTGTTGAAAGTCCAAATCATGGATTACGTTCAATAGTTGTAGATCCTGAAAACCTTTCTGCATCTCCTTACGGATGGCATGATACAGACGGAACACCAGGAGCAGAACACACAAATACTTTTGGAAATAATGTATATGCGAGTGAAGACCGTGCTGATCTTGACCAAATAGGATATGCCCCTGATGGAGGCACAACTTTAAACTTTGACTTTCCGCTCGACTTAACCTTGCAACCACAAGCCAATGAAGACGCAGTTATTACCAACCTATTTTATATGAATAACATTATGCATGATGTGTGGTATAACTATGGGTTTGATGAATCAAGCGGGAATTTTCAAAAAAACAATTATGGGAATGGTGGTTTAGGGGATGATCATGTTTTTGCCCAAGCTCAAGATGGTGGGGGAACCAATAACGCCAATTTTGCAACACCTCCAGATGGGAACAATCCTGTAATGCAAATGTATCTTTGGTCTGCACCTTCACCTGAATATCTTACTGTTAATTCTCCATCTACAGTAAACGGTCAATATACTTCCATACCTGCTAATTTTGGACCTGCCATTCCATCAACTCCTATTACCGCAGACTTAGTAATGTATGATGACAATACTGCTAATCCATTAGAAGCTTGTTCTCCAGCTGTAAACGGCAGTGCATTAAATAATAAAATTGCTATTATTCGCCGTGGAACATGTTCATTTGTCGATAAAGTAGCGAATGCTGAAGCTGCAGGTGCACTTGCAGTAATCATTGTCAATAATGTTGGAGGTACAATTACAATGGGAGGCACAGATCCTGGAATAGGAATTCCCTCGATTTCCGTAACTCAAGTTGATGGAGAAGCATTAATCACAGAAATTCAAAATGGTGCGACAATAAATGCAACCATTGTAGACGCTTCTCCTGTTCCACTAGACGGTGATTTTGACAACGGAATTATAGCTCATGAATACGGCCATGGAATTTCCAACCGGCTCACAGGTGGCGCATCTAATTCTTCCTGTTTAAATAATCGTGAACAAATGGGAGAAGGTTGGTCCGATTGGTTTGCACTCATGCTGACCATAGAACCAGGAGATCAACCAGAAGACATTAGAGGAATAGGGACTTACGCAACAGGTGAGCCAACAAACGGAGGAGGAATTCGTCCTCGACCGTACAGCACAGATTTTAATATTAATGAGGCAACCTATGCCATAACCAACAACACAGGTGCCATTTCAAGACCACATGGAATTGGATTTGTTTGGGCTACAATGTTGTGGGATTTAACTTGGGCATTGGTTGATAAACATGGAATGGATCCAGATGTCTATAACGGGTCTGGTGGAAATAATATCGCAATGCACCTTGTTATTCAAGGATTAAAACTTCAGGGATGTAACCCTGGGTTTATTGATGGTAGAGATGCAATAATTCAAGCTGACCAATTGTTATATGGTGGAGAAAATACATGTTTAATTTGGGAGGTTTTTGCCAATAGAGGTCTAGGGTATTCTGCAGATCAAGGTTCAAACGACAGCAGAACGGACCAAACGGAAGCTTTTGATTTACCTCCATATATTGGAACTACTTACGGAACAGAAACTATATCAGCTTGCGGAAGCTATATTTGGCCAACAAATAACCAAGAATATACAGCAAGTGGAACATACGATGAATATTTATTGAATGCGAACGGTTGTGATTCAATTGTCACCCTAAATCTAACCCTGAATACACCTAGCTCGTCAACTATTTCTGAAGAAGTCTGTAATAGTTATACTTGGCCAGCTAACGGTCAAACTTACGTGTCTTCGGGAACGTATACAGAAACATTAACTGCTACAAATGGTTGCGACTCAATAGTTACTTTAAACCTGACTGTTAACAATCAATCTACCTCATCTTCAATTACAGAAAATGTTTGTGAAAGTTTCACCTGGTCGGCAAACAGCCAAACTTATACAAGCTCAGGAACTTTTGTAGAAAATTTAACTTCAGTTAATGGTTGTGATTCAATTGTCACCCTGAACCTAACCGTAAATACACCTAGCTCTTCAACTATTTCTGAAGAAGTCTGTAATAGTTATACTTGGCCAGCTAACGGTCAAACTTACATGTCTTCGGGAACGTATTCAGAAACATTAACTGCTACAAATGGTTGCGACTCAACAGTTACTTTAAACCTGACTGTTGGAAGCACAATCACGAATGCAATTAATGAAAACGCATGCGAAAACTTTACTTGGCCAGTGAATGGACAAACATACACAACATCGGGAACTTATACGGAAACCCTCAATACAATTAACGGATGTGACTCCATTATCACCCTCAATTTAACCGTGAACAATGACATATCATTATCAGAAGTTGAAGAAGTTTGCGGAAGATACACTTGGCCTGTAAACGGACAAACATATACAGAATCCGGAATATACACTGAGGAGTTCACCACTGCAGCAGGATGTGATTCTTCAATCACATTAAATTTATCAGTTTCGAATATTGATGCACAAGTTATTATTGACTTTGATGACAAAACGCTAAAAACTGCTTCAGGATATGCAAATTATCAATGGGTAGACTGCAAGAATGGATTCACACCTATTATTGGTGAAACAAACGCTACTTTTTCACCAACAGAAAACGGTAGCTACGCTGTAATCATTAATAATGGAAACTGTGCTGACACTTCAGCATGCACGAACATTAATATCTTGGATGTCGAAAATCTAATTAAAAACGAAATAAAAGTGTATCCAAATCCAACAAATGGATGGGTTAAAATAGATTTCATGGAGAACTTAAACGGCTCTACTTTAAAAGTATTTGACATAACAGGAAAGTTAGTGCAACAGCTGAATATCCAAGATCAAAAACAAGTTCAATTTCACTTAGAAGGAGAAACTGGCATATATATTTTAGAAATATCCACAATAAATAATTCGATTTATAGAAAGAAGCTAAAGAAATTACAATAAATTAAAATCTAAAATATACATGGATAAAACCAGGTTAGGAATTCAACAATGGTAGAGTTCAATAAAAAAACAGCTTTTTTTACACGCAACGTTTGATTCGTATTTTCGTCTGCAGGTAAAACATAATATGTGAAGTTAATTTTAGGAATGGTGTGTTTAATGCTGACTACACTTGGATTGAGTCAAGCATCGAAAAAGGTTTTATTTATAGGCAATAGTTATACATCGGTAAATAATCTGCCCAATTTAATTTCCTCTCTTGCCGATGCTGCAGGGAATACCTTGACTTATGATGCGTATACTCCTGGAGGTTCACAGCTAAATCAATTGTGTTACCAAAAGGTGTGTATTTTATACGCACTAAAAATCAAAGTCAGAAAATAATCGTTTTATAAAGGTACTATAAACAAAAGCTAGTTTTGTAAAGTATTAATTCTGATTAATATTTTTTTCGCATTCGATTTCAAATAACTAAAAAGAGTTTAAACAATTTATATTAGTTTTGTTCTATTATTTATATCAATATTGAAGTATGCGATTCCTTAAAAAGCTTGGAAATTTTATTATTAGCAAAAAATTCATCTTTAATTTCATATTATTTGGATTGGTTTGGATATTGATAATTTGGGGAAGCACATCTTACTTTAACAGTTATACCAATCACGGAGATGCTGTTGAGGTTCCAAACTTACTCAATAATAACGTAAATGATGTTTCTCAACTAATTGGCGAAAAACCACTAAAATATGAGGTTTTGGATTCCATTTACAACCCAGATCTTGTTGAAGGAACTGTGATTTATCAAAATCCTATGCCTACAGATTCTTCAGGATTAAAAGTAAAATCTGATCGTGTAATTCAAATAAGAGTCTCCAAAAGATCAAGATTAGTTTACGTGCCTGTTGTGGTAAGTAAAAGTAACCGCTTTGCAGAAGCTGTATTAATGTCTAAAGGTCTCCGCACAAAAGTACGTTACGTGCCAAGTAATGAAGATCAAGGAAGTGTAATTGCTCAAAAATTTGAAGGGAAAAACATTATGACTGGGCAACAAGTACCTATCAATTCAGTGATTGAGCTAACTGTTGGAAAAAGGACTGTTGGAAAGATGATAGGTATTCCAGATCTATCGGGTTTAACAATAAATGAAGCAGAACAACGTTTTGTAGGCAGTTCAAGTTTGCGTTTGTATTCTGTTTGTTCAGGATGTGAAACAAAAAGTGATAGCCTAAATGCAAGGGTTATTCGACAAACTCCAGTTGCATCAGACAGTAGTAAAATCCCTGAAGGCTCTACTATTACTATTTTTGCTTCACCAAATGCAGACACTCAATAATAACTAATAAAATTTGGCTATGAAGTATTTACAACTACTCATTATTGTATGTATAACCCTAAATTTGAATGCGCAAGACGGTATAAGCAGAATAACTGTTAACCCAGATCTTTTTGATAAACAACCAACCGTAGAGAAAGCTTTAAGTAATAGTTTTGATAGCACCTTTCACTTCAGAACAGACACACTTACATTGCCTTTTTTCGATGATTTTTCTCGTAATAAATTCCAAAAATACAACGCGACGTTCGGCGATGCGAATGTATCAGAACAGCTATTTCATAGAATGCTAGACGAGAACACTTCCATTCCATTACCTCCAAATGCAAAATATACAACTACACGAACTTACAAGTTAAACTATGATCCCAATACAAGTTTAACCTCTAGAACTTACTTTGATTCTACGCGTTTCTTATATGATGACTTATCTGTTTTTGAGCCCAATCACATTCAAACCTATGGATATCCGCCTTATATAATTTATGACACAGTAGGTGCAAGCAGTATAGATACAGTTTGGATGGAAGACATAGAATATGAGCAAGATTCAGCACGAATTTTCATAGCAACCATATCAGAACCTGAAAAATTATGGTTAAATGAACAAGCTTATCACAATTATAGGTTTGCAAATAATCCCTGGTCTCTGGGAGTGGTTACTTTTGATGGTTTAGATGAATATGGATATCCTTATAATTTTGGAAGTGGAATGAGCAGTGGCGCAGATACCTTACTTTCAAAACCTATTGACTTATCCATTCACACACCTAGCGACTCAATTTATTTTAGTTTTTTATTCCAAATTGAAGGTTTTGGAGATCCTTCAGAACCAGAGGATGATTCATTATATGTTGATTTTTATTCGCCTGTAACAGAAACATGGAATCGGGTTTGGCGAAATGAAGGGGGAACTACTTCAAATTTTAAAGTAGCACACATTCCAATCAAAAACACTGAGTATCTCGGTAAAGGTTTTCAATTTAGATTTATAAACTACAGCTCTCCCGCAGGTGCTTTAGATCATTTCCATGTTGATTATGTTCACCTTAGAACATTATCTGGATACCAAGATACGCTCTTCAAGGATTTTGCAATTGTTTATCCTATTTCAACCTTACTAAAAGATTATATTAGTGTGCCTTGGAAACATTTTAGAAATCATCCTACAGGTAAGATGAGTGATGCTGTAGAAGTTAGTGTAAGGAACGGAAGTGAGCTCACAGAAAACAACCAAAATGGATCTGTCAATGTATATTATGATGGTAATTTAGAAGGTTCATACACACTAAATGCCTCACTCTTATCAGGTGGAAATATTAACTATGCACCACGTACAAATTACAGTAGTTTACATGACTTCTCAAATGGTTACACTTTTGACCATACAATTAGCAATGATACTTTGGCACATTTCGATTACGAAGGAATAGCAGAAGCTCAATTTCCAAACAACCCAATTAACGACTCTACTTTTGGTAAGCAAGTTTTTGAAAATTATTATGCGTATGATGATGGAACCGCAGAAAAAGCCTATGGTGTAACAGGCATTCAAGGTTTGTTAGCCCATAAATTTAAAGCGTATCAAGCAGACTCTTTAGTGGGAATACAAATTCATTTTGTACCAACAGTTACAGACGTATCTAACAACTTATTTTTATTAACAGTTTGGGACGACAACAATGGTGAGCCTGGAAATATTCTGTATGAAGATGAGTTCTTTAAACCGAAGCAACCCAAATATCTCAACGGAAGAAATAAATTTAAAACTTACTTTTTTGAAGATACAATGAAAGTCGCTGTAAACGAAACATTTTATATTGGAATGCGACAAATTGATGAACAACGGTTAAATATTGGATTTGATGCTAATCACCAACACTCTGATAAAATATTTTGGAGTATTGATGGTGGCGGATCATGGAATAACGCAAGTTTTTCAGGAGCATTGATGATGCGTCCCGTCATATCTAGTAAAATGGATTATCAATTAGGTATCCAACATTTTGAATCAAATGAGTTGCATTATGATTTCACAGTCTACCCGAATCCAGCGCGTTCATTCATAAACTTAAAATTAACGCATGAAGAAATGGAGTCGACATTTGAAATTAGGGACTTAAACGGAAGAATAGTGAAACAAATTTCGAGTACAACAAATAATATTGATATTTCAAATTTAAAAAAAGGACTTTATCTCATCCACAGATTAATTGATCAACAGGTGGTGAAAACAAGAAAACTAGTAGTACATTAAAAATGAAAATAGACAACACCGAAGGGAACCTCGAAGAAAATGAAAACGAGGAATTGTATGAACACCATAAGTTTATTGCAGATAAAGGTCAAGAAGTATTAAGAATAGATAAATTCTTGATGGATAGGCTAGCGAATTCTTCTCGTAATAAGATTCAAGTAGCTGCGAAAAGCGGAAATATTCTAGTTAATGGAGAGCCTGTTAAGCAAAACTACAAAGTAAAACCCAAAGATGAGATATCTATCGTATTGCCTTACCCAGTAAGAGAAACAGAGTTAATTCCAGAGGATATACCTATTGATATTCATTATGAGGACGACACATTAGTGGTAGTTAATAAGTCCGCAAACATGGTGGTTCATCCTGGATATGGAAACTATTCTGGCACATTGGTAAATGCACTTATTCACCACTTCGATCAACTACCAACCAAACCGAATGATTATTATGGTCGACCAGGTTTAGTTCATCGATTAGATAAGCATACAACGGGCCTTATGGTAATCGCGAAAACAGAAAATGCATTAACACATCTTGCCAAACAGTTTTACGACCGAACAACAGAGCGGCGCTACCAAGCTTTAGTCTGGGGGGATGTTAAAGAAGATGAAGGAACGATAACTGGCAACTTGGGGCGTTCTCCAAAAAACAGGAAATTAATGACTGTATTTCCTGATGGAGATTACGGAAAACATGCAGTCACCCATTACAAGGTTTTGAGAAGATATGGATACGTAACTTTGGTGGAGTGTAAATTAGAAACTGGAAGAACACACCAGATTCGTGCGCACATGAAATACATAGGTCATACCTTATTTAATGATTTAGAATATGGCGGTAATAAGATTTTAAAAGGAACAACTTTTACGAAATATAAACAATTCGTTCAAAACAATTTCGCACTGTTAACAGGCCAAGCTTTACACGCGAAAACCATTGGATTTACGCATCCTAAGACAAAAGAGTTTATGCGTTTCGAATCAGAATTACCTACGGATTTTAAAAATGTTCTAGCCCGTTGGGAAAATTACCTCTCAACTCGAAAAGAATAATTTTTACTATCAATAACAACCCCGTTTAATTTTACAAAACTCTGTTTACTATTTAATTTCTTTGGTTTAAAATAAATCGGCAACATAATTAATGTCAGATTTTTGCAAATTCTAACAATTTTGTGTTATTTTTATCGCTTATTATCATGTTTGATACAAATAACTCGTTTTATATTTGTTAATAAACTTTAGAATTACGTTATTTCGATAAAATTTCGACAAAAATTGCTTTTATGAAAAACATTTTACTATCAATCTCATTACTATTTTCAGTAGTAGTGTTAGCTCAACCCGCTGCTGTGGTAAAGGCGGATGCTGCTTTCAAAAGTGGAAAATACTATGAAGCCGCAGAATTAGCTGTAAAAGCTTACGAAAAAATATCTCCTAGAAATGAGCGCGCATTAGATTTAAAATCATCTTTAGCGTATAAAGCTGGTTATTCTTTCGAAAAAGCTTTTGATACAGAAAAAGCCATTGAATGGTATCAACGTGCAATTGATTTACGTCATTATGAGGAAAATCCTTATGTATACTTTAGAATAGCAAACAACTATAAGAAACAAGGATCCTACGACAAAGCAAGAGAAAATTACGAAGAATTTTTAACACTAGTTCCTATCGATAAACAAGCTCAAAATGCTTTGGCTTCTTTAGAGGAGGCTGTCGTTATGAAAGATAACCGAACACGATACACGGTAAAATCGGAGACAAAAATTAACGATGCAGGATTAGACATGGCACCATCCATTTCAAGTAGAAGAGGAAATGCAATTGTTTTTGGTTCTACACGTTCTTCTTCTGTTTCTGGAGGAACAGACCCAATTACTGGAGAAGGTTTTTTTAATATCTGGGAAGTCGAAAAGGAAAGAAGCGGAAACTGGACGGCTCCAAAACTTTTTGAAGCAGATAGTTTAAATACAGAGCATAACGAAGGAACAATGGTTTTTGACGGAAGATTTAGAAATATATTTTTCACCAGATGTCCGTCTGTACACAAAAAAGCATTGGGTTGTCAAATTTGGATGGCAGAAAAGAAAGGTCGTTCATTTGGTCTTCCTGAGAAATTACCTTTAGCACCAAGTGACACGATCAGTGTTGGTCATCCTTTACCAAACGAAAATGGAAGCGCTCTAATCTTTTCATCAGACATGCCTGGTGGATTTGGTGGTAGAGATCTTTGGTACACAGAATACGACAGAAGAGCGAAAACTTGGTCGAAACCAGAAAACTTAGGTGCTGCTGTAAACACAGCTGGAGACGAACTCTTTCCTACTTTTGCGCTGAATGGTGATTTATTTTTCGCTTCAAATGGACACAAAGGATTAGGTGGTTTGGACATATTCCGTGCAAAGAAATCGGACGATCCAAAAGTTTTTACAGCTCCAGAAAACTTAGGAACACCATTAAATTCTGATGCAAATGATTACCATTTAATAGAAATGGATGAAAGAAATGGTTTCTTCACTTCTAATCGTAGTGGTTCTGTAGGTTCAAAAAATCTACCAGATATTTGGTCGTATGAATTACCTCCCAATATTTTTGACCTAAAAGTAATCGTTACAGAAGTAGGAGGTGTTTCGAGAATTGAAGGTGCAACTGTTGAAGTTACTCCTGAAGGAGGAACTGCTTTCACAAAAGTTACCAACGAAAATGGTGAGGTATTCTGGGATAAAAAACCAGACGGAACACGATTCATTAATGAAGAGACTGATTTTGTGGTAAAAGTTCTTACGACAGAAGGTTACCACGAAAGTGATAACATTGAAGTGTTCTCAACAAAAGAACTGAAATATGATCAAAACTTTATTCTTGAAATGAATTTACTTCCAAAAACACCAATTGTACTTCCAGAGGTAAGATACGATTTAGGTTCATCTGTATTACAAGTTAAGGAAGGTGAAATCAACTCAAAAGATTCTTTAAACTATGTATACGATCTATTACAGGAATATCCTGGAATGGTTCTTAAACTTGTTTCACACACAGATGCACGTGGTTCTGCCAGAACCAACGAACGATTGGCAAAAGCTCGTGCACAATCTTGTGTTGACTATCTTGTTAATGAAAAAGGAGTGGATCCAAAAAGACTTATACCAACAGGAAAAGGAGAGAATAGTCCACGAATTATCTATAAACAAGACGGTAAATACCTTCCAAACAAACCAAGTGGTGAATTTGAAGCGATTGAATTGAAGGAAAGCTTTATTAATCAATTCAAATCTTCTGATAAAGAATTGTTTGAACAATTACACCAGTACAATAGACGTACTGAAGCAGAGGTTGTTAGGATGGACTTTAATGAATCAAAATCAGAGTAGACAATAGCAAAATTGTAACATAATTCAAAAAACCCCAAGTATGAAAAATAACTTGGGGTTTTTTATTTCGTTTCTTCAATAGTTTCTGTTACAACAAAGCAAACTTTAAAACCTGCTCCATGAACTCTTCTGGTGCTTCGGCATGAATCCAATGTCCAGCCGATTCAATACAATAAAATTCAGCAAGTGGAAAAATATTTCGGATAGACTGATGATCTTCAGCTAAAACATAATCCGATTGTCCACCAGAGATAAACAACACATCAAGCATAGTTTCGATATTCGGTAATGCTTTCACAATTTCAGGTAACTTTTCTTCAAGTACTGGCAAATTTATTTTCCATGAAAAGCTATTCTGGTCTTCCCTATTCAAATTTTTAAGTAAAAACTGACGAATTGCTCCCACCTTTATTGTACTCTCTAACTGTTTATTGGCTTCAGAACGAGAAGTGATTTTATCTAAATCTAATGATTTCAAACCGTCAATGATTCCATCGTGGGAAATAGGATATTCTTTAACCCCCATATCTACAACAATCAACTTTTCAACCATGTCAGGATAAAGTTGAGCAAAACGCATAGCTGTTTTTCCACCCATAGAGTGCCCCATTAGAATGATTTCTTCAAGGTTATGTTGTTGAACAAATTCATGCAAGTCCTCAGCCATCAAATCATAATTAAACTCATTGCTCCAATCAGAATCACCATGATTACGTTGATCTAAGAGATAAACGCTATAATAATCAGCAAGCCTTTTACCATGTGTATGCCAATTATCAGATGAGCCAAATAAGCCATGTAGAATGACAAATGGTTTCCCTTTTCCGTATTTCTTATAGTTTAATTTCATTCTATTTTAATAATTGTTTGTATTTAAAAATTGTTTGTTCGAGTCCAAAATACAATGCATCAGATATAAGAGCATGCCCGATACTTACCTCTTCTAACCCAGGGACAGAAGTCTTGAAAAAGGCCAAATTTTCTAAACTTAAATCATGACCTGCGTTTATGCCCAAGCCTAAATCATTAGCGAGTTTCGCAGCGACTACGTAATCTTTAACAGCCTTATCCTTATCTATATCATAAGCATCAGCATAAGGTCCTGTGTACAATTCAATGCGATCCACTCCAACCTCTTTAGCACCACTAATGTTTTCTAAATTGGTATCAACAAAAATTGAAGACCGCACCCCTATTTCACGTAACTGATTACAAATATCTGTTAGTTTCTCTTTGTGCTTTACCGTGTCCCAACCAGCATTTGATGTTAATACGTCTGGCCCATCTGGAACTAATGTTGCTTGAGTTGGTTCCGTTTCTCTTATTAAGTTCATGAAACGATCATTCGGATATCCTTCAATATTAAATTCTGTTGCTACTATTTTTTTCAAATCATAAACATCTTGGGTGGTAATGTGTCTTTCATCTGGTCGTGGATGAATTGTAATTCCATCAGCACCAAAACGTTCACAATCAATGGCTACTTGAGCAACATTCGGTGTATCTCCACCTCTAGCGTTTCTAATCGTGGCAATTTTATTAACATTAACGCTTAATTTCGTCATATTCTAATTATTTTTTACAAGCAAAGTTATATACATTAACGCAGAATTACTACTTTGGTCAATACAATGATAGGAATTGAATTAATTACAGAAGATATTCTCCCGTTAAAGCATTCGGATTTAGGAGAAAAAGCACTTTTATGGCTCGAAGAATTGAAGGTGAGTCATCTTCCAGTACTCAAGGGTGAAAGCTTTGTGGGCCTTGTTTCTGAAGATGATTTATTGGATCAATCTGATTTATCAAAATCTTTAACAGAACTATTTGACCATTTGCCTCGCCCTTATGTAAAGGGAACCTCTCATATTTATGAGATCCTTAATGTGGCATCAATAGAGCATATTTCTGTTGTTCCCGTCTTAGATGATGAAGAAAACTACCTAGGAAGCATACAAATTGCAGATCTAATGCAATCAATTGCTAATACAGGCAGCATAAAAGAAAAGGGTGGCATAATTGTTCTTGAAATGAGTGATTCTGACTATTCCTTAGCGCACATTTCGCAAGTCATAGAAAGTGAAAACGCTAAAATACTTAGCTCATTTATCACCTCAAATCCACAATCGAAGAAATTGGAGCTAACATTAAAAATAAATCGAATAGAATTGGGTGGAATTTTAAGATCTTTAGCCCGATACGATTACCATGTAAAAGCAAGTTTTCAAAGAAACAATCATGATGAAGACCTCAAAGATCGATACGACGAATTAATGAACTATCTTAATATATAAATATGAACGTAGCTGTATATTCAAGGAAAATACTCAAGCATGAGGTATCCTTTTTCAAACGTTTTTTCACACATTTAGAGCAAATTAACTGGAATGCGATAATTGAAAAGGACTTTTATGAACAACTCAAAGCTCAAGTGGGACTAAAAGAAGGGTATGACACTTTCAATAGTCATTCAGACTTTGTTTCAGGAATAGACATTGCAATAAGTATTGGTGGAGATGGAACATTTCTAAAATGTGTTAGTTATGTAAGATCAAGCGGTGTTCCAATTTTAGGAGTCAACACAGGTCGGTTAGGATTTTTAGCAGATACCAATACTGGTGATTTTGAATTAACGTTAAACCGTCTTCTAAAACAAGACTATGTTTATCAGCAACGCTCTTTAATTCGTGTAGAAACCGAAGAGAATATTTTTGGCGATCAAAATTTAGCATTAAATGAGCTCGCAGTCCACAAAAAAGATACCGCATCAATGATTACCGTAGAGGCATATTTAGGTGGAGAATATTTAAACTCATATTGGGCAGATGGACTTTTAGTAGGTACTCCAACAGGTTCAACTGCGTATAGTTTAAGTTGTGGCGGACCAATTATTAGTCCAGGTTGCAACGTTCATTTTCTAACTCCTATTGCAGCCCACAACTTGAATGTTCGTCCAGTTATTGTTCCAGATCACATTCCAATAACCTTAAAAGCGGTTGGAAGAGATAGAAATTTTTTATTAACCCTTGACTCATTGTCAAAACCTGTAAAAAATGGAACTGAAATAACTTTATACAAAAGCGATTTCAACATCAATGTTATAAAGTTCAAAGAGAATGATTTCTTTAAAATTATTCGTGAGAAAATGTTGTGGGGAATTGATCAAAGAAATGAATAACAATAAAACGGCAGAATTAGCGTTATTTTAATGTCCATGAAAAAAATGTTTAAATCAATAGTCTTTGTCTTTTTAATGCTTTTTGTCGTTGAAAACCTTAACGCCCAAAGTCAAAACTTTAGGTCCAGATCTTCTCTCGGATTTATGGTTGGTGGCAGTTACTATATTGGTGATTTAAATCAATATGAACATTTTAAAAACACAAATCTATCTGCTGGTATAATTTATCGCTATCACCTTAATTCCCGTTTAGAATTAAGAGGAGCGTTACGATATGGAAAGGTAGAAGGCTATGATAAAGAAGCGAGTGATCCACTTCAAAAAGCACGAAATCTATCATTCGAATCAGATATCTTTGAAGTTTCAGGAGGATTAGAATTTCATTACCTCAATTACAAATTGGGAAATGAGAAATACTTTTTTACACCTTATATGTTCATTGATTTAGGCGTGTTCAAAATGGATCCACAAACAGAATACAACGGTGAAATGGTGAGCTTACAATCAATAGGCACAGAAGGACAAGGAAGCAACTTGTCTGACAAAAACGCTTACTCGTTAATTCAATTGGCCATTCCTTTTGGAATCGGATTTAAAGTTAACCTAGGCGACCGCGCTGCACTCTCTCTAGAGTATGGAATACGAAAAACTTTTACAGATTATTTAGATGATGTAGGAGGAGGAAGTTATGTAAACAATGAGGCATTAGCTGCACAAAATGGAAACATTGCTGCAAGTTTATCAGATCGATCACCATCAGATGTTAACTTTACTGGAAGCAGAGGGAATGCTGAAACAAAAGATTGGTATTCTATGTTCGGTGTAATGTTTACCTTTTCACTTGGGAATCCAGATAAGTGTTTCTATCGTTAGTAGCAGCTGTATACTTCATGTCAATGTTTGCTTTTGCAGAAAAAAACAAAAACAATAACGACATGTAAGGCGCTTTAAATCTTACCAAAACGTTAAATAAACCAGAAGTATAACCAACGAAGAAGCCAAGAACGAGTGAAAATAGCAATGCATAAACTAAAAACTCTTGTTTACGGATAAATTTAAAGTGTTGAAGAAGGTTTCCTGAATTAAAAAAGAAAGTGAATGTAAAAAAGACCAGTAAAAGTCCCTCCAAGCCACTCACCAATAAAAATGCACTATTCGCTTCCCAAACAAAAGGTCTGTAGAATGCTGTTATTAATGAAATAGGAGCTGCTTTAATCATTCCCATAGGTGTATAATCCTCAATCCCTAAACTATAACGATAACCCGTATATAACTTATTCTGCTCAAAGTCTCTTTGTATAGTGGAAACTTCTTGGAGATATGGATTATCAAGTAAATTATCGGAGGGAATAGTTTGTAAATAAAAAACAACCACAATTCCGATTATTCCCACATTCAATAGACGTGTTGTCCATAATAGAACAGGTCGATTGCTCATTTTTTTGATAATCGAATGAGTAAAACAATCATAAAAGGTACGAATGTAGCAATCAACATAAAATCCCTTACTTTAAATAGTACAAAAACAGAGACGACAATCAAGAAGAATGAAAATAGATGCATTGGTTTTTTGTACAACAACTTAGAAAAAAGAAGTGCGACTATAATTTGAAAAGCAGCGACAACAAAAGTATCCTTTGAAATCCCAGTACACCAAAAAGCAACTGTAGGTATAAAAAGTGTAGCAAAAATGATTACCCACGGCTTACAAAATGTAAATCTTCGGGTAAGTTCAAAAAACTTCCATGAGCTAAACCCAGCTATCAAAGCACAAAACAAGGTCATAGCGATATAACTGTTAAAAGTAAAAAAGGTGAAAAAAGATAATATTTTACAAATAAAAAAACTCTCAGGCTCAAAGTAAATCCAACTCGGTGGGTAACCTGTTCGGTGATTAAAATTTTGAGAAATAGTTTCTCGTGAAGGAGTTTGAAACAGTTCTGCAAAGTAAGCCGATGGACTATCCCAAAATAAATTATTCAAATCTATTGCGCCTTCCCAATACGCTAAAGTATCCCCTCCTTCGGCTAATATCTTGGTATAAGTTAACGCAAATAATAACCCAAAACCAAGTTTAAACAACATGGCTGGCATAAACCATTTGTAGTGCGGTTTTTCAATGTTTTTCAATCGAATGGCCCACAATAAAACGATTAATAAGAACAGCCATCCTCCACCAATCATAAGATCAAAAACACCAAAGAATTCAGGCTTCAAAATTCAAGTCTCTAAAAGTTTATACAAATCGTTGATCTGCTTCCATAACTGTCCCACAGTTGTCACAGGTGCGCAATGATTCATCCGTGTAGAATGATTTAAATCGAGGTAAGAAGTCTTTTTCTATATCCTCCAACTTGAATTTATAAGTTTTTAAAGGATGGTTACAACTTTCACAAAACCACATTAGTCCATCTGTAAGATCGGTGCCTTTGCGAACCCTCTCAATAACTAAACCAACAGTATTTTCGCCACGAACAGGAGAGTGAGGTGTTTTAGCCGGCAGTAAAAATATTTCCCCTTCTTTTATGTGCACGTCTTTGGCTTTTCCATCCTCTTGAATGCGCACAAGAATATCTCCTTCAAGTTGAAAAAAGAACTCTTCCGACTCGTTGTAATGATAATCTTTTCTTGCATTCGGACCACCAACAATCATTACAATAAAATCTCCTGCTTCAACATACAAATTTTTATTACCTACAGGAGGTTTAAGAAGTTCTCTATTATCTTCTATCCACTTAAATAAATTGAACGGAGCTTTCATAAACAAAATTTTTATCTAAAATAAAGAATTTATACAACAACAAGAGAATAAACAAAAAAAACAGAGGAAAATCTTCTCCTCTGTCTTCAATACTTATGCTGTAAAATGTAACAAAGAACTATCCTTGTATCATTTTACCCAACTTTTGCTGTAATTCTTGATCTTGTTGAATGGCTTGATAAACTTCTTGATAACGTTGAACCGTTAGACCACGTTTTTTTATCATCTCTTGTACACGGCCTTGAAAGGCTTGCTGCAATTTTTGAATTTTAACGCTGATGGCTTGAATTTTTTCTTTTTCACCTTCTTTTACTTCCACTTCAGCTGAAGGATTGTTTTGAGCATTTGCCACTTCATTGAAGCGATCAACATCCATCCCTTCACTTTCGATAATTGTTACTGCTTCACTTTGCATTTCTTGACTTTCTGACTGAACTTCGGTATAAATCTTAGCAAATTTTTCAAGTTCTTCATTCGAAACATCATTTGAGGGCGCCTCTTGCGGTGCTATTTGAACGGGTTCTTGTCCGATTGCTGTTGAAGCTCCAACTAATAATCCTACTGATAAAATAATTGTTGTTAATTTCATATACATTCTATTTGATTAATCCTCAAACGTAAAGGTTCAGTCAGGATATAAAAAATAAATTCTGTAAAGTTCTGTTAAAATACATCTTTTCGTTATGACATCTGAAAATTTTGAATTAAAACGGAGCCTTGTACTTTATAATTAGAAAATGAATAGCAAGAACTTTCAAATAGTTTTAAAGGAAATTGAAAAAAGTTTGACAAATAAACAACCCTATCTTAATGAGCTTCGTTTCATTATCAGTTTGTTTGGGTTTTTATTGAAGGGGTTCAATTTATACAAACAAGCATTCTCTTGCAGAGTGGACTCAAGAAAGACTTAAAAATGCGGTCATAGGCCGATTCAACAGTTTTTTTTGAGTCTTTTTTTTGTCAAGTTTAACATGGATGCCAAATTTGACTAAATTTGTACTTTTATAACTTAATAAAACATGAAACAATCTATATTTATTTTCATTACAAGTTTACTTGCTACTTATTCATTTACTCAGCAGCAATTACAAAACCCAGGATTTGAAGATTGGGAGAATCTCGGAACTGCAACAGCAGAACCAACAAACTGGAGTTCTTTAAAAACAGGAGATGCTTTAGCTTCAGCTGCTCCAGAGGTTCTTAGTCAAGTTTCTGGTCGAAATGGTGGATTTGCTGCACAATTAAAAGTAATAGATTTTGGCTTCCCGTTTCCAACAGCTAATGGAATCATGACAAATGGACGTATTCATGCAGATCTGGATCCAGAAAATGGTTATGTATATACCATTGCCTCCGATCAAAAATGGCACACTTCTTTTACAAGTCGTCCTGATAGTATAGCAGGATGGTATAAGTATGCTCCACAATCGGGTGACCAAGGAAAAATAGAAATCATCCTACATACTGGTCCTAATGCTCGTTTACCTAGAACTGCTGGAGCAACAGCAAATGAAATTGGTAACGCTCGTTTTGATTTCACAACGACTCAAACTGACTGGACACGATTTAGTACTCCTTTTAGATACTACACTCAAGATGCACCAGAGTATGTGCTTACAACCATTACTGCTGGTGACAGTACACTATCCGAAAATGATACAAAGTTAATAATTGACGATTTAGAACTAATTTATAACCCTACTCTTCCAGGGGATACCATTCCGCCAAGCGACACTTCAGATCCATCAGCAGGACTACCAAACTACAATCTCAACAACGTGAGCATCAATGGTTCGCATGGTTACTTATACTTCGACCAAGCATTGGGTACTAATTCACGTTATAGCGTTGCAGATCTTACAGGTAAAATTGTTCAAGCTGGGAATACACAATCAAAAGTGTTATTTAGACATGAAGAAGGTATATATTTCATCTACGTAACTACGGAAAATAATTCCTTTAGACGTAAGCTTTATATCACTCAATAACAATATATATCAGCTTCTATGCGGATTTTCTTTTCTTCTTTCATCTTGATCATGCTTGCAGTTACCACTGTAACAGCCCAAGAAGGAACAGTTATCGGAAAGGTAAAAGACCAATCAGGTGAGCCTTTAATTGGTGCATCGATTATTTTTCGTGGAGACATTACGCGAGGTGCATCGACTGATTTAGAAGGAAATTACACCCTCAAATTGCCAGTTGGGGAACAAAGACTAATTTGTCGATTCACCAATATGGTTACCGATACTTTCCGGGTAATTATTTATGAGAATCAACTAACAGAGCATAACGTTACCTTAAAGCCTTATGGTGATGTTACAGAGCTTGAAGAAGTAGAAATAAAAGTTGGGAAGTTCGATAAACGTCCTGAAGACATAACGGTTTCTTTGGAAATTATTAAACCAGAATTAATTGAGAGTAAAAACACAAGAAGCATAGAAACGATTCTCGATCAAACACCAGGATTAAATATCATGGATGGTGAGCCACAAATTCGTGGAGGCAGTGGGTTTACCTTTGGTGTAGGAAGTAAAGTTGCTGTAATCGTTGATGATATGCCCTTGCTTTCTGGAGATGCTGGACGACCAGAGTGGAGCTTTATTCCTGTAGAGAATATCAAACAAATTGAAGTAATTAAAGGAGCAGGTTCTGTTTTATCGGGAAGTTCTGCTTTGTCTGGTGCAATTCATATCAGAACAAAATATCCTTCAAACAAACCATTAACGAAAGTAAATTTATACTCAGGAATATACAGCTATCCAGGAGATACAGCCCAAATTTGGCAAGAAAAACATCCATCAATTATTTCAGGAGCTAATTTTTTACACTCCAGAAAGATAGGAAACTGGGACATTACTTTTGGTGGGAACTTAAATTATGATGAAGGTTATATTGGTCCACCGATTCAAGATCCGTACATTGAAGAATCCTTCCCAGATACGATTTCTAATTTTACCAATGAACAGATGCGTTCAAAAAGAGCACGAATAAACTTTAACATTCGCCACCGATCTAAGAAAATGAGAGGTTTATCGTATGGTATAAATGGTAATGGAATGCTTAGTGAATCACCTATGACTTTTGCTTGGCTGAACGATTCGTCTGGTTTATATCAAGGCTATCCAATGGCTACTTTTTTACAAAAACAAACAATCTTCCATCTAGATCCTTATGTTCATTTAAATCTTGCTTCAGGTTCTAAACACAAGCTTAGGGGACGTTTCTTATATACTGATAATGACATCACGGCCAACCAAAGTAATCAATCGGAAGTGTACTACATGGATTATCAATTCCAGCGCTCCTATAAAATTCTAGCAGGGATAGAGTTTATTGGTGGAATATCATCTACCTATACGAATTCCTATGCTGAAATGTACGCGGGATCTGGAACTCCGGATAATAATTTACTTAATGTCTCTGGATATGGTCAAATTGAAAAAGGAATCTGGGAAATTGTTAATTTATCACTGGGCGGTCGTTTAGAATATTTTGAACTAAACAGAGATGAAACGGCGATCAAACCGGTATTTAGAGCGGGAGGAAACATAAAATTGCATCAAGAAACATATTTAAGAATGTCGTATGGACAGGGCTATCGTTTTCCTACCATTACTGAGCGATTCATTTCTACAAATGTTGGACACTTTGGCGTTTTTGCAAATCCAGAATTAAAACCAGAAACTTCTACTAATAGTGAAGTTGGTATAAAACAAGGAGTGAAAATAGGCGGTGTATACGGTTATATTGATGTTGCAGGATTTTGGCAAGAATATGACAATACTATAGAATATCTCTTTGGATTTTGGGATTTATCAACACCACTTGGTGCAGGTTTTAAATTTTTAAATACAGGAAAATCTAGAGTGATTGGCATCGATGCTTCTTTTCAAGGTAAAGCTGACCTAAATAAAAACAATCAATTAACCTTTGTTGTAGGATACAATTACATTCTTCCAAAAACATTAAATCCAGACCTAGTTTATGGCGTTGATCAAAATCCGATAAGTCCTACAGCGTACACCTACAATAATACCTCTTTAGATTCTTCTAATCAAATTTTGAAATATCGTTTCCTTCATAATGCTAAAGCTGATATTGCTTGGTCCTATAAAAATAAAATTGATATTGGGTTTACACTAAAATACTTCAGTAAAATGGAAAATATGGATGGTGTCATCGAAGATTTTGAAGGCATAACACAAGTGGTTAGTACCATGCAAAACATTCGTTATATGGATTACTTTAAATCAAACAATAATGGAACTTGGATTTTTGATGCGCGGGTAAGCTACGCTTTTAATGAAAAGCACAAACTCGCATTAATCGGAAATAACTTGTTCAACAATACATATTCCCTTCGTCCTTTAAAGATTGAAGCGCCTCGCTCAATTATGTTACAGTATTCTTTAAAACTCCAATAGAAAACATTACCAGAAATAAACTGTTAGTGGAGTTAGTAATTATTTAAAAATAACGGTATAGATTATGGATTCTTTGACTCAAATTGTGCTTGGTGCCGCAGTAGGCGAGGCTGTTCTTGGAAAAAAAGTAGGTAATCGCGCAATGTTTTACGGCGCAATTGCAGGAACAATTCCTGACTTAGATGTTATTTCATCATTCTTTGTTGATACGGTAACTGCACTCGAAGTGCATCGTGGATTTACGCATTCCATCTTATTTTCTATTTTGTTTGCGCCAATATTTGGGTTTATAATTGCAAAAATCGATAGCTATAAATCATTTAAAGGATGGACGCTCTTGTTTTTTTGGGGATTTTTTACTCATCCTATCCTTGATGCACATACCACTTGGGGAACACAGCTCTTTTGGCCTTTTGACATCCGTTTAGCATTCAAAACTATATTTGTCATTGATCCACTTTATACTTTACCGTTTCTAACGTTCCTTATTTTGGCGATGTTTCAAAAAAAGGACAGTCCAAAACGTCAATTTTACAACCGTACAGGACTAATTGTGAGCTCAAGTTACTTAGCCTTAACTTTTCTTTTAAAAGGTTTGGCTTTCGTCCAATTTACAAATGCTCTTGAACAACAAAAAATTTCTTATCAAGAAATCGAAACTAAGCCTGCGCCAATGAATACGGTTTTGTGGTCGGCAAATGTTAAAAGAGAAAACGACTTCTTGATTGGAAGCTACTCCTTTTTTGATCAAAGTGAAATAACATATTCAAGTTACCCAAAAAACCATGAGCTTATTGGTCATTTAATGGATAATGAGAAAATGCGACGCATGATTCATATTTCTAAAGGTTGGTTTACCATTACACAAAAAGAAGAAGAATTATTCTACAATGATTTAAGGTTTGGATTGTTAAGTACAAAAGAAAATGCTAACAACTTTGTTTTTCAATATAAAATAATTGAAAACAACGATGGTACAATTAATTTTGTGGAAACAAAGAAAGAAATAGCAGACGGAAAACAACTTCTGATTGAACTTTGGGATAGAGTCAAAGGAAATTAATCCGCAGTTTCATACTTCCTGCTAAATATGGGTTCTGCAAGACATTATCAAGTACGGACTAAATACAGAGTGAAAAAAAAAGAGCCAAGATTAAAAATCTTGGCCCTTCTGAGTAGCGGTTTATTATTTCTTCGGGTTACCTCTTAAAGCTTAAGTAACAATCTCACCATGAAATTTCTTCCTGCTTGTGGATAATAGAAATTCTCTTGAGTTCTCTCACCTCCACTTATGTAAGAAAATGTGAAACCATTGTTCTCATACATTTCATTGAACAGGTTATTAATTCTTCCTCCAACAGTGATTTCTTTAAATCCTAATGCGGCAAAACTGTAAGAAATATCTAAATGACTTACAAAATATGCATCTAAAGTTCTTGTTTCATTCGAAGTGTTGTCTAAATACTGTTTCCCGACATATTTATTCATTAAACTTACGCGTAAATCATCAATAGGCTCGTAATTCAAAGCCAAACCTGTGATGATATTCGGAGAGAATGCCAAATCAGTGGTTCCATGCTCAATTACAGTTTGACCAGCAATGTCGTAGTTGTCAACATACTCAACAAAATTATTGATCTTGTTCTGACTCAAACTTACATTGGCTGTTACACCAAATTTCTTGAGGATTTGGTATCCACCTTCCAACTCTATTCCCAGTCGGTAACTGTCTTCTACGTTGGTTCGGGTGTAACCACCAACATCGTTAATTTCTCCTGTAAGCACCAATTGATTATCATATAACATGTGATACACATTTGCATTTAAAAACGCTATACGTTTGTTGAGTCGGTAACCTGCTTCTAAGTTGTAAAGCACTTCGTGTGAAGGTCTGTTTCCTGCTGTTTTCTCACGGAAATCTTTTCTCACAGGTTCACGATTGGCAATGGCATAAGATGCATACACCGAATTTTTGGAATTGATTCTATACGACAATCCTGCTTTAGGATTAAAGAAATTATAAACCACTTGTTGATTCATTTCTTTGATTTCACCACTTACATCGTCGATTCCTAAGAAACTATAATCAATGTGACGATACTGTGCATCTGCGAAAAATGTAAACTTCTTCCAATCATAAGTTGCTTTGAGGTACACATTCCCATCGTATTTCACGGAATTGTTGTCGTAATACTTTTCATCTTTTTCATTTTCTGGCATATATTCTGCCCAAATGATGTATCCGTAATGATCACCATCGTATTTATTCAATCCACCACCTAATGTTACTTCAAAATTCTTTAAGTTGGTATAATTAAAGTTGAAAATACCGCCTCCGAAATGATTATCCAACCATTTCTGACGAATCATATCCATGCGATTGATAGAATCTCCGTCTACCACTATTGGATTAAACCCGTAAGTAGAAAACTTGTCATTGTTTCGGTAGTTTTCGTAATAACCACGACCTCTTGTATAATGTAAAGCCGCTTTCATGTTCCATTTACGGTTGAATTGATACGCATAATGCAATTGATAATGATCTTGCTGATAATTGTCTGTTTCATTTTCGTAGGTGTAAGCGTTATAAGTTCTACCGGCAGATAGCAATCGGTCTAGCTCTTCATTCGACAAACCATTTCTTGCTGCATAATCAATCATTCCCTGCTCGTCATTATTGATGCGGCTTTCCGGTGTTCCTTCCCAAGCTTGGTAGGTTTTCTGTAAACCGCTTGAGATATTTAATCTAATCGTTGATTTATCACCGTGATATGCCCCCGAAAGGAAATACGATTTTAAATCTGAGCTCGCGCGATTCAAATAACCATCAGAAACGATACGCGACAAACGACCGTCAACAGTAAATTTATCGTTGATTAATCCTGTTCCAATATTTACAGAATTTCTCAAAGTGTTAAATGAACCACCCGAATTGTCGATTACGGCATAAGGTTTTTGTTCTAATTTATTGGTTGCAATGTTGATACTCGCACCAAAAGCACTTCCTCCGTTTGAAGAAGTTCCTACACCTCGTTGAACTTGCATTGATTCAACAGAACTGGAGAAATCGGGCATATTTACCCAAAAAACACCTTGAGACTCTGCATCATTGAGTGGAATTCCATCTACGGTAACATTGGTTCTTGTAGGGTCTACACCTCTAATTCTAAACCCAGTGTATCCAACTCCAGAACCTCCATCAGAAGTCACTACGGTAGAAGGCATTGACTGCAGCAAATACGGCAAATCCTGTCCGTAATTTTGCTTTTCAATTTCTTCTGCATCGATGTTGGTGTAAGTAGTTGGCGTTTTCTTATCTGCCCGTACAGCTTTCACATCGATTCCTTCTTGCATAAAGAAAGTAGAGCTGAGTTTAAAATCAATTTCTTGATTTGTTCTTAAAACGATGGTTTTAGATAAGGTTTCGTAACCAAAGTACTTGGCCCTGATCTCATACTCCCCACTTTTTAAGTTTTTAATGAGGTATTTCCCATCAGCTTGGGTCATTGCTCCAACATTTTGTCCTTTAATGCTCACGGTAGCACCCACGAGTGCTTCGCCTTCATCATTTTGAACAATACCAGAGATTTGATGCTGCGCCAATGCGCTTGAGGACAACAACAAAGCCGTTGTCAAGGCTTTCATAACATTTCTTGCTTTCATGCTTTTAAACATTTAACAAGAACAAGGGGCTAATTCTTGGAATTAATAAAAATTTCGAATTAACACTATTGTTTTTTTGGTCATCTTCCCGCCGCAGGTACCAACCTGATCCGGTTCAATGGGTATAATCTCAGTCCGTCAGTTGACGGACACCCCTTAGAGACGCCGCAAAGATAAAGAGTATATTTTGATATATCGACAGTTATCATTGAAATTTTATTTTGGATCATTTGAACCTTTGGCAAGAAATAGCTAATTTTAATTAAATATATTCAGCGTATTATGCTATCACAATGAAAAAAATGTTTCATGAAAACCATATTAAGTATTTTTGATCTATTTCTTGGTGGAGACGGCTCATCCATCGCGTATTTCTTTGGAATTGGTTTTTCAGTAATTGGTGGAATATTAATTGCCAATGTTGAACAAACGAATCACCTGATTGCGGCATTTTTTCTTTGTTTAATGGGCGGGCTAATACTTTTCTTAAAAATTAGAAAAGATATTAAAGAATAGGCTTACCATTTAACTAACATACAAATATTTCTCCGCTCAATCATTCAAGACAGCTTTTAAACAAGCCTTGTAGCAAGAATTAGCTTCTTTTCTTTTTATTCACAAGTGTCTATTTTTTTGTGTTCATGAGCTCCCTTTGGTCGGTTCGCATTATTCATTCTTGTCTATCTTTTATTTGTATTCATGAGCTCCTTCGTCGGTTGTTCCAAAAAGAGAGAAAGCATCGCTTTTGAAGACGAAACAGTAAGAAGCGTTAGTGCCGAAACTGTTAGGAGAAAAAGATCTAGCGCCTGATATTTTTTATTCAACCTTTTATATTTTTCAATTGTTTTCATGAGCTTGCTTCGCTGCGGTTCTTGTCTCCACTCCTAAAAGTCGATAATGTCGGTGATCTCATCCGCAAGCTCCTGAGCTTCCGCCATTATTAGCGACTTTCACCGCGCTACACCTACTAAAAAATATAAAGCGCGTCCGAAGAAACTTACATTTTCTTTTACAATAGCTTGCATTAACAATTCATATTTACATTATGAGTTTAGCACATAAAAACTCTAAGCTCTTTGCTAGATAACTCACCTTAAACTAATTAAACAATCGTTTCTTTCCAATATATCTTTAAGGTATAATGAGATTTAAATGGGCATCACTATTAAATATATTAAAAAATGAAGGCAATTATTTCTCGAAATCACATCAGAAAAGTATAATCTTACTTAAAAATCTCCTCCACCTTTTTATTTCGGTATTCAAAAATTTCTTGAACTTTTGATTTTACAAACATAGTATGAGCAATTTTACCTAAAAACCCTAGTGGTAATTCGTAAGTGAGAATGTCCTCCATCTCTACTCCACCTTCAACAGCTTTGAAATGATGTTCGTGGTGCCATATTTTGTAAGGTCCTTTTCTTTGTTCGTCTACAAAATAGCGTTTATCGGTTACATGCGTGATTTCTGTAATCCAATTCATAGGGATTTTCATGATTGGCGTAACTGTATATTCAATCATTAACCCTTCATACATTTTTTCGGGAATTTGATTTTTCACGATGAATCCCATGTAATCGGGTGTAATTTCTTTGAGGTTTTTAGGAGAGGAGAAAAAATCCCAACACGTGTCTATATCCGTTGGAACGAATTGTTTATAGCGAATTTGATACATTTTAGTTCTGTTTTTCAATATAACAGATCCAAACCGTTTTTGTTTATAGCAAAACAACTACAGATAACGAGACGCTTTAACCCGTATTATTAACGTTAATAATCCCGGTTAATGAAGCAACAAATACTTATGGGTTAAAAAGTGAATCAATCAATTCTTTTAACGCATCCCCATGAATATCTTTAGCAATAATTTCCATTTCTTCGTTAATGACATAATTCATCGGCAAAGCGGTAACGGCATAATCATAAGCTGCTGGAGTTTTAAAACCTTCTAATGAAGAAACATTTGTGTATAGTCGCTGATCTTTCTGGGAAGCTTTTTCCCATTGATTTTTATTGCGATCTAAAGAAACTGCAAAAATTTCAAAACCTTGATCTTTATATTTTGAGTATAATTCATTTAAAATTGGACTTTCTCGTCTACATGGTCCACACCAACTTGCCCAAAATTCAATTATTGTATACTTTTTATGAATGTCTTTTAAATTCTTTGATGTGTCATCAAGATTTTTCATTTCAATATTTGAAGCTATTCCTCCCAAAGAGGTCTGTTGCAAACGCGTTAATTTCTCTCTTAATCGTTCAATAATTCGCAGATTACCATATTTCTCCTCTAGTTTAACTATAAAAGTATTGTACATCTCTAGATTTTCTTCTCCCTTCCAGCGAATGGAGGTCGGATAAAGCGCAAGACTTGCTCCTACTTTTTCTTTAAGGTATGAATTTAACTCAGCAAGGTGTTGATCATAATTACTAATTTCAAGTTTTCCTAAGGAATCAATTTTTACTTGACTTGGATTGGCTTTTGCTTGTTCTTTTGTTATTGCTTTCCGCACTGATTTCACCAATCTTTCTAGAGAAGAAGCACGGAATTTCTCATACGCCAAATACTTTTCTGTACTAGGACTTCCTTTAACGCTGTGGTCTTTATCATCAATCTTAATTGCAAGACTTTGACCTTCTTCAAGAATTAGAGGTAATACTTCTTTTTCACTGATTTTAAGTAAATAAAAATGGGGAGACAAGTTATATTGTTTTTCAAATTGTCCTTTTTCGTCCAAGAATATCGTGTCTTTAATTAAATATTCTTTTCTTTCAATATCGCTTTGCTCTTCTAAAATTAGATAATCTCTTTCAATATTATTAACCTTACCTTTTAAAATAAAAGTTGGAGTTGCAGACTCATCAGGAGTGCATGAAAATAAAAGAAAAGTGATCGTTATGAAAAATAGAAATCGCATAATATAAATTTTTAGCAAAACCGTAAAGTTAGTTATTTGTTCCTTGTTAAAGAGGTCAAAAAGATTCAAAATTAAATAACTCGATGAGTCAATCTTGGTTTCCTATGGCCTTAAATTATATATTATTCTTCACTAAAAACGATGCTAATGCGACTTTCAAAAAAAAGCGAGCTATTTCTAGTCTCGCTTTTCAAAAGATTTTATTATTAACTAATTCACTATCAACTTACGCACAATGTTGCCCACTTTAACAAAATAAACACCTGAAGAAAGATGATCAATCGTGAATTGAACCTTTTCCTCCTCTCCTACTATAGGTATTTGTTTTATAAGATTACCTTGAAAAGATAAAATAGTTATTTCTTCTACTTTTATACCACTCCACATTATATTTAACTGATCTTGGGCAGGGTTTGGATAAACATTTACTTCACCTTCATAAAGTTCAAAGCTAGAAGAAGCAGCAACCTCATCATAAGGTATAGCGTCCCATGAAAACATTGGTTTTCCATCATTCTGATTTGAAAGAATACGTGTTTTAAATTCTTTATTTATACGAACCTCAAGACGTGCATCAGATGCATTAAGCTGTTTACCAGGTCTTAGCAAAGGTTGCATTACCCATGATAAGTTTTCATATACATTTCTAAATCCTGAAACCGTTTCTAAAGATAGCTCCTGACGAATGTATTCTCCCTCATCATAATTAGGCATATCGTGTTTTTCACTTCCGAATACATAAATTGTATGTTGCCCACCTAAAACATAATTCCCGTTATTATCCATAAGTCGTTCAGATGGGTTCCAAATCATATCGTCTCCATTATCATCAATCATTGTTGAGTTTTCACAAAAAGCAATATTCAACCTTCTTCCTGTTTCTACATCAATTGCATAACCAGGAAACCATCCCATTCCAGTTCCAGTTCCATCAGGGTTTCCTTGCTTGTCAACAGAATTACTTTTACGTAAAAATCCTGCCTTACCTCCATCCAAAGAAGTAAGATCATTCTTATTCAATTCAATCACAGGACTTCTTGTCCATTTTGAGGTGTCTGAAGTAAATACTATGTCTACGCTAGGCTGATAAGCAGTTGACAAATCCATTGTTACAAGGGCGTTAAATATACTATTAGATGCAACTGAACTAGAGATTGCAAGTGGTGTTAGATCACAATCGCTATATCGGGCCAAATTACCTGGAGAAACAATACCATCAGCAAGATTAGTGAATAAATTTTCTTGGTCAACAAAAGCAGAATTGTAACAAGCCGGATTATGAATACTATCACCAGGGATAGCAGCTCCATTAAAGACTCCTGACATTATCCAATTTATTGGTGCTAATCCATTTGTGTTTCTCACACCTGTTAACCAATTGTTGTTATTATCTTCAAAGCTCAGCGTTGTTTCTAATGGTTTAGCAACAAGGCTTGAAGTTGGGCAAGTATATGCTCCGTCAAAACAAAAATAATTTTCTTGTTTAATTTTTATAGCCATTCCCCATTGAGAAATAATTTGTTCACCTCCTACATTAATTGCGGCTGCTGAATTCACAGAATCAATTAAAGATCCACCAATGGTATCGTAATGATAAACTGTCCAATTAGCGGTATCAATGTGAGAATCATACTCGCGGAATTTAAGAACAAAATGTCCCTCAGCATGATTTACTGTATCTGTTAAACGAACATCAATAGGTCCATATCCTCTTTTGTATTTAACTTTTTCTACAAAATTATTATCAAGAATACGTTGTTCTGTGTTGGGATCGATTTTTACCGATCTTGACATATTTCCTTCACCATCAAGTCGTGTGATTTCAAAATTAAGCCTATGATTATCTGGAGTTAAATCAAAATCATCAGCTACTCCTGTCCCTGATTGATTACATGCTAAATTGGTAGTATCGAAATATTGCTGAACAGAGTCTGCGTAACCTATTAGTCTATTAACGTTTTCCAAATTAGACGTATAATCTTCTGCAATAATGGCGTAGTTATATGTCAACACATCTCCAGGAGCAAAGCTTTCCTCAACCGTCGTTACAAAGAAACGCCTATCTCCCGCTGGGTTTTGTGTTCCATTACCATCTATATTAAGCTCTGTCCAACCTGTTCCCAAGTACGGATTTCCATCATAAACGTGTTTCGTAGGCAATGAGGTTGCTCCAAGTGAACCAGGCAGACCACTGCCACCGATCACCCAATCAGAACCATCTAACCATCTACCATTCATGTAGTTCCAATAATCTTGTGAAGTATGCGGTCGTCCAT
The DNA here is from genome assembly GCF_002844555.1 of Brumimicrobium salinarum. Classification (GTDB taxonomy): domain Bacteria; phylum Bacteroidota; class Bacteroidia; order Flavobacteriales_D; family Crocinitomicaceae; genus Brumimicrobium; species Brumimicrobium salinarum. Next base: position 90,734 of record NZ_PJNI01000012.1, read on the forward strand.
TTTGAGGGCCTGCAAAATCAGATCTATTATAATAACCAAAATATTCAAAGTTCCTATTTAAGCTAACGATACCAACAGCGGGAGGAGTATTATCATATCCTGGTGCTCCATGTTGACCTGGATCATAATTGAGACCATTATAGGCATACATTAAATTCTTAGAAGGCGAAGAGCCTATTAAATCGTCCTCAGAAAAACCAACGTCTGGATCTAAAAGTATTGAAGCTTTGAAGTCAGTAAATGAATTTTGTCCTCGATTAAAAACCTTAACATCTATAAAAGTTGTGGAGTTGATAAAATTAGAAGCTTCAATATGATATAACATAATGTGAATTTCAGCTCCTATTCTTTCTCCATCACTCTCAGTATGGAGTCGATCATCGTTCATTATTTGATATACAGCTTCATCTCCTTTTATGCATGGATATTCTCCTTTGTGAGGTTCATAAATGCCATTATTATTTAGATCCACATAAGGTGCTAATTGCGCAGCAACACCTATTGAAGCATTTCCATTCCCAGGCCAATCAGCAATACCATTTGGAGCAACATAACCTGCTTGATTATAATTGTCAATATGATAAATAATATCGGATTTTTTAACCTTCCAAATAGCACTCTCGTAATTATAAATATAAGCGGTATCATAGTAGTCATTTGTTGATGAATAAGGACCCGGATTGAAATCTTTTCCTACTCCATATAAAGTGGCTGCCAATTTTAAATCCGCATTTTGGTTCGTTCCGCCAAACCAAAATCCGCCTGAATAAATTAAGTGATTCGAACTACCTGCAGGAATTTCATATCCAGCAGAAGCTGTGGATGGATTGTTAAACAATCTACCAACATCATTAACGGTGGCAGCAACCTTGTTTCCATTAAGTACATATTGATTTTGCTGACTTTTTATAGATTGATAAACAAAGAGTGAGCAAATAAACAAAATTAAATTTAGTAGTTTCATAAGGAAAATAATTAGTTAAACGTACAAAGCAAATGGCTTTCTGTAAAGATACAACACAAATTTGTTTGAACACCTCAAATTTATTTAGAAGTATTAGTTATTGATTAATCAGGCATTACCATCATTTTTCCTGTACTTTTTCAATCAATTTCCAATTCAAGTTAAAATAGCGCTAAAAAGACCATTATTTCGCAAATCAATAGTATTTTTGAGGAAAATTTAATGAAATGACGAAAAACTTCATCGAAGAACTAAAATGGAGAGGCATGATTCATGACAGTATGCCTGGAGTAGAGGAACATTTGCAAGAAAAAATGCGTACTGCTTATGTAGGAATTGATCCTACTGCTGATTCTTTGCATATCGGGCATTTAGTTGGTGTGATGATGTTACGTCATTTTCAAAAAGCTGGTCACCAACCTATCGCTTTATTAGGTGGAGCAACAGGAATGATTGGAGACCCTTCAATGAAATCGCAAGAGCGAAACTTATTGAATGAAGAAGAATTGAAACACAATCAAACCGCAATTAAAACTCAATTGAGTCGTTTTTTAGCTTTTGATTCTAATGAAGAAAATAAAGCAATCCTGGTAAACAATCATGATTGGATGAAGGACTTTTCATTTCTTGATTTTATCCGTGATGTAGGTAAACATATTACAGTAAACTACATGATGGCAAAAGACTCTGTAAAGAAAAGATTGACTGGAGAAAACGCTGAAGGAATGTCTTTTACTGAATTTTCTTACCAATTGGTACAAGGATATGATTTCTTGCATTTATATAAAAACAATGAGGCTACCATCCAAATGGGAGGATCTGACCAATGGGGGAATATTACTACGGGAACAGAAATGATTCGTCGCGTAGAAGGAGGAAAAGCATTTGCTGTAACGTGTCCATTAATTACAAAAGCTGATGGTACTAAATTCGGGAAAACAGAAGGAGGAAACATTTGGTTAGATGCGGAACGTACATCGCCTTACGAATTCTACCAATATTGGTTAAATACCTCGGATGAGGATGCAGAAAAATTCATCAAGATATTTACATTTTTACCACAAGAAGAAATCGACAAATTAGTTACACAACATAAAGAAGCACCTCATCAACGTCAATTACAAAAAAATTGGCTGAAGAAATCACCATTGCTGTTCACTCTGAGGCCGATCTAAAAGTTGCGATTGCTGCTTCCAACATTTTATTTGGAAAATCTACAGAAGAGGATTTAAGGTCACTTTCAACTAAAGATTTTCTGACTGTTTTCGATGGTGTTCCTCAAGCAAAATTAACAAGAGCAGAACTAAAAGAAGGAATTGGAATTATTGACGCATTGTCTGCAAAAACAGGGTTCCTATCTTCGAATGGTCAGGCCAGAAGAGAACTAAAAGGGAATGCAATCAGTGTTAATAAAACAAAGGTAAAAGAGGACTTTATTTTAACTGAGGATCAACTGATTAATGAAATGTTCATTTTATTAGGAAAAGGCAAAAAAACAAACTATCTTATTGTAATAGATTAATTATAAAACTTAAGACAATTATGAAAGAGTTAAAATTTAAAACTACCCTAAAATGTGGAGGTTGCGAAGAAAAAGTTACACCTGGTTTGAACGCAATTGAAGCGATTAAAGAATGGAATGTAGATTTAGAAAGCACGCAAAAAACATTAACCGTTAAGGCCGACAAAGATGTAAGCAAAGAGGTTAAAGCCGCTGTAGAAAAAGTTGGTTTTGAAATTGAAGTAATTTAATCTTTCATTATTTCTACGTTAAAATTGATAATGCATTAAAAGGCTAAGACTAGTGTGATACTGCCCTTTATTTAAAAGTTGTTGATGCCAGTTTCCGAAGATAAAAAGCGCTGGTGCGATTACTTGATTTCCTTTGTGTGAACGCACGGGAATTAAATCGTTTTGGAAACGCAGCGTGAGTCCCCATTTTTCATGAAATGCATACTTTAAATCAACTAACCCACCCATTGTTAGACTCTTGAAAGCATGTTCGGGTTCAACAGCTCCAAAGCTTGTCCTTTCTTTTTGATTGATTTTAACGCCAAGATACAAGCCTCCACCCACACTAAGTCGATCAAACTGATATTGAATGTGTACAGGCACTTCGATGTAATTCACCCGTAATCGATAAACTACAGATGTCTGCTTGGATGGATAAGTACGCGCTCCTTTTTGATTAAATTGCAATCCAAAATTCGCCGACCAATCTGTATTGATTTGATAATTGAGGTTCAACCCAGTATTCAAACCAAACTGAGCAAACCCATAGTGACCATCACCACTTATCTGACTCGATGTTGCTCCTCCAAACATTTCCAAAGAAAACTGTTGGCTAAAAGTCGTTGTTACTGAGATTACACATCCAATAAAAAAGAGAAAGCTACCTTTTTGAATCATAACAAACTAAATTTAAAAAATTTGAGACAGCTCAACACCTTATCGCTAAACTTTTTGATCTTTCCCTACTCCTATTCCCATAACAAGTTTTATAACCGCAATGAAAATCAACAATCCCAAAGCATAGTTCCACACCTCTGTGAGATCATAAATCAATCCGACAAGAAATGGGCCTGTTGCAGCTATAAAATACCCAATAGATTGTACAATTCCCGATAGTTCGGCTGCAGTTTCAGCATCTCCAGCCCTCAACACAATAAGTAATAATGCTAAACCAAAAGTTCCGCCCAATACCATTCCAATCATTCCTACCCATAATTCGACCAACCCTAAACCTGGAATCATTAAAGCAACTGTTGCAATTACTTCAACAACAATTAAAATAAATATAACTAAACGTTGGTCTTTGCGGGCTCCTGCCCAAACGGGAATAAGAATGGCTCCTAATATTCCGGTTGCTTGCGATAGAGATAACATCCAACCTGCATAAGAAGCTTCATATCCTCTTGAAATGAGTATTGCGGGTAACCAGGCTAGAATTGTGTAAAAAGCGAAAGATTGCAACCCCATATACAAGGCTAATTTCCAAACCAGTAGAGATCCACTTAACTTTTTCATGGCTTCTTTGAAGCTTCGTCTTGGAGGTGTTCTGTTAATCCTTTTTATATTGGGTATCCAAATAATAAGTGCAAAAAGTGAAAGGATTGCCCATACGACTAACGAACCTCTCCAACCTAAGTTAAGCTCAATGGCTAAAGGAACACTTAATCCAGCCGCGACCGTAGCTCCCAATGACATAATCCCAGAATATAAACTCGTTACGATACCCGCTTTATGCGGAAAGTTTCTTTTTATGAGGGCCGGAATCAAAACATTTCCAAAAGCAATAGCAATTCCCAACATTGTTGTTCCTAAGTAAAGAGAGAAAACATCTCCAAAAGACCGAATTATAATTCCAGATGTTAATAATACTAATGCACCCAATAAGGTATTACCAATTCCGAAACGTTTTGTAAACAATGGCGTTATTGTAGAAACAACACCAAAGGCGAGTAAAGGCAAGGTAGTTAATAAACCTAATAGGGTTTCTGAAAGACCAATATCAGCTCGAATAAGATCTACGAGTGGACCTATACCCGAAAGTGCAGGACGCAAATTAATGGCCACAAAGAGAATTCCCACCAAAAGAAGTACTCTCGCGTTTTTAGAAAGTCCGTTTTCGTCTAATTTTTCCATTTAAAAATATTACGCATGCAAAAGTAGGGTTTTATTATGAGCATCCCTGTCCCCTTCGATTTTTAACAATTAAGAATTCCATAAACCATTTCTAGCTTTTGTTGTTAAATCTATGCGAACCTAAAGTTTACAAATTACATGACGACAAGAGAAAAAGACAGAATTATTGAGATGGCATGGGAGGACAGAACACCTTTTGAAGCCATAGAATTTCAGTTTGGTTATGCAGAATCGGATGTGATCAAACTCATGCGAAAAACCTTGAAAAGAAGTTCTTTTAATCTTTGGAGAAAACGTGTGAACAGTAAAGTGAGCAAGAAGCACAGGAAAAAACGCAGCGGTGACATTGAGCGTTTCAAATGTTCTAGACAAAAACATATTTCTAACAATAAAATATCAAAACGATAGACTTTCCAACTCAAATATCCGCAATAGAAGAAAGGATTAAGCAAATTAATCCCGAAAAATATACTGCCACAAGAAATTTTCAAAATGGCGCAGTTTCTTATTTAAGTCCTTACATTTCTAGAGGATATGAAGCTTCTTATGATTGTGTTGGTGTTTCAGGATTAGGAACTTATTATGCATTAGACAAAATTAATGCTTTTGGTCATATAAAAACGAACGAAATTCCAAAGTTCAAATGAAAAAACAGCATTTACCCACGAAGATTTGTCCAGTTTGTGGTTTGCCCTTCACTTGGAGAAAGAAATGGGAAAAGAATTGGGAGAGTGTGAAGTATTGCAGCGAGCGCTGCAGAAGAAACAAAAATAAGACTGTTAATACTACTTAATCCGAAATTATTCATTTAATCTGTTAGTCATCAAAAAGTAAACTTTTTACTTTATTTTTTTCGACCTGTAACTCTTTAAGGGTATCTTTTCTGTCTACCATTAACAACATATAACGCCATTTATAGCTAATATGTTTTAAATATTTAAAAAACCAATAGGCAAAAATTCCAGTTATTGGCATAAGAAGAACATAAATGATCATGCCAATCCACGTCAATTGAAAGATTTCATAAAAACCAAATGCAAAAACAGTATATGAAATTGGATACAAAATGATACCTACTAAAATTGCTAGAGGAGCGTAATATTCAATATCTTTTGAAAGTATAGGCACCAGCCAATCTGTAAACAAATACTGAACGATATTATGCACTATTCCAAAAAGAGCGAGTGGCAAAGCTACTAAAATAAAGAGCAAAGAAATTAGTATTTGTCTAAAGAACATCAAAGAACGAAACTTTCTATCTAAAAAATCTGATCGAATATGCATTTTTTCAAGCTTCCAATTGATAGATTTCATTTTTTGACGTATTTCATCTACTCTCCACGGCTGTATAAGTTTTTTTTCGTCTAATTGATTTTTAATATCTTTCATTTCTTTCACCTGACGCTCAACCCCTTTTTGGTCAGAAGAAATATACCGTGTATTCAACACTTTGTAAATTTCATCAAGCAACTCCTCTTCTTCTTTAGTTTCTGTTGTCACTAACACTTTTTCTAGGCGTGTACGGAATTCATCTGTCAAGAGGTGAACTGCTTTTCTGGGATCAGTTAAATATAAGTTATAATGATTCATTACCCTTTTCGGCGCATCGATATCAATGTAAATATTACTACGAAATCTTTCAGGTTGAGAATAGTTAATTCCAACAGCAACAACCTGAACATCAAGTTGACCATCATTTCTTTTTTCACTTTCTAAAGCAATTCTAGCCGTCCCCGTTTTCAATTCTCTTAAAACTTTTTCTTTATACGAGGTACCTTCAGGAAAAATGACTAAGGTTTTTCCATCACTCAACAAATCATAACAAGCGCTTAATGAATCGTCATTATCAACTCCTTTTGTGATTCCTTCTCCTCTTCTATTAATGGGAATCATATTTAAAGAAGTCAATAATTTTAATTTAAACTTGGAATCAAAAAGTGTTGCTTTAGCCATATAATATATGGGTTGTTTACATATCATTCCAATCACCCAGGCATCCATTAGCGTATTGGGATGATTAGCTATAATGATTGTTGGTTTTGTACCATCACCTAGAAATTGCTTGTTATTTACACGTATTTCATTGTAATACAAACGGATTCCTAATCCAATAATAAATTTCAAAATTCGATAGAGCATAAATTCAATATCTGTTCATATACATTTAATATACTATTAATTTTTAAGCAACAAGAAAGGTTCGATTCATCAGCATCTTTGTCTAAAATTAAAAAATAAAAACAAATGAAAACAAAAAAGTTGAGTTATGCGGGTGTATTTTTACTGTTGACTATCGGTCTTACAGCTACATCGTGCAGAAAAGAAGGTTGTACTGATGAAACTGCAATCAACTACAGTGAAAAAGCAAAAAAAGATGATGGTTCATGCCAGTATGAAAAGGAAAAAGGAAATAGCAGTTCAACTATTATGGTTTCGCAGAACATCACTGAAAATACTACCTGGACAAATGACAAAGTTTATGTATTAAATACGAGAGTAACTGTTGAAGCAGGAGTGACTTTAACTATTGAGCCAGGAACAATAATAAAAGGTGAAGTTGGAACAGGGCCAAATGCAACAGTATTAATTATCGCAAGAGGAGCTAAGTTAATGGCTGAAGGCACAGCGACATCTCCAATTATATTTACAACAATAGCAGACGAAATCACACCAGGACAAATTGATAGTCCAAACATGAGTTCTGATTTAGATGGACTTTGGGGAGGACTTATCGTTTTGGGAAATGCTCCGATATCGGCAGATAACCCATCCATTCAAATAGAAGGCATTCCACCATCAGATCAAAATGGACTGTATGGAGGTTCAAACCCATCTGATAACTCTGGAGTTCTCAAATATATTTCCATTCGGCATGGAGGTGCAAACATTGGAGAAGGCAACGAAATAAATGGGCTTACCCTTGGTGGTGTTGGAACTGGAACTGTAATTGAAAACATTGAAGTTGTTTCTAATCAAGATGACGGTGTTGAATGGTTTGGAGGAACAGTAAACACTAAAAACGTGATAGTTTGGAATGCAGGAGATGATGCAATAGATACGGACCAAGCATGGAGTGGAACTTTAGATAACTTTATAGTGATATCTGGAGAAAGTACAGACCACGCATTAGAGGTTGATGGACCAGAAGGATCATTCCTAGCAGCTCATACCTTAAAAAATGGTTCGATCAAAGGAGGAGCTAATACAGAATTAGCAGACTTTAGAGATGGAGCAAGAACAAATGTAGAGAATATATACTTCTTTGGATTCCCTGACCCATCAACTGATGGTAGAGGAGATTTCTCATTGAGTGGTCAGCTATCAATTGATAACTACACTAATGGAGATTTAAACTTCACAAATATTGAGGTTACACTTCCAAATGGGGTAGCATTAACGGAGGTATTTAAAAATGGAACAGATTCAGATGCTACAAGTGTTGCAGAAGGCGCAAATACGGTTGGTGCAGATGCATCTGTATTTGTAGGATGGACACTTTGTGATAAGAGAGGTGAACTCACAAACTTTTAATACTATTTACACTAAAGCGGCCTAAGAGAAACACTCTTGGGTTTCGCTTTTTATATTTATATAATGCCATGATTTTAAAACGATTAAATTTATTTTTTGTTTTTTCAGTATTTTTAGGGTTATCTGGATTTGTACTGTCTCAGAAAGGGAGTATAACCGGAGAGATTGCAGATGAAACCACCGGAGAGAAATTACCTGGTGTTCGGATAATGGTTAAAAATCATAAAATTGGAGCCTATTCTGATTTAGATGGTAAATTTTCTATATCCGTTGAAGCAGGAATATATGATTTAAAATTAACATATATGGGATATGACAGTTTAATCATTAATAAAATAGAGGTTAAATCAGGTAATAAAACAGAGTTAGGAAACCTGAATATTAGTGCTGATATAAGTGATTTCGAAGAAGTTGTTATTTCAGGAAGTCGAAAAACAAACACCGAAAATGCAATTCTTTCGTTGAAACAAAAATCAACGAACATGATTGATGGAATGTCTTCTGCAAAATTCAAGAAAACTGGAGATTCAGATGCAGGAGCTGCAATGAGAAGAATACCCGGTGTTTCATTAAGTGATGGTAAATATATTTTTATTCGCGGAATAGGAGATCGTTATAGTAAGACATTATTAAACGGATTAGAAGTTCCAGGTTTAGATCCAGATAGAAATACAGTTCAAATGGATATTTTCCCTACAAAAATCATTGACAACATAGTGGTTTACAAATCATCATCAGCAGATTTGCCAGCAGATTTCACAGGTGGTTTAATTGATGTTTCTTTAAATGGTGCTGCAACAAAGAGAACAAGAAGCATTTCTATGAGTACAGCTTTTAATCCAAATTATCATTTTAAAGACAACTATTTAACATATGAAAAAAGTAGTGCTGATGTTATTGCTTTTGGGAATAGTTCACGTGAAATTCCAGCAGAAAATAATATTCCATTCTTTGCAGAGAGTGTTTCTAATCCAGATGGACAAGAAGGGCAACGTTATCAAGAAATCCTAAGGTCTTTCGACCCTCAATTATCAGCTATGGAGTCGAATTCTTTAATGGATATAGGCATTGATGCTAATGTAGGTGACTTTTTTAAGAAGAAAGGATACAATATAGGTTACAACTTTAATGTGTCATATAAAAATGAGACAAAATTCTATGAAGATGCCGTTTTTTCGAGATACGGTTTAGCAAATGATAGAGAAGTTAATGAAATGGAGGTTAGAGAACTTCAAGAAGGAAATTATGGCGAAAACAATGTTTTATTGAGTGGGATGTTAGGTTTAACTTTAAATACAGATAAATCAAAGTATAACTTCAATATCATGCATTTACAAAATGGAACTTCAACCGCAGGGATCTTTGATTATGACAAAACTGATCAAGGCGCAGTTTTTTCAGGTTTTCAGCATAACTTAGAATATACTCAACGTTCGTTATCAAATGTTATTTTATCTGGAAATCATAAATTCACTGATAAGAATTGGGAGTTAGATTGGGCTTCATCAATATCCCTTTCATCCATTGATCATCCAGATATTCGTTTTACACGTTATGAGGAAAGAAATGATGGCAGTTTTAATATTGGAACAGAATCTGGTTTTCCAGAAAGAATTTGGAGGGAATTAGACGAAATGAATACCTCAGCAAAAATAGATTTAACAAAAACTTTAAGCATTTTTGGAAATGAAGGTAGATTCAAGCTCGGAGGAATGCAAACCTATAAAAAGCGTGATTTCACAATTCGATCATTTTCAATCAACGTTCGAAATGTAGATTTAACAGGTGATCCAAATGAGTTGTTTGCTGAAGAAAATTTATGGCCATATAATGGCGACATCTCTAAAGGAACTACATTTGAAACGCCATTTATTCCGGTAAATCCAAATCAATTTGAATCTTCTGTTATGTCATCAGGAATATATGCATTAACAGAGATCACTCCTGTTCAACAACTAAAAATAATTTTAGGGGTGAGAAGTGAATTATACGCTCAAAGATACACAGGAAGAGACCAATTAGGAACTAAGGTGCTGAATAACGATGTTGTATTACAAGAATTAGGGTTTTTCCCTTCAATGAATCTTGTATACTCAGTTTCTGAAAAACAAAACATAAGAATGTCTTATGGGAAGACTACTGCAAGACCTTCATTTAAAGAATTATCATATTCTGAGATTTTAGATCCGATAACAGGAAGAACCTTTATCGGAGGATTGTTTAGAGATGCTAACGATGTCCTAGGAGTAGAATATTGGGATGGAAATTTGGTGAGTACAACTATTCATAACTTTGATTTAAGATGGGAAATGTTCCATGGAAGAGGTCAAACATTTTCGATCAGTGGATTTTACAAAATGTTTAATAACCCAATCGAAGTAGTACAATTTGCATCACAAGCTGGTTCATTTCAACCAAGAAATGTTGGAAACGGAACCGTTTTAGGGATAGAGTTAGAGGCCAGACAATCTCTAGAGTTCATATCGAAGCGATTAGATAACTTTAATTTAGCTTTTAATGTAACAATCACGGAGTCAAAAATAGAGTTGAGTAAGACTGAATATGACTCTAGAGTGACCAATGCCCGAGTAGGACAAGAAATAAGTGAATATAGAGACATGGCAGGTCAAGCACCTTGGATTATTAACGGGGGCATTGAGTACAGTGGGTCGAAAGGATTTGGTAAAAACCTAAACTTAGGTGTTTATTACAATGTACAAGGAGAAACACTTCTTTTTTCAGGCATTGCAGATCGTCCAGATATATATACCGTTCCTTTTCATGGGTTAAACCTTAATGCTTCGAAACGTTTTGGAAAGAAGGACCAATTTAATGCTGGAATCATGTTGAAAAACGTATTAAACACTAAAAAAGAAGCTATATTCAAATCATATAAATCTCAAGATGAATACTTCTTTTCTATACGCCAAGGAACAACTGTAAGCTTGAAAATGAGTTATAGTTTTTAATCTACTTAGTTTCTTTAGAGAAGATTCAAAACAGTTAGCAACAAAAGAAGGTACGTATGTCTAAATGATGTACGTATTTTCTTTTTTCACAGTATGATTAAGGAAAACTCAAAATAATTTTATAAGAATTAGGCAATGAAAAAAGACAATAAGTGGAAGCAAAACAGAAGGTCAACAACAAAACAACCTAAATTATTAACTCCTTTAGTCGTTGAGCTCGCAGGCTCGGTTCATGCGTTTAATTTTAAATCAAAATCTTACAAATACACAAGTACCCATAATGGGTTTCTCAAACTTTACAGGAAATACAGCTAAAAACTTGACTTACAAATGTTATCATTTTTAAAGATTAAAGTTGATGAATAATTTGGGATAAGTCTAGTTTTTCGAAGCAAACAAAAACATTCTAAAGCTAGAGAGAAAATAATTAAACCGGTTTAGAACCTAGTTTAAGAGAAAAAGAAAAAGTACTTCCCTTTTCGAACTCACTCTTAACGGTTATGGTTTCATTATGAGATTCAATAATATGTTTACAAATAGCCAAACCTAAACCAGAACCACCGTCATTCCTATTTCTGCTTTGTTCTACACGATAAAATCTTTCAAACAATCGAGGTAAATCTTTTTCTCGGATACCAATTCCATTGTCGGATACTTCTGTAATTAAAGATTGGTTAACAATCTCAAAACGAATTACAGTTGCTCCATTTTCTTTAGAGTAATTAATAGAGTTGGCAATTAAATTCGAAAAAACCTGAGCTATTTTTGGCCGATCAGCCAAAACGTAAATAGGATCATATTTTCTTTCCAACTTTACAATAATTGATTTATTTTCGAACTGTTCTTCAAACGAATTAATAATATCTTGGGTGAGTTTAACAATATCAAAAGATGTTATTTTCAAAGCAACTTTATTGACCTCTAAATTCATAATTTGATCGAGATCTTCAAGAATTTCTGTCATTCTTTCTGTTGCAAAAGAAGCCCTTTCTAGAAATTTCCTATTTACTTTTTCATCTTCTAATCCTCCTTCTAAAAGCGTTAAAATATATCCTTGAATACTAAACACCGGAGTTTTCAACTCGTGGGCAAGATTTCCCAAAAATTCTCTTCGAAATGCGGCTTGTTCCTTAAGCTTTAATATTTCTTTATTTCGCTCTTCCGCCCAAAGCATAGATTCGTCAGCTACTTTATCAATAATATCTTCATTCAGATTTATTTTTGGTTTAGCAACCTGAACAGTACTACCATGGTCAATGATTTTATAAATACTTTGGATTCGGTCTTCAATAAAGTATTTCAATAAAATATACCCCAAGCCAAACGATAATAAGCCACTAGCTACAGCAATAATTAACTGATAAAAAAAAGACACTTCAACAACGTATGTGCTATAAACCATAAGCAGTACAGCAACGAATACGATTTGAGCAATCGCCCCAATCAATAGAATGTGAACTGGTTTAATATTTCTCATCTTTCATCAAATGTATATCCCACGCCTTTAATTGTATGGATATAGTTATTACCTATTTTTTCTCTTAGTCTCCTAATATGTACATCAACAGTTCTTTCACCTACAATGGTGTCATCTCCCCAAACTTCATTTAAGATTTGATCCCTATTGAAAACAATTCCTGGGTTTTTCATTAAATACCCCAATAATTCAAATTCTTTTTTGGGTAAATATAATTCATCTCCTTTGAAAAACACTAAATACCGATCCGAATCTAACCTTAAATCTACTTCTAGTTGCTTAGCTTCAACAGTTGGTTTTCGCCTTAAAAGTGCTTCTATCCTACTCGTTAACACCTTTGGTCTTATGGGTTTATTGATATAATCATCTCCTCCGGCAGAAAAACCTGCAATTTGAGAGTAATCTTCTGCCCTAGAGGTTAGAAAAGCAACTATAGGTTGAAAAGGCAAATCTAAATTTCGGATAGTTTCACAAACTAAAACGCCATCCATCTTTGGCATCATAACATCTAATAAAACTAAATCGGGATGAAATTCCTTACATAGGTTTACTGCATTTTCGCCATCTCCAGCAGTAAAAACGTTATATCCTTCTTTTTTTAAGTTATAAGATATCATTTCTAAAATATCCACGTCATCATCCGCTAATAGAATGGTTGCTTTAGTTATCATATTATTTGTTTTTATACCCAACAAAGTTAAGTGGTTGTGCACCCATCAGGATTAACGATATTTTACGATTAGGTTAACAATATAAGATGAATGTTAAATTAACATTAACTTTCAAATAAATCAATGTGAATTTATTACCATAACTGTATATTTGGCACATAATTATGGGAAATGTGATTTAATATGAACGTCATTAATTCATTAATTTTCATCACATCAACTGTTATGAAAAATAAAAACATGAAAAATATTAAAGTCTTATTAATTCTTTGGTTTGCTATAGTTTTAAATAACACTGTGTTTTCACAGCTTTCAGATTATACTTTTGGTGAAGGACTTACCTATAAAGCAAAAGATTCATCATTTTCAATGAACGCTTCGGTAAGGTTTCAAACTTTATTTATTAGTGATTGGAGTGTTAGGAATGATGATTTCAATAATATAGGTGATTTATCTAGCAATTTTCTCATTCGTCGTGCACGTGTAAAGTTTGACGGATTTGCCTATTCTCCAAAATTAAAATACAAAATAGAATTAGCGTTGGCTAATCGCGATACTGACCACTCTGGCGAAAGTTATTACGGTGAGGGCGGAAATATTGTTTTGGATGCCTATTTAAAATGGAATTTTTACAAACCCTTTTCTCTAAAAGTAGGGCAATTCAAATTAGCGGGAAATAGAGAACGTCTATTATCTTCTGCCAATTTACAATTTGTGGATCGTTCTTTATTAAATAGCCGATTCACATTGGACAGAGACATTGGAGCGAGTTTACATTTTGACAAAACACTTGGAGATCAATTTGGAATTGAGCTTAGTGCAGCTTTCACACAAGGAGAAGGCAGAAATATAATTTCGGGCAATCTTGGTGGCTATCAAACTACTTTTAAAGCTGAAATCATGCCTTTTGGACAATTTAAAAACGGCGGAGCCTACGTAGGTGCAGATGTTTACAGAGAAGAAACTCCTAAATTAGCTTACGCTATTGCTTTCGATAAAAACACTGGGGTTTCACGTAGTCGAGGTAATACAGGTCTTTTCTTTCCGAATAATGTTGTTTTAAAAGACTTGATGACAATTTATACAGACCTAATGTTTAAGTATAACGGATTTTCTTTGATGGGAGAATATGTTTATAGAAAAACATCAGATAATAATCCTCGAATTTTTGATAACAATGGTGCCATGACAATATATTCCTACTTCACAGGAAGCGCAGTTAATTTGCAATCTGGTTATTTATTCAAAAATAATTTTGAAGTATCTTTACGATACACCGCTTTAAGGCCTTATTCGGCTACAATTTCTCCTAATCTTAATCATTATTTAATAGGGTTTTCAAAATATATTAAAAACCACAGTTTAAAAGTTCAAACTGATTTAGGATATCTTGAGAACGAGTTCTTTGATGATGGTCTAACATGGAGAATGCAAATAGAATTCGGATTTTAATACAGATTAGAAGATGGTTAAGGTAAACCCATCATAACTATACGAAAGGTTTAACTCCCCTCTATTGTACATGTTAAAAAAGCTTCAAATATACTTTGAAGCAAAATTCACTGCCTGAGTTTATTTTAAAATTTGAAAAGCTTAACACCAACCGACTGTCATTTCAATCATCTTTAAAGTCTTTGATTTTAGAGATGGAGAAATCTTATTAAAACCAAACTGGTATAATTATGGGAATTCAAATAAAACACTATTAATCTAAAAACTGTAGTCGCGAACATGCGAAATTCTAAAAGTAAACCAACCACTAACATAGAGGTATAGTATTTAGCATTTCCCTCCTTTTCATCTATTGACGACCAATAAAAGTAACACCATAAAAAAAGCCCAAACATTTCTGTTTGGGCTTTTCTATTTTAATATTTAACTCATTATTGCTTTACAACTTTAAAGGTTCTCTGACCTTCACCATTATAAATTCTTAGCGTATAAACACCTTTTTCTAAATGGTCAATCGCTAAAGTAGCTTTAGTTGAGTTGTTAAGTGCCTTATCCTCAAACAATACTACTCTACCATTCATGTCTAACATTTCAGCCTTTAAAGCTGATGCGTTAAACGGATTAACGATATTCAATAAATCTGTCGCAGGGTTTGGATGAACTGAGATTTTTTCGAATTCCTCTTCAGTTACCGAAACATACGTACATGTCGGATCAACATTAACAACTAAAAGCGCTGTATCTGCTGGACATGCAGCGTTGGCTACAACATAATAATAATTGTATTGTGCTGGTATCTGTGGTGCAATCGGGTAAGAAGTAGACAATGGAGCGTTATTATAATCGATCCAAGTACCGCCTAAATCTACTGTTCCACCTAAACCTGCTAACAAATCAATTGGCTCTTCCTTACAAACTGTAATGGTAGAATCTCTACCTGCAGAAGAAGCATTATACAAATTAATTGTTGCTATTGTAGTATCTGCTTGACATAATCCTTGAACAATATATGTCAGGTCATACGATCCACTTGTGACATAATCCACATTCAGTAGAGAGTCTTGTTCAATAGATGCTTGGTTTTGCGGGAAGATCCATTCACCATATATATTTGTGAAATTATATAAATCTTCCATCAGGTTAACGGTTCCATCAGTTCTACACAAATCTTTTTCAAAGTCTGCAACAGGAGTTGGAATACATTCACCAAAACACACGTCATCTATATACATATCATCTGCGTTTGGATCTGAATCAGGCATATGGAATGCAATATAAACGGTACCTGTGTATCCAGTAAGATCAATCGTTGTATCAAGATAATTAGTGTTAGTGTACACATTGAAATGCATCAAAGTATCAGTAAAATCAGCAACCTCACTACCTGATGTAGACAATAAAACTTGGAATCCATTAGGGTTTGAAGCACTTTCAACACTGTAATAGAAATTCATATACTCAATCCCCTGCATGTTCAACTCTGGTGTAATTAAGTAATCATCATTTTCTCCTGTATTAGAGAAACCTGGAGAAAAGATTGCAGAGTATGCACCTGTATTAGGGTTAGCAGTACTCACTTGCCAGTTGTCTCCATCTAAATTACTGTTACGAACTCTCCAACATCCAATATATGGAGAATTGTCGATATCAAAACCTTCACAGAAACCATTTGCTTCATAAATAAGACATTCTGTTAAGATACTACCTGATGAAGCTGACCAATCACTTTGCTCATTTCCACCACAGTCAGCCTGAACATAAAATTCATATCGTGTATTTGCATTTAGTCCTGTAACTGTATATGGGTTAGAAGTTATCCCTGTCAAAACAGTACCTGTTCCCTGAACGAAACCTTCTTCACCGTACTCAATATTCCAAGTTGTTGCACCTGAACCTTGCTGCGTCCAACCAATTTCAATAGCAGTAGACATTTGATTGAGCACTATTATGTCGAAAGGAGTTGGACAAGTAGGTAATGTTGTAAACGAATAAGGACCTGATAAAGTACTTACATCTCCACTACCACAATCAGCTTGTACATAAAAATCGTAATCTGTTTCTGGTGTCAAACCAGAGATAGAGTATGGATTAGTTGTAACAGAGGTTCCTGTTCCAGGAGTAAATCCTGCAGGACCATACTCAACATTCCATGTTGTTGCCGAACCATTTTCTGTCCATGCTAGATCTACGGTGGTGGCATCAATATTTTGAATTGATAAATCTGTAGGTTCTGGACAAGAAGGACTCGTCTCAACAACTACGCTATCAATATATAATCTCCATCCATCCAAACCACCTGCTGGAACATGAAACGCAATATTCACATCTCCTGTAAAAGAATGTAAATAAATTATTTCCTCTTCATAAGTAGTGTTATCAGCTTCCTTTAGAGGCATTATGGTATCTGTAAAGTTACTGGAACCAATACCTGAGGTAGACAACAATACTTGAAAATCATTAGGTTCACCAGCACTTTGTACCCTGTAGTGAAATCTTAATCGTTCGTTTCCAGTCAAGGTAAGTGTTGGTGAAATTAAGTAATCATCATTTGCTCCACCATTAAAGTCGGTATTCATGGCAGCTACTTCATCACCTGAAAGCGAGTTTGAGGAATAATCCATGTCCCATGTATCCCCATCATTATTATCATCTAATACCGTCCAACAGTTTTGAGTTGTCGATGTTGAGGCAAAGTTTTCTGAAAAAGGAATAGAAAGTGGAGCACAAGCAGTAGTAAAACTAAAAGGTCCTACCCAAGTACTTTCATCTCCACTTCCACAATCTGCTTGAACGTAAAAGTCATAACTTGTATTTGGTGTCAAACCTGTTACATTGAAAGGATTTGAAGTTACTCCGGCACTAGTTGGGGTTCCAGTTGGTGTAAAGCCAGCGGCCCCAAGTTCGATATTCCAAGTTGTTGCCGTACCACGTTCAGTCCACTCTAAATCAGCGGAAGTGGATAACAGATTCGAAACAGAAAGGTTTGAAGGAGACAAGCAACTAGGAGCTGGCAGAATATTAAAAGTATAATCTTCAAATTCCCCATACGTAAATCCAGTCTCACATGTGTTAACATCACCAGAAGATGAAAGCCAATGACTCACAATTCGCATTCTTGTTGCTCCTACAGCCGCCCCAGTAGGAACAGTTATAGTACCTGTATGACTTGATTCATAAGTTGAGCTTTGATAAGCAACATCAAAAGTTCCAGACTGACTCCAATCAATCCAAATTCTAAACCCAGCAGTTCCACCAACTACTGTGGTATTAAAAGTGAAACTTTCACCTATCTGAACATCCAATGTTTGTGCTGTAAAGTCACCATAACCATTAGATGAGAATCCCGTACCCATATTGTTGATATTCTGCACACCGTTACTTGTGGAAAAGTCATCGATATATCTGTTAGAATTTGTTGCTTGTGGAACACAATATGTTTGTGCCCTTAGGCTTGTTCCAAAAAGTATCGTCAAGAACGATAAGATTGGAATAATTAGTAAATTTCTTTTCATAATTTTAAGTTTAAAATAATTATTCACAATTAAATATTAGTAATGGATATCCATAAACAGAACATCCTATTTAAATACTAATTTGAATTGTAGCTTTCCATAAAAACTATCTTTAGAACGGACATCTTCATTTTAAGAAGACGTCCGTTTAAATTTTATTTATTTGAACAGTAATTTTATTAATTTACTGCTTCACTACTTTAAATGTTTTCTGACCTTGGTCATTAAAAACACGTAGCGTATAAATTCCTTTTTCTAGGAACCCAATTGACAAAGTAGCTTCAGATGCGTTATTAAGCGCTTTATCTTCAGTTAATACTACACGTCCATTCATATCAAACATTTCAACTTTTAAAGATGAAGTATTCGACGGATTCACAACATTAAGTTGATTTTTTGTAGGGTTTGGATATACAGAAATATCTGTAAAAGTTTCACTATCCAAAGAAACACTACAATTAAGATCAACAGTCACTTCAACTATTGCTGTATCCGCTGGACAAACGCCATTAGACACTACATATAAATATTCGAAAGGACCTTCAGTTCCTGGAGAAGTTGGTTTAGCATTCGGCAATAAATTACCGTTGTAATCATACCAATCTCCTCCCATATCAACATTTCCTGAAAGATGGCTAAATAACTCCAACATTTCAAATTTACATGCAGTAATTGAAGAACCAGTTCCAGCTGAAGATTCGTTATAAACATTAATCAAAGCTGTTGTTGTGTCGTAACACACATCGTAACGATCGAAATACCTTGCTTCATACGTACCTGCTGGTAAAGAAGTATAAGTAAATATAGAATCATTTGTTAGATAAGGATCATAGCCATCAATTGACCAGAAACCATTATTACTAGGTCGTGTAACGACATCATTTAAATCAATTGATTCCGACGTACGACAAACATCCTGAGTTCCATCTTGACCAAACCCAACAACACAATTATCAATGGTTACTTCATCCACAAGGATGTCATTATAATGAGCGCTATTAGATGTAACAGTCTGATCAGTCATGAATCGAACCTTAATTGTACCACCTGCATAAGCGCTTAAATCGTAACTTGCAAATTGCCATTTAGCAGAATCTCCACTTAAGACATCTAACAAGTTCCAAGTTGAGCCATCATATACAGAAACATACAAAGGAACATTATCCCCAGGGTAATCTTCGTTGTTACTGAACCATTCGAAACCTAAAAATGGTGTCGTTAATGGTGAGATATCAATTTCTGGAGTTATCAACATCATACTGTCTGGAGTAGGTGATGAACCGTCAGACCATGCAAAGGTACCTGCTGCTCTACCATTGTTCGCCGCTGCGTAACCAGCCTGTCCTGAAAACTTCCAAAAGTTATTTGAACTAGTGCTTGATGTATTTGAAGATAAGTTCTCCCAACAACGAGGTTCATCACCACTATTAAACCCTTCATAGAATGGTGCAACAGCAGTACCACATCTTGTGTATACAGAAATCGGTCCTGCGAAAGAACTAAAATCTCCTCCTCCACAATCTGATCTTACATAAAAATCGTAGCTTGCGCTTGGGTTAAGACCCGTTACATCAAAAGGATTTGTACCTGCAGTAACGGTTGTTCCGCTTCCTGGCGTAAATCCAGACATTCCATATTCAATCTCCCAAGAAGTAGCACTATTTTGCTCTACCCATGTTAATTCAACAGAGGTAGTTGTTGTACTTATGGTATCTAAACTCAAAGGCTCGAAACACGTTGGCATTTCAATAACAGAAATATCATCAATTGCTACATCCCCCTCATAAGAAGCTCCTTTAACTACCGAAAATCGAATTTGAATATCATTAGAATATGCACTAATATCAACATATTCTACAATCCAATCATCGCTACTAGCTGTTAATTGAGGACCAGTAATTGTTAACTCATTATTCCACGTAACTCCTGCATCATCAGTAACTTCAATTGATAAATTATCAATATCGTCACCATACATATGGTGATGGAATTTAAGTGCGGGTGCAGTTAAACCTGTAACATCAATTGTAGGTGTATACAATTCAGCAATATCTCCAGTACTTCCTGAAGAGGCTTCTACGTAGAAATAAGATTGACCACTTTTAGGACCACTTGGACCAGTGTTTGAAGAAATTGTTCCGCCTCCGCTTCCTTCTACGTCCCATCTAAAATCAGATGAAGTATAACTTGGTACAGATGACCAACAGTCTTCTATTTCTGAATCTGTAGTTTCCATTGCTGTTTCTACATCATAAAAGAATGGTGCTGTAAAAACATCACATAATGTTGTAAAACTAAATGGACCTGTCCAAATACTTTCATCGCCTCCACAATCAGCTTGCACATAAAAATCGTAATCAGTATTTTGTGTCAAGCCTGTTGCATTAAAAGGGTTTGAGGTTACACCAGAATTTGTAGGTGTTCCAGTTGGTGTAAATCCAGCTGCACCTATTTCAATATTCCAAGTTGTTGCTGAACCGTTTTCTGTCCAACCTAAATCTGCAGAATTTGATGTTATGTTAGCAACAGTCAAACTAGAAACTGGCATACATGGAGGTGTGTATGTTTCGATTATATAATCTTCAAACTCACCACTTGAATATCCAGTTGCACAAGGATCAGCTGGTCCAGAACTTGGTGTAAACGAGTTACCAATTCTCATACGATAAATTCCATCGGTATTCGGAACAGTAAATTGTCCAGAATGTGATCCCGAATAACTTGAAGTTTGAAAAGCTACTTCAGAAGACTCAAAATCAAGGTTACTATTTGCATCAATCCAAATTTTGAATCCGTAAGTACCCGAACTAAAGTTAGCGGTAAAATCCACATTTGTTCCTCTAATAGCGTAAATAGTATCTGTAGTATATGTACTATAACCATTTGAAGCAAACCCAGACCCCATATTACTAACATTAACATCTGCACCTGTTGTTTCGAAGTCGTCTATATAACGGCTATTATTGGTTGCTGAAGGTTGACAATATCCAGTATAAAAATTTAAAGGACCTACCCACGTACTAACATCACCGCTTCCACAATCCGCTTGAACGTATAAATCGTAATCGGTATCTGGTGTTAATCCAGTTAAAGTGTATGGATTAGTACCAACGGATGTCCCTGTTCCTGTAGGTGTAAACCCAGCTGGACCATATTCAATATTCCATGCTGTTGCTGAACCATTTTCAGTCCACGTAATTCCAGCAGAGGTTGTTGATAAAGAAGACAATTCAAGATTCGTAGGCTGAATACAAGAAGGGGCTTCAGTAATAGAAATATCATCAATTGCTATATCACC
>NZ_PJNI01000013.1 GCF_002844555.1 Brumimicrobium salinarum
GTGGTAGACATCAAAATTTATAACGCATTGCATGCGTTTAAAACCAGAAGACCCAATAAAATTAAAAACGAGTTTTTAATTTTATTGGGTCTTCTGGTTTTGCCTTCGGCTATAAATTTTGATGTCGGGATGAGAGGATTTGAACCTCCGATCTCTCGCCCCCCAGACGAGCACTTTAACCGGACTAAGCTACATCCCGAATATTGCAAAAAGGCAAATATAGAATTTTATTTGAACTTTTAATTTATTTTGATTTGATAACTTTTGCTATCTGAATATCATAGAATATATCTTCATTAGGTTCTACCTGATTAACAAGCCCTTCACTTCCGTATGCTTCTTTGGCAGGAATTTTAATCATTAATCTATCTCCTTCTCTACCAAAATGCAGTGCCTTGTAAAGTCCAGGTACAATGTTGCCATCTCCCATGATTAATTTAAATGGCTTTCCACGCATATAATTATTATCATAACGAGGTTTACGCTCACTACTAACCCAATAATTTAAATGTACTTCGTCTTTAAAACCTATAGAATCTCCGGGTTCGTCTAATTCATCATATTTCCATATTTGGATATCATCTACAACCTTAGTAGGTTCGAATCTTTCTATAATGCGGAGTGAAATGATATTATTAGCATTAGGAGGCACAAGCCCTTTAATTCCTTTCTCTCCTCTAGCATAAGCAGCCGGTAAAAAGATATCAACATCATCACCTACTTTTAACTCCTGTAGTGCAATATCCCATCCTTTCGTTTGCTGATTCCATCCTACTAAATAAGGAATAGACTTCTTTTTAACCAGATGATTTCCATCGAATACTGTCCCGTCTTCTAACTTTGCACGATAATCAATCTTTATCATTTCACCTTTTTTAAGTTTGGGCCCACTACCCTTCTTAAAATAAGTGATTCTTATTCCATTTTGGAGTGTAAGTGTATCACTAGGCTCTTCTTTAATCTTTACCTTTTCCGAACTATCATTTTCTAATTCGTTAGCATTAGTATCCTTTAGACTTTTTGTCGTATCTAACTGCTTGTCTATATCTGTTTTGTTTTCTACAGACCCAGAATCAACGCCTTTAAGTTCACAACTATAAAGAAATAATAATGCGAATACGCAATAACTAAATTTTATCATTATCAATAAATTTTTACAAGCTCTAAATCAATCAACAATACTTCAATAGGTGGGATTTTTCTAAAATCCCCGAGCAGTCCATGCCCTAAATGACTGGGAATAATCATTTTGGCTTTATCTCCTTCAGACATATACTTAATCCCTTCCATGACACCTGATTCAATATCGGATTTATCTACCTTAAAATTACTCAATTCGTTTTCTGATGTACTGTATAACAATGAATCGTTTAAAAGTCTTATTTCAAAACGAACATCCACAATATCATTTTCTTTCGCTTCAACACCTTCAACATCTTCGTAAATCCATAATCGTAAACCTGAACCTGTTTCAATCACATCCCAATGTTCACGGAGTTTCAGATATGACTTAATTTTAAGATTCTCATCAAAACTCAATCTTTTATTTAATTCGGAAGATTGTTCTTTTGTCCAAATCGGTTTATCAACTGCTTTATTTGATTCAGATTGACAAGAAAAAAGCAGATAGAAAGAAATAATTAAAACAATAGATGGTCTCAATACTTTAATCATATTCTGGTAATACATTTTTAATTTTTTGGATCGCTTCTGCTAGCGTACCATTCCATTTTCCTCCAGAAGCATTAGCATGCCCACCTCCTTCGAAGTGAGTTGCGGCCATTACATTAACTGGATTGTTCTCTCCTTTCGAACGAAAAGAAATCTTAATTATTCCATCCTCTTTTAAAAAAATTGATCTTTTGATTCCATTTATAGATAAACCTACATTTACCAAACCTTCGGTATCACCTTTAACATAGTTATACTTCTTGAGTTCTGCTTGAGTCAAAGAGATTATAGCAGTTTGAGAATCGGGGATAATTTCTAACTTTTCATTAATTGCATAACTTCGTAAACGAAGTTTATCTAATGTATTGGTATCAAAAACAGCTTCATGTATTTTATATGGTTTCACACCATATTTCATTAGCAATGCAATTACCTCATGCGTATGAGAAGTAACGCTAGAAAACCTAAAAGATCCTGTATCTGTCATTATCCCAGTATATATGGCTTCTCCAATATTTTCATCTAACAATTGCTCATCGTTCATACACAATATAAAGTCTGCTATCAATTGTGCAGTTGAACAAGATGCTGGGTCAGAAAAATTGATATCAAATTCATCACTTGGATGTAAATGATGATCAATCATAATTTTTTCTGCTTTGGAATTCTCAACTACTTTGCTCATTCCTCCGATCCTATTCAAGGTGTTAAAGTCCAAACAAAAAATCACATCAGCTTCTTCTAGCTTTGCTTTAACAGCATCAGGTGTTTGCTCATAGTTGATGATTGTTTCTGTCCCCTTCATCCAATCTAAAAAGTATGGATGCGGATCTGGGTGACATATTGTAACATTGATTTTTTTCTTTTTAAGATAATGGTATAATGCCACAGAACTACCTATAGAGTCACCATCGGGTGATTTGTGAGCTGTAATAACAAAGTTCTTTTTTTCTAGAAAAAGGTTTTGAACTTGAGTCAGTTTTGACTCAGTAAATATCTGCATATAGAGAAATTAATTGAGACCGAATTTAGAAGCTTTTTTTGCTTCTACTAAAATTGCTGCACATTGAACCAAATTTGATTTTTCACCGCCTTTTATTTCCACCTTAATTGTTAATCGGCGGGTGCGTTCTGATAGAAAAATTGCTTCATCATCAGAAGATTGACTATCATACAAAACTACCTCTTTTGCTCTGTAAGATGTTCTACCATTCTCTTGTGACTTTTCGATTTGCTTACCAATTACTTTAAAATCCACATTATCCTCAGAAAAATCTTCAACTCCTGCAGCAGCACTAATGCGGTATTTAATGCCTCCTTGAATAATAAACCTCATTTCATACGTTTCTCCTGGTCGAAGTTTTCCAGATTTTGATTGTGAATTTTCACCCCAGTCGTTCTTTGTGTCAACTGAAATGACCTTACTAGCTGAAGGACATTGAGCATTTGTAATACCCGAAGAAAATACACTTAATAAAACTGTTAATGCTATTGTTTTAATGTTTGTCATCATGATAATTTTTTAGGAAACAATTGAATTTCTGATTTCGAAAACTGTTGATTTCATTTTAGTGAAAGTTGATTCGTCAAATACACAAGATAATCCGCCGTTAAGCATTACCGTTCCTTCTTTTTCTTCAATTTCAAGATTTGATTCTTGACAATCCATATCCTCATAAACTGAATTTATTTGATTTAGTTGAGCTAAAACATTCGTGACTCCGTCATTTTGATCATAATTTTTGATGAATCCAATTAGATTTTCAAGTACATAACGTTGATCAATGATATATTCTTCTATTTCATAATGCTTATCATATTCTTCAGCAGTGTTGAATAAAATATACATAGTTTCAATCCAAGAACCAGCCAAAATCATAGACAATTCAGCTCCTTTCTCATTTTCTATGAGCTGATCATAAATTGAAATATAATTTTCAGAAGAAATTTCATAGAGTCTTTCGTCGTCTGCTCCTACGTTTTCTATTTCCTCTATTAATTCTTCTCCGTAAATCTTAGTTATATCAATATTTTGTCCCAGCTTATCTAAAGAAGATAAATAATCTAAGAATACCTTCTTCCCTTGTTCATATCTCAAAAGATAAGCAGCATCAGAGAGGTAAACTCCGAAATTCAAGGCTTGTTTTTCTATTGTTGTGTAGTTATTAACAGCAGAAAGAGGATTAACGATTTCCTTTTTTACTTCTTCACTTAATGAACGCAATAAATCGTATTGATCATTTGGTGATGGAATAGCATAAACAATTTCGTTCTTAGGCGTATCTTCCTCTGAGGTCACTGTAACATCCTCTTTTGAAACGTCTTTCAACTTTTCTTGTTCTGTATTACAAGAAGTCAAAGCGAAAAAAATAACAGCTGATGAATATATGTATTTTTTAAACATTAGTTAAAATTTAAATTTTTATCAAACTTAGTTAAATTTAAAAATAAACTCTAAAAAAACAATTTATTTCTTTGAAATTAAATCGATTCCATTGAATTCTTGTTGCATTTTAGCTTTCAATTCATCACTTATTGTAGTTAGTGGAAGTCGGACTGTTTCCTCTCCCAATCCGAGTAACTGAAGACAGTATTTTATACCTGAAGGATTTCCCTCTTTAAATAAACTTTCCGTGATTGCTAATAAATCGAAATGATGTTTCCTTGCCAAACTTAAATCCCCATTATTAACTGAACGAATCATAGTTGAAAATTCAGCAGGAAAAGCATTAGCAACAACTGAAATTACTCCATGTCCTCCCATTGCGACTATCGGCATGGTTAAGGCATCTTCTCCTGATAAAACCACAAAGTTTTCCGGAACAGATTTAAGAAGTTCCATCACTTGATTAATATCTCCTGATGCTTCTTTAACACCTATTATATTATTGATTTGCGCGAGTTCTAGAATCGTAGTCACCGACATATTACTCCCTGTTCTTCCTGGAACATTGTATAAAATAATTGGTTTTTGAGCTACTTCTGCTATAGCTTTAAAATGAGCCACAATTCCTCTTTGACTGGGTTTATTATAATGTGGTGAAGCACTTAAAAAAGCATCAATTCCTTTGTGATTAAAGCCAGAGATTGATTCTACTAACGCAGCAGTATTGTTATCAGCCAAACCTAAAACGATTGGGATTTCTCCATTCACTTCTTCAACAACTGTATTCAGTACCTGTTCTTTTTCCTGGTTATTTAAAGTTGCTGTTTCACCTGTTGTACCTTGCACAACAAGAAAGTCCACATTGTTAATGATATGATACTTTACAAGCTTTCGTAAATTGTCTACATCTACACTTCCATCTTTTTTGAAAGGTGTAACCAAAGCAACACCTGTCCCTTTTATTTCCATTAATTTTTAATTTTATGTAAATAATTATTTGTTTTTTCAAAAAACTCTTCTGTTGTGCCAGCTTCTATAGCAATTGCCAAGTTGTTAAATGACAAATCAGATAAGTTTATTCCCACACTAATCAATCGTGAGTTTTTTATGATTTTTTTAAGTATACTTCCAGACCCTTCAACGTTAATAATTAAATAATTAACGTCTTTTTCCTGAAGAATCTGTTTAAGCATTGTATTTCTTAACTTTCCAAATAAAGAAAAGTCTTTTGAAGTCAGATAAATATTTTTTTGAGGACAATCTTCAAACGAGTGTTTTTTATCATGGGTGTAAAATACATAATCAATTCTAGAGAACCCTAAAACTTTACGTTCAACAATAGACTCAATGTCTCGCATTGTTTTTTTATCAATCCACTCAGAAACTATAACAATCCCCTTCTCCATTCAACTTTCTATTAATGACTTAAACTCTTCTTCATTCAAAACATCAATTCCTAATTTATTGGCCTTTTCTAATTTTGCTGGTCCCATATTCTCACCGGCAACAACAAAAGACGTTTTAGAAGAGATACTTCCTACGTTTTTACCTCCATGCTGCTCAATTACCTCTTTCAGCTCCTTTCTTGAGAATTGGTGAAAAACTCCAGAAACCACTATTGATTTTCCTTTTAATTTATCACTTGCCAAAACTTTCTCTTCAATTTCAAATTGCAGTCCTGCTGATTTTAATTTTGAAACTATTTCTATATTTTCAGGTTGTTTAAAATGCTCAATAACAGCAATTGCAATTTTTTCTCCTACTTCATCAATGGCAATTAACTCATCATAACTAGCACCAACAATCGCGTCTATATTTTTGAGTGCTTTCGCAATTTTTTTGCAACAGTTTCTCCAACATACCGAATACCTAGAGCAAATAAAACACGTTCAAAAGGAACATTTTTCGACTTTTTTAGACCTGCCAGCAAGTTATTAGCTGATTTGTCTCCCATTCGTTCTAAAGATGTAATTTGATCGAAAGTTAAACCATACAAATCTGCGCTATTTTTAATCAGTTTTTCATTGAACAACTGCTCAACAGTTTCTGATCCAATACCATCGATATCCATTGCTTTTCTCGAAATAAAATGGATTATTTTTCCAGTTATTTGAGGCGGACATCCCAATTCGTTAGGACAATAATGATGTGCCTCTCCATCAAATCGTTTCAGCGGTGTTTTACACTGAGGGCAAACTTCAATGAACTCAATTTTTTTGGCATTGTCTTTACGACACGACAAGTCTACTCCAACAATTTTCGGTATTATTTCACCTCCTTTTTCTACGTAAACTGTATCAAATTCATGTAAACCCAACTTTTCAATTTGATCTTGATTGTGAAGCGAAGCTCTTTGGACAATTGTTCCCCCCAAAGCAACAGGAGAAAGGTTAGCTACCGGTGTTACCGCACCTGTTCTCCCAACTTGATAGGTCACCTTTTCTAATTTTGCACTTGCTTGTTCGGTTTGAAACTTATAAGCTATAGCCCATCGTGGAGATTTAGCCGTGCTACCTAACTCTTCTTGTTGCGCGTAGCTATTCACTTTTATAACTACTCCGTCTATTTCTAAAGGCAAGTCTACACGATGTTCATCCCAAAAATGAATAAAGTCCATTATCCCCTCAATAGAATCTGTTTTTAGTATGTATTTATTATCTACATCGGGTGTTTTAAATCCCCAACGATTTGCTTTTAAAACAGAATCATAATGCGTTTCCGCTGGTAGGTCTTTACCAAAAACACCATACAAATAGCAATCTAATCCTCGATCAGCAACAACTTTTGAATCTTGCAACTTTAAAGTCCCAGAAGCTGAGTTTCTGGGGTTTGCAAATAACTCCTCACCTTGTTCTTCACGTTTTTTGTTGATTGCATTGAAGGTTGATAAAGGAAAAAATATTTCACCTCGAATTTCAAAGTATTCTGGAAAATCACCTTTTAATTGTAAGGGTATCGTTCGAATGGTTTTAACATTTGTAGAAACATCCTCTCCCTGTGAACCATCTCCACGCGTAACTGCCTGAAGAAATTTACCATTTTCGTAACGAACTCCAATAGCAACACCATCGTATTTCAATTCACAAACATATTCTACCTTTCCAGCGACTAACTTTTTAACTCTATTTTCCCAATCTACAATCTCTTCTTCTGAATAGGTATTGGAAAGAGATAACATTGGATATTCGTGAGCAACCGTTTGAAACTTCTTTGTTATATCACCTCCTACTCTTTTCGTTGGACTATTTTCATCTGCTAAATCAGGAAATTGATCTTCCAATTCCTGAAGCTCTTTCAAACGCTTATCATATTCAAAATCAGAAACTTCAGAAATATTCTCCACATAATATTTATGATTATAGTGATTTAATTCCCGAGAGAGATTTTCAATTCTTTGAAGTGCTTCTGCTTTTTTCATCATTTATAATTGTGCGTGAATCATTCTTTCTTTGTCTTGCAAATCTTTCTTTACTTCTATCTTTGAAAATCCTAGCTTTTGTAACGTAGACTTAACCAACTGCGCTAAATTTTCATGTACTTCAAAATATAAACTCCCACCATCATTCAAATGATTTTTGGCATAAATACCAATTGCTTTGTAAAAAATCAACGGATTTTCGTTAGGAACAAACAAAGCTGTTTTAGGCTCATGTTGAATCACATTGTCTTGCATTTCTGTTTCTTCCTCAATTGGTATGTAAGGTGGATTAGAAACAATTACGTCCCATTTTTTTGAAGAAAAGGAAGACAAATTCATTGCATTTGCAAATTTAAAAGACACATCAAGGTTTAGGTTTTCTGCATTTTCATTTGCTAAATCGAGCGCATGCTGAATCACATCAACACCTGTAACTCTGCTATTTTCCAAGTTAGCTTTTAAAGCTAAAGCTATACAACCAGATCCTGTTCCTACATCTAAAATGTTAATATTTGTATCCTTCCATTTTTTAAGGATCCAATCTACAAGCTCTTCAGTTTCTGGTCTTGGAATAAGAGCTCTAGGATCAGATTTTATTTCTAATCCATAAAAATGAGAGGCTCCCAATACATATTGCACCGGTGTACCGTTATTAATTTCTGTAATGACCGTTGAAACACGATTTTTAATATTCTCTGGAACCTGTTCATTTTTATTCAATATCAATTCAGAACCATCATAAGACATATAATCCATCATAAACAACTTCCCGATTTGTTTTTTTTCTCTATTTGAAAAATCATCATTCAATTCAGTATTGAATTTTAAAAGCATTTGGCCAACTGTATTCATATCAAATATCATTTGTGCAAAAGTAGTAATAAATAAAGGAGCTTAACCACTAAAATTATCACAAATTAACTCTAAGTTTGTAACCATATTAATTTTGTATAATAGTTGAGTATGGATAACAAAACATTGGAGCAATATGCTTCACAAACCAGAAGAGATATAGTAAGAATGGTAGCAGCCGTTAATTCAGGTCACCCTGGAGGTTCACTCGGATGTGCTGATTTTTTTACCGTTATGTATCATAAAATAATGAAACATAATCCAGAAAAATTTACCATAGACGGACAAAATGAAGATTTATTTTTCTTATCTAATGGTCATATTTCTCCAGTTTGGTACAGCACACTTGCCAGAGCAAAATACTTTCCTGTATCAGAATTAGCTACTTTCAGAAAATTAAATTCACGATTGCAAGGTCATCCAAGTATAGATCACAACCTTCCAGGTATTAGAGCTGCTTCCGGTTCACTTGGTCAAGGTTTATCTATGGCTATTGGAGCAGCTGAAACAAAAAAATTGAACAATGATGATCGTTTTGTTTATGCTTTAATGGGTGATGGAGAATTGCAAGAAGGACAAATTTGGGAAGCAGCAATGTATGCGGCTGCAAATAAGGTGGACAATTTAATTGCAACCGTAGACTACAACGGACGTCAAATTGACGGAGATGTAGAAGATGTCTTATCTTTGGGTAATCTAAAAGATAAATGGCAAGCTTTTGGATGGGAAACTTTAGAGGTTGACGGTCACGACATGCAAGCATTAATTGATGTTTTTGAAAAAGCACAATCATTATCAGGTAAAGGAAAACCAATTATTGTTTTAATGAAAACTGAAATGGGACAAGGCGTTGACTATATGATGGGGACACACAAATGGCATGGAGCCGCTCCAAATTCAGAACAATTAGAAAGTGCATTAAATCAATTAGAGGAAACACTTGGAGATTATTAAACAATAAGGAAAAAGAATTTATTCGTGAAAAAAATACTTTTCATACTTTTTATTGGATTGGCTAGTTTTAGCTATTCTCAGGAGGAGTACACACGTATTTTATTTATTTTGGATGCTTCCAATTCCATGAATAAAAAATGGGGAAATGAATCTCGATTTATAACTGCAAAAAGAATATTATCAAATGCTGTTGATAGCTTAAAAAATATTCCAAACGTTGAAATCGGCCTGCGGGTATATGGTCATCAATCTCCTGTTACAGCAACTTATCAAGACTGTGCTGATACAAAACTCGAAGTACCATTTGGTAAAAACAACCACCAAGCAATTCTTAACAAAATAAAAACCATTCGGGCCAAAGGTACTACACCAATTGCACGATCGCTTGAACAAGCAGCAAGCGATTTTCCGGATCGAAAGGCAAGAAACATAATTATTCTTATTACAGATGGAATTGAAGCGTGTGATGACGAACCTTGTGTTATTGCTGATAAATTAAGAGAGAAAGGAATTACAATTAGTCCATTTGTCATAGGATTAGGACTAGATATGTCTTATTTATCACATTTTGACTGTTATGGAAATTACAAATCGGCAGAAGACCCGATGGCTTTTGAAGCTGTATTAAAAAATGTTGTAAATAAAGCTTTAGTTAACACCACTGTTCAAATAAACTTGAACACCATCAATGGAAGACCACTCGAAACAGATGTATCTATGTTGCTCTATGCGTCAGGAACTAAAGATTTAAAACATGCCTACACCCATACATTAAACAAGGTTGACCTTCCTGATACTCTTGTTTTAGATCCGAGTATAAAATATGATATACTCGTTAAAACCCTGCCTCCTGTTGAAAAGAGAAATATATCTTTAAAACGAAACATACACAACACCATAAACATTGACGCACCACAAGGTATTTTAAAGTTTGAATTTTTACAACCTACAAAATACAGCTTTGTTGATGTACGGATAATGGAGAAAGGAAAATCTAAAACACTAAATACTCAGAAATTTTCTGAACCTCAAAATTATATTGTTGGTCAATATGATGTTGAAATCCTTACACTTCCTCGCAGATACAAAACTGTTGATGTTCATCAGAGTTCTACAAATACCGTTTCAATTCCAGCACCCGGCATCTTAAACTTATCGAGTTATAAAATTGTCACTGGACAAATATTTGAAATCAAAGGTAAAAATGAGCTTGAATGGGTGTGTGATCTTGATGAAAATACTACCCGTAATAAATTCATTCTTCAACCAGGTAATTACAAAATAATTTACCGTCAAAAAGAATTAAAAGAAACCACCTATACTAAATCAAAAGAATTTAATATTTACTCAAATAAATCATTAACGATAAATTTATAATGGAAAAGGAAATAAAAATATTAGGAAAACAAGATACGCGTTCAGGATTTGGAGAGGGTTTACATGAATTAGGAAAATCTCATCCCAATGTTGTGGCTTTGTGTGCAGATTTAACTGGTTCTTTAAAAATGAATGCTTTTGAAAATGATTTTCCAGATCGTTTTTTTCAAGTAGGAATTTCTGAAGCAAATATGATCAGTATGGCAGCAGGAATGACCATTGGAGGTAAGGTTCCATTTACTGGAACTTTCGCTAACTTTTCTACAGGAAGAGTTTACGACCAAATTCGTCAGTCGGTAGCTTATTCTGATAAAAACGTAAAAATTTGTGCATCACACGCTGGATTAACTTTAGGTGAAGATGGCGCAACGCATCAAATCTTAGAAGATATCGGAATGATGAAAATGATGCCTAATATGACCGTTATTGTTCCTGCAGATTTTAACCAAACAAAACAAGCAACGAAAGCCATTGCAGACCTAGACAGTCCTGTTTATCTTCGTTTTGGTCGGCCAAAAGTGCCTATTTTTATTGCTGATGATGCAGAATTTGTAATCGGAAAAGCGGATACCATTTTTGAAGGTAAAGATGTTTCGATTATTGCATGTGGACACATGGTTTACAAATCCATTGAAGCTGCACAAGAATTAGCGAAAGAAGGAATTGATGCTGAAGTAATTAACATGCATACAATTAAACCTTTAGATGAAAAAGCGATTTTAGAAACAGCTAAAAAAACAGGTTGTATAGTTACCGCAGAAGAACATATGATTAATGGCGGTTTGGGTGATGCGGTTGCACAAGTTTTGAGCAGAAACAATCCGACGCCACAAGAATATGTTGGGGTTAATGATACTTTCGGAGAAAGTGGAACGCCAGATGAGTTGATGACAAAATACAACATAGACACAGCGGACGTTATTAAAGCAGCTAAGAAAGCAATCGCTAGAAAATAATATCTTAAAAATTCCCTGTGGAGATTTTTCACGGGGATTTTTTATCTCCTTCACTCCTATTTCATTCGTTTAATTTTTTTCAACTATTCACTTTTTTTTATGGAGAAAAAATCTTCAATTGCAGAAAAATTCAAAAGCATTCAAGGACAAACCAGTCCATTTCCTTTTTTAATCGAAGTTGATTATGCAAAAGGAAGTTACCTCTACGATAAAACTGGAAAGGCTTATTTAGATATGATAGCAGGCGTGGCGGTAAACAATATTGGTCACAACCATCCAGAAGTTGTAAAAGCCCTAAAAGCACAAATTGACCGACACTTGCATGTTATGGTTTATGGAGAATTTATTCAAGATGCTCCACTAGAAATGGCTGAACGTTTAACAGCAATGCTTCCCTCCTCTTTGAACGCTGTTTATGCCGTAAATTCTGGAACAGAAGCCAATGAAGCTGCAATAAAACTAGCCAAACGAGTAACCGGGAGAAGAGAAATCATTTCTTGCTACGGCGCTTATCATGGAAGTACAAACGGAAGCTTGAGTCTTTCAAGTAAAGAAATTAAGAAAAAGCCATTTGAACCGCTTTTGCCAGAAGTTAATTTCATTCACCATAATATTATTGAAGATTTAAGTAAAATTACAGAGAAAACGGCGGGTGTTTTTCTTGAAACAATACAAGGTGACGCTGGAGTTCGACAAGCAACAACTGAATACCTTACAGCGCTTAGAAAAAGATGCGATGAAACTGGAACCCTATTAATTTTCGATGAAATTCAATGTGGTATGGGACGTTCAGGAAAGCATTTCGCTTTTGAACATTCAGGAATTGTTCCCGATATTCTGACACTTGGAAAGGCCTTGGGCGGAGGAATGCCAATTGGAGCTTTGGTGAGTAGTCAAGAAAATCTTGATTTATTTAGTCATGATCCAATGTTGGGGCACATTACAACATTTGGTGGACATCCGGTAGTTTGTGCAGCAGCTGCGGCTGGATTAAAAGTTTTGTCAGAAATTGACTACGAAGAAGTAGATAGAATTGGTCAATTTATTGAAGACGAACTACTCAATTTTAAAATTGTTAAGGAAATTAGACGTGTAGGAATGATGTTCGCCATTGATATGGAAGATGCCGAAATCGTGAATCAAATTGTTTTAAAATGCCTCGAAAAAGGAATGCTGTCGTTTTGGTTTTTATCTCATCCAGAAAGTTTTAGATTAAGTCCTCCATTAACATTAAGTTGGGATGAAGCGAAAGAAGCGGTTGATATTTTGCGAGCAGCTTTTGGGGAATGTTTGATTAATTATGAATGATGAACGATGAATTATGTACTTTGTACTTCCCTAAATAGCGTTGACCGTTTTGGTAATATTCATCATTTACTCCAATTAGATAATTATTGTCTGTCTTATTTTAAAAGAGAGAACAGCATTCTGCATACATTTTTTTCCTAAACAAATAAAACAACTACCTCAACATTTTCAAATCATGAACAAGAATAGCGTTTCGCTCTAAGTGAATTAAGCCTTCCTGCTTCAATTCATTGAGTATGGTAGTTACCTTTTGCCTAGATATACCTGTCATATTCGCAATTTCTTGATGTGTTAAATTGTGCTTGATTAAAGTTTCGTAGCCAATAGGTCGGCCGATGTCAACTGCTAATTCATTTAAGAAATCAATGATAATTTGTTTCGACTTTTTCAGCATTATTGAGCTCAACCGATTATCAACTTTTCTGAACGTGTTTACCGTTTTCTGATATAATAATTGGAAAATTTGTGGATGCTGATTGCATAATTTCTTGAAAAAGTCGAGTGAAACAGCAGCTACGATCGTTTCCTTATCCATTGCTTTGGCTGCACTTTCGAAATGATTAGCCTCCTTTACATCTACAAGCGCATATTCTCCCCAGAAATCTCCAGCATACAGAATACGCTTGATACTTGTTTTTCCATTTTTAAAGGAGTTTAATATTTTTACTCGTCCTTGGAGTACAAAATAAACACGGTCATTGGTTTGCTCATTATCAAAAAGATAATTATTTTTCTTTAAAGTCAGAATTTCAAGATTATTTAAAACTTTGTCTTTACTGTTTGCTGGCAAGTTTTCAAACAAACTAATTTCGTTATAAAAATGAGTTTTTTCTGTATTGTTTAGCATTTTAAATCACTTTGATTACACACGTTTGTAATGTTCTGTCGAGAATAAAACAAAGTGAAGTAAAAAAGGTTCGAAAACCCTGACAATAAGACAAAAAAATGCTGCAAATATATTACAGCATTTTTTTTATTTTTTCAAGATACCATCTCCACGCTACTCACTTAACTAGTAAATAACATTTCTCTTAATTTAGGAAAAGGCCATGTTTCATCATCAACTAAAATCTCTAGTTTATCTGTATGATATGAAATTTTATCAAAGTAAACACGCACAGTATCACGATAGGCTTCCGATCGTTTCGCAATGTCTTCGATTTTATTTGCCTTTTTTCGGTTTTCTAGCATTTCACGCGCATACTCTTGCATTTTATTCATGTGCATAGAAAGATCAACCAAAATTCCTTTTTGAGCGACGATTCCCTGTTCAGCATCCTTTCCTAAAACACTTTTTATTCCTTGAATATTTTCAATTAACTTATTTTGATAATCCACCACAACAGGAATAATGTGGTTTTGCGTTAGATCACCAATCAAGCGTGCTTCAATTTGAATACGCATAATGTATTTTTCATATTCAATTTCTTGTCGTGCTAATAATTCCCTTTTTGAAAAGACTTGCATTTTTTCAAAAACATCAATTACATCTTGGCGTTCCCAAACTTTCAAAGCACTTGGTGCATCTTTTAAATTACTTAAGCCTCTTTTCTCTGCTTCTTTAATCCAACTTTCACTGTATCCATTTCCTTCAAAACGTATAGATTTAGATTCTTTTATCAACTTTTGAAGCTCCTTGAGAATTGCTTCATCTTTGCCATTACCAGACTTAATGCGCTTATCAACAGCAATTTTAAACTCTTCCAGCTGATTAGCAACAATCGTATTGATTGTAATCATAGGTTGTGCACAATTGGCCAATGATCCAACCGCTCTGTATTCAAATTTATTTCCAGTAAACGCAAAAGGTGAAGTTCTATTTCTATCGGTATTGTCCAATAATATTTGTGGAATTTTACCAATATTAAGTTTCAACTCTGTTTTATCCGCAGGTGTCATTTTACCGGCTTTAATATTTTTTTCTAAATCATCCAACAAAGTAGTTAAATACGAACCAATAAAAGCAGAAACAATCGCTGGAGGAGCTTCGTGTCCGCCTAAACGATGGTCATTTGAAGCACTTGCAATAGAGGCGCGTAAAGTATCTGAATGTTCATGAATAGCCTTTATTGTGTTAACAAAAAACGTAAGGAACTGTAAATTACTTTTGGGATTTTTCCCAGGAGCCAATAAGTTCACACCCGTATCTGTAGCCAATGCCCAGTTGTTATGCTTTCCAGAACCGTTTAATCCCGGAAATGGCTTTTCATGTAAGACGACTCTATAATCATGTTTTCTAGCAACTTTCTCCAGCAAATCCATCAATAAAAGATTATGATCATTGGCTAAATTACATTCTTCAAAAATCGGAGCACATTCAAATTGATTAGGAGCAACTTCGTTGTGGCGCGTTGCAACAGGAATACCCAATCGAATGGCTTCCATTTCAAAATCACGCATAAAATTGGTTACACGTTCTGGAATAGATCCAAAATAATGATCATCTAACTGCTGACCTTTCGCCGGCGGATGTCCAAATAAAACACGTCCCGTCATCATTAGGTCAGGTCGGGCATTATAAAATGCTTTATCAATTAGAAAGTACTCTTGTTCCCAGCCTAAGGTAGCATTAACTTTTGTTACCTTTTTATCGAAATATTTACAAACTTCCACCGCTGCTTTATCTACCGCATTTAAAGCTTTTAAAAGTGGCATTTTATAATCTAATGCTTCACCTGTGTAGGCAATAAAAATCGTTGGAATACATAATGTATTAGATATTACAAAAGCAGGAGAAGAAGGATCCCAAGCTGTATAACCTCTGGCCTCAAAAGTATTTCTTATTCCTCCATTTGGAAATGAAGATGCATCAGGTTCTTGTTGAACCAATAAATCTCCACTAAATTGCTCTATGGCCCTACCAGGACCGATAGGCTTAAAGAAAGCATCGTGTTTTTCAGCTGTTGCACCTGTCAATGGCTGAAACCAATGCGTATAATGTGTCGCCCCTTTTTCAAGCGCCCATTCTTTCATAGCAGAAGCAGCAACATCAGCAATATTTCTATCTATTTTCGTTCCGTGTTGAATCGCACTTTTTATTGATTTGTAAGCTTGATCTGGCAAGTACTCACGCATTTTATCTTCATAAAATACATTTTCTCCAAATTTCTCTGATATTTTCCCTTCCCATTCAAATTTTTTAGAAGTTCGATGTAAAACATCTTGGTATGCATTTTTTCTCGCTGATGACATTTTATATTTTTTTGTCAAAAGTAGAAAAAGGAAAAAGAAAGTTATGTTAATTTTTATATTTTTTTTCAACACCCCTATTTTTTAAGGGGTATTTTTGGAATAAATCATATTTTACTTAAATCAACCCTATAAAAAAAGAACCTATTCACAAAAAATAGACACAAAAGAGCAGGAACGAAAATTGAAGATATGACTTACCGTTATCAGAAAGATGGAGATGGTAACTTGTTGCGTAATCGATTGTACCATATTAATGATGCTGTTGCGAGCAATATTGACAGTACAGATATTGATGATATGGGATTATATACTTCAGATCCAACTTTGATAAACACAGATAACAATTATTCTTATGATGCTGAAGGACGATTGGTTAAAGATAAACAAGAAGAAATTGATACAATAATCTGGACGGTGAGCGGAAAAGTAAAAGAAATACGTAGAAGTTTGGCAAGTGAAAAGAAAAACGTTATTTTTGAATGGAAGTGGAAATGGATATGTGGTGATGGGAGGATATCGTTATGGCTTCCAAGGTCAGGAAATGAATGACGAGGTTAAAGGTGAGGGCAATAGTGTGAATTACAAGTATCGTATGCACGATCCAAGGGTTGGAAGGTTCTTTAATGTTGACCCATTAGCTTCTAAATTTCCACATAATAGTCCATATGCTTTTAGTGAAAATAGAGTTTTAGATGCGATTGAATTGGAGGGGCTCGAAGCCTTTTTTATACATGGAACTAAACAAGATGGTCAGTCATGGTCTAATAATGAAGCTGATAGAAAGTTAATGAAAGAGCTTCTGAAGTTTACTAATAATCAGACGACAAATTCCACTTTTGATTGGTCGGATTTGGCTTTTCAAACAAACTCAAAAGGTGAAAGACGTGAAGCAGCTGGAAGGTTGGTTGAATATATAATACAATTTAGAAAAGAAAATGCTATAATTGACGAAGAAATCACTTTGATTGGATATAGTCATGGTGGAAATGTAGCTATACAAACAGCAGATATGATTTATGAAAGATTTGGTATTAAGGTAAATTTAATAACATTAAATACACCTGTCAATCCTTCTGCTGTTGACTTAAATCCATTTGAATATAAAAGTTGGGAAGATCCTGAGGCAACAACGGGAGTTAATGACCATATACATTTTTGGACGTTTGAGGATAAAGTCGCTGGTGGTCTTAGCGGTTCAGATTATTATGGACAAAGGATCTTTTGGGATGATAAAGTGAAAACAACTAATTACATGTTGCGTAGCAAATCTAATGTATCAGGATTATTTAACAGTCATTTTTTAGAGAATGTTGGACCAATGAATATCAAGCTTAAAAAGGATAGAAAGTTAGATCCATTAGATAAACCTACAAGAATTCCTAGTATTGAGGTAGGAGACCTTGAACAAGAACAAATGAAATAATTCGACACTTATCTGATTTATGAAGGCTTTACGATTGTATATTTCAATATTTTGTAGTATCTGTATTTTATACCTTGCAATTTGCTTATTAGATTCCAAATATGGATATGAGATTTTCTTAATTTTTGGTGTTTTTGCTCCTATAAGAATAATTATGATTTTAACGAATGATGTCTTAATTCTAAAAAATAGATTTATAATTTTAATATCTTCTGTAATAATTATCTGTTTATCGGTTTACTGGGGAAAACATAATGAGACATACTTATTAGCATGCATTCTAATACTTTCCTTTATAGACTTACTTATAGACTTAATCATTTTATACCGACTAAAGAAGAATCGTTTTTGAGTGCATATTCCGCAACAAGAAAATATCAATTGATAAATGGACATCAAGGCTATTATTAGTCAAGGTAAATTAAAAACGTATGGTGTAAACAGTAGCTTTTTACAAATTTATTGGTCTCATCCATCACTAAAAGAAAATAATTTTTACTTGTTTGTATTTACCGCGCAAGTCCCGAGACAAAAGCGAAAAGAACTCTTCGTTACAACGAAGTTGATAAATAAGGGGGAATACTATAAATCCCAATTTTTAATTCTTTCAGGTGCAGATTTTTACCAATAGAATTTGAAAAGAATGAATAAGAAAGTAATCCCCAAGCTGCCGCGAGATTTAGCGCAGCTTCTCGTGGCCTTGGGTCTCCAAACATATATCTCAGTCAAAAAAGCTCACAAAAAACATCATTCCATAAACCTTGATTGAATAATTTTCACTAACTTATTTAGTATTAACCCAATAAGCCTAAATCAAATGAGTAGAAATTATCGGTTTCACAACCCTGAAGCACCTTATTTTGTAAGTTTTTCAGTTGTAGAATGGTTAGATGTATTTACAAGAAATGAATACAAAGACATTTTAATTGACAGTTTACATTATTGTCAAGAAAAAAAAGGAATGGAAATTTACGCATGGTGTATAATGTCAAATCATGTCCATTTAGTTTTTAGAAGTACTGAAGGAATACCACCAGGTCAGTTACTCGGAAGTTTTAAACGACATACAAGCATGGCTGTCGTAAAAGCAATTAAAGAAAATGACAGGGAAAGTAGAAAAGAAAATTTGTTGGAAACTTTTAAACACAATGGAAGTAAAAAATCTAATGTAACATATAATCAATTCTGGCGACAAGACAATAAACCAATCGAATTATGGAGTAATTTTGTAATTTCTCAAAAAATTAGATATATCCATAATAATCCTGTAGAGCAAGGACTTGTTTTTAGACCAGAAGATTATCCATACAGCAGCGCAGTAGACTATAGTGGTGAGAAAGGTGTTTTAAATGGAGTTGTGGTTGTTGGATTGTAAAATATTTGTATTTTTAAACAAGGTAATAGTTAGGATTCAGACTACCACGAGATGAAATCTCGCGGTAGCGGGGGGATTACTAAGCATTGGAGAGAAGATGGTATTAAAGAAATTGAAAATACAATTCGACGCAATGAAAGTGAATTACAAGGTGTACAGAATAGTTTAGAAGTTAAAACTAAAGAACTTAATTATCTTATAGATAACTATACTGAGGGGATTAAGAAACAGGAGGATTGATTTAATGAATTGTATGTTATGTATTTGAGTCTATAAGGATAGCATAAACTATTTTTTTATAAAAGTTTTACGCACTATTTTTCCTTTTTCTTTCAAAGCTAAAACGAGAGTATCTTTTGAGGCCTGTATTACTTTAATAGAATCTTTTAATTTTAGTTCATTAGTGAAGTATAGATAGTCATTCTTATTCTCATAGTTAAGCTTAAGTTGATGATTCTCTTCAGGTATTTTAAAAGTCAGTTCATTTTTGTTAATTTCTAAGATGATGTTTGAATCTTCATTAAACCAATGACCAATGATTTTATTCTGCCCACAACTGTAGAGTAAAAAAGCTATGAACAATGAATAAATGTATAAATGTTTATTTTTAAAGACTTTCATTAGGATAATTATTTGCTTTGAATTACTTTGCTGTGCACTTTCATAGCGCAGTAATATTTTTAAGTTTAGCAGCTTTAATCAAATTATCAAGGGCATAAAATATATGAACTTTATCTTCTTTTGAAAGTTGTTCTATGTCTTGTAATCGTTGCATTGTTTTTTTATCCAGAATCATTTTGTCTGTTTTCCCGAGTAAGTAATCCATACTTACGCTTAACGCATCTGCAATTTTAGAAGCTACCTCAATAGACGGTTTAATTTCTCCTCTTTCATATCTTCCTACAATAGGTGCAGAAGTTCCAATTTTCTTAGCTAAATCATCTTGCGACAATTTTAGTTGCTTTCTTAATATTGATATTTTTTCTCCAAAAGTCATACTTAAATGCTTTATAACCCTCTAAACACAAGGTTATGGCAAATATACAATACTTTTTGGTGATAAAAAACATCTATAAAAACAAAAAAGCCGAGAAAGTTACCAACACGAATGCACACTCCACATAACTCCGCAACAAAACTGTTCCAATATTGGTCAGCCGTGAAAAGTCACCTCAATTTCAAGGATTTTAAATTTTCTCAATCCAAAATTTCTTGATTTGAGAAATTGATTTGATATTTGGCCAAACTCAGTGAATTTGTCGAGTGAATAACTCTTTTATCGTTATAGTTTTGAAAACAAGACGCCCCAAGCTGCCGCGAGATTTAGCGCAGCTTCTCGTGGCCTTGGGTCTCCAAACATATATCTCAGTCAAAAAAGCTCACAAAAACATCATTCCATAAACCTTGATTGAATAATTTTCACTAACTTATTTAGTATTAACCCAATAAACCTAAATCAAATGAGTAGAAATTATCGGTTTCACAACCCTGAAGCACCTTATTTTGTAAGTTTTTCAGTTGTAGAATGGTTAGATGTATTTACAAGAAATGAATACAAAGACATTTTAATTGACAGTTTACATTATTGTCAAGAAAAAAAAGGAATGGAAATTTACGCATGGTGTATAATGTCAAATCATGTCCATTTAGTTTTTAGAAGTACTGAAGGAATACCACCAGGTCAGTTACTCGGAAGTTTTAAACGACATACAAGCATGGCTGTCGTAAAAGCAATTAAAGAAAATGACAGGGAAAGTAGAAAAGAAAATTTGTTGGAAACTTTTAAACGCAATGGAAGTAAAAAATCTAATGTAACATATAATCAATTCTGGCGACAAGACAATAAACCAATTGAACTATGGAGTAATTTTGTAATTTCTCAAAAAATTAGATATATCCATAATAATCCTGTAGAGCAAGGACTTGGTTTTAGACCAGAAGATTATCCATACAGCAGCGCAGTAGACTATAGTGGTGAGAAAGGTGTTTTAAATGGAGTTGTGGTTGTTGGATTGTAAAATATTTGTATTTTTAAACAAGGTAACAGTTAGGATTCAGACTACCACGAGATGAAATCTCGCGGTAGCGGGGGGAATACTCCAGCACAATCAAGAGCAAATGCCAATCAAATTCGGAATGATTTAATTGATGCAGGTGCGATTCCAGCAAATATACGTGTGATCCCGCTGTCAACTCCTCCTCCTTCAGCTAGTAGTACTGTTCCAGATGGACCAACTCTATGGTGATATTTTAAGAATTAAAAATGCAGAAATGTTGAAATTTTTATTAAT
The DNA here is from genome assembly GCF_002844555.1 of Brumimicrobium salinarum. Taxonomy (GTDB): domain Bacteria; phylum Bacteroidota; class Bacteroidia; order Flavobacteriales_D; family Crocinitomicaceae; genus Brumimicrobium; species Brumimicrobium salinarum. The sequence continues at coordinate 21,204 of NZ_PJNI01000013.1, forward strand.
AATAATTGTTATTCTAATTAGTAGTAAATCTTCTTGTCAAGAAAAGAATTATGGATATACTTTCTTAGGAGAAAATGGAGAAAGAATTATAGAGAAAACCTCTGTGACCCCTTCTTCAATGTATTCAAATTATTACATTGATTCTAGTTCACAAAAACTCTATACGGGAATTGTTATACAAATGCATGAATCAGTTAACAAACCTATAGACTCAATGTGCATTTTCAATGGGGTTTTAGATGGATACCATAAAGATTATGAGTCTATAATATGGAACGTAAAATACCCTAAAAGAATAAACTACATTAATCAAAATAAAAGATTTGGAGTATATATAAGAAATTCCTTATCAGACTCGACAAGAGCGTGGTGTTATTTAAAGCTATTCAGAGATAACGTTTATTATACTTATGAAATTGAATTTAAAAAGCGAAGAATAAAACTAAAACGGGCAAGAAGAGATGACAACTTAGAAAAATTGAAATTAGAAAAAGACAGGTTTAGGTTTAAATGCTTAGATGAACTTGAAGAATATTTTAAGTCAGAAGGGGAAAAAGGAATAATCTCAGATGAAATTTTAGATAAATGTAGAAGGCTTGGTTTTTTTAGTAATGAACCCATTGAAGAGCCTATTATTTTAGGGAATTGTAATATAAAAGAGTAATTGCCCCAAGCTCGTGCGCAATCCGTACAGCTGTCGGCGCTACTCCCGAGGTAAAAGCGAAAAGAACCCTTCGTTGTAACGAAGTTTATTGAAAAACATGATGTTACGTGTGCGTACTCTACATCATTCCGCAAAAAAACTGTTCCAATATTGGTCAGCTTTGAAAAATGAGCTCAATTTTGAAGATTTTAAATTTTCTCAATCTAAGTTCTCTTGATTTAAAAAACTTTACTGGTGTTTTGTTAAATTCAATATTTTTTCGTGAGAATAGTCTTGTTAGCACCGTAATTTTGATAGCAAGACGCACGCTCCCCATCAGACACAAACTAACGGACAACCATTGAACTCCCGATTCTCTTGAAGTCTTTCTTTCTGCTCATTCTTTATCTGTTCTCTATATTTTGCTTTGTCAGGTTTTTCACCATTTAAAACCCCAAGGGCTGCCGCGAGATTTGGCGAAGCCTTTTCGTGGCCTTTGTCATCATACAGATTATTTTCTAAAGAATCACAATCAAAAAATATCAACTTCTCTCTAAAAAATCAATAAATTTCTGCAAACATGCTTCATGTTCAATTTGTAAGTTTTCATATTTAATTCCTTCTTTTTCGGAAAAATGATCATTGAATGAAGGCAGTGAGAATACAGAGATTATATTTGCTCCAAATTTTGGCAGGCGTTTTTTAGCTGCATCCAATACATTTTTAGCACCATAACTTCCTGGTGATGTTCCCATCAAAAAAACAGGTTTATCCTGAAAAAAACCACTTTGATAACGTGAGCACCAATCCAATAAATTTTTTGCAGCAACCGTATATGAGCCATTATGCTCTGCTAAAGAAATAATAATTCCATCGGCAGAATGAATTCGCTCTAAGAAAGATTTAATCGACTCGGGATAGCCTTCTTTTTCTTCTAAATCTACACCAAATATTGGCAAGGGATAATCAGTAATATCCAACCATTCAGTGTTTTGATTTTCAATTTTATCTAGGGTATGTTTTACCAATTTTTTGTTGATCGAATTTCTACTATTACTCCCTGCAAATCCAATTATTTTCATTCTGCTGTCATTGTTTGATTAGAAAACTTTTCGTTTAACAAATGTATAAATTTCATTGAAATTGTGTTCATATATCGTTTTGTTCTGTATCCCCCTACCCATTTCACACCGTTTATGGCGTTGCTTAAAAATACTTCATCGGCTATTAATAAGTTCTGTGGTGTAATTGCAGATTCATAAACCTTAATGTTGTTTTCTAAAGCCATATTAATAATGGTCATTCGCATTGTTCCACCTAAACAACCTTCATCCAATGATGGAGTGTAAAGAACGCCATTGCTCACTACAAAAAGATTTGAATTCGTTGATTCTATAATTCCTCCTTTATTATTTAAAATCAATAGATCATCTAAATCTTTCTCTTGTGCTTCAATAGCCCCCAAAATATAAATCAGTCCATTTTTAGTTTTAAAATTAGCGAGCTTGTTGTTTTCCTTTTTTATTTCTGTGAATAAATCCACCTCTAGCCCTTTATTATTAAGCAAAAACTGATTATTCTCTAATGGATGTGCTTCAATTAAAAAAGACACTTCATTTGTGGCTGGCGTATAGGTTCCTCCTCTTGATCGATCAACAGAAAGTCTAATTCGTCCGCCATTTTTTATTCCAGAATGAGATAAAAGCGTTTCAATTTGTTTTTCAAAGAAGGAAACTGTGAAAAAGTTAGGTATTCGCATTTTCAAGGCAGCCATTCCTTCTTTCAAACGTAAAATATGCACCTCTAGATTAATGGGTTTCCCCGATATGACACGAATACTTTCAAAAAGACCATCACCATATAAATGCGCCCTATTTCCTGCCCGAATACTCGGTTCGTTATTTTCTAATAATTCTCCATTGTTGTTTACGTATAATTTTTCCATATCAACTGAGTATATATTCAAAAAATGCTTTTCCCTTATCAAAATTAATTAGAAGCACATACACAATTCCAAAAACAGCACCTCCAAAATGTGCGTCATGCGCTATTCCGGTTCCTCCTTTTTTACTCATATAAAACTCAAACAATAAATACAAGATTCCAAAAAGCCAAGCTGGAATTTCAAAAGGTATGAACATGAGATAAATCCCTCCTTGAGGCAACCACAAAATTGAAGCAAACAAAATAGCAGAAACTGCTCCAGAAGCTCCTAAACTCATATAGTTTGGATTATCTTTATTTCTCACAAAAGGCCAAATAGCAGCTGCTAAACCTCCTAAAAAATAAAGTAAAAAGAAATGCAAACTTCCTAATCCTTGCCCATAAAAATCATTGAGCACAAATTCCATTTGTCTACCAAATGAAAATAAAACGAACATGTTAAAAAGTAAATGTAATCCATCGCCATGAATGAAAATATGCGATAAAATACGATAAAACTCATTTTCCTTATTGACTTTAAACGGGTAGAATATCCATTTATACTTCATTTCTGCATCTTTAAGCGCACGGAGTGAAATAATAACTGTTGCCACTATAATTACTAAGGTTACTGGAAACTGCTGTATTTGCATAAAAAGTTTGTATCTTTTTAAATTAAAAAAACGATTAGAAATAAAAAATCAGTACTTTCACTCTAACAAACCTACGTTATGAGGAGGATTTTTAGCCTATTTTTAATTCCATTTCTTGTTGTATTGCTTCTAATTAGTTGCAATGCTGCCAATGAATATAATGAAAACGAATTGAACTCAGGTAAGAATATCGATGAAGAACCAATTTTTATCGATGAAAAAAACATTCATGCACTTAACTTAGAAAAAAAATTATCAAATTGGTGTGTTGCTTTTTACAAATTAAGAAACAACCAAGCTGTATGGATCAAAAAATCTAAACCTTTAACTGATAATACTAAGCATTTTTTTAACTATGTTAATAATGATACCTTATTAAATATCCCCTTTCATTATTTTGAGTCAAATTTAGATCTAACCAATTCTACAAAAGAAGAAAAAGAGATTGTAACACTTTTGCGTATTGCATCGTTTCTTCACCTACAGCACAATCCTTTATTTGATTTAAAGAAAATGAATTTACATCCAAGTGAACGTGTCAGTCCTCACGTGGTATTAGAATTCATTAACTCTTTCGCTGCTGATCGTTCATGGATTGAACATTTAATTACCTACATGGCTCCTAACGCCAATGTTATTCGATTTCATTTTGCTCTTAATCATTTCTTTGCAAAACATCCTGTTGAACAGAATGTTAACGCAGTAAAACCAGAAGATTTAAAAGATTCTATTGCTGTTCATAAATTTATAGTTCAGCAACTCTATCATCGAAATTTCATATCTGATACCCTTCTAAAACATAAAGAAACGATTGAAAAATTAAAAGAATTTCAGTCCTACAATGGTTTAAATGAAGATGGTAAATTGGGAAAAAACACCCTATCTGTTTTAATGTCATCCAATCACGCAAGGTATATTAAAGGAATGATAACTTTAGACAAGCTAAGACGTCTTCCAGATTCTTTAATACAAAGCAAATTCATCGCTATTAATATTCCCAGTTTTTTATTACGATTTTATAATAAAGGTGAACGTATTTCAACCAACCGAGTTATTTTGGGAACACAATCCAATCAAACACCAATTTTCAGTGCAACCATGAAATATATTGTTGTAAATCCATATTGGAATGTCCCCTATTCTATTGCGAGTCAAGAAATACTGCCTCATTTAAAAAAAGACAGCACCTACTTAATGCGCAATCATTACACAGTGTTGAATCGAGACAAAGAAACTGTTAATCCAGACAGCATAGATTGGAACAAATATTCGGTTTCAACTTTTCCTTTTTTCATTCGACAAGAACCTGGAAGACTAAACAGCCTTGGACATGTTAAAATTATGTTTCCTAACCAGCATTCAATCTATATTCATGATACTCCTTCACGGTATTTATTCAATAGAGATGCTCGAACTTTTAGTCATGGCTGCATAAGAACACAAGATCCTTTTGACTTATCAAAGCATATTCTGGCTCTGGAAGAACATGCTTATAAAGATTCACTTCCGGCATTACGCAAACGAGATAAAGAAACATACTTAATATTAAAAGATACTTTTCCTGTTCATGTTGTATACCACACTGCAGGGATTAGTGATTCAACGCATCAAATTAGGTTTTATAAGGATGTTTATAATTTGGAAGCACCACTCTATTCTCTTTTTAAGTGAAAACAATTGGAAAGCAAAGAAAATTTGTACTTTTGGATAAAAAAAGATGGGCACAATAATTTCACCTTCTGTATTATCAGCAGACTTTTCTAATTTAGAACGCGATGTAAAACTCTTGAATGAAAGTAATGCGGATTGGATTCATATTGACATTATGGATGGACAATTCGTTCCCAATATTTCATTTGGTTTACCAGTAATGAAGGCAATTCATACGCACGCTCAAAAACCATTAGATGTGCATTTAATGATCGCCACACCCGATGATTATTTAGAGGATTTCAAAAATGCAGGTGCTGAAATCTTAACGGTTCATTACGAAGCTTGTCCTCACTTACACCGAACACTACAACGAATAAAAACATTGGGAATGAAAACAGGTGTAGCACTAAATCCGCACACACCAATTGATTTACTAAAAAACATCATACAAGATATAGACTTGGTATTAATCATGTCGGTTAATCCTGGATTCGGTGGTCAAAAATTTATTCCAGAAACGCTCAATAAAGTACGTGAGTTAAAAACTTTAATCAACAATTCCGGTAGTTCTACTTTAATTGAAATAGATGGTGGTGTAAATTTAGAAACAGGAAAAAAGCTCGTTGATGCAGGAGCCGATGCACTTGTAGCTGGAAGTTTTGTTTTTGGTTCTGATAACCCCAAAGAAACGATAACACAATTAAGTACACTTTAGTACTTTGCTTCATTCACAATCATAAAACAAAAAAAATGCTGAAATTAAACTCAGCATTTTTTTTAAACTTATCAGTAATTGTAGTTAAAACAACTACTTCATTATTTTTCTTCTGCGTTATAAGAAGTTAGCATCCAGTGCATTTTCTCTCTTCTACGCATAAAACCAGTAACCAAATCGTCTGTTGAGATATCTCCAATTTCGCGAGCAGTTTCAATGGTGTCTACCATAAAAGAAAATAAAATCTCGTAATCTTTTAAAATCTCTGAAACAATTTCTTTGGCATTCAAATCAGTGCCTGTTTCTTCAATTTCTGAAACTTCTAGATATTTTGCCATAGTACTATATGGAGTTGCTCCAAAAACTCGAATTCTTTCAGCAATTTCATCAATTTCACCAACTACCTCTGTATATTCAGCTTCCGTAGTTTCGTGGATATCAAAAAATTCACCACCTGTGATATTCCAATGGTAATTTCTTAACTTTTGATAGTGTACATGCAGGTTAGCAAGTAATAAGTTTAAATGGTTTACTACTTTTTCAGACTCTTCTGATTCGAAACCTAAATTTTTAAACGTTTTCATTTTAATTGTTTGTTTTTATTTGTTATTAATTATTGGCGATGATTTACTATTTAATCATCCTTTGTTAAAATTCCTTCTAGTTGATTTTTATACTTTTCTAGAGACTTAACAAAATCATCACTGTTTTTGTTCTGGTCGTTGGGAATAGTTTCTGGAGATTCCATCAAATGCTTGTAGGCTCCAGGCTTTTCATCTCTAATTTTATTTGTTAAATCGTTTATTTCTTTTTGTATTTCCTCTTTTTTACCCATGACTGATTGTTTTTCGTTTCGATTAAAGTAAGCATAAATTAACGACCGTCAGCATAAATACTATTAAAAAAACTTAAAAATTAAGTTATTCATGATATCTCATTAAATACCTTGTCTACCCGATAAATAATTTGAAACAATTTCGCTCTTCAAGTCAACCGCTTTTTTAAATTGTTTTAAGTTTTAAATGTATATTTATGGAAATTCGAGAATAATGAATCTCAAAGAAGTCCATGAGAATAAGACGGAAAGAAATAGCAAAGAAAACGGATGATGAATTGATTCAATTGTATCGACAAACGAGCAATGAAGATTTTATCGGTGAACTTTATAGGCGATATGGTCATTTAGTGATGGGAACATGTATGAATTATCTCAAAAACAAAACAACTGCGGAGGACTTTGTCATGGAGATATTTATGGATTTAGGGACCAAACTAAAAAAGCATGAAATTAAATACTTTAAATCATGGTTGTTTATCCTCACTAAAAACAAATGTTTGATGCTTTTAAGAAAGAAACAACAGCATCACTTGCCTATAGCTGAAGAAATTATTGAAGATTCAAACGAAGTAGAGGAAAAGGAACTTCAAGAAATCAAACTCACTTTACTTGAAAAAGCTATTGCTGAATTAATGCCACCACAAGATCAAATCATTAAACTTTTTTATTTAGAGAAGAAAACCTACAAAGAAGTAAGTGAATTACTTAACATCACAATCAAAAAGGTTAAAAGTGGAGTTCAGAATGGTAAAAGAAATTTAAAAATAAAATTAAAAGAAAATGGTCTTTTTAAATATACTCAATAAAATATTTGGTCCTAAAAAGCCTTTGAGTCGCCATGAGATTCAAGACTATAAGGATGGCGAACATCAGCATGAAATTGAAATTAAAGCAGCAAGTTCGGCATTCAATGAAGAGGCTTTAGAAGGATGGAAGGAAACTAACGAATCGGTTGCTGAGGGAATGAAAACAACGGATGAGAAAATGGCACAACATCTCAATTCCAAATCCAACAATTCTTCAAAAAACGGAATGCTTTGGACACTATTATTTTTCACTTTAGTGATGACACTTTTAATTATTTTCACCTATCAAGGAAATAAAAACACTTCTAAAAACAATTATACTTCTACATCTGCATCATCTAAAGACACAGAAAACAAATCAATTAATGAATTGGCAACAATTTCTTCTGAGAAAATGATAACATCCTCTCAAATCAAAGCCAATCAAGAAGAAATTAAAGCTTTTGAAAAAAAACAGACCTTAAAATCACAAAACAGAGAAACAAAGATTCATACAAAGAATTCGAGTAAAAAGAAAGACACAGACACCGCTATTAATAACGTTTTACCTATTCAATCAAAAGGAAAAATTCCAAATGAAACAAGTTCAAATTTGAAATACAATCAGGCTAAGGAAGTGTATTTATCTGGACTAAAAAATGTCGATTACAGAGCATATAGAAGCAAACCAATTAAAGAGCGAAGTCTTGTTTCTTCAGGATTACCAGCAAATAAAGCGGCACATGATCAAGAAAGTGAATCACCAAGTTCGCCTTCTTATCAAACGAAAGAATACACTTATTTTAATTATTTATCAAATACGGCTGAACATTTTAGCAAGGGCAAATTTAAAATAGCATTAAGACAATATCTTGAAATACTAGATACTTATCCAAAGGATGTAAATGCAAACTTTTATGGAGGTTTATGTTACTTTAACTTAGGCGAATTTAAAAAAGCACAAAATTTATTGCGTTCCTCCTATACACTGGGTTACGGTAATTTCAGACAAGAAGCAAGGTGGTTTATCGTTCAGGCTCATCTGGAACAAAATAATTTTATGAAGGCCAGATATCTGTTAAAAAAGATTGTGAAGGAAAATGGATTTTACAGTCAGAAAGCCCAAGAAAAACTCAAGGAATTAGAGTAGTTAAATCATTACCATTTAACACCTAAAAGTTGATTACAATCAGGTGGACAGAGAATATTAAGAGCTCAGCCTCAAACATGGAAGCTGAACTCTTATTTTGATTAAAAATTAATCGTAAAACTTTGTTTGACTTTTAGCCATTCTTCTCAACAATGGACTTGGTCTGTAACGATCTTCTCCATATTCTTCAAACAATGCCTGTAATTGATCGAGAACATTGCTAATTCCAATTTCATCGGCCCATTTTAATAATCCTTTTGGATAATTTACACCTTTAGTCATTGCTAAATCAATATCATCTCTTGTTGCAACATTCAAAAATAATGCATCCGCAGCCTCGTTTATCAGCATAACTAAAATCCGATTTAATATCAGCTTACCTACCACTTCATTCTCTTGAGCTTTTGGGTTAACAGCATTTTCAGCGTAATCGTAGTAACCTCTACCTGATTTCCTACCTAAATACCCTGCCTCAGCGTGTCTTTTTTGCGTAAAAGAAGGTTTGTATCGTGGATCGTAATAAAATGCTTCAAAAACTGTTTCCGTAACGGTATAATTGATATCATTTCCAATATAATCCATCAAAGTAAAGGGTCCCATTCTAAATCCACCTAATTGAGTCATTGCCCAATCGATTGTAGCAAAATCAGCAATCCCTTCCTCGTAAATTCTTAAGGCTTCTCCATAAAAAGGACGTGCTACACGATTTACAATAAAACCGGGTGTATCCTTGGCAAGAACAGTAACTTTGTCCCATGAGTCAATTAATGTTCGTGCGGTTTTCACAACGCTCTCGTTGGTTTGAACTGCTGGGATGATTTCAACCAAAGGCATAAGTGGTGCTGGGTTAAAGAAATGTATTCCCAAGACACGATGAGGTGATTTTAACACCGAACCGATAGCAGCAATTGACAAAGATGAGGTATTCGAAGCTAAGATACAATCTTGATCAACAATAGCCTCTAACTTTGAAAAAACAGCATGTTTTATTTCAATATTTTCAACAATTGCTTCTATTACTAATCCTGCACCTTCAAAGTCATTTAAATCAGTAGAAAAAGTAATACGACCAAACAATGCATCTCCAAAATCTTGGGTCCACTTTCCTTTTTCAATTAACCGTTCTGCAATGCGATGTAATTTTATTTTTGCAGTTTCAATTGCACTTGCATTCACATCAACTAGCACGACTTTATGCCCCGATTGTGCAGCTACCTGAGCTATTCCGGCGCCCATCGTTCCAGCTCCTAAAATCCCTACTTTTATTTTACTCATTATATATTTCTCTTTATGCTTAAAACTATTTGCTTGTTATTTCCCCGTGAAATTTGGTTTTCTTTTCTCTAGAAACGCTTGAGTTCCCTCTTTAAAATCGGAGGTGCTACCTGCGATGGCTTGTAGTTTTTCTTCTAAATCTAATTGTTCTTTTAAGGAATTATTAAACGAAGCATTAATTGCTTTCTTTGTCAAACCATAACCTCTTGTTGGCATCTTTGCCATTTTAGCGGCCATTTTTGTTACAAATTGATCAAACTCATCATCTGCAATAGATTTATAAATCATATTCATAGCTTCAGCTTCATCTGCGGAAACCTTATCTCCAGACATCATGAGCGCCATTGCTTTTTGGGCTCCAACAAGACGTGGAAGAAAAAATGTTCCACCTGAATCTGGAATAAGTCCAATGGCTGCAAAAGCCTGAATGAAAGTAGCTGATTTTTTAGCAACAACAATATCACATGCCAAAGCTATATTTGCACCTGCTCCAGCTGCGACACCATTTACAGCCGCTATAACTGGTTTTTCAATATCTCGCAATTGAGTTATGATTGGATTGTAATGTTTCCCTACTATATTTTTTAAAGGTGGACCGTTTGGATCTGTTGCTTCTGCTAAATCTTGACCCGCACAAAATGCTTTCCCCTCTCCAGTCAGAACAATCGTGCGTATATCATCATCTTTTTTACAATCATCCAATGCTTTTTGAACTGCGAAGGCTAATTCTTGATTGAAACTATTGTATTTATCTGGACGATTAAATTTTAGTGTCGCCACTCCATCTTTTTTAACAAAATCTAAAACCATTTTCTTTCTTTTTGCCTAAAAATATAAAAGAATCTTCCACTTTATCCTTTTAGAACTTATTATTTTGATTAATTCAATCCATTTTTAATACTTTAGAGGTCAAGATGAAAAAAAAATATTACGCCATATACAAACCGTTTAATATGCTCTCACAATTTACAGGGGCTGAAAATGCTAGTCTTTTAGGTGATTTATATACATTTCCAAAGGATGTTTATTCCATTGGAAGACTCGACAAAACAAGTGAAGGTCTACTTTTAATGACAAACGATAATCAATTCAAAAACAAAGTATTATCACCTTTAGACAAAATTGAAAAAACGTATTATGTGCAAGTTGATCAAGAAATTACAAATCAAGCTTGTGAGGAATTAGCCGCAGGAACAATTCAAATAAAACACAATGGGAAAACACATCAGGTTGCTCCAGCGAAGTGTATAAAAATTGAGTCTCCAAATCTTCCAGAGCGGAGTGTTCCGATAAGATTTCGAAAAGATATTCCTACGAGTTGGATCGCTTTGACTTTGAAAGAAGGAAAAAACCGGCAAGTTCGTAAGATGACAGCTGCAGTAGGATTCCCAACATTGCGACTTGTTCGTTTTTCAGTAGGTGCACTTACTTTAGGTAAAATGCGACCTGGAGATGTTATAGAAATCAACCCAAATGAAGTTATACCTAATTGGAATGAAAAGTAAGACAACAGTAAATACGCGCACTCAAAAGATCTTGATAAAACAAGCTGCTTTTTCACTGTTAATCATATTAACTTACAGTCTCCTCAGTGGTTGTCAGGCTGAGAAAAAGCCCGAAAGCATTTACAAAACACCCTTAAAACACTTTGAAAATGAAGTCTTTGACTTACATATTCCAAATCAACACATATCCGAAGTTACCCTAACCCTGCCTAGTTGTTTTCGTAAAATATATCAATCTATTAGTTTAAACAATGAGCACAATTATCATTGTCGAGATAAAGAAGTTTATATATCGATTGATGAAATCCCAAGTCAATCAATGTCGTTTTATAAAAGTTATTTTACCCATCGAAATGAATCCCCAAAAAATAATATGCAAGTTATTTTGAATTATGCTATACAAATCAAAAAACAAGCTTTATCAGAAGCAATAATCTCTACAGATTCAAAAACAACCACTTATGAAGGAGTGCCCATAATCACAAAAAGCATAAAAGGAAAAAAGAATCGATATATGTCCGAAATTTTTCACCAATTCGGTGTTTTTCAAGTTGGAAACAAGTATTATTTACTTCAAGGAATTATGAGTACCCGTAATGCTCATTTTATGCATCAAGATTTAATAGAAATTTTTAAGAACATTAAATTATAAATAAAACAGTGTCCATTACATTAACAGAGATTCAAAAACGATTAAAACTCCAACTCCCAGGTGAAAATGCACATATTCCCATGTCACCTTCAGGTCGTGGACGTTCTTCTGAAGCCATAAAGAATGCTATCAATTACCGCAAAAGCGCTGTTGCATTGGTCATTTATGAAAATAAGAGTGAACTCAAGGGAGTTTTAACCGAGCGTTCACCGTATGCTGGTTTTCATAGTGGAGAAATTTGTCTACCAGGTGGAAAAAAAGAAGAATTTGACCAGGACTTAGTGGAAACAGCTGTTCGTGAATGTGTTGAGGAGACTGGACTCATTCATGATCATTTTAGTTTTATGGGTGAACTCACTCCTGTCTTTATTCCGATTAGCAATTTCAGTATACAACCTTATGTATTTCACTACTTAGAAACCCCAGTTTTTACACCAAACCCAAGAGAAGTAGCCGAAATTTTCACCTTTCCCCTTACCCAATTATTAGAAAAAAATGCAATCAAAAAAACCAATATTGAAATATATGGAAATAAGACACTAAATAACATTCCCTATTTTGACATTAATAATAAAGTTGTTTGGGGTGCAACTGCGCTTATTCTACACGAGTTTAAAGAGTTACTCGAAAAAAAACATTTTGACTTATAAAATCAACCTAACAATATAACTAAAACTAGTATATTTCTCTAAGAAGACCCTTGACTGCGCCTGAAGTTCCTAAGCTAGCCGAATGGATCGAAGGCAACACTTTTCAATATTTCAAAACAAAACACCATCTTTTTTCAACACTAATTTCATTTTTGTTAATAACAAATCCACTTAAATACCAATTTCTCATCTATTTATCATTAATTTCATTCAATCATTCATCATTATAAAAAGATTATCAATGAGTAAAGTAATTTCACTTCGACCACTACTCTATTTTTTAACCACATTGCTTCTCTTTTCCGCTTGCAGCGAGGAGGATCCAGCAGAGTTTAAAATCAATCCCGATTTTCAAAAGCATATTAGTTCTTTTACATCAGGGGTGATTTCAAGTGCATCTCCTGTTCAAATTCAATTATCTCAACCTTATCCAAAAGAGATTAAACCCAATCAGCCAATTAAAGAAGATTTTATCTCCATTTCTCCCGAAGTGAAAGGAAAAACAGTTTGGAAAGATCAATATACTTTGGAATTTATTCCAGAGGAAAATTTCATATCAGGTCAAGATTATTGGGTGGAGTTTGAACTGGGGAAAGTGAGTGATGTTCCCAATGAATTAAAAACTTTTAAATTCCCTTTTTCAATCATTAAACAAGCCATCAATTTTGAAGTGGATGGATTGAAAAGTTATTCTAATGAATCCATGGAGTGGTATCAATTTTTGGGAACGGCCATTACCGCTGATGTGATCAATACAAAAAAATTAGATGAGATTTTCAATGTAACGATTAATGGAAAAACCAAAAAAGCCACGTTCTCAGAATTCGGTGTTGATGGTTTGTATAATTTGGTTGTGGATAGCGTTGAAAGAAAAGATCAGACCGGAGAAATCAAAGTTACTTGGAATGCCAATCCAAATGGCGAAAAAGAAGAACGAGAAATGCGTCACGAAATCCCTGCCATGGGTGATTTTAAAGTTACGCAAACTACAGTCGTTCAACATCCAGAACAATATGTGAGAATTCGTTTTTCAGATCCTTTATTGGCCAATCAAAATCTGAATGGTTTGGTAGAAATACAAGGAGATAACAATTTAAAAACGGCCATAGCCACCAACGAATTAAAAGTTTATCCCTCCAAAAGATTAGAAGGCAATCACACTTTAGTTTTAAATGCAGCCATTCAAAACGTGAAGGGATATAAATTCAAGAAAACCGAACAAATCTCCGTTGATTTTCAAGCAATAAAGCCTGCAGTGAAATTAGTGGGAAAAGGAAGTATTTTGCCTTCCTCTAACAACATGATGGTACCTTTTGAAGCCGTCAACTTGAAAGCCGTGGACATTCGCATCATTAAAATCTTTGAAAGTAACATCAAACAATTTTTCCAAAACAATGACTATTCTGGCAGTGATGAATTGAAACGCATTGGTCGAGTGGTGAGAAAGAAAACGATTTACTTAGGAGAAAAAAAACCTTTAGATTTAGGTAAATGGAACCGTTTCAATTTAGATTTATCCGAATACATCGAAGTTGATCAAGGGGCTATTTATCGCGTAGAAATTGGATTTAGAAAACACCATTCAGTTTATCCGTGCACTAATGCTCAAAAAGAAGACATCGAAAGAGATGAAAGTGATTGGGACGAAAAAGACTACGCCGATGCCGACAAATGGGAATACATCAACGATTGGAATCATCATTACAACAATTATGATTATTTCCCAGGTTACGATTACAACAGGCAAGATGATCCTTGTTCTTATTCCTATTACAGAGGAAAAAATGTAGTCAAAAATATCTTCGCTTCCGATATTGGAATTGTAGCTAAATCGGGAACTAACGGCGAAACTTTTATTGCGGTAACTGATATCGTAAGTACCCAACCCATTCAAGCAGCTACGGTTCGTGTTTACGATTACCAACAGCAAAAAATTACAGAAATACAAACTAATCAAAAGGGAATTGCCCAAACAAAAGCGTTAAAAGCAAAACCGTTTTTCATTGAAGTAGAACACGATTTGAAAAAAGGTTATTTACGTTTAGGAAATGGAAACAACTTACCCCTCAGTCGATTTGATATTGACGGAGCCACGATTCAAGAAGGAATCAAAGGATATATTTATGGAGAACGTGGTGTTTGGCGACCAGGAGACACTTTGTTTTTAAACTTTATTTTGGAAGACAAGGACAATGTTATTCCCAACAATCATCCTGTGATTTTTGAATTGCACAACGCCCGAGGCCAACTTGTAAAAAGAAATGTACAAAAAGAAGGATTAAATGGATTTTACAATTTCACTACGCCAACAAACGTAGATGCACCAACAGGAAATTGGACGGCGAAAGTGGAAGTTGGTGGAGCTACTTTTACCAAAACCATAAAAGTAGAAACCATCAAGCCCAATCGACTAAAAATTAATTTGGACATTCAAAATGATTTGATCAGTTCAGCGAATCCTTATGTAAAAGGAGATTTAATCGTAAAATGGCTACACGGTGCGCCGGCCAAGGAATTAAAAACTGACATTTCATTAAAATTTGTCCCCACTTCTACTGATTTTAAAGGATTTAAGAATTACACTTTCGATGATCCAAGCAAGAACTTTTTCGCTTCAGAAGAACAGTTTTTAGAACGAAATCTCAACGCCGAAGGAAAATTGTCTTTCAATGAAAAAGTGGAAGTGCAAGACCAAGCGCCAGGCATGTTGAAAGTCATATTTAAAACCCGAGCTTTTGAAAGAGGCGGAGATTTCAGTACCGATCAAATGGCGGTAAATTATGCGCCTTACGAATATTTTGTAGGTGTTCAATCGCCAGAAATCAATAAATACGGAGCATTAGAAACAGACACTACTTATCAATTCCCTATTGTTTCGCTAAACAAAAAAGGAGAAAGAGCAGCCAATAGAAAAGTTAAAGTAGAAGTTTACAAAATTGAATGGAGCTGGTGGTGGCAAAGTGGTTCCGACAATGTGGCGCGCTACATTAATAGAAATAATGTGCGTCCGATTTCAAGTGAGACAATCACTACGAATGCCAGCGGAGAAGGCTTTTCAAAAACGAAAATCGATAAATATGATTGGGGTCGCTACCTTATAAAAGTAGAAGATATGAATAGCGGTCACTCTACTGGAATTATGACTTATTTCGATTGGCCAAGTTGGATGTCGAGAGCTGGAAGAGCAACGCCAGACGGTGCAAATATGTTGACATTCTCAGCAGATAAAGAAGAATATACCACAGGAGAAAAAGCCAAAATCAGTTTCCCTTCTGCAGAAGAAGGACGCGCTTTGATTTCCATTGAAGATGGCAAAAAAGTGATTGATGCTTTTTGGATAGAAACCTTGGATAGCGAAACCTCTTTTGAGTTGCCGATTACACCAGATTTAGCACCGAATTGTTATGTGCATATCACGTTTTTACAACCGCACAAAAGCACCAAAAACGACGCTCCGATTCGCATGTATGGCGTAGTTCCAATTATGGTAAAAGATCCACTCACGATTCTTGAACCTGAAATAGAAATGCCCGATGAATTGGCTCCAGAATCGTCATTTACGATAAAAGTCAACGAGAAAAATAGTCGTGACATGACGTATACAATCGCCGTTGTGGATGAAGGATTATTGGATTTAACCCGATTTAAAACGCCCAATCCTTGGAATCATTTTTACGCACGTGAAGCCTTAGGCGTAAGAACTTGGGATTTGTTCGACCATGTCATTGGAGCTTACGGAGCGAAAGTGGAGAATATTCTCACGATTGGTGGTGACCAAGCCATCAATCCAGGAGACGATACCCCAATTCGATTCAAACCGATGGTACGATTTATTGGCCCATTCAAACTTAAAGGAGGAAGTTCAGCGAAACACAAAATTGATGTTCCGAATTATATTGGATCGGTAAGAACAATGGTGGTTGCCGGTCAAGATGGTGCTTATGGAAGTGCGGAAAAAACAACGCCTGTAAAGAAACCATTGATGGTCTTAGCAACTTTACCGCGTGTATTGGGACCCAAAGAAAAAGTACAACTTCCGATTAACGTTTTTGCCATGGATAAAAAGGTGAAAAACGTACAACTAAAAGTCAAAACCAACAAATATGTTAGTGTTGTTGGTTCACCGAACAAGCAAATCACTTTTAATGATGTTGGCGATCAGGTGGTGAATTTTGAACTCGAAGTCGGCACATTAACAGGCGCTGCAAAAGTGGAAGTCATTGCCACCAGTGGAAATGAAAAGTCTACACACACCATTGATTTAGCAGTGCGTCAACCGAATCTCCCAGTAACGATTTACAAAGAAGGCGCATTAGATGGAAAAACGTCGTGGAAGGAGGAAATCAACTTGCCGGGAATGGACAACAGCAATTCTGCGAAATTAGAATTGTCGAACATCCCTCCTATTAATTTGGAAAAACGGTTGGGTTATCTCATTCGTTATCCGCATGGTTGTTTAGAGCAAAAAACATCGGGTGCTTTCCCACAATTGTATTTGTCGAGTTTAATTGAAATTGATGCCAAAACAAAAGCGAGAATCGACAATAATGTGCGTTCGGTACTCAATAAAATTCAAAGACATCAACTCAACGATGGCGGATTTGCGTTTTGGCAAGGTGGCGGAACTTCAAGTGATTGGGGAACAACTTATGCAGGTCATTTTATGCTAGTAGCTGAAAAGAAAGGTTATGCTCTCCCCTATGGATTGAAAGAAAAATGGATTAAATACCAGAAAAATCAAGCCCAGCAATGGAGTCCGCGCAATCACAACAATTACCGCAATAATGATTTACCACAAGCTTATCGTTTATATACTTTGGCTTTGGCGGGAGATCCTGTTTTGAGTGCTATGAATAAATTAAGAACGCAAGACGATCTATCCGTTCAAGCCGCATGGAGATTAGCAGCCGCTTATCAAATTGCAGGTAAAAACGAAGTGGCCAAACGCATTGTAAAAGATAAGTCGACACGAATCCAGCCGTACACGGAATTGGGGCATACTTTTGGAAATAATCACCGTGACCAAGCGATGATTATTGAAACCTTGACCTTAATGGGGGAAAAAGCAAAAGCCGCTGCATTGGTAAAAAAACTTTCCGAAACCTTGAGTAAAGACCGATGGATGAGTACGCAAACCACTGCTTATTCTTTAATGGCCATTGCGCAATTCACGGAAAATAATAACCCCAAAGACGGCATGAAAGCTTCCTTTGTTTATAATGGCAAAACAACAAACATATCCAGTTCAAAAGCCATAGAGTTGATTGATTTAGATGTTTCTGGAACGCAAAAATCGGCAGCAGTAGAAGTAGAAAATAAAGGCGAAAGTTATTTATTTACTCGATTAATTGCCACTGGAGTTCCTTTAGCCGGCAATGAAGTTTCTCGTTCCGACCATTTATATTTGGATGTCGTTTATCGCAACGCAGCAGATGAAATTATATCTGTTGATCAACTGGAACAAGGAACTGACTTTTCTGTGGAAGTAACGGTTTCTAATCCAGGAAATCGCGGAGACTATAAAGAACTCGCTTTATCTCAAATATTCCCAAGCGGTTGGGAAATTCACAACCAAAGAATGGACATGAATTACAGCGGAAACGATGGTCAACACATCAATTATCAAGACATTCGCGACGATCGAGTTTATACCTATTTCGATTTACGCAAGAATCAAAGCAAGACGATTAAAATCAATTTACATGCGGCTTATGTGGGCGAATATTATATGCCTGCGATTCACA
This sequence comes from Brumimicrobium salinarum, assembly GCF_002844555.1. Lineage (GTDB taxonomy): Bacteria > Bacteroidota > Bacteroidia > Flavobacteriales_D > Crocinitomicaceae > Brumimicrobium > Brumimicrobium salinarum. The sequence continues at coordinate 39,390 of NZ_PJNI01000013.1, forward strand.
TTGAAGCCATGTACGACGCAACGATTTCTGCTTTAAAGAAAGGTAAAAAGGTGAAAGTCGTGAAACCCGGCAGAAGATAATTGTGTATTTGAAAATAGGAAAATATCATTTCTATTTTGCACCTAGAAAGTTAACAGCCTTTGCATTTTTTGCTTTTGTTGTTTACTTTCTGGGTTGCTTGCCCAGTACTTTATTCGACCAACCGACTTCCACTATTCTGCTCAGCAAAGACGGTCGGTTGATGAACGCACGAATTGCCACGGATGGTCAATGGCGATTTCCTCCGATGAACAATACACCCGAAAAGTTCAACGCCGCAATTATCGCTTTTGAAGACCATGATTTTTATACCCACGCTGGCGTAAGCTTTTTGGCCATTGGTCGAGCAGCGTTGAGCAACATGAAAGCAGGAAAAGTCGTTAGCGGAGGCAGTACGATTACCATGCAAATCGCTAGAATGGCGCGAAATGGAAATCGAACTTTCTACAATAAATTTATCGAAGCGATTTGGGCTTTGCGCATGGAATTTCGCTACTCGAAAAAAGAATTGCTCAATATTTATGCTGCTAATGCACCGTTTGGTGGAAACGTGGTTGGATTAGAAGCTGCGGCTTGGCGCTATTATGGTTTGCCGCCCCATGATTTATCGTGGTCGCAAGTAGCTACTTTGGCTGTGCTTCCGAATGCTCCAAGTTTAGTTCATCCTGGGAAAAATCGTAAGAGATTACTCGAAAAGCGCAATAAAGTGCTTAAAACATTACTGGAACACGGAGAAATTGACGAAATCACTTATGAATTGTCTTTAGAAGAACCGTTAATTGGCGCACCAAAAAGATTGCCTTCCTTGGCTCCTCACCTACTTGATCACGCTATTTTGAATGGACAAAAAGGACAACGCATTACAACTCATCTGGATGATAGAAAACAAAAAAGATTAAGCGAAGTTTTGGAACGCCATCAATATCATTTGAATCAGAATTACATTCACAATGCGGCACTTTTAGTCATTGATGCTAAAACCAACGAAGTCGTTACTTATATTGGGAATTCTGCAACGGAAAACGAACACCAAAAGTTTGTTGATATCGTGCGTGCGCCAAGAAGTTCAGGGAGTGTGCTCAAACCTTTTCTTTATGCAGCTATGACGCAAGAAGGCATGATTCACAACCGACAATTGATTCCCGATGTACCGATGTATTTCGATCATTTTTCTCCTAAAAATTATGACGAAAAAAACCAAGGAGCCGTTCGTGCTGGAGAGGCTTTGGCGCAATCTTTAAATGTGCCGGCTGTTTATTTACTTAAACAATACGGCATCGATAAATTCTTGCATAAGTTGCGCTCCATTGGTCAAACGCATGTTTCTAAAAGTGCCCAACACTATGGATTATCTTTAATTCTTGGCGGCGGAGAATCTTCACTTTGGGAAATCACCAACGCTTATGCGGGCATGACAAAAACATTGAACTTTTATAATGAGGAGAATATGTATAGTGCGGGAAGTTGGGATAAAGCTGAAGTTTTTTTTGAAAAAAAACTTCAGAGTGGGACTTCGACTACGCTAAGTCTCCACAGAGATAGGGAGAGTGAAAGGGAGAGAACTAGAACTACTTCAAAATTTGATGCGGCTTCTATTTATGAAACTTTTCAGGCTTTGCTGAGTGTAAATAGACCTTACATGGATGCTTCTTGGGAACAGTACGCTTCTTCTTCCAAAATTGCTTGGAAAACAGGAACGAGTTATGGCAATAGAGATGCTTGGGCTGTGGGCTGTACTCCCGATTATGTGGTTGGGGTTTGGGTTGGAAACGCCACCGGAGAAGGTCGGCCAGGGATTATTGGAACAACTGCAGCAGGTCCGATTTTATTTGATGTTTTTTCGCATTTAACCCAAAAAGGTCTTGGTTTGTTCCTCCCTATGATGAATTGGTAAAAATGAGTATTTGCAAAGAAAGTGGACATCGAAATACGATGAATTGTACCAAAATAGATACTGTTTCTGTACATCAAAATGCTTTGCGTGGTCCAGCCTGTAATTTCCACGAAGTTTTTCTTACCGATGAAAAAGAACAATTCCGTTACCATCAATCTTGTGCGCCAAATGTTCCACTAAAAACAATCTCTCAATTTGTATTGCCACCATTGCAAGCCTACTTTTATAAAAGTGCTCATCCCAATTACAAAACGCTTCCTCCCTTCCATCCCGATTGTAAAAGCGGTAATGAAAACAAATCATTTACGCTTATTTATCCAGAACACAATAGTCGAATGGTAGCGACCACAGATTTAGACGGCGTTTCCAAAGGAATTATTTTTGAAGCTTCTCATCCCGATCGTTCTGCGACTTTGTTTTGGCATGTAGATGATGAATATTTAGGACAAACAAGAGGTAATCACACGATTCAGTATCTTCCAGAAAAAGGAGAGCATTTGTTGACGGTATTAGATGAATTGGGGAATCAGAAGAAAGTGTTGTTTGAGATTTTAAATAAGTGATCAAATGTTTAATAAAATTTAGAAACTCAACTATTTTTAAAAGAGAAATGCGGTAAACCTTTCAAATTAATCTGGAATATTCACTGTACTTTTTATTTTAAGAGAAGAAATATTTTTCTATTAGATGAATAGCTTATTTTCAAATCCCCATAAAACTATGCTCCTTTAGAAATGAAGATTTTTTTCATTTAAAACCTATTAAACCCCCGATTTCTATTAATTTTGGAACGATGAGTTTTGTATATCCACATATTCTGTATTTCTTGTTTTTGTTAATCATACCGATTATCATTCACTTATTTAATTTCAGAAGATATAAAAAACTATATTTTTCTAGTTTACAATTTATTAAGAAGGTTGAAAAAGAGACCAATGCTACAAGAAATCTAAGACATTACCTTATTCTTGCTTGCAGAATGTTAGCATTTACAGCAATAATATTAGCATTTGCACAACCCTACATTCCCACCTCAACTCAAAACAAATCCTTTGAGCGTGTTGTACCAATTTATATAGATAATTCGCTTTCTATGTCTGCCAAAGGATCAAATGGAGATCTTTTGAATCAAGCAAAAACAGCTGTTCAAGAAATAGTTGACGCTTATCCTAGAGGTCAAAAATTCATGCTTTTAACCAATAAATTAGAAGGAAAAGAATACCGTATCATTAATAAAACAGAACTTGAAGATCGGCTTGCTTTCATTGATTTTTCTGCAATTTCTAGATCAATAACAAGTCCCCTAGAAAGCACTAACGCTTATTTAAATTCCATTGATTTTGACGGTCAGGTACATTATTATGTATTATCAGACTTTCAGAAAAGAAACTTATCTGCAACTGAAGATTTGTTAGACACAAATGCTACCTATTCATTTTTACAAATGAAACCACAAATGAAACAAAATCTTTACATTGATTCTGTTTGGTTTGATCAACCCTTTCAGCGTGTAAATCAAAACAACACCCTGAATATAAGAGTTTTTAACACTGGAGACACAGACCTTACTAACGTTGCTTTAAACCTTGAAATTGATGATTTAAAACGACAAACATTAACAGATGTAAAAGGTAAAGATTACACAATAGTTTCTATGAACTACACCGATAAAAGTGTTGGTAGCAAGGCTGGTTTTATAGAATTGGTAGATGAAAACCTATACTTTGATAATCGATTTTATTTTAGTTATGATGTTACATCAACTGTTAAAATACTAATAGTGAACAATGAAAATAGTACACCTTATCCTGGATTGGTTTATGCTACTGATGATTTTTATCAAATTGAACAAAACAATGTTAACCAACTCAAAACAAACATCCTAAACGAGGCTAATCTAATAGTTTTAAATGAATTAGAATCGATTAGTTCTGGTTTACAAACACAACTCAAGCAACTAACAGACAATGGTACTCATTTATTAATCATCCCCTCCCCTTCTTATGACCCTAAATCGTATAATAATCTTTTAGCTTCAATGCATTTACCATTAATTAACCAAAAAAGGAATAAAGAAATAAGAATTGGAAAAATCAATTCTTCCTCCCTATTTTTCAAAGGTATGTTTGATGAAAAAGTTGAAAAAATCACCATGCCTCCGCTAAGTAAATATTTCACGAGTACGGTTTATACTAACGCAAACTATCGCTCCCTCATTAACTACGAAAATGGTCAGCCTTTATTTGTAGAACAAGGAGAAACAGAATCTATTTACATGTTATACAGTGCCATTCAAGATAGCTTTAACAATCTTGGAAAATCTGCTCTATTTTCATCACTTTTATTACGTGTTGGTGAAAAAAGTCAAGGAAATCAACCACTTTCATTAACATTAGGCTCTGGAGAAAATTATAAAATTAAAACAACTGAGCAAGATCAAAACCCTTTGCAGCTTCAAAATGAAGCTCTTGTTTTTATTCCTGAAATGACAAAAAAACAGGACATACTTCTATCTCTGTTAGAAACGCAAATAAAAATCACGCGATAAAAGACGGAATTTACAATATTTTACAAGGTGATAAAAAACTGGGTAAAATAGCTTTAAACTTTAATCGTTTAGAATCAGATATGCAGATTGCGGCACCAAATGAAATCAATGCGTATTTTGAATCAATAAACTTGCCTCATATACGTGTTGAAGAAATGGTTATTTTTGACGATTTACAAAACATAAACCTCAATGAACCTAACACGTATTGGAAACTTCTTTTAATTTTAGCATTAGCGTTTTTTATCTTAGAAATGCTAATCATCACTTTTTGGAAAGTATAAAATGAAAATTTTACTGAAACAAGCAAAAATATTTGATCAAGCATCTTCCTTTTTTAATCAAAGAAAAGACATTCTCATTATTGACGGGAAGATTGTAAAAATCGAAAATGAAATACAAGATGAATCTGCTGAATCAATAAGCAGTAAATCTTTATGTGTTTCACAAAGTTGGGTAGATTTGAAGGCGGATTTTTGCGATCCTGGAAATGAACAAAACGAAGATCTTCAATCGGGTTTAAAACTTGCCGAAAATGGAGGTTTTGGTCATGTGTTTTTAGTCCCTTCCACTTCACCTGTAATTGATAGTAAAGGTCAGGTAAGTTATATCAAAACAGAAAGTAAGAATCATATTGTTGATCTTCACCCAATGGGTGCTATCTCAAAAACATTATCCGGTGAAAGCTTATCTGAAATGTATGACATGTATAAAGCAGGGGTTCGACTATTTACTGATCATACACAATTTACTTCTTCAGGAATTCTTTATCGGGCATTGTTGTATGTAAATAATTTTGGAGGTAGAATTATTTCATTTCCTCAAGACGAATCATTGAGCAAAAATGGTCAGGTAAATGAAGGTATTGCTTCGTTAAGAACGGGACTCAAAGCCATTCCTTCAATTGGAGAAGAAATACAAATTCAACGTGATTTAAGCTTATTGGAATATACCAACGGTGCAATTCACTTCACGGGCGTCTCAACGAAAAAGTCACTTGAATGCATACGAGAGGCTAAATCAAATGGAGCTAAAGTGACATGTGATGTACATTTACATCAACTTTTATTTAATGAAAAAGCAGTCTTGGGTTATGATACTAATCATAAGGTTTTTCCACCATTCCGACCAGAGAAAGATAGACTTGCTTTATGGCAAGGAATAAAAGACGGTACGGTTGATTGTATTGTATCTAATCATCAGCCACATGCAGTTGAAGAAAAAGATATTGAATTTGATAATGCAGCCTTCGGAAATATTACCTTGCAAAGCTTTTACTCCGCATTAATTACAGATAATGAAGAAAACCAAGTTGATTTTATCGATAAAATAACTGTTCAACCCCGTAAAATTGCTAATTTTGAAGTTGATTCAAGTATAAACACTAACAATATTGCTGATCTAACGATTTTTGACCCAACGATAAAATGGAGATTTAGTTCGTCTAACAATTATTCGAAAAGTAGTAATACTCCATTTTTAGGTCAAGAAATGAAAGGTAAAGCAATCGGAATCATTAAAAATGACACAATTATTTTAAACCATTGAAGCCTTGAGTAAAAAGAAAAATAATTTTCTAAAGGAATTTTTTAAAGAGCGAAAAACAGTCGGAGCAATAAAACCTAGTTCGAAATCTTTAGCAAAAAAGATGCTTAAACATATCGATTTTGAAACCGAAAAAGTAATTGTAGAATTCGGTCCAGGTACAGGTGTTTTCACAAGAGAAATCATTGACAAAATGAGAGATGATGCAATTCTTTATGTTTTTGAATTGCACGAACCATTTTTTATAAAATTGAAAAAAGAGTTTGAAGAAAACAAGCAGGTTAAAATCATCAATGATAGTGCTGTAAATGTAAGAGAGTACATATCAGCAGACAACTATGAAAATGCTGATGTCATCATATCATCACTTCCATTAACCAATTTTGATCAAAAATTAACCATGCGTATTTTAAAATCGGCTGAAATTGCCTTAAAAAAGAATGGTAAGTATATTCAATTCCAGTATTCTTTAAATGCTAAAAAAATACTCAACAAGATTTTCGATTCGATTGATTTGCAATTTACGATAAACAATCTTCCCCCAGCCTTTGTTTATACATGTATAAAAAAATAAGCCCGAGGATTCGAGCTTATTTTTAGTTTTCATCAGTAGTAGTGTAATGTTTTCTAATAAAAAAACGTCTTCAGGAACCTTAAGGTTGCTTCGCTTTCCCTAATAAAATAAGGTTTTTTAACGGTTTTTTAACAACCCTCTGATTAACAAATATTTAATAATAAAAAAATCTTAAATTATTTTTGTAATTGTTAAAATAAAAGATGTGTTTCAGTCAAATTACCACTAAATTTTTCCTCCACTAGAGTTAAATAATAGAACTGGGGTATCAAGATAGGTCGTTAATCACTAGTCTTAAGGTTGTGTTTTTTCAATAATTACAGCCGAGAATCGTATCAATTAATTTTATCTAGTGTTAAACTTTATCAAAAAAGAAAGAAGGGATTTAGTCGAAGGTCTGAGAACTCCTCAGTTGTTAAAATCTAATGTTTTATCAACTACTGGAATGACAGCTCATAAGGAGGTCTTTGGGGTAAAATTGGCTCAAGCTAAGCTAGAGCAAACTTTACCCCCGCCAAGCCACAGAAATCCTGCTATTCCGAAGTAGTCCCGAGAACTTGGGGCGACGAGGAATCTATCTTTAAATAATTACGATTTATTTTGGTAACCCAATAATAGAAATTGAGTTATTTTATTTAAAAAAGTTATCCTGGATAAACATCAAGATTTCTAATGCGCAATAAAAAGTTAGGGTTATCTCTTTAAATCGCAGATTGTAACAACCAATTTACGTCCCATCCAAGTCCACTTTTTTATATTGATGGTCAGTGTTTTGGCTTCTTAATGTTAATAGGGACATATCAAAATAAACCCTTTGTAAAATAAAAAATTGTGATATTTTATATTACAAAGGATGACATTCTTAATAGAGTTAGGAGGTCAAAATCAGGTTTTAAATAAATAACCTGCAGAATAAGAACCAGATACAAAAATAATATTTGTCATAAAAGCAACTAAACATATCACCTATTCGTTTTTTTGTTATATTTGATATATAAACCAAAACTTATGAGTGCCAATTTATTCATTGTACCCCATGATTTTACTAGCGTTGGAGATGCCGCGCTCAAATATGCAATTTTTCTAGCCAAACCACGGAAAACTACCATCATGTTACTGCACATTGTTAGCAACAAATCAAAAGCGAAAGCAGCGCATGAAAAACTTCAAAAAATAATTAACAATTTAGACCTAGGTGTTGGAGATGGTAGTGTTGAACCTAAAGTGATAGAAGGAAATATTTTCGAAGATATATCAAAAATTGCAGAGAAAAATGAAGCCCGTTTAATCATTATGGGAACACACGGCGCCACAGGAATGCAAAAATTATTTGGTTCTTATGCGATGAAGGTTGTAAGTAATTCGAGTATTCCTTTTTTAGTCGTTCAAGATGGTGTTGATCAAAGTAAACTCAATAAAATTGTCGTTCCAATAACCACTTCTAAAGAAAGTTTGCAAATTATTCATATTGCTGGCGAAATTGCCAAGACTTTTGATGCGAAGATTTATGTAATTGCAGAAAAACAATCGGATCAAAGATTAGCCCAACAATTAAAAGTTCGAATTTCCTTGGTGAAAAATCAATTTGAAGAAAAAGATATTGATGCTGAAATTGTTCAAATTGATTCTAAAAAGTCTTTCCAAAAGGAAATTGTTAATTTTTCAAAGGAAAATAAATGTGATTTAATCGCTGTAGCCCATCATTCTTCAAGTATTTTTGCACAATTTGAAAAATACACACAAGATCTAATTACCAATGATGAATACATGCCTTGTTTGGTTGTTAATGCGAAATTGCTCTCAAAACTGTATTACTAAGAAAGTTCAATTAACTTTGCAGAAGCAAAAAAATTGAATATGACTTATATCGGGGAACATGTTAACCTAAGAATTGATCGTTTTACTAGTGTTGGAGCATATCTTGAAGATGATAATGGCTTCGAGGTTTTACTTCCTAATAAATACCTGACAGACGATTTAGAATTAGATCAAGAAATATCTGTTTATATCTATAATGATTCTGAAGATCGACCTGTTGCGACTACGGAAACACCTAAAATAGAACTCGATTCTTTTGCTTTTCTAATTGTTAAAGAAGTAAGTAACTTTGGGGCATTTCTCGATTGGGGTTTAGAAAAAGATTTATTGGTTCCTTTTAAAGAACAAACCGCTAAAATGGTTGAAGGAGGTATCTATCTAGTTCGACTTTATCGAGATGAACAAACTAATCGATTGGTCGGTTCTGCTAAAATCAATAAATTCTTAACAGATCAGGTAGAAGGGTTAAATCAAGGCGACGAAATAGACTTATTTATTGGTGAAATAACTGATTTAGGTAGAAAAGTAATCGTCAACAATCGATATAATGGTTTAATTTTTAAAGATAGACTCGTCAAACCTTTAAAAACAGGAGAAACAACCAAAGGTTATGTTGAATTTATTCGTGAAGATGGTAAAATTGACGTGTCTTTAGTTCCTGTTGGACTTGAGAAGTTTGATGCATTTTCGGAAATGGTTCTTGCCTACCTCAAGGAAAATGATGGTGAAATTTCGGTGACTGATAAATCGAGTCCAGATTTAATTCGATCTGAATTAAAAATGAGCAAAAAATCCTTTAAAAAAGCGGTCGGAAATCTTTACAAAAATAAAATTATCAAAATCAATTCAGATTCGATCACACTGTTATAACTATAAAAGCCGGTTTGGCTGTTTCTTCAACAAGTATAACCCGAATTATTCACCAATCTTAAAGTTTATGAATATTAACATCTGTAAGTCAGTATTTTAACTGTATTTCCTGTAAAATTTGAGAAACCCATTTTTGGGTATTTATGTATTTGTAAGATTTTGATTTAATTTTGATCTATTCGTCGTTACAAGCCCCGCGAAATATACATATATTACTTTAGGTCTTGTGCCTAGAATAGATTTAAAATTAAATGCATGAATAATCCGGGATAAATTAAGAATCAAGTCTCTTTATGTTTTGCTTTATACTTCAGGTGCTAATTCAAAAAATCAATATTTTTAATATGTAAAGTTAAATTTTGAAGATAAAAAAAGGCTGTCCCGAAAAGACAGCCTTTTTTGTAAGTTTAAATTCTTCGTTTTAATTTCCTGCAGCAGCCTTTTCAGCTTTCTTTTTGTATTCTAAAGCTTCCTCCGAATTACCTGCATTTCTATGAACTTGATAAAGTACATTTAATACTCCTGCATTATTCGGATCTTGTTTAATGTAAATCTCTAAGGGTGCAATTGCCTTTTGATACATTTCCTGACTCCTTTTACTCACTGCCTCATAATTAGGATTGTTATAATCCATTTGACCTGCAGTGTTTTTTAGCTTTTCACCTCTACCTAAATAAAGAACACCTAAGTTATATGCAGCTTCAGCATATTCAGGATCTATCTCGATAGCTCGTTCTAAGTTTGTCTCAGCTTTAGTGTATAACTCCTCTACTTCATCAGATTTTTGTTGATACCCATCATCTGTTATTTCCATTGCAGCAAACTCATTATAAGCTTTGTCGGCAGCTGATAAGTAAATAGAACCCATATTTGAAAATAGAACTTTATTTTCAGGCGAATTTTCCGCAGCAGCATTGAAAAAGCCCTCTGCCTGTTCTAGGTCGTCCTTGCTCAATGCTAAATTTACACCAGCAATTGCCAACTCTTCACTTTTAGGAAACATCTCTAAAGCACCATTGATAAATTCAATTGCTTTTTCAATTTCATTCGTTTTCTCTAAAGTATCAATATAATTTCTAGCTGAGATAATTGCATTTGTTCGCATTGCCTCGCGCTCTTCTTCAATGTTGGCTATTTTTTTAACTTGGTATGCACTTGCAAATCCTGCATAAGCCATCTGAAAGTTTTTCTGCTTAAACATCATTTCACCAACAGAAACAGCTTGACTTACTTTTCTATTGAAGAAATCTTCAAGCTCTCTTCTCCATCTTTTTTTAGCTGATGCCTTTTCAGTTGAATTTTCAATAACATCAATAATCGAGTCGTTTTGATATACCTCTAACTCAGCATATTTACCTAGACTAGATAATTCTACTAAACTGTAATTAATTAATACATTGTAATAATTACCTTTTTCATCATTGATCGTTGATTCATTCTTCATTGCCAAATCGATATAAGATTTAGCTTCAATCAAATGAGTTTTAGCTTTGTCAAAATCCTGCTGCATAAAAGCAGGTTGGTATTTATTAAACTCTAACGCTGCAGAGATTACGTTGCTACTCTGTGCAAACACTTGAGATGTAATAAATAAAGTTGAGGCAATAATTCCTATGCTAACTTTGAATAATTTCATTTCGTTTTAATTTTAAATTTAATCTTTATTTTCACTGTCTGTATCAGCATTATCTATGCCATTGTTTGAATCTTCAGTGTTTTCTTGATTTTCATTGTTCTCTATTCCATCAATATTTTCTAAATCTTCATCCTCTTCTTTTGGTACTTTAGCCACCGCTGCAATTTCACCACCTTTTGATAAGTTAATTACTTTTACACCTTGAGCAGCTCTACCCATTACACGAATTTGATCTACACGAGAACGAATGGTTATTCCTCGTTTGGTGATAATCATTAAATCATCATCATCCGTAACATTCTTAATTGCAATTAAGTTTCCTGTTTTTTCGGTTACAGAGATCGTTTTAACACCTTTACCTCCTCGATTAGTTACACGGTAAACCGGCTCTCCTGTTTCGGGATCATTAAAGAACGAACGCTTTCCATAACCATTTTCTGAAACTACAAGAATACTATTTTCACTATCTGGCTCTAAACAAATCATACCGATAACTTCATCATCAGGTTTACTCATTTTTACACCTTTCACTCCTATAGAGTTTCTTCCAACTGTTCTAACCGTTGATTCATTAAATCGAATGGCATATCCAGATTTTTTAGCTAGAATAATTTCTTGATTTCCATTAGTGAGTTTCGCTTCAAGGAGCTCATCACCTTCGTTAATATTTATGGCATTAATACCATTAGAACGTGGCCTTGAGTAGGCTTCTAATTTTGATTTTTTAATGATACCATTCTTAGTACACATTACAATGAAGTTATTATTTACATATTCTTCATCTGTAAGATCTTTTACATTAATGTATGCCTTAATTTTATCATCCTGCTCAATATTAATAAGGTTTTGAATTGCTCTTCCTTTTGATGTTTTACTACCTTCCGGCACTTCAAACACACGCATCCAGAAACATTTTCCTTTTTCAGTAAAGACCATCAAATAATTATGGTTTGTAGCCACAAATATAGACTCTAAAAAGTCTTTGTCTCGAGTAGTTGAGCCTTTCGATCCTGTTCCTCCTCTATTTTGAACCTTGTATTCAGATAGACTTGTTCTTTTAATATAACCTGCACGTGAAATAGTAACCACTACTTCCTCATCTGGAATTAAATCCTCGATACGCATTTCTGATGCCGAATATTCAATAACAGAACGACGGTCATCTCCATATTTATCTCTGATATAAATAAGCTCTTCTTTAATGATTTGCATTCTACGCGAGCGGTTTGCCAAGATGTCTTTCAAATCAGCAATGGTTGTCATCAACTCCTCATACTCAGTTCTTAACTTATCCTGTTCTAGTCCAGTTAATTGTCTCAATCTCATTTCAACAATTGCACGAGACTGAAGCTCAGACAAATCAAAACGTTTAATTAAATTTTCTCTGGCAACTTCTGGACTTTTAGAAGCACGAATAATCTTAATAACTTCATCTATATTATCTGAAGCAATGATTAATCCTTCTAATAAATGCGCACGTTCTTCTGCTTTTCGTAATTCATATTTCGTACGCCTAACAATCACCTCATGTCTGAACTCAACAAACTTTTCAATCATTTGCTTGAGGTTCAACAATTCTGGGCGCCCGTCTACTAAACAGATATTGTTTACAGAGAAGGATGTTTGTAATGCAGTAAACTTAAACAGTTTGTTTAAAACCACATTAGGAATTGCGTCACGTTTCAGTTCATACACAACACGTAAACCATTTCTATCTGATTCGTCACGTATATCAGTAATCCCCTCAATCTTACCATCATTAACAAGATCAGCAGTCTTCTTAATCATATCCGCCTTATTCACCAAATAAGGAATTTCGTTGACTACGATATGTTCTCTTCCGTGTTTATTTTCTTCTATATTTGCTTTCGCTCTTATAACTATACGTCCTTTCCCAGTTTCAAAAGCAGATTTAACCCCTTCATAACCATAAATAGTTCCGCCTGTTGGAAAATCAGGAGCCGTAACAAACTTCATCAAACCTTCTATGTCGATATCATTATCATCCACATAAGCGATAGTCCCGTTAATTACCTCAGTTAAATTATGCGGAGCCATGTTGGTAGCCATTCCTACTGCAATACCACTTGCCCCATTAATCAAAAGATTAGGAATCTTTGTCGGAAGTACAGTCGGCTCTGTTAAACTGTCATCAAAATTGGCAACAAAGTCAACCGTTTCTTTATCTAAATCGCCAAGCATTTCCTCAGAAATCTTTCTTAATCTAGCCTCAGTATAACGCATTGCTGCAGGACTATCACCATCCATTGATCCGAAGTTACCTTGCCCGTCAACCAATGGGTAACGCAACGACCAATATTGGGCCATACGCACCATAGTATCATAGACAGAGCTATCTCCGTGCGGATGGTATTTCCCTAAAACCTCACCAACAATTCTTGCTGATTTTTTATGGGCTTTATTAGAGTAAACTCCTAAATCTTGCATTCCATATAATACACGTCTGTGTACTGGTTTAAACCCATCACGCACATCTGGAAGAGCACGTGAAACAATTACCGACATCGAGTAATCGATGTAAGCGGATTTCATTTCATCTTCGATGTTAATCTTAATGATTTTTTCTCCTTCTGCCATCTTGTCATTTAATTTATTACTGCACGAATCTTGCGTGCGTTAAGAATGTTCGAAAATAAGGATTAAAATCAATATAGCGTTTAGAAGAGTAGTAATTTATAAACAAAAATCTGTGAATAATTGTGAACAACTTAAACCATTTGAATAGAAAATCGTTTTATTTTTGAAGGTGTGGTTATAAATATTAAAAAAGCCACTCAAATTATGTATATTCGTAAACTATGGAAGCAAAATTTTCACCAAGAGTTAAAGATGTTATAAATTTTAGTCGTGAAGAAGCATTACGTCTCGGAAATGACTATATAGGTGTTGAACACCTTTTGCTTGGTCTAATTCGCGAAGGTGAAGGACTAGGAATACAGGTTTTAAAAGAATTTAATCTAGACTTGGAACAAATTAGGTATCAGATTGAATCTTACTTGAAAAAATCTACTGGAAAACCAGGTCAAGATCTCACCAACGTACCCCTTGTAAAACAAGCAGAAAAAGTTTTAAAAATCACTTATTTAGAAGCAAAGTTATTTAAAAGTACAGTTATAGGTACAGAACATTTACTTTTATCAATTTTAAAAGATGAAAATAATGTTGCTTGTCGTACTTTAAATAGATATGGAGTTATATACGACAATGTAAAAGATGAAATAGAAGCTATGTTAGAAGAAAATAATCCAAAATTTGAATTTCCAAGTTCCAGTGATGGTGACGATGCTGGCTTTGCTGGTGGTTCTGGTTCGCCATCCGGTGGTTCTCGAAAATCAAGCGATACCAAGTCTAAAACTCCCGTTTTGGATAATTTCGGAAGAGATTTAACCAAATTAGCCGAGAATGATCAATTAGATCCTATTGTCGGAAGGGAAAAAGAAATTGAAAGGGTAAGTCAGATCTTATCACGAAGAAAGAAAAACAACCCTATCCTAATAGGAGAACCTGGAGTAGGTAAAAGTGCAATTGCAGAAGGCTTAGCACTTAGAATAGTACAGCGTAAAGTATCACGTGTTTTATTCGACAAAAGAATTGTATCGTTAGACTTAGCATCTCTTGTTGCGGGCACAAAATATAGAGGTCAGTTTGAAGAAAGAATGAAAGCCGTAATGGCAGAAATTGAAAAAAATAGAGATGTAATTTTATTTATTGATGAAATTCATACCATTGTTGGCGCAGGAGGAGCTAGTGGCTCATTAGACGCTTCAAATATGTTTAAACCTGCTTTGGCAAGAGGCGAATTGCAAGCGATTGGAGCAACAACATTAGACGAATACCGTCAACATATTGAAAAAGATGGTGCTTTAGAGCGTCGTTTCCAAAAAGTTTTAGTTGAACCTACAACGATTGAGGAGACTGAACAGATACTAGAGAATATAAAAAGTAGATATGAAGATCACCACAGCGTGTCTTATACAAAAGAAGCGATTCAAGCTTGTGTGGCTTTGACGGATCGATACATTTCGGATCGACACTTACCAGACAAAGCCATTGATGCATTGGATGAAGTTGGTTCTCGTGTACATCTAACCAATATCAATGTTCCACCAGTAATTGTGGAAATTGAGAATAAAATTGAAGAAATTAAGGTTAAAAAAATGATGTTATCAAATCTCAGCAATATGAAAAAGCAGCTGAACTAAGAGATACCGAGAAGAAACTTCAAGACGAGTTAGTCGAGGAAAAGATAAAATGGGAAGAGGATACAAAGAATCATAAAGTTACCGTTACTGAAGAGAATGTTGCAGATGTTGTAGCCATGATGACTGGGATTCCTGTTCAACGAATTGCTGAGAAAGAAAGCGGTAAGTTGGCCAAGATGGAATCAGAAGTTAGAGGTAAGATTATTGGACAAGATGATGCTGTAGCCAAAGTTGTTAAAGCGATTCAAAGAAATCGTGCCGGACTTAAAGATCCGAATAAACCCATCGGTTCATTCTTTTTCTTAGGACCAACTGGGGTGGGTAAAACCCTTTTAGCTAAAGTTCTTGCTAAACATATGTTTGATTCAGAAGAAGCATTGATTCGTGTCGACATGTCAGAATATATGGAGAAGTTTTCTATTTCGAGATTAGTTGGAGCACCTCCGGGTTACGTAGGATATGAAGAAGGCGGTCAATTAACCGAAAAGGTAAGAAGAAAGCCATATTCAATTATATTGCTTGATGAAATAGAGAAAGCTCATCCCGATGTTTTCAATTTGCTCTTGCAAGCATTAGATGACGGGCACATGACAGATGGTTTAGGACGAAAAATTGATTTTAAAAATACAATCATTATTATGACTTCTAACATCGGTGCGCGTCAGCTACAAGATTTTGGTACGGGTGTAGGATTTAGCACTGCGGCAAAAGAGGCGTCGACTGATGATGATCAAAAATCTGTAATACAGAATGCACTCCGTAAGGCTTTTTCTCCAGAATTCTTAAACCGAGTGGATGATATGATCTTATTCAAATCATTAGAACGTGATGATATTTATAAGATTATTGACTTAGAGTTAGTGACTTTATATTCAAGAATTAATGAGTTAGGTTACCAAATTGAACTTCAGAAAGAAGCCAAAGACTTTATTGTAGATAAAGGTTATGACTCAAAATTTGGAGCTCGTCCTTTAAAGCGTGCGATTCAGAAGTATATTGAAGATCCTTTAGCTGAAGAAATTATCAATTCAACAATTAAAGAAGGCGACAAAATTTCACTTTCTTTAAATAAAGAAGGCAATGGATTAAAATCTGAAGTAGTTAAGAGCGAAACTGAAGATGAAAATACAGAAGAGAAAAAATAATATTTGTTATTTAACCATTCTAAGGGAGTTTCATTAACTCCCTTTTTTTAATTTTCATTATGAAGAATACAGTATTTTTTATTTTATTTTTTTCAATTTTCATCAATTTACATGCTCAAGTTAATCCAACGCTTGTAAATATTCCACATGAAGTATTCGTAAATGATGGTAGAACAGATTTCAACAAGCTATTTGTTAAAAATGATACTTTAAAAGAACAAGTCAAACTATTACATACACAAAACGAATTATCTCATGATTTTTCTGTTCAAGTTAGCAACTTTGAACAATATTGGAATCACTTTAAAGCAGATTGGAACTATGTTAGATTTAAAAAAAATGCAACACCCCTACTCCTATTTAGCGGTTATAAAAATGCAAATGACGAACGCGAATACGTGGAGGTATATAATGCAAAGCAAGACAGAAATCAACGGTTACTTTTCAGTGAAGTAGGAAATCTACTGGCATACAAAATAAATCCTCACACACAAGAAAGCATATTATATGTACACAAATATCCCTGTTGTAGAAGCGCAAGTCATAACATTTACAAACTTAGACAAACCGAACAAGGAGTTCACATAACTGACCGATTTTTTGTGGGTCGAGATAGAGGCGACATGCAAGGTGATTTTTTTCCTGAAAAAACACAATTTAATAAAGAGTATAAAATCTTAAAGAAAAAAACTGCACTAAGATGGTCGCCAGAAGTGATTGAAAAAGATGCATTTGTGGGGTGGACAGAAAGCAACCTAATGATACATTATAACAAAGGAGCAATTTACAAAGTGCTAGCAGAAAAAGATGATTGGTATTTTGTTTTATTTCTTTCAGGCATAGTAGAAGAGCAAAGCATGATGTTAAACTATACGAATTTTAAACACAAAGGTGTTTATGGATGGATTAAAAAATAAGTTTCTTGAATCACAAAAGACACGTATATTTGCAACCGAAATGAAATTAAATTATTCAGATAAACTTAAACATCCTGTTTTTAAAGTAACCCGAGAAATTGTTACTGAGTTAGGACTAGAAACCTACACCATAGGTGGATTTGTTCGAGATTTACTTTTAGAGCGTCCTTCAAAAGATATTGATATTGTTGTGGTTGGAAATGGATTAGCTTTGGCTGAAAAAGTAGCTAAAAAGTTAAAAGTAAAAAAAGTAACACGTTTTAAATCGTTTGGAACTGCTCATTTTCGGTATAAAGATTTAGATGTTGAATTCGTAGGTGCAAGAAAAGAATCCTATCAACGAGACTCACGAAAGCCAATCGTTGAAAACGGTACACTTTCCGATGATCAAAAACGTAGAGACTTCACTATAAACGCCCTTGCATTAAGCCTTCACGCTGACAATTATGGAGATTTAATAGATCCTTTTGACGGAATTTCTGATTTAGAAAAAGGCATAATTAGAACACCTTTAGAACCCGCTACAACCTACTCAGACGATCCTTTGAGAATGATGCGTGCAATAAGGTTTGCTACGCAGCTCAACTTTAAAATTGAAATAAATAGTTTAAACGCTATAAAACAGAATGCTGAAAGATTATCCATCATTTCTATGGAACGTATAACCGAAGAATTAAATAAAATTATTCTTAGTGATACCCCTTCAAGAGGTTTTAAACTACTGTATTCAACTCATTTACTTCATCAGTTTTTTCCTGAAATGGTTCAATTAGCAGGAGTTGAAACCATCAATAACCATTCACATAAAGACAATTTTTATCATACTTTAGAAGTACTCGATAATATTTCAGAAAATACCGATAATTTATGGCTAAGATGGGCAGCAATACTTCATGATATAGCTAAACCTCCAACCAAAAGGTACAAGAAGAAAACTGGGTGGACCTTTCATGGTCATGAGGATTTAGGAGCGCGAATGACGCCTAAAATTTTTAGAAAGTTAAAATTACCGATGGATACAAAAATGAAATACGTACAAAAACTGGTGCGTTTACATTTACGTCCAATTGCTTTAGTGAAAGGAGATGTCACAGATTCTGCTATTAGGCGCTTACTAAATGAAGCAGGAGATGATATTGATGACCTGATGACATTATGTAATGCAGATATTACCTCAAAAAATGAATTTAAAGTTAGAAAATACAAAAACAACTTTAAAAAAGTTGAGGAAAAACTAAAAACTGTTGAAGAGAAAGATAATGTAAGAAATTTTCAACCTCCAATTGATGGGAAATTAATCATGGATACATTTAATATTACACCTTCAAATGAAATAGGTATTATCAAAAGTAAAATTAAAGAAGCCATTCTTGAAGGTGAAATTAAAAACGATTATCAAGAAGCTTATGAATTGATGCTTAAAATAGGAAAAGAAATAGGCTTAGAATCTTAAAAAAATTAACTTCGCACATTGTTTTTATTGCAATAATTAATATGGCAGGATTAAAATTTAGAATTTTATTAGATAGTATTGATGATAAAGAAGTCTTTAGAGATATTCTTATCAACGACGATTACAATTTTGAACATTTTTATCATACCATTCTAGACGCTTTTGGCCTACCAAATGATCAAATGGCATCTTTTTTCGTAAGTGATGAAGATTGGAATAAAGGTGAAGAAATTGCATTAATGGACATGTCTTTTGGAGCTGACGAAAGCGAAGAAGCCCCTATTCAAATGAAAGATATTCCACTAAAAGAAAAAAACACGAAGGTCCGACAACGCTTCATATTGGTGCATGATTTCTTATCTATGTGGATATTTTTAATAGAACTTCATGAAATAACCACACAAGAGTATGAACATCCACAATTATTGATGGAGGTTGGAGAAATTCCAGAAGATCTCATCAAACAAGGGCCACGATCAATAGAAGATATGTCTTTTGAAACAGAAATTGATCCTGATGCAGACGATTTTGATATTGATAATTTTGGCGACCACCTTGATAGTGACAACTTTGATAATATAGACGATTACGATATTTAAAATGCAAAAAAACGATCCAATTGGTCAGGCAATTTGGGATTTCCACAACAATAATCAGCCAGAAGATATTATTGTGGCTTCTGATTTAGTTGAAGATGATGTCCTACCTATAGATTTATTATTTAGAGCGTATAAAGACTTTCAGCCACTGGAAAAAACAGCAATGAAATATTGCAAAGGCAGCATTCTTGATATAGGAGCTGCGGCTGGACCACACACCAAATATTTATTAGAAAATGGTTTTACCGTTTCAACAGTCGAAAAAAGTCCCAAGGCCCATCAATACCTTTTAAGTAAATTTCCTGATTGCAAACATTACCACACCTCAATATTAAACTTTAAAGAAGATAAATACGATACTATTTTATTATTAATGAATGGTATTGGAATTGCAGAGACTTTTTCAAATGTTATTCCATTTTTAAATCACATCGCCACCTTGCTAAAACCTGGTGGAAGCATAATTTGCGATTCCACGGACGTACAAAACGTATTCGAGGATGAAGAAGGTGGATTATGGGTAGATTTGAATGCCAATTATTATGGAGAGTTCAAATTCAATATGAAATATAAAGATTCTGAAAGTGGTTGGTTCAATTGGGTTTATGTAGATTTAAAGAATCTTGAAAAATTTGCAAATGAAGCCGGACTTCAATTATCTTTGTTAGACGAAGATGAAAATTCTTTTTTGGTTCAATTAAAAAAACAATAATATGAAAAACTTTTACTTACTTCTTACCTCCTTTATTTTTGTTATTTCTTCTGGAATAGCTCAAGATTCTCTTTCAACCTCCTTACTTTGGGAGATTACAGGAAAAAAAGTAAAACAACCCTCCTACATCTTTGGAACCATGCATTTAATACCTGAGGATGATTTTCTGTTTCCAGAATCGCTTCAAAACAAAGTAAAAGAGAGTGACCTTCTCGTTATGGAGATTGGTGGAATTACGGAACAAATGAAAGCTATGCATTTAATGATGCTTGATTCAGGTAGTATGTTTGATTATTTTACAGAACCACAATTGGACTCACTTTTTGCATATACCGATGCGGAATTAGGATACGACGAAAAGCAGATGCGTACCATGTTTAGTAAAATGAAACCATTTGTTTTACTTCAACTTTTTACAAAAGAAGCTTTTGGTACCAATCCGCAAAGCTATGAAATGTCACTTCAAAAGATAGCCCAAAAAAATGATTTAGAAATTATTGGATTAGAAACTGTCGAAGAACAAATGAGTTTCATCGATAATTTGAGTCAAGAAGATCAAGTGAATATGATTATGGAAAGTATCCGTTCCGAAGACATTGACTTTAGTGAAACAAAAGAACTCATTGAAATTTATCTTTCTCAAGATATAAACGCAATTCATAAATACACAGTGAGTGCTAGTATAAGTTCTCCTGAATTTGAAGCTAGTTTCTTAAACGAAAGAAATAAAAACTGGATTGCTCCCATAAAAAAGTTAATCAAAAAAAATAAAACTTTTATTGCAGTAGGCGCTGCACATTTAGGTGGCCCGAAAGGCGTTGTTGAATTATTAAGAAATGAAGGCTACACGCTAACGCCGATTAAATTATAGAAAATGAGATACATCACTTTATTACTCTTAACTATTGTTATCAGTAGCTGCTCTACATATTCAGATCAAGAATTAAGTGCTTTTGATGAAAAAATAAAAGCGCATTTAGATTCTTTAAATAAGAAGATGGAAAAAACGGAAAATGGCTTGTATTACGCTATAAAAGATACCGGTCATGGATCTGAATTTATATCTTATAAAGATCAGGTTACTTTTACCTACAAAGGTTCTTTTTTAAATGGAAATACTTTTCAAGTAATCGGCAAGGAGGATCCTTTGGTGTATAAAGTTAAACAGCTAATTGTTGGATGGCAAGATGCACTCATGATGATCAAGGAAGGTGGAAAGATTGAGATTATTATTCCCCCACAATTAGGTTATGCCACACAAAAAACGGATATTATTCCTGCCAATAGTATCTTAAAATATGAATTAGAAGTATTAAAAGTTGAATAAAAAAAGCCCAAACTAATCAGTTTGGGCTTTTGAAATAAAAAACAGGATAATTCTAGTAATAAATCAATCTTCTCACCTTTGCTACAAACTTAGCCAGACGAATAACTTGTTTTGTATAACCAAACTCGTTGTCGTACCATGTATATAGAACAACATTTTTCTTATCTTTTGATACAATAGTTGCCGGTGAATCAAATACCGAGCAACATGTATTTCCAATAATATCATTTGAAACCAACTCTTCATCAATGGAATAATGAATTTGATTAATTAAATTACCATTTAGCGCTGCATTTCGAATCTCATTATTTACATCTTCAACGCTTACTTCTTTATTTAATTCAAGTGATAAAATTGCTAAAGAACCATTTGGCGTAGGAACACGAACAGCGTTGGCGGTTAGTTTGTTTTCTAAATCCGGGATCACTTTTGTTACTGCTTTTCCAGCTCCAGTTGAGGTAATCACCATATTTATTGCTGCAGACCTACCTCTTCTTGGTTTTTTGTGCATATTATCCAATAAGTTTTGATCGTTCGTATACGCATGAACAGTTTCAATATGCCCTTTAACAACACCAAACTTATTATTAATTACCTCTAGAACAGGAGATATAGCATTTGTCGTACAAGAAGCTGCCGAAAAAATTCGTTCTTCTTCCAACTTTAATTCACCTTGATTTATTCCATAAACGATATTCGGTATTCCTTTACCAGGCGCAGTTAAAATTACACGGGCTGCTCCTTTCGCTTGCAGATGTTTTGAAAGACTTTCTTTATCATTGTACACTCCTGTATTATCAATAATTAATGCGTTATTAATTCCATACGCTGTATAATCTATGTCTTCAGGATTTTTGGCTTCAATCATGGAAATTTTCATTCCATTAATATTTAAAACCTTATTTTCAACATCTACATCTACAATACCGTCAAAAGTCCCATGTACAGAGTCATTTTTAAATAAAGCTGCTCTTTTCTCAATGATTTCTTTAGTTACATTTCGTGTAACAATAGCTCTCAAACGCAATTGTTGACCTTTACCAGCCTGCTTAATCAATTCGCGAGCAGCTAAACGACCAATACGACCAAATCCAAACAAAACTACATCTCTTGGCTCCATTGTAAACTTATCTTGACCGATGAAGTCTTTAAGTTTATGTTTTAGAAATGAAACTTTGTCTTCAAATTTATCTTTTGATTCGATATACTCATAAGCGAGTCTTCCAATGTCGAGTTTGGAAGGAGCGAGATCAATGGATAAAAGAGCCTCTGCTAGATCAGAAGTTGTAAAAACATCAATTTCCTTTTGAACTACATTACGAGCGTAATCGTGTAAGTTCATAATTTCAGAGACCGTTAAACTAACCAAGTGATTTCTAAAAAGCACCAATTCAACTCCTTTATCATAAAGTAATTGTCCTGTTTTACTTGCCAATTTAACTGCAGCACGTTCTCTTTTAACGTGTGCGTCTAATTGTTTTTCATACCCGTGTGAAGTATTCATACTAATTTATTTATGTTTTATTTTAAATATATGCCAAATAAAAAGGGCCACTAAATCTAGCAGCCCTGAAATTTCTTATCCTAAATAAGCTTTCAACAGTTTGTTTCGCGAAGTATGTCGCAGTCGTCGAATTGCTTTTTCTTTGATTTGTCTAACTCTTTCTCTAGTTAAGTTAAACTTAGAACCTATTTCTTCTAAAGTTAAACCGTGATTCATGCCGATACCGAAAAACAAACGAATAATTTCTCTTTCTTTATCTGTTAAGGTGGAAAGTGAACGTTCGATTTCTCTTTGTAATGATTCTGACATTAATAACATATCTGCTTTTGGAGAGTCTCCATTGGCCATAACGTCCATTAATGTTCCTCCATCTTCATTTGCTGACAATGGTGCGTCCATAGAAACATGGCGACCAGAAACATTCATACTTTCTTTAATTTTATCTTCCGGCACCTCTAATGCTTCAGCAAGTTCTTCAGCAGAAGGAGGTCTTTCGTATTCTTGTTCTAAACGAGAAAATGCTTTATTTATTTTATTTAAAGAACCAACTTGATTAAGCGGTAGTCTTACAATACGTGCTTGTTCTGCAAGAGCAGACAAAATTGATTGACGAATCCACCAAACAGCATAAGAAATAAACTTAAACCCTCGGGTTTCATCAAATTTTTGTGCTGCTTTAATTAAGCCTAAGTTTCCTTCATTAATTAAATCAGGAAGTGTTAAGCCTTGGTTTTGATATTGCTTTGCAACAGAAACAACGAATCTTAAATTGGCGCGAGTCAACTTTTCTAAAGCGCGCTGGTCACCTTGTTTGATCTTTCTAGCCAGTTCTACTTCTTCATCGGCTGTAATTAACTCCTCTTTCCCAATATCTTGAAGATACTTGTCTAAGGATTGACTCTCACGGTTAGTGATTGATTTTGTAATCTTTAGTTGTCTCATGTTTATGTTTCCTTAATAAAAATGTAAAATAAAGTGTGGCAAACTTACACCAATTAAATTATACTACAAAATATAATTGACGGCAAATGCCAAATTAATAAAATAAAAAAACGTCCTTGGCTTTTTATAAAACCAAGAACGTTATTGTAACGCTGAGTATTCACTTTAGTTACAATCCAAACCCAACATAATCTTTTTGACCACTTTCAGTCATTACTTCTAAAAGTACACCATTATTATTTTCACTCTTTAAATAAGATGTTAATTGTTCAATACTTTTAACTGGTTCATTATTTATTTTTGTAATAATAATTCCTTTTGATAATCCATTAGATCTCAATTTACCTGTAGAAATAGAAGATATTTTTACACCGTAATTAATATTCAGGGCTTTTTTCTCTTCTTTTGTTAATTCCGCAAATGTTGCACCTAACGCAGAGTGTTTTTCCAATTCCTCTTTTGAGGTTAATTCTGTATTTCCTTCAATATTTTTAAGTAAAACATCTTTATTGATTATCTTACCATCTCTTCTCAAAGTTAATCGAACAATATCACCTGGGCGACGTCTTCCTATTTCCTCTTGCAATTCAGCAACAGAGTTAATTGATTTTGCTCCAACTTTCAAAATTACATCTCCCTCTTTAATTTTGGCTTTTTCAGCACCAGAATCTTCATTAACTCCTGCTACGTACAAACCTTGAGCATTCTCTAATTCTTTTTCGTTAATTAAATCTTGCGTAATCTCTTGAATTTGTATACCTAAAAATCCACGCTGAACCATTCCGTAATCGATAATATCATTCATAATTTTTGCAACTAATCTTGATGGGACAGCAAATGAATATCCTGCATAATTTCCTGTTTGTGAGGCTATCGCTGTATTTATACCAATTAACTGTCCTTGCGTATTGATTAACGCTCCACCAGAATTACCAGGATTTACCGCAGCATCTGTTTGAATAAATGACTCTATTGGCATTATATTCTTATTTTGACTTCCAATTATATTGATATTTCTCGCTTTAGCAGAAACAATACCGGCAGTAACTGTAGAATTCAAATTAAAAGGATTACCCACAGCAAGCACCCACTGCCCTACTTTTACTTCATCACTATTGGCAATTGGCATAGCATGTAAATTTGAGGCTTCTATTTTTAGAACAGCAATATCAGTAGATGGATCCGTTCCTACAATCTTTGCTTCATAGGTTGTATTATCATTTAAGGTAATTTGAATTTCACTTGCGTTTTGAATTACATGATTATTCGTCACAATATATCCATCCTCTGAAACAATTACACCTGATCCAGATCCACTTCCATATTGCTTACGTTCCCGTCCAGCGCCAGGACCATAGAAAAATTCAAGAAATGGATCCCGCTGAACATAAGACTGTACCACTTTCGTTTTAACATGTACTACTGAATGAACACTTTCTTCACTGGCTTTTGTAAAATCTAATTTACTATCAATTTGAGAACTAGATAAACTGATTTTTGAACTAGGAACCTCTTCTGTACTTGTTTTTATCTCTAATTCTTCAATTGGATTATTAACGTATTCTTGATTGAACAACATAAATACAAATAAAGGCAATAATCCACCTAAAATACCTAAACCGATTGACTTCATATTTTTTTCATTTTAATATTGTTTTTTTATCGAATAACACATCAAATTTAACTCCACAATGATAAGTATAGCTTATCTATTCCGTTAAAAGTTGTTAAGCATTGATGTCGGTGATCAATAATTCGGTTCACATTTAATTGACCAGCTACTTTTAAGATGAATCCCCGCAAAAAAGACTGACATTTTTTCATCTTAAAATGCGTATCGGAAACTTTACCAGTAAATACTAAGCCGTCAATCATGTGAATAAACGGTTAACTGACAAGATCCTTCGCAAATTAAAAAGAGTATTTTTTATTGTAGTTTATTAAACTAATGGTAAAGTTCCCGATAAGCATTAAATTAAAATTTGAAATCTATTGGTTATAATTTATTGTCTCAGGTAATCATACAATCTTTTTATTATTTTTGTTATCTGTTTAGTTAAGAAACATTTAAAGTGAAAAAAATAATAATCTATTTGCTGATACTCTCGTTTGGAGTAGGACTACTCATTCTAATTTTAGATAATGAAAAGCATGTCGATAAATCTCAGAGTAATTCTGTAGAGAAGATTCAACCTATTGTTACAGATGATTTTGTAATTAAAACTACTCAAAAACTTGATACATCAGCTAAATATAAATCAACCAACACAACATCAGTGGAGAAGTCAAATCATCCAATAAATGAGTCAAAAGAAATTGTGGACTGTGTTAATGTAGCGCAACAAAAAATAGAGACTAAAGTCAACGATAGAAATCAAGTTGAGGAAGAGTCCGATGAATTAATTATACAAGAAAAAATGGTGTCTAGTCGGTATATAGCTGTTCAAAAATCAGCAAACGATAGTATAGACAAATCTGAATTACTTTCTTTGAATGGGCAATCATTTTCAAATCAAATTATTGTAGAGTTTTGGCAAAGTCCGCTCAACCTTACAGGCTATGAATTATCGAGAAATAAGTTAAAATTGTTTGGTTTCAATCCAAATGAATCCATTTCTTTGCAAAAAGGAGAAGAAAGTGATTTACTACTTTTAAATACCGAATCAATGAGTTTGAAAATCAGAAAATCTAAACAATTTAAAAGTCTACAAATCAAATGAAGGTAACTTTTACGAAATATCACGGCACAGGGAATGATTTTATTATGATAGATTGCACAAATCAAAATGATTTCAAACTCAATTCCCAAGCAATAAAAGACATGTGTCACCGCCGTTTTGGAATAGGTTCTGACGGCTTAATTTTGATTAAAAACAGCAAAGAATTTGATTTTGAAATGGATTACTATAATGCAGATGGTAGTCAGAGCTTTTGTGGAAATGGAGCAAGATGTGCAGTTCACTTTGCTCGTCAATTAAATTTATTCAAAAAAGACGCTACTTTTAAAGCTATAGATGGAAAACACGAAGCTACAATTCATGCAGGTGAAATCTCTATAAAAATGGCTGACGTTTCAAAAATAGATCATAACGAAGGTGTTTACATTATTAACACTGGAAGTCCGCATTACATAGAATTTAAAGAGCAAATCGAAGATCAAGACATTTTTACTTTCGGAAAAAAAATAAGATATTCAGCGCCGTATAAGAAAACAGGCATAAACGTAAATCTTGCACAAGTTATTGATCAAAACACCATTCAAATGCTCACTTACGAGCGAGGTGTAGAAAAAGAAACCTACTCATGTGGGACAGGTGCAACAGCAGTTGCTTTAGCTTTTGCCGACAAACAAAAATTAGAAAAAATTGATATCCAACTTGGCGTTAAAGGCGGAAACTTGCGTGTTAAAGCGTCAAGAGATAATCTCGGCGTATTTCATTCCATTTACCTAATTGGCCCAGCAACACCAGTATATCAAGGTCAGATTCAATTATAACATAAATATAGCTTCCGACACTACAATGGTAAGAACATTCTATAAATTTATTAAGTTGTATTACCTAAAAGTAACGCAAAGTATAGCTTTTTATCCTGTTTTAATTAGCGCTTGTTTTTTATTACTAGCAATACTCAGTTTAAAATTGGAGAACATTTCATTTATTAAGGATATAAAAGAAGAGTTACCTTATTTTTTTATAGAGGATTACGAAACATCACGTGCAATATTATCTACCATAATTGGAGGAATTATATCACTAACAGTTTTTAGTTTTTCTATGGTAATGGTTGTATTAAACCAAGCATCTTCAAGTTTTTCACCTCGACTATTACCTAGCTTAATTTCCAACAAAAAACATCAATTAATCCTTGGCTTTTATATCGGCACCCTACTTTATTGTATAATACTCATTACTGCTTTAGGCGCTTATGGTATAAATGCGGATTCTATGGGGTTTTCAACTATGATCGCTGCGCTTATTAGCCTCGTTTGTATTGGGCTTTTTGTTTATTTCATTAATAGCATTTCTGTAGCTATACAAATACATAATATTGTAGATAAAATTTATAATGCGACTCACCATTTCTTTAAAAAAGAACTCAAGGAACAAAATGAAGAAAAAGTAATAACCAATACTGTTAATTCTGCAGAGTGGACAACTTTAACAATTAATAAAACGGGATATTTCCGACAATTCGATAACAGCTTATTAAAAGAGGAAATACAGAAAAGTGACAATCATTTTATAATCTTACCGTATGTAAATCAACATATTTGGAAGGGAGAAGCAGTAATTAAGATAAAAAACTTTATTAATGAGGAAGAATTAAAGAATATTCTTTTTTGTTTTGATATAGCTCAAGATCGACATGAAGGTGAAGAGAATGAGACAGGCATGATTAAATTAATGGAAATCGCTGTAAAAGCAATGTCTCCTGGAATAAATGACCCTGGAACCGCTATTAATGCAATTAATAAGATTGGACAGTTACTCAATTTATACCTAGAGTTTCCTCATGAAGTATCTAAACAAATAACGAAGGGTGGTTTAACAATAACAGATCATAAAATTACCGCTGAGGAAATTTTAAAAATGATCATTCAACCCATTCGTTTGTATTCCAAACATGACAGTTCCGTGATGCATGTATTAATAAAGACACTCAAATTTACACTAACCAACCCATCCATTGACGAACAAAACAAAATAGCAGTAAAAAGTGAATTAAACGCCCTAAAGTTCGACATAAACGAATCAATTTCCAATCCACTTGATCAAAAGCAGTTAATCGATTTAATTGATAAATAAAAAAACAGCCGATAGCTATTTATCTTGCTGACGCCAGTAGTCTGAAAGTATTTTATCGATAATTTCTTCCTTAGAAAGCCGATTAAATATCTCCTTTACGGCTTTTTCTGTTGTTGCAGGAATATCTTTTACCAATTTAGACTTATGAATTTTATTGGCCCAAACAACTGCATTACTCGAGCGCAAATCTTGCTCATCTGCTTTTTGGACAGCTTCAAATTTAATTCCTAATTCTGTTTCAAATTCAGATATTTTTGACACTTCCTCTTGTTGCAAGATAGTCATGGAAAGTCCCTTCTCTCCTGCTCTTCCAGTTCTTCCACTCCGATGCACATAAGTAGTTGCTGAATCAGGCAAATGATAATTAACGATAAAAGAAAGCTCCTTAACATCAATACCACGAGCAACTAAATCCGTTGCAACCAAAATATTTATGTGTCCTGCTCGAAACTGATTCATTATTCGATCTCTTATCCCTTGCGTTAAACTCCCATGCAATGCTCCTGAAGATATTTTTCTTTTCGCTAAATTCTTGGCTAATTTGTTTACCGCTGCTTTTGTTCGGCAAAAAATTATTCCTCTTCCTGAGCCTTGTGTATTGAGAAAATAAAGTAAAACATCAAGCTTTTCGATAGGTGCAACAACTACATATTGATGCGAGATATCTTTCTTGCCCAATGATTCCATTTCCGCAGTGATGTACATTGGGTTTTTAGACATATAATTATGAACTATATTTTTTAGTTCGCCAGACATCGTTGCACTAAACATAAAAGTTCTTCGTGATTGCGGTAAAGCAGAAAATATCTTCAATAAAGCGGGTTCAAAAGCTTGAATCATTTCATCAGCTTCGTCTAGCACAAAATTTTGAATTTCTTCGGGATGAATTGCTTGTTGTTCTATTAAATCAATAAAACGACCAGGAGTGGCAACTGCTATTTGAATTCCAGATTTTAAACTTTCAATCTGATCTTTTAATGAACTCCCACCCGTTAGCAAAGCTATTTCATAAGAATTTGATCGTGCAGTAAAAGCATTGAGTTGTTCAAAAATCTGCTGTCCCAACTCTCTTGTAGGAGCTAAAATGACTGTTTGTAAAGTATCTGTTGATAAATCTGTTAATTGTAATAAAGGTAATCCAAAAGCAGCGGTCTTCCCTGTGCCTGTTTGTGCAAGCGCTACAAGATCTTCTGTTTCATTCAATATGTATGGAACTACTTGTTTTTGAATACTTGTAGGTTGAGTAAACCCCATATTATCTAATGCAGATTGAAGTGAAGTTTGAATTCCTAAATCACGAAAGTTGTTTGACATTTTACTATTTTTGCACAAATATAAGTACAGTTTTTATGGTTTTGATGCATTTATTTGATTTCTATCTATTTTGAACATTAAAACAATAAAAATTAAAAATATATGGAGCTTGATAGTTTTTATCAACATATAGTTTCCATTTTTGCATTATGAAAGATTATTCACCAGAAGAAGAACGATTAAACATTTACTCTCATGCATTAGGATTTATTCTAAGTATTGTTGCTGCTGTATTTTTACTCATTAAATCTTTCGAAGATTTTTCGTTTTGGTCAACAATAAGCGTACTCATATACAGCCTAAGCATGCTTGTTTTGTATGCTGCTTCAACATTGTATCACAGTGCAAAAGAAAAAACAAAACGTTTGCGATTAAAAGTTTTTGACCACGCGGCAATTTATGTTCTAATTGCTGGAACATATACTCCGTTTAGTTTAATAACACTTAAAGGAGAAGTTGGATGGATTATCTTTGGTGTAATTTGGGGTTTAGCAGCTATAGGCATAACCTTTAAGCTCTTTTTTACTGGAAGATTTAAAATCGTATCAACCATCATGTATGTTTTAATGGGATGGGTAATCATTTTTGCAATCAACCCTTTGATTGAAAACTTATCAACAGCAGGGCTTTATTGGCTTTTTGGAGGTGGTGTAGCCTACACTTTAGGAGCGATTCTGTACAGTATAAAAAAAATTAAATTCAATCATGCCATATTTCATGTTTGTGTACTTATTGGTAGTTTTTGCCACTTTTATGCTGTGTTGAATCATGTTTTATAAACATTAAAACACTTTGCTTACCTTCGTGACATGAAAACTGAATCTATTGCAAATATTAAAAAGGAACTTAAACATTTACCCAATGAAGAATTAATAAATATTTGTTTGCGATTGGGAAAATTTAAAAAAGACAATAAAGCATTACTTACTTATCTCCTATTTCTAGCCGACGATGAGGAGAACTATGTTCAAGAGATAAAAAACAGTATTGATGAACAGTTTGAAATGATGAATACGAACAGTTATTTCTATATGAAGAAAACTATTCGTAAAATTTTAAAACAAATAAAACAGTATGTCAAATTTTCCAAAATAAAAGCTACAGAAATAGAATTGTTGGTTTATTTCTGTGAAAAGCTTAACAATTTAAAGCCTTCCATTTTTGAGAATAGAATGTTAACTAATCTATTTGATCGACAAATTTTATTGGTCTTAAAAAAACTAGATCAATTGCATGAAGATTTGCAATATGATTTTACAATACGACTTGACGAGTTTATAGATATAGATCTCTATAGAAATTAAATGTTCAAGGATATTCATATATTTGTTAGATGCTAAAGAATGTTTCTCTCTTAATGATTTCTATTGTTTTTTTGGCTTGTCAGGCACAAGAAAATCAAAATAAAACAGAAAATAAACCTATAATTCATCACAATGAGGATTCTTTAGCTGTCATTGCTTTTGAACAAGAACATAAACAAATAAATCAAATCAGTCAGCAACTAGGAACAGTATCG
Organism: Brumimicrobium salinarum; assembly: GCF_002844555.1. GTDB lineage: Bacteria > Bacteroidota > Bacteroidia > Flavobacteriales_D > Crocinitomicaceae > Brumimicrobium > Brumimicrobium salinarum. The sequence goes on from NZ_PJNI01000013.1 coordinate 70,777, forward strand.
AATGGGAGTTTAGTTCATGGAAAAATACTTCCTTTTTATGGTGAGAACTTTCGATATTTTGATTATAAGTCTTACCTAGCATCTCGTGCTTTCACCTCTGATATCGTAAGAAAAATTATATTAAACAGTTATAAAAAATTATATGAATTCTTGCCAAATCGCTTTTTATATCTCATGGAATTATCCAACAAAAATGGAGGTGAAATTTATCCGCACAGAACGCATCAAAATGGTCTAAGCGTAGATTTTATGATGCCCAAATTAAAAAAAGGTACTCCTTACTATGGTTTAGACACCTTAGGTGCGCGGCATTATCTTCTAAAGTTTAACAATAAAGGTCAGTACACCAAGGACAAGGAGGTTCAAATAGATTTTAATTTAATTGCTCAACATCTTTTAATTTTAAATGAAGAAGCTAAAAAAATGAACTATAAGATCGAAAAAGTAATCATAAAAGTAGAATTGAAAAATTTATTATATGCCACAGATTATGGCAAAAAGCTCCGAGAAAGTGATATTTATCTCGTTCAAAACCTAAGTCCATTAATCAACGGTTTACATGATGAGCATTATCATGTTGATTTTAGGAAAAATTAAATTCAGAAAACGAAATCTTATCCTGAATACAAAAATGAAAAATATGAAAGTAGCATTTCACGATAAAAGGTTTTCAATCATAGCGCTTTTATTAGTGTTCTTGCACTTTACCATTAAGGTTATATATCTTGATAAAAATGATTTAGCAGGAGACGAGCCTTTTAGTGTTTATCATGCACAAATGAATATTTCTTCAATAATAGAATTACTTTCAACTGGTAATAATCCGCCACTCTATGAAATCATATTACATATTTGGATAAAACTTTTTGGAATAAACGAATACTCTGTTCGTTTTCTTTCTCTGCTTTTTAGTAGCATAACAGCTATGTATATATTTCTAATTGGGCGGAAGTTTTTAAATATACATATCGCATTTTATGCTGTCATTCTTTTTATTTCTTCAAATTATCATACTTACTTCGCACAAGAAGCTCGTGTATATGCTTTATTTGGGTTATTGTGTACAATGTCAATGTACCATTTCCTTAAATTGCTTTCAAACTATCAAGCGTCGAAACATAAAAATATTTATATAGTTTTTAAAAGATCAATTCCTCTCATTCTCATTAACACAGCTTTAATTTACGCACATTATTTTGGGTTCTTTATATTGATTACACAACTTGTATTTAGTTTTGTCAATCTTCAACTTATAAAGGCTAGATGGAAAAGTTTACTCATCATTGGATTAGGCATCTTAATTCTCTACATTCCTAATATCGTCGTCATTTTTCAACGAATTAGTGACACAGTTGATACAGGAACATGGTTAACTGCACCAAATGGTATTCATGCACTTTATGATATGGTTCGTAAATTCTCTAATGCTCCAGTGGTGGCTACATTCGTATTATTGACCTTTGCAGCTGCGCTTGTAAAAATTATCTTTTTAAAGAAAACTAAACTTCCACTCCCCCATCAACTTATTTGTTTTTGGTTTGTTTTGATCTTTTTCTCGATGTTTATTTTGTCTTATTGGTATCCTATGTTTTTAGATCGTTATCTCATGCCTGCATCAATTGCCTTTTATTTGCTATTGGCGATTTGTATCGATTTTATTATTCAAAAATCAAGGATTAAATTTGTTATCCCTCTTATTATTTGTGGTTTATTTATATTTACTGCGAAACCGTTTATTAGCAATAAAAGAGCAGTTAAACAAACGGTAAATTATATCATAGAAAATAAAAATTCAAACACACAAGTTTATATTGCTCCAAAAAATTTCTCACTTACATTTGCTTATCATTTTGATAGAAATATATTTAGCTATTTCGATTCTGATGGATCATACAAATCAATTGAAGCAGCACTTCAACAAGCAAATATTTTCACCGTTAATAACGCAAGAGAAATACAAATCAATAATACCGAAGAACTTATATTTTTGGACGCAGCAGTAGATTTAATTTATCCTAAAAACAATATTAAAGAAACGCTTGACACAAATTTTAATTTAGAAAATAAACAACATTTCCATGAAATATTTGATCTTTATATCTACAAAAGCAATTCAAGATAATTATGTCTAACAGAATAACTAAAACTCAATCGTTAGAACGCCGTGGCAGCTACCTATCGAAAGCGACAAACCAAATTGAATTATTGGAACATAAAAGACGTGTAGGGACAAGGTTTTACGATAAACTCAAAGCACATAATCAAGCGCCACTAAAGCCCAGAACGATTGATATTCTTCAATTGAATTTAGGCTATATGTGTGATTTAACATGTGAGCATTGTCACGTTGATGCTGGGCCTGATAGAAAAGAGATCATGACTCAAGAAACTTTGGAACTTGTTCTGAATATCATCGACCAAACTTCGGTTAAAACAGTTGACTTAACCGGTGGAGCGCCAGAAATGAACCCACATTTTCAATGGTTAGTTGAAGAATTAACAAAGCGTAATGTAAAAACGATTGTGAGAAGTAATCTTACCATTCTAGTATCTAATAAACATTACAGAACTTATCCTGAATTTTTCAAAAAACACAAGGTCGAAGTTATTGCTTCCATGCCTTGTTATTCTCAAGAGAACGTTGATAAACAAAGAGGAAGTGGTGTTTTTAATCGATCGATTGAAGCGCTATTGAAATTGAATGAGTTAGGTTACGGAATAGAAGGAACTGGTTTGGATTTACATTTAGTTTTTAATCCTGGTGGAGCTAATTTACCTCCAGACCAATCTTCATTAGAAAAAGACTATAAAGTGAGGTTAAAAGAAGATTGGAACATTGAATTCAATTCTTTATTTACGATAACAAATCTTCCTATTTCAAGGTATTTAGATTTTCTTTTGGCAGCAAATCAATATGAAAATTACATGGAAACTTTGATCAATGCATATAATCCAGCAGCGGCTGAAAATGTAATGTGTAAAGACACAATTTCCGTAGATTGGGAAGGTTATTTATATGATTGTGACTTTAATCAAATGTTGCAATTAAAAGTGAAATCCGATCGTCAGCATGTAAATAATTTCAATAAAGATGAATTACTTAAAAGAGAAATTATGATTGGTCAACATTGTTATGGCTGTACAGCAGGAGCTGGTTCTAGTTGTCAAGGAACGATTGCATAACAAAATCATAACATTATTATAAACCAAACCCTTTACTAAACATACCTAAAGCTTTAGTTTGAATAAAAATCTATCTGATGCAAAATAAAAATGCTTTAATTGTAATGACCAAAAACCCAGTTCTTGGTCATTGCAAAACTCGATTAGCACAAACTTTAGGTGACGAAAAAGCCTTGGAGATTTACATTCAACTGTTAGATTATACAGCTGAAGTTTCAGCAAAAGTCGAAGCAGAAAGATTTGTTTTTAGCACATCTAAATTAAATGACAAATTGCGTTGGGAAAACACTAAAACTCATTTCAAAGTTCAAAGTCAAGGAGACTTAGGAACAAGAATGCATAATGCAATTAAACATGCCTTTGATTTGGGCTTCGAAAAAGCAATTATCATCGGTTCAGATTGTGCCGAAATGAACGCGCAAGACATTGAAAAAGCTTTTAATGAATTAGAAAGCAAGGACATTGTTATTGGTCCTGCAATTGATGGTGGATATTATCTTATTGGCATGAAAAAACTAACTCCTTCTCTATTCCAAGATATTGAATGGAGCACAGCAAGTGTTTGCAAAGACACCATTTCAAAAGTTAAGAAATTGAATCTTACGCATGCACGATTACCCGAAAAATCTGACATTGACTACGAAGAAGACTTACAACGCGAAGGATATGTTCGTTTTAATGTTGAAATTTCAAATTAGCTAAAGTTCGACAATTCCTCTTCATCATTTTGAGTGTCAAAACAATTCGTAATTATATTATTCGAAATTTATAATTCATAATTATACTATTCGTAATTAATTATATTGGATCAACATCAATAATTATCCGCACTGATTTATTATGTGGAGCGCTGTAAAAATCATTTATTTTCTTCTGTAAAAGTTTTTTCACTTTCTTATGCGACGCTTCCTTTTCCACCTTTAAACGTATAACCTTCAAGTAACTATTTTGAATTCTTTTGACTACTGGAAATTCTGGCCCTAAAACACGACTGCCGAAAACTTCCCTCATTCTATCGGCTAAATCTGCCGCCATCATATCCAGTTTATTTGGATCTCTGTGCTTGAGCGTAAGGTTAATCATTTTATAATAAGGTGGGTAAAAATAATTCTTTCTTTCAATCAACTCATTTTTATACATTCCCATGTAATCGTGTTCAATAACATGCCTGATAATCCAATGGTCAGGATCGTAAGTTTGAATCACAACTTTACCCCGTTTGGATTTCCTACCCGAACGTCCAGCTACTTGTGACATTAATTGATAACTGCGTTCAAAAGCCCTAAAGTCTGGTCGATTTAGCATCATGTCTGCATCTAAAATCCCCACCAAGCTCACATTATCAAAATCTAAACCTTTGGTGACCATCTGGGTTCCAACCAAGATGTCGATTTTCCTATCATCAAAATCACGCAAAATATTTTCGTAGCTATTTTTCTGTCTTGTAGTATCTAAATCTAAACGCTGAACCCTAACGCCTGGCAAAATGATAGATAATTCATCTTCAATTTTTTCCGTTCCAAAACCTATCATTTTTAGGCGATTACTCTGACATTTCGGACAAGCTCCAACAGGCGGCGTGAAATAACTACAGTAATGACATTTTAGAATATTGCTGTTTTTATGATAGGTCAGCGATACATCACAATTCTTACAATGCGGATTCCAACCACAAACCTCACAGGCCCAAACCGGATTATATCCTCTCCTATTCTGGAAAAGAATGATTTGCTCATCATTATCGAGCGCCTCCTTCATGTGCTCAACAAGAAATCCAGAGAAGTCTGACTGCATAGTTTTCTGCATTTTCTCTTTTTGAGATTGGCAGTAAATATTTCAGGCATTTGAATATCTCCAAAACGCTTGTCTAGTTTCACGAGTCCATATTTTCCTTCCTCCGCATTAAAATATGATTCCATAGCTGGAGTCGCCGATCCCAAAAGCACTTTCGCATCATGAAATGCACGCAAAACAATCGCAGTATCTCGGCCGTTATACCTTGGACTAGGATCATATTGCTTAAACGAAGACTCGTGTTCTTCATCAACGATAATCAGTCCTAACTTTCTAAATGGCAGAAAAACAGCACTCCTTGCACCCAATACGATTTGGAACTTCGTAGTATCACCATGCAGCAAGGAGTTCCAAATTTCAACGCGTTCATTTTGATTAAATCGAGAATGGTAAACCCCAACTTTATCACCAAAATAACGCTGTAAACGTTGAATTAACTGAGTTGTAAGCGCAATTTCTGGGAGTAAAAACAAAACTTGTTTTCCTTTATCGAGCTGTTCTTGAATTAACTCAACATAGATTTCTGTCTTTCCAGAACCGGTTACACCATGCAGTAAAGTGACATCTTTATCTTCAAAAGAAGAACGAATTTCGGATAAAGCTCTATTTTGTTCATCTGAGAGATCCATAAACGCAGAATCAGCATCTTCTCCATCAGTTAGACGTGAAATTTCAAGTCTTTTTATCTCTAAGATTCCATGTTTATCCAAAGTATTTATTGAAGAAGCCGAGACTCCTTCATCAGTTAATAAAGACCTTAAAATTGGTTTTGAACCCCCTTGTTTAAAACTTCCCAAATGCAGCATAGTGAGCAATGCATCAAGTTGTTTCTTTTTTCTTGAATCTTCACTATAGGTTTTTACGATTGCTTCAATTTGCTCATTGGACTGATATGCTTCTGCAAATTCGACAAACAATTGAGTTTTTGGCGTGTATTTTTGTTTTAAATCTTCTTGGGTAATCACCACCCGTTTTTCTATCATCGCTTTAATGACAGGCTGAATGGTTTTAATGCCTAAAATATCCGAAATTTCTTTTAAATCAAGTTCTTCTTGAACTTCCAATGCTTCAAAAACTTGATATTCTCTATCTGTTAACTTATCGGTATTCCCTTCAAATTCAGGATGAAGCAAAACTTTAGTTTCACTTCCCAATTTAAAATTGGAAGGTAAAGCAGCGTTCATTACATCGCCAAGTGGAGCCATGTAATAGTCAGAAATCCAATTCCATAACTTAAACTGTTTCCCAGTAATTATGGGGTATTCATCGAGAACAGCTTCAACATACTTTGATTGATAATCTTTCGGTACTTCTTCATGAATTTTTATGATAATTCCCGTTTGAAGCTTGGATTTCCCAAACGGTACCACTACCCTAACTCCCGTTTTTAAATATTCGTTCATTTCAAAAGGAACACGATATGTAAAAGCGTTATTAATAGGTACAGGTAGAATTACATCTACAAAATATGTCTTTCTTTCTTCCACATTTCAAAGTTAAGAATGAAGTGGGGATTTTGAATATAAAGCAAAGGAATTTTAGATTGAAAAATTGATTTTTGCATTCCTTTCTGATTTGTACGCTCAAAATAAACTCAATTGCAAGGTAGTTTTCAATTAATAACATATTTTAATTTTCAAGATTTTGTTTATAAGTAATTGTTCTCTATCTTTGCAACACTAATTATTTGGGGCTGACCTGGATTTGACAGCAACTGCGGATGATTAGTATAAGCATGTCGAGCCATGTGATGAGTCTCGTAAATCTCTGATCACAAACGATAATTGACAACACGTCATATAATCTTGCAGCCTAATAACCTCAGGTTATTACGCTTAATCCACTCCGAAGAACAGTAAGAGGGACAAGTTTCTCGCCAGTTCTCCCGTCTCATGAGCGCTGGACCCCGAGAAATCAACAATTTGAGAATAGCATGTAACCGGCTTCTGTTTGCATGTGAAATTTAACGAAGATAAGTTATGGTAAGGGTGTTTGTGTCCGTTCCATAATCGAAAACCCAATTACAAACTAAACATGTAGAAGGCTGATTGTTTCATTGTTTGGACGAGGGTTCGAACCCCTCCAGCTCCACAGAATGATTTAAAAAGACTCTCCAACTTTATGGGGAGTTTTTTGTTAGTATGAAAATCGGGATGAGAAGTTTATGCTGAGCGACGAAAAACATCTGTACTGTGATTTATTTGATTTTTGGGATTACTTGGATTTTCTTTCAAATCAAACTTTACGCTGGAAATCACAGCCGATCATTTAATCACTAGAATCATAGTGCTGACAACTGCCCAAATCCCAAGCAAAACATCCGAACTGTGATTCTTTTGATTTTCGGATTATCTTGATTTTTTACTTTTTCGCTGAATAAACGGATCAAGACTAAGTGTTGGGAATGAATATATATTACCTCTGTTTGTATCTTAAAAATTAATTTAAAAAGTTATTTGTTGGTATTAAAAGACAAGAATAATATAATAGATTTTTTTTTCTAAATCAACGATTTGACCATCCGTTATAGTTTTATAATAATACTACTTATGTAACTCATAAAATGAATAACATTTTTATTTTCTTGTACGTAAAAAATAGGGGTGCAAAGTATTAGTTGATATTTTATCAATGTAAATTTGAATTAGTGTATCGGGCTTTTACTAATATAAAATCCTCCATAACTTATAAGACTACTTCTTTAAAGTTACTTTGAATATATTGATAACGATAATATCATTTAGCCAATTTCAATCAATAGTGAGATAAATTCATCCAATAAACCTCCTAAAAACAATTCGTTTTATGAATCCCTTTAAGCAAACATAACGATTTGACTGTGAACACAAAATGTATTTGTTAACCTTTTGTAAACCCTGCTATTGTTATTTTTTATTTAAGATTGTTTTAAATTTGAATATAGGCTGAACAGACAGTTTTGTAAATTAATAACTCTATTTACATTATTAAGAATCGCTAAAAAAAAATAATTATTTCAATATTAACTAAAAAAAATATCAGCGTAATACGAAGTTAAAAAACACTGAAAAACCAAATAACATGCAGATCAACTATTTACATATTATGTTAAGCTTTTCAATACTCTGTCTGTTCAATATAAAAACAAAAGCTCAATGTAGTTTATTTGCGGATTCAGACAAAAATGGAATTGGAAACTCTGTAGAAATATATTGTGGTGATTCGGTTCAACTAAGTGCAGAAGGATTGTCTATAGGACTTGAAATTCTTACAGAAGACTTTAATACAGGAGGATTTGGGAGCGGTTGGTCATCAACATCAGGCGCTGTCAATTTTTCAAATCCTTGTTCACCATTAGGTGTTGATGGAACCCCTCACGCATGGATGGATAACAATACAGATGTTCCCCGACTACTTCAATCCGCATCCTATGACTTATCTGCTGCAACTGCCGGTGTTACAATTTGCTTTGATTTACTTTTTGCAGAACAAGGAGATGCTTCACCATGTGAGGGACCAGACGAACCAGATGAAGGCGTTTATCTTGAATATTCAATTGACGGTGGAGTAAACTGGGTACAAATTCATTACTTTGATCCAGTTGGAGGACATGATGCGCAACTTGTTAATTGGAACAATTGGTGTTTTCAAATCCCTTTAGCTGCAATTACAACAAATACTACTTTTAGATGGCGTCAAGATGCAGGTTCAGGAGCTGATAATGACCACTGGGGCATTGACAATGTACAAATATTTGAGAATGATGTAAATTCCGAAATTAAATGGCTTCACGACAATTATACATATCCTACAGGCAGCACTGGAGGTATAAACCCAAACAGTGTAGCACCAACTTCCACAACAAACTATACAGTTCAGCTAACAACCGGAAACGGTACCGTTTGTACAGATGAGCTTCAAGTAATTGTTAGAAATCCTTCTTATAGCGTGAACTTAAATGCTAACCCTAACCCTATTTGTCCAGGTGAATGCGCTCAAATAGAAGGAAGTGCAGACTTAGAATTTACAGAAGGTGTATCTAACATTTTTGAAGACGATACCTATCAGGAACAAACTGGCACACCTAGTATTTTTGGTAATCCAGGCTCAGTACAATTAATTGATTCAATTGAAGTTTCTGGTTTATATAATCAAACGGTTACAAATAACAGCATCAACAAAGTTTGTATTACTTCATTATCCCTAATCACTCCCACTAGTCCTGGAGCATTAGATTTAAGCATGATTGAAATAGTTCTTCAATGTCCTAGCGGAAATTCTATTAATTTAGTCAATGTGGGAGATTTATCTGGAAGTCTTGCCGATAGTATTTGTTTTGCAACTGGTGGGATACCAATTAGCTCAGGTACATCGCCTTACAATAATGAATACGCTCCTGCTGAACCATTTTCGAATCTAACTGGCTGTAACACCAATGGTGAATGGAAAATATATATACAAGGAACCCATAATCAACCTGGATTTTTAACCATTCCAAAAATTAACTCTCAAGGATGGTTCATAAACTTTGATAGCCCGCCAAGCAATATATCCCCAACTTATGAGTGGAGTCCAGCTTCAAGTGTAAGTAATCCTTCAATTGAAAAACCAGAAGTCTGTCCTACAAGCACCACTACTTATAAATTAGTTATGACAAATGGAAATCCAGGGTGCGCAACCGACACATCTTACTTAACTGTAAATGTAAATCCATGCCCGGGATGCACACCTCCAACACTAGTTATAAATAACTTAGATATATGCGCTACCGATACTGGAGATTTATCAAATGCCATAGCCCCTGCATCTGATCCAGCAAATATCTCATTTTACGGATCACCATCTGATGCCAATAGTTCTGCCAATCCTATCAGCCCTAATGTAACAGCTGAAGGCTCATACTGGGTAAGAGCAGAAGATCCACATGATCCTAACTGTTTTGAAGTTTCAGAAATTCAAGTGTCAAAAACAATCATAAGTTATTCGACATTAATTACAGATGAAAATTGTGATGCTTTTGACGGAGAAATTGTACTAAACCCAACAGGTGGTTCAATCCCCTACACTTTTTCAATTGATGGAGGAACAACAACTCAAAACAATGGTACTTTTTCCGGTCTTACAGGAGGTGCCTATAACATCGAAATTACAGATAATAATGGCTGCCTTGTATCGGGAACTGAATATGTGTCTAGCATTGGAGAGCCAATAATTGACGATATAACGACAACTGATATATCATGTAATGGCATCTGTGATGGAGAAATATCAATCAGTGTTTCTGGAGGTACAGCGCCCTACACTTACCAATGGTTTGACGAAAACAACATACCTATAGGCACTAATAACAATGAGATATCTGGTTTATGTGCAGGTACATACAGTGTAGAAGTGAGTACATCAATGAGTACGTGTTCAACCACGGAATTAATAGTTTTAACTGAACCCAATATTCCAGACCCATCCTTTTCAATTACAAACTATTGTGAAGGTCAAACTAACAACGCAATAATAACAGGTGACACAGGTGGATATTTTAGCTTTTCGACACCTGTAACAGATGGCGCTACAATAAATTCAACAACTGGTGAAATCTCTAACGGTATTGCGGAAACAACTTATAGTGTAACGTACAAAACTCCAGGAAACTGTCCTGAAAGTTCTGTTGAACTGGTAACAGTTCAAGAAAATCCAATTGCTGACTTTAACGCCAACCCACAAGTAACTGATATTAGCGCAACAGACATTTCTTTCTCAAATGAATCACTTGGTGCTGTTGATTACTACTGGGATTTTGGAGATGGGTCGGCAGAGGTAAATTCGTTTAATACAAATCACATCTACCCTGAAGTTGCACCAAAACAATACACTGTGAAGTTGAAAGCTATTTCCAACTTTGGATGTAGAGACTCTATTTCAAAAACAATTAGTATAGTTCTTCCTAAAACTCAATACAAAATACCGAATATTTTCACACCGAATAATGATCAACAAAATGATGTTTTTAAACTTATAAATGCAGAAAACATAAAAGATTTAAAAATAGTTGTACTAAATAGATGGGGTAACGTTGTCTTTGAAAGCGACAAGATTGACTTTAAATGGAATGGGAAATTAAACAATACTGGAGATAACTGTGTTGATGGAACTTATCTATACAAAATCACAATAAAAAACTACTTAAATCAGAAAGAAACAAAGCATGGCTTCATTCAATTATCAAGAGGCCATTAACTTTAAATATACTACAATATGAAAAATGCAATTTTAAAGAAAAAGAGAATGAATGCAATGAAAGTAATTAGCTTATTAATTTTGGGGTTACTTTTTCAATATCAGCAGAACATTATAAATGCACAAGCTCCACTTTGTATAAATGCACAGCCGATATGTTCAGATGCGACCAATTCTTCATTCCCAAACAGTATTAATAACGATATACCAGTTGGCCCAGATTATGGTTGTTTAGAGCGTATTCCAGGTGTCAATGATGTAAATGCAATGGTTGCCCCTCAATGGTTTTACTTTGAAGTTTCTCAAAGTGGAGATATAGAATTAGAAATTGAACAATACAACACAATAAATAACCCTATTGATTTAGATTTTGTTATGTGGGGACCATTCTCAGACCTCACCTCTGGATGTAATCAAGTAATGAATGGCGCAAGTCCTATCCAATGTAGTTCTGACCCTAGTGCAACAGAAACTATTGGTTTGGGAGTTCAAGGTGGAGGAGATTATTGGTCTAATTTTCCATTTGTAAATGCCATTGATGGAACCTCTACTCCACCTAACGGACAAACAGGTGAAGTTTACATCCTATTACTTACAAACTCTGATCAAGAACCAGGTACTATCACTGTAAATCAAACAGGAGGATCAGGAGCAACAGATTGCAGCATTACTACACCTTGTGACATAACAGTTACAGCAACTCCTTCGACATGTGACCCATCTACAAATACCTATTCAGTATCGGGAGAAATCACTTTTTCTGACCAGCCAACAACGGGTACTTTAATAGTTGAAGATTGCAATGGAAACACAACAAGTTTCTCAGCCCCATTTACAAGTCCACAAAACTATACCTTAACTGGACTAACACCTGATGGAAACAATTGCAATATATCAGCATACTTCTCAGACTTAACAGCTTGTAGTTCAGTAGCCAATTATCAAAGTCCATCAGCATGTAATTGTGTAGGTCCCAACATTATAGTTAATAATTTAGCAATATGTGCCAACGGCGGAAGTGAGAACTTAGACAACGCAATAGACCCTACTTCTGATGCAGCAACTATCACTTATCACAATAGCCAAACAGATGCACAAAATGATGTAAACCCAATCAATAATATTGTGAATACAGGTGGTTCCTATTGGATTAGAGCTGAAGATACTGGAGACCCTTCCTGTTTCAATGTTTTTGAAATTATTATTGACGTTTCAAATCTTACTTATTCAGCTACAATAACAGAGCCATCATGTGGAAACAATAACGGAGAAATTATAATTACAGCATCCGGTGGCATAGGTTCCCTTACCTACTCCATAGATGGCAACAATACAATTCAAAATAGTCATACTTTTTCAAATCTTGCGGCTGATTCATACAATATCGTAGTCACAGATTCACTTGGCTGTAATGTTACTGGAACTGAAGTTGTAGGAAATTTAAACGGACCTTCTATTGACAACACAGTAACAACACATCCACTTTGTTTTGGTGACTGCGATGGTGACATTCAAATTACAGTTTCAGGAGGCTCTACTCCCTATAATTATATTTGGACAAACCAAAATGGAGATACGCTAAACACCTCTTCTAATACAGCTTCCAATCTTTGTGCTGGTAATTACATGGTAGAAGTAACAGATGATAGTGGATGTAAAACATCAAACAACATATCTATTACAGCCCCAGATGAACTCACCTATACTATATCAGCTCAACCTCCATCGTGTTATGGTGTTTGTGACGGAAATGTAAACGTTACGGTTGATGGTGGAACTGGAAGCTATACAGCTATTTGGACTAACGAAAGTGGTGCCCCTATAAATGGTGGACAAACTGAGGTAGACACACTTTGCGGAGGTACATATTCATTATTAGTTACTGATGATAATGGATGCCAAATTGCTCATGATACTTTAATTGCTGAACCATTAGAGTTAGATGCAGCATTCAGTGGCTTATCAAACGATTACTGTATAAATGATGATGAAGTTCTACTCGTTCCAACTCAAAGTGGAGGTACGTTTTTTGGACCTGGAGTAAACGACTCAATATTTAATCCGACAGAAGCTAATGCAGGAACACATACTATTAAATATATCTTAGGTGATGCTGTTTGTGGAGATACACACATCGTTGTTGTAAACATTGATGGTCCAATTGCTGAATTTACCGCAAATCCTACTACCACAACAGTTCAAAACCCCATTGTAACTTTTGAAAATATGTCACAAGATGCAACGAGTTATTTATGGAATTTTGGAGACGGTTCTGAAGACTCAAATGAAATCAATCCAACACATAACTTTTCATCTAATACTCCAGGAACATACATGGTTAACTTAATTGCAATTGATGATAATAATTGTTCAGATACTTATACACAAGAAGTAAGCATTAATCCGTCCGAAATTGGATATACAATCCCCAATGTATTTACACCTAATGGGGATCATGATAATGATAATTTTAAACTGGTCAATGTAGAAAGTGTTAGTGACCTAGATATTATCATTCTTAACCGTTGGGGTAACGTAGTTTTCGAAAGCAATGAGGTAAACTTTAAATGGAATGGTAAAACCAACAACACAGGTGAGAAATGCAGTGATGGAACTTACTTTTATAAGATTAATTTCAAGGGCTTTAATAACGAACAAAAAGCGGCACATGGTCATGTACAATTGATTAGTTCTAAAAAATAATCAGGTGATTTTTAAGGCCAAGGAGATGTAAAACATGTTTTGCATCTCCTTTTCTATTTAATATTTTCTTATTCGAACAATAATATTGTAAATATCTCTTAAACATACATTAATATAACTTTTAAGAGATATTTTATTTAATACAAAAGAAAGTAAGCATTAAAAGTTTATTTTTGCAATATGCGAGTGAAATAAAAAATGTGTATATGAGGTGGTTCTTTTTCTTTTTGTTGTTAATTACAAGTAACCAATTAAATGCGCTTAAACCTGCTTTCAATTTCAGCAAGACTCCACCTGTATATGATAGTGTTTTAAATATCATTAAACAAGATACTATTTCTTATGAAAACAAATCCAGCCTTTTAGATTCATTAGGCAGACACTACCATACCAAAGAAAACTATAAAGAAGCTATTAGGTACACACTTCAATCATTAACGCTCCATAAAAAAGAAAACAATAAAGCTCGCGTAGCTCATTACAATGCAAGAATAGGTGTAATGTTTTATTATATAGGGGACTATGACTTTGCAATCAAGCATCTTTTAGAGGCACTCGCTTATTCTACCAAAAATGATTTACCTATATTAACAGCTGAAATAGAGGCTAATATTGCCAATGTCTATACCCGATTAGATCAATATGATCAAGCCATAAACTATCTTTTAAGTGCTAAAAAGCATTTTGAGAAAACTAAAGATGATGAGCCTAACTTATTAGCAGGGATTTATATTAACATTGGGTTAGCATACGAAAAATCCGAAAAACTAGATAGTGCTAATTATTTTTACAATGCTGCATTGTCATTGGTTGAAAATAAAAACCTTCACTTGTATGAAGCTTCAATATTTAATAATAAAGGTGAGATTTACTTTAAAAAGAAAGATTATGATCGCGCATTAATTAATTATCAAAAAGCATATTCTCAATTCGAGATGGTTACAAATGAAAACGGAATGGGTACGGCTTTATTAAACAAAGGAAGGGTTTTCCTTAAAAAATATGATTACGAACTTGCTATCAAATATTTTCAAAAATCTTTAGTCCATTTCAAAAAAATTGAATCACTAAGAAATATTGTGGAAGTAGAACGTCTTATGAGCAATGCTTATAAAGGTATTGGACAATACAAATTAGCAACCGAGCATTTGGAAACTTATATAGTATACAATGATAGTCTAAAAGGAAACAAAATTCAGGAGCATATAACTAATTTAGAGCTTCAAAGTATGGCACTCGAAGAGCAGCAAAAATATGAACTCTATAAAAAAAATGCGGAGATTAAACAAAACAAACTACAATTAGAAAAGGTTTACTTATATATAACTATAATTGGTGTAATTGTTTTATTGGTTATTGTGATTTTAATTCTATTAAACATGAAAAAAAATCTACAACATAACAAACTAGAAAGTAGACTTTTAGAAGAAGAAAAGTCGAGAATGAAAAATGACCTTATTTTTAAACAAAGAGAAATTGAGAACTTTGCTAATCATATCCAAGAAAAAAACAATCTGTTAAAAAAACTATCAACAGAAATAAAAACTATATCAAAACAAACAGATTCTAATATTAACAACCTTAAACGACTAAAAGACATTGTAAACCACAGTATTTATGTTGATGAAAATCGAAAAGAGTTGGAATTAAAAATAGATCATGCTCATCAACAATTTATTCAACGATTGAAGAGTAAATTCCCTCAGTTAACTAAAACTGAAATCCGACTTTGCTCTCTACTTTTATTAAAGTTTTCCTCAAAAGAAATAGCTGCAATTATGAGTATAGAACCATCAAGTGTAAAAATGGGAAGAAATAGATTAAGAAAAAAACTTAATCTTCCTCCTCGATCGGATATATCTAAGTTCTTATCTGAAATATAATTATTACTTAAAAAAACTTGAGTATTATAGACAAAAGCAAATTTCATCCCTCCTACAGCTATTGTTAACCTTTTGTAAACCCTATTTATTTGTTACAGAAAAGTGATAAATATATATTTACGTCATACTATACAAACATTACCCTTTATGGATTCAAGGATGAGATTAAGTTTTTATATATTAATATTTATAAGTTTTAATTTACTTTCAATTAATCAAACTTATAGTCAATGCGCGAACACGTGTGGCCCAAATCTGGTACCCAATGGAGATTTTGAAACCCCATCCATAAATTGTTCAGATACAATTTCTGAGTTATTTTACAATTATACTTCACTAGAGCATTGGTACGGAACTGACGAATGGTCTTGTTACCCTCAACCGCCTAGTGATTGTAATGCAGGATCAACACCAGACTATCATAATTCAAACTGTAATGGTTCGGCAAATGATGTTGGTTGTGGCTCAGGAAATGGTGCAATAGGATTATTTACTTCTACAAATGTTGAAGGACAGTTAGTTTTTGGCGGTACAGTTTCACAAAACAGAGAGTATGTTCAAGTAAAATTAAACACTCCTCTTGAAGCTGGAAAGCAATATTGCGCTTCTATGCTTGTAAAATCAAGTTATCCTAGCCCAATTAATGTTTCTGCCGATGGTATAGGCATGTGGTTCACTGATCAGAAAGTAAATATTGATACTCAAAACTCAGGTGAACAATTTATAGGACCAGGTTCAATAATAAATGCATCAGCACAAGTACAAAATCCACCAGGAAATATTATTGATAGTACCTGTACAATTGTATCTGGTACTTTTTGTGCAAATGGAGGTGAAGAATGGCTAGTTATAGGTAATTTTTTAGAAGACGTAAATATGAGTACCAATGATCCACTTGGATTTTTCCTCACCCCAAACTATATGGTTATTGACGATGTCAATGTTCAAACTGTGTGTGAACCTAATCCATCACTAAGCATTTCTAACAATTCAATCTATTGCGGAACACCTATAAACGTAGAGGTTACAGACACGGACCCGACGGCTAATTTTGAATGGTTATCCCCTACTAATTTTACTTCCAACACTTCCGCAGGTCCTTTCACTGACACACCTCAAGATAATACAGATTACACCGTCGTAGTTACCACTGATAATGGTTGCGGCAACATCTTCTCTGATACTTTAACATCATCTGTTTTGGTTGATTGTGGACCTGAAATTGAGCTAAACTTAACTTCAGATACTATTTGTCAAGGAAGCTGCACCGATATTAATGCAATTATTTCAAGTGGTCAATCTCCTTATACAATTTCATGGAGTCATGGTATAAGTAATGGAGCTGGTCCACACAGCGTTTGCCCTACGAATACCACCACTTATCAAGCAACAGTTACCGATGCTAATGGTGATTCTAAAGACACCACTATTACTGTGTATGTAGGATCACCTGATTCTACCTATCAATTACATCCTATTTGTGATGGAAGTAGTATTACATTATATGGTACAACCTATAATTCAAATGGTGTATATTCAGAAACATTTACAAATATATACGGATGTGATAGCATAGAATACAATGAAGTTGTTGTACTTCCTAGTGAATCAAACATCAATATTACCAGCACTAACTTAACGGACTGTAATCTTTCTAATGGTACAATTTCTTTTTCAGGACTAATACCTGATTCTACTTATTCCATTTCCTATGATAATAATGGTGTAGTCGGCCCCAATAATTATACTGCAAATTCTTCCGGAGAAATTACAGTTTCTGGATTAGATATTGGAAGTTATACCGATTTTACGATATCCATACTTGGATGTTCAACTACCTTAACCGATCAGGTTACCATTACATCTCCTAATACTCCATCAGTTTCTGCAGGAAGCGACATAGAAACTTGTGAAAATGAATCTATTACACTATCTGTAACACCGAGTACTGGCGAAACAGTAACATGGGATAATGGAGTTACAAATGGTATTCCTTTTAATCCACCTGCCGACACCACCATATATACAGTGACCTTAACAAATGCATCAGGTTGTACAGCAACGGACGAAGTAATGGTAGTTGCAAAACCTCTACCTTCAATCGATGCAGGCCAGAATAATGATATATGTGAAGGAGCCTCCACTACTTTAACTGCTAATGGCGGTATAAGTTATGTATGGAGTCCGGCTGCAGGATTAAACACGACTACCGGTAGTACTGTAATAGCAAATCCATCAAGTACAACTACATACACAGTTACAGGGACAGGTTCTAATGGTTGTGAAAACACAGATCAAATTACAGTGAACATAAACCCCTTACCTAATATAGATGCTGGATCAGACGAAATAATCTGCCAAGGTGAATCAATAAATATTAGTGCAACTGGCGGAAATAATTATTCCTGGAGTCCTGCAATTGGACTAAACACAACAGTAGGAAACTCTGTGATGAGTACTCCAACTAATACCCAAACTTATACAGTCACTGGGACTGATGCAAATGGATGTTCCAATTCAGATCAAATCACTATAACTGTTAATCCACTACCTACTGTTAATACTATTCAAGATACAGCAATTTGTGAAGAAAGCTCCATTATGATCAACGCACATGGTGCAGATACCTACGTTTGGAGTCCATCTACAGGTCTTAATACTACGGTTGGAGCAACTGTCGAAGCTTCACCAAGTAACACTCAAACTTATACTGTAACAGGAACAGATAATAATGGATGTGAAAACACCGATCAAGTTACCATAACCTTAAATCAAAATCCAACCTTAAATATAGGTCAAGATATTACTGCCTGTGAAGGAGAAGAAGTAATATTAAATATTAACGGTAATGACACTTATTCATGGAGTCAAGGTGTAAATAATGGTATTCCTTTTACACCTTCTCTCGGAACCAATACCTACACTGTCACAGCAATTGATCAAAACGGTTGTGAAACTATTGATAGTATAAAAGTTACTGTATATGAAAACGCAACCGCATCCATCTTCACCAACGATAGTTTAGGATGCGCTCCTTATACTGTGGAGTTTTCAAGTGGAGCAACAAACAATGGTGACCAGTGTTTATGGGACCTGGGTGATGGAACGACAACTAGTGGGTGTGGCACTATATCACACATTTATGAAAAACCAGGATGTTACGATGTTAAGCTTACTCAAACGCTTGGTGCAACAAACTGTAGCAATTCAATTACTGAAGAAAGTTTAATTTGTGTTGGTGAAAAACCAATTGCTTCATTTAATTATACACCTCACAATCCTTCTGAAGATAATCCAGTAGTACATTTTATAAACCAGTCTTCTGGTGCAAATAGCTATTTATGGAC
This sequence comes from Brumimicrobium salinarum, assembly GCF_002844555.1. Lineage (GTDB taxonomy): Bacteria > Bacteroidota > Bacteroidia > Flavobacteriales_D > Crocinitomicaceae > Brumimicrobium > Brumimicrobium salinarum. The sequence goes on from NZ_PJNI01000013.1 coordinate 89,900, forward strand.
TTTTAACGACAGTATAAATTCAAATGAGGTTAATCCATCTTATTCGTTTCCAATGGTGTCGGGATACTATAACACTCAATTAGTTTCAAGTTCTAATTTGGGATGTAATGATACCACTGATTTAAAGATATTTATCGATGAATCATTACGTTATTATGTGCCTAATACTTTCACTCCTGATGACAACAGTCACAACGATATGTTTCTTCCAATCATGACTTCAGGCTTTGATCCAATGAATTACAAAATGATGATTTTTAACCGTTGGGGAGAATTAATATTTGAATCACATAACCCATTCCTTGGATGGGATGGTAAATACAAAGATAAAATTGTACCTGACGGAACGTATATCTGGATATTAGAGTTTAGAGACAACAATACGGAGGAAAAAATAAAAGATAAAGGACATGTTAACCTTATCCGTTAATTAAACATAAAACATTTATTATGAAAGTTGTTATCTTATTGGTTTTAATGGCTATATCATCCAAAGTCATGAAAGCTCAGTACTTCACCGAAGTTACACCTTCACCTTTTAAAGATATGTTTGACGCCAACTCTGTTTTTACCGATGTAGATAATGATGGAGACCTAGACCTTTTTATTGTAGGCTTTGCTTCTGGAGAATCTGTAATACTATACAAAAATGATGGAAATGGAAATTATACTGAAGATACTGGAAACTCTTTTGAAGGGGTTCGTCTGGCTGATGTAGCTGTTGCCGATGTAAATGGAAATGGTCACCTAGATCTTTTGATATCAGGAAGAGACAGCACTAATAATCCCACAACTAACCTATATATAAACGACGGTTCAGGACAATACACACTAGACAATACTGTAAATTTTGATGACGTAGAATACGGAACAGTTGATTATGATGGGCAAGCAAAAGTTTATCCAATAATTAGCATTGATAACTCAGAAACAAATGCCTTTTTAATAAAAAGAATAAATACAATAGGTCAAGAAGTAACGGCCTCTTAAAAAGGTCTCGTTATTGAATATTATTCAAACGGGAAAACAATAAAAAAATGGAATAATTAATTATCTTAAATAATACAATAAACTATAAACTATGAAAAAAATTTACTTATTTATTGCAGCTTTAATAGCTTCTAACACTTTCTATGGACAGTATTTCACAGAAGTTACACCTTCACCTTTTAAAGATATGTTTGACGGCAACTCTGTTTTTACCGATGTAGATAATGATGGAGACCTAGACATTTTTATTGTAGGTTTAGCTTCTACAGAAGATGTAGTATTATACAGAAATGATGGAAATGGAAATTATACTGAAGATACTGGAAACTCTTTTGAAGGGGTTCGTCTGGCTGATGTAGCTGTTGCCGATGTAAATGGAAATGGTTACATGGATCTTTTGATATCAGGGAGAAACACTAGTAATAACCCCATTACAAAATTATATCTTAACGACGGTACAGGACAGTATACATTAGATAATTCTGTAAGTTTTGATGGAGTTCAATATGGAACGGTTGACTTTGCAGATTTTAACGGAGATGGAGCTCCTGATGTTTTAATCACAGGGGATAACGGAAACAACATAAATGGAATTGCGAAAATCTATTTTAATGATGGTTCAGGAAGTTTCACAGAACAAACTGGAACGCCTCTAATTGGAGTTGATTATAGTGCTGTAATTATTTTAGACGTTAATGGTGACAATCATTTAGATATAATAATTTCTGGAGACAAAGGAAATCCAGATTACACTACAAATCTATACATTAATGATGGAACAGGACAATTTACCTTACAAAACTCAGGCTTATTGGCAATAAATAGAGGCGCCTTAGCCTATGCCGATGTAGATGGAGATGGTGATTTAGATGTAGTTGTTTCTGGAAGAACAACCGGGAGCACTAAAGAATCAAAGCTATTTCTAAATGATGGTACAGGAGTATTTACTGAACAAACTAGTTTAATTCTTACAGGGGTTGAATTAGCTTCTGCTGGTTTCTCAGACATCAATGGTGACACATATCCAGACCTAATTGTAAGTGGATTAGTAAGTAATAATAACAGGTCTTCTGAAATGTTTATTAATGATGGAAACGGAAATTTTACTTTATATACTCAAAACTCTATTGAACCTATCAGCCAAGGGTCTATCTCTTTTGGAGATGTGGATGGTGATTCGGATGATGACCTCTTAATTACAGGTATTTCAACAGGGGCAGGAACGATGGGGCCTTATGATAAAAAGATTACAAGATTATACAAGCTTTGTAACCTTGAATTAAATCAGCCTTCGTTAAGTCCAATTTCTGCAATTTGTTCGCTTGATGAACCACAGGCTCCTACAGCTACAGATAATTGTTCGGGTGGGAATACAACTATTATCGCAACGACAACTACTACATTTCCAATAACAGATACAACAATTTCAGAAATAATATGGTCTTATGATAATGGAAATGGTTTATTTGGAAGTCAAACACAAGCAATATCTTGGCAAGATATAGATACTTCTACAACAATTTCTCAA